>NZ_CP155467.1:2072500-3956336 GCF_039654145.1 Caldifermentibacillus hisashii
ACCCTGGACATGGGTAGATCACCTGGTTTCGGGTCTACGACCCTATACTTATTCGCCCTATTCAGACTCGCTTTCGCTACGGCTCCAGTTTCCACTTTAACCTTGCATAGGATCGTAACTCGCCGGTTCATTCTACAAAAGGCACGCCATCACACATAATTGTGCTCTGACTACTTGTAAGCACACGGTTTCAGGTACTCTTTCACTCCCCTTCCGGGGTACTTTTCACCTTTCCCTCACGGTACTGGTTCACTATCGGTCACTAGGGAGTATTTAGCCTTGGGAGATGGTCCTCCCAGCTTCCGACGGAATTTCACGTGTTCCGCCGTACTCAGGATCCACTCAGGAGAGAACGAGAGTTTCAATTACAGGGTTGTTACCTTCTCTGACGGACCTTTCCAGATCGCTTCATCTACTCCGTTCTTTTATCACTCCGTATTGAGTGTCCTACAACCCCAAGAGGCAAGCCTCTTGGTTTGGGCTCTTCCCGTTTCGCTCGCCGCTACTCAGGGAATCGAAATTTCTTTCTCTTCCTCCAGGTACTTAGATGTTTCAGTTCCCTGGGTGTGCCTTCCTTACCCTATGAATTCAGATAAGGATCCTCTTCCATTACGAAGAGGGGGTTTCCCCATTCGGAAATCTCCGGATCAAAGCTTACTTACAGCTCCCCGAAGCATATCGGTGTTAGTCCCGTCCTTCATCGGCTCCTAGTGCCAAGGCATCCACCGTGCGCCCTTTCTAACTTAACCTTCGACGAATGATAAGCGGCGGATTTCTTCGTCGACTTCCCTTTCTCCACTGCTCATGTACCCTTTAAACGTACATTCCGCTGTTCGAAAGCTCGTCTCCTCGAACTCCTTGCTTCTAATTCGTCTCTTCTGATGAATAAGCTTCGAATGACTTCGTTAGCTTTAAATCCATCTTTTTGATTAAAAAGATTTTGTTACTTCCATGATGAGCGATCATCATTTCCGTAAACATTTTTACTCGGTTTATTTGTCTAGCTTCGGCTTCTAGCGACTAGCAAACTTCACCCGCCTCCACTACGATAAGTCAACATCGACTCGTTACCTCGTCGTGTTTCCTTTATCTCATTGCGGCGTGTTCCAGTTTGTACGTCGCTGAGCATAAGGAACGCTTCGTCAGCATTACCTCGCAAAGTAAAATCTGTGATTTTACTTGAGTCGCCTCAGCTTTTCTTTTCGCCTTACATTGTTATCTAGTTTTCAAAGAACGAATAATGATTGAGAGTATTGAACCCTCAAAACTGACAAGACAAAGACGTTTGTCACACTTGAACGTGTGTTCCATAAGTTGTCTAGCTTCGGCTCCTAGCGACTAGCGAGACTTCCTTCATCCTCCGTACGATAAGTCAACATCAATTCGGCTACCGCCTCACGGTGTTTCCTTTATCTCCTGCGGATTCAGTCCAGTCCGTACGTCGCTGGGCAGTCGCCTCAGCCTTTCGTTTTCCTTAGAAAGGAGGTGATCCAGCCGCACCTTCCGATACGGCTACCTTGTTACGACTTCACCCCAATCATCTGTCCCACCTTCGGCGGCTGGCTCCTTGCGGTTACCTCACCGACTTCGGGTGTTACAAACTCTCGTGGTGTGACGGGCGGTGTGTACAAGGCCCGGGAACGTATTCACCGCGGCATGCTGATCCGCGATTACTAGCGATTCCGGCTTCATGCAGGCGAGTTGCAGCCTGCAATCCGAACTGAGAATGGTTTTCTGGGATTCGCTTATGCGTCGCCGCTTCGCTGCCCTTTGTACCATCCATTGTAGCACGTGTGTAGCCCAGGTCATAAGGGGCATGATGATTTGACGTCATCCCCACCTTCCTCCGACTTGTCGCCGGCAGTCGCTCTAGAGTGCCCAACTGAATGCTGGCAACTAGAACCAAGGGTTGCGCTCGTTGCGGGACTTAACCCAACATCTCACGACACGAGCTGACGACAACCATGCACCACCTGTCATCCTGTCCCCGAAGGGAAGACCCTGTCTCCAGGGCGGTCAGGAGATGTCAAGACCTGGTAAGGTTCTTCGCGTTGCTTCGAATTAAACCACATGCTCCACCGCTTGTGCGGGCCCCCGTCAATTCCTTTGAGTTTCAGTCTTGCGACCGTACTCCCCAGGCGGAGTGCTTAATGCGTTAGCTGCAGCACTGAAGGGCGGAAACCCTCCAACACTTAGCACTCATCGTTTACGGCGTGGACTACCAGGGTATCTAATCCTGTTTGCTCCCCACGCTTTCGCGCCTCAGCGTCAGTTACAGACCAGAAAGCCGCCTTCGCCACTGGTGTTCCTCCACATCTCTACGCATTTCACCGCTACACGTGGAATTCCGCTTTCCTCTTCTGCACTCAAGTCCCCCAGTTTCCAATGACCGCTTGCGGTTGAGCCGCAAGATTTCACATCAGACTTAAAGGACCGCCTGCGCGCGCTTTACGCCCAATAAATCCGGACAACGCTTGCCACCTACGTATTACCGCGGCTGCTGGCACGTAGTTAGCCGTGGCTTTCTCGTCAGGTACCGTCAAGGTACCGGCATTTCCTCCGATACTTGTTCTTCCCTAACAACAGAGCTTTACGATCCGAAGACCTTCTTCGCTCACGCGGCGTTGCTCCGTCAGACTTTCGTCCATTGCGGAAGATTCCCTACTGCTGCCTCCCGTAGGAGTCTGGGCCGTGTCTCAGTCCCAGTGTGGCCGATCACCCTCTCAGGTCGGCTACGCATCGTCGCCTTGGTGAGCCGTTACCTCACCAACTAGCTAATGCGCCGCGGGCCCATCTGTAAGTGATGGCAAAAGCCATCTTTCCTTATCTCTCCAGGCGGAAAGATAATCTATCCGGTATTAGCACCGGTTTCCCGGAGTTATCCCGGTCTTACAGGCAGGTTACCCACGTGTTACTCACCCGTCCGCCGCTAACCAACAAAAAGCAAGCTTCTTATTGGTTCGCTCGACTTGCATGTATTAGGCACGCCGCCAGCGTTCGTCCTGAGCCAGGATCAAACTCTCCAAAAAAGAGTTGATTGCTCAAAATTAAAACTGACTTAAATGGTTTATTAAAACGCTTTGTCTTGTTCAGTTTTCAAGGTTCAATGTCCAACAGCAACACTCTTTATTATAACTATCTAGGTTGTTTTTGTCAACCCTTCATTTTAATTTTTTAAGAGTGACTGTGCATCTTTATCTATCAATCTCTATTATAGAAAATCAAAAACGACTTTCTAAATATAACAAACATCATACCTTTCGTCAATCCCAAAATCGCAGGTAATATTTGGAATCTGCATAGATTTATAATCTATATCACAAACTAATACGGTGAGAACACTCTTTTTATCAATAATAAATTATAAGTAAGAATTAACTATTAAAAGCAGAAACAATTAATGAACAACTTGGGTTTCTATCACAAATAAAATTTTATCATATCCATTAATAGTATCGTTTCAAAAACCCCAATTCAAATAATTGGGGCTAACTAATTACTTACAAAATTACTTTTCCAACAATTTCATAAACTCACGCATAAAAACCGGTAGATCCGGCCAAGCGTGTGCAGACACAAGATTACCATCAACATATGTTGTACGGTCTGTAACATAATTACCACCCGCAATTTCAACTCCTGGTTTACAAGCAATATATGCGGTTAAGGTTCGCCCTTTTAAAACATCCGGAATGGCCTCAAAGATGAGTGAGGCATGACAGATAGCTGCTATCGGTTTATTTGTTTCAAAAAAATGTTTCACAATTTGCTTTACATGTTCATCCAAGCGAATATACTCAGGAGTACGTCCGCCTGGTATTACCAAACCATCAAATTCACTTGGTTCAACATCTTTAAATTGAGCATTTGATTCCAATAAATAACCTAATTTCTCTTCATATGTATCCCAACCGGTGAAATCATGAACTACTGTTTGTAGTTTTTTTATAGAAGATGCTGAAATGGTTACTTCATATCCAGCCTCTAGCAACCTATAATATGGATAATATACTTCTAAAGCTTCCACCGCATCTCCTGCCAGTATTAAAACTTTTTTACTCATAGCTAACCCCTCCGTTTTATATTTTCACCATACACTTCCATTTTAACTAACTTGTCCAAAAGATTTTGTCGAATTTTGTGGTGTTTCGTAAACTTTTTGTCAATAGTAATAATTCATGGTAAGTTAATGATAGAGGTGTGTGGAATGCAAAAATTGCTGATAAAAGCTTTGAAAAATATTGGTGACCAAAGTCGAATAATTGAATATCGACGTGTTCCGGGTGGAGATATCAATGAATCATATTATGTACGGAGCCAAAAACATACATATTTTATAAAATGTAAAAAACATCCTCCCCAAAAGTTTTTTCAGCTAGAAGCACTTGGACTTGAAAAGATTAGGAAAACAAATTCAATAGCAACTCCACAAATATACGGTATTGGCGAGAGAGATGGCTATGGTTATTTAATGATGGAATGGATTCACGGCAAAAAAACTGGACAAACAGGTGAATGGTTAGGACGAGGTCTTGCAGAAATGCATAAACATAAGGGGCCAGGTTTCGGATTTCAAGAAGACAATTATATCGGGCTTCTTCCTCAAAAAAACAGCTACATCTCATCATGGATTGATTATTATCGCGAATTTCGTTTAGAGCCGCAAATTACATTAGCTGTACAAAAGG
Organism: Caldifermentibacillus hisashii; assembly: GCF_039654145.1. NCBI lineage: Bacteria > Bacillati > Bacillota > Bacilli > Caryophanales > Bacillaceae > Caldifermentibacillus > Caldifermentibacillus hisashii. Next base: position 2,077,189 of record NZ_CP155467.1, read on the forward strand.
AATTATTACCGACATCAACACAGAAAAAATTAGATAAAATTCTTACACATTTAGATCAATGGTTACCAAAGGATTGTATCCCTTCACTATTACATGGAGATTTGTGGGGTGGAAATTGGCTCCCGGGATATAACGGAAAGCCATATTTAATCGATCCGGCCATTTTTTATGGACATCATGAGTTTGAAATTGCTTTTACAGAATTATTTGGTGGTTTTCCGTCCAATTTTTATGAGTCTTATCAAGAAGTGTTTCCATTATCACCAAACTATGAAGAAAGGAAAGCATTATATCAATTATTTTATTTACTTGTTCATTTAAATCTTTTTGGAATTTCATATTTATCATCAATTGAAAATATAGTAACAAGATATGTCGGATAAAAGGCAAAGAGGCTGTTGAAAAAAGTTGTTACATGAATGGAACAAAACAATCTTCATTCTATCGGAATTCCTGTAGATGAGACATTTTTGCGTAAGTCAGTACGTGTTGACATTTTAATTCCATATTATATTGTAGAAAAAAACATTTTCCAAAATACTTTTTTCCAAACAGCCTCTTTCCATTCCCGTTATATTTGCATCGCTTCTTTAAAAATCTTTCCGTTAATACTGTAACCCGAAATCTCAAATTTTTTATGCTTGCTCATTGGTCTTTTCAATTATTTGGTTTTCAATTTGTAAAGCTGCAGAAAATAAATGTAGAAATAACTGATAGGCCGATGTTGTCGTGTCATAATAATTTTTATAATAGAAAAGAATATGGGTCAAGATTTCAACGGATGTCTCATAAGTAAAATTATAAAAATCAACAACGGGAAAATATACAGAATTACCGATTGGAATTAATATACCGGCAACAAGAGCCCCTTCATGGAAGTAAAAATCTTCATTATTTAAAGAAACCTCTACTTCTTTTCTATTCAGAATATCCTCTATAATATATTTTTGTTGGTCATGCTTATTTCTTATTAAATAAAATTTAGGTACTGCCTTCCCCCACTCATTGAGCCAGGCGGGAATAATTTGTTTTTTCCGGTACTTCATTTTATTTTCTAAAACGTATTGATCAATAACATTCATCTCATCGTTCACAGAATTTTGGTAAAGTACATACCACCAAAACAGATTTTGCTCTAATGAAAATTTTTTATTACTTTGCGTTGGATGAAAAGATAAAAACTCATCAATAAACGGTTGCGCCTCGGATAAATATTGTGATAAAACGAAACCGGTAAAGTCATGATAGATATCGATTAATAACAGTTTTTTTAATGGTTCCGGAATTGGATAATCATGGCGGAATTTTTTCGTACATGATACTGTTTGTGCAAATTCGACTACATTTGTATTATGTGTTCTCATTCCTTCAGTCCTCTCATTATTACAATTTTCATTATTGAAGGGTATTGTTAACAGAACGAAAAATGAAAACTGGAGGTACGAGAAAGGAGAATCAAGAGAGGGTTTTGTATATATTTTACATTTTTTCTGAATATTGGTCAAGGACCTATTATGCATGAACAACACAGCAAAACCATATAAATTTTTGCGGCCACATTTGTATAAATTTCACCGATGTTCTTTAAGAAAAGCGCAGAGCGCCCGCTTAGCGACGTACAAACTGGAGCGCCCCGCAATGAGAACAGATTTGCTTCCTTGAATAGGCATCGCACGAAGAAAAAGCGATTAGCTTTTTCTAAGGAAAAGGAAACACGGCGAGTCACGAGCCGATGTTGACTTATCGTAGTGGAGGGGAGTGAAGTTTGCTAGTCGCTGGCGCTCGGAGCTAGACAATAAAACTAATCCCAAGTTATTTACTTGTATTTTTATACTTTCTTATACTATTAAAAATCCTGCCTCACTTCCCGACTTAAATTTTTTTCTGAATGGCAGTTTATTGCTTATTTATTTTCAGGATCATTAGTTTATGAAAAGCAATATATATTTTAGGACATGATAATTCTATATTCAACCCCTAAAAATTCGCTTCATTCATGATATATTTTTCACAAAAAATACCTTTCTAAATAAAAGTAAAGGTGCTACTATATATGAGGACTAAAAATCATCATTTTTTAAAACGAGGTTTAATTTCAAATGGAAACGATAATGACAAAGAAAACAAATATAAGTACTTTCATTGACTTATTTTGTATGGTTCTTGGAACAATTATTACTGCTTTTGCACTAAATATGTTTACCATACCGGCAGGGTTATTATCCGGAGGGGTAAGTGGTTTTTCCCAATTACTCAACCATTTTATTCCTATTAACGTTGGTGTTTATTATTTCCTTTTAAATATACCATTACTGATCTTAGGATATATTTATCTGGGCAAAAAATTTAGCTTCTATACAATATTAGCAACAAGTTTAGTTTCGTTTTTCTTATTAATAGTCCCGATTAAACATATTTGGACGGATGATCCTTTACTATCTGCTATTTTCGGTGGGGTTTTAAATGCGGTCGGTTGTGGTCTTGTTCTCCGTCGCGGCGGTTCGGAAGGCGGTTTTGATATATTATCACGGGTGATTGCAAAATATCGTAATATCACAGTCGGAAAGTCAAACTTAATTATTAATACAATTATTGTTATTTTATCCGGCTTTATTTTTAATAGCGAAATTGCCTTGTACACCATTATATCGTTTTATTCATCCATGAAAACTTATAATATTATCTTAAACCACGTTGATCGCATCTCATTATTGATTATTACAGATAAAGGGAAAGAAGTGAACGAGGCGATTACAAAAGAACTTCATCGCGGGACGACAATGTGGAATGCAAGCGGTGGCTATACCCAAAAGGACAAAACAGTGTTGTATTGTGTTATCATGAAAGGTGAAATGCATCAATTAAAACAAATTGTGAAATCAGCAGATCCAAAATCATTTGTCAGCATTATTTCAACGCAAAACGTAATTGGTCGGTTTCATCAGATTTGGTAAAGAAAACTCGGCAACTGTCGAACCTCTAGGCGAGAGCAGAGTCATAGTCAGCGAAAAAATATTATCGCTTGCGAGGTAATGCTACTGAAGCCTCTCTAGTTCACCGAAAAAATATAAAATGTCCCGCAATAAGCGAATTCGTATATTTGCCGGACATTTTTGCATTTTAAACGTAAAAAAATACGTCTTTCATAGATGGCCCATTTTGAGTAAGCCGAAAAAATATCTGAACCAAAAACAGAATAAAAGACATAACATATTAGCCAACGTCAACATGTTATGTCTTTAACATTCTTTTTTCCCACCATAACGGCGAGACAAGCCCCCATATCAAGATACTTCATTTAAAAAGGTGGGATAAACAGCCCGTTCAACTAACCATTAGTAAGGAATGAAGAACCTCCCACGTATTTATTTCCCTAATGTCAATAACATTTCCCGAACGGTTTTACATGCCACTGCAGTTGATGCGCCTGAAGGGTCATATGGTGGTGATAACTCAACCACGTCTGCCGCAACAATTTGGTTCAATTTTTGCATATGCCCAATTGCATCTAATAAATCACGATATGAAATTCCACCCGGTTCCGGTGTTCCAGTGCCGGGAAAAATGCCCGGATCAAGAACATCAAGATCAATCGTAATATAAACAGGCACATTAGCTAATTCGTCCATCTTTTCCGCAAATGTTTCAAGAGAAAATTTTTCCAAATATGTATGTTCTTTTGCCCATTCAAATTCTTCTTTTAAACCGGAGCGAATCCCGAATTGGAAAATCCGACCGTCACCGAGAAACCCATGACAATTGCGAATGACTGAAGCGTGGGACAGTTTTTCACCTAAATAATGTTCACGTAGATCGGTATGCGCATCAATATGGATCAAATGTAAGTCCGAATATTTTTCATATGCTGCTTTAATTGAAGAAAGACTAACAAGGTGTTCTCCCCCTACCATTAGAAATTTCTTCCCATCAGTTAAAACGCCCCGGCTATATTCAAAAATAATATCCATTACCTTTTCGGTATTTCCAAATGGCAAGTCTAAGTCCCCACCGTCAAAAGCAGCTATATTCTCCAAATCCCGATCCAAATATGGTGAATAAGTTTCCAAACCATATGAATCCGTACGAATTGCCTGCATTGCAAAACGGGTACCCGGACGGAAACTCGTTGTTCCGTCAAAAGGTACCCCGAACAAAACAAGGCTTGCTTCTTCATAAGATTTATCACAACCGATAAAAGTACTTATATTCATATTTTTATTCCCCATCTACTAGTGCCTCCCTTACGTAATTCGGCAAACAAAACGCCCGCGGTGGAGTTCGGTATTGTAATATTTTGTTTGAATCTTAAATTTTTTCCAATCTTCCGTGTGTAAATCTAGCAACGGATCGTACACCTTTGAAGCAAAGCCGAATAACCAGTGACCGGAAGGATATGTCGGCATATGGTACTAATAAACATGCGTAATAGGAAAAATATGTTTAATCTTTTTGTGTGCCCTTTTCATATTTTCTGCATATTCAGTAAAATATGGTGACTCATGCTGATTAATTAAGATTCCATCATTTCTTAATACTCGATAACATTCTTGATAAAATTCGATTGTAAAAAGACCTTCTCCTACAGAAATCGGATCAGTGGAATCAACAAGAATTAAATCAAACGACGCATCGGGTGCTTTTTTCACATAAGCCAAACCATCCTCGAATTTCAAGGTCATTCGCGGCTCTTCCTCGATCCCGCCGGCAGTAACAGGTAAATACTTTTGACACAGTCGAAAAACACGTTCATCAATTTCAACCATGACCACTTCTTCAACCGATTTGTACCGTAAAACTTCACGAGCCGTACCGCCATCACCGCCACCGATGATTAGAACTCGTTTTATATTTGGGTTTGTGGCGAATGCGGGGTGAACAATCATCTCGTGGTAAATAAATTCATCTTTTTCATTTACCATCATCAAACCATCTAAAGTGAAAAATGTGCCAAACTCCTTACCCTTATAAAAATCAATTTGTTGGAAAGGTGTTTTTTCACTATAAATTTTCTCATCGTAAGCAATGGAAAATTTGCATTCATCGCTCCACGATTCCGTGTACCAATTCATTTATGACATCATTCCTTCACAACTTTAATATGGTTTGCCTCTTTTGCTTCAGTTAATACACTCCCGATTGTTTGACAGTAATAATGATATTGATTGAGCACCTCGTTGGAAATTAATTCTCCCGGTATAACAAGAGGAATACCCGGCGGATAAATCATCAATGTATCCGCACTTATCCGTCCAACAGCTTGATCAATCGGTATAGATTCTTGCTCAGCATAAAAAGCATCGCGCGGAACAAGAACTAATTTATTTACTTCACTTGTTGTGACGTGAGTAGAAATGATCGTTGCATGTTTTCCATACTTTTTCTCAATATCCTTCAAGGCAAAAACTAGTTTGTCGATGGATTCTTTCGTGTCGAACGAGCTAATCACAGCCATAATGACATATCCTTCAGCCAATTCCATTTGAATGCCGTATTCTTCTTTTAAAATTGTGTAGACATCAAAGCCGGTAAAACCAATTCCATTTACACGGATAACAAGTTTTGTCCAATCATATGATTGTTGGAAATATTTCTCCACGTAGGCTTCTTTTAATACTTCATAGTTCGAATTTGCTTCAATGGACAGAACAGCATCCATTACAATCGGTTTTAATTCCCTATACCGCTTTTTTCCAAACAGAACCATCTCTCTTCGTGCCACATCCAAAGAACTCATTAACAAATAGTTCGCACTTGTTGTTTGTAACATATTCACTATTTTTTGCATACGTTCCGGAGCAATTCGGTTCCCTTTTAATAATAGTAATGAACTTTGGGTTAAGGAACCCCCTGTTTTATGCATGCTAACGGTAACTGCATCAGCTCCGGCTGTAAGAGGATCGATATAGTCATCAGGCATAAAAGCCAAGTGAGCACCATGAGCACTGTCGACAAGAACTGTTACACCCCGTTCGTGGGCGAGTTCACAAATTTCCACCAATTCATTCATTACACCAAAATAGGTTGGATATGTGACAAGGATTGCTTTCGTTTCCGGATTTTCATTTAATGCCTTTCTTACATTTTTAACAGACACACCGTGGGCAATCCCAAAATGCAAGTCGACTTCGGGTTGAATAAATATCGGTTTTGCCCCGCTCAAAATTATTCCATTCATAACGGATTTATGACAATTTCTCGGTACAAGAAGCGTTTCACCCGGTTTTACTGCTGCTAAAATCATGGCAATAATACCAATTGTCGTACCGTTAACTAAAAAATAAGCATGATCGGCTCCAAATGCATCAGCCGCTAATTCCTGGGCTTCTTTGATTACCGATTGGGGATGGCTTAACAGATCAAGTTCTTTCATTGAGTTGACGTCCATCCGCATTGTCATATCCCCGAGAACCATTCGTAACGGATTCATTTGTGCCCCCATTTTGTGACCCGGGACATCAAATGGTGTAACATCTCTTCTGGCATATTGAACTAGTGTTTGAAATAAGGGCAATTGATTGTGATCTAATTTAGGCGCTGCTTTTATCAACGGTTGTTCAAATTCCAGTAGTTTGTTCATCATCGGCAGCCACCACTATCATTAAGTGTAGTAAGCACCTTGTCGAACTCCATTGCCCTATTAGAAATTTGCTCATGTACCTTACAAGTTCCCTCTACGATTCCGCAAAGTTCATTTGTGTTTCCTGTATCAATGAATGCAGCGCAGGTAATTTGTACAGTATTTTGGACAGCTGTTGTCATATTTTCCCTGCTCGCATGAGTTGTACTTGTTGGTGAAAACACTTCACAAGCTGCTTTAATAAACGGTTTTTGAAGGAAAGTTGAATCCCGCCCTGCATCAGGTATTTGATTCTGATATCCTTCTATTGCAGATTCCGATATGAATAAAAATTTCTCTGCCAATATTAACCACTCCTAACACAATTTTTTTGTTTAGGCATAAAAAAAGCTCTCCAAAGGCAAGGAAAGCTTCGATTAATATCAGCTGCTTATCCTCTTATTGCTCACAAAATGTACTCATTTTGTGCTCAGGTTGGGCACCCAATATTTAGTTCTGTGAACCAAACTGGTTTGCCACCGTATCTTAGACCCCTCGTCTCAACGGCTATTAATAAGAGAGAAACTTTTATTTATGCTGGAATAATAATAAAGGATTTAAAAAGACATGTCAATTTATTTTGGAAATGTCTTAATAAAATTTTTTTGCACGTTTATAGGTTTACCATAAACTCCAAGAAAGTAAACATTTCTATAAATCATATACGAATGGCACAATATTTTTTATCCTCATAGATATATTTATTAAATATTTTGTAAAATATTTTCAAATAACCTTTTTGGGTGCAAACCTTAAATAGGAACTTGGAATTTATCAAATTATTGATAAAATAGTAATATACAAATCTTTCATATAATGGAGGCAAAACTATGTTAATTCCTTATAAAGGAAAAACACCAAATGTTCACGATAGTGTTTTTATTGCTCCGGGGGCATATTTAATTGGTGATGTAACAATAGGAAAGGAAAGTTCCGTATGGTTTAATGCCGTTTTACGCGGTGATGAAGGGCCCATCATTATCGGAGAAAAATGCAGTATTCAAGATAATGTAACCATCCATCTTTATGAAGATCATCCGACCATCATTAAAGACGGTGTAACAGTAGGACATAATGTAATTTTACATGGCTGTAAGATTGGAAGAAACACAATTGTAGGTATGGGGTCTACTATTTTAGATGATGCTGAAATCGGTGAACAATGTATTATCGGTGCGAATACACTGATAACCGGCGAAAAAAAAATCCCTCCCCGCTCGCTGGTGGTCGGCTCTCCCGGAAAAGTTGCCCGTGAATTGTCAGATCATGATTTCATGTTAATTCAAGGTTCAATTGAAGTTTACGTACAAAAAGGGAAGGAGTACATTGATATTCTTTCCCAATTAAAAAATAAATAAGAAAGAACGGTTGCTAAAGATACGTACTGTTAACGGGATTAATAAAAATGTACTTGTATTCACTTCAAATAGGGGCATCCGTTTATAAAAAACTTTCCGGGACTGCCCCTATAGGTCGTTTCTATTTAAAACTTGATCGAAATCCGTCTATTAATAAGAGAATTGCTGTAATAATGTGAAGGGCCATTCCGAGAAATGGAATCCAACCTAAACAGGATGTAATAATCCCTAACACACTTCCATGAAAAGATCTTTTTTCCATTATTGAAAATATGAGCGTAATGATATGCAAAACAAACATGATTCCGAGCGGTGCCCAAGCCATACTAAAAATAATGGCTCCCCCTAAAATCGGTATTCCCCAAAAAGCTTCCAAGCCACCCGTAATCAATTTTAATATTGTAGAAACCATAACATTTAATCTCCTCTCACTGCCAGAACAGTATTATTTGTATTATACGATCTATTCATGGAAAGGATTCAAAATTTGATGGAAATCTGGTGGATTTTATGACTCGCCGTTAAGAATGGGATAAAATCAATGCTCGGAAACGGGAATTTTTTACCATAAGAGAAAGCAAAATTGCCCCACAGCCTTGCATGATCGTTTTTACAATCACTTGACCAATAATCGCTGCCGGTACTGCTTCCCAAGGAATAAAGCCGGCACCAAGCGGACTTAAACCAATTATGATAAAAACAACTGAATCGAATAATCCACCAACAAGCCCGCTGTATAACACCCGCCAACTCATCGGTAATTTTAAGCGCGAATAAATTTCGGTATCCGTCGACTCGGCGATAAGAAATGATAAAGCTGAAGCCATCACAATCCATAAGGTGTCACCTAAGAGATAAGATGAAACGGCAGACAATATCAGGGCAATAAGTATTAACAGATACGTTTTTCCCTTGCCATATTTATTTTGAACTAAGTCACGGAAAATAAATGTAGCTCCGATTAAAAAAGTACCCCACGGAATATGAAACATTCCTATTTGAACCGGTTGAAATCTGGCTGTAATAACATTCGCCAACACAATAAACATTAAATACAAAATGACTCTCATTAACATCATAACTCCTCATTATTTACTGGTAATCTTTCATAAACTGGCTAAATAAAAAACTACAACGCATGAAAGCGAGAATTTCTCAGGAATTTCGCTGATGACTTGCAACCTTTCTAGGCCAACGAATTTCTATGGTATGTAAGTTCGTAAAATCCGGTTTTAGGAATAATCAGTTGTGATTTCCACAACAACTTTCGTTTTAAATAGCCGTTGAAACATTCGCCTTCATCTGCATATATTTTTCATAACCTTGACGACGTAATTGACAAGCCGGACATTTTCCACAACCATCACCAATTATTCCCTCATAACAAGTTAATGTTCTCTCCTTAATTAATTTAAGAACATTTAAATCATCAGCCATTTTCCAAGTGGCAGCTTTATCCAACCACATTAATGGTGTGTGGATGACAAATTCTTGCCCCATGGCCAAATTAATGGTTACATTCAACGACTTCACAAACACATCGCGGCAATCCGGGTAACCGCTAAAATCCGTTTCACAAACACCGGTGACTAAATGTTTCGCACCGATTTGCTGAGCCAAAATTGCAGCCATTGACAGGAAAATCAAATTTCTACCGGGAACAAAAGACGATGGCAACTCCCCACTCTTTCCGGCTTTTACGTCGATGTCCATTCTCGTTAAAGCACTCGGAGACAGCTGATTTAATAAGTTCATATCGAGAATATGGTGCTTAACCTTTAATTCTTCGGCAATAGATTTGGCACACTCGATTTCTTTTTTATGACGCTGATTATAATCAAAGGTTACCGCTTCTACATTTTGAAACGTATTGAGAGCCCAAAATAGACAGGTGGTGCTATCTTGCCCCCCACTAAATACAACAACAGCTTTTTCATCTTTTAGCATCGCTGACACATCCATTTATTAAATAGTTTTTAAAAGATCTCAAACCTATATTTATCAAAAAATCGTCTCATATATCCGAACCCTTCTCATAACTACCGATTATCCACTTTTTCCGGATATAAATCATGATTCATCAACCGGTAATATGCCATTTCTTCATATTTCGTACCCGGACGACCATAATTGCAATACGGGTCAATTGAAATACCACCCCTTGGCGTAAATTTTCCCCAAACCTCAATATATTTCGGGTCAAGCAACTGAATTAGATCATCCATAATTATGTTGACACAGTCTTCGTGAAAATCACCATGATTGCGAAAACTGAATAAATATAGTTTTAAAGATTTACTCTCGACTAATTTCTCATCAGGGATATAAGAAATATAAATTGTCGCAAAGTCCGGTTGGTTTGTAATTGGACATAAGCTGGTAAATTCCGGACAATTGAATTTTACAAAATAATCACGACCGGCGTGTTTATTTTGAACTGCCTCCAAAACTTCCGGCGCATAATCAAAAATATATTTTGCTTCCTTTTTTCCAAGTGATTTTACTTCATCTTTTTTTCTTCCCATAATAAAACCTCCTGTATGATCCGTGCTTACAGGAGGGTAATAGCTTTCAAAAACTAAAAAAACCATGCCTTATGGACAGACATGGTATCCATAGTTTTTTATAGAGGGTTTAAGCTATGAACCTCTCCCGTCCGACACGGGTATTCAATTTAATCCTCTTTTATCTTACCGTTCATTTCAATGTGCGTCAATTGCTTTGGTCAAAAAATTTTTGATTTCTTAAGTAGAAATTTGCCACCAAAACTCTTAATGAACGGTCACTTATTTCCGGTTTTGTTTCATTTGTCTCGCTTTCGACCGTTCAAAAACGGAATTTGGCCAATATAGATTTGTTAAGTTCCAGTACATTCTTTATAACAACTTAAAAACAATGATTGTATCCATCTTTCCCCACTGGTAAAATAGATATATTTCGGTTACAATTATCTAATGATATCAATTGGGTAGAAAGAGGGTTACGAATGAATAAGCAATCCATTTACGGATTAACTATAGAGGAATTGACAGAATGGATGTTAGAACACGGTCAAAAGAAATTCCGGGCCCAACAAGTTTGGGATTGGATGTATCAAAAAAGAATAACTGCTTTTCATGAGATGAAAAATATAAATAAAGAATGTATTGAACTTCTTGAAGCAAATTTTGAAATCAGTACGTTAAATGTTCAAATCAAACAAGTTTCTCAAGACGGAACGGTAAAATTTTTATTACAATTAAAAGACGGTAATTTAATTGAAACAGTTTTGATGAGGCAACATTACGGACTATCTGTTTGTGTGACTACACAAGTCGGCTGCAACATCGGCTGTTCATTCTGTGCCAGCGGGCTTTTACGGAAAAATCGCGATTTGACTTCCGGTGAAATTGTTGAGCAAATAATGCATGTTCAGCGCTTCTTGGATGAAACGGGTGAGCGCGTTAGTCATGTTGTTGTCATGGGTATCGGTGAACCGTTCGACAACTTCAATAACCTTGTTCGTTTCTTAAAAATTATCAACCATCCGAAAGCATTTGCGATTGGCGCCCGCCATATTACGGTTTCAACGAGTGGCATTGTACCAAAAATTTATGAATTTGCCGATCTTGATTTGCAAGTGAATTTAGCCATATCGTTACATGCACCAAATAACGAGTTGCGTTCCCAAATTATGAAAATCAATCGGGCTTATCCGCTTGAAAAATTATTCCCGGCCATTAATTATTATTTAGAAAAAACAAATCGCCGTATCACCTTTGAATATATTTTATTGGATGATGTTAATGATCATGTGGAAGAAGCAAAACAGTTGGCTGAACTACTAAAAGATATTCGCCATCTTGCTTATGTCAACTTGATACCTTATAATCCGGTCAATGAACATATTCAATATAAAAGAAGTTCTAAAGAATCGATCTTGCGGTTTTACGATACATTGAAGAAAAACGGTATCAATTGCGTCGTCCGCCAAGAACACGGAACAGATATCGATGCCGCATGCGGACAACTACGCAGCAAACAATTAAGAAAAGCGAACTAAGAAAAATATTCGGGTAGCCTCAAGAACGAAACAATGAAACTAAAATCGGGCTTTTACCTATATTTCAACCGATATGAAAAGGATAACCCAAATCCAGGGTTATCCTTGTTTAATTTTTCCATAAACTTTTGGAAGTAAATTTCCTGATTTGCACTTAATCCTAGTTATCCTTGTTTAATTTCTTCATAAACCATCTTTTTCCATTGTAAAAATTCGTTTGTGTATAATAATTGTTCTGTACGGGGACGTTCGATAGGGATTTGCCAATCTCTTTTTATTTTGGCCGGTTTTGCCGACAAAATGATGAGCCGATCCGATAAAAATAAAGCTTCCTCGATATTATGCGTGACAAATAGAATCGTCTTAGAATATTCTTGCCATATTGATAACAACCATTTTTGCATATCAAACCGGGTAAATTCGTCCAAGGCAGAAAACGGCTCATCTAAGCAAATTAACGTTTGCGGACTTAGCAAACTGCGGATGAAGGAAACACGTTGTTTCATCCCACCAGACAATTGATGAGGGAAACGTTTTTCATACCCTATCAATCCTGCCCGCTCTAGCATTTCCACCGCTTTAGCCGGATCTCGCTTACCGGCAATCTCTTGACCGAGCAAAACATTGTCAAGAACTGTCCGCCAAGGCATTAGAGCGGCTGATTGCGGCATATAACTGATATAGCCGCTTTTTCCGGTTATTCTTTCCCCGTTGATATAAATCTCTCCTGCATCCTGCCTTGTGATCCCGCCAATCACCTTGAACAATGTACTTTTTCCGCTGCCTGAAGGTCCTAATATCGATATGAATTCCCCGTCATGAGCAGCAAAGGATACATCATGTAAAACTTGATCAGCGCCAAATGACTTGTATATACTGTCAATAACCAATTCACTCATCAATCAACCCTTCCTTCTCCGGATCCCACTTAATGACCAATTTTTCCAGAAATACGATGAAGGCAAACAATAACAGACTAAACGTAACAACGAATAATATGGCAACAAAAACACGATCGGTCCGGAATGAAGATGATGCCAATGTCATATAAACACCAATGCCTCTTTCTGCTCCAAGCCATTCCGATATGACGGCCCCCATTACACTATACGTTGCAGAAATTTTTAATCCGGAAAACAAGGCAGGGATTGCTTGCGGCCATTCTAATTTCCAAAACAGTTGCTTCCTCGTTGCCCCGGCCATTTTCATATAATTCCATAATTCTCGATCGGTATGCTGGAACCCGTCCAGTAAAGATACGGTAATCGGGAAAAAACAAACAAGCGTAATCACAATCATTTTTGGTAACATCCCAAAGCCAAACCAAATGACAAGGAGCGGTGCCAGTACAATAACCGGGATGTTTTGCGAGATAATCAGTAATGGATAAAACGCTTGCCGTAAAAATGGAACGATATGTAAACCAATCCCGATAATGATTCCAATCAAACAGCCGACCATTAATCCGGAAAGTGCCAACGATAACGTAGGTAAAAGGTGCTCCCCGTACACATGGTACCCTTCAACCATCTCTTTCACAATTTGTGAAGGAGATGGCAACAACCAATTTGGTACACGGAAGATACGGACACTTGCCTCCCAACTGATGAATAAAAGAATGACAACAAAAAGTGCCCCCCATCCTTTTTGCCAAATTGTTTTCATCACCGATATTTTTCAGTCAACTGGTCCATTGACGCACCATCAGGATTATAGAACACTTTTATTTGCGAAATGACACTTGGGCAATTTAGCTCTATCATCTTCTTATTCATTTTTTCAACAATCTTTATAAGTTCCGTCAAGTCACCTTCCATTGTTGTCTCAAGCGGATTAACTTGATATTTTACTCCTGAATCCGTTATGACTTTAATGGCCTCGTCAATATAAGGAATTGTATCCTCACCGTTTTTTGTTTTAGGAATGATTTGGATGCTTACTAATGCATTAGCCATTTGTTTTCTCCTCCATTTCTTGTAAATTACGATTCCGGTAAAAATTCGTTTGTAAACGCCTTTTTACTATCTAACTGTTTTTCTAGTAAACCATTGTCATACATCCATTGCGAATAGTTTTCCCATACTTCCAATTTTTGCTCTCCCCAACGTGCTGCGTCATCTTTGTATTTTGTAGCGAGCCACTTTTGGGAAGCTTGGACGAGATCCGGGTCAAGTTCGGGCTCGGCAGCGATTAATATATTTGCCGCTTCTTCCGGATTTTCGATAGCAAACTCATACCCTTTTGTCACTGCCCGTAAAAATTTCCTGATTGTCTCCGGCTTTTCTTTAATCATTGTCTCATTCGTAGAGATAACGGGCGTATAATAATCAAGCTTATCACTATAGTCAGTTAACCAGACCATGTTAATCGGGGTGTTACGTAATTCAGCTTCCACGCCTGTCCACCCGTAATAAATCCAGGTAAAATCAATATTTTGTTTTGTCGCAGTAAAAAAGTCGGTATCGCCAATATTGATGATGTTTACTTTTCCGACATCCGCATGATGATCCTGTTTCATTAACGATTCAATAATCGCTTTTTCAAGTGGTGCTCCCCACCCTCCATAAGTTTTCCCTTCGAAATCTTTTGGAGTTTTTATATTTTTGTCTTTTAATGAAGCAAAACCGGATGTATTATGTTGGATAATCGCTGCAACAGAAACAATTGGCACTCCTTGGATTCGAGCCTCGGTAATCCCTTCCTGGTAACTGATACCAAACTCGGCTTGTCCGGATGCCACAAGATTGTCTGCCCCCGCATCACCCGGCATGATGATATCAACATCCAATCCTTCTTCCTTGAAATACCCTTTTTCCTGTGCCACGTATAAACCGGTATGGTTCGTATTCGGTGTCCAATCCAAGACGATATTTGCTTTTTCTAGCTTATCTTGATCATTTTTCGAAGTTCCGGAACCAGAATTTGCAGTTTCTCCCCGGCATGCAGCTAAAAGCATGGTAAATACGGCAAGAAAAAGTATTTTTTTCATGCGTGTTCCCCTTTCTTCATTATGATTTGAAAACAAGTTTGAAGAGGGAGAGAGAATGAAAAAACCCCAGGAATCATCCTAGGGCACATACTTCATGTAAGAAATTTCATTCATATCGCAAAAAAGTATGTTCCCTACGCAGGTATTAACCAGATCAGGTTCAAGGGTCAGCATCTTACGGACGCACTCTCAACCGGCAACACCGGTTCCCCTACAAACTTATTTTCATATTCAGTTTTCACTTATTTATACTATTACATATTTTTCCATTCATTTCAAGCCTAACTTTTTTCATTAAAAATTTTTAAAGAATAACCGCAATACATCCGCACCGCCAATAAATGTGCCGATGGAGCTGCCAATATTGGATAAAATAATGATCAATAAAATTCGTGTTACTTTATTGTTCCAAAACCCTTTTACGGATGAAATATCATTTGACAGGTTTTCGAAATCACCAACAGTCGGTTTTCGTACAAACGCTTGTACCAATCCTGCAAACCATCCGGAAGCAAGCAACGGATTTAAAGCGGTAATGGGAGCTGCCACAAAAGCAGTTAAAATGGTTAGCGGATGACCAAATGCCAACGCCGCTCCAAGTGCTGACAAAGAGCCGTGCCATAAAATCCAACTCCATGTTTGTTGCATCCCTGCATCCGGGTTCGCGAAAAATGTATAAACGATAATGGCAATAATAAGAACGGGGATCGACCAGCCGATAATTTTTGGTTTTTTCGACTTTGGCGGTGTTTTTGTTAATTCAGTTAAATCATGCGTTTTTTCTATTTCTCTTGAAACACCGGGAACATGAGCTGCACCTAATACAGCTACGACTTTTTCACCGGGTGCCGTTCTTATTTTCTCAGCCAAATATTGATCCCGTTCATCAATCAACGGTTTTTTCAATTGCGGTAAATTTTCAGTAAACTCATTAAGCATGGCATCAATGCTGTCTTTTGTTTTTAATTGTTCCAAATCTTCTTCCGTTATTTTTTCATCGGTAAAAATACCGGCTATAACTTGGGTGAGAAGCATCATTTTTTCTTTAAAATTCATGCTGTGCCAAATGCGGGAAAAGGTAGTTTGAATATTTCGATCAGCTAGAATAAGTTTTGCACCAACCGTTTTAGCCGATTCAATTCCTTGAATCATCTCTTGACCGGGTTTAATCCCCATTTGATCAGCCATTCTTTTCTGAAAAGATGAAAGTGCCAAATTGATAAATACCATCCCTGCCCTTTTCTCTTTAATAATTTTAAAAATATCCGTATCTTTCCACTTGTTTCCTTCCGTAATAGATTGAAATCGTCCTTGATCCAACTCAATGCAAACTGAATCCGGCTGTTCTGTTTCAATAATTTCCTTCACTTGCTCGGCACTGTTTTTTGATACGTGAGCAGTTCCGATCAAAATATATTCTTTATCATTCAAAAAAATTCTAGTAATGTTTTCTTCGTTCATAGTGACCTTCCCTTAAACTTTTGATTCCCGGAAAAATCTGTGTTCTTTTATAACTCACAAGTTTTCCAGCTATGTGAATCGCAATCGCCCTTATCTTTTCATGCATATTGTTATTCTACCTGAACCGAAAAATGTAGTAAAGCAATCGGAGGATAAAAAATTTTTAAAGGTGGAACTTTTGACGGTATATGTTTAGAAGAAATTCGGATGATGAGTTTTTTTTCATTCATTGTTATGCTGCTCCGTTAATTAACTATGCAACAAGCAGTAATCCAAAATCGATAAAATATTTCAAATACCAAAGCAAGACGAATGCCTTTACCAAATGATCGGCAAAGAAATATAAATAAAGTATCATCATCAGTTTCTGACATTTTGAAAGGAGGGAGAACCATGTTTCCATATAACCAGGGACCAC
Organism: Caldifermentibacillus hisashii; assembly: GCF_039654145.1. Taxonomy (NCBI): domain Bacteria; kingdom Bacillati; phylum Bacillota; class Bacilli; order Caryophanales; family Bacillaceae; genus Caldifermentibacillus; species Caldifermentibacillus hisashii. The sequence continues at coordinate 2,094,073 of NZ_CP155467.1, forward strand.
TAGGACCACGGCGGCCAAGAAATCCTTTTTTCCCTGTTCAACATGTTAATAAACCTTCTTCTCAGATATTTTTTGATTACTTTAAAACAAATGATGGTCACTGGGATTTTGATAAAATTTCCCAATCCATCGGGCAAGTGAATAAAATAGTCAAACAAGCTGATCCATTAGTTAAACAGATGGCATCCATTGTAAAAAAAGTTCGACCGAAATGATATACTTTTCAAATAATTTAAATTTAAGGTCTGTTCTGTTGTGAAGAACAGATCTTTTATTATCCTTCTCTTTTCCATTAAACATTTCTTATAGGTAATTGCCCAATTTTATGAATCAGGGACAGATGACTAGTCAATTTGCAGGTTAATACATATACTGCTAACAAATAAACATGGAGGTGTTTATTGATGAGTGCTCCAACAGCAGGAGGATATGGTGCAGGATTTGCCTTGATTGTTGTGTTGTTTATCCTATTAATCATCGTTGGTTCAGCGTACATTTGGTAAGTAAAATAAAGGACTTTGATTGATTATTCATTGTCCTTTGTTTCTGGAGAATGACTAGCGTTTGTTGGTCATTACAGGAATGGACTGTCACGAATGATGAACAACACAATTCCAAGTAAAGAATATTTTTATTACACGAATGGAGGGATTTGAATGGGCTTTTACGGATGCCATGGAGGATATGGCTACGGTGGCTACGGCGGCGGCTACGGTGGCGGCTACGGTTTTGGTGGTGGAAGATGGTTCGCCCTGATCGTAGTTCTATTCATCCTATTGATTATTGTAGGTGCTGCTTGGCTGTAAGTTGATAACAAAATTTAGTGAAAAAAAACGGTGCTGAGAAACTAATCTCACACCGTTTTTCTTTTGGTTATTTCATCCATTTGCTAGATATTTTAACGTATGGTATTATGTACAAATTTAAAGAGAAAGCGAATGGTTCTGTTTGTGGTTTTCCTATTCGAATGAAAAACATGTAGAATTGATATTACTCTATAAATTTATAATCGCTCATCTTTGCGGTTTACCTAATCATTTCTGTTATAATTAGAAAAGAAAAGCTTGAGCAGTCATGGCGTCCGAGTCTTTTACCAAACGAGCTTGGGTAAAGGGATTGAAAGGAGTGGACAAAATTTGCGGGTTATTTTAATAATTGCTGCACTAGTATTATTATTTTCTTTCACTAATAATGCTGACCAAGAGACCAATTCATTTATTGACCAACTTAAAGAAGGAATATCAGATTTAACAGATCAAATTAACTTGTCGGAAATAAAAGAAGACATAAATGATATTATATACGGGATAACCGATTCCATAAATGAAATGACCGAAGATGACCCCAAGAACAATGATAAAGCCGAAGAAATTACATTAAATGCACCGGAACAACAAACCTTTTCGATAGCAAATATTGAATTAGGTTCGTCAAAACAAGATGTAGAAAATATGTACGGGCAGCCGAAGAGAGTCAGCTTAAATGAATATCATACAAACTGGCATACTTATCATGAAAACTATCAAAACTTTTTCATGGTTGCCTATAATAAAGATGGGAAAGTTGCCGGATTATTTACAAATCAAAACTTAATATCATCAGCAAACGGTATTGGCATTGGCACTGGAAAAGAAGAAGTATTAAGTAAGATGGGAACAGAACCGCTTACGAGCATTCAAAAAGGGGTTGTTCGCTACAATCTTCCTGAAGACCGCGAATACGATATTTTTCACAAGGATAACAGTTACATTACAATCTTCTATGATATACATGAAAATAATACCGTTACAGCTATCCAAATCATTAGTGAATCCCTTGAAAACGAACGGGCTGACATGTATACCGATGGAAGCCAAGCTTTAAAGGAAGGTTTTGAATATCAACTATTTGATTTAACGAATGCGGAACGGGTTAAACACAATCTAAGCCCATTAACTTGGGATGAACGTGTTCGCATAACCGCCCGGAAGCATAGCGATGATATGGCGGCTAATGCTTATTTCAGCCATACAAATCCCAAAGGACAAGATCCATTCGATCGGATGGCAGCGGACCAGATTACTTTTATTCTTGCTGGAGAAAACTTAGCATATGGCCAATTTAGCAGTATCTTCGCCCATGAAGGATTATTGAATTCGCTTGGTCACCGAAAAAATATTCTTGAAAAGGATTATGAATACTTAGGTGTGGGAGTTGCTTTCAACACAAATGCTGAACCTTATTATACGGAAAACTTTTATGCCAAATAATAAACAAATTTATTAAAAGAGGCACCGCTTGAAAGTCGTGCCTCTATATTCTTTTAAAAAGAATGCCAAGTGTATTGGGACCGCAATGGCTGGAAATCGTGCAAGATGCCTTCGTGATGATAATTTCTTCAAATTTTTGGTGCTGGTTAATTAATTCATGTACTCGCTTAATAGTATCCTCAGAGCATCCGGAATGGGTTATAAAAATACGGTCCGGGACAATGTCGTTTCGGTCTTTCAAACGGTCAACCACATATTTTTCAATTGATTTTTCAAAGCGTCCGCGATATTTTTTTCCCACATCCATCTTCCCGTTAATGACTTCAATACATGGTTTAATATTTAACAAGTTTGCACTAAAAGCAGTAATAGCGGAACATCTGCCCCCCATTTTCAAATAATCCAGCGTGTCAATGACAAAACTGGCTTCCACTCTGGGAACGAGTTCTGTTAATGTTCTTACAATACTTTTAACTTCCATTCCTTGTTCTACTAAATGAACAGCTTCCATAACGATATGACCGGTGCCGGTTGATAAATTGTCCGAATTAATCACATGCACGTTATGAAACTTTTGAGAAGCCAAGTATGCATTTTGATAAGAACTGGAAAAATTCTCACCCAGACTAATATGAATAACGGCATCATAGGACTCATATTTTGAGAATATATCAAAATAATTTTGAACTGAGGCAGCTGCCGTTTTAGGTAGTTTTCCTGTTCGTTCCGCATAGGAAAATATATCATCAGGAGTAATATCGATTCCGTCCCGATAGGTTTTATCATCTAAAATAATATAGAGAGGAATTGTTTCAATATCATTTTGAATAAGATATTCATCGGGAAGATCGGCCGTACGGTCACATGTTATTTTAATTTTTTTCATACAGCTTTCTTTCCTTTCAATTTGTTGTATATAAACTTAAATAGTTTTCAAAATCATCACAAAAATAGGAAATAAACTATTTAATCTTTCTACTAGTCTTATTATTCCTAGAAAAGCATTCTAAAAAAGAATAACACTTCGTAATTTTAACATAATTCCCTTTTAGATGAAAAATATTGGCAATACGAAGGAAATATTACAGGTCGATTTCTAAAAGAATCGGACAATGGTCACTTCCTAATACATGTGAATGAATGTCGGCATTTACAATTTTTTCTTTTATACTTTCTGAAACAATAAAATAATCAATACGCCATCCGATATTTCTATCCCGTACTTTGTTCATATAGCTCCACCAAGTATAACGGTCGACCGCATCCGGATGTAAATAACGAAATGTATCAATAAACCCGGAAGCCAGTAAATTTGTCATTTTTTCTCGTTCTTCATACGTGAACCCGGAATTACCGATATTGGACTTAGCGTTTTTCAAATCAATCTCCTGATGGGCAACATTTAAATCACCACAGTACACCACAGGCTTCTTTTCATTTAATGCCAATAGATATTTCTTCAGCTTATCTTCCCATTCTAAGCGAAACTTCAATCTTGCCAAATCTCGCTGTGAATTTGGCGTATATACATTCACTAAGTAAAAATTCTCATACTCCAAGGTAATGATTCTTCCTTCTCGCTCACTTTCTTCCGGAGAAAAACCATATGAAACCGTCAATGGTTTATATTTTGTAAACACAGCTGTTCCGGAATACCCTTTCTTTTCGGCGTAGTTCCAATATTGTAAGTATCCCGGTAAATCAACGTCAATCTGGCCCTCTTTTAATTTCGTTTCTTGTATACAAAAAATATCTGCATCTATGTCATAAAAATATTCCAAAAAGCCTTTTTTCACACATGCTCTTAGGCCATTGACATTCCAACTTACTAGTTTCATAAACAAACTCCATTCTATTAAATCTTTCCCTAATATTTTATTATTCTAACATACTTATGGGTGGATTTGTATGTCAGGTGCACGAAATCATAAATTTTCTTAATTTCTTCTGTATTATTTTGGCGCAAAAACATTATTTTTTTACCTGCTATTAAATTTTGTAAAAAAATGTCGATAAAAAGTGAGATAGTATATTAGCCTGAAATCAAATATAAAGTACATGTCTGAATATGAAATGACTTTTTATCAATTTGATAATTAGGGCAAAAATGATGGTAGATAGGTGATTTAAATGGATAAAACTTCATTACTTGGTATTATTTTTGGAATTGTTGCAGTCGGTGTCGGGATGGTTTTAAAAGGTGTCGATATTGTTGCTTTAAACAATCCAGCCGCATTTTTAATAATTTTGTTAGGTACAATAGCATCTGTTACAATCGCTTTTCCAATGAGTGAATTAAAAAATATTCCAAAGTTATTTAAAATACTTTTTACTGAACAAAAGAGTATAAAGATGACCGAAGCAATTAAGTTGTTTTCGGAATGGTCACAAATCGCACGGAAGGAAGGAATACTTGTTTTAGAAAAAAAACTGGAAGAAATTGATGACCCGTTTTTAAAAAATGGAATGGGTATGGCTATTGACGGGAAGACCCCCGATTATATTCGTGATGTTTTGTTGGAAGAAATTGATGCCATGGAAGAACGTCATGCTGTTGGAGCGCAAATCTTTTCCCAAGCAGGAACATACGCACCGACGCTTGGGGTTCTTGGAGCGGTCGTTGGTTTAATTGCCGCTCTCGGCGATATGAGTGATACAGAGAAATTGGGGCATGCCATTAGTGCTGCCTTTATCGCTACTTTACTCGGTATTTTCACCGGGTATATACTCTGGAACCCGTTTGCCAATAAATTACGTCGGAAATCAAAGCTGGAAGTTCGTATGAAATTGTTGATGATTGAGGGAATCCTCTCCATTCTTCAAGGAGAAACACCGAAAGAAATTGAGCAGAAACTTTCATCCTTTTTACCGACTGATGAGCGGCAACATTTTTTAGATGAAGGCAGGGAACCGAATAATGAGCAGGCGTAAAAAGGAAAAGGACGATAAAGAATTTAATGAAACTTGGTTATTACCATACTCGGATTTAATGACTTTATTACTTGCCTTATTTATTGTATTGTTTGCATCCAGTGCGGTAGATGCCCAAAAATTTCAGTCCATGTCAAAGGTATTTAGCGAAATTTTTACAGGAGGAACAGGGATTGTTGACTACGAAAGTATTGAACAAAAAAATGGTGAAGAGCTGGCAGATGAAACGAAGGAAAAATTAGAGAAGGCAAAAGAACAGACCAAAGTATCGGTTGACGAACAAACTACTTTAAGTGCTACTCAAGAGCGAGTCAACCAGTACATTTTGGAAAAAGGGCTAACCGGTCAGCTGAAAACTTCGTTAACGAGCGAGGGGCTTCTTGTTACAATTAATGACAGTGTTTTGTTTGATTCCGGAAGTGCTGAAGTGCGTGAAGAAGATATTGCGATTGCAAAAGAAATCAGCGACTTACTCGTCATTGACCCTCCGCACAACGTCATTATTAGCGGGCACACGGACAATGTTCCGATCCAGAATTCTAATTTTTCATCAAACTGGGAGCTTAGTGTCATGCGTGCCGTTAATTTTATGAAAATCATCTTAGAAAATGAGCAGCTTGATCCAAGAATGTTTAGTGCGAAAGGATTTGGTGAATTTCAACCGATTGCTTCCAATGATACCGAAGAAGGAAAGGCAAAAAATCGAAGAGTGGAAGTACTTATCTTACCAAATGGAAAAACCGAGCAAAATTGAGGGCCATGTTCGTTACTTTTTTCAATGTCCCTCAATTAACTGGAAAAAGATGACCCGGAAAGATAAGATTGTTGAATAACCAATTACTAAGTGACATTTCAATCCCCGGGGGAGCACAATATCCCCCACCGGTTGTTCGTTTAACCGAAAAAACAAGTACATTGTGCATAAGATATCAATTAATTTATTTCCTGCCAAAATCGGCTTTGTTCTCTCCCCATAGTTTCGTCTCCCATTTAATAATTGGATTGGCATAGGAATGTGTTTGCAACCATTGCTCTCCGCGTTTGATTAAATTCCATACTTGTTCTGTTTCCTTGGTTAACGGTAAATTTGTATTCGCTTTTTTCATTTTTACCCATTTGATGGCAGTTTGCGAATCAGAATAAATCGGAATAGACAAGTTTTTCTTTTGTAAAAATCCGAGGGCATGGACAATGGCCAGAAATTCACCGATATTATTTGTTCCTACGATTGGACCAAAGTGAAATAATGTTTGACCGGTTTTTAGACAAACGCCTTTATATTCCATTGGACCCGGATTCCCGCTGCATGCCGCATCGACAGCGATACTGTCTTCAATATAATCATGGTTCTGTTGAATGTTCGTTTGTATTCTTGCCTTTGCTTTCTTGTCACTTTTTGTGTTTTCCCCGTAATATGCTTGCCAACCGCTCTGAAAAGCAATTTCTGCCTCTTTTAGCGATGGGAATGATTTGTATTTTGCACCCGGAACTCCTTGAACATTTCGTTTACAGTCATCCCATGAAGTGAAAATACCTGTGTTCGTACCTTTCCAAACGACATAATATTTTTTTGTAGCCATAACTCCCCCAATAAATTTTTTTAAAAACCTCTGTTAAACCAAGTGCTTCAACCTGTGACGAATACAGGGAAACTTCAATTAGTAGTGGTTAACAGAGCCTTTTGAAAATATATTTATCATTTAGTGATGGTGATGTCCGCCTTTTGTCGGATTAGTAATGACAAATCCTTCTTCAGGAACATAAAAATATTGAATCCAGACACCATCTAACCAGTCATTTCTTTTATCCAGTAAAACATCAATATCTTTGTCCGTTTTAACAATTTCATCATGCTCCGTTGGTGTATCAAACGTTAATCCATAATGAACATGATCACCGTGTTCATGAGTCACATAGACACGAACCATTTTCCCTTGTGCTTCTTCGGACTCCAATTGTTTCTTTAGTACTTTTGCCGCATTCCGGTTAATTTTGCATTTCATATGTAGACACTCCTTTATTGATTATGTTTTTTGGATACGTGGCATTTATCTAGTTTTAAAAGGGATGCTGCGAATCCAGTACTTCGCTTTCTTCTGTTGCAAGAGATTGAAATGTTCTTTACCTATCCAAATGTACACAGGTACGTGACTATTTAAACATAATGACGAAAAAGATACAATGGTTAATACCCGAAAAGTAACGCTTAACGTTTCGTATTGGTTGTTTAAGAAACATCGTTTATGCAAATCTTTTCGTGAAATCATCCATAAAAACTTTTTCGGAACTTATTTTTTCTCTCCATTCTCCTGTTCATAAAGAATGGATAAGAAATGACGTAAAATATTGGCTGTCAAACCCCAAATCACATAGTCCTTATAGAAATAAAAATATTCAACGATTTCCCGCGTTTTCCACGAATAGTTTTTCCCGCCAGGTATGAGATGATAAGGGAAGTCTTCACCAAGTTGGACTTGAAAGGTTAGTCGATGTTCTTCCGGTTTCATGTCTCTTAAATATTCGATTGGCACGGTAAAGATTTCCTTCACCTCATCAGGATTTGGTTTTATTTTATTTATATTATCGATAAAACCTACATAAGGATAAATGATTCTTCCATCCATTGACTGAACAAAAAAGTCTAATGGATAAACACGTGAAATTGAATCTTTTTCAATGCCAAGTTCTTCGGCAGTTTCACGAATTGCCGTATCTTGTGGAGTAGGATCATATTTTTCAACCCCTCCACCCGGAAAGCAAATTTCACCAGGCTGTCTTTTCAACTGTAATGATCGTACTTCAAATAAAAGGTGAATTTGTCCATCTATTTGAATAAGTGGGACTAAAATTCCGAACGCTCGGTAATGTTCTTTTCCTAACATGGCAGAATGATGATTTTGAATCCTTGTAAATATTTGTTTTAAATCCATATTTGAAATTCCCCCTTCCAATTTCCTGGGTCTCCCCTTCCCACTCCCAATAAAGCTAATCCTTGGCATGATTCCTATTTTTATACTTTTGAAAAAAACCGATTGCCAATGTACACCACATACCGCTGACAAAATAACCGCCGAGAATATCACTCGGGTAATGCACACCCAGATAAATTCGACTTATACCGATCATGAAAATAAATAATGCACTAAAAATAAGCAACATGATGCGACCGAAACGTGTTGAAATATGGCGCCAGAAAAGAAAAGCCAATATTGTATAAACAGAAAAAGCTGTCATGGCATGCCCGCTCGGAAAACTGTAACCGCCTATTTCTATCAACCGGTGAATATCCGGTCTTACACGCTCAAAATATTCCTTTAATAACCGGTTGATTACTAGTGTGCCGGCAATGACAACCGCAAACAAAACCAGTTCACTGCGATGATGAAAAACAAAATACAAGAATAAAGAAATTAATAGAAAAAGGAGGGTAACGATAGGAAATGAACCGATTTTGGTAAAAAACAACATAATTGAAGTTAACAATGGTGTTTCAAACCCTTGAACAAAATGAATAATCGATAAATCAAATTTTTCAATCTTCCCGGTTTGTACAAACAGGGTCACGAGCAGAAAACTGAAGAAAAAAATAAAAATAATGATACTTAGTCTATATGGATATTTATTCCCGATCATAAAGAAACTCCTGCATGTTTTTTTCTGAATTACCCTTATCATATCGCAAAAGAAAAAAGGTTGCCAGTCATACAAACTTTTATGGCAACCTTTTTTCCCTATAACAGTATTAAAATCAAATAGTCGGAATTCCGCTAATGGACACAAATCCATGTGGGAAAACCAACACCTTACCCGGCCGAACAAATCGGACATATAAGGTTAGCTCGTCTCCCATCTTCTTCGTTGATTACGATTTGGCAGGGGCATTGGTTGTTGAACAGATTGTTTACCTGACATGTTCCATTGCCACTCCTTGTTGGATCTGATACATTTGATAATACTTCCCTTTTTGCTCCATCAATTCTTCGTGATTCCCTTTTTCAACGATCATACCACGGTCAAGAACTAAAATTTGATCAGCGTTTTTAATCGTCGAGAGCCTGTGAGCAATGATGAATGTCGTCCGACCTTGTTTTAACACTTCCATTGCTTGTTGGATGACGCTTTCCGTTTCTGTATCAATATTCGAAGTTGCTTCATCCAAAATCAAGATTGCCGGATTGAAAGCAAGGGCACGGGCAAAAGAGATTAATTGGCGCTGGCCGGATGATAGCGTACTTCCTTTTTCGAGGACCGGTTCATCCAAGCCGTGTTCCAATTGGTTAAAAACGAAATCAGCACCAACAGCCCGCAATGCAGCTTCTGCGTCCTCCCTCGTAATTTTCGGATCATTCATAGTAATATTTGAAAAAATCGTCCCCGTAAATAAAAACGGTTCTTGTAACACGATGGCCATATGTTCACGGATCGTTTGTTTCGGGAAATCCATAATATTTTTTCCATCAATCAAAATCTCCCCACGACTTGGGTCGTAAAATCGAAACAATAAATTCATAATCGAACTTTTCCCGGAACCGGTATGACCGACAAATGCAACTGTTTCACCATGACTCGCTTGGAAATGAATATCCTTTAACACATATTCTTTTTCTTTATAAGCAAAGTACACATGGTTAAATTGGACATTTCCTTGATAGCGAGGTATTTTTTCATCACTTACCGGGGTTCCCTTTTCGTCCAATAAGCGAAAGACGCGTTCGCCTGCCACCAATGAAGCTTCTAAATTACTAAACTGATTAACAATATTATGGATCGGATTGAAGAGCCGGTTAATATAGTCTACATAGGCATACAACACACCAACCGTCAAATTCGTACGGGTGGAAATTGCATCGCCGCCGAAATACCAGATAAATGCAACGAAGACAATGGCTTTTATAGTGCCAACTAAATTCCCTGAAGATAACGAGTTTAATATCAATAGTTTATTTTGATATTGAAAATGAGTTTGATTCAAAGTCTCGAATTCATCTCGGGTCGCATCTTCCCGATTAAATGCTTGGATAATCGGCATTCCTTTAATCGATTCATTAATCATCGCATTGATTTCACTAATTTTCGAACGTATCACATGGTTATACTTTGCCGCATACTTCCTGTAAATCATCATCCAAATGACCATGACAGGGACAATGAGGGTAAAAATAAGAGCAAGTTTTGCATCAAGAATAAACATAGCAATGAAGATTCCAATCATTTGCACAATACCGGTAAAAAAGTTCGACAAAACAGCTACATACAAATCACGAATCGCTTCCGTATCGTTTGTAATTCGAGCGACTATTTTTCCTGCCGGTAAGTTATCAAAATACGAAATTGGCAATGTTTGAATCTTCCGGAATAATTCATTCCGCATTCTTTCAATGATTCGATTCGCCGCTTTTTGTAAAAAGTAATATTGACCATAATTGAATATCCCGGCAATAACAAATAAACTAAAATAAAGGACAATCAGCTTGATAATTGTCGGGATATCAGGTTGGTTTGCCATGATATGATCATCGATAATAATTTTCGCAACAAACGGACTAAGTACTTCTGCTGTTACGGCAATTGTTAACATAAAAAGTGCAGTAAAAATGATCTTTTTAAAGTACATGGCATATTGAAATAAACGTCTGCCAACCATTATATATTCACCTCCCCGGCAATCGATTTTATTTGTTGAAGGTCAAATTGTTCTTTATACCATCCGCCTTTATTTAGTAATGCTCCATGGGTGCCTGCCTCGACGACTTTTCCTTCATCCAGGACGATAATCCAGTGCGCATGTTCTACAGCTGAAAGGCGATGCGTCGTAATAATGGTTGTTTTTCCGGCTCGCTCTTCGCGTAAATTTTGAATAATTTTCGCTTCTGTCTTCCCGTCTACAGCAGAAAGCGCATCATCAAGAATGAGAATTTCCGGGTTTTTAATCAGCGCCCGGGCAATGGATATCCTCTGCTTCTGACCCCCTGACAAGGCGACACCTTTTTCACCGACAAGTGTATTTAACCCTTCAGGCAACATAGATAAATCTTTAGTGAAATCCGCCAGTTCAATGGCTTTCATCATTTCCTCTTCGGTTGCATGTTGGTTGCCGAATAAAATATTTTCCTTAATTGATCTTGAGAATAAAAAAGTATCTTGCGGAACATAACCGATCCAATTCCGAATATCTTGTTTTTTCTGCAAACGAATAGGAACGCCGGATAATAGCAACTTTCCTTCCCCAAGCGGATATTCACGCAAAATTTGTTTAATAAATGTAGTTTTCCCGCTCCCGGTTTTCCCGACAATACCAATCGTCTCCCCTTGACGGATATGGAGTGAAAGATCTTGTAAATTCTTTTCATTCGATGATGGATATTGAAAGCTAACGTGCTCGAATGCAATATCGGATAAATTTTCTACTGTAACCGGTTTGTCAGGATCCGGGACATCCTCATGGTAATTAAGCGTTTCTTGAACCCGATCCAAAGAAGCATTACCGCGCTGCATAACATTAATCAATTCCCCGATTGCGTACATCGGCCATGTCAACATTCCGAGATAAACATTAAATGAAACGAGCTCACCAAGCGTAATTTGTTGGTGCATGACCAAATAGGCACCAAAAGATAAGCTAATACAGTAGCTTAATCCGGTAGCTATCCGTGAAATTGGGAAGAAGAAGGCATCAATTTTTTCAACGACAAGATTTTTCCGGTAAACATCATTAGTCATTTTTTCAAATAGTTTTTCCTCTGCCCTTTCTTGACTGTAAGCACGGATGACACGGACACCTGATACAGATTCAAGGACGCGATCATTCATTTCACCAAACGCATCTTGAGCAATGGTATAGTGATGATGAATTTTATCCCCTAAAATTTTCATTGCGATTGCTAAAAACGGTAAAGGAATGATACTGACGAATGTGAGTTTCCATGATACCAGAAATCCCATCATGAAGAGAATCGTCAGCATATATAAAGTCGAATCCACTAATGTCAAAATACCGAATCCGGCAGTAACAGAAACGGATCGCAAATCATTTGTTGCTCGTGCCATCAAGTCACCGGTTCGATTCTTTTCATAAAACGTTGGTGACATCTTAAGCAAATGATTCATCAGTTTGGAGCGTAATATCTTTTCTACGACAAAAGCCCCACCAAATAAATTATATTGCCATTTGTAACTAATCAAATAATTTATTATGGCCAGTCCGGTTAAGGAAACAAGATAAAATGTTAGTTTTTCACCGGTCATGCCGCCAAGAAATATATCATCAACCACTGAACCAATCATCATCGGTGGAATCACTTCGATAAAGTTGGCAATAATCAGTAAAAAAACAGCGACAAAATACCTTTTCCAATATTCTTTAAAAAACCATTTTAATTTCACTAATACACTAAACAATGTCTGTCAACTCCTCAACTGTGTAAAATTTTCACTATCCGCCTTCAAGATCTAAACTTTTCATCATGATTAATGTTTTTACACGCATAAAACATCTCCCCAATCTTAAATTTTCCTTTTCCAAATGAATACGTCCATTGGATAGATTGAATACTGGAATTTTTTAATGTCACAGGTTGAAAAAATATTGGCAAAACTCACCGTATGTATTCAAGTTTCTATCCGGAGTAAATCCTTTTAGAAAATGATCTATGTGAACAGTTCTCTGTTACACCCAAGTTTTTCCAATTTTTTTGAGTCAAAAAAGAGCACCCTACGCCCTTAGTACGGATGCACGGTGCCCGAACAAGAAAAGACGCATACTTCATAAACCTGCGTCTTTGTTATCATCAATATATTTCGAAAAAAATATTTTCATGCAAAGTGAAAATGATTTTTGAAAAAAGAGCAGGCTATGATCATATTTACTTGGTTTCGTTTAACAAAATATGTTCTTTTCATCATGACCATAACCTCCCTTCTACTTTTTGATTTTTTTAACCTTATTGAATCATACCATTATAGCCAATTTAATGTCAATCACCATTTGCAAATATTTTTTCATTAGGTCTCTTGCTTTTTGAATAAAAAGCAGCGTTATAAAAAGCAATTGGTGATTCGCCAATTGCTTCTATTAACGATGGTATGTTTTTTCAGAATCTGCAATCGTCTATTTATTATTTCAATGTAACGATTGTACGACCTTTCAATTCTCCGTTTAAAATCTTTTTACAAATTTCCGGTAATTGTTCTAATGTAACTTCATTGGCAATCGACTCCAACAACTGATTCGGTTTCATTTCCCCGGCTAACCGCTCCCAAATCGCAAGTCTTGTTTCCATCGGACAAAAAACAGAATCAATGCCGAGAAGATTGACACCTCTTAAAATAAACGGGAATACAGTGCTTGTAAAAGTATTTCCTCCTGTCAAACCGCTTACAGCAACAGATCCGCCATATTGAATGGACGCGAGGACGGCCGGTAAATAGCTACCTGCAACCGGATCCACACAAGCGGCCCATCTTTGTTTCAAAAGAGGACGGTTTTTCGGATTGGTAAGTTCTTCCGGGGTTATTATTACGGAAGCTCCAATTTGCCGTAAATAATCTTGTTCATTTGCTTTTCTCGAACTGGCAGTAACCTTATAGCCCAATTTACTTAACATGGAAACAGCACTGCTGCCGACACCGCCTGTAGCACCGGTTACAAGCACCGGACCTTTTTCACTTGTTAATCCATTTTCTTCCAAACGATGGATGGAGAGTGCAGCTGTAAAACCGGCCGTCCCAATGGCCATTGCTTCTTTTAAGGTAAGTCCGTTTGGAAGCGGGACAATCCAATCCCCCGGAACCCGGGCCACTTCACTGTAACCGCCGAAATGATTTACGCCTAAATCATATCCGGTAATAATGACTTCATCTCCCGGTTTATAACGGGGATCTTGTGAATCACGAACAATTCCTGCCAGATCGATACCGGGAACAAATGGATAATTGCGAACAACACCGCCATTTGGAACTGTTGCTAATCCATCCTTATAGTTCACACTCGAATAATGAACATCGATGACAACATCACCATCCGGAAGATCATTCAATGTTAAATCTTGAATCGATAACTTTGTTTCGTTGTTTAATTTATCAACTACCAATGCTTTAAAAGATTCCATTTTCCCTTCACACCCTTATAAATTATTTACCTTCTTATTCTACCAAACATTACATTGTGAAATCATAAACTTTTGATTTACTTCTTTATCGATATGATTTCTGTTTCCAGTTTATGTATCTGTTTGGAAAGTTCGTCCGTTATCTTTAATAGCTCCTCTTTTCCTTTTACAGAAATTGTCATCGGTTCTCCGATGATGATATTTATTTTTTTCCTTTTTAACACATCTTTTATATTAGTTGGACCCGAATAGGCACAAGGGACAATCGGGACTTTTGCCAAATTGGCGATCGTCACCGCACCCCTTTTAATTGGCGCATGATCATTTCTTGTTCCACTCGGGAAAATACCGACAATATTTCCTTCCTTCAATAATTTCACAGGTGTTTTTATGCTGCTTGTCCCGGGATTTTTTCGGTCAACCGGAAAGGCATTTAAAGACGTTAAAAATTTGGCGACTGGTTTTCGTTTGAATAATTCCTTCTTGGCCATAAAATGAATTTGTCGCGGTAACAAGGCTACACCCAACCCGACAATATCAACCCAACCGATATGATTACAAGCAATAATAAAACCAGTATCTTTCGGAAGATTATCAAGGTTTTTTACCGTTATTTTCGAAAAAACCTTTAATATAATCGCTGCAATTTTTCCTAAAAAAGAATACAAAAGAGGTCACTCCCTGAAAAAACACATAATAAATAAAAATGGATACTTTATGATATAAACATAGAATAACAAAATATTTCTTCTTTATGAAGTGGAAATGGGGAAATGGTAGGATTCAGCTTAACTTTATTTTGCCTGGGTAACCAGCAAGCGGTCGAAATATATCTCATTACTGCAGGGCCAAACTTGCCAGAATATTTTCTGAGAGTCGGAGTTTAATTTCTATTGGACAAAAAGCTTTGAAAATAGAGCAGAAATGTCCCATAGGAGTGGACGAATCGCTCTCTATGAGACAAAAACATCGGAAAGTCAAACAAAAATGTCTCATAGAACGGCTCTATGGGACAAATCTAATAGAAAATTAAGCTGAATTGTCCCATAGGAGTGACCAAATCGCGCTCTTTTGGACCTTATAAATTGAAAAATACGAATTCGCAGCCTTGTGGGAATTTATACTTTACGTAAAAAAACAGCGAGTGTTTTTTACCCGCTGTTTACTCTATCTTCTATAAACCCCTTGTCTAGCTGAAACAGAAAGCTTCATCTAGTAAACATGTATCCTTTTTTCAATTTAAATTATTGTACCGCCGCTGTCGTTTCCACCGCCTTGGCAATCGCTTGTTCTAAGTCATAAATAATATCATCAACATGTTCAATACCGATGGATAAGCGAATTAATTCCGGAGTTGTTCCGGATAGCGCTAATTCTTCATCACTTAACTGGGAATGGGTGGTCGAGGCCGGATGAATAATCAGTGACTTCGCATCCCCAACATTGGCCACGTGGGAAAACAATTGAACATGATTGATAATCCTTCTACCTGCTTCTCTTCCTCCCTTTATACCGAATACGATCATCGAACCGGCACCGTGTCTTAAATATTTTTTTGCTAGCTCATAGGATGGATGATCTGCCAAGCCGGGATAAGATACCCATTCCACCGATGGATGGTCTTTCAAATATTGTGCTACTTTTAATGCATTTTCATTATGTCTTTCAATCCGAAGATGTAATGTTTCAAGACCAAGTAAAAAATAAAAAGCATTTTGCGGACTCAAGGAAGCACCGGTATCGCGCAATAATTGTACACGCAGCTTTGTAGCAAACGCAACATTTCCTAAATCTGCATATTTCAACCCGTGATATCCCGGATCCGGTTCATTAAAACTTGTAATCCGTTCATTCGTCCAATCAAAATTCCCTCCATCAACAACGATTCCGCCGATAGAAGTTCCGTGACCGCCAATCCATTTTGTTGCAGAATGAACGACGACATGCGCACCCCATTCAATTGGTTTTGCACTATAAGGAGCAAATGTGTTATCAATAATGAGCGGAACACCTACTTCGTTCGCAATTTTTGCTACTGCTTCAACATCAAATACTCGGAGACTTGGATTGCCGATAATTTCACCAAAAAATGCTTTCGTTTTTGGCGTAACAGCTTTACGAAAATTTTCCGGGTCACGAGCATCAACAAATTTTACTGTAATGCCAAATTTTTTTATTGTATTAGCAAATAAGTTGAACGTACCGCCGTATAAATTACTGTCAGCAACAATTTCATCTCCGCTCTCAGCAACATTTAAAACCGCATATGTAATTGCAGCAGATCCCGAAGCGGTTGCAACGGCAGCTGTACCGCCTTCCAGAGCCGCCACCCGTTTTTCAAAAACATCAACAGTCGGATTCATAATTCTAGTGTAAATATTACCCGGTTCTTTCAAGCCAAATAAATTTGCCGCATGTTCAGCATCCCGAAACACATAAGATGTCGTTTGGTAAATTGGAACAGCCCGGGAACCGGTAGTCGGATCTGCTTCTTGTCCTCCATGTAATAAAATCGTTTCGTCTTTATACTCTATCGTCATAAACAATTCCCCCTAAAATTTTGTAACAATAATTAAGTGAGCTTTTGCATACATCTTGCTCTTAGAGAGAATTGAAGAGGTACAAAAAATAAAAACCCCTTCAATAAGAAGAGGTTTGAAATTCATCCCTCCTCTTATCTCTCAGATCTACATCCTGACCTGTAGGAATTGGCACCTTTTCAAACCATGTTTGAAGGTTGCCGGGTTTCATCGGGCCTATTCCCTCCACCTCTCTTGATAAGAGTTTGTACTCACTTTTTTAAATTATTGTTAAAATGATTATACGGAATTGTTTTTATTTCGTCAATTATTTTTTTATGAAAAATTTACAAAATGTCCTATTTTTTCCTTAACGTCGATCAGTCTCTTCTTCCACATACGGATCTTTTTCAAACGGTGGAAGGTCGCCGAAAGTTGTCATAATCCCCTCTTCATTAAGGTCTTCCTCATATTTTTCATGTTGCCGGTTCGGATAAACAGTGATATTTTTCCCATACATATCAACGCCGACAAAGTTTTCATAATCCTCGACATATCCGACATTTTCTTCCGGTTCGATATTCACATCGTTATAATGCTTTTGCGGCTCGATGAAGTCTGAAGGTGTTTCACTCGTTCCCCAACTCGCCACCTCTTGCCAAGCATCTTCTGCATCGAAGCTTAAACCTTCATCATTCGAATCATCAAAATCAAATTTTCCGTACGGCGGCATTAAAACTCCTTCTTCCAACGGTCTCTGGTAGGAGATGACTTGATCCGGACTATGTTTTTTGCAATAAGTTGTGGTCGGTAATGCTTCCAATCTTTCCACAGGAATTTCTTCACCACAAACTTCACAAGTTCCATATGTACCATTTTCAATTGCATTCAGTGCCTTTTCAATATTTTTCAAATGATTGCCTTCATGTTCATTTAGAGCTAAATCTTTCCCGCGTTCAAATAATTCCGTTCCTTCATCTGCGGGATGATTATCATAACTCGATAATTCACCGGTGGATTCATGGGCATGTCCTTTATTCATACCAAATTGATCGTTTCCCTTAAGTCGTTTTTCCACATCCGCTTTTTCATCTAATAATATTGAACGGAAGGCATCAAGTTGTTGTTGTGATAACATATTTTTAACTCCTCCCATCTGTTTCGCTTAGTATTTGTAAAAAATTAAAAATCATGTTTGCTAATTTAAGGTGTTGCTATTTACGGACTTTGTGAATATCCTCTATATGATTAAACCCAAAAACTCCCACTTCCCATGTGATCTATTTCTCATTATACTGGGGTTTATAGGAGGGATATTGTGAAAGCTGTTATTTTTATTTTTTGCCTCATTATTTTTTCTATTTTAATTAGACGAGCATATCAAAACACAAAAAAAGTAAATATAAATCGCATTCAGTTAAAGACAAATACGAATCATGATGGAAAATTGACCATTCTACATTTAACCGATATGCACCTTGAAAATATATCCGTTTCTCCAGAGGATCTTAAACAAATGGTACAAAACCAAAAAATAGATTTAATTGCATTAACCGGTGATTATTTGGACCGCAAACGTACGATTCCGAAACTAATTCCTTATCTCCAACTATTTAAGGAAATCAATCCCCAATATGGAATATTTGCCGTTTTTGGCAATCACGACTATGTGCTAAAAGAAAAAAATTTTACTAAACTAAAAAATTTATTAGAAAATTATGGGTGTAAAACACTACAAAATGAACATGTGACAATTGAAACAAATGGTCAGCTTATCAATATTATTGGAATTGATGATTACAGTACAGGGAGAAGCAATATAGAAAAAGCGTATAATCATGCACCGGCTGGTTTCCATCTTGTGTTAACGCATGACCCAAATGTTGTGCTGAAAATGACAGATGTCCCGTTTGATTATCTTCTTTCCGGTCATTTCCACGGTGGACAAATATACTGGCCGAAACCATATCATCTAGTTAAAATGGGAGAACTGGCTCGTAAAAAAATCATTAAAGGACTTCATTACTATAAGGGAAAACCTTTTTATATCAGTGAAGGACTCGGCCAAACAGGTGTTAACATCCGGATTGGCTCCAGACCCGAGATTACTTTTCATAACATCCATCCATAATCTGACTTGAATAGATTAAAGCTTATCACAAACACTAAATCTGTAAGAAGAGATAGATCTTCTTTAAACCGGACAAAGGGGGGCTAGCTTTGAAAAGAAAGTGGATGCGTAATATGAATATCAACAGACTGACTTCTTTAATAAAGAGAAGAAGAAATAACCGAAATATGCTCTGGTTATCATTAGTAGGTATCGGCCTTGCCGGAGGAGCTACTGCCTTTGGAATGACTCGGGGAAGAAACGGTTCAATCCAACAGATGATGAAAAAGGCCACATAAAAAATGGAACAGTTTACACCGGATATGTTAAATACAAACCAATCTTAATTTTAAAGAGAAAGGAAACAGAATTGATTCTGTTTCCTTTCTTTCGTTATTGTTTATTCTGTTCCTGATTCCTTTTTAGATCCGTTTCATTGTTTGTCGTATTCGGTACATAACCATATCCGTCAATATAGGTTCTCCAATCATTCGTTCGCGCCATATCCGTTGTCTCTTCACGATTAAGCGCATTGTTGACAGAAGTTGCTTGATTTTTGGCTTGATCATCAGCTTCCGGGAATATTTCACTACCGATTTCGGTGTCATTGATGGCATTGTTTGCCCTACCTGTTGCAGTATTACCTTTTGCTTGATTCGCTTTACCGGTGTTGTTACCCTCAGGAAGAATCTCTTCAGCAAATTCGGCATCCGTGTTTGTTGTTGATTGATTATTTTTCACTTTCGGATAATTTTCTTCTGCCATTTCTGTTTGATAACTTGGTCTGACCTGAGAATTTGTTGCCCGATTCTGTGTTGTATCCTTATCATTGATAACATTGTTTACAACATATCGATGGAAAAAGACTTCCCCTATGGCAATCAATGCAGCTGAAAGGAAACTGGCTGTTCCCAAGCGGATCGGTTCCTCAATAATCATGGCACCAATCATCCAAGCTCCTAAATATGCTAATCCAAAATCTGCAATCGTGGCTGCCGTGTTTCCAAATCTAGGTAAAATAAGCAGATCACCAACCAAATAGGCAGTAATCGTAAGGATAAAACTTATTGTCAAAATATCACCGAAAGACACGCCATATAAAAATCCAAATACGACGGCCAACATTGCCGTTATCATAACAAATTTTATAACTAGTGAACGTAAATGTTCCATAATATCCTCCTTTTCCGTTTGATACGTTCACCTTTAGATTGAGTTATTTTTTTAATTTTATACTTCTATTTCATTGAACCCAGCAATTGTTCCTGTAAAGCTTTCCTTGGTTATGACCTTCATCGAATCGGGATCATTGCTGGAAATATAATTTTCTTAGTGATAAAAATGGATTTTTTGAATAGGAATCATTGTTTATTTTCCAATTGATGATACAATCTTTATTATAAATAAAAGACACAGCAATTCTCTGGAGATGATGAAATGAACAATAAATTAGAAAAAGCAACCTTTGCCGGCGGGTGTTTCTGGTGTATGGTAAAACCTTTTGACCAATGGGACGGTGTTATAAGTGTTATATCCGGTTACTCAGGGGGACACGTTGAAAATCCGACTTACGAACAAGTAAAAACCGGAACGACAGGCCATTATGAAGTCGTCCAGATTACTTACGACCCGACCATCATTCGTTATGAAACGATTATTCAAATATATTGGCAACAAATTGACCCGACCGACCCGGATGGACAGTTTCACGACCGAGGTAGTCAATATCGAACAGCGATTTTTTATCATACGGAAGAACAAAAAAGGATTGCGGAAACAACAAAAAAAGAACTGGAACAAAGTGGTATGTTTACTAAGCCGATTGCCACAAAAATTTTACCGGCCGCACCGTTTTATCCTGCAGAAGAGTACCATCAAGACTTTTACAAAAAAAGCCCGGAAGATTATATTGAAGATCGCCAAAAATCCGGTCGGGACGAATTTATTAAAAAACACTGGAATGAAATATAATCCATTCTAAAACAGGGAATACATTAGCTATTCCCTGTTTATTACTTTTTCCAACATTTTTTATATATGCCATGTTATACTTACATTGATATGTTTATTGGAATATATTATAAGAAAAGCGCAGAGCGCCCCGCAATGAGAACAGATTTGCTTCCTCGAATCGACATCGCACGAAGAAAAAGCGATTAGCTTTTTCGAGGAAAAGGAAACACGGCGAGGGACGAGCCGATGTTGACTTATCGTAGTGAAGCTACTACTTGAGCGAACTTCATGAGTAATCTTCCATGAAATACTTCATGAAGCTTTGCGACGAGCTGAACATCCGCTTCCTCGAATAGGCTATGGCGCAGGAGCACATTAAAGGGGAGCTAGTTTCTCAGTCGCTGGCGCTCGTAGCTAGACAATAAAACTAATCCCAAGTTAATTGCTTGTATTTTTATTCTTTCTTATACTATAAAAAAGCGTAGGGTTCACCTAGCGACTCCAGCTGGACAATACCGCCCAAATAATATAAGGAAAGGAGACGGTCCATTGCCTTTTATCCTTTATTTTCTTATCTTCATTTCATTTATCGACCTGTTTGCCCAATTTCCGATCACAAGCACATATGCCCAAAGTTTAGGAGCCAGCACAGGACTCATCGGTTTTATTGTCGGAGCTTATTCTTTATCCAATTTGTTCAGCAATTTTTTCTCCGGTTATTTCGTTGATCATAAAGGACCAAAACAAGTAATGCTCTATGGATTTTTGGTAAATGGGGTAATTTTACTTCTTTATGCTATTGCTACTTCCCCAATGCAGTTACTTGCCATTCGTTTTATGAACGGACTTAGCGCCGGGATTATTACACCTGCTGCTTTTACATACTTGTCCTTATCGAATAAAACTAAAAAGAGCGGGAAAACCATGGCGTTCTCAGGTGCAGCAGTTGGTTTAGCGGCAATTGGCGGACCGGCCTTTGCAGGTATTGTCTCTGCGAAAAGTGGCAGCGAAACCGTCTATTTCATCATTGGTTGCCTGATGATTTTCGCATGTGTTTTGACAGCGTTATTAAAATCAATAGAAAGACAAAAAGATGTGGTACGTGGAAACAATAAAGGAAAAATTCAAGAACTGTTTAAAAACAAAGGTTTATTATTCGCTTTTCTTGGTGCATTATCATTATCGGCTTCTCAAGGTATCCTTGCCTATATGTTGCCATTAAAAGTGGATGGACTTGAGTTGGCAAACCATATCAGCGGAATGCTAATGAGTATCTTTGGGATTGTCGCTATTTTGTTTTTTATGCTGCCGACCAATCGGGTGTTTGATCGATTTCATAATGAATGGCTATTACCCATCGGTCTTGTTATCATTGCCGTTGCTCAAGCAGTCGCCGGTTTTGCCTTTAATTTTACATTCTTGCTTATGAGCATGCTTATATATGGAATCGGTTTCGCACTCATTTTCCCATCGATGAGCAGCCTTGTTGCGAAATATTCTTCTCAACATATTCGAGGGAAAGCCTATGGAATTTTCTATGCTTTTTATTCATTAGGTTCATTCCTCGGAACATCGATTACCGGGGCATTTTCACTGACACCTACCGGAGCGTTTTTCAGTGCAGCTGTATTTTTGTTGGTAATGAGTATTGGCAGCTTTACCATTTTAAAAAGAAACAGCCATTTTTTAGCAAATAAAGAGGTATCCGGGTATTAAAAATGGATCCGCCTATTCGGATCCATTTTTAACCACAGCTTTTAACTATCCAATGCAGTTTTCAAGTCTTCAATTAAATCTTGAACATCTTCAATTCCGACAGAAATACGAATAAGTCCATCGGTAATCCCTAATTGTTCCCTTCTTTCTTTTGGTATCGAAGCGTGCGTCATTTTTGCCGGTAATGAAATTAAACTTTCGACAGCGCCGAGGCTTTCTGCTAATGTGAAAATCTTTGTTTTGGCCAGCACTTGTTCTGCTAATTCACCGCTTCCAACGTCAAAGGAAATCATTCCACCAAATCCGCGTGCTTGGCTTTTATGAACTTCATGCCCAATATGTGTCGGAAAGCCAGGATAAAATACTCTTCTCACTTTCGGATGCTCTTGCAAAAATTCAGCAATAGCCTTTGTATTCGCCTCAATTTCCTCCATGCGAATGGCTAATGTTTTAATGCCACGGATTAACAGCCAACTATCATCCGGACCGAGGACGGCACCTACTGAATTTTGAATAAAGTGAAGTTCACGGGCCAACCGGTCAGATCCAACAACTGCCACACCGGCAACCACATCACTGTGACCACCTAAATATTTCGTCGCACTGTGGAGAACAATATCCGCCCCAAGCTCCAATGGGTTTTGCCAATAAGGAGTGGCAAAAGTATTATCGACAATGACGAGCAAATCATTTTCTTTGGCCATTGCTGCGATTTCTCGGATATTTGTTACTTTTAACAACGGGTTTGTCGGCGTTTCGATATAAATCGCTTTTGTATTCGATTGAATCGCTTTTCTTACTTGTTCCGCATCACTTGTGTCGACAAAGCTTACATCAATTTGATATCGGTTCAAAATTTTTGTGGCTAAACGAAATGTACCACCGTATACATCATCCGTTAAAATAATATGGTCCCCGCCTTTAAATAAGTGCATAACAGCGGAAATCGCAGCCATGCCTGAACTAAAGGCAAAACCGGCGACACCGCCTTCTAGATCACGGATGATTGCTTCCAAAGCCTCACGAGTCGGATTCCCGGTCCTGGCGTATTCATATTTAAAGTTTCCGACTCCATTCTGTTTAAACGTACTTGCATGTGAGACCGGAATGGATACCGCACCAGTTTGTTCGTCACGCGAAATACCCCCGTGAATCATTAATGTCTTTTTTCGCAAATCGCTTCCCTCCAATTTAAAATTCATAGATATTTTTTGATAAATAGCGCTCACTGCTGTCAGGGAAAATAACGATGATATTTGCCCCTTCCTTTGTGGTGTTTTCTGCTTCCTTCAATGCAGCAGCAAATGCAGCCCCGGAAGAGCTTCCGACCAACATTCCTTCCAACCTTGCCAATTGCTTCACTTGATAAAAAGCTTCTTCATCTGAAATCGTATAAATTTTATCAAAATAGTCGGGATTAATAAAAGAAGGAATAAACTCCATGCCAATCCCTTCTGTTTTATGCTGACCCGGCACACCACCATTTAGAATCGATCCTTGAGGTTCAACAATGACCGTTTTTATATGTTTATTAAATTCCTTTAAAAAACGGGCGGTACCGGTAAACGTGCCGCCACTACCCGCCCCTGCTATAAATATATCTACTTTTCCGTCCAGTTCTTTGACAATTTCAGGACCAAGTGTTTCATAATACGTTAATGGATTCACTTCATTTTCAAACTGTAACGGAATATGCGAGTCAGGGATTTCGGCCGCTAATTGTTTTGCCTTTTCAATGGCCCCTTCCATTCCTTTTTCCGTTGGTGTATGAATGACTTGTGCGCCCAATGCTTTCATCAACATTTGCTTTTCAATGCTAAATTTTTCTGGTACGACACAAATCACTTTGACATCCGTATGAATGGCAGCTAGTGCAAGACCTATTCCGGTATTTCCGGCAGTCGGCTCAATAAGTGTCCCTTTCGGAGAGATTTTCTTTGTTCGAAGGGCTTCTTCCAACAGCTTTTTCCCCAATCGGTCTTTTACACTGCCACCCGGATTCATATATTCCAGTTTGGCAAAAATTTGCGCTCGCTCCTTAAACGGATGATGGTTGATTTTCACTAGAGGTGTCCGACCAATCGTCTCCTGTATATTGTTAAAAAGTCCCATTTTCAAACATCCTTATGCAAAAATCTCTTTCCATTCAGCTTTTTTAGCGAGCATCTTTCGGGCAATTTCTTTTGCGCCTTCCAAGCTATGACTGGCCGCCCAGCCGCATTGCACTTCATTACAAGCCGGAACTTCTGTTGCATTTACCACATCTTGTAAAGTTTTTTCCAATAATTGAAGAAACGCATCATAATCACCGTCATTAATGATCGATACATAAAAACCAGTTTGGCAACCCATTGGACTGACATCGAAAATCGTGTGATGATGGTTACGGATATGCTCAGCCATTAGATGTTCTAGAGAATGAAGCGCCGGCATTTCCATATGCTCTTGATTCGGTTGGCAGAAACGAACATCGTATTTATATATTTTATCCCCATTTGCCCCTTCACTGACGCTGGCTAAACGGACATATGGCGCTTTAACTTTCGTATGATCCAAATTAAAACTTTCCACATTCATTTTTTTAACTTCCATGACATCCACCTCCGAAATGTAATTCCTACTTTATAAGTATGATATTTTTCTGACAAGTTGTCAAAGTAAAAATGAACAGAAATGATTGGTATTGACAAAAGGTGTGAGAAAATCATACTATATTTATAGGAATTATATGCATATAATTATTGGAGGTCTTCATATGGGAAGAGAATTTGATCCACTTTTCGATGAATGGGCAGCTACCTATGACGATACTGTTGCAGGGCATGATATCGAATATAAAGAAGTTTTTCTTCATTACGATGATATATTAAATGAAATTGCAAAACGAGCAATTGACAATGTTTTGGAATTTGGTGTCGGGACGGGTAATTTGACGAAGAAGTTGTTAAATAAAGGGCTTGATGTAATTGGAATTGAGCCCTCAAAGGAAATGCGTACGTTGGCTAAACAAAAAATCAATCAATTGGAAATTTATGATGGTGATTTTCTATTGTTTCCTACGAATACAAAACCGATTCAAACAATTGTCAGTTCTTATGCTTTTCATCATTTAACAGATGAAGAAAAAAACAAAGCGATATCCATCTATACAGAAATGCTTCCAAAAGATGGTAAAATTGTTTTTGCTGATACAATGTTTGCATCTGAACATGAAAAAACAATAATCTTGGAAGAAACGAAAAAACGAGGATATAACCGGCTGCTGGCTGATTTGCAAACGGAATATTATTCAACCATTCCTTTTTTAAAACAAAATTTTGAAAAACACGGGTTTGCAGTTCAGTTTCATAGAATGAATAAGTTTGTTTGGATTTTAGAGGCAGTAAAAAAATAATGAACACAGGAAACACTTTTAACTGGTAATAAGAAAAGCGCAGAGCGCCCGCTTAGCGACGTACAAACTGGAGCGCCCCGCAATGAGATAAAGGAAACACGGCGACGAGCCGATGTTGACTTATCGTAGTGGAGGGGAGTGAAGTTTGCTAGTCGCTGGCGCTCGGAGCTAGACAATAAAACTAATCCCGAGTTATTTACCTGTATTTTTATACTTTCTTATACTAAGAAAAAAACCGAGACTCCCTAAGGTGATGTCCCGGTTTTTCATATTATAATTCAAATTCGGTTGATGTGACCAAGTGAATGCCATCATTATTTACTAATGTACGATAAGCCTGTTCGGTTTCATCTTCAAATCCGGGTATTGAACTCATGCCATCTTCTAATAAATAAATTTTTGCCGGATCATCTTTTACACTTTTTAAATATTCAACAAGCTGAATCACCGACTCCAATACGCAGTGAGATTTTGCTTCCCCGGCAATAATAATTTGATCATAATGTCTCATTGATTCCAGCAAGCGAATATTTGCTTCAATGTTTTTGCTGTATTCAGGGCGGAAAATGCCGTACATTTCTGTCGCCGGATAAAGCCCTTTTACCATTCGGATGACATTTGTCCGACGCACGACTGAATGAAAATAGATGATATTTGCGAATTGCCCTTCAAGTGAGGACCCGTATGTTCCTTCTATACAATGATACGGCCAAATGCATAATTGCTTTTTCCCGGATTTTTCAAGATTGACCACATATTCAACGCTCTCTTCTTTTTCATAGACAGGAATCCATTTCCCGCTTTCAATATCTTGAGTTGTAATGATTGTCAATGGCTGCGGGTGATTTCCAGCTTGATCTTCCCACCAGCACGGATGGAAAATTTGCCTTGGCTGATGTGTGTCTAAAGAAACAGTAATGTCTGTGATTTTATGTAAATGACGATAAATAAATTTTGTTACATTTTGAATGTCTTTATGGGCCCCAGGTACACCAAGCGCGCCATTTTCCATAAAATCATTTTGAAAGTCAATCCCTAAAAATAAAATCTTTTTCTTGTCATTTTTTGCCGGTACCGTTTTCTCAGCTTGTGCCAACGTTAATATATCATGCAAGTGTTTTTCATTCTTGCTGCCGATTTTGTTCACATTTACAATTTGTTCAAAAGCAGTTTTCACCAATGAGATCCCTCCCTTTTTGCAAATTTCCATCCCTATTTTATCATATAAAGGCTGGTTCACCTATTGTTACTCAGCTTTACTTGTCCTGCTCTCCTTCAATAAATCACGAATTTCCGTCAATAGTTGTTCTTCCTTGCTCACATTTTCTTCTTTTTCCTTTTCTTCATGTTTTTCACGGATATCCCGAAATTTGTTAAACAGCTTCACAACGAGAAATAAGGAAAAACCAATAATTAAAAAATCGACAACCGATTGGATAAATAAACCATAGTGAATATCTTTATAAGCTAATTTTTCAAAACTGCCCTTTCCAATAATCAATGCAAAAATAGGCATTATGATGTCATTTACCAGTGAAGATACAATTTTATTAAAAGCCGTACCGATCAGTACCCCGACAGCTAAATCGATTACGTTTCCTTTCATGGCAAATTCTTTAAATTCTTTCAACATTTATCATCAACCTCTCTTTATTTTTCGGAAAATTTGTTCACAACAAGCTTTTGTGATTTTTTCCCTATAAGATTTAAAAATATGGGCTTTTGGTGTTAACCATATTAAACCAAAATATACTGAATTTCAATTGAAGCACTTATCCACATACTCTGGTGGAGTTTTGTAAATAATACATTTGGCAAATAATAATAGGGAATAGTTTTACAAGAAAAATGAGGGAGTTAAAAATGCGTAAAGTTATATTATTTTGCTGGCGTTTACTTGACCCGCTCTACTATCAATTTACCCGGTTAACCTATATCGATTATCGAAAGAACATTTTTCGGGTTCGTCTTACCCGTTACCTTGGACATCCAGTCGTATTGGCAGATGGTACCCATATTCAAAAAAATGATTTATTGCTGAAAATACATTTTCACAATGTCCGGTTATTATCCGAACTCAGCCAGATTCAAAATGAGTTTCAGAAGGGTAAAGTTTTTTTTCATCTGGTCAAAGATTCCCTTCCCGGTATCGCGGACTTTCTGACCAAACATCCAAAACAACATCAAATAAAAGGACTTATTGGGATTACTTCATTAAACTTTCGCTCCAATCGATTAGGTTTTGAAATCTACCCGATCAAAAACAAAATCTATAAATTAATCAAAATGAGTGCTTTTTTACCAATTAACATCCTATCTTCGGTACCTGATTCACGCAACAAACCGAGCCATGAACCGGTCTACTTTTTCATGTCAAAGGATGTTCTATTTGAACGTCACGCAAATTTTCCCGAAAAAATTTATGTTCTTGAAGAAAATGGACTTATAGAAGGAGATGGAATCACTTGAAAAGAATCCTTTTTCTCCCCTTTTTACAAATTCCATCCGGCCATCACCAAGCAGCGGATGCGTTAATAGCTCAATTCGAATCGATGCCCGGTGTCGAATGCGAAAAAATTGACCTTTTCTCTTATAGTTACGGCCGGATCGAGCAAGTAATCTCCCGGTTTTATTTAAAGTGGATTCATCACTTTCCTACCAGTTACAGTACCTTATATAAAAGGATGGTTGTAAAAGACAGAAAAAGGGACATCTATTTATATGAATTGTTTTTCGAAAAACAGTTGGAACATTTATTGTACGAAAGAAAGCCCGATTGTGTCATTTGTACCCATGCCCTGCCTTCCCGCATATTGTCAAAACTAAAACAGGAAGGGAAATTTGACAAACCGGTTCTGAATGTCTATACCGATTTTTTCATTCATAAAGGATGGGGGACGAAGAATATTGACGTCCATTTTGTTTCTACCTACCGGATGAAAAACTATTTATTGACCATGGGAATCAAACCTCAACAAATTTATATGACCGGTATTCCACTTCATCCTTTATTGCAAAAAAAGCCGCTTATTCCGGAGCCGCCGAAGAAACGAATTCATGTACTTGTTTCTGGAGGCAGTATGGGTACAGGGAACATGCATGATTTAATTAAACATCTCCCTTTTCGGAAAGAATTACAATTTTTCGTTTTATGTGGAAAAAATAAGGCATTGTATCAGCAATTAATAAAATTAAACCGTTCTCATCTGATTCCTATTCCTTTTATTCGTTCTCGAAAAATGATGGACTGTATTTATAATTTTGCCGATCTTATTATCACAAAACCGGGGGGTGTAACCATCACCGAGTGTCTTCATAAACAAATCCCCATTTTTATCTATGATCATTTACCGGGGCAAGAAGAAATTAACTTTGAAGAATTACAAATTCAAAAATTGGTTCATGATGCGACCGGATGGAAAAAACAGAATCACCTTGATGATTTAATCATGAGTTTTGTTGAATCACCTAATTTAATCAGCGGCTACTATGAAAATATATACCGCTATGAAAGAAATAAAGATCCCGTGAACTCTTCTCAATTGATTATCGAACAATTATAGCAGATACCGAAAGAAATTTTTCAGTGAAATAAAATATTAGACAAGACCTATGTCAAAGATGCATATGTTATAGAAGACAAGCCAAAGGGGGGAAATTGGATGAGTCATTTTTCTGTTATACATGGTAAGCGGATCAGGAAAATTTTCTTAGTCGGAATATTTATCATTTCCGCATTCATCTGGTACTCTTTCCAAGCAAAAATGATATCAGCAACGGAAACGGCTAACGAGAACATCCGAGAAATTCATATGGTAACCGGTGAATTTACCACAAAGACAGCGGACGGGAAGAAAATCGAAGCTTATCGGTTTGACCCGGGGACAATTTTTTTGAAAAAGGGTGAAAAAGCGCTGCTAAAAATTTATGGTGTCAATGGAAATGAACATCCTTTTATCATTGAAGGAACGGATATCCAAGGAACGGTAGAAAAAGGAAAAGAGACGGTGGTTCCACTTCAATTTGAAAACGAAGGAACGTATCGCTTAGTGTGTATCAGTCATCTTGATTACACAAAGAACGGACCGATGATTGCTTATATTGTTGTCAATTAACATTGAGGTTCGGAAAATGAGCTGTACAAATGGTCAACACTAAGGCTGAATCTTTTCATGCCAAAATGTTTTTGAACCATTTTGTCACAGCTTTTTCCAATTTATAAAACCAATTTAATTTGATTACCGGACGGGTCTTTTGTTAAATAGTCTGTATAAGCCGGATGTTCTTCTATTCTTTTTTACAACACCTTTTGGTACGTATAAATTAAGTATTGGTCTTTTTCCATCTGTCGTCAAGATTGCTTGCTCACCGGTTTGAGTAAGAACTTTTAAGCCGATAATGGTTGTATAAAATTTCGATTGATCTTTGTAAATTCTCCACTTTAATGGTAACTTCACCGATATATAAATTTGGTGGCTAATGAAAAATTCCCATTGTCCTCTACCTTTTCAAATTTCTATTTCAAATATCTCGATTTAGAAATAAATTATATAAGAATCATAAATTAATTTTAAGAATATGTCAAAGATAAATCACTAACATTAATTAAACTATCCTGATAGGGAGCAAGATTAAATGAACAACATTATGGATTATAGCACTTATTTTTTCATTCCCGTGAAGCATGCTCCACATACATTGAGGGTAGTTTAAACGGTTCTTTTAGGATATTAAAATAAAAGGAGCATCCATTGACTAAATGGACTGCTCCTTTACTAATTGTGAGAAATTAATTATTTCCGTTTTGCTCGACAACATATTGATCAACCGTGCCTTCCATATAATTGTCGGTTGCTTGTTCATGGGTAATGCTTAAACCTTCAGTCAACTGATCTTTATGTTCCATCCCGCGCATACTTGGAACGTAGTACTTACCAGCCAATTTGCTCGATTCCTTATAATCCATCATCTTCACCCCTTTCCAAAGTTAAAGTTAGTTTGCGTATTAATGAAAAAGTCATTCTGTTTTTAGGCAGAACGTTTAACCATAATTTTGTCAAACTGATTTATTTTGAAATGGACAAACTAAATAGGAATTTCCTAAAAGAGGTGGGATGATCATGAAAACACATGCTTCCAGACAATTTCAAGAAAACATCGATCAATATAAAATGCCGGAAGCCTTAAAAACATCTAAAAAGGGCCACTATCGAGTCGGATATGAGGCAACAACAGGAAATAATACAGATATAGGAAAAAAAACAGAGGGTTAATAAAGTTAGGGAGCTCGCCTCATTAGGAAAGCTCCCTTCTCAAGTTAAAAATTCCGCCACATTGGGAATTTTCTATTGAACAATCAGCTAATGGTCATTATAATAGATTTTAGTTAACTTTTTTATATTTTTGTTAACTATTTAAGATATAGGGGGAGAAACTTATGCAAGCGCAACATAACCGGTTAAAAATGATGATTGTTGTCGCGTTATTCGCAAGTATGATTGGAATTTTGGCTCAAGTTACGATTCCGCTTCCGATCATACCGATTACCGGTCAAACTTTGGCGATTGGTCTGGCAGCAACGATACTTGGCTCAAAATTTGGTACATACGCAGTGATTCTATATTGTTTAATGGGCGCAATCGGTATTCCTGTTTATTCGAACTTATCATCAGGTGTTTCTGTTTTATTCGGTCCGACCGGGGGATTCATTGTTGGATTTATCCCAACAGCATTTATTACCGGTTATATATTGGAAAAAACGTCATTCCGGATCATGACGGCAATGATAGCCAATACAGTTGGTATGTTTGTCACCTTAGCTTTTGGAACTGCATGGTACAAAATTTCTGCAGATGTATCATGGACGGTAGCTTTTACGACTGCTTTTGTCCCGTTTATCATCGTCGGATTGGTAAAAGCTTATTTAGCTTCACTAATTGGTATTACGGTTCGCAAACAATTAATTCATGCAAAATTACTTCCAACTAGCAAACCAAAACAAAAACTTGACACAACGACCATTCAATAATAAAGTTAAAGGGCAAAATCGATCTTTTTGATTTACGCCCTTTTTTACTATGTTTTATACCCGGCTCCCAATAATCACTCCAACCAAAGCAAACACGAAACCAAAAATAATACTTATTATTAAATAAACAATCATACTTTTCGTTTTATTTCCTTCTTGTAAGCCGATTAATTCAACAATAAATGTCGAAAAAGTTGTGAATGCGCCAAGAAAACCAATACCCAAAAGTGAATAAATATATTGGTTGGTATCAAAACCAATAATCAATCCTAATAGGAAAGACCCGAAAAGATTAACAAATAAGGTCCCATAAGGTAAAAAGCCAAATTTCCTATTCCATTTTTCACTAATATAATATCGACTTATAGCCCCGAAAAAACCGCCAATGGCTATTAGTAATACTTCCATTCTTTATTCCTGCCTATTCTTAACTATTTCATTTTTGCTCCATTTTCTTCCCATGCTCATACCGAGATAAGTGAAACTTAAGCCGAGGAGAATGGATAAGAACAAATAAATCATTCCGATTGTATAGTTTGCATCGCGAATGAGTCGGACAATTTCATTAGTAAATGTTGAAAAGGTGGTAAACGAACCAATAACACCCGTTGTTATCGCCGTATACATTTTCCTTTGGTGAAATTCTTTTTCCAAAAAGTAACTTGATAAAAATCCAAGCAGGAAAGAACCAATTACGTTTACAATAAAAGTTGGAAGTGGGAAATGATAGTAAGTAAAGTTAACAGTTAAAACAGTCACAACATATCGTAACAAACTACCGATTATCCCGCCCAAGCCAACATAAATCCACATAATCACACCTCAAAAACAATTAATCAGTTATTAGCCTATTCATAACTCTCCCTAAAACATTCGTTATATCCCCGGCAACAATCGATCTTTCATTTTGTTCTTTTACAAGTTCATCGGCACACAAACCATGCAGATAGACAGCATTGGCAATTGCACTCGTTATGTCGCTTTCGCTGCAAATGAGTCCGAGTATCATTCCCGTTAATGTATCACCGGAACCTCCTTTTGCTAAAGCCGCATTCCCTGTCCGATTGATAAATCCAGTGCCATTTGGAAAAGCAATGACCGTATTCGCCCCTTTTAATACAACAATCACATTTTTTTGAAGGGCAAATTGACTACTTATTTCTAATCGATTCGCTTCGATTTCTTTTACACTGAGACCGGTGAGACGACTAAATTCACCCGGATGTGGTGTAATAATGATAGGGGCTTTCCTTGGAGCAAATTCTCGTTTTCCTAAAGCACCTGCATCTATAACGAGGGGAATCTCTTTTTCCCAAACATTTTCCAACACTTGATCAATTAATTTTTCATCTGTCAAACCGGGGCCGATTGCCATCGCTCTAATCCCGTCAGGAAATGTCCCGACAGCTAATTTATTTAATCCATCGTGTAAATAAGTCGCTTCCGGTAGGCGCGTAGCAATAATACTTGCTGCATAAGGAGTTGTTGCAATGACCAGTTTCCCGATACCTATTTTCATCGCCCCTAAACCTGCAAGCATGGCACTCCCGGGCATTTCATCAGTCCCTGCCACTAATAAACCGGTTCCAAATGTTCCTTTATGTGAATTGCTTCCCCGCTTTTTCATCGTCCGCTTTACATCTTTCTCCGACCAGATTTTCCATTTTGCATCATGTGGTAAACCAATATCAATGCTTTCCGGTTGTCCGAAATATGTACTGGACGGCAGGAGAAAAGTAGAAGGCTTGAAGCCGTGTAATGAAAATGTGTAATCAGCGTGAAAAGCAATATCTGCCTCACCACGATCAGCCAAAACCCCGGTTGGTAAATCAATGGCTATTTTTAGCGCATGTTGCTGATTACACCACTTGAGCAGATCCTGATACGATTGATTTAACGGTAGCCGTGTTCCGACACCGAGAAGAGCATCAATGATAACATCATACGGACCATCACCAATACTTGTTGACCAAGAATAACCCAAACTTTTATAATACCGAAAATGTTCGCTTGCTGAATCAGACTTTGGTTCACCAAATGGAAAAACGAGATCAACATTATATCCCCATTGGTTTAAATATCTGGCAAGAACAATGCCATCACCGCCATTATTGCCACGTCCGCTTAATATTAAGATTCTGCTGTTTTTATTTAGGATTTCTTTTATTCGTACAAACAAACTTCTGCCTGCTGTTTCCATCAAGGCATTGCCGGATAATCCGTTTTGTGCAGCTGTTTCATCTGCTTTCCTTATTTCAACCTCTCTATAGATGAACAATGTAGATCCCTCCTATATTGTCTTCATGGTAAAGAATTTGGTGCACTTGGATTTCCTCATCATAACGATATCAATCGTAAAAAATAAAAATCCCTGAAAAAGTCAGGAATTTCAATCATTTACTTCAACAAAGTAATCTTTATAGTAGCCGCCGATTCTTCCGGAGTTATCAATAAGAAAATAAAATTCTTCTGTTTCATTTTTGACATCATACACTTTTTCTTCTGTCAACATATGATTCACCATATATTTTTTTGCATTTGTATGTACACATTTTACTTTTTTCAGTGTTTTCCGTTCTGTCCAATCTTTATGAATCATCTCAATCACTCCTTCCACTTCATTATAGGAGTGAATGCTCGTTAAATCAATAGTAATAAAGAGAAAAGGATCAGCTGAATTCTCAGTGATCCCGGACAGTCGAGTTAATTAATACCAATTAATTCTTTTTTAAGTTCTTCATTCATCATTTGCGTCGTCCATTTTACGGTTTCTTTTTTGATAATTTCAACATCTTTCATGACACCAAGGGAACTTACGGCAAATTTCACTCCGGCGCAAAGCCTTTCTTGCTGTTTTATATCATCTGTTGTAAAAGTTAACGAAATACGGGCAATTCCATCTTCAGTTACTTCCACATCATATACTAACCCTAAATCAACGATATTCACTCCGATTTCCGGATCGAATACATACTTTAATTCTTCATATATTCTATCCTTGACATTCATCAGGATTCCCTCCAATATTTGTTCTACCTTTATTATAAAAAATTCACACGTTCTTAGATTTTCATTTTTTAACAATATTGTGTCAAGATAAGAACAGTTTTCATGTAAATGTTGTTATTTTTTACGATTCATTTTTAAAACGTGTCAATGCTTAAGTTTAGGATTCAAAAGCTTGTCCGAAAACAATTTGGCCAAACAACTGTTTTCATCTTTATCTGCTAAGCAATCCCCCATTGTTTTTACTTGTTTTACCATCTTTTTTTATATGTTTTCTACAAATAATATAGTCATCACATCTTTCAGAAATGGAGAATGAGAATGGAGTATACCGGTACCCTATGGGAAAAATACGTTTCCGAGGAAGAACGTAAGAAAAAGAAGAAAGAAAAAAAACTGGAAGATAAGCGGTGGGCTGTTGTATCCATTGCCTCTATACCGCTAGTAATGACTTTAGGCAATTCCATGTTAATTCCTGTTCTCCCAACAATGGAAAAAGAACTGGATATTACACCTTTCCAATCCAGTTTGATCATCACTGTCTATTCGGTTGTCGCCATTATTTTTATTCCGATTGTGGGATATTTATCAGATCGTTGGGGCAGAAAGAGAGTGATTATTCCCAGCCTTCTGTTAGCGGCAATCGGCGGTGTGATTTCCGCGTTTACAGCTTGGCAGTTGCAAAATGCTTATTGGCTTATTTTGATTGGGAGAACTTTACAAGGAATTGGTGCAGCCGGAGCTTTCCCGATTGTTCTTCCACTTATTGGCGATATGTTTCATTCAGAAGATAAAGTCAGTTCCTCCCTTGGGATTATTGAAACGGCCAATACGTTAGGAAAGGTGTTAAGTCCAATCCTTGGAGCTGTATTTGCCAGTGTAATTTGGTTTTTACCGTTTTTTTCCATACCCGTTTTTTGTACAATTTCGATTTTAATGATGGTATTTTTAGTGAAAAGTCCAAAAATAGAAGAAGGACCCAACTTAAATGAATTTTTACGGAAAACGAAAAAAATATACAAACATAATCGTCGCTGGCTAAAATCCATCTTTTTTATAGGTGGTATTTTAATGTTCATTTTATTTGGCGTCCTTTTCTATCTCTCCTCTGTATTGGAGTCAAAATACGGGATTGGCAATATTAAAAAGGGTCTTTTTTTAGCCATTCCGTTAGGTGCGCTTTGCATTGCCTCCTATATTGCCGGGAAAGCCATTAAAGAAAATAAATCTTTGATGAAATGGGTTACCTTTATTGGACTCGTTTTATTAGCCATTAGCACAGTAGTCTTAAGCTTTTTTGAAAGTCTTTGGCTGCTTATTGGTTTATTTGTCATTGGCGGAATCGGAATTGGCATAAGTTTACCTTGTCTTGATTCCCTCATTACGTCCGGAATTGAGGAGGAATTTCGTGGCACTATTTCATCCATTTATAGTTCCATGCGCTTTATCGGTGTTGCCTTTGGTCCTCCGATCATTGCCATATTAATGAAGAAATCGAATATATTGATATTCTATTTATTAGGGGGTTTGGCCGTATTATGTGTCCTTGTATGTTTATTTGGCATTAAGCCGGAGAAACATGCCGTACGTTGATCATATAGTTATCAGAAAAAGCTGTTCTCTAGTACTTTTTATACTTATAAAGAAAGATGCTGTCCAAGGTGTCTGACCTCATCCAGTTTGCTCAATCTTGTTTCTGCGATATCCAGTGTAGGCAAGATACAGCATTCCGGGTCAGTTCCTTTACTTGGACAGCTTTTTTTGTGAGAAGGATTGGCATGTTGCCTTGATTAAGGATGGTTTTATGTAATTTTTTTATTCATTCTTATCTGAAAATGAATTGTCCATATTTTTGTCCTAAACAGACCTTTTCATGAATATGATGGTACAAGCTATACCATTATGGAGGTCGTTTACAGATGACAGTCTTTTTCAGTTACATCCTTTTAGGTCTCTCCTTGGCTGCTCCCATTGGACCGATTAATGCTGCCCAGCTTGACCACGGCATAAAGCATGGTTTTTTTCATTCATGGTTTGTCGGACTTGGTGCCATGTTGGCAGATGGTTTATTTATGTTACTTATATTTTTTGGTGTCGTACACTTTCTGGAAATCCCGTTCATGCAAACTTTTTTATGGCTATTCGGCTTTTTTGTCCTTATTTATACCGGAATTGAAAGTTTGATTCATTCTGCCAAAATTGACACAAGAAATGAGCGCAATAATGAACCCTTAATAAAATCTTTTTTGACCGGTTTTTTTATGTCATTATTAAATCCGTTATCAATATTATTTTGGCTAGGCATCTACGGATCTGTCTTAACTACAACCGTAAAACAATACGGACAAGAACAATTGCTCCTCTACAGTTCTGCTATTTTTATCGGACTTTTTATTTGGGATATTACAATGGCAGGAATTTCAAGTACATTCAAAAAATACTTTGCAACGAAATTCTTAAAACTGCTATCCATTATCTCCGGGTTATCCCTGATCGGCTTCGGTATTTATTTTGGTTATCAAGGAATAAAAGCACTATTTTAATTTTTTATACAGAAAATGCCGGGTTTTCTCGTTTAAAGAGCCCGGCATTTATTCTATATATTTCAAATATTTTCCAGCCTTTCAAATAGTCCTGTCTGTTTCGTTCGTTGCCCTTCCTCTTTCGCACCTTTAAAACGGCGATTCATGATGACAGTCACAATTCCGATGACGAAAAGAAAGCCGATACTGATGTAAAATCCAGGTCTGCTCGAATGATAAATAAGAGATCCGGTCACTGCTGATAAGATCAATACTGTGGCAATAATCCGTTTGATCTGATCAACACGAGTCAAAGTCAGTAATCTTTTGCCTGAATACAAGATGAAAACCCAATTATAAAGCAACATTAACCCTGCTGCTGTTGTAATATATTCATAAACGGAATTTGGCAACAATAACCCTAAAACAATGGAGACAATCAGCCCGCCTGTCGTTAATACTAAAGCAGGGAAAGGAACTTTTAATTTGCCTTTCTTACTTAATTTCTTCGGCGCATATCCTTCTTTTGACAATGAAATCAGCAATGTTGTAACCGCATAAAGGGAAGCAGACATTGTCGAAAATCCGGCAATGACTAAAATAGCCGTAAATAAATGGGGAATAAATGCTAAACGAAATCCATCCAAAGCAACGACGAACGGACTATCATCCATCGTAAATTTTGATAATTGAACTAAAATAACCGACATTCCGATCGAAACAAGGTAGATGGTCGTCAGTAATACAAGCATTACTTTCCCTGACTTTGGTGCATCTTTTGCATTTTCCAATCTCGTTGCATAGATGCTCATTATTTCAATCCCACCAAATGCATAAAAGGAAAATAGAAGTGCTGCCCAGACTCCTTTCAATCCGGCCGGTAGAAATGTCGTTAATGAATTAGGAAAATAGGTTCGACCTCCACCTCGGTCCAATACACCGAACAAACCAAGGATGGCGAGGATAATAAACATTACGATGGCAGACAATTTGGCAATGGCAAACAAGTTTCCGAGCCGTTCAAACCATTTAACTCCTACCAGTACTACAATGATTCCTAATACGGTATAAATACTGGCAAAAATCCAGATCGGAACTTCCGGAAACCAAAATTTTGTAAAAATGGAAATGCC
This sequence comes from Caldifermentibacillus hisashii, assembly GCF_039654145.1. Taxonomy (NCBI): domain Bacteria; kingdom Bacillati; phylum Bacillota; class Bacilli; order Caryophanales; family Bacillaceae; genus Caldifermentibacillus; species Caldifermentibacillus hisashii. Next base: position 2,132,741 of record NZ_CP155467.1, read on the forward strand.
CGTAAGCTGACTGCCCATGATTAACATTTCCGAACTCCAATACACCCAACCGCTTGCGAAACCTGCCCAATTTCCAAACGCTTTTTTTGAATAATAACTAAAGGAACCGGACTGGGGATCATCTGCTGTCATTCGGCTCAACACATCATAAACAATATATGTGCCGATTGCCGCCAACAAAAACGTGACCAATACGGCAGGTCCGGCAGCTTTGATGGCAATATTCGATCCGAGAAAAAAACCGGTGCCAATAATAAAACCAGTTCCCAAAATGGACAATTGCCACCATTTTAATTTTTTTTCTTCTTTATTCATCCAGATCCTCCCCAAATTGATATTTTAAGATGTTTGTTAGTGTTCCCCTCAACAGTTGAAAATAATCGTTCTCTGTCAACTCCTTCATGGATTTCAGGAAAGTTTTACTAATTCGTTTAGGTGGTTAAGTTAAAACAAATAGGAAACGATAATATTGTAAATTAAAGCTATAAATTGGGAGGTTAATGTATGGGTATTTTAAGCGGAAACCGGAAGACTGCCAAGAAATGATAGATTTCATTGTTGTTAATGTATGGGTATTTTAAGCGGAAACCCCAAAAATGAACCATTACATTATGGGGAAGTATTTGGTATATGGTCATTTTTATTTACATCACAAGCATGTGTTGCCGCCTATCAGACGATGTTAAACCATGCTGGTGACGGTGATCTTAAGGAATTAATTCATGAAGCGATTACAGCAAGTCAAGAAGAAATGTAAGAAGTAGCAGAGTTGTTAAAAGAAAATGGTGTTGGTCTGCCACCTTCGCCACCAGCAAGACCGGTTGCAGATTTAGAAAGTATTCCTGCAGGCGCAAGATTTATGGATAATGAAATTGCGGCAAAAATATCCGCTGACATCGCGGCAGGATTAATCACCTGCAGTACGATGATGGGGCAGGCCATTCGGGAAGATATTGCCTTGTTATTTGGCAGATTTCACGGAAAAAAAGCGGTTCTTGGCGGCAAATTTTTACGACTGAATAAAGAAAAAGGTTGGTTAGTTCCACCGCCGCTCCATTTACAACCAAAAGAGGATTAAACCATCAACAGTTTTTAATCTATATTCGACTAAAAACAACAAAGGGGCTGTCCCCAAGTGATGGACAACCCCTAATTATTTGATCAAGATTTCGTTATTTTACATTGAAGTGAACAAGATTATATCTTTTGAACATTTACTGCTTGAGGTCCTCTTTGACCTTCTTCAATATCAAATGAAACGCTTTGTCCTTCTTCCAATGTTTTGAAACCTTCTCCTTGGATGGCAGAATAATGTACAAATACATCGTTGCCGTCCTCTTGTTGAATAAAACCAAATCCTTTTTCAGCATTAAACCATTTTACTTTTCCTGTTGCCATGTAAATCCTCCTAAAAAATGAATGTGGGCTTTCTACCCATACATTACTATTATAAATGAAAAATTGAATTCTAAACGTTCTTTTTGAAAAAAACAAGAAAAATTAGTGGAAGAAATTCCAAAAATTAAATATGGTGATGAACCACTTTGCCCATCACCAATGATTTATTATAGTCTTACAACGTTAGCAGCTTGTGGTCCACGGTTACCTTCAACGATATCAAAAGAAACAGATTGCCCTTCTTCTAATGTTTTGAATCCATCACCTTGAATAGCTGAATAATGTACAAATACATCATTTCCGCCGTCTACTTCGATGAATCCGAAACCTTTTTCTGTGTTAAACCATTTTACTTTACCTTGATTCATGTTAATCCTCCTAAAAATATGAACATTTTTACATACTTCTTATATAATGAAAAAAGTCGCAAACCGAGATGCAGGACAACTTAAATCGCCTACATCATTTGGTGTTGCGACTTTAAATCCCAAAAAAATATAAAGAACTATGTATCACACTTATAAATATAAAGGAATTTGCTGAAAATGTCAACTCAAATATTAGGGTTTTTTTAAAAATTTTGCAGTTTCCCTTATTTTTCTATCCTCTATGGACGGTAAGTTAATACAATCGGACGCATACGGGCAGCCCGTTCCTCACCAACTTTTTTTATAAATTCGAAAATCTTGAAAGTGGGGGTCTTGACTGCCGTTAAGATCGGATCCATTTTTTTAATAAAACGGTTTAATCACACCACAAGCAAGTCGTTTTCCTGCGTCACCTGCAGGCTGCGTCCGGAAGTCATCAGGGCTTTCATGAATGATCATTGCTTTCCCAATCACTTCACGGACACGAAATTTGTCCGTAAACACATTCATGCGTGTGTACCCGTTGTTCGAAAATATGACAGGCAGATCCCCTGCATGATTCCCATGTGGTTGATTGGTCGGGTTCCAGTGACCGCCGGCTTCTTGAAACGGATCATCCCCCTTCCCTACCGCACAACTGCCTTTTTCATGAATATGAAAGCCATGTGGACCGATAGGGTCTTGACCATTTCCTCGCTTTTGATATAGCGGTAGCCCGTTTACCTCAACAAACACATCGGTTCCATTGCCCATATCGGTAAATACAACAAAGCCATGAATATTCGGTGCCAATGGTCCCCCTTTTATTTCAGCGTAAGCCCTCACCGGTGTTTGACTACCGTGGTAATACAATGGCCATGGTTGAACAGGATAACAAAAATAACCAACCTGATACAATACCGCTTCCTCCTCTTAAATTTTTCTCTCTATTGTATGTTAAGAAAAAAATCGCGCCACTTCTTATCAGCCTCTTCCCCTTACTAAGCTTTTTTCTTGGCACGAGTAACAGGTTTCCGTTTTTTAACCGGTTTTTCTTTTGTTTCCTGATTCGGTTTTGTTCGGTCTATCGAAGCTTGTAGGGCTGCCATTAAATCCATAACATTATTCGGCTTATCTTTTGTCTCGGGTGTCACCATTTCTTCTCCTGTCCGTTTTGCTTCAATTAAGTTTAATACCGCTTCTCGATATTCATCATGATATTTTTCCGGATGAAATTCCGTTGATAATTGATCAATCAAAAGAATGGCCGTGTCCAATTCCTTCTTTGTTATTTGGTTAGCAGAAGGGACATTCGGTACGTCCTTTGCTTTTCGAACCTCATCGGGATAATGAATTGTCTCCATTACCAATGTGTTTTCATAAACCCGGATCACGGCAAGCTGCTCTTTGGAGCGGATGACAATTTTGGCAATACCGACTTTTTCAGTTTCTTGCAACGCTTTTCTTAATAATGAATACGCTTTAACCCCTCCTTCATTCGGAGACAAGTAGTAACTGCGTTTAAAATAAATCGGATCAATATCTGTAATTTTCACAAAATCGATAATCTCAACTGCTTTATCTTCTATTTCTTTTTCAAGACCGGCAAAATCTTCATCCTCAATAACGATATATTTTCCTTTTGTATACTCATAAGCCCTCACAATTTCATCATTGGAGATTTCTATATTACAATTGGGACATACTTTTTGATATTTGATGGGGGTATGACATTTTTTATGCAGACTCCGAAATTTTACATCTTTATCTTCCGTCGCAGCATGCAATTTTATCGGAATATTTACTAACCCGAAGCTGATACTTCCTTTCCACATTGTATGCATTTCATAATCATCCCTTTATCTTTGTTTTTATTACATAGTGTTCATAAGCACCGTTTTTTTCATACAGATGAACTTTTGGTAAATAAGTTATTACTACTATAGATATACTAAGAAAAGCGCAAGTAGCGACCACTGTTAGATCATACCAGCTTTTCAAAGTTCTTTTATTAAAAAACGGGTGATAAAAAATGAAACCAATGCTGCCTACACCATCCTTTGATGTTCCAAAAGAAGAAAAATGGGTTTATGAAATTAAATATGACGGGTTTCGTGCCATCATACAAATGGATGATCAAGGAATTGATATGATTAGCCGCAACGGTAAAAGTCTGATTGACCAGTTTCCTGAAGCAGTCAATTTTTTTAATCATTATAAAAAACATTTATCCGATTTTTTTCCCATCCTATTGGACGGTGAATTGACCATTTTGGAAAATGACAGTAAGAGTGATTTTTTTCGTTTGCAGACTAGGGGACGAATGCGCAGTAAAAAGCGAATTTTTGAAGCATCGCTGTCAAACACTACCACTTATCTTGCGTTTGACTTACTTCAATTAAAAGGTCAATGGGTGACAAAGCAGCCTTTTCTAAAACGAAAGGAGCTGCTTTATCAAGTGATGAAACATTGCAGTCTTCCCCTTTCACCCGACCCGGCCAATCATTGCTTTATCCAGTTTCTTCCATTTCATAAAGAGTTTCATGAGGTTTGGGAAACGGTCAAGCAGAAAGAAGGAGAAGGAATCGTCGCAAAGCAGGCAGAAAGCAAATGGATTGAAGGAAAGAGAACGACACAATGGCTTAAGATCAAAAATTGGAAAAAAGTGCACTGTTTCATTACTGCTTTTGAGAAAAACAACGGATTTTTTCATGTTGCTGTTTATGAAAAAGAAAAGATCATTCCCATAGGTCTTTTCAAAAATGGAATGAATCAGGATGAAACAAATATACTGATTCAAATAATGAAGAAAAATGCCACCGATGAAGACGCCAAATTCGTGTATGTACAGCCTTCAATATGTGTAGAATTATTTTATTTACAATTTTATGATGGAACTTTACGTGAGCCGTTTTTTTCTCAATTTCTTTTCCAGACATCACCGGCTGACTGTACCCTTTCCAAGATGATGGAAATGTCCGAAGTGAACAAGACGGAAACTGATACGGATATTCCGATCAATATCACCCATCCGGAAAAACCGCTTTGGGAAAAAAATTCAATAACGAAATTAGATTATATTAAATATCTGAAATTTATTTTCCCTTATATGGAACCGTTTTTAAGAAATCGATTACTTACCGTTATCCGCTATCCGCATGGGATTTTCGGGGAAGCTTTTTTCCAGAAAAACTGTCCGGACTATGCACCAGACTTTGTGGAGACTTATTTGGACGAAGGAATAAATTATATTTTATGCAATAATTTTGAAACATTTCTTTGGCTCGGGAACCAGTTGGCAATCGAATTTCATACCCCATTCCGAACCATTGATAAAAAATTCCCGACAGAAGTTGTCATTGATTTAGATCCGCCAACAAAGGCAGAATTTCCGCTGGCCATCGAAGCTGCCCTTTATCTAAAGGAAGATATTATTGACAAGTTAGGACTTCATGCTTTTGTCAAAGTGTCCGGCAATCGGGGAATTCAAGTGTATTTTCCGCTATCCGGCAACCGAATCACTTGGAATCAAACGAGGAAGTTCACTGAATTTATCGCCAATTATTTACTTATGAAAAATGACAAGCATTTTACAATTGAACGGTTAAAGAAAAACCGCGGTCATCGGTTGTATGTTGATTACATCCAACATGCAAAAGGAAAGACGATCATTTGCCCGTTTTCGGTTCGGGGAAATGCAAACGCCGGTGTGGCCGCACCGCTGGAATGGGATGAGTTAACCGATAACATCACCCCCGACGGCTTTTCCATAGATGTGGTTATGAAAAGGATAGAAGGAAAAGGAAATCCCTTTGCTTCTTTTTTTCAAGTTGACAATGACGGGCCACTACAGGAAATGATTCGTTTCATAAAAGACAAGTAAGCCGGATGCATGAATCACTATTTAGATGGATTCTCTACCAAAAATTTCCATCCGTTTTTGTTTCGCTTTTTCTTCTATTTTCCGGTATTGTTCAACTTCATCTTCATATGCTTGTAATTTGGTGAAGTCTATCATGAGATCTCTTGAAAGATCAACCGTTACCTTACCATCAAATTCATAAGTTCCATTGCCAATTAGGTCGATCCATTGTTTGTCGTCTTGCTTATGAACAATGGTCTTGACAAATCCGCCGTTATTGTAAACGATAAGCGGTGTTTCATAGTCGTGGAGTCCGTTCAATATAGCAACCAAGCTCGAAGCTGACATTGCGGTTCCGCAGGCGTTCGTAAAACCGACTCCCCGTTCAAATGTATGAACAAAAATTTCACCCTTTTGAATCGGATAAATGAAACTAACATTAACACCGTCAGGAAAATATTGATTTTCTTTGTTAACAAATGAAGCAATCCGCTCCTGTTCCCCTCCAAGGAGAATCTCTTTCGGAACAATGGAAATGAGATGAGGATTCGGGACGGCAAGCGCAGTAAATGTTAAGTTTTCTGATAAATAGGGCAGTTTTTCATTTATGATCATTGCTTTTTCCGTATTCATCGGTAATGATGCCGGATCAAACAAGATTGGTGAAATTTCAACTTGGTAAAAAGGAAGATCTGCTTGTTCAACATATTTTTTTACATATAAATCTGCTTTTAATGTTTCAACAATCACTTCTTCTTTACCTGTTTGTTCAAGAATATATCTTCCGGCAACACGTAAACCATTGCCGCACATGGATGCCACTGTGCCATCCGAATTATAGATGGACATTGTTCCGTCTGTCCGGCCGCCGACAGTAACAAAAAGAATCCCGTCCGCTCCAATTCCGGTTTTCCGGTCGCATAAAAGAAGAGCCAGCTTCACCTTTTCTTCGTGGCTAAGTTCTCTTTGCATATTTTTTTCATCAATTAAAATAAAATCATTTTTGGAACCGTGCACTTTTTTAAAGGTACATGTAAACATAAAAAAACTCCTTACATTCTATTTCTTTGAATCTATCTTAACAACAGACTGCGTTTTATTCAAATAGAAAAAGGCTGCTTCAACTGTTTTTTTGAAACAACCCATTATGATTAACTCATCTTTGTCAATTCCTCTTTCATATATGCTTCATCCATCGGTCCAAAATAAATGGAGTGGATGATTCCATTCGTATCAATAAAATAACTGGTCGGCAGTCCATATATTTGATAAAGTTTAATAACTTCACCTTCTGTATCTAATGGAATCGGAAACGTCAGCCCAAGTTCTTTAACAAATTCTTCTGCTTTTTCTTTTGTTTCTTTCCCTACAGTTGAATTGACGGCAATTATTTCTACATTGGAATCACTATATTGTTCGTAAACCCTTTCCATTGCAGGCATTTCTTCTCGGCATGGCGGACACCAGGTTGCCCAGAAATTCAAAATTACTTTTTTTCCAGCTAATTCACTCAAACTTATCGTTTCACCGGATAATGTTTGTAATGTAAAATTCGGTGCTTTTGTCCCAACCTTTAACCCCGAAGCAGCATCCCCATATACCGCTTGTGCTTGCGATTGACCGTTTACCAACTGTTCATCCTTTTTAACAACATGCTCTTTTCCATCCTTATGGATAAACAACTCAATGCCGGCAAGAATAACAAGCACAAGCAGAACACCGATAAAAAATTTCTTCATCTTATCACCCTTTGTTTATATATAAGTAAATGCGAAATTGCAATTTACCATATGTATCCTTTGCTAAAAACAGTCTTTTATTCAAAAAATTTAAATTACCTCTCGATGCAGACTAACGCTAACAAAATTGCCGCTTTTTCAGTACTAGTCAGTTTCTCTTGAAAAGTCACAACCGGTGTATTCAACCGAAAAAAGCTGCTCCAATCAAGCGGCAACCATCCTTTTTTGCTTACAGCTAATTGCCTGTACTTATTGTAAAAAACAATTTCCCGGTTCGGCAATCTTTTTATCTTGAATATATTTTGAGGGAAAATAATTTCACCGATGATATTCTTTTTCCCTTTCGGATCGATGTGACCGATAACCTTTCCATCGTTAAAGGTAAATGTAATGGAACGGTCATTTTTCTTTCGAATTTTCATAAACATGACCCGATTGTTTTCAAAATAAACCAAATATGGCCCTTTCAACGTATGCTTCAACTGAATTTTTATATTCGCCGTACCGTCCGGCTGAAAAAAATATGTATAAGAAGATGCCTTTTCAATGAGAAAAACATCAAGTCCGCTCTTACCATAATTATATCCGTTTTTTATGTTAAGACGCACAGATTTTTTAAAATAATATAAATGAATCATATAATAAAAAATACTTAAAGACAATAATAGAAAACAAGATGCTAATGGTTTATTATGTTCAGCTAAAAATATCGAAATGATAATTGAAATCATCGTGAAAAACAGACTAATGTTTAAACTTTGATTTCCTAGTTTATAGTAAAACATTTTGATAGACATATGGCGACCCTTCTCCCTATGAAACCTATTTTCGATAAATTTCACTTTATCTCTTAATAGCAATAAAGGCTAGAAACCAGCCTTATATAAATATTCATATGTTTACAAGGTGATATTCATGAATTAAATACACCAATTATCCATTAATTATTAATAAAATATTTACAAATACTACTTTTCTTTTGTAATAAATTTTTGTATCATACAAATAGATCATAACTATCCTACACAATTGAAAATATATGGGAAGGCAAATGGTGCGCCACCGGATTTTCCGGTTCTAGTGGGTTCGATTCCCACCCCGAAATTTTTTATTAATACTAAAAAAATTTCGAGGTGGGCTTCTTTCTATCTTTCTGAATGATAGAAATCCCCCTCAGTAATTGGAGGGATGAAAATGTTATTAAAAAAGAGAGATTTATCCGACTGTCAAGCATTGTATTCATTGCTGACCCACCCGGATGTCTTCCCGTTTATACGTCATAAACCGAATTCATACGAAGAATTTTTATTTATGACTAAGCAAACCATTGAGGCTGAAGAACGTGGTGAAATGATCTCACGTACGATTGTTGATGAATGGGATCGACCCATTGGCACGATAAACTTATATGATATTGAAAATGGTGCAGGTTTTTTAGGAACGTGGCTCGGCAAACCGTACCATGGAAAGGGATATAATATACTTGCAAAGGAATTGTTTTTTGAAGAATTATTTTTCGTTCAAAATATGGAAACGGTTCTTTTGCGAATTCGACTCGAAAATATCCGCTCACAAAAAGCAGCAGAAAAAATTCCTTATGTCACTCTTGCCAATCAAAGTCGGCCCTCAATTTACAAAGCAATTAACGAAAATCCATCTGGTTACCGATATAATTTATATGAGATAACAAAGGATGCGTACAGCTTATATTATAAAAAGAACAATGCACAAGTTCAGGGACCTATCCACCCATTGGAAGCATAATTTTTTCATTTCTTGTTGTTAAACGTCCATTGATTGGGCGTTTTTTTAGCTAATAGGGTCTCTCTAGAGTGAATTCCCCACCTCAATTGGATGCGGTTGAACAATGATTCTTCGCTTAACGACAAGTCAAGACCGTTTGTGCAAAATCACCAACCCAGTTCCCCAAGCATATTATGTACAAAAGTTTTTATTATTCATTAGGAAAGAATACGGACAACTAGGCGTCACGGGTCGCCTAAAAGCTCGGCAATTGCCTATTTTTTTATCAAACATGCCATACATATAAACAGAGAGGTGTTTTGGATGTGGCCATGGGGTTTCTTCGGATCAAATAAAACTAATTTTGACCCTTTTCAATATTTAAGCGAAGGAGAGTTCCAACAAATGCTTGACCAGTGGATGAAACAGGCTTTCCCTGACTTTATCCAGTCGATGATGAATGATGGAACTACTTTTCACCATAAAAATACGGATGAGGAAAACGAGAACCGAGAAACTTCGACAGTGAAAGAAACTCTATTTGAAACACATGATGACATCTTTATTCGAATACCTATTCAAGATGAAAAGCAAATTGATCGATTAAAGATATATTACAGTTTGAATAAATGTGTCATCGACGGATTAAACGAGGACAGCAGTCCGCACACCATTATCCTCCCTGCAACTGTCAAGAAAAAAGGAGCAAAAGCAATTTATCGCGATCAAATTTTAGAAATTCGTATTCCAAAAAGTATTGAATGGCAAATGAGTGAAATTGATGTTGATAAATTTTAACATCATCCGGAATATAAAATCATTTTTTGGGCAGTTTATGAATAAAAACAATTATGGAGGATGATTTTCATGTCCATTCCCTATCGATGTCCCAACTGTAAAACAAATAAGTCCCGCTTTAATCTGATCAAACAAGTGGCAGAATCAGTCAAATTGGATCCGTCAACGGGATCGGTGGTACAAACATATACGGATGAAAATTTAGATCCTTTCCATATACCTTATCGAGGACCGGAGTATAAAATTCAATGCGGTGTTTGTGGATTAATAGAAGATGAACGGACGTTTGCTAAATTTGGAGAATCTGAGCTGTAGGATATGATCAAGTTGGAAAAACCCTTTCAATTTCAAACACAAGGAAAAATTTTCGACTCGTTTTTTTATATAAAGAAAACTCGGGCGTCCGAGCCTTTAGGCGAAAGCAGAGCCGCAAGAGCACTTATACTTAATTCTTAAAATTTCCAACTACGTCGAATTCGCTTCTTTGCTGGAAATTTATACTTTCTTAACGTACCAAAAAGGGCAGTCTGGAAAGTCGTCTATTGTACTTTCGGCTGCCCCTTTTAGTTTGCCGTGTTTACTTTATTTTTTCGTTTAATATTTCCACTGATTTTGCGATTTGCGGGTCTTCCGCAATTAGTTTATTTCGCAATGCCTCCATAATTTGAACGGTTGTATCACCGGTTACAACCCCTGTTTGTTCCAATCCGTGATCCTTTTGAAATTTGATGACTGCTGCTTCTGTCTCATCATCAAAAGCGCCGTCAATGGTGCCCGGTTGATATCCAAGAGCCTCAAGCATTTTTTCAATGGTTGAAACTTGTTCATTTATACTTTTCTTTTTCAACTCGACTCCGGGATCAACATAAGTTAAATTCGCATATTCCGGCATTTTCACTTCATAATCCGGTACAATTCCTTGCTCATTTATCCACTTTCCGCTTGGTGTTAACCATTTTGCGGTCGTCAATTTCAAGGTGGAGCCGTCATTGTAACTAGCAGCCGTTTGTGCGGTCCCTTTTCCAAAAGTTTTTTCACCGACAATTGGTACCCCTGCTGATTCCTTCAAAGCACCGGCTAATATTTCCGATGCACTCGCACTTCCGCCATCTACAACAGCAACTAGAGGAATATTAAAAGGTTCCTTCTGATTTGACAATTGACGGACTTTTTTACCATCATTTTTTTCCATTTGATAGATGACTTTCCCATTCGGCACAAATAAACTAGAAATTTCAATTGCTTGATCCAGTAAGCCTCCTGGATTTTGTCGTAAGTCTAAAATTAGTCCTTTCATTCCTTGCTTTTTCAACTCATTGATGTGTGATACGAGTTCCGTATAGGTTCGTTCAGAAAACATAGTGATCTGTATTTTTCCAATTTGACCATCCAGCATCTCGCTATAAACCGTTTCGACCGGGATAACGTCACGAGTGATACTCAATTCAATTGGGTCAGTAACCCCCGGACGAGAAATTTTCAAATTGACTTTCGTTCCTTTTTCACCGCGGATTAGGGAAACAGCTTCATTGGAACTCATTCCTTGAATACTTTTTCCATCCACTTCAAGGATGATATCATTAGCCTTAAGTCCTGCTTTTTCTGCCGGTGAACCTTTAATTGGAGCAACAATAACGATATGATCATCCTTTTGTTCGACCTGTGCGCCAATACCTTCAAAAGAGGACGAAATGGTCTCATTGAATTCTTCTGTTTCTGCGGATGTCATATAGTCCGAATAAGGGTCCCCTAGAGATTCCACCATCCCGTTAATGGCCCCTTCTATTAATTTTTTATCATCCACTTTATGAATATAATTGGCTTTGATGCTTTCAAATGTTTCATATAGTTTTGTAAAATCTTTCCGATCCTGAATTTGAATTTTCTCCACTACCTTTTCATCCCCAAAAGAAAGGACAAAAGCGGTCATTCCTGTCGTAAGTATTACGATAAGGAAAATTAGTATAATAAAATGAAATTTCTTTATTTTCATGTATTTATTTGGATCAACAGAATCGGTTTTATTTTCGGTATTTTTCTCTTCTATTTTTTCACCGTTATCCACTCATTCTCACCACTTTCAAAAAAACTAAATAATGAAACTGCAGGTATATTTCAATGCGAAACATTACACGGTTCAATGTCTAAACGGCTTTTGCATTTTGGAAAAATTCTTCCAATGTCCAATCGTTTTCATAAATAATTTTTGCCGTTTCTTCTCCAACATAGCGGAAATGCCAAGGCTCATATTGATATCCGGTGATTGCTTCTTTTCCTTTTGGATAGCGTAAGATAAAACCGAATTTATGAGCATTTTCTCTCAGCCATGTGCCTTCAGGGGTGCTTTCAAAGGACTCTACTAAATCAAGATTTGCACTCTCTGCCGAAATATCCATGGCAAGTCCGGTTTGATGTTCACTTTGTCCAGGTATGGCAACAGCTTCCACTGCTTTTTCTTCACCTTTTGCTTCAACTTCTCTTTGAAAGACTTCCGTTTGTCGCGTATAGGAACGATAACCGGATACAGCATACAAGGAAATTCCTTCAACTTCAGCTTGTTGAAACATTTTTTCCAAAGCACGAGCAGCTTCTTCCTTTAAATAGCTCTTTTCGATATCTAAAAACCGAACATTAGGTCTGACAAGATTAGCCGGAACATAATCTGCCGGTAAGTAAGCGGATTGTTTGTTTACAAGAATTAATAGATTATCCACATTTTGAATGACTTCTTTTCCATCTTGTTCTGCAACGATATTAAAGTACTTCTTATCTAATTTTATTGTGCCATCATTTTCATCAGCGTTTTCCGGTGAATTTGACTGGTCATTTTCGGTTGTTTGTTCATTTGCCTGATGATTGTTGTTACTTTGCTTATTTTCTCCGGTTAAATCATTAAGCGAGCAGCTCGTTAATAGTAATAGCATTCCGGTCAATACGGATATAATAATCGTTCTCATTTATTTTCTCACCTATTTTCCTTTTATTCAACATTTATCATTTTATCACTCTCCTGAAGCCTTGAACAGATAAATTTATTTTACTCATAAATACCAGTATTTCCCAACTTACCGTGTTGCATTTGGTTGCGATGGCTTACGAAAGTGCTCCGGGGCCACTGAAAAAGTCAATCTGAAAATTCGAAATAATTATATGTATAATAAATTGAAAAAAATACCCCCAATATTTGGTATAATAAAGTTATACTACAAACCAAAACCAAACTGGGGGTATCTATCATGCTTAAAGAAAAAGATAATCAATTAAGCATCTATTCCATATTATACGATAAAATTCCTGAAAATCATACACTTAAATTATTAAGAGATGAAGTAGATTTTAGTTTTATCAATAAAATGCTTGAAAAAACTTACTGTAAAGAATATGGAAGGCCAGCAAAAGAGCCCGAACTTATGGTTAAAATCTTGGTGTTACAAAAACTCTATGACTTATCTGATGAGAAAGTTATAGAAAATTGCTCATTAAACCTTGCATATATGTATTTTTTAGGAATCAATCCGGAAGACGACCTCCCTCACCCAAGTCTTTTGACAAAATTTCGTAAAAGTAGATTAGAAGGCAATCTCACCATAGATGAAATTATTATTGAAATCATAAACCAATGCATTGAAAAAGGAATTTTACAAAAGGTTTCTGGTATAACGATTGATTCCACTCATACAGAAGCCAACACCAAAAAATATAGACCGGAACGAGTCATGAAACAATTAGCGAAAAAAATCTTTAAAACGGTTAAAGAAGAAAACGGAGAAATACCAAGTGAAATCAACCAAGAAATCCCTGATTATAAAGAAATAGAAAACCATGATGAAGCTAGAAAAACAATGAAGTCCTATCTTGAAGAAACGGTATCAAAGGTAGAAGAACTAGTTGAACTAGAGAAAGCACCTGAAACAAAAGCACTCGTTAATAATGCGAAAGAAATTTTAGCAGACCCGAAGTTTATAGAGCAAAGAGGGGTACGATCGATTGTCGACCAAGAAGCGAGAATAGGGTATAAAAGCAAAAATGATCCTTTCTTTGGTTATAAAACGGAATTTATGATGACAACAGAAGATCGAATAATTACAGCTGTACATACTGGTAATGGAGCTTATGTGGATGGCACGAAGTTTGATGAATTATTAGAGTTAACCAAGAAAACGAGAATAAAAATACCAGAAGTGTACGGTGATAAAGCCTATTTTAAAAAGCCAATCTTAGACAAAATCTCTGAACTTAAAGCAAAGGCATACATCCCTGTAAGTGAAGCTGCATATCGCATAGACGAAGAAAGATTCAGTTATAACAAAGATTCTGACGAGTGGTTCTGTAGTCAAGGAAACAAAACAATCAAAAAGAAACACTACATAAGAAAATGTGGAAAAGAAACGTATAATTACTATTTTGACAGAGAACAATGTAGAAATTGCCCAATGCGAGAAGTTTGCATAACCGGAAAAACAGTCGGGAAAGTATTAGGGATCGGAATCAACACCCCAGAATTTTATGAGTATAGTCAACAACAGAAATCGGAGGGATTTAAAGAGAAGTATAAAAAAAGAGCATGCCAAGAAGGGAAAAATGGCGAAATGAAGAATTTCCACGGGTTAGATCGTGCCAAATGGTACGGTCTAAAAAGCATGGGCTTACAAGCCAAGCTCACAGCCTTGGCAGTAAATTTAAAGAGGATAGCCGCCATACTATCCTCTAAAAAGGCGAATTATATCCAAACATTTGTCATTTTTACTAATTTCTATGGTAAAGAGTACCATTTACAGAAAATTCATCTAAATTCTATTGTAAAAAATACCATTTACAGAAAATTTCTTACACTACACAGCAAATTTTACATAAAAAAAATGGCTTTTTTCAGTGGTCACAAGTGCTCCTTATGTACATATTTTTATTCTTCATCTTTCCTACTAGAAGTAAAACACTATCCGAAATTTATACATGAATATATAAAAAAGGCCGGTTTATGCAATAACCGGTTTCCAAATCAGAACACTATCTATCGATATATTATATCTGATTGAAGTTTCATCTTGAAAACCGACATTACAAAGCCAGCCCGTTTTAGCAAATTAAATAATTATTGAACAGCTGCTTCTAAAGCTACCTCAATCATGTCATTGAAGGTTAGTTGCCTTTCTTCGGCCGATGTGGCTTCACCGGTTAAAATATGATCACTAACCGTCAAAATCGCCAATGCTTTCCGTCCAAATTTTGCAGCCAATGTATAAAGTGCAGCCGCCTCCATTTCAACGGCTAAAATACCATAGTTTGCCCATTTTTCATGTTCAGCATAATCATCGTAAAATAGATCGGCACTGAACACATTCCCAACTTTTAGATGCAAACCTTTTTGGATTCCGGCATCGTAAGCATTTTTCAACAACTCAAAATTGGCTGTTGGGGCATAATCGACCGCACCGCCAAAAATTTTCCGATTGATTTGTGAGTCTGTTGAGGCTGACATGGCTAAAATAACGTCACGAACCTTTACATCTTTTTGAATCGCCCCGCATGTACCAACACGGATTAAATTTTGAACGTTATAGCTTTGCATAAGTTCTGTTATGTAGATTGAGATTGATGGGATACCCATACCCGTTCCTTGTACGGACACTCTTTTTCCTTTATAGGTTCCCGTAAATCCTAGCATATTACGAACTTCATTATAACAGACCGGGTTTTCTAAAAAATTCTCGGCAATATATTTCGCACGTAACGGGTCTCCAGGTAGCAATATTGTTTCAGCAATTTCATTTTCTTTTGCACCAATATGCGTACTCATCTAAAATTCCTCCTTTAATGATCCTATACTATTATTGACACATTCAATATACCATATTAAAAGAGGCAATGTTGAATTTTTTCAATAAAAATTAGGATATTTATGAACAAATCATTCCATCATAAAAGAGAAGGAATTTTTGAAAGGGAGGAATAAACTTGGGTAAAAAGCATCGGAACCGAATTAACCAGCCAAAGAAAAAAAATAACATTTCGGAAGAGGCTTTAATCGCAGAACAGGAAGCACATGGAAAAGATATTTACTCAGCTGAAAAAAGGAAAGGTTAACTGATAAATGATTAAAGTCCTATGCAAGCTGCAACCTTCATAGGACTTTAAGATATTAAAATGGCAAGCAATAAATCAATGGGTGTAACGTGATATAACATCTTGAAGTTTGTGTTTCATGTTGGCTAGATCATTAGATGTAACCGTGAGACGGACTTTCGATTCGTCCATCTCGAGAACCTCGGAAAAAAGAGAAGTCAAACCGCGAGCCTTTCGATCAACTTCCATTAATATGTCAACTTGATGTTCGGACTGATTAAAAAATGTCATTTCCAGTTCATCTAATTTACCACGGAACGGGCCGGAATATGGTACAAATTCAAATTCTTGAATAATTGGTAAACTTGTCCGTAAAAAACGCGGTGCTGCTTCACAATCGACATTTCGAAGTCTGAAACCTATATCATATATCGAATTAATGACAGCTGCCGCTAAATTCCCCGGATCAACTTTAATGTAGTCCTTGTCGGTCGGATCTACGGAACTTTTTATATCTGCACCGGTGGCAACCCATATTTTTGTTTTTCCGTATGTGACAGGTGTATCATAAGGTAATTGAAAAGAAAACGGAATCTCTTTGAGTGCTCCGGGTTTGATGGTGAAAGATTCAGAGATAAAAAAATGTCCGATATTCGCTACATCTGTTACCTTCCGATCGTCCGTTTCCCTGATAAAATTTGTATACACATTTAAGTATAGGGAATCAATATTTTGTTCGACATTTCCCCCTCTCACTTCGATACTCCCGCTGATCATTTCTCCCGGTTTAAGACGATCCTTTTCTAATTTCGTGTCAATTTGTGCACTACCGATCCCGACACTGGCGAGCATTTTATTGAAAAATGACATCTATAAAACTCCTTCCCAATTGTATTCGCTTATTTATACGAATACTTTGGCCGGAAGTTCCTATTTTTTTAAAGTAACAATCAGCGGGAAGAGTCGAAATCCCCCGCTGATTGAAGTTTCACTTTACTCATTGTTTTGAAAACGGTGTTTGGACAATGCTTCCAATTTTTTCAGGATTTCTTTCATCTTTTTTTGATAACCGGACTCACCAAAATTTAAATATAAATATTGATAGTCATTATAAAGATCGAGTAAAGAATCAATATTTTCCATATCCTGTTTACGATTTTGCATTTTTTGCGATGCGATTAATAAAGGGCTTTTTTTCCCCTGTTGCTTTTTGGCATTTAATAATTTCTTTGCATTTTCCTCATTTGTTATATAAGTTAACTCATCTTCTCCCGCTTCAACCCAAGCTCCATCATAAAGTCGTGAACATTCATAAATAAAATCTTCCCATGCTGAATCTTTATACCTCCAGATTTCTGCCCGAAAGCCGATTATAACAAATAAATCTTGCCCGTAGCCATTAACCCGAACAATATCTCCAAACTGGAAACGATATTCGATTTGAACATTTTCCTGTTTCTGTAAAATAATGTTTTTCTTATGGTCCTTCCAAGCCAGCAAATTCTTTTCAAAATACAAATCGTGGCTGTCCTTCACTTGATAAAACCATTCTCCACCAATTTGGTAAATTTTGTTGATTTCCGAAACCAAACCGTTTTGATCGATTGCCACACGATCACCTATATGAAACTTTGGTTGCTCATGTTTCGACATTCCCCCTATCCCTCACTTTCTCGCTGTTTCTCTATTATATGCATGGAGGAAACATGATGAAACACGAACGAGATTCGAGTACAATAGGCGATACCACTAAATAATGATAACTTGACTTTTTATGTCCGCTTTTTTGATCAAGCACTTATTGTAAAAAAAGGGGATCGGAATTTTGAATCATTTCGACTCAATCCAATCACCCTTCATTTCATTTATCTTCTATTTCTTTATATAACTCCCAAGCCCGATCAAAAGTAGTCATTGATGGTAAATAGTCACCGTTCATTTCCAAATAGCGACTCAACTCATCATAGTCGGTTGAACTTTTCGGAAAACCGTGATCGAGAAATGCATCATTTGCAAATTTTGCCATTTCATCCTTTGCCCCGGCATTACGATATCTCATTAAAAAATGATAAAAAGATTTTGCCATTTGCCTTTCCTTCCTAAAATTTGTCTTTCTAACCAACAGGCAGCTTGATTTTTTCAAGTCAATCAAACAATTTTTTATATTGTCCGTATCCTTCCTTTTCCAAATCTTTCTTTGGAATAAATCGTAAGGCAGCCGAATTAATACAATAACGTAATCCGGTTGGTCCCGGTCCGTCCGGAAATACATGTCCTAAATGGGCATCACTCGTCTTCCCTCGAACTTCTGTGCGAATCATCTGATGGCTCGTATCCATCTTTTCCATCATTTCTTCATCATCAATCGGTTTTGTGAAACTCGGCCAACCGCATCCGGCATCATATTTATCTTTTGAACTGAAAAGCGGTTTTCCGGAAATAATATCAACATAAATTCCTTCTTCAAAGTGGTCCCAATATTCATTATGATATGGCGGCTCCGTTCCGTTGTTCTGGGTTACCTCATATGCAAGCGGCGAAAGTTTTTTCTTTAATTCATCCTTTGATGATGGCATTATTTATCCCTCCAATGTTTTTCGATAAATGTCGCTCTTCCCGAACCAATAAAATATCGCTTGTAATGCTCAGGATTTTTTTTGTAATAGTCCTGATGGTATTCCTCTGCTTCAAAAAAATCGTTTGCAGGTAATATTTTTGTGGCAATTGGTTTATGAAAGCGTCCACTTTTCTCTAGCGCTTGCTTTGATTGTTCAGCTTTTTGCTTTTGTTCATCATTCAAATAAAAGATTGCGGTCTGGTAGGATTGCCCCCGATCATAAAACTGACCGCCGGGATCAGTCGGATCAATTTGTTGCCAAAAAATATCAAGTAATTGCTCATAAGATATGATGGACGGATCATAAGTAATTTGGACCGCTTCATAATGACCCGTTGTCCCTAGACAAACTTCTTCATATGTCGGGTTTGGAAGAACTCCTCCCGTATATCCGGATACCACTTTCTTAATACCCGGCCATTGGTCAAAAGGTTTTACCATACACCAAAAGCAACCCCCTGCAAAAATTGCCTGCTCATATTTATTACTTGTCATTTTACCACCCCTCACTCGTGCTTTTTGGTTCTTTATATTTTAGCAAAAATGACTTAAACGTGTAAAAACATTCGATTGATTGCATGTGTAACGTATTTATTGTTCCTTTGCCATGCTGTAAAAATTGCCATCAATAGCGAAAATG
Source organism: Caldifermentibacillus hisashii (assembly GCF_039654145.1). Lineage (NCBI taxonomy): Bacteria > Bacillati > Bacillota > Bacilli > Caryophanales > Bacillaceae > Caldifermentibacillus > Caldifermentibacillus hisashii. Next base: position 2,151,948 of record NZ_CP155467.1, read on the forward strand.
TTATTTCCCTTCCTTAATTTATTTTGTTAATATATCTTTAGATTACTCGTCCTGATGGTTTGAAAGGAGAAACAATATTGTCAATTCAATTACCCGAAGCTTTTATTACAAAAATGAAAAATTTACTTAAAGAAGAAACTGCAATGTTTTTAAAAACCTATCAAGATGAACGGACAGCAGGCTTACGACTAAATCCGCTAAAAATTACGAATGAAAAGTGGGAAAGCATCAGCCCATTTCCGATTGAAAAAATCCCCTTTACCGATTACGGATATTATTATCATTACCAACAAGATGAACCCGGAAAACATCCGTACCATAGAGCCGGACTTTATTATATTCAAGAACCTAGTGCCATGTCTGTAGCTCGATTGCTTGATGCTAAACCAACTGACAAAGTGTTGGATTTATGTGCAGCACCAGGCGGGAAATCAACCCAAATCGGCTGTGCCATGGAAAGTAGAGGTTTACTCATTTCAAATGAGATCCATCCGAAACGGGCAAAAGCACTTTCCGAAAATATTGAACGGTTTGGGCTAACGAATACAGTCGTCACAAATGAAACACCGGAGCGACTTTCGCAACATTTTCCGTTTTATTTTGACAAAATTCTACTTGATGCTCCGTGCTCGGGAGAAGGTATGTTTCGAAAAGATGAGGAAGCAAGGCAATATTGGAGCCAGGAGCATGTAGAACTTTGCCGGGAAAGACAGCTGGAGATTCTTGACTCCGCCTATCAAATGTTAAAGGAAAACGGAATTCTCGTATATTCAACCTGTACGTTCTCACCCGAAGAAAATGAACAAGTCATTGAAACATTTCTTAACAAATATCCGGACATGGAATTGTTAACAATCGAAAAACGAAATGGGATCGAAGGCGGCCGCCCTGAATGGACAAAATACCGGTTATCGGAAGTGGAAAAATGCGCCAGACTTTGGCCGCATAAATTAAAGGGAGAAGGTCATTTTGCGGCCAAGCTCATAAAAACTTCCACAACCCCGGAAAGTCCGACCAAGCCATTCAAATCGAAGAAAAAGCAAGATTGGCAAGACTATTGTTTATTTGAAAAGGAATATTTGCAACAGGTGAACTGGAAAAATTTACACGTATTAGGGTCTGTCATTCATTCGCTTCCCGATGAATGTCCGGATTTAAGCGGGTTAAGAGTCATACGTGCCGGCCTCCACCTGGGAGAATTAAAGAAAAACCGATTTGAGCCAAACCATGCCCTCGCCCTTGCATTAATGAAAAATCAATGCCGGCAAACAATCGATTTGTCTTTAGAAGGCGAGGATTGGCAACGATATTTAAAAGGCGAAACTTTGAAAGGAACGGGACAATATAAAGGATGGGTACTGATGACGATTAACGGTTTTCCGCTCGGTTGGGGAAAAGAATCGAATGGAATTATCAAAAACCTTTATCCCAAAGGGTTACGGATTATGTAAGAATAGTAGAAAAGCGCAGAAGGCTGCGCTTTTCTTAATAAACAAGCAATGAAAATGAAATATCATCATTTTTCAGGTCAAAGGTATTGGCATGAATGTGTAATTGATTTTTCAATTTGATATCCGTTAAATGGATGTAAATAATTTTTTCATTAGGGAAAATTTCCACCCATTTTGGGAAGTGATAATTATTTTTGATAAAATTCATCACATATCTTGACGGCAATTGTAATTTCCCGATATGGATCGTATTTTGCGATAAAATCAAATCACCATTTTCCAGTGCTTTTGGTTCGAAGGTTAATTTCATTTCAACATTCTGGTCAAAAACCGGTAACGTTCCATATAACTCCACTTCATCATTTAAATACACTTTATAATCAATCGGACTATCCGCATTCTCTTTTTCAATGAAGTCGTTAATCAAAATATTTAAGTCCTGTTTGTTTGCCGTAACCGTTAGACTTGCCTGACTTTTTTTAGACACTCCATTCTCACCGGTAAGTGAATCACCGCCTGCCGGAAGAAAAACCATCGTGAAAAGGAAAACAATGATTACGATATTTATAATAAGCAACGTAAAAAAGGCTGTTTTCCACGTAAACTTTTTACTCATCGATAACCTCTCTTTTCTATCAATCCCATTTTTTTATACCTTGATTTTTCAATATAGCTGAAAATACTTCTTTGCTAATCCGTTCATACCCCTTATTGTTCGGATGGAAATGATCCTCATACAATAAATTTTCATCCGGATTAGTGAAAATAGGTGATACATTGACAAAAATCGCATGATCATATTGCTCAACAACTTCCCGGGCAGCTGTATTCCAGTCTTCCATAATGGCATCAAATTCTTTAATCTCTTGAAACCATTCCGAAAATGGATTATATAACCCGATCAAAACAATAATCGCATCCGGATTAGCGGTCGTAATTTCCGATAATATTGAATTTAACCGTTTTTCATAACCGACTAATTCTGTTTCAAATTGATTTATTTGTAAATTCGAAATATGATTGCTGACAATTTTCATAATATCATTTCCACCAATGGTAATTAATACCATATCTGCCTTGTTAATTGACTCCTTAACTTCATTCGTTTTGAGCCGTTCCAATAACTGGTCTGAGCGCTGACCTTTAATACCAAGATTGGTAACTTGCACATCTTTAACCCCTTTTAATGTTACCAAGTCTTCCTGTAAATATTTTAAATACCCACCCTGATTTGTCGTATCGCCAACCCCTTGAGTCAGTGAATCGCCAATTGCCGTAACGTGCATGGTTGAAGGGATAAAATCAACGGGCAATTTCGTTTTTTTATTGTCGGAATAGATTTCCCTGAGCGGTTGAGTTGATACAGAATTTGCTTGAGTGGAAAAAATGAAATAACCAAAAGTGGAAATCAAAACGACAGCAAATATTGTGAAGGTGATTTTTTTCAATCTTTTCACCTACTTATAATAGTTTAATAAAATTGTATTTTTATTATATCATATTCATATTGGAAAAAAGAACATGCAGCAAGATGATGCCGCATGCAATTAATCACTTTGTTTTAATAAAATTTGAATATCGGATAACAATTCCTCATATGGAACATCCAAGGCCGAATAATATTTTACAATAATACCATCTTGGTTGACTAAAAACAAGTCCGTTCCGTGAATCACTTGATCATCATCTTCCGGTTTATATACCTGGAATTTAAAGTTCTCTTTAGCAAATTGTTCAATATGTTTTTGTACATAGCCGGTAAGAAAATGCCAATTATGTAAATCCTCGGTAAAATGACTTGCAAACGCTTTTAATATATCGGGTGTATCCACTTCCGGATCGACACTGAAAGAAACCAATTCGACTTTATCCAAACCTTCTTCTTCAAGCATTCTCTGAATACGAGCCATATTTGCCGTAATTGGCGGACAAACGGTTTCGCAGTTTGTGAAAATAAAATTAGCTACCCAGACCTTTCCTTTTAAATCCGCTAAACCAAACGGCTCACCATTCTGATCTGTATACTCAAAGTCTTCAATCGGCCATTCGACACCGTTTTTAATTGTTGCAGAACTACAGCCATTTAAAATAATTAGCATAAAAGCCAACAATGCCAGAATACGATTTGTCCTCACATGATCCCCCCCTGTCCTTGGCAACATTGTAGCAAACCAGAAAATTAAACGAAAATATAATGACTTTTATAAATAAAATATATTTTTTACATAATAATACCAAAAAACATTAAAAAACCAGCTTAAAAGATTTAAGCCGGTTTTCTTTAAAATTTTTTGTAAAACAAATGCTATTATTCGGCAAAATAAGTGAAACCGATCGCGCCAGATCCGGTATGCGTACTGATGATCGGAGTCGTTTCCACAATTTTTATCTCCAGATTTTCATAGAGCTCATGAAGTTTTTCTTTTAACCTGGTCGCCAGTTCCATTCCATCAGCATGAGCGAGACCGATACCTTTAATAGTTTTCCCGTCTACATCTTCCTTGAAATTTTTCACTAAATGCTTAATAACTTGACTGTAATTACGGACATTTGCCATTGGGGAGTACATTCCATCTTTAAGTATTGCAATTGGCTTAATATGTAAAAGAGAACCTATTAAAGCTCTTCCTTTTCCGATTCGCCCACCTTTAATTAGATTTTCTAACGTATCCACAACGACAAATAACCTCGTATGATGACGAACTTCTTCTATTCGATGCAAAATTTCTTTAATCGATTTTCCTAAATTAGCCAATTTACTAGCTTCAATTACTTGAAAGGCAAGTCCTCTGGAAATATACAATGAATCAACAACTGTTACTTTCCCGTCAAATTGGTGTGCCGCCGACTGAGCCGTTTGAACTGTTCCACTTAACGGACCAGCACAATGAATTGAAAGTACTTCACTCCCATCCGCAGTCAGGCGTTCATATAATTCCGTAAAAGTACCGAATGAAGGTTGAGATGTTTTTGGCAACTCTTCTGATTTTCTCATTTCCCTCATAAATTCTGACGGCGTTATATCTACTCGATCCAAGTAAGTTTTTCCGTTTAAATCAATTTTTAACGGTATAATATGAATTCCATACTGCTGGGCTTCTTCAAATGATAAATCTGCTGTAGAATCTGTAACGATTTTAGTAGACATTAAAATCCACATCCTTCTGACAATAATTTAACTAAATAACGGTCGAATACATTCCTCTCCATTATTTTTAGGAGAGTTTACAAGACTTGAGACAACATATAATTTTTGGTTTTCCATCGGATAGGGCTTAAGAAGTTCCTTTGCTTTTGCATAAGGATATTCCTTTGTATTTAGCCAAGTTTCCCATGCCTCTTCATTATCCAACATAACCGGCATTCGTTCATGAATATTTCGTACCTTTTCATTGGCGCTTGTTGTCAGAATAACACAAGTGAATAATTCCGTATCGCCTTCCTGATTACGATCCCAAAGAGCGGCAAAGGCAAACGGTTTTCCATCATCTTTCATGATCCGGTACGGGGTTTTCTTACCATTTTCCACTTTCCACTCATAAAAACTATCGGCAAAAATAACACAGCGATGTTTTTCTACTAAATGTTTGAAACTTGATTTATCAGTTAACGATTCAGAACGGGCATTAATCAATGGTTTCCACTGCTTCGGTTGTTTCACCCAATATGGAACCAATCCCCATTTCATATAACCCGCCCTTCTTTCACCGTTATGAGCAATAGCAGTCAAAACTAGTTGGGAAGGGGCAATATTGAAACTCGGCGAAAAGTGGTCCGGTATGAACTGTAACTGAAAATAGTCAACTACATCTTGCAGATCAACAGTTAAGGTAAATCTGCCACACATATTTCGCACCTCTTCCATGGGTTAACGTTTTTTATAAAGCAAATATTCATAATCATAGGGATTTTTTTCGTCTCTTCTCCCTTTTTCCTTAGAAACCAATTGAAAGTGAGACCAATCCAGTTCCGGAAAATAAACATCCCCGGAAAACTCTTGATTGATTTTTGTCACATATAATTTTTCAACAAAAGGAAGGAAAATGCGAAACATATCAGCACCACCGATGATAAACACTTCGCCATCTTTATTCCGACAATAATCAAGCAAATCTTCCAGTGTGTGAAAAACGGTACAACCTTCAAAAGATATATTCTTATTTCTTGTCAATATAATATTTTCACGACCGGGGAGCGGATGACCGATGGATTGGAAAGTTTTTCGCCCCATGACGATGGGATGACCCATTGTTATTTTTTTAAATCTTTTCAAATCATCCGGTAAATGCCACGGAATTTCGTTGTTGTTTCCGATTAACCCGTTTTGATCCATTGCAACGATAAATGATATCATACACTTACGACTCCTTTGATCGGCGGGTGTGGATGATAGTTTTCCAGTGAAAAGTCTTCATATTTAAAATCAAATATATTTTTGACATTCGGATTTAATTTCATCGTCGGCAGTTTCCGGGGCTCTCTCGTTAATTGCAATTTTACTTGTTCGATATGATTTAAATAAATATGGACATCACCAAATGTATGAATAAATTCCCCGGGCTCTAGGTCACATACCTGGGCGATCATCATCGTGAGCAATGAATATGAAGCAATATTAAACGGAACACCTAAAAACAAGTCACCGGATCGTTGATATAGTTGACAGGACAGTTTGCCATCGACAACGTAAAATTGAAACAAAGTATGACATGGGGGCAGTGCCATCTTATCCAAGTCACCGACATTCCATGCACTAATGATGAGGCGTCTGGAATTCGGATTCGTCTTTATTTGTTCAATGACTTCCTTTAATTGATCATGGGTTCTGCCGTCTGCCCCTGTCCATGACCGCCATTGGTGACCGTAAATCGGACCGAGATTGCCATCTTCATCTGCCCATTCATTCCAAATACGAACCCCGTTTTCTTGTAAATATTTTACATTCGTATTACCTTGAATAAACCATAATAATTCATGAATGACCGATTTTAAATGGACTTTTTTTGTCGTAAGTAACGGAAAACCTTCTTGAAGATTAAACCGCATTTGATAGCCAAATGTACTAATGGTTCCGGTACCTGTACGGTCTTCCTTTTTTACACCATTTTCAAGCACATGTCTACATAAATCCAGATATTTTTTCATCATAAACCACCTTTATTTATTGCAATTTCTTGATAAACGTATATGTTTTTGGGGCGTGCTCTTTTAAATAATGATTTGTATCACTATTCGCATAAAAGTAAGCAAAGACCTCAGCGAAATATTCTTCCGGATATAACAAATAATAATTATTATTCCCGAATAATTGTTTAGCTTCAAGTTTCCAAATCGATTGAAAATAGATTTGATCGCGAATCCCCTTAAAAACGATTCGGTCAATGGAATGAGCCAACTCATGCAATTCCAAATTTACTGAACCATGTCCTTCTCCTTTATCACTGGCACCGATTTTCACAAATACGATCCTGCCTCCACCTGCACCGGGGACATTATCCCAAGTTACCGTTGTATCTGCATAGCCTCTGGGTGTTATTCCTGTCAACGAACGGGTACTTGGAAAATCCGTCAAATGGCCGTTAAATAAACGAATTTTAATATGTTGATCATATATTTTTTCCAAGAGCAATATGGGCAGTGAATCAATTCGGTTAACCATCTGTGCTGCTGCTTCTTCATCAAATGAATTATTCGGTAATAATATTATGGACGGAGTAATCTCTGAAGCTCGTAAATTCAAATGTTGGTTGAAATGTGTATTTTCAATATCTTTTAAAAATAAAAAATCAAACGTTGTAGTTGAGCCTTGAATAAAAATCACGATCAGCACCGTAATCATAAGGGATAATTTCTGTCGTTTCATGCTGCATTCCACCCTTAACAAGTAGGCTATTTACATAAACTTTGTTGCCATAGATACCGACTCATATGTTTCCTATGAAGTTAACACGCAATGGACAGCAGATTTCCTCTCTATTTGTAAAAGCATATATCCGTTTCCGAGAATATTGATAAAAAACTCTCTTAATCTATCATATTATAACTTGGTAAATATGGCTATAGCTTTCTATCCATCTTTGAAAAAAGCACATACCAATAAAGTATGTGCAAATATGGCGATAGCGCTATCCATCCTTGAGAAAAGTACAATACCTTTAACATATGTGGAATTTCGCATCATTTGACTTAAGAAGGAGGTACTCAGGCGCTGTGAAACCGGCAGAGTACCTTCTCGAATGGGCAGACTTTCATTAACAGTGATCAGCAAAGGCAGTTAGTAATTTGTCAACAACTTCTTCAACAGCATGACCTTCAATCTCATGACGGGGGATAAAATGGACGACAGTTTTTCCCTTCAAAAGTGCCATTGAAGGTGAAGATGGTTCAATACCGATAAAATATTCCCGCATTTTTGCTGTAGCTTCTTTATCTTGCCCGGCAAATACCGTAACGAGATGATCAGGTTTTTTTTCAGTATGTTGAATTGCATAAGTAACTGCCGGACGGGCTAGTCCGCCTGCACAGCCGCATACTGAATTAACGACAACAAGCGTCGTTCCGCTGACACCTTCCATAAACGTCTCTACTTCTTCAGCGGTTTTTAATTCTTTAAAGCCGACTCCTACTAATTCTTCACGCATCGGCTTAACAAGTTCACGCATATATTCTTCATATGCCATTGACATAATTTATCCTCCTCGTACAATTTGTTTTAGCGTTAAGTGTATAATATTTTACATTTCATTTTATTAAAAAGCAAAAGCTCTAACTATTCGGTTGTTTTCTTGCCTCGGTCATTTGTTTCCAAACCGATCCCCTTGCATTCTCTCCGCCTTCAATTCGTTCAATGGCCATCTTTATTTGTAAGGCCACTTCAAACTCAGGGTCATTCTCGGCTTCTTTTAATGCGGGCAAAGCTTTTTCATCTCCTGTTTCATATAAAAACATGGCAGCGCGCCAACGGACAATTTTACTCTTGTCTTTCAAAGCATGGATCATTTCTCCTTGAGCTTCCGGGAATCCGAGATCACTTAAACAATCACCGGCTGTTCGTCTTACCGTAACTGTCTTATCTCTTAATCCTTGATAAATATAGGGCAGCACTTTCTTATCCTTTATCATACCAAGGTATACAACAGCAAGTCTTCTAATAGACGGTTTCTCGTCATGCAACGCTTTTTCGAGGACAGGTAAATCAGCAAGTGTCGGCTCTTCCATTTGTTCTAAAAGTTGATAACGTCTTTTCCAATCAGGATGATCTAAATCTTGTCGTGTCAATTTCCGATATTTTTTCTGAACAACGGACCGTTCGGGTTGTTTTGCCGACTCGACAAGTGCGGCCAAACGTTCTGAAGGATAAGATGCAACAACCTCATCTAAAATTGTTTGACCGATTTCATCAAAGTCGCCATAACGAACCCCGTGATCCACCCATTTTCTAAGAAAAACAATATTATCTTCCGGCAATTGGGCTTTTGTAATTGCCCGGACAAACTCTTCAGGCAAGGCCACACGTTTTTCTGTTTGCCCGTCAGTCAATTTTATTTGCATTGGAATCCCCTTGAACATCTGCAAAAAAACTTGAACTTCCCCATAATGTTCATCGGGGCCAATAAAGTTTTCTTTTTCGGTTGCTTCTTCACCGAGCGATATACGAACCAAGGGTAATATTTGTTTCCAATCCGCTTTCGGATGCCTTTCAACTGCCAAAAAATCTGCCACATGGTAAACTCCTTTAACACCTTCAATTTCCAAAATGGCCCGAATTTCCTTTGGTGCTTCATTTCGCATCTCTTCACGGTAATTATTTCGTGCTCCTTTTGGCAATTCTTCATTAAGAATTATTTTCATCGTATGTGGACTGGGTGTTGGTTCAATTGCTTTTATTTTCATACACATTCACCTCTCCTTCTGCCATCTTTTTATTATCTTAATACGGAAAGTTGTCGTAACGCAAAATATTCGACTTTTCTATAAAAAGCACTAGACATGAATCAATTGAAAACTTTCGACCAGTTCCCTACAAGTTATGTCAAGACGCCGGTCGTTTTCTATCCTTCCGCACGTTCAGCTAAATAGGCCCATCGTTCGATTAAATATTCAAGTTCATTGTTCCACTTCTCTTCTTCTATCATCAGCTCTTGCAACAAAGAAAAATCACTGCCGGAACTTTCCATCTCCTTTTTAATTTGTGCCAACTTTTTTTCTGCTGCAGCAATTTTTCCATCAATTTCTTCCCATTCTTTTTTCTCTGCAAACGTCAATTTCTTTTTTATCGGTTGATTTTCTTGCGGATTTTGCTTTTTGGGTGAGACCGGTTTTTTAACATTTTTTTCCTGCTGACCGGCAATCATTTGTAAGTATTCGGTGTAACTGCCAATGTATTTATCAATTACTCCATTACCTTGAAAAATTAACAGCTCATCACAAACTTTATCGAGAAAATACCGGTCATGAGAGACAGTAATGACCACACCTGAAAAATCTTCCAAAAATTGTTCCAGAACCGTTAACGTTTCCGTGTCAAGATCATTTGTCGGCTCATCCAACAGAAGTACATTTGGTTCTTCCATTAACAACTTTAATAAATACAATCGTCTCCGTTCACCACCGGACAACTTGCGAATGACCGTCCCGTGGGTATGCATCGGAAATAAAAACCGTTCCAACATTTGTGCGGCGGATATTGTTTGACCTTCTTTCGTATGAATAACATCGCCCGTTTCACGAATATATTCAATCATCCGGCGATTGACATCCATATCAACTGATTCTTGAGTATAATAGGCAAGTTTAACCGTCTGACCGATTGTTATTGTTCCTTGATCCAGCGGCTCTTTTCCGGCAATTATATTTAATAAAGTTGATTTTCCGCTTCCGTTTTGTCCGACAATGCCGATACGGTCTCCCGGTTTTACCAACATATCAAATCCTGCTAATATCGTTTTCTGGCCGAATGTTTTATATGCTTCTTTTATTTCAATAACATCTTTGCCCAGTCTTGTACCGCTAAAAGCAATATCGATATTTTGCATATCTCCCTTTTTACGTATATCTTCTTCCAGTTTTTCAAATCGCTGAATCCGTGCTTTTTGTTTTGTCGATCGGGCTTGTGCACCACGCCTGATCCAAGTAAGTTCCTTCCGATATAAATTCTCCGCCTTTTCTCGTTGGCGCACAGATTCCACCTGGCGAACTGCTTTTGCCTCAAGATAATTTGCATAATTGCCCTTATATACATATAAAGAGCCTTGATAAAGTTCAAAAATACGATTAGAAACGGCATCAAGAAAATACCGATCATGGGTAACAAACAGGATCGAAGCCGGATGCTTTGCTAATTCATCTTGAAGCCATTCGATCATCTCGTAATCAAGATGGTTTGTCGGTTCATCCAGTAAAAGAAGATCGGCTTGGTCCATCAAAACCTCAGCTAAAGCAACTCGCTTTTTTTGTCCCCCGGATAGATTCCTAATTTTTTCATTAAAATCGGTCAGTCCAAGCTTTGTAAGCATCGTTTTTGCCCGAGAGCTGACATCCCATCCGCCAAGCTCATCCATTTTCTTTTGCAAGTCGAATAATCGGTTCAATAGTTTTTCATTATCAGGATCATTATTCAACTGTGTTATTACCGTTTCGTATGCCCGAATGGTTTGATTGATTTTTGTATCACGAGCTAAAATTTGTTCCAAAACGGTCAGTTCATTATTTAAAATCGGATCCTGAAGCAAGATAGAAATGGAATAATCATTCGGTTTTGTAAATTCACCTTGATCCAAATCATCTATGCCGGCGATTATTTTAAGGAGGGTTGATTTACCTGTTCCGTTCACACCGATTAAACCAATTCGTTCCTTTTCACCAATGGAAAACGAAATATCTTTAAAGATTTGCTTTTCACCGATTGTTTTTCCTAATTGATTTGCAGTCAAAATACGCATGTTTCACCATTCCACTCATAAAAATTACTGTAACCATCCTTTGAATACAAGTTCGCCATATGATTTTGTTTCATTGCCTAGTGCTGTAACATCTGATAGATCGATTTTCCGGCCATGATTGTTTGTTCGATTATCGATCCTACCTCATCAAGCGTCTTTTCGGTAATCGGATGGATCTTATTAAATTTGTAAACTTGAACGGTTCTTTGGTCTAAATAGATTTGTTTGTATGCTTCAAAATAAAAATCTAAAGCAGGCTGTTGTTTAAAAAACTTTAAAATTCGCTTTTCTAATATTTCATTTAATGAATTCGATAAGGAATATTGAATCGATAAATTTGCCCCCGGTTCCTCTGCTACTGCAGCCCATTCCGAAGCTAATTGTTTGAAGTCTGCTTTCAACTCTACGGTCATTGTTAATAGTTGTTTCCGGTCTCGTTTATGGATAAACGACATGTTAAAATTCCGTGACAAATCAGCTAAATTAACGAGATCATTTCTTTCAATGACCTTGATTTGGCCTGAAAGATCATAATCATAGACAAGCCCTTCAAGAATAACTTTGATATTTTCATATGCGGTCGGATCAAACATGCTATCATCCTTTTTTCAAAAAATTATTTCACCGATTAAGGAGGACTTTGAGGCGAAAAAAGTTCTGTTCACCGAAGACCATGGATTTTTATTATCTCTTGCAAACAAAAACAAAGAAATTTTCCCTTCCAATATATTAAAATAGGCCGGTGACTTTTCCGCTTTCATCAAGATCCATTCCCATCGCTGCAGGGCGTTTTGGTAAACCTGGCATGGTTAACATATCGCCTGCATAAGCAACGATAAAACCGGCACCAACGGAAGGCTTAAATTCGCGAATGGAAATCATAAAGTTATCAGGTCTACCGATCTTTGTCCGATCATCTGATAATGAATATTGAGTCTTTGCGATACAAACAGGTACATTTGCCCAACCGGCATCTTCAATGGCTTGTACCTGTTTTTTCGCTTTTGCTGATAATTTTATCCCGTCGGCACCATATACTTTCGTAGCAATCGTTGTTAATTTCTGTTCTATTGAATCTGTTACTTCATACAATGGGGCAAATGTTTGGTTGTTGTTATTTTCTGAAAGTAATGACATCATCTTGTCGGCAAGTTCGTTTCCTCCCCGGCCGCCTTTCTCCCAAACTTCGGTTAAAGCATAAGGAATATTTTGTTCTCGACATAACTTGTCAAAAGTCGCTATCTCATTACTATGATCGCCGGTAAACCGATTAAGTGCGACAATATATGGAAGTCCAAATTGTTCCATCGTTTCCACATGTTTTTTCAAATTGGCAAAACCTTGAATCAAAGCTTCCGAATTTTCTTTATGCAACTCTTTTAAGGGAACACCGCCGTGCATTTTTAACGCCCGGATTGTCGCAACGATAACGACTGCACTTGGATTTAATTCTCCAATCCGGCATTTAATATCAAGAAATTTCTCGGCACCTAAATCTGCTCCAAAGCCGGCTTCCGTTATGACATAATCAGCAAGTTTTAAGGCGGTTTTTGTTGCAATCAGACTATTACATCCGTGAGCAATATTGGCAAAAGGTCCGCCATGAATAATTGCCGGCGTATGTTCAAGTGTTTGTACAAGGTTCGGCTTAAAAGCATCTTTTAATAACAAGGTCAAAGCTCCCTCAACACCCAGATCCTGAACGGTTACCGGTTCATTATGCACAGTAAAAGCGACAACGGTTCGAGCAATTCTTTCTTTTAAATCACGGAAATCTTTTGCCAGGCAAAAAATGGCCATCATTTCCGATGCCGCCGTTATTTCAAAATGATCTTCACGGGGAACGCCATTTTTTTCTCCGCCCAGTCCGATAACGATATCTCTTAAGACCCGGTCATTTAGATCAATGGCCCGTTTCCAAATGATTTTTCTCGGATCAATTCCAAGCTCATTCCCTTGATGAATATGATTATCGATAAAAGAAGCGAGCGCATTGTTGGCAGAAGTAATTGCATGCAAGTCTCCGGTAAAATGGAGATTGATATCTTCCATTGGGACAACTTGCGACCAACCGCCGCCGCAAGCACCTCCTTTTAATCCCATTACCGGTCCGAGTGATGGTTCCCTTAAAGCAATGATTGCTTTTTTCCCTAATTGCTTTATTGCATCACCGAGACCAATGGTTACCGTTGATTTCCCTTCACCGGCAGGAGTCGGATTAATCGATGTCACTAAGATTAATTTTCCATTTGAACGATTGTGTAAACGACGAATCGCTTCATTTGATAATTTTGCTTTATATGGTCCGTAACATTCAATTTCGTTTTCTGCCAATCCGATCTCTGCGGCAATTTCCCGGATTGGTTTCATCTTTGCTTGTTGTGCAATTTCAATATCCGTTACAAGGTTTGACATGTTTTTCCTCCTCAATCTGTCATTAAAATATATCTTCAACCATTGGGAAAATCACTATCCCGCTAATTGTTAGGTAAATAATTGGACGCATGCGGGAATTCCCTCTTCCGGTTATTTTCCTCATGGACTTAACATAACAGACTTACAAAAAAGTACGATAAGCCTATTTTAACATGACATTTTCTGACAAGGAACATCGTTTTTTCATCATTGCTTGAATTTTCTTCCTAATAATTGGAGAAAGTAAGAATGAGGTGAGAATATGGAAGAAATTGTCGCTGTGGATAGAAACTATAAAGGTGAAATTATTAGTTTTCAAACATCCACCGGAAGAGTGATTTCTTATCAAAAAGCAATGGACGAAATTATCGAAGGTCGCATTACCGGAGTGGAAATCGTGGAAGCTCATGATGATGACAAACCACTTATCATTAATTCAAATCATCCGGATGACGAATCTTTTGTCAATTACCCACCGATATTCTAAACAGGAAAATTGTATAATTAATTCATTTTGCCTCACCACAATGTTCTTAAACTGTTGAACTTTAAAGTTTTTTGAATGGTATATTTATTTTAAACAAATAACTTATGAATAAAGTGGAGGACGATTAAAAATTATGTCAATCCTCCATTTTGTTCTGCATTCGGTTTAATTCTTCCAAACGTTCCGGATTTTCTTCAAAATACTGGACTAAGTCTCCAATGCGGTCAATTGCATTCCAGCTGAGATGGTGCTCAATCCCTTCAACATCATGATAAATATTTTCCTCTGCAACACCGATCATTTTCAAAAATTGTTCAAGTAATTCATGACGATATACTAACCGCTTACCTGTCTTTTTTCCTTTCGGTGTTAAAATCAGGCCGCGGTATTTTTCATAAATTAAATACTCATTTCGATCAAGTTTTTGAACCATTTTCGTCACGGATGAGGGATGAACGGAAAGTGCTTCGGCAATATCGGAAACCCTTGCATACCCTTTATTTTCAATCAATAAATATATTTGTTCAATATAGTCTTCCATGCTAGGTGTCGGCATTTTATTTCCTCCACAAAATCGTATACATATAATATATATTTTACTATAATTCCATGGTATTAACAAGATTTGCCATTGTTTTGCCTTTTTTGTCAAAGGTGTTAATGTTTTTCCAATATCCTCTGAAACATCTCTTCCAGTGCCTGAATTTTCTTGACTATGAATACGCTTTATTGTATATTAAATTTAATCAAGAAATGTGATGCAATCCTTTTTTGTATTCGTTTTTTGAGAAATAATTTTTATTGACACTTTGGTGTCGGGAGAGTTTAGGAGGAAGAAAAATGCAAAACGGTAAAGTAAAATGGTTTAACAATGAAAAAGGCTATGGTTTTATTGAAGTTGAAGGTGGAAATGATGTATTTGTACACTTCACCGCCATTCAAGGTGACGGGTACAAAACACTGGAAGAAGGGCAAGAAGTTTCTTTTGACATTGTGGAAGGAAATCGTGGACCTCAAGCAGCTAATGTTGTGAAATTATAAATTAAAATTCATATAAATAGAACAGTGAATCATCTAGGCTGGTTGTTAAAGACCAGCCTTTTTGGTGCATTAAGAAAGTATAATTTCCCAACAAAAAACGACCATTCTACGCAGTTGAGAATTTTCAGGCTTTTCGGTCAGGCATAAACTTTGTTCTATAGGCTCGGACACCCCCTTTATGACAGTTTCCTGCCTGTCTCTTTTAATTTCATCCCGACAGTACAATGATTGATACAAAAGCTATGGGCAAACCTTCTCCCTTTTTCTTTTTTAAAAAATTGAAAAACAAAACAGCCGTCACATATTTTTAACAATTCATCGATCTCTTCCAGCAATGCCTTTCGTTCCTTGTCAATCGCTTCATCCGACATGATCTTTTTCATCATTTATTCTTCATCACCTAATTTCTGTTTACTTTCGATCATTACTTGTTTTAATGCTTGACGTGCCAATTTGTCAGCTTCTTTATTATCATTCCGGTTTATTGGTTCATACACCGGATGAAAGTTCAACTTTTTCACCAATCTTTCAATCCGATCCAGCCAGCGATTAAGATTTTCTTCGTAACATGGCCATTCACCGCGCAGTTGCATTAACAACCCTTGACTGTCCCCTTTTATTATTACTTTTTTTCCGGCAATTGGGAACTCACCTAATCGTTTGACGGCATAATGGAGAGCACAATATTCAGCCTCATTGTTCGATTTCAAACCTTCCACCCGTTCATTCCAACGTTCGCGGTACTGCTGAGCGCCTTGTTTATAATAAAGGACGACACCGATTCCTGTCTCGTCGGTTTCTTTATTGTAACTGGCATCAAAATACAAGAGAAATTCATCCGGTTCTTGTTCAAGCCTTTGAAGAACTTTTTTCACTTCTTTTTTCGTCCATGATATTCCTGTTTCATCTTCAAACGACATGTTTTTTACCCGACCGGTTTTTTCCAAATCCTCGGCTATTTCCAAAAGAACATCGTCTTTGATCCATTCAGAAATAAAGTTCGTTTCTGTTTTATTTTTATTATAATAGTCCCATTTTATTTTAAATTTCATCTTCTCATCCCACAGTTTATTAGAAATAGATTTTATAAATTTTATGGTTCATCCATGCAAGCTTTAAGTTTGGTATCAATCTTTCACAAACTAAAAAATATCGGTTTAAAACTTAGAGTGACATTGATAAAATGGAAATAATTATTTGAATAACATTATCATAAACAGGTATACATTTTTTATTCAAATAAAAACCTTTCAAAAGCTACTATTTATAAAATATAAATAAACATTCGAGGGGGGTTTCAAGTGAACAAGAAATACATTGCAGATTTCACCTTATTATTCGTAGCATTTGTTTGGGGAACAACATTTGTCGTTGTACAGAATGCAATCTCATTCTTACAACCTCATACCTTCAATGCTGTTCGTTTTTTTATGGCCGCACTTCTCTTATCCGTTTGGTTAGTTGTTTTTCGCAGGGATGAAATAAAAGCAATCAATAAAAAACTTTTACTTTCCGGAATGGCCATCGGTTTTTGGCTTTTTATCGGCTATGCATGCCAAACCATTGGTCTTGTTTATACAACCTCGTCTAAAGCCGGATTTATAACCGGTTTAAGCGTTGTTCTTGTCCCGCTATTATCTTTTTTTATTTTAAAAATCAAACCGGGGATTTATGCAATCATCGGTGTTAGTATCGCAACTGTTGGGCTTTACTTATTAACAATGAGCGGAACTGCTATATTAAATATCGGGGACTTGCTTGTATTTTTTTGTGCGATCGGTTTTGCCATGCAAATTATTTATACAGGTAAATATTCATCGCAATATCCTTCTCTGTCATTAACCATTATCCAAATTAGTTTTGTCGCAATATTGTCAAGTGATTGTGCATTTCTGTTTGAGGATTGGCAAAAAGCAATCCAACCTGAAATTCTGTTCCAAAGAGAAGTTGTTATTGCTTTAATGGTTACAAGTTTTCTAGCAACTGCTTTTGCGTTTTTGGTTCAAACCTATTTTCAAAAATACACTTCAGCGACCCATACCGCATTAATTTTCGCAACTGAACCTGTATTTGCTGTCCTTACCGCATTTCTTTTTGCCGGTGAACGAATGTCAGTCGGCGGTATTATCGGCTCAATCTTTATCTTACTCGGGATGATCTTCGCTGAGTTCCCGAGCAAACGAAAAAAAGCGGCAGAAAATACGATTCAAGAAAAAGCCGTTTAGTAAAGAAAACTCGGCGAATGCCTAGCCTTTAGGCAACGGAAAATCCGCAGTTACACTTATACATAAATCCTAAAATTTTCCACTCGGCGAATTCGCATCTTTGTTGGAAATTTATACTTTCCTATTAGCCAAGATTTAATCCCCGACTTAAGAACTTCGATCGGGGACTATTCTTTATAATAATTGCTTTTGTTTTATAAATTGATATGCTTCGCGTTTATCCTGAATATTTTCGCTCTTTAACGTTTCAAGTAGTGATAAATAAAAACTGCCGTCAAATCGTTTTTGCACTTTTAAAGTCATTTCAATGGCAATTTTTACTAATTTCTCATTTGCATTCGCATAGTCCATTCCAAAGTAGATAAACCCTATTGCGTCTTCTTTAAATTGAAAACCTTTCCCTTGTAAATTGCGAATATATTCTCCTACGGCTTCTTTTTCAGTACTCATTTTAATCAACCTCTAACATGCTTTTATATTCAATGCTAGGAAACCTATTTTCGATCATGTCACTTATCTTATGCTTGTTCGATGAAGATCGTTAAATAATTTTTATCAAAGCGAAAATACTACAAATGGAGGTGAATGAAACATGTCCGGCAGAAATCGCGGAACAAAAGCACTAGGTGTCAATCCACAAGGGTATGGCCAGGATGATACGATGACCCATGATCCGAAAAGCAAATTGGAAAATGCGGCAAAAAAGAAAAATACAAAATAATTTTTTCCTAAAAAGGCTGTTCACAGGAATCCTCATGCTTTCCTGACGATTAGATTACTGAACAGCCTTTCTATGAATTACCCTACATGCGTTTCTTCATGCCAGTCTTCCAACATTGTTAAGATCCGTGACATTCCTTTAATATCAAGTTGTTTCAGTTTTTCTCCCCAACCTTTCTGAAAAAAGCGGATCTTTGCGTCGTCAAAATGAAATTCTAACGGAACATCCAGCTTAATTTCTGCCAATTTTTTTGATAATAATAAGGAGTCCATATCTGTCTCAATCTTTTTTCGTTGTCCGGGTGATAATTGAGCCAGCGATTCCAATAAGTTCTCAACTGAAGTATATTCTCGAATCAATTTTTCGGCTGTTTTCGGACCAATTCCTCGAACCCCCGGATAAAAATCACTCGTATCCCCGGTCAAGCCCTTTACATCGATAAATTGGCGAGGATGATAACCTCTTTCATTTATAAAAGTCTCCTTTGTTTGGATATCATAATTACCGAATCCTTTTTTTAATAACACAACGGAAATATGGTCATCTAATACTTGCAAGATGTCATGGTCTCCGGTTACGATGACAACATCTGCTTTATCTTTGCTGCGAGTGGAAATCGTCCCTAAACAATCATCCGCCTCAAAGCCGGGGATTCCTATATTAGGAATCGAAAAAGCTTCGACCACTTCTTTTGCTAAATCAAATTGTGGAATCAATTCATCCGGTGGTGCTGCTCTGTTCCCTTTATAATCACTGTATAACTCATTGCGGAAAGTTTTTGCACCCATATCCCAGCAAACAGCTAAATGGGTCGGGCGAAAACGGTTAACCGCCGTAAACATATGTTTTAAAAAGCCGTTTACGCCGTTTGTCGGAATACCTGAGTCATTAAACATAAATTGACCGGATGGACTTGTTGCATAAAAAGCCCGGAACAAAAGAGCCATCCCATCGATTAACATTAATTTCGATTGTTTATTGTTCAATCATGTCACCTCAAACGTTATCTATAAGAAATTTCAAACCTCAAAAACTAACTTTGATTCACAGATAATAATTCTACCTCATTTAAACGATTTTTTAAATGGCCAATATCGATTTTATCATCCAAAATCGACAACCAGCCTTCATATTGTTCCGCTATCTCACTGCGTATTTGTTCAATCATTTCGGCAAATTGCTGTTCCAAAATGGCAGTAAAATGGGTGGAAAGAGCCGCTTCATTTTTTGCTAAGTTTGCTTTCATCTGTTCCTGCAAAATGGCTTGAATCATTTCAGCCATCTGTTTTTTCTCATTCTTTTCAAAAAATGTCCGTGTATTTTTGAACCCGGCTAAAGCTTTGGTAAAAAGATCAAGAGGAAGATCTTTTAATTCGTTTTGAAAAACAACGGTTTCGACTCGATCTGGCTCATATAACGAAAAAGAAAGATTCCCATTTATTTTTAGTAATTGTTGTAAAAGCTTTTCATATATTTCTTTTAGTTTCAATGATAAAAAGTTTTCCAACCGCAATGAAGTAGCCCTTAACTCCTGTGCCAAGTCAAAACCAACCGAATGAAGTAATTCTTTCATTGCTTGATGTAAAGCTTGTTTCGCCTCATGACCGCTTCCTTTTATTGTAGCCGGATTAAACGCCTCTTTGAAAAAGTCGTTGAATCGATAATTCGTCCGTTGATAAATATAATAAATGAGTTCTTTTAATTCCTCGTTTACTTGTTCCTTTAAAATGGAGGAGGTGTAGGTACGAATCGATTGTTCAGCTGTCTCTTTTTCAGACCTTAATGTTTCTCTTTTTTCTTCTTTCATCTGTTCATCTGTACTTGCTGTTTCAATAAGGTGTTTCAACCGATCCACCGCATGTTCCCATTCCGATTGACCCGCTTGCAAAGTGATTTGTCCTAAATCATTCGTAATAAATTGATAAAAATCTTGTTCGAACAGCGGGAAACGGGAACCATGTTTTTCACCGGTCTGTTTTTCTTTTAAAGCATTTTGACTGGAAACGGGGTAAATTTTCGCATTTCGTATACCATAGGTCAACAATTGCTGTTCTACATATGAAAGAACATCTTGCAGTTCCTCTTCTGTGTTGGCAAGATCAATGGCGTTTACGATAAAAAACATTTTATCAAGGGCAAATTGATCCTTTACTCTGCCAAGTTGTATCAAGAATTCGCGATCTGCTTTCGAAAATGCATGATTGTAATAAGTAACAAAAACAATCGCGTCCGCTTTCTTGATATAATCAAAAGCAACATCCGTGTGTCGTGCATTAATCGAGTCGGCTCCCGGTGTATCTACAAAAGCTATCCCCTCATTCGTTGCCTCTGATTCATAATAAAAATCAATTGCTTCAACAAAACAGGATCGTTCTTCCAAAGCCACAAATTGTTGAAATTCTTCAAGACCAACCGTTACCTTTTCCCCTAATTGATGTTTAAAAACCGGATATCCTTTGGCAAAAGCAGTCAAAAAAGAAATTTGTGTTTGAAATGATTGTGTCCTATCAATTCGTTGGATGATTTTCCCAACAATCGATACAGCTTCTTCCAAATTTTTTGCATCAATGTCAAATTTTTCCAATGCTTCATTTACATCCGCCAACATTTGCTCTTCCCTTTTTAACGTAACAACACCGGTTTTTGTCGGGTGTTCGTCATTTGCCGGCAGGATTCGATTTATTGCGGCGGTAGTCGGATTCGGCGAGACCGGTAATATTTTCTCCCCAACAAGCGCATTGGCAAAAGATGATTTACCGGCACTGAAAGCACCGAATAAAGCAACGGTAAATTGCTTTTGATTCAACCGATTAGCCCTTTCAATCAACTGCTTGCGAATTTTGTCCATATTGGGAATATCTGTCAACAATTCCGCTGTTCTTTGCAATTTCTGAATGATTTTTTGTTGTTCAAGATGAAAAGCAAAAGATTGTCCGGTACTTGCTTTTTTAACAGTTTTCGTCTGATCATTTTGTGGTTCTTTATTTTCCTTATTCACTTCCAAAGGTTCCTCAACAATCCCATTCACTTGTGACTCGGTATAAACAATCGTTTGGATCTCCTCAACAGTATCACGGTCCAATTGAGTATTTTCACGGTTCATAATCGTCAATAACTGATCTTTTACAAATTTATATTCTTTATCCATTTGATCCAGTTCATTTTTAGCTGATAATAAATGTTGTCGTTCCTGATGTTTTCGTTTTATCCCGTCCAGTTCGGTTTCAAGTGTTTCTAACAATACCGTTTCAATTTTTGCCAAAAGATTATGACTGATTGAGATAACATATTTCTTTAGATTATCGGCTACTTCATTGGTAAAATGTAAAACGGATTCCCCGGTCACAAGAGCACCCGGTTTGACGGCATTTTCAATATGTTCATTTTTAACAGGAATTGTCAGTTTTTGAACTTGACTTTCAATCTCGAATGGTTGAATATTGTACTGTTTTAAAGTCGACAGGAACAGTTTTTTCAAATGAACACTAAGTTGAGTATCAACCGTTTTTTGTAGTGCCTGATAAAAAAAGTCGAATCTTGCCTTTCTCACTTCTTCCGTTTTTTTCTTGGAAAAGAACAGTCCGACTTTAAAATCTTTTTGTACCGATTCTAAATATTCTTTGGCCAATTCACGGGTTTCTGCCGGCATTAAATAGGCATTTTTTAACATTTCCTGGATATCTGCAATCATTTGATCCCGGAAATTTTGTAACCCGGATTCTTTTATCTCTATTTCTTCTTGCAACTGTTTTAAATCGGCCTCCAGATGGTTTTGTTCTTCAACAGTTATGGACGATAGGATTTGTTCGAGCTCGTTCCTTCTCATTTCTTGATCTTCTGAAACCTTGCGCAAATGTTCTTCCATGACTAGCCTGAGCGATCCTTCCAATGGTACCGGCTCTTTTTTCGCAAAGATATGTCTAAGTTCCTCAACCATGCTAGTTAATTCATTGTGTGGATGATCAATTTCTTTCAAACTAGTATAAAAAATTTTTACCGGTTGAATATCCCATGCAAGGAAAGCATCCGCTATTGATTTTTGATACGTGTCAAAACTCAACTCATTGGCTTGATGTTTATCAATCATATTGATGACCAAATAAACTTCTTTGCCATGATTTGCCATTTCTTTCGTAAAAAGAAAATTTTCTTCTGCCATAACATGGTTATAGTCCATTACATAAAACAATGCGTCCGCCAAATGAAGAGCTCCCTCGGTTGCCAAACGATGGGCATCATCCGTAGAGTCAATACCCGGAGTATCCATAATCACCGCACCCTTTGGTAAAAATTTTGACGGATATGCAATTTCTACCCTTTTAATCGACTCACCATTTTTAAAATACTGTTTAAAGTGGCCAAAGGAATCGGTTGGCTTGTATTCCCGGACAGCCCCGTCTTTATAAAAAATTTTAAAAGATATATTATCGCTGGCTTTCAGTTTTACCAAATTGGCACTTGTCGGGATCGGGCTGGCTGCAAGAATATCCGCCCCGATTAACCAATTGATCATGCTTGATTTCCCGGCTGAAAAATGACCACAAAAAGCAATTATTTTTTCGCCATCCATTACTTTGGCAAGTAAATCCCTTATTTTATCCGCTGCTTGAAGATCGCCGTTTTTTGTGTAAAACTGATGCAAATCAAATAATCGGTTAATTGAACAAATGTCCCCTTTTGTGAAATCAAGTGTTGATACGTGCATATTGCTACCCCTTTGTAAGATTGATTATGATAATCCTATTCTAAATGGTTTTTGCCGATTTTCCCACTAATAAGGCAAATTTTTATCATGTTAACAGGTTAAAAGTTTTGCCGGAATAAGAAGCCGCATAATCATTTTGAGAATGTACTACAGTCTCAGCAAATAATTAATTACAAAAACGGCTGAAGGAATCAAACTCCATTGGGCTTTGAATCTCTTTGTTAAAGACAGTAAGAAATTGGATAGTGACGATTACTTCGTAGTTGGTGTTTTTGCGGTTTTTTGTACAATTTATTTATAAAGGGTCCCTGCATGGAAGGACCCTTTTGCTGATGTAACACTTATGATACCTTTTGTTGTTTTTGCAAAAGATATTTTGATTGACCGATTTTCAAAACATTAAACACAAGATTAAGTAAAACCGCAGTCAAACTTCCAAGAACAATGCCACTATCTGTTAAAATACGTAAACTGGCCGGTAAATCACCGAACATTTCCGGAACAACCGTAACCCCTAAGCCTAACCCTACTGAACAGGCAACTATTAGAAGATTTTCTTGCGATGAAAAATCGACTTGACCTAACATTTTAATACCTGAAGCAATAACCATTCCGAACATAGCCACCATTGCCCCACCAAGAACGGAAGATGGTATGATGGTGGTGAATGCGCCAATTTTTGGAACGAGACCTAAAAGAACTAACATTCCCGCAGCCGTATAAATAATATTTTTGCTTTTCACTCCGGACAATTGAAGCAAGCCGACATTTTGTGAGAAAGTTGTATATGGAAATGCATTGAATATCCCACCTAAGACAATGGCTATCCCTTCTGAACGATACCCTCTCGCAATATCATGTTCATTGATTTTTTTTTCGCAAATATCACTAAGAGCAAAATAAACACCGGTTGATTCGACTAAACTAACAATGGCAACAAGTGTCATCGTCACAATCGGCATGATATGGAACTCAGGTGTTTCAATAAAAAAGAGTTTCGGTAAATGAAACCATGACGCTTCTTTTACCGCCGAAAAATCAACCATGCCCATGAAAGAAGCAGCTAAAGTTCCTGCTAAAATACCAAGCAAAATCGCTATTGAACGAATAAAACCGTTAAAAAATCGAAAAATGGCAAGGATAAACAGCAATGTGCCAAAACCTAGCAGCACATTTTCCACTGCTCCGAAATTACTGCTGCCCTGACCGCCTGCCAAATTGTTCATCGCAACCGGAATTAACGTTACCCCAATAACCGTAACAACCGATCCCGTAACAACCGGCGGGAAAAATTTTACGAGCTTACTGAAATATTTGGCAATGACGACAACGATGAGGCCACTGGCAATAATAGCACCGTAAATTGAGCCAACACTATATTGATTTCCGATCGCAATAATCGGTCCGACAGCTGTGAATGTACAGCCAAGAACAACCGGTAAGCCGATGCCAAAAAATTTATTTTGATACACTTGTAAAAAAGTAGCAATGCCGCACATCATAATGTCAATGGAAACAAGGTAGGTTAATTGTTCACCGGTTAAACCGATGCCTGCTCCAACAATTAACGGGACAATGACTGCCCCTGCGTACATCGCTAAAACATGCTGAATTCCTAAAGATACGATTTTTGATTTTGACAAGTTCATTGTTTAACCTCCTCATGAACAAAATGAACCCTTCCATTTTCCAATGACAATATTTGTGCCAACGATTCAACGCGAATGCCATTTTTACGTAATTGATCTCCACCATTTTGAAAAGTTTTTTCAATGACAATACCAAGTCCGACTAAACTGGCCTCCGCCTGGTTCACAATGTCTATTAAAGCCAGTGCCGCTTGTCCGTTAGCTAAAAAATCATCAATGACCAAAACACGGTCATTTGTATTTAATAATTTTTTAGAAACGGATACTTCGGTTTTTTCCTGTTTCGTAAATGAATAAACTTTTGAATGATATAAGTCATCAATCATCGTTAAAGATTTTTTCTTCCTCGCAAACAATACCGGCGTCTGCAGGATCAGACCGGTCATCACCGCCGGGGCAATCCCCGATGACTCCAATGTTAAGATTTTCGTAATTTGGTCATTTTTAAACCGTTCGGCAAACTCTTTTCCGATTGACAACATGAGTTCCGGATCAATTTGATGATTTAAAAATCTATCAACTTTTAAGACAGAGTCAGAAAGGACATTTCCTTCTAGTATGATTTTCTCTTCTAACAGTTTCATAGATGCACTTCTTCCTTTCATTTTGTATTAGAAAAGCGCAGAGCGCCCGCTTAGCGACGTACAAACTGGAGCGCCCCGCAATGAGAACAGATTTGCTTCCTCGAATAGACATCGCACGAAGAAAAAGCGATTAGCTTTTTCGAGGAAAAGGAAACACGGCGAGGGACGAGCCGTTGTTGACTTATCGTAGTGGAGGAGAGTGAAGTTTGCTAGTCGCTGGCGCTCGGAGCTAGACAATAAAACTAATTCCAAGTTATTTACATGTATTTTTATACTTTCTTATCTTTAAATAAAAACCCAAAAGTATTGCTCACAGATTATGAATGAGCAAAACTTTTGGGTAATATACAGGATGTAAAGACAATAAACTTAATAAACCTGTACAAACGAAAACAATTGCTCACCCATAGTCAGATTATTTACGGTAATCTGGTAGAAACTTGCGGGCCGTATCCCCGCGATTATATGAGTGATTCGCTGTAAAATTAATTCCATTATAGCACAGATGAAATAGGAATCAACAAAAATAGTAAATCAGAAATATTTCAATATTGGCAATTACAACATTTTTGACAAAATCCCGATAATCGATCCTAATACAGCACCTATGACCGGAATAGCCACATACATCAATTTTTTTCGAAAATCCCGCTTTCTTGCCATTTCTTCGGGTGTCATCCAGTTATTCATTTATATTATTTTCCTCCAAAATAGTATCAATAGACTAATTATAACGTTTTCATATTTTCAAATACATATGAAAAAATACCTATATTTTTTACAAAATGTTAACAAATTGGCGACATTTACGATGAACTATGTAATCGTGACGACATAATGACGATATATATTATAAAATATAGAAAATGGCGAAAGGAACTTATTGATGGAAACATTCGTAGCACGACAACCAATCTATGATATCGAACATAAAATTTACGGATATGAATTATTATTTCGTAAATCTATCGACAGTCATTCGGCAGGGTCCAATGATGATTCGGCAACAGCGGACGTTTTGGTCAACAGTTTTCTTAATTTCGACCTGGGTGAATTGACAAACCATACTTATTGCTTTATCAATTTCACAGAAAATTTATTGCTGAACGGTACACCGGAAAATTTTCCCCCTTCCAAACTTGTAATCGAAATTCTGGAAACCGTTTATCCAACTGAAGAAATTATCTCTGCCTGCCAAAAATACAAGGCCTTAGGGTATAAAATTGTTCTTGATGATTATCAATTAAATATTCAGGATAAAAATTCATTAAAAATATTACCATTTGTTGATTTGATTAAAGTTGATTTTCGAACCACCGGAAAAGAAATGCGGAAACAAATGCTCAAATTAAAAAACTTTTTCTCTATTCAATTTTTGGCTGAAAAGGTAGAAACAAAAGAAGAATATCTCGAAGCATGTGCGGAAGGTTTTGATTATTTCCAAGGTTATTTTTTTCAGAAACCTGTTGTTCTTTCTCAAAAGGATATTCCGACATTCTTTCATAATTATATGCTACTAATCGAAGAAACAAGAAAGCCTGAACCGAATGTTGATTATTTGACAAAAGTTATTGAAAGCGATCTCTCTTTTTCTTTTAAACTATTAAAATTAATTAATAATCATTATCGACGCAATTTTAAAATTGAGTCGATTAAACAGGCCATCATGATTTTAGGATTAAAAGAATTCAGACGATGGCTATATATATTATCGATTCGAGATGCTTCGAGACAACAAGATCCAATCATTGAAAATTTAATTCAAAATAGCTTGGTACGGGGAAAGTTTTGTGAGACTCTCGCCAAAAAGATGAAAATTCAAGGAGAGCCGGCGAGTTATTTTTTAACTGGAGTGTTTTCTTTAATAGACGAAATTCTCCAAACACCAATGACCACCCTTGTAAAAACTTTACCATTGAAAGATGATATTATTGATGCGCTATTAGGAAAAGAAAATCAGTTTCAATTAGTATTAGCATTGATTATTGCTATTGAGCAGACAAATTGGGATCAGATTGGCCAGTTGGCTAAAAAAATTAATGTGGCTTATGATACGATTACAGAAAGCTATTTAGAAGCAATAAAGTGGAGTAATCAATTTTTTTCAGAAGAAGGGTCCTAAGGTTCATCTGAACAAGTTGCGCGTTTCAAGGGTGAAGGGGGTCATAAGCCCCTGACCCCTAAAATTCATAAATTTCCTTATATTTTTCTGTCAAATAGTTGAGCAGATATTTCGGATTCGGTCCTTCACCTGTTACATCCTGCAAAATCTCTAACGGTTTTTTTGTTTTTCCAAATTGATGGATGTTTTGGTTAAACCATTCTTTAATTTTATCAAGCTTTCCGGCTGCCAGCAGTTCATCAAAATTTGGTAAATCTTTTAATAACGCATGTTTGAATTGAGCAGCGTATATAAACCCGAGTGCATATGAAGGAAAATAACCGAAACTCCCCCCGGCCCAATGGACATCTTGTAAGACACCGACACCATCATGTTCCGGTTCAATACCCAAATATTCCTTATATTTTTCATTCCATATTTTCGGTAAATCCTTTACTTCAATCGTATCATTAAACAGTGCCTTTTCTATTTCATAACGAATGATAATATGTAACGGATAGGTGACTTCATCTGCTTCAATTCGAATCAATGACGGTTTTACTTCATTAATGGCTCGGTAAAAATCAAGCAATGGAACATCGTCGAATTGTCCCGGTGAATAGGATTTTAACAGATCATAATTTTTCTTCCAAAACGATAGATTCCTTCCAACAAAAATTTCATTAAATAATGATTGAGATTCATGAATCCCCATCGATGTCCCTTCAGCAAGCGTCGTTCCGGCCAAATCTTTTGAAATGTTTTGTTCATATAATGCGTGCCCGCCTTCATGGATAGTACCAAAAATGGCGACACGAAAATCATTTTCAACATATTTCGTCGTCACCCGAGCATCGCCGATATTTAATGTAATTTGAAAAGGGTGTACCGTTTCATCCAAACGCCCTGCGTCAAAATCATAGCCCATTTGTTTTAAAATTTCGATGCTGAAATCAAGTTGGCGATCCTTTGGAAAACGGTTATAGATGAATGATGTATCAAAAGTTTTCCCGGAGCTTTGAATTTGTTGCAAAATATCCCGAATACCATCGCGAACATTTTCAAAAACTTCATCTAATATATCGACCGTCATATCCGGCTCATACATGTCCAATAACGTATTGTACTTATTTCCTTCATATCCCCAATAGCCGATAAATCGTTTCGTTGTGTCCACTAATTGTTCTAAATATGGACGAAATAACTCGAAGTCTTTCTTTTCTTTTGCCTCTTCCCAAACCGACTCCGCTTTTGTTTGTAAAGTTACATATATTTGATACTCGTCAAGCGGGATTTTTTTCATGCGATCATATGTTTTTTTACAATCTAAAGCAGTTTTTAATGCAATTTCAGAGACTGCCGGTTCTCCTTCTTCAATTAATGCTGTTAAGTAGCCATTCATTTCCTCTGAAGTTTGCATTTGATATATTTCTGAGGAGAGAATGCCGATCACCTCGGAGCGACCGTCTACACTTTTTTTCGGTGCTCCGGTCCGTAAATCCCAGTACATAACACTTATTGCCTCTTGATACGCCGTAATTTTCTTCACATAATTTAAAAATTTCTCTTCTATTAATTTAACATTTTCATTTGTCATAGCCTTCCCCCCAATGATAGTATGTTTATATTTTAACATAAGTTTACGAAATATTAACCTTTTTTGACAAAAAAGGAAATTATTCCCTTTTAGCAAAATTGCATGAAATTTTCAGCCAGTTTTCCTTCCTCTCCGTTTCAGTAAAATAAAAAGCAATCGAATTTGATTGCTTTTTATTTACGCATTTGTGTATTTATCGGTGTTGTCAGTGAATATTGCATAGCTAGTTGTAAATTTTGTTCCGCTTCTTTAATCGTATCTAATGCTTCGTTCGAAATATTTTCTGATTGCAATTGCTGATACGTAGCTTCCAGCGCTTTTGATATTTTTGCAAAATCAAGATTCCACTTATCCATCGTCCATCCCTTTCCGATAACCATTGATAATACTATTATAGACGGTGGCAGGGAAAATATTCCTTGATTGAAAAATCGATTTTTATCATCATACACGTTTTTTGGGGCCAAAATATTGATAATAATCCGTTTTAATAAACCCGTTAAATAATTTCCGCTTTTTAGTCGCTTTTTTTCCAAATAACTCTTCAAAATCTTCGTTTGATGTAATCAAATAAATCGACCACGTGTCAAGCATTTGTAAAGTTGCACCAAGTTCCCGGTATAACTTTTCGACTTTTTCTTTTTCGCCTATACGTTCTCCGTAGGGCGGATTGCTGACAATTACACCGTATTCAAGATCGGTACGGAAATCAGTCGCTTGCATTTGTTTAAACTGGATGAGGTCCCCGAGTCCGGCTTCCATGGCATTTGCTTTTGACATATCTACCATTTTATGATCGATATCCGATCCGAAAATTTGTAACGGCCGATTATATTCTGCCAAGTCTTCCGCTTCCGTTCTTGCTTCATCCCAAACCTTCGAATTGAACCAATGCCATGTTTCACTTATAAAATCCCGATTGAAACCGGGTGCAATGTTTTGTCCGATTAATGCCGCTTCAATCGGGATAGTACCTGAACCGCAAAAAAGATCGACAAACGGCCGATCCGCTGTCCAGTTTGTTAACAGAATTAATGCCGCTGCCAACGTTTCTTTTAATGGAGCCTCACCTTGATATGCCCGATATCCCCGTTTATGTAATCCTGACCCCGCTTGTATCAATCGTAATCGTTACGATGTCTTTTAAAATAGAAACTTCCACAGGTACTTTCGGTCCTTTTTCCTGAAACCAGGTGATCTGTTTATATTTTATTTTTAATCGATCTACGATGGCTTTTTTAACAATGGCTTGACAGTCCGGAACACTGTGCAAAGTAGATTTTACTGATTTCCCCGAGACTGGAAACGCACTGTCCACATTGATAAATTGTTCCCACGGGAGATTTTTTGTTCCCTCAAACAGTTGTTCAAATGTTGTTGCTTTAAATTCACCAACGATAATTTTTACCCGGTCTGCCGTACGAAGCCAAAGATTACTTTTGGCAATCGCATATTCGTCACCCATATATGTAATTTTTCCGTTATCGACTTGACATTCATAACCGAGATTTCTCACTTCTTTTGCGACAATCGCTTCAATCCCCATTGGAGATGTGGCAAGAATTTTTAATTTGTTCATGTCATCACCTTTACTATTATTAACACAATTCAAAACAAAAATGCTCCCTTTCAAAATGAAAAGAGAGCATTTTTTCCGTTTTAGCCGTTAATAACGTTCTGTAAGCCATGTTCTGTACCATCGTACTGCTTACGATTGAAAAATCTCGTACTCCGGTGGTAATCATCTATCTGCAAGAGCTTGTCTCTTGCCTCTCTCTTGAGTTGAATTCCTCAGAGAAAGTTCCCCTACCATTATTTGGGTTTCTCGCTCGCGGGGTTTACCTCGTTCCACCCTTGTCATTTCTTCCAAGGCTACGTCACTGTGGCACTTTCAAGGTAATAGAGCCATATCCGAAGACTTAGGCTCGTTCCCTGCCGTCAGCCCAGTCGAAACCAGGCTGCCCTAGCTTATTGTTTCGCTAGGCACGAACACTACGGGCATCTCAGCACCGTGCGAGCATGGACTTTCCTCAGCATAATTGCCGCGATTACCCGAACGTTATTAACATGACACGTATATATTATAAAAGAACTTTTTCTAAAATACAACTGGTATTTTTTTCTGTCATTGTGACTGATAAGCAAGATAAATTTTCGATAACTGTTAAAAACCGTTGTGTCTGAAAAGTGGTCCTTTATCTATATACCAACTTACTTGATTGGAATTACCAGTCTTTATCATTATTTAATTTATTCCCAAAGACATGTTTTTCCAAATTGCTCAATCTTTTTAATATATCAAAATTCGTTGCACCGGTTGTTTGTACGGGCTGTCTTCGCGCTTCTTCCAATTGTTTTTTTAGTTTTTGATTTTCGAATACAAGTGTTTCAATCTCCTTATTGAAATTTTCATAATCCTTTATAATGATATCCAGAAATTTATCAACTTCCTCTTGATTATATCCACGCATACTCGTTTTAAATTCTTTTTCTAAAATATCCTTAGGTGTTAATTGAATATTGTTTGCTATCAAAGTTTTTCACCTCGATCATGCTCATCATTAATCTTATTTTTTCAAAAATGCATTCCTTTGTCAATTCTTGCTTGTTGTTTGTTTCAATCGTCTAACGTATTTATGTAATCATTGATATACCTTATTATATAATAAAATGGAAGAAAAGGGTCTAAAGAACTATTATGGGGGGCCGATATTTTTCATCAGCCCCATATTTCTCATTTACGTTTAAAAACCAAATGGTCTTCTTGGCGGCGGACAACAGCAATTCAAATGCTGATGGCATACTTCATTTACCACTGAATGGGTATGCGGGCAATAATGTTGGTGCTGAAACATATGCTGGTTGACAGTGGTCGTATGTGAAGGATGAACATGCGGTACGATATGTGTAAATTGGTTTGTATTTACAAATTGTTGCGTTGGATGTACCACCGGCGGCAATACATTGGGTGGAAATGCAGGCATACATATACTCCCCTTTCTGCTGGTTGATTTCCTTATACATTAATAACCTATGTCAAAACAGGGGAACATGTACTAATGAAAATACCTATTTTTCAACTTTGAAACCACCGTCATCAATACCAGAACAATACCTTCATAATCACGTCTCGAAAAACCGTAAAAAAGAACATCGTTGAAATAACAATTGTAAAGAATAAAAATAAAACTGTGCGATGCATGGCATTCCCTTTCTTTCAAAAAATATGATGATAATCCAGAACTAATTTTAATTCCAGCCAAGCTTTTCATCAATATTTTTTTACTGGAAAATATGCATCCACTTTTCAGCAACCAATAAGGTTAGGTGAAAGATTTTACCAAGCCGGTATAAACAAATCCGATTTTTTGGACGTGAACCGTCATGACCATGTTCAATTTAACTTAATTTTTTTCTTCTTATTTTCCCTTCCAAGCGAAAAATTCTTTTTTCTAATTCTTCCTTTAAATGATTATTTTTATAATCCAAGAGCTGAGTTGATTCATACTCTTCTAATGCCAATATGCTTAATTGTAGTGCCTTTTCAAAATCCTTGTTCACATGCTCATGAACTTTTGCCAGTTCGATGCAAGCATTTATTTTCTCTATTCCGTTGCCCAGTTCAATGATTTCTTGCCAAATCGCTTCTGCCATATCCCGCTTCTTCTGTTTTTTATATTGAATGGCAAGATCATACATGCCCTTCCATTTTTCTCTCCCTCGTAAACTTGTTATCGCCTCTTCATATACTTGAATGGCCGCATCCCTTTCATTCAAAGCAGAATACCATTTACCGACGGCTAATTTTTCCCTATTTGTTTGATTCACATCAAGTCCTAATAATTGACAGGAAATATGCGTATATAAAATGATTAGGGATAGTACATCTTCCTCATTATGCTCCATCACCTTAACAATTCCGTCCAGTTGATTGGATTGAAGAAAATCAAAATAAATGATGGGCGCTAAATATCCGGGAACATCTTCTTCCCTTTCGATTCCCAAAACCTCTTTCTCAACGATTGTAAGTTTTACGGATTCTAATTCATCTTTCCATAGTCTCCTTGATGCATGCAGCAAATCAAAATGACCAAATGCCGGAAGCTTCGGTACATGTTCTCTGATCAATGTGTGTCTTGTTTTCACTTGCGGCCAATCAAATGCTTTTCCATTATACGTAACAAGGGTGGTATAATCAACTGATTTCAAAAAACTGTGATAAAGCGGAATTTCACCCCCGGGTTCAGGCAATAAATGTTGTTTCACTACGACCTCATCATCATCAATGAAAGCATAACCTAATAAAAAGATCGTATTGCCTGTTCCACCACCGAGTCCTGTCGTTTCCGTGTCAAAGAAAAACAAATCTGTTGGACGGTACCCTTTTGCGGATAAAGGGTGGAGAAGAGAATGATTTTGCCAAGCATTGACGACATTAAGATAATCAAAAAATGTATATTTCCCCCTTTGTGTTTCAAGAGGATAGCGGACTTCACGAATAAGGCAATATTGATCATCTAATATATATGGAGCAACCCCGAAATTATGCCATTTTTCCAAGTTTGGTATGTCGATAAGTTCTTGTTTTGCTTCCGGTTGCGATTCTTGTTTCTTCGTTCCGGTTGGTAAGTACGACTGATAAACTGCTAACTTGTTTTTTAACTTCATTTAAGCACCCCATTTAAGAAAGCATTCAAAAGGGTAATTGCATCTATTTTGCCGTTTTGTGAAGTACCGTCCGTCCCAATACAAGAAGGACAACCATTCTCACACGGGCAATTTTTTATCATTTTCCTCGCTTCCAGCAAAATATCCGTTATTTTATCGTAAATTTGATCGCTCAGGCCCACTCCACCCGGATAACGGTCATATAAAAAGATCGTTGGTTTTTCATTATGACTCGATTTCAATTGCGGTGTCACATACACATCGCTCGGATCACACATCACATACATCGGCACCATATTTTTTAAAAGATGTGCCATACCGATCAACCCTTGCTCCAGGCGATCTTTATGCCAATTCGGCTCATCCTTTAATGAAATCCATGCCGAAGTTGTATGCAATATTTGTTCCGGTAAATGAATCGGACCGGAACCGATATTTTCATGGGTTTCAAATTTAATCTTTTTAAAAATTGTCGCCATCGCTTGTACAGCCACGTCCCCATATTGAATTTGCGCGACATCCGTTTCTCTTTCCTTATCAACCTCTAAAACTTTCAAATCAACAGCCAAGTTTGCATCTGTATAATAATCCGTTTGCACTTCACGTACAAATGCCTTTTTTTCCTCCCAGTCTAATTTTTCTACCTGATATTGAACTCCTTGATGCATGTAAATTGCCTCATCATGGAGAAGCGTTAAAGCGCTGAAAGTATCCATTTCTCCGATCACTTGTACATGGGCAATGTCGGTTTGGTCAATAATGACTACATTTTCCTGTGAAGCGGAACGAAGACTGATATTATGCGCCGGAAATGAATCACTCATCCAATGATATTTATTCCCGCTAAAAACAAGAATTTTTTGATCAAGCAGGTAATCGAGTACATCCTCCACATCAATCCCGCCAAACGTTTCTCCTTTTTTAAACGGTAATTCGAAAGCTGCACATTTTACATGATCAACAAGAATGATTAAATTATCCGGGTTGATTCGGGCAACTTCCGGTGACTGTTTGAAAAAATATTCCGGATGATTGATAATGTATTGGTCTAGTGGGGCTGAACTGGCGACATACAAAATTAGCGCCTCTCCATGTCTTCTCCCGGCTCGTCCGGCTTGTTGCCAGGCGCTCGCAATCGTACCGGGATAACCGGTCATTATACATACTTGTAATTGTCCGATATCAACGCCCAACTCCAACGCATTCGTGCTGACCACACCATAAATATCCCCATTTCTCAGCCCTTTTTCGATTTCTCTTCGCTCTGTCGGTAAATAACCGCCCCGGTACCCACGTATTCCCTTTGGTCCAATCTTATCTTTAATCAACTCTTGTAAATACGTTAAAATAATTTCCACTCGAACTCTGCTTTTCGCAAAAATAATTGTTTGAATTTTATTTTTCAGAAACTCCCCGGCGAGCTTCCGAACTTCCAAAGTTGCACTTCTCCGGATATTTAATTGTTTATTTACAATCGGCGGATTATAAAAGACAAAATGCTTTCTTCCGCTCGGGGCACCGTTTTGATCAATTAACTGCATGGTTTTACCTGTTAAAGCTTCGGCCAGTTCCTTTGGATTGGCAATGGTCGCTGAAGTACAAATAAACACCGGATCACTTCCGTAAAAACGGCAAATCCGTTTTAATCGACGAATAACATTTGCTGTATGGCTTCCGAATACACCACGGTAAATATGTAATTCATCAACGATAATAAATTTTAAGTTTTCGAACAGAGAGACCCACTTTGTATGATGCGGCAAAATTCCGGAATGAAGCATATCCGGGTTAGTTATTACGATATGGCCAGCTTTGCGAATTTTTTGCCGGATATGCGCCGGTGTGTCCCCGTCATATGTATAACTATTAATTTCGATCCCCGCTTCATCAATCAATTCATTTAATTCACTTTTTTGATCATAGCTGAGTGCCTTCGTTGGAAACATATATAACGCTCTTGCTTCAACGTTCTCTAAAATCGTTTGCAGAACCGGAAGATTATAACAAAGTGTTTTCCCGCTCGCCGTCGGGGTTACGGCAGTAAAATCCATTCCTTTCATACCATAATCAAAAGCTTCCCGTTGATGACTGTATAAAGAGGTAATCCCCCGCTTTTCTAATGCTGCCTGCAATTTTGGATGCAATTCTTCAGGAAATGGAACATTAATGGCCTCCTTCCCTTCTATCGTTTCCCAATGGATAATATTTTCGTTAATTTCATTTGTTTGTTTCATCCAATTGATGATTTCTTGTAATTGACGCTTACCTAGCATCCGCTTCACCCTCTACAATTCATACCAAATTTCCCTTTAACATTTATTATAACGAATACACGTTCCTATATCAAAAAATATTTACCGTACAAACATCGTACCATTAATCTAACACGATTTTTATTATTTTTCATATATTATATCGGAAATAAAAATAAAAAGTGGGGTGGAAAACATGGATGAACAATTACCGGAAAAAAAGGACAGCCATTCAAATGAAGCTTCTCCATTTTCTCATATTTTTCAGGACCGGCCATTTCGTAATATTTTGGAGACCATTGATCAATTTTTTCAAAACTCCAATTTAAAACCGGGTTTCAAAGTCAATGTTCAAGAAGATGTTGATAAATACATCATATATGCAGAATTACCCGGGGTAAAGAAAAATCAAATTGACATCCATATTTTGGAGAGAAGCATTACCATCACTGTGAATCGTTCAGAAAGTGAGACAATTCAAAATGATAAAGCTAAATCATATACGAAGATACACGAATATGAAAAAGCCAGCCGGACGATTCCTTTTTATCATCCAATTCATTCAAAAAACGCCAAAGCCAAATACCGTGACGGGCTATTGACGATCATCCTGCCAAAAAAATCCGGGAAGAAACTGAATTTAGAAGATTGATGTTTTTAAAAGTTAAATAATTGTTTTATACAAACAGATGAATTTCGCTAATGTCCATTGAAAATAATGGTAACCTACAGCAATTGGTTTTTCGCCAATTGCTTTTCTTAGATATGATGGAAGGACTTGCACTTGGCACATATTTACGATTTAAATAAAAGACTGAATCCTTTTAGTAAAGAAGAAACTTGATTGATTACTCCCATGAATTGACCGGCCGTTCCTAGCATTTTATTAAAATCGATGGATCCATCTTTATTTTTAAATGATTGGATAAAGCTGTTCATCGGACTCTGGGGAAAAGATTGATGCGACGCCGATAAACTAAAATTTGGTAATATCTGATTAGAAAAATTTGAAATTTGATTATAAATTGGGTGTAATGGATCATCCAAAAATTGTGTAAACGGTACATCGTTATTATTAGATGGGAAATGGTTGTCTTGATTAAAAAAAGCACTCGGAGGCCAGACTTGTCCGGGAGCGACACCGGGAAACATACCCTGAGAATTCATTGGTGTTGGACCATGAAAGAATGGCGGTGGGAACGTATTTACCCCTACAGGAAATTGCAGGTTGGCATTCGTACCTAAATGATTTTGTGGCATTCCAAATGTCTCCGGAATCGCATTATATTTTCGTGGAAAAAACTGGTTGTGTGGCAGATGATACATACATATCAATCCTCCTCATGAACTCCACCATATTGTATGATTGTTCGCCTAATCATGTGAATTTAAAAGTTTTGCGGAAACTCATTTTCGTTTATTTCGCTATGTAATTTTTCTAATATATAATGGATTGAATGGAGACGATGTTTAAAACGGGAATAGCTTGTTTTAGGAAAAAAAGCTTGTACACTTATTTCTTTAATATTCTCAATAGTGGCATCGATTTGTTGAATATATAAGTGTTTCGGGTGAGAAGTGACAATGAATTTCTTCGCCAGTTCCCCCCACTCTTCTAAAACGAAATGGACTTCATCAACAAATGGTTTAATAACCGTATAAAAATCTTTTTCTTCTCCCGTTTCCCGTGCATGTTCATAAATGTGATCCATTTCCATTACATAATGTTTTAATTTTTTCGTTGCTGATACAAGTTGCATTTTGTCCATACATTAACCCCTCCTATCCATCCAATTATATCATAAGTAAAGAAAACCCGGTGATTGCCGAGCCTTTAGGCGAAAGCAGAGCCGCAAGAGCACTTATACTTAATTCTTAAAATTTCCAACTACGTCGAATTCGCTTCTTTGCTGGAAATTTATACTTTCTTAACGTATAAGTAAAGAAAACCCGGTGATTGCCGGGTTTTCTTTAAACAGTCCTACTGATTGAAGTTTCACAATATCAACGGAAAATCAAAGCCGGACCAATTTTTTTACATTGATGCTGCCTGTTTCATAATCGGCTCCGTATTCCTCACCTGTTGTTTCGTTTGATTTTCTTTCGTCACTTTCATTATTTCCTTTTCTATCGCAGAAATATTTCTTGAAAGGTTACTTGTTTGTTCTATTATTTCTTCCGTTACAACGAGATGCATCTTTTGCTCCACTAACGCTATTTCCATTTCCAAACACTTGATTAATTCCAAAATTTCGCTCGTTTTCACTGTTTTATTGCTTGCCATCTCAATCCCTCCATCCTTCGTTATTATGTAATTTCGACCTGCTTTCATCACTTCCTTCCTGTTTGACAAAACTAGAAGAAATTCGCCAAACAAAGTGGAATTCTGACAAATATTCAGAAATCATTGTCAAAACATGTTTCTTGACCTTTTGTTCATAATAACGATAGGAGGTGCAGCCAATGGAAAAAAAGAAGAAACAAAATCGCGTAACTGAAAAAGAAAATCATGCAGACACAAAAGCGGCTAAAGGAAATCCAAAACTAAATGGCCCAAACCGTCCATCCACTTAAGTTAAAGGAAGACACCACTACATATTGACTTCTTTCCCCATCGTGGTGTCTTCCCTTCTTACCTACTCATTCCACCGCATCCATTCCTTCAAGTTTACCAACAGTTCAATTTCTATATGTTTTTTCCTTAACCAATAAGTCATGTTCACTTCTTCTTTTATGATGGGTGGCAGGAACCATCGTTTTTTAACCCGTTGCTTTTTATCCCAAGATATCCCGGTTAATGGTTCCTGCTTTACAATCGGATACGTTAGTCTTAACATAGGCGTGTTCCGTTTTTTTAACCAAAATTTTTCGTAATCGTACCGTGAACCTGTATGCGGTGTATGAATGGCAAAATCAATAAATGTTTGAAGCCTCCCCGTATCAAATAAAATCCACGCTAATTTTTTCCCGAGTTCGATTCGTTGATCCAGTTTGACAAATTTTTTTACAGTTGCCCCGAAAATTTCACCGTAACAAGTTGGAAAAATAACTGCATTGAAATGAAAAAGTTCCTGCAAATAAAAAGGTACTGTTTGAAATACTTTTTTTTGATAAAATAGTTTTGATATGATTGGCTCTTGTATCAAGTTCTGTTCATTAATAATGAGGGAATACAATAATCGATTTTCATTACCGGTTTGCCAAAATCGAAACCATTCTTGCTGCATAAATGCCGAAACATGAAAATAAGGTAGTAAGTGAAACAAAGGACGCCCTATTTTCGTTGAATAATGATAAAGTAATAATTGTGGATACGCATCTTGAAAAATCAGCCAATTAGCCCGTTCATAAGTTAAAAACAAATACGTGCGATATTGCTTGGTCAACAAGGAGGAATACGATTTGCCTTCCAAATCACACATATTCCAGCCGGCGTTACGGGAAACCAATCCGGCAAGAAAAGCCCATTTAATTTCTTGGTAACGAAAATAAAATGACTCATAACAATTCGTTCGTGATATATTATCTATATTGCCTTTTCTTGTTGTTTGTAAAATATGTTGGATTAATTGCCTCTCGTCATGATTCATCGAGATGTTCACATCCTTTATAAAATTTCGGTCGTTTCATTCCGACCGGTAAATAAACAGCCCGGAGTTGCGCATGAAGAAGGTTTAACGAGGTGGTTAGTTTGGAAATCCATTATCCGAATGGAAAAACGTTTCATTTTAAAAAAGAGGATAGAAAAATAAAAGTAAAAAAATATCAATACGGAAACCGTGGGATGACTTTAGAGGATGATATTAATGAGTCCAATAAATATTATTTGTCAAACAAGATTGCGGTTATTCATAAAAAACCAACTCCTATTCAAATTGTTCAAGTCGATTATCCGGAGCGTAGCAAAGCAGTAATAAAAGAGGCCTATTTCAAAACACCTTCGACAACGGACTATAATGGTGTGTACCGGGGGAAATATCTTGATTTTGAAGCAAAGGAAACAAAAAGCGAAACATCTTTGCCGTTAAAAAATTTCCATGAGCATCAAATTAGACATACAGAAGCGGTACTAGCTTGCGGAGGTATTGCTTTTGTCATTATTCGTTTTTCAAAAACAGAAGAAGTATTTCTTTTAGAGGGTGAACATCTGCTGAAATTTTGGCAACGGATGGAATCAGGCGGCAGAAAATCGATAGCGAAAGATGAAATTATGCAATATGGACATTATATACCACTTGGAATTCAGCCAAGAATTGATTATATTAGATTAATAGAATCTCTATATTATTAGGGGTAAAATAACTTACCTCAAATTGTGAGAAATTCCTTATTCGATATTTGACGGACAATCCCGTTTTCGATTTTGATAAGGAATGAAAGGATGGTCATTGTTTATGACAGAACAATATAAATCAAGAACAGAAAAAAGACGTGCGAACCAGAAAAATAAACAGAAACAACCAAAAGGAAAAGGGAAAAGTATAGCCAAGAAAATATTTTTAACGATGATAATTGTCGGATTTCTATGTTTAGTTGGCGGATTGGGAACCTTTGCTTACTTTGTTTCAGATGCACCAAAACTGGATCCGCAAAAGCTAAAAGTCCCTGTTCCGTCAAAAATTTATGATATGAATAAAGAACTGGTTACCGAATTAGGTACAGAAAAAAGGGATCTGGTTGAATTTAACGAAATTCCGGACCTGATGAAAAATGCGGTTTTGGCAACTGAAGACGTCCGTTTCTTTAAACATAACGGAATCGATTTAATTCGTTTGGGCGGTGCCGTCATTAGTAATATCACCGACGGCTTTGGTTCACAGGGTGCATCTACCTTAACGCAACAGGTCGTTAAGCTCTCCTTTTTATCAGAAGAAAAAACATTGAAGAGGAAGGCGCAAGAAGCTTGGCTTGCTCTGCAACTTGAACGCAATTTTTCAAAAGAAGATATTTTTGAAATGTATGTTAACCGTGTCTCAATGGGTGGGAATGTGTATGGAATTAAAGCAGCGGCTCAAACATATTTCAATAAATCACTCGATGAATTAACATTACCTGAAGCGGCTTTAATTGCCGGCTTACCGCAACGACCGAATGCTTATAATCCATTTGTCAATCCAGATTTAGCCGATCAGAGGAAGAACACTGTGTTATCTCTTATGCATCAGCACGGCTTTATCTCTGAGAAAGAAATGAAAGAAGCTCAAAATATATCTATTGCATCATTAATTGTAAACAAACCGGAGGACACAATTAAAGATGATTCGCCATATGATTCCTTCGTCGATCAAATTATCGAGGAAGTTGAAGCATTAGGTTATAACGCATTTACGGATGGCCTTGAAATATATACAACAATGGACCCGAACGCACAAAAGAGAGTCAATGATATTTTAAATACAGATGAATATATTAAGTATCCGAATGATGAAATCCAAGCCGGGGTCATTTTACTCGATACTCAGTCTGGAGAAATTCGGGCAATTGGCGGCGGTCGCCATCAAAAAGTAAGGCGTGGGCTTAATTATGCGATTGATATAAAAAGACAACCGGGTTCAACAATCAAACCAGTTCTTGATTATGGTCCGGCAATCGAGTATTTAAAATATTCAACATATCAAATTTTCAAGGATGAACCTTATACGTATTCCGACGGGACACCGGTTAAAAACTATAACGGGAAAAATTACGGCGAGGTGACCATGCGTTATGCCTTGCAAGAATCCTTAAATATTCCAGCTGTCAAAGCAATCCAAGCGGTCGGATTAGAAAAAGCGAAAGAGTTTGCCAATAATCTTGGAATTGGATTGAAGGAAATTTATGAATCATATGCAATCGGCGGCTTCGGAGGCGGTGTTTCCCCTTTACAGTTAGCCGGTGCTTATAGTGCTTTTGGTAACGGAGGAATATACAATGAACCGTATGCCATTAAGAAAATTGTGTTATCTGACGGGGAAACCGAAATTAATTTGGAACCGAAACCGGAACGTGTTATGAGCGACTACACCGCATTTATGATTTCTGATATGTTAAAAACGGTCGTCCAAAGCGGTACAGGTAGGGCTGCACAAATTTCCGGCGTTCCGATTGCCGGAAAAACCGGGACGACAAACTATACGAAGGATGAGTTAAAAAAATATAACTTAAAATCATCTGAGTCACCGGATTCTTGGTTTTCCGGCTATTCAACCAATTATACAGCTACAGTCTGGGTTGGTTACGAGAAGAAGGCAAAACCGGTAGATGATACAAAATTACCGATAAAGATTTTTAAATCACTTATGACCTATATGCATGACGGGATCGATACACCTGATTTTAAACAACCGTCAAGTGTTGTTAAATTACCGATTGAAAAAGGTTCCAATCCGGCAAAACTGGCAAGTCCGTTTACACCGGAAAGTAATATTGTCTATGAGTATTTTGTCAAAGGTACAGAACCGAAAGAAACATCAAAAAAATACGAATCGATTCCGGCTGTAACCAATTTAAGCGTTGATTATAACCAACAAAACGCAACGGCAAGCTTAAATTGGAACTATGAAAATGTTGATAATGTCAATTTTGAAGTACATTTATCAGCAGATGGTTCGGGTGATCAAATACTAGGCACAACAGATAAAAACAGCTTTGAGGCTAATAATTTAGTACCCGGATTAAAATATACATTTACGGTTTATGCCGTTTATGATGGCCATAAGAG
Organism: Caldifermentibacillus hisashii; assembly: GCF_039654145.1. Lineage (NCBI taxonomy): Bacteria > Bacillati > Bacillota > Bacilli > Caryophanales > Bacillaceae > Caldifermentibacillus > Caldifermentibacillus hisashii. The sequence goes on from NZ_CP155467.1 coordinate 2,194,485, forward strand.
TGATCCGGCTTCCGTTACCCTTGATCTTTCTTCTTTCACAGATGATTCACCGGATAATAATCAAGGAAATGAGGAAGATACGGATAATGAAGGAACAGACGAACAAGAAGACGATAGTGGAAGCACTCCCGGACAGGGAAATCCTCCGGGAACAAATCCAGGAAACCCAAACCCAGGGAATCCGAACCCAGGAACTCCAAGTACTCCTAATCCCGGAAATGGCGGGAATAACGGAAATGGCGGAAATAGTGGGGGTGGCGGAAATGGTTCATCGCAATACTCAACCGGTTCCGGCACGTAAATCTTCAATGAAAAGTAAAAAGAGTGAATCGACTAAGTTCGATTCACTCTTTTTTTCATTACCATATATTTATAAAAAATTTTTTCTTGTTCAATCATTAATTCGGATAGTTGGATAAAGGAATGGTACAAAGTCGGTCGCTGCATTAAAAACTGAAGCCGTTCGACGATATTTACCGGTTTCGCCTCAAACAGCACTAATTTCTCCTGTAAATTTTTTAAATCAGTCGGTTCATTGTTTGACCAAAATAACAGTCGGATGAAAAGGCTGATTCCCTTTACCATCAACGGTTTCGTTTCTTTATTTTTTCGTTCTTTAAACAGCCCAGTAAGCTCCTTCAAGTAAGGTTGCCACTCATGGACAATTTGGATAACTGCTTCTTTTTCATTTTTCCAAGGCATGCTTTCATCTATACCGAGATAAAACCGATTTTCTTCAGGAAAAAAATCGGCCGGCGTCAACGAATCAAGATAAAAGAACTCATGTTGTAATCGTTCACTTACCTGCATTTTCCAATTCAAGACCTTTCGTTCGTTTTTTTCCTTCACGACAAAGGGAAAGCAGCGGACATTCCAAACATTTTGGTGATTGGGCTTTGCAATGGTACCGGCCAAAAAAGATCATGCGATGATGGGTAATACTCCATTCATCCATTGGAACTTTTTTCATTAACGTTTTTTCCACTTCCAGAACACTATCTTTCCAACGACAAATGGCCAAACGTTTCGAAACCCGTTCGACATGCGTATCAACAGCAATCGCAGGAATACCAAAGGCAACAGAAACAACAACATCTGCCGTTTTTCTCCCCACCCCGGGAAGTTGCATTAATGTATCGCGATCACTTGGAACTTGTCCATCATATTTTTCTATTAAAATTTGACAAAGCTTTTGAATGTTTTTTGCTTTGTTCCGGTATAAACCGATTGACCGGATATCTTGTTGTAATTCATCTAACGAAACTTTTAAATAGTCCTCAGGCCGCTTATATTTTTCAAACAAAGATTTTGTTACTTTATTGACAAGGGCGTCTGTACATTGAGCAGACAAAACAACTGCAATTAAAAGCTCAAACGGATTCGAATGATTTAATTCACAATGGGCTTTTGGAAACATTTTCCCCATTTCATCCAAACAAAAACGTATCTCCTTTTTCGTTAACATATTCACTCCCCTTAACTTTCTAACCAATTATAAAACGGCACCGCTTCGGTTTTCTTTTGCTTTTCCTGCCCGCGGTTTTTTTGTTGCCCGTTGCGGAAATGTCTGCTTTGATCCTGTGCTTGTTCCACAGTTTTAATCCCGGCTTTTTTCCATTCAAAGAGAATCCGATCGATATAGCGGAAATTTAATTTTCCTGATAAAACAGCTTCCTTCAATGCAGCTTTGATGAGAGCGGGACTATGATGATCATTATCGATCCACATCGATAAAGTTTCACATTCTATCGGGGATAATGCTCTGGCAAATTCTTGCTCAAACAGGGTAAATAGCGAGCCTTCTTCCAGATTTGTTTGAAATTGCAAATCTTCCTGTTCATGAAGCGCATGCTCATTGATCAGTTTTAGCCAAAGTGGTTTTAGAGAATATTTTTCGAAATAAATGCCCTCTTCTGTCTGACCTTTCAAAATCTCCAAATACCCTCTTTGGATTAAAGTTAAGATGGTTTGCGAACAATGCTCAGTCGATAATACCATCCGCTCGGCAATTTCATCAATGGTAGGGAACTCTTTACCCTTCTCGATAAAATTGTAAATATGTAGAATAACCATACACTCGATATCGGTTAACCCGATTTTTTTATAATAACGGAATAAAAAAGAAGGAATCGAAATAACCCCTTCTTCAATCCAGGAAAGGAACGTGTTTTTATTCATATTTGACACCTCAAAATTAGTATAGCATGAATAAAAAGTTAATGAAATAGGGACTGTCATAAGTGTGACAATCCCTCTTCTTTCTATGGATATAGACGGTTTAATAAACGCGGGAATGGAATGGTTTCTCGGACATGTTCACAACCGGCAATCCAAGCAACGGTTCTTTCCAGGCCTAAACCAAAGCCGGAATGTGGAACAGAACCGTATTTCCTTAGATCTAAATACCAACTATACGTTTCTAAAGATAATTGATGTCGTTCAAGTTCTTGTTTCAATAAATCATAGTCATGGATCCGTTCAGAACCGCCAATTATTTCACCATAACCTTCCGGGGCAATTAAATCGGCACATAACACGACATCATCACGGGTCGGATCCGGTTGCATATAAAACGGTTTAATGGCTTTCGGGTAATGGGTAATGAACACCGGCTTATCAAATGAATTGGCAATCGCTGTTTCATGCGGTGAACCAAAATCGTCGCCCCACTTGATATCATCAAAACCTTGTTCGTGTAAAAATTTAATCGCATCATCATATGTAATTCTCGGGAACGGAGCTTGAACTTTTTCTAATTTCGTTGTGTCACGATTTAATATTTTCAATTCCAACGAACAATTTTTCAAAACCGATTGAACCACATAGGAAACATAGTCCTCTTGAACTTTTAAATTGTCTTCAAATTCATAAAAAGCCATTTCCGGTTCAATCATCCAAAACTCGATTAAGTGACGGCGTGTTTTTGATTTTTCTGCACGGAAGGTTGGTCCAAAAGAAAACACTTTTCCAAAAGCCATTGCCGCTGCTTCCATATATAATTGACCGCTTTGAGAAAGATACGCATCTTCGTCAAAATATTTCGTATGGAATAATTCCGTTGTTCCTTCAGGCGCACTCCCCGTCAAAATCGGAGGATCAATTTTTATAAAACCTTCTTTATTGAAAAATTCATAGGTTGCCCGAATAATTTCGTTTCTTATTTTCATATTGGCATGCTGACGTTTTGAACGTAACCAAAGATGACGGTGGTCCATTAAAAATTCCGTACCATGTTCTTTTGGTGTAATTGGATAATCATGGGCTTCGTGGATTAATTCCAATTTGGTTACTGATAATTCATAGCCAAACGGTGAACGCTCATCTTCACGAACGATACCCGTTACATACAAAGAGGATTCTTGCGTGAGTGATTTCGCTAATTGAAAAACTTCCTCAGGTACTTCATTTTTAACGACAACACCTTGGATGAAACCCGATCCATCACGAAGTTGCAAAAAGGCAATCTTCCCGCTGGAACGTTTATTGGCAAGCCAAGCTCCGATCGTTACTTCTTGTCCAACATAATTTTTCACTTCTACAATCGTTGTCTTCACAAACTTCCCTCCAAAAATACTACTAAAGCCCTTCTTTATTATACAGCTCCAAAAATTCACTAGCAACGTTTCCTAAACTTACACCGCACCTATCATAGTCAGTTCGATATGAACTAACCATCAGTGGTCACTTGATGGAAGTTTCGCTTTATCCCGCATGACGGGCACTAAATCTTCCTCTTTACGTTTAGAAAAAATTTACGATGCAATTAGTGAAAGATAAGTGCCCGTATGTACCCGATTGGCTCAACTAACCATCAGTGGGGCCTTCTCTCCCCACTGATGGAAGTTTCGCTTTATCTTGAAGTCATTTTAGTTTCCACAAAGTTTTTAATACGGGCGGCAGCCTCTACTAAAATATCTTCACTTGTTGCATACGATAAGCGAATATAGTCAGGCGAGCCAAATCCTGTTCCCGGAACGACTGCAACATGCGCTTCACTCAATAACGCTTCAGCAAACTTATCAACGGTATCATAACCGGTCAATTTTGCTGCTTCTTTCACATTAGGAAATAAATAGAATGCGCCATGAGGTTTGACACAGGAAAATCCAGGTATTTCCATTAATTTTTCATAGAATAGGTTTAACCGTTTTTCAAATTGAAGCTTCATTTCTTCCACGCTTTTTTGACTGCCACGATATGCCGCAATGGCTGCATATTGAGATGGAGTGGCCGGATTTGATGTGCTTTGGCTGGCAAGAGATGTCATTTGTTTTATTAATGCTTTGTCTCCTGCTGCATAGCCAATCCGCCAACCGGTCATCGCATGAGACTTTGATACCCCGTTAATAATCACCGTTTGCGATTTTAACTCTTTAGAAAGTTGGGCAATCGAAACATGTTGCTCCTCATCATAGATTAATTTTTCATAAATTTCATCAGATACGATGAGAATATCATGAAGCAAACAAATCTCACCCAAAGCAGCAAGCTCATCACGACTATATGTCATTCCGGTTGGATTGCTCGGGGAATTAATAATCAGTGCTTTTGTTTTTTTGGTAATGGCGCGCTGCAATTTTTCCGGTATTAGTTTAAACTTGGTAGTTTCATCTGTTTCAACAATTACAGGAACACCACCTGCCAGTTTTACTTGCTCAGGATAAGTGACCCAATATGGTGCAGGGATAATGACTTCATCTCCATCATTGATCAGTGTTTGAAACAGTAAGTAAAGCGCATGTTTTGCCCCATCGGTTACAATAAGGTTTGAGGGTTCATAGCTTAATCCTTGGTCTTTAGCAAATTTTTCAATGATTGCTTGTTTCAACTCTAACAAGCCACCAGAGGGAGTGTACTTTGTTTTTCCCTCTTTCATTGCCTGGTAAGCAGCTTCAATAATATGCTCAGGTGTGTTGAAATCGGGTTCGCCGACACCTAAACCGATCACATCTATTCCTTTCCCTTTTAATTCATTGGCCAGTGCGGTTATTGCCAATGTTGCCGACGGAGCCAATGTTTTGATTCGATTTGCTAGTTCCATCCGTGTTCCTCCTTCATTTGCCGGTTTTATTTATATTAAAAATAACTGAATCGACAACGTTTTTGAGCCTATTTTCTATAAATTATACACTCTGTACCATTCCCCATTATAAAAATCAACATATAAAATACTATAACGGTCTTCCTGATCCCGATAGGTTATTTCATATGCCGGAGCATTTTCAACCATTCCTAATTTTACCCGAATAATTTCTTTCGGCTTTTTATCATTCGATAAGGTAGTTAATCCACCCCGTACAAAGTTTAGTAATTCTTTTTCAGACATGCCTTCATTTTTTTCTTTTACAATTATATCTTTTTTTGCATCTTCCGGAACCCAGACAAAAATCTCTTTGTCCTTATCATTCTTACCCTTAATGACATAATAGCTGTCTGTATAATGAAACCAATCAACCGAAGTAACAGACACTAAATTCGTCTCCTTTTCCGCTCTTTCAATTGCTTGCGTTTCGCCTGTTTTCACCGATTTTGTAGCCGAGATATATATTGATATGAATCCGATCGTTAACAGAACAACCGAAACGATCGAAATCATGAAAATTTTAAATTTCATCATCCGTCCCTTCTTTTCAATGAAATGATTATTATGTAGCCTTTATGTTCGGTAAATGGTAAAAATAGCTTTTTTTTGATCTTCTTTATCTAATGCGAGTCCAAACATTAAATCTTCTTTTTTTAATGTTCGATTTAAAATATCAACGATTTTATAAAGGTCCGGTGAATATTCCACCTTTATTGTCGAAAGAACCTCTATCTTTCTTTCCATAAATCATCCTCCCCGGATCTTGTGAAACCAATTTCCATCATATGGCAAGTCTATAGGCGACTCGTAATGACCAAGCAGGTCCTTTGACTTGCCGCAAACAACGAGAAATCATTCCTTTCTCGACAGCTAAAGAATATTAAAAATCTTTCTTTATTATACCAAGAAAATAGTGTGAAAGATAACTGCTTTCTCCCGATCTTGAAAAAATTTATTACTATTTCATTAAAATATTTTGTCGTCTAGGAATCATTATCAAGCTTTTTACATAATAAAGTTAAATCGACCTTTTCCAGTGGTACCGGTGGGATTGAATGTAAAAACGTACGTCCATAACTAGTTGAATAAATGCGTTTATCAAATATGATCCATTCACGAATCTTCGTTCCCGGATTCATCAGTTTTACAAATCCTTGTTTAAAGCGAATAACCGCTTCCGGTAAAGATAACGTTTGAAACGAATTGATCCCTTTATTTTTCAGTGCTTTTGCTCGATGGTAATGAACCGGTTCATTAGGAGAAAGAAAAGGTAGTCTTACCATTATCGCCGTTTGAAGTGATTGATCGAAACTGAATTGTTCCAGATTCGAGTTTGAAATGAACAAAATCACCTTATCAAAGCGGCTAAATTGCTTACTAAGCCGATGTAAGCTTCCGCTTGAAACGCCTTGTGCCATGAGTAAATATTCATCAAGTGCACCACTGTCTTTTATTAAATGGTACGTTTTTTTCAACATTTCATTGGAACTGAATAAGATTAACAACTTTCTTTCCAAAGTTGTTGCGATGGCGATAATGGAATTACTAATTTTTTCAATATACTCCTCTTCCTTTACCTCTGAAATATTGGGTAAATCGTTTAAGCTGTATAAACGAATCTGTTTATAAAACGACTCGGTGGAATAAAACTGTTTAGTAACAACAGGAAAATCATTTAAGCCAAGCTTTTTTATCATATATTGGAAAGAGTCCTCGACTGTTAACGCATTTGAAATAAAGATGATCGCCTTTTTACGTAAATATAATGTCTTTGCTAAATCATCCTCCACATATAATGGCTGACTGTGAATGACAATAGATGTAAGAGGATTCCGTTCATCCATGTCTAACCAAATTAATTTATTGTTTTGCAAATCTTGAAATTCCATGTTCATTTGTTTAAGGATGGTTAGATCTGTCAATAGTAAGGAGAAGTCTTCAACTGTCATTTTTTCCTGTTCAGATAAAAAATGATAATAACGGAATAATTGATTTAACCGTTCTTCTAAACATGAAAAGAAAACGGTAAATGCATCATAAACTCGTTCCCAACTATAAAGAATATCGGAAAAAATCGGTGTATTTTCAATAACAATTTTTCCGTTATATATATTTTTGTTGTTTTGTTTATAAACAACCACACATGTTTGAAAAAACTCATCCAGACGTTCTAAAAAATCATGAATAATCAATTGAACTTTCTCTGCATTATATGTAACCGGCAAATTGTATTTTGTCAGTATCGCATCAATTTTTCCCGACACTTTCATTTGTTCAATCGGACCTAATTGATTTAATAAAAATTTCATTCTCCGGTAAGTTAATTTCATTCCGAAAACCGATAAAGCGTTATTTTCAAATAAATGTGCCTCATCAATAATGACATATTCAAAATCAGAAAAAATATTATTTTCTTCCTCCACATTTGTTAACAAATAATGATGATTTGTAACAACAATTTGTGCTGCGCTGGCTTTGGTTACGGCTTTCCGATAAAAATCCCGGTCGAACCATGGATTACTTCCTTCCTTATCGATTTGAATACCGGAAATCCTGCGCAAAAATTGCCAACCGCCTGTCGATAAATTCAACTCATCACAATCACCGGTTTCTGTTTCAGTCAACCAAACTAGAATTTGCATTTTTGTAATCACTTCATCATAATGCTCACTATGCTCATGTAAGATTCGTTCAAATTTCCATAAATTTAAATATCGGTTTCGTCCCTTCAACAACTGAACGGAAATTGGTTGAGCCAAACATGAACGAACTTGTGGAATAATCTCTTGTAAAATAACTTGCTGATCATGAACCGTTGCGGTTGCCACTAATACAGGCTTGTTTTTTTGCATCGAAAAAACGGCGGCCGCTAATAAATAAGAAAATTTATGATTGGTCTCTGCACCGGTTTCAATTAATGCCAAATCACCACGATCAAGAGAAGCATGAATAAAAGAAGCGGGTGATTCTTCTGCCCATTCGTCTTGTAAATTCACTTTCTCCAAAACCGCTTTATGGTGCCCGGTACTTAGATTTTGATCGACTTTCTCTTTTTTCAATACAATTCCGCGAAACAGTTCCAAATCAACAGCTAATTTTCGCGGATGACTGACCCTTTCTAAATACCACTGATCAAGAAGGTGAAATAAATCCGACTTTACATATTTTGCCAGATTACGTAAAGCGAAAATCGTTTGATCCGGAAGATGATCCAGTTTGTTAAGCATGGCTAAAAACCATTCAGCCGTGACGATGGCATCACTGTCTGCCTGATGCGGCCGGTCATGATCGAAACCGGCGAAATTGGCAATATCACTCAACTTGTAACTTTCCAAGGTAGGCATAAAGATGCGCGTCATTTCCACCGTATCAATAACCGGAGAGGTAAGTTTCGGAAAACCCCCAAGCTCCAATTCATCCTGCAAAAAGGTTAAATCAAAATGGGCATTATGAGCAACAAAGCAAGCTTCCTCCATCAGTTGGAGAATTTCCCCGGCGACCTCCGTAAAAGATGGGGCATTAGCAACCATCTCATTATCAATCCCGGTTAATTCGGTAATAAATGGAGAAATAGGGATTCCCGGATTAAGAAAGGTGGTAAATGTCTCCGTTATTTTTCGATCTTCCAGGACAACGCCGGCAAACTGGATCATTCGGTCGCCTTTTTTCGGAGAATGTCCTGTTGTCTCTATATCCACGATTACAAATTTATTCAAAGTCAACACCTCATATTTCTATCAAGAAAACATTACCATAATTTTGCACTTTCGAAAAGTCTCCTATTCCTGATAGGAAAGTAGAAGCTGGTTCTTTCGTAGCTTTCCTTGTGAAGCCAAACAAGAAATAAGAAAAGCGCAGAGCGCCCGCTTAGCGACGTACAAACTGGAGCGCCCCGCAATGAGAACAGATTTGCTTCCTCGAATAGACATCGCACGAAGAAAAAGCGATTAGCTTTTTCGAGGAAAAGGAAACACGGCGAGTTTACGAGCTGATGTTGACTTATCGTAGTGGAGGGGAGTGAAGTTTGCTAGTCGCTGGCGCTCGGAACTAGACAATAAAACTAATCCCAAGTTATTTACTTGTATTTTTATACTTTCTTATTCTGTTAAAAAGTCCGGCTGAAATCGATATTCGATCTCAGCCGGACGTGAATACAAAAAGTTTATGATTCAATCACCGTTTTTTCCTTTTCTGCTCCGATGATTTCAATTATTTTGTTTTGTTCATTTAAAACGGCAATTTTCGGTCGGTGTTCTTTCACTTCTTTTTCATCAACAAAAACATAAGAGATCACGATAATAATATCACCCGGTTGGACTAGTCTTGCAGCGGCCCCATTCAGGCAAACAACATGGCTGCCTCGCTCGCCGGGTATGATATATGTTTCAAAACGGGCCCCATTATTGTTATTGACAATTTGAACCTTTTCGTTGGCTACCATGCCAACCGCATCTAATAAGTCTTGATCAATCGTAATGCTGCCAACATAGTTTAAATTGGCTTCCGTTACACGGGCACGATGAAGTTTGGCATTCATCATTACTCGAAACATTTCTACATTCCACCTTTAAGTTCAAGAATGATATTGTCGATTAATCTCGCTTTTGAAAATTGGACGGCGATAGCGATTATGATTTTCCCCGTTAACCTTGTCTGAGGTTTTAATTCGGGATATGAATATATTTCGACATAATCAATCTTTCCATTTACTTTGTTTTGTAAAAATTGTTTTATTCCCGCAATGATGACGTCGGGGTCTCGTTCACCGGCAAAAATTCGTTCTTTTGCCTCTACCAGTGATTGATAAAGAAACGGTGCTTCCTGACGTTCTGCCTCTGTTAAATTCACGTTCCGGGAACTTTTTGCAAGCCCGTCTTCCTCACGTACCGTTTCGACCGGACGCAACGTAATTGGGAGATTTAAATCTTTTATTAACCCATCAACAACAGCGACTTGCTGGGCATCTTTCAACCCAAAATACACATGATGCGGGCGAATAATAGAAAATAATTTTACAAGAACCGTTGCAACCCCGTCAAAATGACCGACACGCTTCCTGCCACAAAGAACATCTACCCGCTTTTTCACTTTTATTTCCACGGTCATTTCATCGGGATACATTTCTTGAACAGTCGGGCAAAATAAGTAATCAACACCGACACTTTTTGCCAACCGTTCATCTCTTTGGAGATCCCGCGGATAAGCATCATAATCTTCATTCGGTCCAAATTGAAGCGGATTAACAAAAACACTGGCTACAACAATGTTATTTTCTTCTTTCGCTCGCCTCATTAATGTTAAATGACCTTCATGCAAATAGCCCATTGTTGGGACAAAGCCGATTATTTGGTTATTTTGTAAGCATTGACCTGAAATGTTGCTCATCTCTTCAACCGTCCGGATGATTTTCATGCTTTCACTCCTCCATACAAGCCCGCCAAAACTTCTTCTTTGAGGGTGTAGCTTGTCTGTTCATCCGGAAATGTACCGTTTTTTACCTCAGTAGCGTAGTTTTTGATTCCGTTTATAATTTCTGTTTGGATATTGGCATACGGTTTAACGAATTTAGGTAGACGATCAACGCCGTAACCAATTGCATCATGATAAACAAGTACTTGTCCATCGGCATGATTCCCCGCACCGATCCCGATTACCGGAATTTTCAATTGTTTGGTTAGCTCAGCTGTAAGTTGGTAAGGAATACATTCAACGACAAGCATGAAGGCTCCTGCTTCTTCACATTTTTTCGCATCTGCTATCAGTTTACGGGCAGCTTCCACCGATTTCCCCTGTACTTTATATCCGCCTAATACACCAACCGATTGTGGTGTTAACCCGAGATGTCCAACAACAGGAATCCCGGCTTTCGTTAATTGAGAAATCGTTTCCAATACATCGTCTGCCCCTTCCACCTTCACCGCATTTGCCCCGCCTTCTTGCATAATTCTTGCGGCATTTCTTAACGTTTCATCTTTTGATAAATGATAAGTGGCAAAGGGCATATCAACAACGACAAAAGTATTTGCTGCCCCCCGTCTGACAGCTTTTGCGTGGTGAATCATATCATTCAAGGTTACTTGAATAGTTGATTCATAGCCAAGTACGACCATTCCCAGTGAATCCCCTACTAAAATACAATCGATGCCTGCCTGTTCGACAAGTTTTGCTGACGGATAATCATAGGCAGTTATCATGGTGATTTTCTCTTTCATTTCTTTCATCTTCAAAAAATCGATTGTTTGTTTCATTTTTTTTACGTACCTCCTCTTTTTTTCAGAGGAAATGAAACTTTGAACTCCGCCAAACAGATTTGACGCAGTTGCCCTTATGTCAGGAAGGAAAAATCGGCTAGTTTTGCGTTCAAAACTTTAAAGAAAACTCGGCGACTGTCGAGCCTTTAGGCGATGGCAGAGCCGTAGTTGCGCTTATACTTAAAACTTAAAATTTCCCACTACGTCGAATTCACTTCTTTGCTGGAAATTTATACATTCTTAAGGTACAAGGAAAAATTGTTGTCGTTTTCCCCTCTCGCTGTTCCTCTTCTCATGGATGAAAAACATAAGCTCTGGTGTCGAGAGGCGATTCGCTTGCTTGAACTTCACAGCTCTTTTTATCCTTTTTTGAACACGTAAGATAAACAAAAAAATCCTTCCAGGGCACGAAGGATTTGAAAATTTTTTTCAGTTTCATCCCTCTGTCCCGGTCCTCTACGGCTACAGGCAGATTTTCTATTATAAAAAAACCGATGAGATGATAGATACCGCCCGGAGAGGTGCAGTTCTATCTCTTGGAAATCATTATATCAACTTAACTGATTTTTGACCAGTAAAATGTAAAAAAGAACCGGACCTGTTTATGATCCGGTATTATGGCAAATCAATATCCGCAGAATAAATTTCCATTACTTCCCCGGAGGCTTGCTTCAGTAATAGAACACCTTCATCATTAATTCCTATGGCAAAACCGGTATAACTCCCCTTTGCCGTACGGGCAGTAATTTGTTTCCCGATTGAGTTCGCGTAACTTTCCCACAATTGTTTAATTGGTTTAAACCCTGTATGTAAATAATCATTTAATAGTTGTTCTAATTGATAACAAATATTTTGTAACAGCTTTGTTCGGCTAACGGTTTTGTCGGCTTCGATTTTTAATGATGTAGCAATCGTTTGTAATTCTTCCGGAAAATCCGCCTTGTTCTGATTCACATTCACACCGATACCGATAATAACCGATTGAACCCTGTTTTCTTCAGCTTGCATTTCCGTTAAAATGCCACATACTTTCCGGCCGTTAATCAATATATCATTTGGCCATTTAATTGTTGGATGTAGACCGGTTGTTGCTTCAATTGCCTGAATAACAGCCACCGCCGTCAGTAATGTTAGCTGAGGCGTTTTCTGTATCGGGATTTCGGGGCGAACGATGATACTCATCCACAATCCTGTTCCTTTAGGAGAATACCATTGCCTGACTAGTCGTCCCCTTCCTTCCGTTTGCTCATCGCTTACAACCAATGTTCCGTGCTTTGCTCCATTCAATGCGAATTCTTTAGCTAACTTTTGGGTGGATGAAACGGATTCATAAAAATGAACTGTGCGACCAATTTCTTCCGTCTCCAACCCTAAGTAAATTTCATTGGCCGATAGTTTATTGGAATGTTCAACAAGTAAATATCCTTTTTTTCGGACAGCCTTCACTTGAAAACCTTCCTTTTTTAACTCTTCAATATGTTTCCAAACAGCCGTTCTGCTGCAACCGATTTCCTTTGCCAATTTTTCTCCGGAAATATATTCCCCTTTTGCATTTCGGAATGCGTTTAAAATATCTTTGCGAACGTTCGATTTCACGGGAACAACCACTCCTTGATTTTGCTCTTGTCATTATCAATTTCCTTGTTTATTATCGCCTTTTCGATTTTTTCTAGCGTTTCCTTGATCCAAGGTCCGCTTTTTTGATTTGCCCAGTTCATTAAGTCATATCCGGAAATCGCCAGTTGTTCACGACTGTTAATCGGCAAATCAGCCCATATGTTTTTCACCGTTTGCACATTTTGTTGTACAGGGAGATGATGCAGAACAGAGTAAATTTTTTCGGAACTTATACACGTATCATACCCGTTGTAATAAACCATTTCTTTTGTCCAACTCTGTTCTTTCCGCAATTTGTATGCCACATAAATCTTTTTCACTGCTTTAATTATTCTTAAAGGTGTTTTCCATGCACGTAAAAATGCGTCAACCGGTTCTTTATCAATTAGGATGAGTAATATCGCCCATATTTCCGCTTCTTTCCATATTGGCAGATGAATTATATCAGCAGTCTGTTTCAGTTCTTGTCCATAGCCGCTAAGTTTTGGTAAATAATGATGCAAATTTTGTTCAACAAGTAAGCGAAGGGCATGTTTCCGACTCTTCCCGACAAGGATTTTTTGAAATTCCGCATAGATTCGTTCAACCGAAATATTCGTTAAAAGCTCCCCGTATTTTTCGATAGCCTTATAAGTATCTTGCTCGATTCGAAAATTAAGTTGACTAACGAAGCGAATGGCCCGCATTATGCGAAGAGCATCTTCGGTAAATCGCTCTTCCGCATTTCCGACCGTTCGAATCAATTTGTTTTTAATATCTTCTTGACCGGAAAACGGGTCGATTAATTCACCGGTTTTCGTCATAGCAATCGCATTCATCGTAAAATCTCTCCGTTTTAAATCCTCCTGAAGGGAACGAATAAATGTAACCTTATCAGGTCTGCGGTAGTCGGTATATTCACCATCTGTACGAAACGTGGTAATTTCGTAGTTCTCACCATTATAAATAACAACTACTGTACCATGTTTAATCCCGACATCAATTGTTTTTGGAAAAATTTGTTTAATTTCTTCCGGGAATGCACTTGTTGCAATATCAACATCCTCAATGGATCTATGTAAAAGTGCATCTCTGACAGAACCGCCGACAAAATACGCTTCAAATCCGGCTTGTTCAATTTTTTCCAAAACCGGAACAGCCTTCTTAAACTTCTCAAGCATATCACTCATCCATTTCCATTAGTTGGTAATAAATATCTTCATATTGGTTCAGGATTTTTCCTGAAGAAAACTGGGTCCGGGCTCTTTTTATTCCTGCTTTTGAAAATTGCCAATGAAGCTCATCATCTTGCAAAATCTTTAAAGACATGGAGGAAATCATATCGATATCACCCACCTCACAAATATAGCCCGTTCGTCCGTTTTCAATTACTTCCGGTATTCCGCCGGTATTCGTTCCGACACAAGGTACACCGCAAGCCATTGCTTCCAGCGCAACTAACCCGAAACTTTCTTTTTCCGATAACAATAACAATAAGTCACTTATAGCATATAATTCTTCGAGATTCTCTTGCTTGCCAAGAAAAAGAACCTGTTTTGTTAAATGACGTTCATCCACCATTTGTGATATTTTTCCCATTTCCGGGCCGTCACCGACTAACAATAGTTTTGCCGGAATCATCTCCGTAATTTTTTGAAATGACTCAATCACATCTTTCACACGTTTGACCGGTCGGAAATTGGATACATGTATAATTACTTTTTCATCTTCTTTAACGCCAAAATCAGCTTTCAATTGATGGTTAGCATCCATTTTATAGTAGATTCTTTCGTCAATAAAATTATATACGGTTCGAATTGGTTTCATAGGTGTAATTAAAAGATGCGTTTCATCAACTAGCGCATTGGATACGGCTGTAACTTCATCTGATTTTTCAATACCAAATTGTATGGCTTTTTTCAAAGACGAGTCTTGACCTAATACAGTAATATCCGTACCGTGCAATGTTGTGACAATTTTAAAATCGGTTTCTGCCATCTGCCTGGCTAAAAGCGCACAAATGGCGTGGGGAATTGCATAATGGACATGAATAATTTGCAATTTTTCCCGATCCGCTACCTCAGCAATTTTACTAGCAAGCTGAATATCATACGGGGAATATTGAAAAACAGCATATTGATTCACTTCCACTTGATGGAAAAAAATGTTGGGATACATTTTCTTTAGACGAAACGGCATGTTTGATGTTATAAAATGAATTTCATGGCCTTTTTCCGCTAGCATTTTTCCCAACTCTGTTGCAATAACCCCGGAGCCGCCGACTGTTGGATAACAAACAATTCCTATTTTTAGTTTCATAATCCCATCCTTTAATGATAATTGCGATGTTTTACCGTTGTGACTTTTCTATAATTTTAGACATTAACACCTGTCTAAATACTTACACGTAACTGATAAAATGAAAAAACTTTCATTGTCTCATATTCTTGATGACTTCTCTCCAATCAATATCTCCTCTTTCTAAACCGCGAATCAATACTTCCGCAGTTCCCATATTTGTTGCGATTGGAACACGATAGACATCGGCAAGACGAATGAGTGCAGAAACATCCGGCTCATGCGGTTGGGCAGTTAAAGGATCCCTAAAGAAGATAACAATGTCCATTTCATTTTTAGCAATCCTCGCACCAATTTCCTGGTCACCGCCAAGAGGTCCGGATTGAAAACGATGCACCTGTAGTCCGGTTGCCTCGATAATTCGCTGACCTGTTGTTCCTGTTGCAAAAAGGCTGTGTTTTTCAAAAATATAACGGTAGGCTGTAACAAATTGAACTAAATCATCTTTTTTTCGATCATGTGCAATCAGGGCAATATTCATCTATAAACACCTCTATTTTTTTATTATGATGGAACCTTGTTAGTCCAGAATGTTCTCTAAACCATAGACGTATCCATCAAGTTTCATAACTGTCTCAACGGAAACTTTCACTCCCGTCATGAAGGATGACCGATCATATGAATCATGGCGAATGGTTAATGTTTCGCCTTTTGCGCCAAATATCACTTGCTGATGAGCAATTAAGCCGGGCAGTCGGACACTATGAATATGCATACCGTAAAATTCAGCTCCACGGGCTCCTGTCAATTTTTCGGTTTCATTCGGATGACCTTGTTGTTTCGGCTCCCGATATTCATGAATCATTTCAGCAGTTTTAATTGCCGTTCCACTCGGGGCATCCAGTTTCCCGTCATGGTGCAGTTCAATAATTTCAACATCGCCGAAATATTTGGCTGCCATTTGAGAAAATTTCATCATCAATACGGCCCCAATTGCAAAATTAGGAGCGATAATGCAGCCAAGCTTTTTCTCATTGGCAAGAGCTTTTAATTCTTCTAACTCATCAGGTGAAATTCCTGTCGTACCAACAACCGGCCGTACATTTAATTCAAGTGCCGCCTTGGCGTGATAAAAGGCTGCTTTCGGAACAGTTAAGTCAATTAAGCAATCCGGTTCCGTATGTTTCAAACAAGTATGTATATCGGTATAAATCAGGCAATCCACTCCCTGAAATTCCGATTCAACTTCAGAAAGCTGTTTCCCATCGTTTTCTTTATCAATAACGGCAACCAGTTGAAAATGCCTTTGACAGGTGACCATTTTAACGGCTTCACGTCCCATTCTCCCCCGTGGCCCGGCAATAACAATTTTAATTGGATTCGTCATCGTGATTCTCCTCCTTTTTTGTCCAGCGATTTGCATCCCGCGTTTTAAATTTCTCCATTACTCTATTATGTGCTTCTTCCAAGTCAATTTCCAATGAATTGGCAAAACAAATTAATACAAATAGCATATCTCCCAATTCTTCTTCAATGGTTTTTTCCTTCTCTGTTGATTTTTTCGGTTTCTCACCATAATAATGATTCACTTCCCGGGCCAGTTCACCTAATTCTTCAGTCATTCGAGCCGTTAATGCCAAAGGGCTGAAATAACCTTCTTGAAACTGGGAAATATACTGATCGACATCTTTTTGCAAGTCATGGATAGTTTTCAAGCGTATCACCTCTAGTATTTTGGATGAATCTTGCAATGCTACTATAGTATATGTTACTTGAAATTACGAGAGAATGACAATCATTTATTGTTGAAAAGTAATATTTGCTATGGATTGAGGAAAAGAGTAAAATATTGACGGACTCATTAGATTGATAGAGAGAAATTCCATTTTTAGAAAGGAACATGCTTATGAAAAAAATTACCGTCAACATCAAAATGAAAAATATCCTTCTTATCTTATTCGGTACAGCCATCTATTCATTTGGACTCGTCCATTTTAATATGCAAAATAATTTAGCAGAAGGCGGATTTACCGGAATCACATTACTTCTTTATTTTTTATATTCAATTAATCCGTCTATCAGCAATTTAGTTTTAAATATTCCTGTTTTTATCCTTGGATGGAAATATTTAGGAAAAACTAGTTTTATTTATACCATTATCGGTACAGTCGGCCTCTCCTTCTTCCTCGAAATTTTTCAACGTTACCAAGTTACCATTCCGCTTGATCATGATATGACATTAGCAGCACTTTTTGCAGGGGTGTTTATCGGCGGGGGACTGGGGATTATTTTTAGAAGCGGCGGAACAACGGGAGGGGTTGATATTATCGCCCGCTTAGTTCGAAAATTCCTAGGATTTCCGCTCGGACGGACGATGTTCTTATTTGATGCGGCAGTCATCACCATTTCCATCATCGCCTATTTGACACCAAGAGAAGGAATGTATACTTTAGTTGCTGTGTTTATAGGTGCGAAAATAATTGATTTTATCCAAGAAGGAGCATATTCAGGCCGGGGTGCTTTCATCATATCCGACAAATATTCGGAAATCGCAGAAAAAATAAGTACAGAATTATATCGAGGTGTAACCGCTCTTGAAGGGCAAGGATATTATTCAAAAGCAAATAAAAAAATCTTATACTGTGTTGTTGCCAAACGTGAAATTATACCTTTGAAGAATATTGTAACTGCGATCGATCCCCATGCTTTCGTTACGATTACCCATGTCCATGAAGTGTTAGGTGAAGGTTTTACTTTAGATGAAAACAAAAATCCAATCCATATTTAGTATTGAACGAAACAAGAGCTGATGATCATCAGCTCTTGTTTCAGTTTCGTCATTTTTATTAATCATCATTGTTCATGCCAACAAACATCAAAACGAATCGTAACAGTTCCAATAATGCAACGGCAGCAGCAGCAACATATGTTAAGGCGGCAGCATTCAGTACACTTCTTGCGCCTCTTTCCTCGTCATTTCGAATAATGCCTAAGGAAACAACTTGGTTTAATGCCCGACTTGATGCATTAAATTCTACCGGCAACGTGACAACTTGGAATAGTACGGCTACTGCCATAAAGATAATTCCAAGTAAAGCCAAATTCGCCATTTGGAACATGAAACCGATGATTATTAAGATCCATGATGTATTTGAACCAAAACTTGCCACCGGAACTAATGAAGATCGTAAACGTAAAAAGGCATAATCTTCTTGATCCTGAATAGCGTGTCCGCATTCATGGGCTGCAACAGCAAGTGATGCAATCGAATGACCATGATAGTTTGCCGAAGATAGCCGCACTACTTTTGCACGTGGATCATAGTGGTCACTTAAAAATCCCCGTGTTTCTTCAATTTGAACATCATATAAGCCATTCGAATCCAAAATTCTTCTGGCCACTTCATAACCAGTGGTTCCTGTGGAATTTGGAACATTCGAATATTTTTTGTATGCACCATTTACTCGCATACTTGCCCATATTGGGATAATTGTAATGATAAGAAAGTAAATCAGGAAACTTCCCATTTACATCCTCCTTATTCTATTTTATAAAAATTTTATAGAATATCTCTGTGTGTGTCAATTTTTTTGCCCTTTTTTTGCTGCTTTGTGAGCCGCTCTTTCAGCCTTGTATTTTTTCCAACCAACATAGGATAAAGTTAATATGATGATTCCTCCCGTTGAAATAATGACCCACCATAAAGATAAATCGGCTTCATCTTCTTCGGCATTTTCAAAAAGACTTTGTAAATCTTTTTGGAGTGTTTCTATTGCTTCCAGTCCATCATCACTATTCAATAGCTTATTTGAATATTGTTCCCAGTATTGAAGTTGGGCATCGACTTTTTGAACTTTTTCAACTGGAACATCCAACATAATACTCGGATAAACGATATCATATACGCTTAAAAAACGGTTAAATTCTTCATGAAAATGTTGGTAGTCTTTTTGTTCAATTTTTTCTTTCACGGATTGAAATGCTGTTAAAACAGAACTTTCCATATTCGTCCAAAGGGGTTCGTAGTCTGTGATCACTGCATCAACAACAAGGCGAAACTTTGTTAGACGATTGACGATTTCCTCATTTGTAAAAGTCCCGTTTTCTATCGTTCTCATTGACTCATGGTGGGCAACTTGTAAGATTCGCTTTTCATCAGCGGATATGTCACTCGTATGTTCAAGTATCTCACCAATATTCTTCAAAACTTTTTGAGTTTCTACATATCTTTGTGCTTTTGAAAGTTGAAGGGCTTCATTCGCCAGCATATCCAATGTATTGAGGTCGCTCCCATTTTCTACAGCTTGTACACCATTTACTGGTCCAATTAAAAAGGTAAATAAAGTAAATAATATGACTAATTGTTTCATTTCCTGTCCCCCCTATTCCTACTAAAATGTATGATAGAGTGGACAAGGATAGACCTTGAAAAATTAAAATACCATTGTTTTTCTTTGTTTTTTCATCCCAAAGTAAAAGGTGATCCAGATCGAAACAATACTTAGCCAAAATGTAAAGTAGCCGATTTGGGGAATAAATTGATCAAGCGCTCCGTATCGAGGATACATAAAAAAGACATAATCGATGATTTCATTATGTAAAGTCCATATGGCAGCAATCACTAAATGTTTTCCTTTTATTCGATAATATGGAGAATAAAGTAAACCTTGAACAGCCATTCCTAAATGGGAAGCAATTAACATATAGCCTTGCCATGGCAAGTAGCCTGAAACAATCAAGGTTAAGATATTCATGACTACCGCCCAAATCCCATATTTAAATAATGTCATTATCGCCAAAGCCTCAAACAATGGCCAATTTTTTTTGAACAGAAAAGCAATGAGGACGAAAACAAAGAAAAAGCTGGCAGTCGGACTGTCCGGAACAAACGGTAAAAAAATTGGAGGGGTTTCCGCCAATTGATATCCGTACCAATAGTAACCGTAGATTGTCCCGATAACATTAATAAATAGCAAGATAACAAGAAATTTTTTCCTTGTTAAAAAATATTGAAGATTTATCACTCGCATCACCTCTATTCTATTATAAACGGATTTAAACGTAACCAAAAAAATAATTTCAAATTAGAAGGGTAAGACCTCTTTTTCATATAAGTCAACTGCTGACCAAATGAAATCAAGAGTCTTACCCTAGAAAAAGACCATTATTATTTTTCAATACTTTTAATAAATTCGGCAATTTGTTGCAATTCTTCATCTGTTCCTTGGAAAATTCCCGGTGGCATACTACCCTTTCCATTTTTCGCAATATCTTTAATCTCATCAACAGATAATTTCGTTCCTGCTAAAGGTGGCCCGGAACCGCCTTCCAAATTTCCGCCATGACAGCTTAAACAAGTATTGGCTTCAAGAATTTTATAAGCCGGATCCTCTTTATCGACCTCGACAACTTCACGAATCATCCCTTGTTTTTTGGCCGCTTCCCAATCATGATGAGCGGCGGCTTCCCAAGTTAAATAAAATATAGCGCAAATCGCAAGTAGCATAAATCCCGTAGCAAACGGACGGTCAAGCGGACGCCTTTTTGGTCCCCGATCAAGAAAAGGCGCCAAGAGTAAAGCAGTAAAAGCCAGCCCTGGAATGATAAAAGCACCTAAAATATTATATGGTCCTGATGCAAATGAATACTTTAACAATTGATAAAGAAACAGAAAGTACCAGTCCGGCATCGGTATATAGCTGGTATCCGTCGGGTCGGCAATCCTCTCTAATGGAGGCGGTTCGACAACTACCAGACATAAAAAGCCAATTAAGAAGACAGCCCCGACCATCCATTCTTTCAACAAGAAATCAGGATAGAAAGCTTCTGTTTTTCCGGGATATTCCGAGTAGTCTTTCGGGATATTCGGCTTCCGATTATTGATCGGAACACGAGAATCCCCGACAAACTTCATTCCTTTCCCCCTCTTCATATGTTCCCCTCCTTAATACAAAACAACTTCAACCCATTGAAATTACAGCGGACCTGAAATCCCTTGTTTACGAATCATAAGGAAATGCAAGCCGATTAATCCAAGCAATGCTGCCGGTAAGAAAAATACATGGATGGCAAAGAAACGCGTTAATGTCTCTGCACCAACAATATGTTCATCACCGCTCAGCAATGTTTTTAGCATATCACCAATCAAAGGTGTAGATTGTGCAATATCCAAAGTAACTTTTGTAGCGTTTAGCGCTTTCATATCCCACGGTAACAAGTAACCGGTTAAGCCTAAGGCCAACATGACAAAAAAGATTAAAACCCCAACAATCCAGTTTAACTCCCGGGGCTTTTTATAAGCACCTTGGAAAAATACCCGCAACGTATGTAAAAACATCATAACAATCACAATACTTGCTCCCCAGTGATGCATTCCACGGACAATCTGCCCAAATGCGACCTGATTCTGCAAATAATATACCGATTCCCAAGCACGCTCAATATCCGGAACATAATACATAGATAAGAACATTCCCGACAAAACTTGGATTACAACGACAAAGAAAGTCAAGCCGCCAAAGCAATAAACAAATGCACTGAAATGATGGGCCGGGTTTACGTGCTCAGGTACTTCATGGTCTGCAACATCACGCCATAACGGGGTAATATCTAAACGTTCGTCGATCCAATCATATACTTTGTTTAACACTTTTATGCACCCCTAACCGCACTTGCTCGTCTACTTAAATAAAGCACGCCATCTTTTACCTTATACTTATACCGGTCTAATGGTCCGCGAGGCGGTGTCCCCGGTACATTGGTTCCATCTTTTTCATACAACCCTTTATGGCATGGACAGAAAAATTGATTTGGATGGTCTTTGTTCGAATTCCAGTTAACCGTACAGCCTAAATGTTTACAAACCGGTGAAAGTGCAATAATTTCACCCTTATCATCTTTGTATACCCATGCTGTTTGTGTTACATTGGACGTATACCATCCGTCTTCCTGCTCAAATTTAAAATCGACACGAGTCGGTTCGTTTGTCAATTCATCAACTTTCACGGTTGTTGCAATAAAATCGCCCCCCGCTTCAACCTGTAAAACAGGATCAACTGCCATTCGCAGCATTGGCATCACTGAAGCAGCCGCCATAAACCCGCCTACACCCATTATCGTATAGCTAAGGAATTGGCGCCTTGTTACCCGTTGTTCACTCATCCTACTCCCCTCCAATCTTGCAATTCAATGGGTATACCCCTTTCTATCATAGTCAATTTTTATAATATATCATCATCAAAATTAGGTCAATATAATAAATATTATTAAATAATATTTTATTCAGTTATCAACTTCACAATTCTTATTAACCACTTACATCTTCTGCTGCCTGCCATTTTTCTACAAAAAGATTCAACAATTGTTTAACTTGATTATCGATAATGGCCATTTTATTCGTTCCATCAAGATGTTCAAGCGGAATGGATGGAATCCAAATCAACTCTCCTTTTAACTGTTCAACGATACTTTTCCATGATTGGTCAGAGCTGATAAAGAAAAGATGTTTAAACGATTTCTTAGTCAGTTCGTGATGCCATTTGGTAAGCAACATTTTTTTATCTTGATCGGAAAAGTTTAAAAAATAGACAAATGATGGTAATAGAAGGATTCTCCCTTTAAATTGGCGCTCAATTTCGATTGCAATCATTTGGATGAATTCGCTTCCACTTGCAGCGTCTTTTCCACGTTCATCAAAGGAGATTGGAACCATTGGAATCAGAACGGTATCAATATATTCCTTTGAAAGAGTGAAAGTGGAAAAATCTTGAGCTGTCCAACGCACTCTTTCACCTCCCTTTTCCTAAATCTGTTTCAAAAATAATTTTTTAAGCAAATAAATATCTTTGTTTAATTATAAAGATAGCATAATTTTATACAAATATTTGAATAAATTGTGAACAATTTTAGACATTTTTATGAAACTACTGTTTTGTTTTTCCACCTTAACAACGAGTCAAGACCTCCATCTCAAGACTTTCGAGTTTATAAAAGGAAAAGGTGGGACTGCTGCCCATATATGCCCGACTGGTTCAACTAACTTAAAGAAAAAGGTGCCCAACGAACGGGCAAGTTCATTAAAAACTACAAAGAACCCGTGGTCGGACACCTTTTCTATCGATTCAAAATCCGGTTTAACTGTTCGGATAACATGATAAATTCTTCTTTATCTTTCCGGTCCAATGCTTTATCAATTTTTTCCCGAATTTGCTCCAGTTGGAAATTCTTAATGGAGGTTTGTAAGAACTGTTCTGCAAGTTCACGGTCCTTATCCGAAATCTCCAAGTGTTCCGGCATATACGGATTATTCTCAAGAACAAGTGCATAATGATGCGATTTGTGAACTGCCTTAAAGTTCAATTGGATATATATCTCCTGATCACGATTGAGTCGAATATCATGAAAAGATTTTTCAGCATCTGTTGTTAAAATAGAATCTTTGTAAAAACGAAAAGGGACATCATCCACACATTGGGTACTCATTATAATTCCCCGGGGACAAAATTCGGCATGTTCCACAAAATGGACTTTTTCCATCAATTGATCATGGCTCATTAAATAATTTAAAATCCATACACATTCCCGCCTTTTCAATTGATAATGATTAAGAAACCAGCGGATAAATTCTTTTTTCTCATTAACAGATATAGGAGCGGCCATCGACAATCCCTCCTTGTTAAATAAAATTAATTACTTACTGTCTGCTTCCAATCTCTCCAAAACATCCAGATACTCAGCATTCGTTGGGTCCATATTTTGCAGTTTATTAAATACTTCGATAGCTTCATCAAAAATTCCTTCTTCTAACAGAAAAAATCCATAATTTTGTAGAAAGTCACTGTTTTCTTTTAAATATCTATATGCACTACGGTAAGCATTTAATGCCTCAGAATATTGTTCTTCTTTGTCACAACTGACGGCATAATCCCAGAGAAGATCAGGGTCTTCTTCACCTTCCGCTAACAATGGTTCGACTAATTGGATAATCTCTTGATATCGTTCCTGTTTTAAATAAAGCTTATTCAAAGTAAGAAGTGCATCGATATACGAAGGATCCAATTCAATTGCATCCAAGAAAAATTTTTCTGCAGATGATTCATCTCCCAGCTTCAAACTGATTTTACCGGCAAAATAATGAAGTTCTCTTTGATAAGGGTTCACTTTTAACCCGGCTGTTGAAATTTGCAAAGCTTTTTCAAGATCCTCGAGATGTTCATAACTTTTGGCAAGCGGCAGATATAAGCTGTGATAATCAGGATCCAGTTCTTTTACTTCGGTTAATTTTTCAATTGCTTTTTCATATAAACCGGCCTGGTAAGCAGTCAACCCGTAACCAAAAAGCACATCGATATCAAGCTTGTCTTCCAATACATGGTCATAATGATGTATTGCTTTTTCAAATTCTCCTGCTGCCGCATAAGCATCCGCCAGTCGCTGGTGTAAATTGACATGACCGATTTCTTTTGTATCTTTAAGCAGTTGTTCATATTTATAAATCGCTTCAGCAAATTTTCCAATTGAGGCATACAGTTCTGCTAAAGCAAATTGAATGACAGGTTCATCAGGTGCTATTTTTTCTGCCTGTAAAAGTTTTTGTATACTTACTTCAAAAAGCCCTTGGGAATCATATAAATCCGCTTGTAACAAAAGGGCTTGAGCATAAAATGGGTCTTCCGCGTTAATTTTTTCCAATGTTGATAAAGCTTCATCTTCCCGATCTAACTGGATAAAGACTTCGGCAACCGCTACCAGTAATTCTCCCTCATCCGGGTAACGGTCAAGCAAGCGCTGATAAAGAGTCAATGCCTCTTCCAAAAAACCGAGATGGGTTAATTCCTCAGCAAGGGCGTAGATCTCCTCATCACTACCTTTATTTAAAACTGCATGAAAAATTTTTTCAGCTTCTTTCAATTTTCCTTGCTTCATTAACAGTGTATATTGCTCCGTTTTATTCATCGAACATTGCTCCTTATGACAATAATCAATAACTTTCTATCTATTTTAATTAAGAAAAGCTTTGAATCCAGCTTTGAAAACTGCAAATAATCGGCTAAAAGCGACACGTCCTGTTGCAACACTGGGACATATCAAAGTCCGTAGCCAACCAGACAGCCGTAAATTAAATACGGAAATCTTTTTTAGCTAAAAAACGACGGACGGTTAATTGTAAATTCTTCGCCATTCTCCAAATTATAATATATCTTTTCTCCTGCCTTGACAATTTTTCCTTTATGCACCGTAACTGCTAATATGAATTTTTTTTCATCGTTCATGAACGAAAAAACAGGATGTTCGTTTCCCGACAAATATAAATTATAGCTTAACTCCCCGCCGGTTTGTAGATAACCTTTCAGCGGATAAATACCGATTTTTTTAAGGACTTGAAGATGTAACGGTGTTTGTTCAGAAAGCGATTCTTCAATATGGGGTATTTTTTCACGTTGTAATATCGATTGCCATGTTTGGAGTAATTCCTCTTTTTCTTTTCCGGAGTTTACGATTACCGGTATAATCGGACTATTGTAAGGAAATAGGGCTTCACGAATCCATCCCCATGGAATTTTGTACAACTCTCGTTTATCGTTAAATTCAATAAATATCGCCGGTATTTTCTTTCTCTTGCATTTTAAGACAAAAGGAACAGTAAAATCTTTAATGGGAATCTTTACAGCAATTGTATAGTCTAAAGGGCTGTTTTTATAAAAGTTCCTTACCTCTTCTATCGCTTGATCAAGTTCATTCACATTTTTTATATAGGCGGAAACGAGAACAGTGGTGCAACCTTTTGCCAAATACCGGGAGATCATATATTGCTCAATTGTAGTATCTTTATCTTGCGGAACACCATCGGCATAAAATACTGAAGTTGAAGTCATAATGAAATCTTTTGCGGACATTTTCATGTATAAGTATTTAGGAAAATTGGGCTGAACGGATAAAATTTTCCCATTATCAACTAACAGAGAAGTTGTAATAAGCTGATTTTGCTTATACAAATTGGCATTTTCAATAATATATGTCATAAAACCACCTCCAATGGTCTTATGACAAGCTATGAACATGAAAATGATTTTATTCAAATTTTTTTGCTAAAAGTGATTACATATCCATTACATATTAATTACTCTTTTGTAACAAGTTATCATTTTCACAAGGTAATTTCCAGTTTTATATACTCTAGAAAAGTTTGAAGAAACTCGGCGTTCACCGAGTTTTCTTTACTCTATTTTTTGATAAAAAAATGTTTCGATTGGTTCAAGTTTGTATTGACTCGCATTAAAAATTTGTTCTGTACTGCCGACAAATAAGACACCGCCGGGTTTTAACGAAGCACTGAACTTTTTATACAGTGAATTTTTCGCCTCTTCGGTAAAATAAATCAATACATTACGGCATACGATCAAATCAAAGTTTTTATCGAAAGGATCAGCCAAAAGATTATGCTTTTTAAAGGTGACTGTTCTTTTTACTTCCTCATGAATTAAATAGTGATTTTGGTCTTTGAAAAAAAATTTTCTCTTCATCTGCTCGGGAACTTCCTGTAGAGACCGCTCCTGATAGGCCCCAATCTTTGCTTTTTGAATTGCGTTTTCATCAAGATCGGTAGCCAATATTTTAATTTCGGAGAGCGGCAGGAAATTACTTAAAATCATTGCGATTGTATAGGGCTCTTCCCCTGTTGAACAAGCTGCACTCCAAATTTTTAAATTTCTATTTTTGGTAAGTAATCGTGGAACAATTTTTTCCTCCAAAACATCCCATCTTTTTCGATTCCGATAAAATTCCGATACATTAATCGTCATTCGATCGAGAAAAGCATAAAGTAATTCACGGTCTCTTTCCATTCCTTGAAAAAATTCTTGAAAGGAATGAAAACCTTTTTTTTGATATAATGACGTTAATCTTCTTTTCATTTGTGTTTCTTTATATAAAGATAAATCAATCCCTGTTTTCCTCTTCACTTTTTCAATAAACAACCGGTAATCCTGTTCCATTCATTCTTCCTCGTTTCTAAACCACCAGACAATTCTTAGCGAATGATTTCATAAAGTGAAACTTCCATCAGCGGTGGTTTTGTTCATCCACCATTAATGGTTAGTTGAACCAATCGGACCTTTACGGGTAGCTCGTTCCCCACCTATCTTCTTTGTAAATTAGAAAATCTTGAGATAGGGGTGTTTCTACCCGTTAAGGAGGGATATAACGGAAACAGACTGGTGAAGGGATTTCTCGACTAACCTAGTGTTATAAGGTTAGCATTAATAAATCCATCCATCAACTGTTCTTGTATATTCAACCAATTCTTCTTCTTTGAAAAATAAGGAAATTTCCCGTTTTGCACTTTCCAATGAATCAGAGCCGTGGATGATATTTTTACCAACCGTCACACCATAATCGCCACGAATTGTTCCCGGTAACGCATCTTTCGGATTCGTAGCACCCATCATTTGGCGAGCCGTTGCAATAACATTTTCACCTTGCCAAACCATGGCGAATACAGGTCCTGAAGTGATAAATGAAACCAACTCATCGTAGAAAGGTTTTCCTTTATGTTCACCATAATGTTGTTCTGCCACACTGGTTGGGATTTGCATAAGTTTTGCTCCAACCATCTGAAAACCCTTCCTTTCAAATCTGGAAACAATTTCTCCAATTAATCCTCTTTGTACTCCGTCCGGTTTTACCATTAAAAATGTTTTCTCCATCATTCTCTCTCCATTCATTCGTAGCGTTAATAGTTTTCCAAAAACATATTATCATCTGTTTTCATTGTTTGCAAATAAAGAAAACTCGGCGACTGCCGAGCCTTTAGGCGAGAGCAGAGCCGTAAGAGCACTTATACTTAATTCTTAAAATTTCCAACTACGTCGAATTCGCTTCTTTGCTGGAAATTTATACTTTCTTAACGTATAAGAAAAGCGCAGAGCGCCCTCTAGAATGCTGTCAAAAATTTCGTTTTCCGATGAATTTTAACATGGTTCCTAATAATTTTTTTGTCGGATTTGGCGGTAAAACATTCAATACTTGATTTGCTTTTTGCAAATATAAGTTACTAATTTGCATCGCTTTATTGATCGCACCCGTATTTTTTATTAATTCAATGATTGCAGACAGTTCATCACTATCCATATATTCATTCACTTTTTCAATCTGGGATTTTACATCGGGATTTTTTATGGCAAGAAGGACCGGGAGAGTAATATTCCCTTGCAACAAATCTTCTCCGGCAGGTTTACCCAACTTTGCTTCGGTTGAAGTAAAATCCAATATATCGTCTGTAATTTGGAACGCCATGCCTGCATAATAACCGAACTTTGCCAGTTTGATATGAACATCTCGTGGTACGTCAGCGGCAATTCCTCCAAGTTGACAACTGGCTGCAATTAAAAGTGCCGTTTTTCGTTTAATTCGGCGAAAATAATTTGTAATCGTTTGTTCAAAATTATATTTATCCCGAATTTGTTCGATTTCCCCAATACTCAACTCTACCATCGTCTTTGATAATATTTTGTGGGCTTCTACATTATTTAAGCTAGTTATGATTTCTAAAGCACGTGCCAATATGTAATCACCGGTATACATGGAAATTTTGTTATCCCATTTCGCTTTAACAGTTGGTCGACCTCTTCTCGTATAAGCATCATCTATCACATCATCATGGATTAATGAGGCCATATGTATTAATTCAAGACTGACAGCAACATCTTTAACAATTTGAAAATTATAGTTTCCAAATTTGGCTGATAACAATACAAAAACGGGACGGATTCTCTTTCCCCCCGCCTGCAAATAATGCAAGGAAGATTCTTTTAACAGCTGCGAATGTGCATCCAATACGTATTCCAATTCATTTTCAATCTTTTTTAAATCATTATTTAATATTGTATATACCGTTTTATAGTTCATATGTACCACCCAGCTTGACTAAAGCCTACTCCAGCCCTTTATATCCTAAGTGTAAAGCTGCAACTCCGCCAAAATATTTTTTATAGGTTACATGATCAAATCCCGCCGCTTCAAACATCGACGCCAATTTTTTCGCATCCGGAAACGCTCTTGCCGATTCTTGCAACCACGAATACTCTTGATAGCTTTTGGCAAACAACTTCCCGAATAGCGGCATAATGTAATGAAAATAAAAATAATATATTTGTCTGAAACCGAACATTGTCGGTTGGGAAGTTTCAAGGCAGGCAACGACTCCCCCCGGCTTTAAAACCCGGTACATCTCCCGGAGAACCTGCATATAATCAGGGACATTTCTAAGGCCAAATCCAATCGTGACGTATTCAAAACTGTTATCGGGAAATGGTAGTTCCATTGCATTTCCTTGAACGAGTTTGGCATTATGAATATGTTCTTTGACTAGCTTTTCCCTTCCAACTTTTAACATATTTTCACTGAAATCGAGTCCTATGACTTCCCCGTTTTCCCCGATTGCCTTGCTCATTGCAATCGTCCAGTCAGCAGTACCACAGCAAACATCCAGCGCCTTTTTCCCCTTCTGAACGTTCATCTGTTTCATCGTATCTTTCCGCCAGCGAATATGTTGCCTAAAACTAATAATCGAGTTCATCTTGTCATATTGTTGATAGATATTTTCAAACACCCGGTGAACTTTTTCTTCTTTCGATTGTTCCATCTACAACGACTCCCTTTACCGGTCAATTTCAAGAAATGAAGGTAGAATTGACATTATTTTTATTGAACGCAATCAACTCAAGAAAATCTTCAATTAAGGATGGTTCTTTCACCATTTCAATAAGTTGGCTGTACATGGAATCTATATACGCATCGATTTGTTTTCCTACAAAGCGATTCAATTTTTCACCTTTTAAGTTGCTATGTTCTACCAAATCATTTTCCTTAATGTAATTCATGTACTTTTCTTTTTCTTTAATGATTTGGTTAATATGTAACCAATTGCTTGATAGCAGTTCTGAAATCGGATGATGAAAATAACGAGCCAGTTTTTGATAGATAGCCGTTTCTTTCTTCATCATGCAAGACATATATTCCTCAAAAGAATGCACTTCTTTGTTATAGATACGAATTTTGTTTTCGTTAACAATTTTAATCCCTTCCGCAAGATTGCGGATCATTTGGATATTTGGTAAATGAGACAAAGAGTAATAATATAAACCGCTATAAAAGTCACCCGCAAGCACGGTTAATTGACGCTTTTTATGCTGCATGTATTCATCATCATTTTTAACAAGATCATGGGTATCAAGGGCAATTTGAATAAACATCACTGAAGTAGCATATGTTTCAAACTGAGCTCTCGGCAAATCTTGAAAACGTAAGATGGATAAGAGTAAGTAGAGTTTATCATTATCAATCTCCGGCAGTTCCAATTGACTAGATAAAAATGAATGATGAATTTTGTTATATATTTTTTCTTTCATCTCCGTAATATACTTTTTCGAAAATTGCACAAAATCACCCTCAAATACCGTTCTTGTTTAATATTGGTTCATTGATTTAAAATTTTTGTATCCATGCAAATAACCTGATTTGTTCTGATTGAAGCGAGCACAAAGCTAATTTTCCATTTTTGCAATCATCATTTTGTCAAAAGTTTCTTTACTACTTTTAAACCCGAAAAGTAAACTATCACAATTATATCACAAGTTTTTCCGTTTTTTGAAAGGCATTTTATATTATTCGAAACACAAAAGAGTGTTTATTTACTGTCACTGAAAACTTCGCCAAAAGCTGAAATGATTTGAGATTTACCGCGAACTTTTATCGCTGAAGTATGATCCGTAAATTGTGCGATCATTACTTCCCCTTTATCCAACTTTTCTGAATGGTGGAAGCGTGTGTCTTGCCCCCTGGTTAACCCGATAACGTTTACCCCATCATCCAATGCCTTGATGATTACATAATCATTTGTGATTGTATGCTTATCCATACCAAAGCCCCCTTGAAAGTTATTTAATCAAAGACAAGACTTCTTTTCTTTTTTCTGCATCTGTATCAAAACAACCTCTTGCTACTGTTGTCACCGTCTTTGAACCCGGTTTTTTTACCCCGCGCATTGTCATGCACATATGCTCTGCTTCAACAACGACCATAACCCCCAATGGGTCCAGTTTTTCCATTATGCTGTCAGCAACTAAGCGAGTAATTCTTTCTTGGAGTTGCGGCCTTTTGGCAACCGCTTCAACAGCTCTTGCCAGTTTGCTTAATCCGGTAATTTTCCCGTTTCTTGGGATATAGGCAACATGTACATGTCCGAAGAACGGAACAAGATGATGTTCACACATTGAATAAAACGGTATATCTTTAACGAGGACAAGCTCCTCAGTTTCTTCGTGAAAAACTGTATTAAAGTATTCTCTCGGATCTATATTAAGCCCATGAAACATCTCTGCATACATTTTTGCAACTCGTTTTGGCGTGTCTAGTAAGCCTTCACGATTCGGATCTTCACCTATTCCCTCAAGGATAAGACGAACCCCTTTTTCAATTTGTTCCAGATTCATCTCTTTCATCGTATGTTCCTCCCTATATGAACTGCAAATTCCTGATAGATTATAATTAAAACAAAACAATATTTAATTTTAATCTATTTCATATTAGCACATTGGAACATATGGGGCAAAAAAGAAAGACCGTAAAAAAACGCTTAATAAAGTGAAACTTCCATCAGTGGGGCTCTGTTAGTTGAACCAATCGGGCACTTAGGGGTAGCCCGTCCTTATCTATCTTCTTTGTAAATTCGAAAATCTTGAGATGGAGGTCTTGACTCGCCGTTAAGGTGGGAAAAATTCCGTGGAAAAACGAAAGGACCTGTATATGTAACCACATACAGATCCATTTAAATTACAATTTTATGTAATTATTTGACTGCTTCTTTAAGAGCTTTCCCAGGTTTGAATGCAGGAACTTTACTTGCTGCGATTTCAATTTCTTCACCGGTTTGCGGGTTCCGACCTTTACGAGCAGAACGTTCACGAACCTCGAAATTACCAAATCCGATTAGTTGGACTTTATCGCCTTCTTTTAAAGCATTTAGAATTGAGTCAAAAACAGCATCAACTGCTTTCGCCGCATCTTTTTTAGAAAGTTCAGCAGCTTCAGCAACTGCGCTTACTAATTCAGTTTTGTTCATGCCATTCACCTCCTCCCAATAAAGTGGTGCAATATATGGATTGCAACTCATTTTCAAAATTATACTTGTTCTTTTTTCCATAATTGGAAAGTGAAACAAGAACAATTCTGTTAAAAGATTATCACAACATTTCTATCATAGCAAGGTTTAATCAGAAAACAATCCAAATTTTTCTAGTTTTAATCAATTTTCTTGTCTAAGGTTCATTTTATATCATGTACAGGTGGTTATTTATATCCTTTTGCCCGTAAAGTAACACGAATAAAGTTCCATCATTCAGACGGTCTATATTCACTTTTTCCACTTTTTTGTCATTTTAAACATAAAATACATTTTCGTTTACATTCGTTTACAGAAATTAACGTTGGGCGTGCGGAACTAGACAATAAACTTGCCTATAGACTAGTCACCCGTATTTTTTATTTTCATTCATATACCATGAAAAAAGACCCCATTCTCTCTGGAGTCTATCGAAACTATAAAATAATAGCAATCAATCCGCCTGATCCTTCATTGATGATTCGTTCCAATGTTTCTTTTAATTTATACCGGGCATTTTCCGGCATTAATGCAAGTTTTGCTTGAATTCCTTCTCGGACAATCGAATTCAAATTTCTACCAAAAATATCTGAATTCCAGATTGATAAAGGATCATCCTCAAAATCTTGCATTAAGTAACGGACAAGCTCTTCACTTTGCTTTTCCGTCCCAATAATCGGAGCAAATTCACTCTCTACATCGACTTTTATCATATGAATGCTTGGTGCCACGGCTTTTAAACGGACACCGAATCTGGAGCCTTGGCGAATAATTTCCGGTTCATCCAAACTCATATCCTCAATGGATGGTGCAGCGATCCCATATCCGGTTTGTTTCACCATTTTCAACGCATCGGCAATTTGATCATATTCCTTTTTCGCATGAGCAAAATCTTGCATTAATTCAAGAAGATGGTCTTTCCCGCGAATTTCAACGCCGACAATTTCTTTCAACACTTGATCATACAGTTCATCAGGTGCATGTAAATCAATTTCCGCAATCCCTTGCCCCATTTCAATTCCGGCAAGTCCCGCCCGCTCAATAAAGTCAAATTCAGTAAATGATTGAACGACACGGTCCACATCTCTTAATCTCTTAATATCTTTCACCGTTTCTTTTACTGCCTCTTGATAACTTGTTCTTAACCAATGACCTTCTTTTAATACCATTACCCAACTCGGCAAGTTGACATTGACTTCAAGAACAGGAAACTCGAATAATGTTTCTTTTAAAACATTATGAACATCTGCTTCCCGCATATTTTCCACACTCATGGCAAGCACAGGGATATCATATTTTTCTTGAAGCTCCAGTCTTAATTGTTCCGTTTCAGGGAAATGAGGCTTTGTCGAGTTGATGATAATAATGAAGGGCTTTCCAACCTCTTTCAATTCTGTAACGACCCGTTCTTCTGCTTCAACATAATTATCCCGTGGAATTTCTCCGATTGTTCCGTCTGTCGTTATAACAACGCCGATTGTTGAATGCTCTTGAATAACTTTACGGGTACCAATTTCCGCCGCCTCATGAAATGGAATCGGTTCTTCATACCATGGTGTGTTGATCATTCTCGGGCCGTTTTCATCTTCATACCCTTTTGCTCCCGGTACGGTATAACCGACACAATCAACGAGGCGAACATTTACATCCAATCCCTCATCCACATGAACAGTCACCGCTTGATTCGGTACAAATTTCGGTTCAGTTGTCATAATTGTTTTACCAGCTGCACTTTGAGGGAGCTCATCTTGGGCCCGTGCCCGCTCTGCCTCATGTTCAATATTTGGTAAAACGACGAGTTCCATAAATTTTTTTATAAATGTGGATTTTCCTGTTCGAACGGCACCGACAACACCAATATAAATATCACCGCCAGTACGTTCGGCAATGTCTTTAAAAATATCGAACTTTTCCAAAAAATCCCCTCCCGTTCCTCGATTGCTGGGATATTTAATCCGGTTTTTACTCCTATGGACATTATATATTTATGTTGTTGTCCACTTAACTTATGACTATTATTTTATTTGTTTTATATTTTTTACCCTCCCTGCCTGCAAAAAATATATAACCCCTCTCCTACAATATATTGTAAAAAAGAGGGGTTATTCCTGTTTTTTATACTTTTTGAAAGATTAACTTTTCAACAATGAAGTAAATTCCAAGGATAGCGAAAAATTTTTTGATAAATGCATATAGGAGTCAGCACAACGTAAATCACTTCATTCCTTTTTCTCCATAAAAACCGGTTTCCCTTGTTCATCAATTGTATACGGAAGAGAATAGGCCGGTACAAAAATAGATTGCTCCGCCAACATTATTCGAATATCTTCACCCGGTTTTACTTTTGAAAGTTTACCTGTTTCCCATAGTTGGTAAAGGTCATTTGTATAATCGACATAAAGCTCACCCTCACCGGACATAATCAAAGGCAAGTTCTTTCCGGTATAGGGACTTTCTATCATTGGATCTTCTTCAAATCCTAATTTCTTATAGTCTAAAGAAAATGCGTTTTTACCGATTACTTCTTTAAACGGAGGATATTCTTTAGATACTAAACGGTAATTTACCTCTCTAATTTTCTCAGCAATTCGTAAATCAAAAATTTTGACGGTCGGGTTCGTTTCCGGATTCATAATAACGTACTGGAACACGCCACCATTTTCATAAGCATTTTTCGGGATTTCCGATAAATATTGCGGGACAATCCGTTTGAAATCAACCAAATATTTCATAAACATGTCTGTTTCGTCATCTTTATTTTTTATCGGTAAAATTCCGTCATTATCTTGATAATAGTTATCTACCGCTTTTTGAACAGCTTCAACTTCCACTTCATTCGGTAAACGTTTTGCCTGATCGTCTTCCGGATATAAACACCCGCTGAGTATAAAACAAATGCTCATAATCGTAAAAAGGAATATTGCTTTTTTCACCCTGTTATTTCACATCCCCGCATGTCCAAATGGTTATTGTTTTATTCAGTTAACGACAGTTAAAATAGGAATACTTGAAAAATTTCATTCAATCGTTGGACCGGAAAAAACGATAATAAAGATAATGATACCGGAGTAAATCATCAATCCGTATGCAACAAAGGCCGTCAGTATTCGTAAAAGTCTCATTTTCAATTTATAGCGGCTTAAATAAATGAGAACGATGGAAAGAAACATAAAACCCATAGCCGCAAATGATATCCACATTTTTGTTAAGGCTAAAGACAACCTGTTCACCCCTTTTTGAGTATTTCAATAATTATAAAGTGTTTTTCGTCATCCATTCTATCATAATTTTAATAAACTGTATTGAAATATGTACATGCATCTCTGTTGTTAACGAACAAAAAGAAAAAGCTGAATGAAGCGGAGGCGTACACTTCTTTCAGCTTATCAGACAATTAATACCCAACCCTCGTTAAAACACACCATATTCTATGCACAAATAAAATATTCTGTATCTTCGAAGGCCCATTTTCATTGAAATATTCCATCTTCGTAATCGTGAAGATCATTCATTTTGTAAAATGTTGACTAAATCCTCCATCTCATGTGTCTTTTTTCTTGTCATTAATTCATCAACAGCTGCTTTCGGATTTAAATTTTCAAACAGCACTTTATATAATATGATTGAAATTGGCATATTGACTTGATATTTTTCTGCCAATTGATAGGCTGCTTTTGTTGTGCGAACTCCTTCAACCGTTTGTCCCATGTTATGTAAAATCTCCTGCAAACTTTCTCCTTTACCTAATGCGTTTCCGGCTCGCCAGTTTCTCGAATGCACACTCGTACATGTTACAATTAAATCACCAATTCCTGTCAATCCGGAAAAAGTGAGCGGATTCGCCCCCATCTTTGTCCCAAGACGGGCAATTTCGGCAAGTCCTCTTGTCATTAATGCGGCTTTGGCATTATCCCCATAACCGAGTCCATCTGAAATACCTGCTGCAAGGGCAATAATATTTTTCAATGCCCCGCCGATTTCAACACCGATTACATCCGGATTTGTATAGACCCGGAAATTCGTATTCATAAATAATTCTTGAACCATTTCAGCTACTGCAAGATTTTCCGAAGCAACTGCAACCGTTGTCGGGTGGCGCAGACTTACTTCCTCAGCATGGGAAGGCCCGGACAGAACGACAATATCTTTCAATAGATATTCAGGAACTTCCTCTTTAATTATTTCGGAAACGCGCTTTAAAGAACCGGGTTCAATTCCTTTACATACATGAACGATCGTAACCGGATTCTTTATATAATTTAATAATTTTTTCATCACTTCCCGGACAGCTTTTGTAGGGACTGCGACAATAATGATTTCACAGTTTTTAATTGCTTCCTCTAAATCATGATAAGCAATTATCGTTTCCGGCAGTAAAATATCCGGTAAATAATTTTCATTCATTTTCGTTTGATTGATTTTTTCTGCTTGTTCCTTATGATAACTCCATAACCGTACATCATGCCCGTTGTCGGCAAGAACAAGGGAAAGTGCAGTTCCCCAGCTTCCGGCACCTAATACGGTTAACGTTTTATTCGTCATTTTCTCCACTCCTTTATTTTCTAGCTCGCGGAATGATTCTAATCGGGGTTCCTAAAAATCCGAAAGCGTCCCGGATCCGATTTTCTAAAAAACGTTCATAGGAAAAATGCAGTAATTCCGGGTCATTTACAAACAAAACAAAAGTTGGAGGCTTTACGGATACTTGGGTTATATAATAGATTTTCAGCCGTTTCCCTTTGTCCGTTGGTGTCGGATTCATGGCAACCGCATCCATAATCACATCGTTTAACACATTCGTTTGTACTCTCAGTGAATGATTTTCACTGACGAGTTTAATCATCGGGATCAATGTATGTAACCTCTTTTTTGTTTTTGCGGAAACAAAAACGATCGGTGCATAATCAAGAAATAAAAATTGATTACGTATTTTCTTTTCAAATTCATTCATTGTTTTTTCATCTTTTTCAATGGCATCCCATTTATTAACGACGATGATGACTCCGCGTCCGGCCTCGTGAGGTAACCCCGCAATCCGTTTATCTTGTTCAATAATTCCTTCTTCAGCATCGATAACAACAAGAACCACATCAGAACGTTCAATTGCTCTTAACGCACGGAGGACCGAATATTTTTCCGTACTCTCATAAACTTTCCCTTTTTTACGAATTCCTGCCGTATCCATTATGACATAGTTTTGCCCTTCATATGTATAAGGCGAATCGACCGCATCTCTTGTTGTCCCGGCAATATCACTGACAATTACCCGTTCTTCACCCAATATTGCATTGACTAAAGAAGATTTACCGACATTCGGGCGGCCAATTAATGAAAATTTAATAACATCCTCGTCGTAATCGGCAGCAGCTTTATTTGGAAAATGTTTCACAACTTCATCGAGTAAATCACCAAGGCCAAGACCATGACTTCCGGAAATCGGAAACGGGTCCCCGAATCCTAATGAGTAGAAATCATAAATTTGATCACGCATTTCCGGATTATCCACTTTATTGACCGCTAAAACAACCGGTTTCTTTGAACGGTATAATATTTTCGCCACCTCTTCATCAGTCGCCGTCACACCGTCTCTACCGCTTGTTATCATAATGATCACATCTGCTTCATCAATGGCAATTTGTGCCTGCCAGCGGATTTGTTCGAGGAACGGTTCGTCTCCGATATCAATTCCACCGGTGTCGATAATATTAAATTCAACATTTAACCATTCTCCTTTTCCGTAAATACGGTCTCTTGTCACACCGGGGACATCTTCCTCAATTGAAATACGTTCCCCGACGATTCTGTTAAATATTGTTGATTTACCGACATTTGGCCTGCCAACTATAGCTACTACTGGCATTGACATATTCTTCACCTCTTCATCACTTCTTAAGATTCTTTCATGGCTATTTTAATGGAATGGCAAGTTTCAAGGATTTTCAATTAATTATCCCCTAGGCTAATATCTGATTGAAGCGAATCATCGCTTGCTATCCATCTATTTATATAAATGATAGAAAATAAACCCTTCTAGCCATAAAGAAGGGTTTAATCCATCCGTCTTCCATTTACAAATTATCCGAAGAAAATGTCCCAATATATTTTACCAAATTATAACTCATTTGCCAAATTGGATTAATGTTTTACGATAATCATGATTTCATCAGTTATTTTATGGGCAATTCCATCTAAAATCGGTTCTAAAACAGAGCATATTTTATACATTTCCTCTTGGTTATCACAATGGAATACAGCAATTCCACTCGGAGCTTTCTTTGGATTCGTCGTAATTATTGCAAGGATCATTTTTTCAATAGACATAACCAAATTCATTCCTCTTTCGTATTTCTTTCTGTCGGCATTCTTATTGCATTTTCCAAAGTTGGTGTATTGCCGATAATTTCAAGGGCCCTTTGAATATCGCGATTTTGTGGTAAAACAAAAACGGCAACCCGTCCGTCTTCCAAATCCCGTTTTGCAAGCGGCACAAGAGCCGGTGTTCCCGAATCTCGATAAACGCCTAAAGCGACTGCGACATCATGTAAAATGGCTTGTCGTTGCCCTAAATTGGCTATCGTCGAACGAGCATCGAAGTTTTTCGGCTTCAAGATAAATCCCATGCCGTATTTTAATATTTCTTCCTGCCTTTGGGGAAGGCCGATATTCATAATATAAATATTATCGATATAAAGTCCCTCATTAACAAAATGCGGTTTGACAAATTCAATATCAACAATATCTTTCAGTTTCCCGCCACCCATCAATTTTTTTGAAATAAGTATGCAAATCAAGGCAGCAATTAGTCCAACAACAATATTAAACTCGATATAAACCAATGTTGTAATCATTGCCGTAAAGATAACTAAATAATTGCGGCTTTCAAAAGCAACTGCGATTCCCTCGATATATGTGCTGCCACGGGAAACTAATTCATAAGAATCAAGCTGTGCTAACGTATTTCTTTCCATATTGCGAACTTCCCGAAATTGAGAAGCAGCAACCGTCAAAAACGTAATCGCGGTAATATTTTCTTCCATTAAAGCCGGGACTGCTACTGCTCCTAAAGCTGAGGCAATAAATCCTAGTGCTACATGGATAATTTTCCCGTGTAAATAAGTAGGATATTGCCGATAATCCGTTCGTAACATTAATATACGATCAAACAGACCGCATGCCATTCCAAATAATACCGGATATACGTATTCACTCATATTACAATTGTTTCTCCTTCTTTTGCTGAAAGTTTTTATGTTCAAAAGTCGTTTGTAAATATTCAAAACCGGACCAGATCGTTATAAAAACACAAGTCAAGGTCAAACCATCCAGAAAAGCGAAACTGCCAATCGGAAAATCAATGGAGAATTTTTTTAAAATGATCGCATAAAGGATATCTCCTTGAATAAGTCCAATAATAGTTGAAAAAATTCTTGCCTTATATTCTTTAAAAAGTAAAACAGCTAAACAAGCGCCAAGAAAACTAAGCAATATCTGCTGATCAATAAATATCCACACCGGATCATATAAAGATATGAGGTAAAAAACAGCTGTTGCACTCGATACAATAAAAATCCCGATGGTACAATATAGAAGTTTCCAAAAGGGTAATTTTATAAATGTTAAAAAAGATATGAATAATAAAAATAAAGTTGCTAACGATATATCAAGTCCGAGAAACCGAATCTTAAAAACAGACAAAATGATTGTTACAAGAAGGTATGCAGCTATTGGAAATCGATAGGGATTTGTTTTTTCCATAATAAATGTAGAATAAATCCATCCCGCCCAAGCAAGTCCGAAGAAAACAAAACCTGTCATATACTCCCTCCTATCTTTTCCATTATGAGCAAAATTATGTATTTTAAAACATAACGATACTTTGAATTCACTAAAGAAAACTCGGCGATTGCCGAGCTTTTGGCGAGAGCAGAGCCGTAGTTGCACTTATGCGTTAGGAAAGTAGAAATTGGAAAATTTATACTTTCCTATTAGCTAAAAAAGGGCAAAATTATCCTTGAGAGTCTTACAAATATAAACGATGAGCAAGAAGAGAAGTTAGGCTATTTCGTAGTAAGATGGTGAGGGCATGATTTTGGCGGCCAGGCTCGTTTCTTTTACCAAGACATAAAGAAAACTCGGCGAGAGGAATGCCGAGTTTTCTTTATTTAACTCACAGTTTTAATTTTTTCAATTGGTCACCGATCATATCACCTAATTGGAAACCTCTTTCTTCTTGTGGGAGTTCCACATCTTCTTTTACTTCCGGTTTTTCTAACTCCTTCATCGAAAGGGAAAGACGATTTTCAGCTTCATTGACACTCAAAACTTTTACAGTTACTGTTTGCCCTTCCTTCAACACTTCATGCGGTGTTCCTATATGTTTTTGTGAAATTTGTGAAATATGGACAAGACCTTCTACGCCAGGCAGTACTTCAACAAAGGCACCAAAGGAAACAAGCCGTTTTACCGTTCCTTCTACAACAGAACCAACAGGAAGTTTTTCACTTACTCCTTCCCATGGACCCGGTAATGTATCTTTAATTGATAGGGATACTCGTTCTTTCTCTGGATCAACAGCAAGGATTTTCACTTTCACTTGGTCACCTACATGAACAACCTCTGAAGGATGATTTACATGTTGATGAGAAAGCTGGGAAATATGAACTAAACCGTCGATACCACCGATATTAACGAATGCACCAAAGTCGGTAACTCGTTCGACCGTACCTTCGATCACCTCTCCCTCTTTCAAATTTGCCAATACTTCTTGCTTTTTCTGTTCATTTTGTTCCTTGACAACATCACGATGAGATAAGATTAACCGATTTTTTTCTTTATCCAATTCAACGATTTTAAATGTCATTGTTTGCCCTTTATAAATTGAAAGGTCTTCTACAAAGTGATCATCAACGAGTGAAGCCGGGACAAATCCACGGACACCGACATCAATAACAAGACCACCTTTTACGACATCACTTACTGTTGCTTCAATATATTCGCCATTTGCACTTTTTTCACTTAAACTTTCCCACGCTTTTTCAGCATCGACGCGCCGTTTTGATAATATAAGTGCTTCATCTTCCACTTTTGTAACGACTAAAGTTAATTCATCGCCCAGTTGAGCGGCGTCTTCAGCCTTTTCTATATGAAGGGCACTCAATTCGCTAATCGGAATAATTCCATCCAATTTACTGTTAGGAATATTGACGATTACTTGCTTGTCTTCCACTTTCGTCACCTGACCGGTAACATAATCTCCCACTGAAAAACTTTGAACCTCTATCTCATTCATCGTTTCGTTTGTATTTTCAGTCATATGTACTCCTCCTTAACTTGACACCAATGTTTATTATAAAGGAAAATAATTACCTTTACTTAACTTCTAATAAAAATTCCTATTTGTCAACACATTATTTATATTGTAACAAAATTTCTTTAATATGAGTCATAATTAATTCCGTTGCTTCTTCAGCTGAAGTTTTTTTATTTCGTAATTCATCAAAAGGAATCGGCTTTCCATAAACTATTTTTGTTTTTCGAAAAGGTTTATAAGTTCCGATAATAGCACAAGGTATTACGTAAGCATCCGATTTCAATGCAAAAAAACCAACCCCGGACATTCCTTTTCCAAGTTCACCTGTTTTACTTCTGGTCCCTTCAGGAAAAACCCCCAACACCTTTCCTTCCCTTAATGTTTCCAAACCTTTCCGAAGTGCTTCCCGATCGGCTTTACCCCGCTTAACGGGAAAAGCATGACAAAGTCGGATAATTTTATTTAATACCGGAATATTGAACAGCTCTTCTTTTGCCATGAAAATAACCGGTCT
This sequence comes from Caldifermentibacillus hisashii, assembly GCF_039654145.1. Taxonomy (NCBI): domain Bacteria; kingdom Bacillati; phylum Bacillota; class Bacilli; order Caryophanales; family Bacillaceae; genus Caldifermentibacillus; species Caldifermentibacillus hisashii. The sequence continues at coordinate 2,236,695 of NZ_CP155467.1, forward strand.
TTTCATGGTAATTCCGACAACCGGGGGATCGAGATTGTTAATATGGTTCGAACATAAAACGATTCCCCCTTCTTTCGGGATGTTTTCCAATCCAATTGTTTCGATCCGGAATAATGGGGTAAGAATGATTTTTACAATAATACGTGCAAATTTGTAGAAAAACATATTATTCCATCCTTTCAAAAACAAGTGCCATTATATTTTCAACAACTTGTTCAATCGACAATGACGTTGTATCAATTTCAATCGCATCTCTCGCTTTCTTCAAAGGGGCAAATTCTCGTTCAGAGTCCAAGCGATCTCTATTGGCAATATCGTTCTTCAATTGTTCAAAGTCGGAAGGAATTCCTTTTCGCATGTTTTCTTGGTGGCGCCTTTTCGCCCGTTCTTCTACACTCGCTTTTAAGAAAATTTTCACTTCAGCATTTGGAAGTACATATGTCCCAATATCCCTGCCATCCATGACAATTCCACCATTTTTTGCCAATTGTTGTTGTCTGGCTACCATTTCTTCCCTAACCAATTTATGTTTTGAAACAATGGATACATGATTAGTTATTTCCGGTAGTCTAATTTCCACGGTGACATCCTTACCATCAACAAATACTCGTTGGTTTTTACCATCTTGTTTTAATTCTATATTTGTCATTTTTAATAACTGATACAGGTCCTGTTCGTTTTCTAAATTTATTTTCCGATTTATCGCTTTCCATGTTATTGCCCGATACATAGCCCCCGTATCGATATAAATGTATGAAAGTTTTTGGGCAACAATTTTGGCAACTGTACTTTTTCCGGCCGCTGCGGGACCATCAATTGCAATCGAAATCTTTTTTTCCATAGAATAAAAACCTCTTTCAATCCATATAAAAATTATTTACAACATAAAACTTAATTATTTCACTTTATTTTATCATAAATAATTAATCAAAAGCAGACCAGCTGATGATTTTTTCCATAATAGCACCTAAAAACTTCCTGCTGCATTTAAATTTACATCCTTTTTGAAATTAAAATTTTCTTAATGCAAAAAGAAAAAGCAGGTATATACCTGCCCTTAGGGGGAATGAAAGGTTTCTAACACTTTTGAAAAATTTTCTTTCGTTACCCCTTCATACTGTGTCAATTCTTTTAATTCGGGAAATGCATTAAAGTGATGAAAAAGTAATTGACAAAGTATTAGGAAGATCGCGTGAATGATTACCAGTTTCATAATGACTCTTTCTACTTGCCTCATTTCTCTTCACCATCCATAATTTGTCACTATTATGGATGAAATAAAGGCAAAATATACTACTCATTTAATTCTTTTTTCCTTAAAGCTACTTGAGCTTCATAACAAAATTGAAGTAATATTTGTTCTTGCTTTTGGCTATTATTCAAAAACTTTAAGGAAAAAATCTTCCTAGTTTCATTATAGTCTATGATTCGAATAACCTCACATGTGAATTTTAAATAATGGTATTCTCCTGATCTTCTCGGTAAAACAAACCAACAAAGAATTTCTTGATGTTGACTTATTGGTATATTTTTGGGAACAAAAATTGATGCTCCCCCAGCACTTATATCATTTGTGATTGTATTAAAAGGAGCAAACTCGTTATATAAAGGATGAACAGCAACATCAATTGCATAATTTATTCGAACAAATTCCCGCCGCTGAATACGCACAATATCCTCCTGTTTCGGTCTAGATAATACTAGTAATGGAATCGCTTTCTTTTGCTTACCAATAACCATGGTGTTAAATTGATATGCTTGCTCAGACTCTTCTTCTACAAAGGAAACCTTTAGTTGTTCATCATTCATAACATATAATAACCGCTTTGAATTAAGTTCAACGGGATAGTCAATAAAAATGGTATCTTCATCAAAATCCATAAATTTACTTTTAAAACGTTGGAATTGATCATCATTTACCTTTTCAATGGTTAGAACCGTTCCGAGTTTAAACAATAAGATCTCCCTCCCCAGATTTAATCTTCTCTATCATCATTATGACACGTAAAAGGGAAAACAGCAATTTCCTTTAAGATTTTCAGACAAATTTATCCCAACTTAACGGCAAGTCAATGATCAAAAGAAAAGTGGGAGAGGGACCCGCCCCATGCGTCCGATTTGTTCAGTAAACACTCAGTGGGTAAACTTCCCACTGAGTGAAGTTGACATTATTCATGCTTTGCCATTGGCAACATCTTCATAAATTGGTTCAGCATTTTGTAATTTTTCCACATATTCTTCAGAACCATCCTGTGCATTTACATAAATCCGGTACGTATCATTATCTAATGTTCCAAGAAACTCATAGCAAAGCACTTCATCATTCACTTCATTATTAATGATAGCTAAACGGGTTTCCATTACATTGACATTTTTGTTAATGGCTTTGCGTGCTTCTTCCTCTGAAATTTTCGCACTTGGAATTTCCTTGTGTTTATTATTTGTACCTAAATATTGTTCTGCGGAAAAACCGATGATACTTCCATCATCTAATGCTACTTTCACCATAATGGATTCCGGATAAATACGGACATTATTCTTTTTCGTAACAAAATTGAATAAACCAATATGATCATACTGAGTACTTTCAAACAGCTCTAAATCTTTAAATCCCCGTTCAGTCAAAAATTGATTGGCTTTTATGGAGGCATCATTTAAGCTGATTTTTTGTTCTTTTACATCTCGACTATTGATCAGCCAAATCGGGTATCCACCTTTTTTTGTAATATCCATATTGGTTTCGCCATTTTTATCTTGGATGGAAACACTATAAAAACCAAAGTCGGACCCTTTTCCGTTTTCAACCACTTTTGTTTTTGCGTTTTGGGAAACTTTTGTATATTTTTTTGCGATATTTACAGCTTCATTCTTTGTTATTTTTTTACCAGGCAAATTGCGATAACCCGATTCCTTTTTTTCCATACTCGTCATAATCGGCCCCATGTCTGTTTCGGAATACCCTTCCACTTTTTTTTCGACAGTTTTAAAGCCATCAATAATGGTATTGTCAGCAGCTTCCCTTCCGGATGCAATCGCCATTTCTACATCCATCCACCGCAAATTGTTTTTCAATGTAAGATGTTGGACTTTCCGTAGTTCATTTTGAATTTCAGCCGCCTGAGAATATAATGATTGCAATGTTTTATATTCTTCATCTGTCAAGGGTTCTTTTTCTAAATCACGGACAGCGGTTTTATAACTAAAGTCGCCAATATTCGACAGAAATTCTTCTGTTTTATTAAAAGGAAGCAGTGTTAAGGGCAATTGACCCACGGAATTATTGGCTTCCGAAGTAATTCTCCATACCTCTGCAAGCGTCGGGGAAAGACTTGTTCTGGAACTCATTGCTAACGTTGTTCCGATTTTATCATGTAAAATATCAATATTATAGGTCAGTTCATGGAAGGCCCGTTGATAGTTATTTTCCGCATTGATTAAAATTGCGTTCTTTTCTTTATGTTCTTGATAACCCCAAATACCGACTCCGACTATGCCGACTGTCAAAACGCCGATCAATATATTTCTTATCATGTCTTCACCCCTTATTTACAGAATATATGTTTTCCAATTTGTTTAATTTGTGGCCTTGACCAAATCCATTTGTTTGTAGCTGTATTTGGGTTAAAGTAATAAATTGCACCACCGGTAGGATCCCAACCGTTAATCGCATCAAGAACTGCTTTTTTCGAAGTTTCATTCGGTGTTAACCATATTTGACCATCTGCAACTGCAGTGAATGCACCGGGTTCAAAAATGACCCCTGCAATCGTATGCGGGAATGAAGGGCTTTCTAACCGGTTTAAAATGACTGCCGCAACTGCAACTTGTCCGATGTACGGTTCGCCACGTGACTCACCGTGAACGGCATTTGCCATTAACTTGATATCATTTTGCGAAAATCCATTTGGAACATTTGTTGCAGTTGGTTTAGCAGGTGGGGCAGGTGTGGCGGGTTGTTGATTGGCTGTTCCACCACCTTGATTATTACCGCGCGCTTGTTGATTATTATTTGCCGTATTTCGATTTTGATTGTTTCCTGCCGGTTTTTGATTTTGATTGTTTCCTTGGGGTGCCCTATTTGTAGGTTTTTGATTTGTTTTTCCGGCAGCTCCGTCCTTTCCTTCTGTTTTTTGTTTGTTTAAATCAACACCACCATAATGCGTGAATTTATTCCCCTTATTTATCTGGTCCTTCACATATTTTTCATTATATTGGCTTGCCCGGGCAAGTTTTTGCTTTGTTGTCGCTCCTGCTAATCCATCAATTTTTAAGCCAAACTCATATTGAAAATTTCGTAAAGCCCAATATGTTCTCCATCCGAAAACGCCATCAATTTTCCCTGTATAAAATCCTAAATATTGTAAACGTGATTGTAATTCAATAACATCGTCTCCAACCGCTCCAATTTGTATGACTTGATTGGAGAATGCTTTAGCATCGCGATCATGTACACCCGAAACTAATAAAAACGTGCATATAAACATAATAATTGTTAGTTTCATCCATTTCTTTCGTGTAATCATATTGTTGTCCCTCCATGATGTAATAATCAAGTATCACTATTTTTTGTAAGAATTGGTTTTTTATGCAAAAGAATACTTAGGAGTACATTACAAGACTTATTACATATAAAAATCAAAGTTTTGGATAGAATAAATCTAACGAGGAAAAACTTCTCATACTTGGAAATTTCCCTAATGTAAATTAGTTGAAAATCTTCCAGCAATGAGGTATAACAAAAGTAGGAAAGGTCAAATATAGTCAAACTAAGGAGGTTTTCCTGATGTTCCCGTTTTTTAATAAAGATTTTTGGAAATCAATGATGGAAGGTCAAAAAGAATTGGAAATGAAGGCGCCAAACGGGGCAATCTATCGGTTTACCACCAATGCTATGGATGACAAAACATTTAATAAGTACAGGATGAAATTAGAAGAAGCAGTAAAAAATAAAGATCAAACGTTATTTGATCAGACATGGGAAGAATTAACCACTGCTAATCAATTGAAAACAGATATTGAAAATGAATTTCAAAAGTTTTCAAGTGAGATGCAAAAGTTTTTCGCAGAAACAAGTCCATTGTTCAACTTTTCAATCCCATTGTTAAATGATTTTAATGAAAGATCTTTCCTATCTGAAGAACAAATTGATAAACAAATTGCCCATTATGAAGATAAAATTAAACAACTTCAATCTATGAAAAATAATATGGACAATGAAAGAAGAAAACTGGAATTGAAGAGTAAAATTGATGAAAACAAAAGATTACTTGATGAAAAACTGGATGAATTCTCGAAAAACCTTGATAATGAAGAAATGAAAAAACGGCTGACGGATGAAATGACTCAAATAAACCAAGTAATTAAGCAATTGGAAAGTGAATTGCAATCATTATCGTAAAAAGTACAAAACTGGTCTGTACTTGATAAAGTCAGACCAGTTTTTTTCTCAGCTCGTAAAAGGGCTTTTTTTCGGTTACTTTTTAACCGCCCGAATCACGGTAAAAAATGTCCGTCACTTTCCTGTAATGGAGTTGATTATGTTTCGCTTTTTTTACTTTTCTCAATGCCAGCCACCAAAGAAACACCATAAACGGAATAATGATCATTAACCAAACCTTTTCTTTTAACAAAATATAGTCGTATAAACTGTGCAATAAAATTGGAAAAACTAATGAATAGAACATCCATGGATGATGTTCGTCCCGTTTCATAAACTTTGCTTTTCCAATATAATATCCCATGATTACGCCAAATAATGCATGACTGGATACCGGTAAAATAGCTCTGCCTATCGCATATTTGATGCCATTTCCTAACAAATATAATATATTTTCAGCTGTAGCAAATCCCAGTGAAATGGACACCCCATAAACAATCCCGTCATAATGCTCATCAAATTCCATAGATTTATAGATAGTAAAATAAATGATAAACCATTTAAAAAACTCTTCTAAAAAACCGGTGGTAAATGCTTTTACGGAATCGAGCGGCAACACTTGCTCTTTTTCCAGTACATATTGTATAAACATAATAGGGAATACCATAATCATGCCGAGTAAAAATATGCGAAATACTTCTTTTAGAGGTTCCTTCTCGTATTCATCTTTTAAGTAAAAATAGGATAGAAGGGCAAAACCCGGTGCAATACCGGCTGAAATGATTGTAAACATGACCCGCCTCATTTCAATTCTTTTTTACCATCGTATCATGAATAAAAAAAATTGAAAATATGTAAAAGACTGTTCACTTGGAGGATTTTATGAAGAAAATAGTTGTTATTCTTACTGGTGGAACGATATCAATGTATGAAGATGCGAATTCAAAATCTGTTAAGCCACATTTATCCAATCCATTATTAGATAAAGCTGATGAAATGGAAAAAATGGCCGATATCATTTTCGAAACTCCATTCAATCTTCCATCACCACATATTACACCAAAAGAGATGTTACAAATAAAGAAAATCATCGATCGTTATCTTGAAAAAGGTGGTGTTGACGGATTTGTCATTACCCACGGAACAGATACTTTGGAAGAGACAGCATACTTCTTAAATTTGACCATTGAAACCGATGTTCCGATCATTATTACCGGTGCAATGCGGTCAAGCAATGAAATTGGTACGGACGGATTTTATAACTTTTTAACATCGATTCGCACGGCGGTTCACGATCAAGCAAAAAGTAAAGGTGTTCTTGTCGTATTAAATGATGAAATCCATACCGCAAAAAATGTCACAAAAACACACACGAGTAATTTATCAACTTTCCAAAGTCCGCAATATGGACCGATAGGCATTGTTACAAAAAAAGAAATTGTTTTCCATTACCAGCCAAAATTGGAATCAAAGCTGTCAATTAAAGAGCTGACAAAGCGAGTTGAACTTGTCAAAGCATACGCCGGCATGGATGCATCACTTTTTTACTATCTAAGTCAAATGAGTATTGACGGTTTGGTTATCGAAGCACTCGGACAAGGCAATTTACCGCCGATGTGTTTGCCGGGGGTTAAAGCATTATTGGATAAAAAAATTCCAATTGTCCTGGTCTCCCGCTGTTTCAACGGTATTGTCGAGGATATTTATGCTTATGAAGGCGGTGGCGTCCAATTAAAACAATTGGGAATCATATTTTCAAACGGATTGAACGGTCAAAAAGCAAGAATCAAATTACAAATAGCTTTAGAAAAAACAAATGATCTTAAAAAAATTGAATCTTGGTTTCATGAATAGTTGCTTTCCTTTACTGATAATGTCGAAACTATATTCATACAACATAAACTAAGAGGATAGCATACTTTTCCTATCCTCTTCTCATTATCGTTACTAAGAAAATGCGATGTTTTGTAAGTAAGCTTTCTTATTGAATTAGACAATACCATCAGTCCACAAACAAACACCATTTTGTATACACTTAATTTTTCAAAAAGAACTATTGCTATCTGATCTTTTTTTAAGTAGTTTCTAACAGACAGGGCAGGTCCATTTTCCAAGAAATCATGAATTTAATCGTTTTTTTATTTCATTGGCAATTAAGTCCCCGTGAAATCGACCGTTTTCAATAAAAATTTCATTTGCATTGTTTCCGGCAGCAATCACACCGGCAATAAATATACCTTCCACATTAGTCTCCATGGTTTCTTCGTTAAAAAACGGCCGACCGGTTACCGGATCGATGGTTACCCCCATTTTAGTAAGGAAAAGATGATCCGGATGGTACCCTGTCATCGCAAAAACAAAATCATTAGCTATTTCTTCTCTTTTTCCGTCAACCTCATAGATAACTGAATTTGGAGTTATTTCAATTACATTCGCTTGAAACACCATCGCAATCTTTCCGTTTCTCACCATTGCCTCAAATTCAGGCAACACCCATGGTTTAATATGATTTGAATATTCGGAACCGCGGTACAAGACCGTTACTTTCGCTCCTGCTTGCTGAAGTGCCAAAGCCGCATCGACACTTGAGTTTTTACCCCCGATAACAACAACATTTTGGCCAAAGTAAGGATGTGCCTCTTTAAAATAATGGAATACTTTCGGTAATTCCTCGCCGGGTATATTCATATCGTTTGGGTGATCATAATACCCGGTCGCGATGATAATAAATTTTGCTTCATATCGATCCTTTGAGGTAGTTACGGTAAAAAGGTCTCCAGTTTTCCCCACCGATTCGACTGCTTCAAACGGTGCAATCCGCAGTTGTTTTATTTTGACCACTTCACGATAATATGCCAAAGCTTGATTGCGAGTCGGTTTGCGGTTTTCCGTAATAAAAGGAACACCGCCAATTTCCAATCGATCACTTGAGCTGAAAAAAGTTTGGTGTGTTGGAAATCGATAAATTGAATGAACAATATTTTCTTTTTCAATAATTAATGGGTTAATCCCAATTTCTTTTAAACGAATAGCTGCAGCTAACCCACAAGGACCACCGCCAACGATGATGCACTCCTCATAATGCATAGTAAATCCTCCTCAACAAGTTCATCTGATGTGACCGTTAATTTCTTTTAATCTAATGATAGGAGAATAAGGGCATTCTTTCAACATTAATTTAAAGCGAGTTACGTGGAGGTTTAAACTTAAATTAATGGAATAAGGCAATTCCAGCATCTGGAATTGCCTTATTCCATCAATTTTCGTACTTAAAAAAAATACAATGATTAGACCCAACCTCGAAAACGGCATGCTTCTGCTAATTTACGAACACCAACCATATAAGCAGCTAACCGCATATTTATTTTTCTGGTGGCAGCGGTATTGTAAACATTATTGAACGCTCTAACTATAATTTTTTCTAATTTCTCTTCTACTTCTTCTTCTGACCAGTAATATCCTTGATTATTTTGTACCCACTCAAAATAGGAAACGGTCACGCCCCCCGCTGAAGCTAACACATCAGGGACGATTAATTTTCCGCGTTCCGTTAAAATTTTTGTTGCTTCTAAAGTTGTCGGACCATTTGCGGCCTCAACAATAATATTTGCTTTAATACGATGTGCATTTTCTTCGGTGATCTGATTTTCGATTGCAGCCGGAATAAGTATATCGCAATCTAATTCCAGTAATTCCTGATTGGAAATCGTATTTTTAAATAAATTCGTTACCGTTCCAAAACTGTCTCTTTTATCCAGTAAATAATCTATATCCAAACCATCCGGATCATACAACGCACCGTAAGCATCAGAAATCCCGATTACTTTGGCACCGGCGTCATGCATGAATTTTGATAAAAAGCCGCCAGCATTACCGAAACCTTGAACGACAACACGGGCTCCTTCTAAATGAAATCCCTGCTTTTTGGCTGCTTCACGGATACAAATCGTAACACCTTTAGCCGTTGCAGAATCTCGTCCATGTGAACCGCCTAAAACTAACGGTTTCCCGGTAATAAAACCCGGTGAGTTAAATTCATCAATCCGGCTATATTCATCCATCATCCACGCCATGATTTGCGAATTAGTAAAAACATCCGGTGCCGGAATATCTTTTGTCGGACCGACCAACTGACTGATCGCTCTTACATAGCCGCGACTTAAAGCTTCCAACTCTCGAAATGACATTGTCCGTGGATCACAAACAATCCCGCCCTTTCCTCCACCATAAGGCAGGTCGACAATCCCACATTTTAAACTCATCCAAATGGACAGTGCCTTGACTTCCCGCTCAGTAACATTAGGATGAAAGCGGATTCCTCCCTTTGTCGGACCGACCGCATCATTATGTTGTGCCCGATAACCGGTAAAAACTTTCGTTGTACCGTTATCCATCCGAACCGGAATCTTTACTGTAATCATCCGGAGAGGTTCTTTTAACAATTCATATACGTCTTCTGAGTAACCTAATTTATCAAGTGCTTCACGTATTATCGTTTGCGTTGATGCTAATACATCATTTTTTTCTTCAGTATCGAAATGCTCTGAACCCTTTTGGGTGGTCATTTGTAAACCTCCTAATACACCGACAAATATTTGTTATTCAAAACTAAGTATACACAGAATTTAATATAATGCAAGAAAAATGACAGGGTTTGCAGGACTAAAGCAACATGAATCGATATGAGTCTCTTTTCATAAGAGACTCATAGATTTTGGAAATGTTTCATCAAGATTTGAATGGCAGATTCATTGATTAAACATCGTCCGTATTCTTCAAGAAATGCATATGTGATGGGGGAATTGTCCCCGTATTCAGAGAGGATTGAGGAGATTTGGTCAATTTTTGTTTCATCGTTAATCAGTAAATATAAATAGTAATGATTTTTATAGGTAAAAAGCGAGCCTCCCTGCCAAACCGGATAAATCCGGTGGGCAAATTGGAGCAAATTTTCTATATCTGTAAAAAGATATAAGAACTCTGCATTTACTTGAGTTGAGTCATTCCAATCTTGAGATTGAAATAGATCATTTTCAAAACTAAAATCATCATCCTCTTTTAACGTGAACGAAATAACCAACCCTTGAGTTTGAAGAGAATATACCTCTATAATAATTGTCCCTTCCATAAATTGTTCAAATTCCTCATAGGCTTCGTTTATCATATTGAAAAAGAGTTGATGCCATTTTAAAGAATTTTTATCCACATCATCCTCTGAAAGTCCAAGTTCCACCAATTCATCATATGTCAAAAAAATTTTTATTTGGTTTCCATCAATTCGCTCTAACCGCATAAGTTCGGCCTCCTGACTGTTGCAACTCCTATTGTATCGTATGAAAAATTTAATTATTTGTTCTTGGTACAGTCATAATTTCAGGAAACCGCTCCTCATTTATTTTCATGATACAAATTTATATCATATTTATTTTTCATCATTTCAAATACAAGATGGCGTTTTTCCCATCCTTCACCTTTCCATAAATCCGCACTTTTATCAATAATTTCGCAACGCAGCGCATGATATTCCTTTTCATATTTATCCATCTGCTTTTTCAAGACATTCATATATCCAAATAATCCAAACAAGGCGAATAAATAATACCCATTCTGTGAATTTGATACAAAAGCATTGAACATCTCAGCAGCCGAGTATGAATTTGGTTGGTAAACCGATATATATAAATAAATTCCGTACATAATAAATCCAAACACTGTTAACCAAACAACAATCAGATGACGTTTTTCATATTTATCAAACTTTCTTTTTCGCTTAACAACATTTTGCAACATTTCTTTTGTTGCTTCATCGGTCCAATCTTCCAAATTTTTAATAACATCTTCCACAACACCCCAGCTCCCCCATACATAATATCTATATATTAAAAATATGGGTAAGCTGTACAACATATTCCTTGAGTTTTCCATTAAAAATCAGAGGGATGGAAAAATTCCCTCTGATTGAACTCTCTATTCAAATTCAACTTGTTCAAAATGATCATCGTCTTTAACCGGATCTTCCTCTGAATGAAGAACATGATAATAGTAGATAAGACCTATCGTAATCGGTAATAGCAAAAAAATAAACGCTAAAATTTTTATTAAAGGATTTTGGATTTTCCTTTTTTTCTTTTTCTTCTTTTTGGCAGCTTCCCGTTTTTTCTTATGATACTCGCTCCGTGCCGGCAAATGGGAAGCCATGATCGTCTCTTCTTGTTGTTGAGACAATTCTCTTAATCGTTCTGCCTGATCCTGTTGCACCATTATCAGCCACTCCCTTAATTAAACATCCCAACCTTCTTATTTCTGTTTGGGGAGGTTTTTAAAATAAATAAATAGCCCTAATAAACAATCGATAACAAAGTGCATAAAAAACGAAACGGCCAGATTTCCTGTCCACTCATATATGAAACCGATAAAAAAACTTAATACAATGACATCAAAAAATAAAAATTTATTGAATAAATAACGGAAATGAACGAGTGCAAAAATAACACTTGCCGTGACAAGACCAAATTTCGTTTGCAAGACACCGCGAAACAATAATTCTTCACAAAACGCAACGAGCAGAGTCATGAAAATAATCGGAACAACACCACGATTTGTAAATAATCGTTCATTAATTCCCCCATCATCAAAATACGCTAAGGGTAAAAATTTCATTAATAAAAAATCAATGAAGACAACAAGCGTCCCTGCTCCTCCGCCAATTTTGAGGATGGATTTGATGTTACTGAAATCGAATAATTGAAAGACGTCTAGGAAATCCGGAAAAAGGAAAAAGGCAAGGAGGACCGCAATAAAAAAAATTAGTGCTTGAGAAATGTAAAAATTTAATAAAAGTTCCTGATCGGACAATTGGTCAATCATTTGTTTTTGTCGATTTTTCACTTCATATCTCCATTTCTATCGAAAATAGTTCCGCCAGTCTATGTCGCCAATTAATCGGAAGAACCTGTTTCTTTAGTGCATTTGCTTGTTGATAACATGATAAATCGAGTCCACAATTATCGCAACAATTATCGTGTCTTTCTCTTTTTGTTTCCTGGAAGCTCATCAGCAATCGCTCTCGCCGACAACCTTCATATTCAATCCAATCTGTTATTTCTTGCAGTTTCACCTTTTTAATTGCCAGCCTTTCGTCAATAAATGAACGCAATTTCCTTTTAAAATCATTTTCGTCTTTACTATTTATATAAAACTTCCATAACAGTCGCCATTGTACTTCGGTATAACCTTCAGGGACTGCTGTTTTCTCCGGGACATTCCCGTCTATATTGTTGAGAAAATTTTTCAATCGTTGAATCCGTGAAAAATGGTCGATTTGAATATCGCTTGGATATTCGGATTCTAACAATTGTTGTTGGAGAAAGATATCGTCGTCCGCATAAAGCATAACAGCAATACTTTTTTCTCCATCTCGTCCGGCACGACCAATTTCCTGTAAATAAGATTCGAGATTGATCGGTGGATGAAAATGAATAATATAACGGACATTTTCTTTATTTACACCCATGCCAAATGCACTTGTTGCACACATTATTTTTAATTCATCATATAGAAATTGTTGTTGAAGTAATATCCGCATTTCTTGATCGATCCCGGAATGGTAAGCTGCCGCCGGGCCAAGAGAACGTTCATTCAACTCTTTTGCAACTTCATTTGCCAATTTTTTACTGGAAAAATATAAAATACCGGGGCCTGTTAATTGCTTGACCAGTTCAAACAAATGTTGTTTTTTTGTCTGATAATCTCGGACTTTGATTACTTGTAAAGCGATATTTGGCCGATCTACAGAATTAATATATTCCTCGGCATTTTCCATATGTAAGAACTTTTTAATATCATTTTGAACATCTTCCCGGGCAGTCGCTGTTAGTGCTAAGGTAACAGGATTTCCCAACTCGCGGCGAATCCGTCCCAGTTCAAGGTAATCAGGACGAAAATCATATCCCCACTGGGAAATACAGTGAGCTTCGTCAATAACTAATAAAGAAACTGGAACGGACTTTATTTTTTTAAAAATAAAATCGTTTTGGATTAATTCAGGCGAAATATATATAAATTTGTACTTGTGAACGTTCTGCAAAACCGATCGCCTTTCCTCCCTTGTTAAAAACGAATTGATGGCAACAACCCGTTTTTCACCGCGTATTTTCATCTGCTCAACTTGATCCTGCATGAGTGAAAGCAACGGGGAAATAATTAAGACCATCCCTTTCATTAAGTAACCCGGCAGTTGGTAGCATAATGATTTCCCTGTTCCGGTTGGTAAAAGCGCCAACGTATCCTTTTCGTTCAAAATGGATTGAATAATTTCCTTTTGTCCTTTTCGAAACTGAGTATAAGAAAATTTTTCATATAAAATCTTTTCTAACTCCATTTTCCCACCTATTTTTTCCTAATCATAATTAAACATCATTTTTGTCATTCATTTTGGATAAGACTAAGCGAATTGAAAAATAATCAATATCCGTCAAATAGTCTTTAATCGTTTTTAATTTTCTCGTTTGTAAAAGGTTTACCGCTTCGGTTATTCGTTTTTGTGTTTCTGGTTTTACATAAGTTTCAATTGAAAATGTCGGATCCAGTAAAGCAATTTCAATGATATGGTCTTCAATGGTACTTTTCTTTAGTTTACGAAATTTTGCGATTTCCTCAACGTTCTTTCCATATTTTAAAAATTTATATGTTTCCCAACTTGAACTGGTTAAAGTCCACGGTGACTTTCGATCAGCGAGCAATGAAGAAAGGATTGGAAATTCACCTCTTTCATGCCAAATGGTTTTGATCATAAAATGAAGGCAGCTGCGAAATGCTAATAGGTAATATGTCTCGTCTACAGCAGCTTGTTTGGCAATTTGCGTTGAGGTGTAGCCCGGTTTTTGATAGCCGGTAAATCTCGCTACGATATAATCAGGATTTTCTCGGTTCTGTTCACAAATTTCAAAAATTGTAAAAAGTTCATGATATAAACGTAGTGATAATTGTTTTTTGTTATAAATTTGCCGCTTCTCTCCAAGCCAACGTTTCACCCAGTTTTGGATCGGATAGTCTCTAACAACCGGAATAAATTTCGTTTCACTATAGGCCCAATTAGTAAGTATTTGAACGAGTAAGGTTAGCCTTTGCCAAAAAAGTTGTTCAATTTGGTGAAATTGCCAACCATTTAAGTGTTCCGGTACCGGAGATCCCGACATCAACTCGGAAAGTGCTTTTTTACCTGAATCAGTCAGCGTGACTGTTTTATTGGAAATAACTATTGACCCGGTTTTTTCTAATTTTTTCACTGTATCAATAAAAGCATCAGCGTCCATTTCCGGGTATACTGAGTAAAGATGTTGTAATGAATACCAAACTGCATCTTGTAATGTTTGTGTCGATTTTTTTCCGGTTAACAAATATTGGACAGCTTTAATTGATCGCTCACCTTTAAATTGGTATATACAGTACAAAATTAACGCATAAAAGTAGTTCACAGGTATCACCATCTTTATTTTACCATGAATTCGTTGGAAGGAATGGTTTTCTTTTCTCCAGGTAGATTTTCAACTAATTGTCAATAATCAACATGGTTGGATCATTTCCAGCTACAAATCTATTGAAAAGTCTTTGCCCGAGTTTTACAATGAAAGATGTCTTCCTTTCGTTCATGTAAAGAGAGACGAATAAATAAAGGAGGCTATAATGGAATGGGCAAATATACAATCGTTGATAAAGAAACATGTATCGCATGTGGTGCCTGTGGTGCTGCTGCTCCAGATATTTATGATTATGATGATGAAGGTATTGCATATGTAATACTTGACGATAATACCGGTACGAGTGAAGTACCTGAAATATTAGAAGACGATATGATGGATGCTTTCGAAGGCTGTCCGACTGATTCCATTCGTGTCAGTGATGAACCTTTTGATGGGGACCCGGACAAATTTGAGTAATGTATAAAAAGACCGATACTATTCGTATCGGTCCTTTTATGCTAATGTTTAATATCTATACCTGATTAAATGCAGACTGTTGTTTTTGAATCCAACTTTGCATCCTGATATATAATCCAAAGAAAACAGCGGATATTAATATTCCTTTTAGTAAATTAAACGGCAAAATCGCTTGAACAACTACTTCATTCGGCAAGTGGAAATTTAAAAAGTAGCCATACATCGGGATAAATACAAAATAATTCAGTACACTCATCACAAGTGCCGTAATCACACTGGCAGTTGCTAAAGCAATGGTTAAGCCTTTTGTCGTTTTAATTTTTAGATAAACAAAATACGTTGGCAAAATAAAACAGATTCCGGTAACAAAATTGGCAATATGACCAACCGGGACACCTGTTTCACTGCCGGTTGAAATTAAGTCCAATAAATTTTTAATTAACTCGATTAGTATTCCTGCTGCCGGTCCCATAATCATGGCCCCTATCAACGCAGGAATATCACTAAAATCAATTTTTAACCACGTTGGGAAACCCGGGAGCGGAAAGTTCAGGAGCATTAAAACATACGCGACTCCACTAAGCATTCCAATGATTACAAAAGCTTTGACATTAAATTTTTTCATTTCTACCTCTCCTTTTTTGTGATTCATCACAAAAGAAAGAAGAAGAATTGGTTTCGATTTCTTCCTCACAATAAAACCCCGAGAAAAATTCCTCGGGGAGATTGTTTAATGGCAGGTTAAATAAACGTCCTGAAATGAAAACAGAACAAACCGAAACCTCCATCTTCTCCCATCCAGACTATACTGTCGGCTTTGGAATCTCACCAAATCCTGTCTAAAAATTAGACTCGCGGGCTTAAAGGATACACCTTATTACCGCCGGTCGGGAATTTCACCCAGCCCCGAAGATGAACCATATTTTTTATTTAATATACTATATAAAAACAAAATTGTAAAGTAGAAAAACCTACATCCTGCGCATTTTTAGTAAAAAGATAAAATGGAATGGATCTAAAACCTCCGAATGGCCGGGCAAACTTTTCTACTGTTCCACCACTAATTGTTGGCCGGGTACAATGATTTCACTCTGTAAATCATTTAATTGTTTTATATCATGAACTGTTGTTTCGTACTTATTGGCAATTCCCCAAAGCGTATCACCGGATTTAACTGTGTACTTATCGGATAGCGTTTTACCCACTTCTACAGCTTTGGTAGGCATTAAACCGGCACTAACATGCTGGCCGATTTCCCCGATCCCGAAAATTTTTGTCGGGTCTATGGAGTTCTCTTTCGTTTCTGTCCATTCATTTTGATGTATTTCAAAATGCAAATGGGGGCCGGATGATTCACCGGTACTGCCCATCAATCCGATCTTCTGCCCTTTAGCAACCATTTGTCCTTCTTGAACTTCTCTTTTAGACAAATGAGCATAGACCGTTTCATAACCTGTTTCATGTTTAATAAACACAACATGACCATATGTATCAGAATAATATGATTTACTTACACGACCGACATCGACAGATAATACCGGAGTCCCTGTTACATCGGCAATATCAATTCCTTTATGTTGACCATTCCTTGTGCCAAATACATCGGTAATAACACCGTCTGCAGGCCAAATCCATGACAGTTCCATCCCCTCAGCCCTTGCGATTGATTGCTTACTTCCGATAATAAGAATGGTGATAATTACCATCATAATTATGCCAAGCAGCAGTCTTTTTATATATTCAACCATTATTTTCCTCCTAAAGTTAGTCATACTTTCGAACATTTTCAAATAGTGCTTGTCCAAAAAATGACAATAAAACCACATTACATTATTATGATTATTTCACCTAAGTTTATTCGGAAAAAATGAAAAAAATGTGAATGTCGATGGAAAAAATTGTTTTTGAATCATTTAACAATGATTAATATGGCAACTCATTTATGGTGTCACTGCATGTAAATCAATTAAATTTGGCGCAACAGGAACATCAGGCGTGCCATCAACAGAAAGCATCACGGTCTTGAAACGGTGAAAAACGTTTTTTCGGATTATTTTTCGACGATCCTTCACGACCTAATGACCCGGCTTTTTCGGTTGCCATCTCCATCTTTGAATTTGCCTAGTCATCTAGATAATCTGGATTAAATAATTTTCCAGCGAAAAAAATGACGAAAAGCAGACCGACGACCTTTGAGGTGGGGGTCTTACTTCCCGTTAAGGTAATAAAGTGAAACTTCCCGGAAATTTATACCCAAAACGTATAAAAAAAGGGCTCCCATACATTCTAACTACTTTTATGATGGGAAAGCCCTTGTATTTGAGTGTAATGCATAAAAACTGGCTGCTAACTGGCCGCCGCCGCTTTTCTATGTTCCGTATGAAACAAGATTTATCGGCAAATATTTACAACTTTCTTTAATTTTCTTGTGGTAAAACGAAAACAAATGTCGTACCTTGGCCGATTTTACTTTTTACATAAATCGTTCCTTGATGGGCATCAATAATGTTTTTAACAATGGCCAGCCCAAGACCGGTTCCGGATCTGCCTCTCGTTCTCGCTTTATCGGCTTTATAAAATCGTTCAAAGACAAACGGAAGATCTTCTTCAGGAATGCCGGACCCATTATCGGACACTTCAACTTGCAGCCCTTTTTCACTATCTTTTACAATGATTCGGACCAGACCGTCTTCATGTGTATGGCGAATTGCATTATCCACTAAATTCGTCAGTACTTGCTCGATACGATCCGGATCAAACGTATAAACTTTTTTCATTGTTTCTACTTGTATTTCTAATCGGACATTACTAACCTTTGCAACCCCCATAAACTTTTTAGAGATTCGCTCAATGAATGGTTTTATTTCAACATTTTCTTTGTACAGGCGCATTTGACCCGATTCTAACCTCGCCAAGTCGAGCAACTCATTAACTAGCCGCCCCATACGCTGAGATTCCTCATTAATAACCGTGGTAATTTCTTTTCGCTCTTGTTCACTGGCGGCAATATCATCCATCAGCGCCTCACTGTACCCTTGCAACATGGCAATAGGGGTTCTTAATTCATGAGAGACATTTGCAATAAAATCTTTCCTGAGTTTATCCAGTTTTCTTTCTTCAGTCATATCACGCAATACTGCAACTGCACCACGAATCGATTGTTCATCAAATTGAGGCGTAACAATAACTGTCCAATATTTCCCTTGAAAAGAAATTTCTCCTGTTTGTTCTGTTTCATTCGCAACCGCATCGTTAATCAGGTTGATTAATTTTTGCGGTATTTTGGAAGTATCATTATTAATTTCTTGTTCTTTTTCCCATGCTTTAATAAATTGTTGTGCCGGCGGATTCGTAACGATGATTTCCCCTGCTTTATTAAAGGTAATCACTCCGTCAGCCATACTGCTTAAAATACTTGATAATTGCTCTTTTTCCTGTTTTAATGCGGTCACATTAATCTTCAATTGTTTCCGCATTTGATTAAATGTTTTCGCCAATTCACCGATCTCATCACGTGTTAAAATCGGTACTTTTACATCAAATTTTCCTTTCGCGACTTCGGCAGCAGATTCACGCATTTTCCGAAGCGGGGCAGTAATTCTCGTTGACAAGAAAAACGCAAAAACGGTTGTTAAGATAAAGGCAATTAAAGCAGACCACATAATAATTTTATTAGTGGCTTTCATTGTATCATTCATGACATCTAATGACTGGTATATAAATACAGCACCTTTTTGATTGGAAAATTTATCCAGCGGTACGCCAATCATTAATGCTTGATCGACATTGCCCGTTTCCGAGGATAATTGTATTTCTTTTTTGACTGTTTTGTTACCAGTGAAAACTTTTTTAAATACAGGATCATTGTAAAAATAGTTTAAAGTAAATTTTTCAGCATCATCTTGTTGTGAATAGTAAATATGATCCTCATCGGTAATAATAATTGCGTTTGTTACATCATCCAACAATTCCCAGGCAACTTCCAAACCAAATTCCAAATCGTCATGCCTCTCAAGATTAACCGCAATCCTGTAAGCCGTATTCGTCAAAGAATCTGTTGCTCGTTCACCAACAAAATCATTGAAAAATTGAATGATTAAAACTAATAACACAAATAAAACAACGAAAACGAGCAATAATATCGTTGCCCAAAGTTTTAAGACAACACTATTCCATTTCATTCATGAACGACCTCGAACTTATATCCCACGCCCCAAACCGTTACAATCATTTTTGCCGCTTCTTCCGACACTTTACTTAATTTTTCCCGTAAACGCTTGACATGGGTGTCGACGGTGCGCAAGTCCCCGAAAAATTCATAATGCCAAACTTCCTTTAATAATTGCTCTCGGTCAAATACTTTATCAGGGGTTTTGGCCAAAAAATACAGCAAATCATATTCCTTAGGAGTTAAACTTACTTCTTTTCCGTTTGCCAATACACGATGCGCATCATGATCTATTGTTAAATGTGGGAATACCAGGACATTCTTTGCTGTTGTATCTGTTTGTAAAAAGCCTGTTACAGACGATCTTCTTAAAAGTGCCTTTACGCGAAGAACAACTTCTCGCGGACTAAACGGTTTGACAATGTAATCATCTGTACCGACTTCAAAGCCTTGAACCCGGTTTGCCTCCTCACCTTTTGCCGTCAACATAATGATTGGTGTTGCTTTCTTATCTCGGATTTCCCGACAAACGTCTATGCCGTCTCTTCCGGGTAGCATTAGATCAAGTATGATCAAATCATAATCATTTGCCAGTGCTTTTTCTAAAGCTTCGTTTCCTTCTTGTGCTTCATCGATCAAATAATTTTCCCGCTCTAAATACATTTTCAATAATCTTCTAATCCGTTCTTCATCATCAACAATTAAAATTTTCACTTCTTGTTCCATAAGGTGAACCCTCCTTACCAACATTGTACAAAAATCGACAACTTTTTTCTATATGTATTTCACGATTACAAAAGTGACCAAAAAACTTTTTGTCACTACTAGTATAAATGTTCCCATAAAAAAAGTCTCCAATAATGAATAATGGAGACCGCCAAAATGTGACAAATACGTCACATTTCACTTATTTCATTCAAAAAACTTTTACATATAGAATCAAAATTCACTGTTCTTATCAATAATTTTTATAGGACGATCACACATAGGCATGTAATCCGGCAATAATCAGGTTGACAAAAACAAGATTAAACATAATGATGCCAAATCCGATGACCGCAAGCCAGGCTGATTTTTCACCATGCCAACCTTTAGAAAGGCGTAAATGAAGAAAAGCAGCGTAGAAGAGCCAAGTGATCAATGCCCATACTTCTTTTGGATCCCATGCCCAAAACCTGGTCCACGCAATTTGGGCCCAAATCATCGCAAAAACGAGTCCGCCGAGTGTAAATACAGGAAATCCGATCAATACTGATCGATAGCTGATTTCATCGAGAAAATCGGCATTAATTTTTTTCACAAACGGATGAAATAGCCGGGCTGCCTTTTTCCTTGTTATTAAGCGAATCAATATATAAAGAACCGTGCCTGCAATAAAGGACCAAATAACTGTATTAAATTTTTGTGCTTCAAGGATTGCAGGCATTTCCAAGATTGGTTCCATTCTTCCTGCTGTTAACAAGTTCCATTCATTGGGTCCCAAAATTGCAGGTAAAGTATATTTTAATGTGGAGGTATTTCCTTCTTTATCCACCCATTCAAAAACAGCTTGATAGTTCATTATTGAAAAAACCAATTTAATCATGATAAATCCAATAACGGCATTGATACAGTATAAGATCATTTCCAAAAAAAATTGTTTCTTTGGAGGTGCTGATGCGTCAATCGTTTTGATTAAATAAATTAATCCGGCAATAAAACTAATCGACAAAATTGCTTGTCCGGCTGCGGTTGTCATCACATGAATGGGCAGCCAATAACTTTGTAATGCCGGGATAAGCGGCGTTACATCTTTCGTAAACATGCTGCCATAAGCGATGATGATTAAAACAATCGGCAGGGTAAACAAACCGAGAACGGTGGATCGATAAATTGAATAAATGATAATAAAGGCTCCCACCATCATAATGCTAAAAAACGTAATAAATTCAAACATATTGCTAACAGGTGCATGTCCTGCCGCAATCCACCTTGTAATAAAATAACCGAGTTGAGAAATAAATCCCAAAATCGTGAGCGTCATAGCGATTTTTCCGCTTCGAACCGGTTTATTCTGATAAGGACTGCCTTCTAACCCTTTTTTCTGTCTAATCGCTCCCCCAAAAAATAAAATTGCTACCAAATAGAAAACAAAAGCTGCAAATAATAAATTGCCGCTCAGTTCAACCAACTGACTTCCCCCCTTGTCCTTCCATGGCTTTCTTTTCTTTTAACAAAGTTTGATCAACGGGAACTGGAATTTTTGTTCCGTGAACGATCGTTTCAATCTCCTTTGCAAAACCGTACCAATTTTTATTTGTATGACCGGCTAACAAAATGACTCCGTTTTCTTGTTTCAACCAGATCCTGCGATGGTACCAGAACGAACCCTGCGCAACACCAATCAAAAATATTACGCCGCCCAACGCAATAATCGGCAAAGTTAAATCTTTTCTGACCGTCAATCCACTATAATTCACAGTATCTACTGATTTGAAAGTCATTTTATATTTATTTTCACCCATCGGTTCGATCGTCTGTTGAATGGCAGCAAAACTAACTTCTCCTTGTGGTTTGTCCGGTGTAACCATTTTAAAAGCAAAAGCCGGATTTACCGGTTTACTCGATTTTGTTGAAGGTTCACCATCTACTATTTGAAAATCAGGAAAATAGCTCATTAACTCAACCTGATAACCGTTACCTAAATCATAGTTTTCCTCAGGATTTGTTAAATCAATCGTAATGTCCCCAAATGTTTGTCCGCTTTCTTTATCGGTTAATGAAAATGTCATTTTTGCAATTTCGTTCAAGCGATAACTTGATTGATAGATAGCATATTGATCAAATTTTAATGGTTTATTCACTTGAATCTGGTAATCTTCCAATTTATGTAATTTCGGTTTCTCCCCGGGTAATGACGCTTCTGCTTTATACAACGTAATATTAGACTGGTAGTTTTTGACAACCCCACCTTTTTGGTTAAGCGCTTCCTTATATACTTCACCATCGGATTCATCATATAGTTCCAAAATAAATTGGTGATTCGTAAGATAGTATTCTTTATTTGTACCGGGGATTGCTAACGTATCGCCTTCTTTAATCCATAGCGCTTCATTCACATAAAATCCCGGTGCAAAACGAAGCATAGCTCCAATGAGAAAAATAATTAATCCAATATGATTAATATAAGGACCCCATCTGGAAAACCTGCCCTTTTCCGCCAGCAAATTCCCGTTTTCTTCCATCACGTTATAACGTTTTTTCGTTAATCTTTCTTTTACGATCGTAATATCTCCACCGGTATTATCAATCTGTTTTTCACTATATAGTCGTTGCCGTTTTAAAAACCCGGAATTGCGAGTGACTTTTTGATTTTTCAATGCTTTGTACAGAGGGATGACCCGGTCCAGACTACAAATGACTAACGAAACACCAATGGAAGCAATCAGTAATAAGTACCACCAAGATCCGTATAAATCATGGAAACCAAGCGTATAATAAATTTTCCCAAACCAGCCATATCTTTCCTCATAATATTGATTCACCGGTATTTGGATCGACAAATTTCCTTCCTGCGGTAAAACGGTTCCGATAATTGAAGCAATTAGCGTAACGACGATTAAGGTTACTCCGACTTTCACTGATGAAAAAAAATTCCACACTTTATCAATAATCGTTTTGTTATACGTTTGGGATCTTCTTGCACTCCCTTCATATCTCATATCCAGCAAGTCATTTTGATTCACCTTTTCGTCTAATATTTTTCCGCATGCTTCACAAAGAATGGTTCCATGGGGGTTGATATGACCGCATTCACACTTTACTTTTCCCATGAACTTCCCCCCCTCATTTTACGGTTTAATCCGCTCCATATAGTTTTTTATCATGTCTTCTGTTAAGGATTGTTCAATATAATCGACTATTTTACCATCAGGACTAATTAGAAAAGTCGCCGGTAAAGGATAGATGCCGTATGCTTTTTGAACTTCACCCGTGTCATCAACGACAATTGGAAATGATAATTGATATTGTTTGGCAAATGTTTCAATCGCTAAATTCGTTTCTCCTGCATTAACAGCGATAATCTCTACCCCTTGGTTCTTATATTGCTGATATTGATTTTCCATGTAGGGCATTTCTGTTTTACACGGCTTACACCAAGTTCCCCAAAAATTTAAAAATACACCTTTGCCACGATAATCAGACAAACGATGTTCATTTCCCTCTAAATCTTTTAACACAAAATCCGGTGCCTCTTCTCCTACAGCTGCCGTTTTTCGTGTATCTTTCGTTAAATTGGCATACAATGTATAAAAAATAGCTACCAATAGCACCGTTAGGATGATTGTTCTGAGAGCGAGTCTTCGCTTTTTTTTCATTTGAAACCCCTCCCATTTTTTGTATGATTATACCATTTTTGCAGAATAATATTATCCTATAAATATGAACTTTTTGTGACATGGCTAAAATAAATATTCAAAGACTATTCAACATTTCTGCCGTTTTTTACATTTTTTTGACAGGAAGACATCCTACAGGTTGGCTTCAACTTTCAGATGTCCCAATTTCGCTGGAAAATGATTCCTTCATGATTAAAAAGACGGTCCGCTTTTCGCTAAGGCAATTAATTGTTTTACTTCATGGGGCGTCAGCGGTCGATATTCGCCGGCTGTTAATCCGTGTAAAGTTAAAAAGGCGAAACTTTCCCGCTTTAACTTTAATACCGGATAGCCAATTTGCTCAAACATTCTTCTGACTTGGCGATTTCTTCCTTCATGAATGGTGATTTCAATGATTGCACTGTTCTTTTTCCGATCCCCGGATAAAAATTTTACTTTTGCTGGACGAGTTAATCCATCTTCCAACCGAACCCCTTTTTGCAGTTTTTTTAAATCTTCCCGGCTCGGTATGCCTTTTACTTTGGCAATATATGTTTTATCAATTTCGTATTTTGGATGTGTCAAAAGATTTGCAAACTCGCCATCATTGGTCAACAGTAATAAACCGGAAGTATCGTAATCAAGTCTGCCAACCGGATAAATTCGTTTATTTATCTCCGGAAAAAAATCGAGTACAGTTTTTCGGTTTTTATCGTCACTAACTGCCGAAATAACCCCTCTAGGTTTATAAAGTAAAAAGTAAACGGGTTCCTCTTGTTCAATTTTAATTCCATTTACTTCAATATAATCTTTTGAACTAACCTTTAAACCCAATTCCGTTACCACTTTCCCATTAACAGTTACTTTCCCTTGTTTTATGAGTTCTTCAGCTTTTCTTCTTGATGCAACACCTGCGTGGGCAATAACTTTTTGTAGTCTTTCCAAATAGTGGACACTCCTTTAATTTATTGTAAACATTTTGGTTTATATGGTAAAAGATAATGCATATCCATTATACCTATATATGTACAAATACGATAATATTATCCTGCCAGAATTATGCCATAAATATAATTGAAAAACAAAGAAAATACATATGGGGCCAAAAATAGAAATAAGACCGGATAATCATGATCCGGTCTCGTTCGCATCTTTTTATTGCATTCCGAAAAAAATAGTAACGACAATTATGCTGGCAATATATCCGATTAAATCTGCCATCAGTCCGATTTTTAAAGCATCGCCCATTTTCTTGATTCCCACGGCACCGAAATAAACGGTTAAAATATAAATAGTCGTATCTGTACTGCCTTGCATAACTGATGCAAGTCTGCCAATAAAAGAGTCCGGCCCATAGGTAGCAATTAAGTCACTCGTTACACCGAGAGCAGCATTTCCGGAGATCGGACGCAAAATAGCCAGCGGGATGATTTCCGGCGGGACTCCGATTCGCTCGAGAACCGGACGGAGAAGCCCGACAAAAAATTCCAATGCACCGGAGGCACGAAAAATGGAAATAGCGACCAACATGCCGACTAAAAAAGGAATGATGGAAATTGCTATTTTAATCCCTTCTTTGCCGCCTTCAACAAATGTTTCATATGTTGGCACTTTTTTCCATGTGCCGTGTATTAAAATAAAGCCAATCAAGATTGGTATCATCCATAATGAGATCGTGGAAATGATTGCCATTATTTCACCCGATTTCTCTTTTTTCGATTATACATAAACCGGTCAATAAAAATTGCACAAACTGTTGCGAAAACAGATGCAATAATAGTGGGAAGAACAATTTCTGCCGGTGATGCGGAGTCATAATTCATTCGAATCGATAATACGGTTGTCGGAATAATTGTAATACTTGCCGTATTAATGACTAAAAAAGTAATCATGGAACGGGATGCCTCGCTTTTCCCGCCATTCAATTCTTTTAGCTCCTCCATTGCTTTAATTCCCAGTGGAGTTGCGGCATTCCCCAGTCCGAACATATTCGCTATCATATTTGATAAAATATAGCCCATGACCGGGTGATCATCCGGTATATCAGGAAAAATTTTTTTAATGATTGGGCGAAAAACATTAGCAAGCTTGTCTAGTAATCCGGACGCTTGGGCAATGCGCATCAAACCGAGCCAAAATACAAGAATACTAATAAAACCAATACATAATGTTACTGCCTCCCCGGCCCCTTGAAAAATCGCTTTATTCACCTCATCCATAGTCCCGTTAAACATGGCAAAAACAATGCCAATGACAATCATCAACACCCAAATTAAGTTAATCATAATTTTACTCCTACCACAGAACTGAATAATTGTTTAAAAGAGTCAAAGAAAGACGGCTCTTGTTTGTTTTCATGTTCATAATAAATTGGCATTGTATGAATGAGTTCATCATGGAAATAAATTTCGGTTTTCCCAATAACTTCCGGAATTTTATCTGTATTCTTTTTCCATTCTTTTTTCGGTTTTATAAGACGGTAATGAACGTGAAACGACTCCTTTTCGTCCTCGTTAATCGGATAAACATATTCATGTGCGATATATGCATGTTTTTTATAGATTTTTTTTGTTATCTTATCAATCGTTCCATCCGGTACAATGACTTGATAATCATAATGATCAAATACATATTCAAACATTTGAATATGCTCGGTCCAATCCGTTTGTGATGGAGTATTTAATGTGACAGCAATCAGATCCATTCCATTTTTTGAAGCAGTGGATACTAGTGTTCTATGTGCTTTTTTTGTATACCCGGTTTTCCCGCCTGTCGAATATTTGTACAATTCAGTTAATAATCGATTTTTATTTGTCCATTTTCGCTTCCATTCACTATCCGGGTTCGGTGCGTAGTGGACTTTTGTACCGGATATTTTCCGGAATTCTTTATTTTCCATGGCATATTTTGTTAAAATAGCCATATCATAGGCACTTGAATAATGGTCTTGATCTTCTAGACCATGAGGATTGGCAAAATGCGTGTTCTCCATTCCGATTTGGGCCGCTTTTTCATTCATCATAAAAACAAATCCGTCCACACTTCCCCCCACATGTTCAGCAATTGCAACTGCAGCATCATTCCCGGAACGCAACATTAAGCCATAAACGAGGTCTCTTAATTTGATTTTTTCACCCGGTTTTAAGTAGACGGAGGATCCTTCCGCTCTTGTCGCTTTTTTACTGACAGTTACTGTTTCTCCCATTTTATTAGATTCAATTGCCAGAATAGCCGTCATGATTTTTGTAATACTGGCGATTCTCCTTTTTTCATGAGCATTCTTTTCAAAAAAGACGCGACCTGTTTTCTGGTCCATCACAATCGCACTATATGAACTGACATTTATTTCATTCGCATACGTATGTATAGGAGGAGTTACATTTACGATCATCGTGATGAAAATTACCAAAATTAGGAACCGTCTGCAGCGTACCCACATACTTGTCCATCGACTCCTTTTACGTTTTGTACAAGTTTATGGCCGAATGGTACAAGTTATGATAAAAAGTTAAAAAATGGACAAATGCTACTTTTTCTTTAAAATATAAAAGGCCGGAGCTCTTTATGCGTTCGTCCGGCCATTTACTGTTTTTAATCTTTACTCAATTTTTCAAAAAACAAATCCGCTTCCTCCTGTGTTATATCGTTTTCTTCCGTCTCAGGGAGCGGTGGAAGTTCCTTCAAGTCTTTTAAACCGAAATAATCTAAAAACTCCTTTGTCGTTCCATAGAGAATGGCTCTGCCTGTTCCTTCCGCACGTCCCACTTCTTGAATCAACCCTTTTGCCACTAATGTTTGAATAGGCCTTTCTGTTTTTACACCACGAATTTCCTCGATTTCTGCACGGGTAATCGGCTGTTTATAGGCGATAATTGTTAACGTCTCCAGTGCCGCTTGGGATAAGGTGGAAGCGTTTGGAACTTCCACTAATCGCTTTAAGTAAATGGCATATTCCTTCTTAGTTGCCAATTGATATGTACCGGCAATTTGGATAAGTGATATCCCACGATTTTCATTATGATCATAATCATTTTTTAATAACCGGATCATCTCTTCAACTTCAAATTCCGGAAGTTCCATTACTTTGGCAATTTGTTTCAAAGTTAATCCTTCGTCACCTGCTGCAAACAATAGACTTTCCAAGATTCCAAGCCAATTTTCACTGCTCAACATCGTCACCTTCTTCATACATTGCCTTTTGTAGTCAACCAAATATCGGCAAAATTATCGCGCTGCTCGATTAAAATCTGATTCCGTTTCATCAATTCGAGAATGGCCAAAAAGGTTGTCACAATATAATTTTTATCCGGGTAAGGAAACAGGTCATTAAAATTTACCCAACTAACTGAGTGCTCTAACACCTGGTAAACTTCTTCCATTCGTTTCTCAATGGAGATCTCTTCACGAGTAATTTTGGTGTGGAGCGGTTTCTGCAATCTTCTTCTGCGCATTAATTTATGGAAGGCACCCAACATATCATAGACAGTCACCGCTTTTTCGCCAGCGGTAACCGGAATCCCGGAAGAATACTCCGAGAGATCACTGGGCGGTTTCGTATAAATTAACAATCGGTCTGCCTCTTTTTCTTTTAATTTAGCCGAGGCCTCTTTATATTTTCGATATTCAATAAGTCTTAAAACCAGTTCATCCCTTGGGTCCTCACCAAAACCTTCTTCATATGGCATGTCTTCATCGATGGAGTCATTATATTTTGGCAGTAACATCTGACTTTTTATCGCCAATAATGTAGCCGCCATGACCAAGTACTCACTGGCAACATCGAGTTCCAATTCCTGCATGGTATGAATATATAACAAATATTGTTCAGTGATTTCCTGCATCGGGATATCATATATATCGACTTCCATCGTTTTGATTAAATGCAAAAGCAGGTCGAGAGGGCCCTCAAATACAGCCGTTTTAAAATTCATCAACATCATCGTATTACCCCAATAGTTTTTTTTCAATTTTATTGGCAACATAAAAGGGCTGTCCAAAAACCTGTGAGAATTCATGTCACTATCACCATTTGTGAGTTGGGACAGTTATTGGTTGGACAGCCCTAAATACTATTATTGATCACAATGTTCAAAAAAGCCGGCCAATTCTTCGTTAGGGACGATTTCCTTATCCGGAAACATGTCTTTTAAGGCCTTAACCATCCCCTTGCCAATTCCTTGACCACGATGGGAAGGGTTAACGGAGAGATGTTGTACTTCCATAATCTGATTTTCTCTCTCTAAAACTCCAATAATGGCAACAAAGTCATCATCTAACTTCCATAGAAATAAATGCCATTTGTCATTTGTTTCATACTCTTTAATGGTTTGTTGTAATTTCTTCAAATCTTTTTCCGTGGGCATAAATGATAATAAGCCCATTGCAATTTTTTCAAATGCTTTTTTATATCGAATTAACATTTTGATCCCTCATTATATTAAACTATTCCATTGTTATTTTTTCCATAATGAGATTAAGTTATACAACGACAATAAAATTGCAATTGCAGATACAGTCGGTTCAGGCAGTTTGAATATAAACGATTGATTTAGTAAAACTTTCGTCAGTACGGGTTTTCCCCGCTAATGGTAGTTGAACCAATCAGGCGCACTTGCGGTCACTGAGCTTCCACCTTTAGGAGGAGCCTTAGGGCCGGTTAATTCCGGAAAAACTCATCAATCCCTCCTATACGAATACCAAGTTTAGTATACGCGGTATTATTTTACAACATTTTAAGCTATTTTTCTATTATCTCTTTTCAAGTGCCTTTCCACGACAAAAGGAAAATCATTTAACATATTGATAAAAATTACAACAGGCTTCTCTATTTTTTTACGACTTCATATAAGGGGCGATCAAGCTTTATTATGTCTTGATAGCTTTCTCTTTCAACAACAAGTGTTGCCTGCCCGTTTTCGACAAATACAACAGCAGGTCGCGGCAGCCGATTATAATTGCTTGCCATCGAATACCCGTAAGCACCGGTACAAAAAACAGCTAAAATATCTCCCGGTTGTGTTTTTGCCAAAGGGATATTCCAGATCAACATATCACCTGATTCACAGGCTTTACCGGCAATGGAAACAACTTCTTTATCAGAATGGATTGCTTTATTGGCAACAAGGGCTTCATATTTTGCCTGATATAAAGCCGGACGAATATTGTCGCTCATCCCACCGTCGACAGCTACATATTTTCTTACACCAATGACCTCTTTTGTAGAACCAATTGAATATAATGTCGTTCCTGCATCGCCAACTAATGATCTTCCCGGCTCAATCCATACTTCGGGTAAAGTAATATGATTTTCAGCAGCCTGCTTTTTAACTTCTGTCAGTATTGCAGAAACGTAATCTTCCGGTTCAAGCGGTGCATCCGTTTCAGTATAGCGAATGCCAAATCCCCCGCCGACATTCACGACAGTCGGTTCATACTGAAATTCTTCTTTCCATTGTGTAATATGAGTAAATAATTTGTCAATAGCTAATAAGAAACCGGTTGTTTCGAATATTTGTGATCCGATATGGCAATGAATGCCCAACACGTTAAAAGAGGAGGACAATGCTGTATCCAACGCATGTTTTGCTTGACCGCTATTTAAATCAAATCCGAATTTTGAATCTTCCTGACCGGTTAAAATATAATC
This sequence comes from Caldifermentibacillus hisashii, assembly GCF_039654145.1. NCBI lineage: Bacteria > Bacillati > Bacillota > Bacilli > Caryophanales > Bacillaceae > Caldifermentibacillus > Caldifermentibacillus hisashii. The sequence continues at coordinate 2,267,182 of NZ_CP155467.1, forward strand.
ATGTGTATGAGCTTCAATACCCGGTGTGACCCGAAGCAAAATATTCACTTTTACATTTTTTTCCCGACAAAGCTGATCAAGGATATCCAATTCATAAAAATTATCAACAACAAAACAGCCGACCCGATAATCTAATGCCATCTCAATTTCTGCCGGGCTTTTATTATTCCCGTGAAAATGAATTTTTTCCGGGGGGAAACCGGCCATCATTGCTGTATATAATTCTCCACCGGATACAACATCCAGTGCAAGTCCTTCTTCATTTATCACTTGTAAAATTGCTAAAGACGAAAAAGCTTTACTTGCATAAGCTACTTGGCCCGGCATACCAGCTTTTTGAAAAGCACCGACAAAGCTTCTCGCCCGCTTCCGAATCAATTCTACATCATATACATAAAGCGGTGTTCCAAATTGGTTTGCCAACTCCACTGTGTCACAACCACCAATTTCCAAATGACCGTACTGATTCACACACATTGTCCCGTGTAACATTCCAACTCACCTCAGCTACATTTTGAACTCCCATTGATCCGAACTGAATCTAATCTATAATAGGAAAACTTTATCATATTCGTATTTGCATTGCAATGGATACTGTTTCATCTCAAAACATATTTTTCCGATAAATAGAAAACAGCCGTATCTATTATGACGGCTGCTTTACCCGATTTCTCGGATGGACGATACTCGGTCTGATTTTCGACCCGGGTGTGGACCTTCTTAATAAAATTTGCATGAATGCTTTCGGTTGAAACGGGATAAACGGCCATAAGTACGGGGTATTTAATGAACGAATTTGTGCTAAATATAAGATAAAAAAGGTTGTTCCTATCACAAATCCCGGTACTTTAAAAATAGCAACCAAAATTAAAATAACTAATCTGGCAATTTTATTGGCCACACTTAATTCATAACTTGGTGTAGCAAAGGTGCCAATTGCAGAAACGGCAACGTATAAAATCACTTCGGAAATAAATAATCCGACGTCCACGGCAATTTCCCCAATTAAAACAGCGGCGATAATGCCCATTGCTGTGGATAATGGTGTCGGCGTGTGAATGGCTGCCAACCTAAGAAATTCAATCCCCAAATCACAAATAAACAACTGCAAAATGACGGGAACATGTGATTTTTTATTTGGTCCAATATAATTAATAGTTTCAGGTAGTAAATCCGGTTGGATAACAAAAAGTAACCAAAGAGGCAAAAGAAATAAAGATGCAAAAATACCGATAAATCGCGTCCAGCGTATAAAGGTGCCGACTGCAGCGGATTGACGATATTCTTCGGCATGTTGGACATGATGGAAATAGGTTGTTGGCGTGATTATAACACTTGGTGAAGTATCTGCAATAATCAAAACGTGCCCCTCTAATAAGTGGGTTGCTGCAACATCCGCCCGTTCTGTGTAGCGGACAAGCGGAAAAGGATTATACCCTTGTTTGACTAAAAATTCTTCAATCGCTTTATCTGCCATTGTTAAACCGTCAATTTTAATCTGTTCAATTTCTTTTTTAATGGTTTTGACTAAACCCGGGTTCGTTACATCTTTCAAATAGACGATGGCGATATCGGTTTTTGATCGTTCCCCTACCTTAATCAGTTCCGTTCTCAGCCGTTCATCGCGAATTCGCCTTCTAATTAATGCCGTATTCATAATAATATTTTCTACAAAACCATCTCTTGAGCCACGAACAACCTTCTCGGTATCCGGTTCTTCCGGTTGTCTTCCGGGATAATCACGAGTATCAACAATAAATGCTTTGGGAAAACCTTCTACCAGAATGGCAATTAACCCTGAGAGCACTTGGTCAACAACTTCATCTAATGTTGTCACTTTTTCTACGGAATTATTATTAATCCGATTATCAACTAAGTCTCCTAATTGTTCAGAAGTGATATCCTGACGATTGTCATTCAAGTGAACCAACTCTTGCAGCGTTCGCAAAATCAATAAAGTATCCGTTAAGCCGTTTACATAATAAAGATGAATTTCTTTATCTAAAACCTTGAATTTCCTTAATCCTAAATCAAAACTGGTCCCTAAACCGACGTTATCTTTCATATACTGTTCAACTTCGGCTAATGATTTCGGAATCGGCTTCTTATTTTGTTTATTCGCCATATTTCCAACACCTTTCTTAGATGTATACAATCGGTTTTGATAAAATTTTGTTACCGGGCTCGCTATGATTATAAATTGACAAAGTAGAGCCAATGAAACAGCGAACCCAGTATTTTCCCAAGCACAAGCGCAGCCAGTAAGTATAGTAACCGATCGTCTAAATGAATTCGTTTAAAAATTAACGGTAAAACATTTATAGCCTCATAAAGAGCTGCCGCCAACATACCGACAAAGACACCGTGAAAGAGCCCGATAATCATTACGAAAAACATTGGCAATTCGAGATAAATCTTTTGTAAACCAAAAACGGTTCCAACCAAAACACCTAACGTCACAGCCCATTCATAGAATAAAATCATTTTCATTGATTTCGTTAACTGCATTAATCTCGGAATAATGCCTAAAACAGTGATAAATGCGACAAACCCTGCCCCTACCGCAAAGCCGCAAGCAAGTCCGACTCCGATCACAAAGATAATTTTAATGGCCATTACTCATCCATTCTTTTAATGCTTTCTTTATTTTCATTCATAATGACATATTGATCGAGACTTTGCTGGTAGTTAAACATTTCTACTTCCAGTGGACTAGGCTCATCGTTAATCCGCTTTTTAAAAAAATGGTTAAAAAATAAAGTCATCCCTAACCCTAAACCGATCGAATAAGGAATTTGAATGGTTAAAGGTTTTTGATCTTCTATGCCCGTTAATAAGTGAAATAACTTTTGGTGTACTGTTTGCATGCTTACATCTTCATGGAAATTCATGATTGAAACGGCGGATCCGATAAATAATAACAACCAAACAATTACAAATATCGGAATCGACATTTTTACCTTCTTCAAAATGACTTCAACAATCGTTTGTTGAGGACCCACGAGCTGTATATTAGTATCGTTTAATTGTTCTGTAATTACTTGAATTACTTTCATTCCGTCGATGATAATAATATTATTATCTTCTTTCTTCACTTGATGAACGATTAAATTTCCCAATGTATTCATCACGGTTTTGGGTCCAGTGATCAATGCAATATCTTTCAAATAAACGGTCGCACCGGTTTTTACTTGAACCCGGTGACGGAGACGGATATAGATTGTTGTATCCAATTCCATCACTTCCAATTCGATTTTCTCGTACGTTTAGTATTCGTCAAGTGAGAACATTTCATGAAAACCAAAAAAAACCAAATGGATCAAACATCCATTTGGTTCTTTATTTGCTTCAATATTTTCTTTTCCAATCTCGACACTTGCACTTGAGAAATTCCTAATCGGCCGGCAACTTCCGCCTGTGTTTGATCATTATAATACCGCAAAAAGACGATAAGTTTCTCCCGATCATCCAAACCTTCAATGGCCTCTTTTAATGCGATTTTATCAAACCATTTTCCTTCTTCTTGATCCGAGATTTGATCGAGGAGCGTGATCGGGTCTCCGTCGTTTTCATAGACGATTTCATGTATGGATGTCGGAGCCATGACAGCTTCTTGGGCCAATAATATTTCATCTACCGGAATTTCAAGATAGTCGCTTACTTCATAAATAGTCGGGGCACGTCCCAACTCTTTAGCCAGGTCATCTTTCGCCCGGCGGATTTTATTACCGACTTCCTTCAAGGATCGACTCACTTTAATTGTGCCATCGTCCCTAATGAAACGTTGGATTTCTCCAATAATCATCGGAACAGCATAGGTTGAAAATTTCACATCATAAGATAAATCAAATTTATCTACCGACTTTAACAAACCGATACATCCTATTTGGAAAAGATCATCAGGATCATAGCCCCGGTTGAGAAACCGTTGCACAACCGACCAGACGAGACGCATATTCCGTTCAACGATCTCATTCCTTGCTTCTTGATCTCCCGCCTGACTTTTCTTAATTAGTTCCTTGATTTCTCCATCCTTTGTAAAAGATTGATCGGAATCTTTTTTAACCTCCACATCCATTGGCACTACCCCTTAATTGAACACTGCTTTTGCATTGGACAATTTTTTTTTCAAACGGACAACCGTTCCGTGATTTGGATCGGATTCAATTGTCATTTCATCAACAAAATTTTCCATAATGGTAAATCCCATACCGGAACGTTCTAATTCCGGTTTTGTTGTAAACAATGGTTGTTTTGCTTCCTCAATATTCGAAATACCAATACCTTCGTCACGGATTTCAAGTTCTACCGTGTCACCATCGAGCCAGGCGGAAATATAAACATAACCTTCCCCTTTATTTTCATAGCCATGGATAATGGCATTCGTGACCGCTTCCGAGACGGCCGTTTTAATTTCCGTCAATTCATCCATGGTCGGATCCAGTTGAGCAACAAATGCTGAAACGGTTACCCGTGCAAACGATTCGTTTTGACTTATGGCACGGAACTTTAAGTGCATTTCATTATTCATATTAGGCTACCCCCAATCTATGTAAAGCTTGTTCTTCTGACGGATCAATGCGGATAATTTTATATAATCCGGACATATCCAACAGTCTTTCGATTGAAGGGGGAACAGAACAAATAATCATTTCACCATTTGCCTGTTTCATTTGTTTGTATCTGCCCAATATGACACCAAGTCCCGAGCTATCCATAAATGATAGGTTTTCAAGATTTAAAATTAAATGTCGAACTTGTTTTTCTTCTATGGCTTGAGAAACTTGTTCACGAACTTGATCAGCCGTATGATGGTCCAGTTCGCCGCTTAATCTCACTACTAAAATATACTTCTCTTTCCATTCAAAATGTACTTGCAGACTCACTATACATGCCTCCTTCTTTCGTATAGTGAGTCAATTCGATATGGATCAATGAAATTCCTTCTTGTTGACAAAACTAGTAAAAATTCGAGTTTTTCTCGTATTTTTATACAAATTTCTCCAATGCCGCTATAGCTGTTATTGCAGTTTTGTAAACATACTGAATGAACGTTTGTACAAAGTCCACCAGCTTGCCGGCTTCACATTCTCAGCAGCGATAGCAGAATTTTCAGAAAGGACTTTGCCGTTTTTTATCAAAACAATTTTACCGATTTCATCCCCTTTTTTAATAGGTGCTTGAATATGTTTATTTAACTTCAAGCTCGTTTTCACATCATCCATCTTTTCACCTTTTTTGGTTAGTAGGGAAATACTTTCACCGGCAGCTATTTTTATGTTTCGCTGCTGACCTTTTTCAACTGTAACTTTACCCAATTCATCGCCCTTTGCATAAAACTGCTTCGTTTCATATTGACTAAATGCATAATCGAACATTTCGGTAATCAGTTTATTTCTCTCTTTAGATGTCGGTGCTCCGAAAACAACAGCAATCACACGCATATCGCCTTTTTTAGCGGTAGCTGTTAAGCAATATTTCGCTTCTTTGGTGAAACCGGTTTTTAGGCCGTCAACCCCGGGATAAAATTTCACTAACCGATTGGTATTGACAAGCCAAAATTTTTTATCCGTACCTTCACGTAAATAGGATTCATATTGACTTGTATAATTTGTAATTTTTTCATGTTTTAATAATTCTTTGGCTAAAATGGCCATATCTCTCGCACTGCTGTAATGATTTTTCGCAGGCAGACCGGTGGCATTTTGAAATTTCGTGTCTTTTAAGCCCAGTTCTTTCGCCTTTTGATTCATCATTTTTACAAATTGCTTTTCTGAACCAGCGATTCTCTCAGCCATCGCAACCGAAGCATCGTTAGCGGAACTGATGGAAATTGCCCGGAGTAGCTCATCGACTGTCATTTCTTCACCTTCTTCAAGGAATACTTGTGAGCCCCCCATAGATGCTGCATATTCACTGGTTCTGACTTTCTCGTTCCATTGAATTTTCCCATCTTCCAATGCTTCCATAATTAAAAGCATCGTCATGATTTTTGTCATACTTGCAGGTGACAGTCTTTCATCGCTATTTTTTTCAAATAATACCGTTCCTGTATCTCTCTCAATAAGAATGGCCGATTTTGCGTTCTCCGCTAAATCTACTTTTACTTCTGAAGCAAAACTTGGAGTGGGAATAATAGTTGCGGATATAATTAGGGCAGTGATTATCATAACTATTGACCGTTTCATGACTTTCCCTCACTTTTAGTTATAAATACGAATCTTTTTCCCATTATTTCCAAGTTAAGGGATTTTATACAAATTTTTCTAAAAAGAAACACGAAATTGTCTTAGTTTTAAAGTTGCCGGAAGGATATACTTTCGCATATAAAGAAAACTCGGCGATTGCCGAGTTTTCTTTAAACTTTATTTTGATATGATTTCATGAATTAAAGGCGGTGGTGATATTTTGGAATGAGAGATTTTGATGCTATGATATAAAAGATTTTTTACTTCCTCGATATTTTCCGAATTCGAGTAGATTGTTAAGATTGATTCACCTTGTTCAATTGGGTCACCAACTTTTTTATTTAGAACAATTCCGACGGCTAAATCAATCTTGGATTCTTTTGTTTCTCGTCCTGCCCCTAATTGCATGGCAGCAAGTCCGATTTTATCCGCCATCATTTTTTCAATCCAGCCGGACGCCTTTGCCGGTAGTTCTATTTTATATTTTGCTTGCGGCAGTTTTTCCAGATCATCAATACATGTTGCATCCCCGCCTTGAGAAGTAATAAATGATTTCATCTTCTCTAATGCTTTTCCTGATTGAATAGCAGAGATAAGCATTTGCCTTGCTTCATCAACGGATTCCGCTTTTTTAGCTAAATAGACCATTTGACTGCCCAAAGTTAAACAGAGCTCTGTCAAATCTTGGGGCCCTATTCCTTTTAACGTCGAAATTGCCTCTTTCACTTCCAGCGCATTCCCGATTGCAAAGCCGAGCGGTTGATCCATATCTGAAATAACAGCCATTGTTTTTCTGCCTACACTGTTACCAATCTCAACCATCGTCTCAGCAAGCTCTTTTGCATCTGCGACATTTTTCATAAACGCACCGGAGCCAACTTTTACATCCAGTACGATACAATCCGCTCCGGCTGCAATTTTTTTACTCATTATCGAGCTGGCAATTAATGGAATACTATTGACGGTCCCCGTTACATCCCGCAGTGCATACAGTTTTTTATCTGCCGGTGTTAAATTTCCGCTTTGACCAACTACTGCAATTTTTTGCTCGTTAACAAGTTGAATAAATTCATCCTTCGTTAGCTCTACATGAAATCCCAGAAACGATTCCAGTTTATCAATGGTTCCGCCGGTATGACCGAGACCGCGACCGCTCATTTTCGCAACCGGGACACCGACGGAAGCGACAAGCGGCCCTAATACTAAAGTTGTTGTATCTCCTACACCGCCGGTAGAATGTTTATCTACTTTGATTCCTTCAATTTTTGACAGATCGACTTGATCACCTGAATGGACCATTGACATTGTTAAATCTTTTCGTTCACGATGATTCATCCCTTGAAAATAAATAGCCATTAATAAAGCGCTCGCTTGATAATCGGGAATTGTTCCGTCTGTGTAGCCTTTAATGAAAAACTGAATCTCTTCCGTTGTCAGTTCATAACCATCCCGCTTTTTTTCAATAATATCAATCATTCTCATCAATTTTCACCGTCCTGGCATCTTTTTTCAGCTAATAGGAAAGTATAAATTTTTCAATTTCTACTTTCCTAACGCATAAGTGCACTGAAAGACTTCGGTAGCATTACCTCGCAAGCGAAAATGTTTTTTCGCTGAACTACGGCTCTGCTCTTGCCTAAAGGCTCGGCAATCGCCGAGTTTTCTTTAAACTTACTAATAAAAAATCTAAGCTTGAACTTCTTTAAGAAAACTTTTTCCATACTCGGGTGCTTTTACTGAAAAGTTTTCGGCAATCGAAGCACCAATATCAGCAAATGTTTCCCGGACCGGTAAAGCTTTGCCTCCGTTCATTCGCGGTGAGTAAATTAATAATGGTACATATTCACGAGTATGGTCGGTCCCCGGGTGGATTGGGTCATTTCCATGATCCGCTGTTATAATTAAAAGGTCGTCATCCGTTAATTTTTCCAATACTTCCGGTAACCGAGCATCGTATTCTTCCAATGCTTTTCCGTAACCAAGCGGATCTCTGCGATGACCATAGAGCGCATCAAAATCGACTAAATTCAAGAAGCTAAGACCGGTAAAGTCCATTTCAAGGGAATCGAGTAATTTATCCATTCCGTCCATATTCGATTTTGTCCGGATGGCTTTTGTTACACCTTCTCCGGCATAAATATCCGAAATCTTTCCAAGAGCGATTACATCAAAGCCGCTGTCCTTCAATTCATTCATGACTGTCCGTCCAAACGGTTTTAATGCATAGTCGTGTCGGTTCGCTGTCCGTGTGAAATTTCCCGGTGTTCCGATAAATGGCCGGGCAATGATTCGTCCCACTTTATACTCATCAGACAAAGTGAGTTCGCGACAAATTTCACATATTTGATAAAGTTCATCTAAAGGAACAATTTCCTCATGAGCGGCGATTTGGAGTACCGGGTCTGCAGAAGTATATACAATCAATGCTCCTGTTTCCATATGTTCCTTTCCTAATTCTTTTATAATTTCGGTACCGCTTGCCGGCTTATTCCCAATGACTTTTCTTCCCGTTCGTTTTTCTATCTCATCAATTAATTCTTTAGGGAATCCATTTGGAAAAACTTTAAATGGTGTTTGAATGTTAAGGCCCATAATTTCCCAATGGCCTGTCATCGTGTCTTTTCCACGTGAAGCCTCTTTCATTTTTGTATAAAAACCTAATGGATTTTCTTGTTTGGGAACTCCTTTAATTTCCCGTATGTTACTTAAACCGAGTTTGGCCATATTCGGCATATTTAAACCGTTCATCTTTTCAGCAATATGTCCTAATGTATCCGCACCTTTATCTCCAAATTGCTCGGCATCCGGTGCTTCCCCAATCCCGACAGAATCCATGACAATAAGAAATATGCGTTTGTAGTTTTTTCCCATTTCGTTTCCTCCTTATTTGACAATACATTATTTATTCAGAAGGTAGTATATGTATTTTTAAACACTACTAATTATTATAGAACATTTTTACCGACATTAATATAATTCTCATAAAGAAAACTCGGGCGTCCGAGCCTTTAGGCGAGAGCAGAGCCGTAGTTCACCGAAAAAATATAAAATTTTTTCGGCTGCGATGTATTCCAGTGAAGTTTTCCTTATGCACTTATACTTAATTCTTAAAATTTTCAACTACGTCGAAGTCGCTTCTTTGCTGGAAATTTATACTTTCTTAACGTACAAAAAATAAGGCGCCACGTAAAAGGCATTTGAATATCAGCTTAGCCAAAAAAAGGCGCCACCTTATAACACCATTGCTCAATCGTCCCTCAAAAAAATAAGCAGCTCCTCACCGAAATTTTGCTCGATATTAATATCATCTTCAAAAAAAATAAGCCGCCTCCTTTAGCAGCTTTTCACGTTTCACATCACTTATGCACGGGGGTGAAATTGGTTATATACATCCTTTAACCTAGTTTTTGTTACATGTGTATAGATTTGTGTTGTAGATATATCGGAATGACCTAATAACTCTTGAACAGAGCGTAAATCCGCACCATTTTCTAATAAATGAGTAGCAAAAGAATGTCGTAACGTATGAGGTGTCAATTCCTTTTCAATGCCGGCTTTAACCGCCATTTGTTTTAAAATTTTCCAAAATCCTTGTCTCGATAAACGTTGACCATGGTGATTCATAAAAAGCGAATCCGTTTTATTCTTTTGATTAATTAACTTTGGTCTTGCTTTTTCTAAATATTCCTTTAAAGCCTCTGTTGCCATTTTCCCAATTGGAATAATCCGCTCCTTATTCCCTTTTCCGAGACAGCGAACAAAGCCAAGTGACAAATGGACATCGTTTATATTTAAGTTGACTAATTCACTGACGCGCATACCGGTTGCATACATTAGTTCCAACATCGCCTTATCCCGTAAGCCAAGTGTCGTTGTCAAATCCGGTGTATTTAAAAGCGTGTCAACCTCATCGGTATTCAGTACTTTCGGCAACTTTAATTCGGGATGAGGTGTCTCAATATGCACTGTCGGATCATGATCAACGATTTTATCAAGAATCAGAAAATGATGGAATGACCGGATCGAAGCAATATGTCTGGCAATTGTTCGTGCCGATTTTCCCTCGTCTTTTAAACAGCTTAAAAACTGCATAATATGTACCCGTGTCACATGATTTATATCGGTTATTTGTAATTTTGTTTCTATAAAAATAAGATAGGCTGATATATCCCGTCGGTAAGATTGAATGGTATTTTCCGCTAATCCTTTCTCAACGATTAGATAATGCAAAAAATCCTTTAAATAGTCTTTCACATACATTACTCCCCGCTCAAATAAAACATAATCAATCTGTCATACCATGAATGCTCGCTTTCAATCCCATCGGAAGCCACTTTTACCGCTTTTCCCTCCGGCTCTTCGTATCGTTGGTGATTTTGATACTCCTCACTTATCCACATAATAGCATAATAAAATAAAATCGTACATCCCGTGAATAAAATAAACACTTTTAATGTTTGAATAAATAATTTAACATATTTCATCGTTCCTCGCACCTTTATCTCCAATGTTTGTCCACTAGTACAACTTATGCCAGGAATGATGAATTTTATACACAAAAATTAATGGCGGTATGATTTTCGTCGCCAGGTTGGTTTCTTATACGAAAAAGAAAGAAAAAAACAATGAGTACATTCCCATTGTTCGACTTTATAAATATAAATTAACTTTTCCCCTTTTTTTGGCAATTTTTACATATACCGTGAAAGGTGAGACGATGATCTTTTACAATAAAATTCCACTTTTCCTCTACAATCGCTTCAACATCATCAAGTAAATCTTCCTGTATCTCTTCTACTGAACCACATTCAATACATACAAGATGATGATGGAAATGGGCTGCCCCTTCTTTTCGTAAATCATAACGGGAAACGCCATCGCCGAAATTAATCTTATCAACTACCTTTAATTCCGTTAATAATTCTAACGTACGATAAACTGTCGCAAGTCCGATCTCAGGTGACTTTTCTTTAACGAGGAGGTAAACGTCTTCTGCACTTAAGTGATCCTCTTCATTTTCCAGCAATACCCGGACAGTTGCTTCTCTTTGTGGAGTTAATTTATAGCTTGATGTGTGCAACATCTTTTTTATTTTCTCAAGGCGATTTTCCATACATATTGCCCCTCCCTCGCCAATGTATACTCATTATATCAAAAGATGAGAGAGTTGCAAACTAAAATAATTATAAATTGTAATTTATAATCATTATTAATTGATAATCAATTGATGACACCTGTTTCACTAAAAACATATTACAGGGATAATAGGCTTCTCATTAAATACGGCGTAAAATAACCCTCTACAAAAGCAGCCAAACCTAAAAGGAGAATTGCTGCGCCAAAGAACATGCAGTATTTGACTAACATTGGGGCAATCGGCTGGTAAATGGATTTTACAAATAATTTTTTTATTAATTGTAAAGCAAACGAAACGGAAATAACCGCAACAACGATAAATACCGGGATAATAATTAAATTTTGCGGCAATACGGAAACAAATGATAACAAAAATCCTTTCCAACCCATTTGCTGGACAAAAAATCCGATTGTAAAACCGATGACCATGCCTTTAAGAAATAACAGCAAAAGAATAATTGGCAGACCAATCATCGTAATACCTAAAATCCACATCAGCCCGACATATTTGCTGTTATAGCTTAATGAATGTAAAAAAATTTCTTTTGGTGCTAAAACTTCTCCTGATTTCAGCTGGGAGAAAAATTCATTGATAAAGTAAAATAAATCATCTTTTTGAGTCGTGCTCAAACTATTAACAACAATTGCACCAAAAATAACGCCCATAATGAGTAACACGGTATGAAAAATATAAAACGAGGAATATTGTTCAATATGATTTGTTATAAAATTGGACCGCCACCGCTTCTTCATTCTTCTTCCTCCTTCAAAACACTTACTAGATTGTATGAAGGAGGCAAAGGAAGTATTCAAAATTTGATAGAGTATTTTTTTCAAGTAAAATGGTGGAATATTATGAAGACCGTGACGCGGCGATGTTCGAAATATTTCAGCCGCATATTAAACGACAACTCCGGGTTCGTTAACAAATAATTTTTTCGAAACTCGGCTATTAACGGTTGAAAAAATATTTCCCCTTACTCTACTTTTATTTTTACCGTAACGAACAATCATCGGTTGAAAAAGAAGTCCTTACTCCACCTTTATTTTCCCGTAACGACCTCCGCCACCGGCATGTAAAGACAATGTTCCTTCTCTGGCTTTTAATATCAATTGAGCCGTTTTTTCCGGAAGTATTTCTCGTAATTCTTCTAAAGTTGCATCGTGAATGATAACCATTTCGGTACCAAATTTTTTCAGTAATTTTTTTAACGTTTTGGGACCAATTCCGGGTAAAAACTCCAATGGTACTTGATGTATGTACGGCGGCCGGTCGGGATAGCTCTCTGCATCAGATAATTCTTTAATCCGATCGGCCACCCCTTTTGTCACATTTTTGGAGCCGCAATTCGGGCACTGATCGATGCCGGGTTTTACCGGGGTCAGACATTTGGGGCAAGTTGTCTCATGATATTTTCCTAAGAGCGGATCCAGACCGTAATTTGCTAATATTTTTCGTCCGTCTCTAGCAGTTAATGCCTTCTCAAACTCAGAAAAACTCGGATGATCCAATAACAAGGCTTGATACTCCCTTGCGATTTTCGGCAAGGAATGTGCATCGGAATTCGTCACATATGAATAACGATGCAATTGACTTAAGTGATCGGCCATTTCCGTATCACTGCTTAATCCCAGTTCAATCGCATCGATAAGCTCAGGGTCAAATACTTGATCCAGTCGTTGTTTTACACCCTTGCCAAATAAACTTTTAAACGGTGTAAAAACATGTGCGGGAATGAACAAGCCGCCGAGTTCTTTTACTTTTTTTTGCAATTCCCGGCCCTGTGTATAAACCCGCTGTGAACTGAGATGGATATTTTTTAATTGTGTCGTTAACCAACTTGAGAAATCTTTCAATTTTTCTATACTTGGCAAAAAACAGAGCACATGGATCGGGCCATCACATGACAGATCATAGATTTCCAACTCACTGCCGGGAATTAACGTCGTTTTCCCTTGAAATAGCAGACCACCGTCTTCCATCGGTTGCAAATCCCCGATTTCAATGAGAGCTTCCATTTCTTCTATCACTTCGGGGGAGTGGCAGTCAATAACGCCGACCATATCAATTCCCTTTAAATTTTTTGCCACATATAAAATATTCGATAATGTTAAAGTTTTAGACCCGGTAATTTTGACGGCACGACCGGTTTCCGTCCTTCCGATATGAATATGCATATCAGCAAAATAACGCTTCATTCTTATCTCTCCATTGTTTTTATAAGTTGCCAATACTGAACGGCATAAATCGATTTCGCATCATAAATTTTTTGTTCCTTGATTAATTGCTGCACTTCTTCATAAGATACTTCAAGCAGGTTGACAAATTCATCATCATCTAAGTGAAGATGACTATTTTTTTTCAATCCTTTTGCCAGGAAAATATGCAGCAGTTCATCGCTGAAACCCGGTGATGTATAAAATGACGTGACATGTTCAATTTGCTCACATGTGTAGCCGGTTTCTTCTCCCAATTCTCTCTTGGCACACTCGATCGGATCTTCACCTTTTTCCAATTTCCCGGCAGGAATCTCGATAAGTGAACGTTCTAAAGGTTTCCGAAATTGCTCAACCATTATCATTTTATCTTCATCCGTAATGGCGATGACAGCTACCGCCCCCGGGTGTTCGACGATTTCCCTTGTACTTGTATTCCCATTCGGCAATTTCACTTCATCGACATGCAGGGAAATAATTTTCCCTTCAAATATCGTTTCCCGTTTTATCGTTTTTTCTTCATATGTATTCATCTTTTTTCCTCCAGTTCTTTTCAAACAGTATCTTTCATATAGTTTAGCATAGTTTTATTTCTGTGGAAGAAAAATAAACAGACAAAACTAAGAGGTGGTGCAGATGAAAAGAGTAGTTTTATCAGGAAAAATATGGGAAGTTCGTAATTTGCTAAAAGTATATGGTAAAAGATACACATATGTTACTGAATGGATTGACGGAATGGAAAGCAATGGGGAACGCCGGGATTCGGAAGTAACTTATGCGACCATTTATCCGTTTCCAAAAAAACCGATGATGGAAGGTGAAAGAATATAAGATGAACCTTCCATCCGTGGGGGTTTTCTTATCCCCGGATCGTTAGTTGAACCAATCGGATACATACGGGCAGTTCATCCCTACCTTTCTTTTTTGAAAAATTAATAAGGTGGGATAAGGTGAAACTTCCATTTCTTTTTTCACTTTTATTTGTCCTTCCGGTGGTAAAACTCTTTGGCTGTTCTTTTTTTCTCAATCATATTAAAATGGAAAAAAAGAATAGAAAGGTTGATGGGATTGGAAAAATGTTTACTAGGTAAATCTGATTTGGCTGTTTCAAGAATTGCACTTGGCTGCATGTCTTTAGGTACAGATCAAACAAAAGCTCAAGAGATTATTCAAACTGCACTTGATGCCGGCATTAATTATTTTGATACGGCCGATTTATATGATTACGGGGTAAATGAACAAATTATCGGAAAAGCACTTGCACCGGTTCGTGATCAAGTAATTATTGCAACAAAGGTTGGTAACCGGTGGAATGATGACAAAAACGGCTGGTATTGGGATGCGTCGAAAACATACATAAAAGAGGCAGTAAAACAAAGTTTACAGAGACTTGGCACCGATTATATCGATTTGTATCAATTACATGGCGGGACAATGGAAGACCGAATCGACGAAACGATTGAGGCCTTTGAAGAATTAGTAGAAGAAGGAATTATCCGTTATTACGGTATTTCTTCCATCCGGCCAACCGTGATTAAAGCGTACGCTGAACGTTCGAATATTGTCTCTTGTATGATGCAATACAGCATATTGGACCGGCGTCCGGAAGAAGAGGCATTCCCGTTATTGGAAAAGCACGGCATAAGTGTTGTAGCCCGCGGACCATTGGCACGAGGTCTGTTAAGCGATGCACTTCTTAATAAAGCTTCCGAATCAGTAAAACAAAACGGGTATGTAAATTATCGTTACCAAGAATTAAAAGAGTTGCTCCCTCTATTGAAAGAGAAATTGACGACTGGACGGGGAATGACTGCGGCAAGCTTACAATTCGTGTTAGCTCAACCGGTTGTTGCAGCCTGTGTCGTCGGGGCGAGCTCTGTCGGGCAATTGGTAGAAAACGTACGAGCTCTCGAACAACCGGCTTTGACCGAGGAAGAACTACACTTTATTAGAAAACTTACCAAATCGAACGGCTATGAACAGCATCGGTTAAGTGAGAAAACTCGGTGAGTGCCGAGTTTTCTTATTAGAAGTTCTTTATTTAAACTTCCGCCAGTCAAGATCACTTTCTTTTAGCAATTCCTCAAAGGATTTATTTTTCTCGCGTTTTTTTCTTTCTTCCCGTTTTTTCTGTTCTGCTTCTGCTTTTTGTTTTTGCTCTTGTTCCTCTAACTCTTTCTTTGTTTCTTTCAATTTTTTCAGCAAGTCTTCACCAAGCGCATCTTTTATGGTCAGTGCTTTATCTTCTTGTTGTTTCTTTTTCATCGTTTGGAACTCCCCCTGCAATTTATTTTCATTCGAAACTATTTTTTGCGTAAATTATTTACTTTGATTTTACCAAAAAATTGTCACGTTGAATAAATTTTTCGGTTTTTCCTTAAAATACGGATGAGTCTTTTTCGGAAAGGAGAATTTTGATGAGTAAGAAAAAGGATAAAGGATACAGCCAAAAAGGAAAGCCCAATGCAGATACCGTAAAACAGCAAATGGCAGCTGAAGATTTAGAAAACGCCATTCACCCGACAAAACGACAAAATACACCGCAATAATGTCTTTTACGGAGACCATCAAACAGATTCTTTTCCGGTCTCCGTTATTATTTTCGCAAAACCATCACCAAGTCCCCCCCATAATCGTCACTCATACATTCGCATAATTGAATTGAAAAATCACTTAATTTTCACTGAAAATTCCTTTTAAAATTAAAAAATGAGGCTTAAAATAGAGGGGATAATAATTTTGCCAATGAAATTGACATACGCAACTTTAAGGCGATGATGTTTACTTTCCATGGAGGGGTTAGTGTGAAAAAAAGACATATTTTAGGCCTTAGCGCCATACTAGGAACAACGGTTGCTTCTGTAGGGACCTACTTTTCGGAACGGGTACTACATATTAAGAAAAAAGACGAGCAAGCGATTATTGACCGAGATACGAAACTAAAACATATTGATCCGGACAAATTTTCATCTTTGCCGAAACAGGAAGTGAGCATTCCTTCCCCAAATGGTTATGAAATTAGTGCAATGGTGATTCGGCCGTATGATTCAAAGCGATTCGTCATTTTCAGCCACGGGGTTACGGAAAGCAAAATGAGTTCTCTCAAATATGTGAATCTTTTTCTGAACCGGGGATTTAATGCTGTGATTTATGATCAACGACGGCATGGAAAAACCGGTGGAGACACGACCAGTTACGGATACTATGAAAAATTCGATTTACAAGCAGTGGTCGATTGGCTTTTTATTGAGGAAGGGGAAGACCTTCTTTTAGGAATTCACGGAGAATCCATGGGTGCCGCAACTACTTTATTGTATGCCGGGGAACTGAACGGCCGGGCGCATTTTTATATTGTTGACTGTCCATTTTCTGACTTAGAGGAACTCCTTACCTATCAAACAAAATGTGAATTTAAGTACATGCCTTCAAAATTGATTCTTCCTATTGGAAATATGTTTGTCAAGGTTCGCGGTGGATTTTCACTGAATGATGTTTCACCGATTGCTGTCGTTAATCGTATTAAACAGCCGGTCCTTTTTATTCATAGTGAAAAAGATGACTATATTTTGCCGTATATGACGAAGGATTTATATGAGCAGAAAAAAGGAGAGAAAATGTTGTTTATGGCGAAAAACGGCGGTCATGCCCAGTCGCTCAATGAAAACCGGGAAGACTATGAAAAAGCAATCGACCAGTTTTTAGAGAAATATGTAAATTTGTAGTCTATAAAGAAAAGCACCTAACTTTTAAATAAGTTACGTGCTTTTACCAATTATTTTTTTTTATGCCTCTTTTGCCGCTTTTAATGTTATCTTATTCGGTCCTTGTGGATCAGATTCTTTCTCTCCAGGTCCACTATTTTGCCATCCGCAATGGTCACAGATATCGAAAATTTCAACCTTTTGACCACATACCGGGCAGTCAATTATCTTAATCATCCTATTTCACCTTATTTCTTAACATAGAACAAAAACGACCACAAAAGCAGTCGTATCAATTGTTTCTTTCATATTAAAAGATTTCAGGATACAAAAACGGAGAAGGTGGGATTCGAACCCACGCGACGGTCACCCGCCCTAACGCATTTCGAGTGCGTCCCCTTATAACCACTTGGGTACTTCTCCAAATAATTAACAACATATGATATTATATAGGAAAATCACTTGCTTGTCACTATTTTTCAAAAAAAAATTTTGCCAGCCGTTGTCAAAAAATAAAACAATTCATCGCAATAAAAGGGAAACAATGTTAAACTATAGTTAGATATGCTTCTTATCATATTTCTTTCTATTTACGGGAGGACTTTAGATGAAATTACTAAAATTAATACTTCTATTTTTCCTAGCCATTTTCCTTATTAAAATTATGTTTAAACTTGTTTTTGGCATGATTTCTTTTCTATTTACAGCAGTGATATTCATCGTTTTCTTATATATTGGCTGGCGGATTTTAAAAAGCTAAACGATATCTATTCAATGGTTGCCTAGCATTAAGGAGAATCGAGCACTTCCTTTGGCTCTTATCTCCTTTTTTTTGATTAACAAGTCATTCCATATATTCGATGGCAGTAATCGCCGCCAGTGGGATGGAATGGATATCTCCTTCTTCATTTACCACTTGTATATCGTTTTGGAGGGTGTCAAACGAGCGGATATTTCCGTTGATTGTCTTGTAATGATGTCCGACATAATATTGAATGGTCACCTTTCTATTCATTGCTTTGGCCACTTGTACCTTTTCATTAAATTCTTCCAATTGTTGTTCATCCAATTCCTTTGGTGATTCCCACAAATCCTCTTCTGCCCAATCACGCAACATTTTGACATGCTCCGGCAGCATCATTGCCGTCCATTTGATTCGTCCGCGATCGCGAATCATCTTCATCATCCCTTTCCCGCTTAATGATACAGTAAATACTATAAAGCAGGTCTATCCGATCTTTATAATCAGGTGTCTCGTCGGTACATTTTCCAAAAATGATTACGCTTTATGCCCGCCGACAAGTTTCGCCCTTCTCCGTGCTGTTCCCCCTTCCGTATAGGAAACTGCTCTAAGCAGGGAGGCAGAACCAAACCGTTGACGAATTCTGTCCACGGTATAACCTAATTTCTTTTTCTTCCATAAATTTGGATCAAATAAATCGAGCTGAATGCTTTCATCCGGGACAATATTGGACAAAGCAATGGAAATTTGCCGTACCGTTCGCCCGTCATAATGCTTGTTAAAAAGCTCCAAACAAACCCGGTACAGATCCATTGTAATATTCGTCGGTGTTTCAACCGTTTTCGACCGATAAAATCCGCCGCCTAATTCTTCATGACTGTAACCAATACCAAGGCTGATTGTCCGTCCCGCATATTTTCCTGTCCGCGCCCGCCTTGCTACTTCTTCGCACATTTCTAAGATGACATGCTTGATTTCGGTTATGTTTTTATAATCGCGCAACAAAATTTGACTTTTGCCGAAACTGACTTGACCGTCCATGATCGGCGCCCCGATTTCTGATAGATCGACTCCCCAGGCGTGGTAATAAAGCTGATTCCCCATAATGCCAAATTTCTTTTCTAATTTTTCCAAGTCATAATGAGCCAATTGCCCGACTGAAAAAATCCCCATATTATTTAATGTTTTTTCGAGACGGCTGCCAATTCCCCACATTTTTTTCAAGGGTGAGACAGGCCATAACTTTTTTGGTATATCTTCATATGTCCAGTGGGCAATCCCGGATGTTTTCGCATCCAAATCCAGGGCCAGTTTTGCCATGAGCATATTGGGGCCGATTCCAATCGCACAAGTCAGCTGGAATTCTCGCATCAAATCGTCTTTTATCTTTTCGGCAATCTGTCTGACTCCACCCCATAAATGTGCCGTTCCATCAACCTTAATAAAACTCTCATCGACACTGTAAACATGAATAGCTTCTTTTGGCACATAACGATTGAACAGTCGAGTGATTTCCGTTGATACCCGCAAATAAGTCGCCATTTGCGGCTCAACAATTTCTATCCGTGGATCATTTGGCACTTCAAACAAGCGGGATCCTGTTTGAATCCCAAACTCTTTTTTCATCTGCGGGGAGGCAGCCAACACAACACTTCCTTCCCGTTGTTTATCACCGACAACGACCAAATAGCATTCGAGCGGATCAAGCCCATACATCACTGCTGAACAACTGGCATAAAAACTCTTAATATCAACACACAAAATATGTTGATCCGGCAAACGGCTATAATCCACCATTTTACCATCTCCTTCAAAACCCGGGGCACAATTACAAACGTATGTTTGAAATAAGTATATGCATCATTTTATAAGAATATAAGTTCGTTTTCAATAACAATTTTTTCCAATATCCTCATTGGCAAACTAATATTAAGACAAGCGTTTGCAGGGTATTGTATGGACGAGCAGGTTCGTGAAAAGATAGAAAAAAGAGTGTACATAACAAGAGAAATCTACCCTGACTTTTGCCAAACAAATGGCCAAGAAAAGTAAAAAAAAGCCGGACCCATTCATGGACCCAGCCTTAGTTTGTACTTCTATTAAATTAGGGCGGATAGTAATCCGGATGCAGCATTTTTTTCCTGATCTGCCCCGGGCTACTGTCGGCTCGTCTTTGCCCCCCACGTCACGTTTTACTGAAACAATGGAACTCTTTCTTCCCAGGCATTAAGCAATGCGCGGACTTCCTCGGTAGATTTTGTGTTCATCAATTGATTTCTCAATTCACCGGCACCATTAAACCCTTTGACATAAATCTTAAAAAAGCGATGAAGAGGTTTGAAAGAACGCGGTTCTAATTCCGAGTATTTATCAAAGAGATCCAAATGCAACCTTAACAGATCCAACAATTCCTTACTGCTATGTTCTTTCGGCTCTTTTTCAAAAGCAAATGGGTTTTTAAAAACACCGCGGCCAATCATAACTCCGTCAACACCATATTGACCGGCAAGCTTCAAACCGGTTTGCCGGTCGGGAATATCCCCGTTGATTGTCAAAAGTGTGTCTGGTGCCACCTCATCACGAAGTTTCTTAATCTCCGGAATCAGTTCCCAATGGGCATCTACTTTGCTCATTTCCTTTCTTGTACGCAGATGAATAGAAAGATTCACAATGTCTTGTTTCAATACATGTGTCAGCCAGTCCCGCCACTCGTCCACATCAGTGTAGCCAAGCCTTGTCTTTACACTTACAGGTAATCCTCCTGCTTTTGCGGCTTGGATGATATCACTAGCGACTTCCGGACGACGAATCAGACCGCTTCCTTTCCCTTTGGATGCCACATTCGGTACCGGACAGCCCATATTAATATCCACACCACTAAACCCAAGCTTTGCCACACCGATACTCGTTTGCCGAAAATATTCCGGCTTATCCCCCCATATATGGGCCACAATCGGCTGTTCATCTTCTGTAAATGTCAAGCGCCCGCGCACACTCATGTTTCCCTCAGGGTGACAAAAACTTTCCGTGTTGGTAAACTCTGTAAAAAACACATCCGGTCTGGCGGCATTACTTATGACATGACGAAAAACAACATCCGTCACATCTTCCATTGGTGCAAGTATAAAAAATGGCCGTGGTAGTTCACGCCAAAAGTTATTTTTCATTTTTCATTTCACATCCTATCATATGAAATAACAGGTCAAACATTTATTTCAAATAAAAAACAAAAATATGCCTTTTACACTTATATCATGCTTCTGCCCTTTTTATCAAACGATAGTATATTTTGAACATTCCCATTTAAAATTGAGTTTATCTTGAATGCGAGTATACGGCTTTCTGCTTCGATTTTTGCATCACCGAGAGTATTCTATAGATAAGACAAACTTGAAAAGTATGACTAACAGGTTAATCTTCTCAATATGGCATTAAACCATTATAAATTCTTTTAATGAGAAATATCGGATACTTACAGAGCACGATGAAGAATGAAAAAAGACATTCGATTTGGAATGTCTTTTTTAACAAATAATGTTCTCTTTTTTGGAAATATCTTTTACCACATCTTCCAATGTCACGTTCTCTAAAACTTTCTCCATTGCGATCTGGGATGCTTCAAATATCGGTTCAATTGTATCTTGAATATTTCTTCCCACAGGACATTTCGGATTAGGATTCTGATGGATGCTAAATAACGCCCTGTCCTGGACAACATTCACCGCCTTATAGACATCAAGCAGTGTAATGTCGGACAGGTCTTTTGCCAGTTTTGCCCCCGCTTTTCCCGGATGCACTTCTACTAAACCGGATTTTTTCAACATTCCCATGATTTTCCGGATGACAACAGGATTTGTATTGACACTCTCGGCTAAAAATTCGGAAGAACTCACGCCATCTTTATTCATTTCAATTAAAACCAATATATGAATCCCGACAGCAAAACGGCTGCTGATTGACATTTTAGTCACTCTCCTCATGTAATTCATATGATTACAAGTATAGTATAACTTAAATCAAAAATAAATAGCATTGACATTTTCATCACTTGTAATTATAATGATTACATGTAACAAAACAAATTACATATCTTAGGAGGAATGCCATATGAAAATTGGAATCATTGGTGCCAGCGGAAAAGCAGGCAGCCTTATTCTTCAGGAGGCTGTTGAAAGAGGCCATGAAGTGACAGCAATTGTCCGGGATGCCTCGAAAATTCAAAACAAACAGGTTCATGTGGTTGAAAAAAATATTTTCGATATCAAATCCGAAGATCTTCAAAAATATGATGTTGTCGTTAATGCATTTGGTGCTGCTCCCGGTCAGGAACATCAACATGTGGAAGCCGGCCGGGTTTTAATCGAAGCTTTAAAGGCAGCTCCCAACACACGCCTTATCGTTGTTGGCGGTGCCGGCAGCCTATTTACGGATGAATCAAAAACCGTTCGTGTCATGGATACACCTGATTTTCCCGCTGCATTCCTGCCAACTGCGAAAAACCAGGGGCAGAATTTAGAAGATCTGCAGCATTCCACCGGTATCCAATGGACATTTGTAAGTCCAGCCGGGTTCTTTGATCCGGCAGGTAAACGAACCGGCTCCTACAAAAAAGGCGGAGATGTACTTACTTTGAATTCAAAAGGGGAGAGTTACATCAGCTATGCAGATTTCGCGATTGCGATCCTAGATGAAATTGAAAATCCACAGCACAAAAACGAACGTTTTTCTGTTGTCGGCGAAGCGGAATAACAGCAGCAGTCAGAAGAAAACCAACCTTTCAAAGCGAAAGGCTGGTTTTTTCCAACTTTTTTCGTGTAATTTGTTTATGTTGCTTATGAAAATTTTAGTTTTCCTGAGCGGATGTCATCGACCATTGTTGAATACGGTGCCTCTAAAATGACTTTTTCGTTATTCATCCCTTCATTCTGGATATAAGTTATATCCGCGAATTCAGGAACCACATATTTCGGGTAAGTTTCCTATTTTTCGCGGGATTCTTCCATTGGTAATGATAAACAGGCAGTAGCGGGAGCTTATAAGTCGAATTTAAAGCACTCACGGACAGCCTCTTTTACCAACAAAAAATTTGAGTTCAGTTAGCTTGGTGAACACTTAATCCCTTTGCACCATCCGTTAGGACAATATACCTGTCGCCAATTCCTCCATCAGACGATTCATCTCTTCATCCGTGCCAATCGTCACACGCAAAAACTGATCAATTCGCGATTTATTGAAGTAACGTACATAAATCCCTTTCTCTTTCAACGTTTCAAAGATTTGTTTCGCATCTACCCGTCCATGTTTCATAAAAAGGAAGTTCGCCTGTGAATCCAATACCGTGAAATTCAATTGCCTCAGCTCGCCGATTACACGATGACGAGTTTCTATAATTTTTGACCGCGTTTCTTCAAAATATGCTGTATCTTCAATGGCCGCTTTCGCCCCGACCAATGCCAGGCGATCCAATGTATAAGAATTAAATGAATTTTTAATCCGGTTCAGTCCCTCAATTAATTGCTCGTTACCGAATGCAAAGCCGACACGGAGGCCCGCAAGTGATCGGGATTTCGATAATGTTTGGATAACAAGCAAATTTTCATAACGTCGGGTTAAAGGCACAGCAGACTCTCCGCCAAAATCAATATACGCTTCATCAACCATAACCACTTTGTCAGGATTGTTTTGCAAGATTTTTTCTATTTGTTCCAACCCTAAACCAATACTTGTCGGCGCATTCGGATTGGGAAAAATGACGCCGCCTTCCGCATGAAAAAATTGCTCAACCGGAATCGTGAAATCTTCATTCAATGGTACTTCTTTATAGTCAAGACGATACAAATTTGCATAGACCGGATAAAAACTGTATGTGATATCCGGAAACAAAATTTGCTCGCCCTGATTGAAGAAAGCCAAAAAGGAAAAGGCAAGCACTTCATCGGAGCCGTTACCGATAAACACCTGACTTTTTGCCACGTCGTATGCCTTTGCAATTGCCTCACATAACTCATCAGCAGTCGGATCGGGATACAAGCGCAGATTTCCATCGACCGCTCCTTTTAACGCTGCCAGAACTTTCGGCGACGGGGGATACGGATTTTCGTTTGTATTTAATTTAATCATATTTTTCACTTTTGGTTGTTCACCCGGCACATAAGGTTCCGTCAGCCGGGTTACCTCGCTCCAAAATTTACTCAACACAAGTCCCCCTTCCCTTACATCGGCAAAATTTTGTCTTTACCCTTTTGTTGCTTTTTCGTCATCCGTTTCATTAGTTCCTTTTTCAATTCTTCTATTCGAATATCCTTTTCAATCATTAACACTAACGAATGATAGATGAGGTCGGCTAATTCAAAAATCAATTCTTCACGGTCCGGATTTTTCGCGCCTATAATCACTTCGGTTGTCTCCTCACCGATTTTCTTTAAAATCTTATCCAACCCTTTTTCAAATAAGTAGTTCGTATAAGAACCTTCAACCGGATTTAATTTACGGTCTTGCAAAAATTGGTATAGCTCCGTAACGATTTCCCGGTTGTAGTCTGCAAATGGATCTTGTGAGTAAACTTCATTATGAAAACAGCTGGCCTCTCCGGTATGACAGGCAACACCAAGTTGTTCTACTTCTACTAAAACCGCATCTCCATCACAATCATAGGACATTCTTTTAACCTGTTGAAAATGACCGGATGTTGCACCTTTATTCCAAAGTTCGTTTCGACTGCGGCTATAAAACCAAGTGGTCCCTGTCTCCAATGTTTTTTCCAATGATTGTTTATTCATATAAGCAAGCATAAGTACTTTTCCGCTGTAGCAATCTTGAACAATCGCGGGAACAAACCCTTTTTCATCAAATTTGATTTGATCGGTATTAAATTCCATCTTAAACGCTCCTAACTTCGACGTTATTTTCACGTAAATAACGTTTCAATTGTTTTATATCAATTTCACCAAAATGAAACACGGAGGCAGCCAAAGCGGCATCTGCCTTTCCCTTTGTAAATACTTCGAGGAAATGTTCCATCGTACCTGCCCCGCCGGAAGCCACGACCGGAATGTTTACCCGACCGGCAATTTCAGCGGTTATGTCCAAACTGTAACCGGTCTTAACGCCATCTGTATCAATGGCATTCAGCACAATTTCCCCGGCGCCGAGCCGCTCACCTTCTAAAGCCCATTCAACCGCATCCATTCCGGTGTCGATGCGACCTCCATTGATAAAGACTGTCCATTTTCCGTCGTCACGTTTTTTTGCATCAATCGAAAGCACGACACATTGGCTGCCAAACTTTTCAGCCGCTTCACGAATCAAATCCGGATTTTTTACCGCCGCACTGTTGACCGATACTTTATCGGCCCCGGCTTTCAATACTTTACGGAAATCCTCAATCGTCCGAATCCCGCCGCCAACGGTAAACGGGATATGCACTTGTTCAGCCGTTTTTTCAACGACATCGATAAAAATATCCCGTTCTTCATTGGACGCCGTAATATCATAGAATACTAGTTCATCGGCGCCGAGCTCACTATACTTTTCGGCAAGCAAAACCGGATCATCGACATCCATAATATTTTGGAATTTTGCCCCTTTCACGACACGACCGGCCCGGACATCTAAACAAGGGATAATTCGTTTTGCTAACATATCATCACTTCCTTTAATGCCTGTTCAAGATTGATTTTACCCGTATAAATCGCCTTTCCGATAATCGCACCATACATATTCAATGCTTTTAATTTTCGCAAGTCTTCCAAGGAACTTACCCCGCCGGATGCAATGACATCCATCGTTGTTTCCCAATTTATTTTTTCAAGTTCGGAAAAATTGGGGCCGGAAAGCATGCCGTCCTTGGCAATATCTGTATAAACAATCGTTTGACATCCTTTTTCTTCTAATTTTTTTGCAAATGCAAGGGCTTCAACTTCACTCGTCTTTGTCCATCCGTCCGTGGCGACAAAACCGTTTTTCGCATCAATCGACACAGCAATTGCCGGACCGTATGTTTCGAGGGCTTCATCTAAAAATTGTTCATCACGTAAAGCGGCACTGCCTAAAATGACGCGGCTGACCCCCATCTCCATCAGTCGTTCGACCTTTTCAAGCGAACGGATTCCCCCGCCTAATTGGATCGGAATATGGATCGTATCCAAAATTAATTGAATAGCAGACAAATTTTTTGTTTCACCAACTAAAGCACCGTCTAAATCAACGATATGTAAAAATTTGGCCCCCGCCTCTTCCCATTTTTTGGCCATTTCGACCGGATCACCAAAGGTTTGTTGCTTGCCATAATCCCCTTGAATAAGGCGGACACATTTTCCGTCACGAATATCGATTGCAGGAAATAAAATCATTTGATCATCGCTCCAAACGCTTGTAATAATGTTATCCCGGTCTCCGCACTTTTTTCCGGGTGGAATTGCATGCCGATCAGATTGCCTTTTTGAACCATAGCGGGGAATTTCACGCCGTAATCCGTCCAAAAGACAACTTCTTCCGGATGTTTTGGTACAACATAATACGAATGAACAAAGTATACATACTCATTCTCACCTAAATTATCGGTAAGCGCGCTATCCGTTCCTTTCATTAATTGATTCCAGCCCATATGCGGTACTTTGAAATCATGGTTGAAGCGGACAACTTCTCCTTCCAGTAAACCGAGACCTTCCCATTGACCATGTTCATAACTTTTTTCATAAAATAACTGCATTCCTAAGCAAATCCCTAAAATCGGTTTGCCGTTCCGCACATTTTCTTTTATCGCTTCAACTAAGTTTAATCTTTCTAATTCAATCATGGCATCACGGAAAGCACCAACCCCCGGCAAAATTAAGGCATCGGCTGAATACAACCGTTCCGGGTTACTTGTTATATCCGTTTCTAAACCAAGTCCCTTTAATGCATGATTGACGCTCTTCAAATTGCCTGCACCATAATCAATGATTGCAATCAAGCCCATCGCTCCCTTCCGTTATGGAATCGTTCATTCATTCTGGTATATAAATAATCCGTCGTTATTATCCGTTCATCGTTCCCTTGCGTTGTGCAGCCATTCATTCGATTCTTGACATACAAATGATCCGTCTTTAATATCCGCACATCGCTCCTTTATGTTGTGTCATTGGTAATTGTGCCCGAAACGCTACAGCATTCCTTTTGTCGACCGAACACCTTTAATTCTTTCGTCAATGGCGGTCGCTTCATCCAACACCCGGCCAAATCCTTTAAAAATGGATTCAATGATATGGTGGCTGTTTTTCCCGTGCAACAATTGGATATGGAGTGTAACCCCCGATTGATTAACAAAAGCCCGGAAAAATTCTTCCACTAACTCCGTATCGAATGTACCCACTTTTTCTGTTGGAATTTCGACATCAAAATATAGGAATGGACGACCGGAAATATCAATCGACACTTGGGAAAGCGACTCATCCATCGGGGTAAAGACAGAAGCATAGCGACGAATCCCTGCTTTATCACCCAATGCTTGTAAAAATGCCTGCCCGAGAACAATCCCGACATCTTCCACTGAATGATGGTCATCCACATCGGAATCACCGTCACATTTGACTGCCAAATCCATAAATCCGTGTTTCGTCATGAGTGTCAACATATGGTTAAAAAAACCAACACCGGTATCAATCGAGCTATTTCCATTTCCATCGATATTCAACTGCAATTCAACCTTTGTTTCTGCTGTTTTTCTGACTACTTCCGCACTACGCATACTATCACCTCATTATTCAAATCGGACGCGAATCGAATTGGCGTGGGCAGTTAACCCTTCTTCATTCGCAAATTGGATGATTTGATCCTTTACATTTTTTAATTCTTGTTCACTATAATAAATGACACTGGACCGTTTCAAAAAGTCATAGGTTCCAAGCGGTGACGAAAATTTCGCGGTTCCGCTCGTCGGCAAGGTATGGTTTGGACCGGCAAAATAATCCCCGAGTGGTTCCGGTGAGTAGGCACCTAAGAAAATAGCTCCGGCATTGCGCACTTTTGGCAATTGATCAAACGGATTATCGAGGAGCAACTCTAAATGTTCCGGAGCAATTTCATTTACCACTTCAAATGCGTCATCAAGTGTATCCACTACAAAAATATGGCCAAAGTTTTCAATTGACGCTCGGGTGATTTTATTTCTTTCCAGTACTTTTAACTGTTTTTCCAATTCTACTTGTACATCAACGGCCAGTTGCTCGGAATCGGTGACAAGAATCGATGCCGCCATTTCATCATGTTCCGCCTGTGATAATAAATCAGCGGCGATATACGCTGGATTCTGGGTACCGTCCGCAATTATACAAACCTCGCTTGGACCGGCAATCATATCGATATCCACTGTGCCGAACACATATTTTTTTGCGCGGGCTACATAAATATTGCCAGGACCGACAATCTTATCGACCGGACGGATTGATTTTGTTCCATAAGCAAGGGCAGCAATTGATTGAGCACCCCCGACTTTATAAATTTCGGTCACCCCGGCTATTGACGCGGCAGCGAGAACAGCCGGATTCACTTTTCCTTCTTTATTTGGCGGTGAAACGATAACAATTTCTTCCACACCTGCCACAATTGCCGGGATCACGTCCATTAAAACCGTTGACGGGTAAGCAGCCTTCCCGCCCGGCACATAAACACCAACCCGTTTCAGCGGGGTAATTTTTTGCCCAAGGATAATGCCGTTTCCTTTTTTGACAAACCATGATTTTTCAAGCTGATGTTGGTGAAATTCCCGAATATTGTCTTTAGCGTTTTTTAAAATGGTCAAAAAGCTTGGTTCAATGGTTTCAAGTGCCTCTGTTATTTCTTCTTCAGACACTTTCAAAGACGCGAGCGAGACACCATCAAAGGTTTTTGTATACGCAAGGAGCGCCTCGTCCCCATTTTGCCTGACATTTGCAATAATTGCTTTTACCGTTGCATCAATTTCTTCAAATGAATCATCACCCCGAGCCATTTTCTCATCAATGACAGCCAATTCATTTTTACTGATTTTTGTCAAGTTGATCATTGCCCAACCGCTCCTTTTTCATTTACTACGGATTGAATGTGATTAATAAAATCATCTATCCGACTATGTTTTGTTTTAAAACTTGCTTTATTGGCAATGAGACGAGCACTGATTTCAAAAATTTCCGCAAGCACCTTTAACCCGTTGTCTTGCAAAGTTCTGCCTGTTTCGACAATATCAACAATACAATCGGAAAGGCCGACAAGCGGAGCCAATTCCACCGATCCGTTTAAATGAATGGTTTCCACGGTTTGCCCTCTTTCGGTAAAAAATTGGTTGGTCACTTTCGGGTATTTTGTGGCAACAATAAATTTATGCTTTTGTAAAACGGTTGCTTCAAGCCCGGCGACAACAAAACGGCAGCGGCCAAAACCTAAATCGACGACTTCAAATACATTGGCACCGGATTCAATCAAGGAATCTTTGCCGATCACGCCTAAATCGGTTGCTCCCCGTTCGACATAGGTAGCGACATCGCTTGCTTTTACGAGAACGATGCGAATTTTTGTCACCGGGTCCTCAAAAATTAATTTCCGACTTTTTTCATGATAGTCCGGAAAATTAATGCCAATTGCATGTAATATGTCTATCGTGTGATCTACAAGCCTTCCTTTTGCTATGGCAATATTTAAATATTCCACGAACGGGTTCCTCCCTCTTGTGCTTTTAAAGCGGTAATTAAATGATCGGCATAAATGGCAAAACCAATCGCTTTTGTGTCATAACCGAATTGTTTTGTTAACCCGTCATACCGCCCGCCTAATAAAACCGGTTGCCCGTATCCGGCAATATATCCATGGAAAACAATACCGGAATAATAGTTCAAGTGGTTAATCAGCCCTAAGTCAACGGTTAAAAAGTTGCCAAAACCAGCCGCTTCCAATTCGCGGACAACCTTTTCTAAATGTTCAATTTCCATTTTCATTTCATCATTGACGGCAATCTGATTCGCCCGGGCAAATACCTTTTCCGGTTCCCCGTAAAGCGTCGGAATGGCGGCAAGGGCTTCTTTATAAGGGGCAGGTATCATCAATTCTTTAACATAGGACTCCAATTCAGGGAAATTTTTATTTTCAATTAATCGTTGAATAAATTGTATTTCGTATTCCGCTAACTCAATTTGTTCAATTAATTTTTTGTAAAAATTGGCCTTCCCGATATCGATCGTAAAGGCATCAACCCCTGCCTCGATTAAAGAAAGAATCGCCAAGGTAATAATTTCTGCATCCGCCTGTACACCATCACTGCCGAACCATTCAATCCCTGCCTGAGTAAATTCTCTGGATTGAATATTTTGCGGATCATTGTTCATTCGGAATATACTGGTAACATAGGAATATTTTTGAACCGGTTTTCCATCCTTGGTTTCCTTGGCTTCTGCGACCATCCTCGCAATGGGAATGGTGGCATCCGGTCGTAAAACTAAAATTTTTCCATCGGTGTCAATAAGTTTAATCATTCGATCCTTATCGATCGTTCCTTTAATTTCGTTAAAAAGGTCATAATATTCAAATATCGGTGTTTGAACTTGGTGGAACCCTTTTTTCTTGAAAAGTTGTTTTATTCGTGACAGGACTTCCTCTTTAACTTCAAACTCACTTGGTTCCATACCGGTCACACCTTTCGGAACAAATTGGGTAAGTTTTTGCATCATATCCATTCCCTTTTCTTTATCATATTATTAATTTAATTAATTAGTTATTTAGTAGTTTATCACTTTATTAAAATAAAGTCATGTAGTAATATTAAATTATTAAAAAATTTTTTAGTAGGTGACGCGAGATGTTTGATTTTCATGTACATAGTTCGTTCAGTGAAGATTGTGAAGTAGCAATGGAAGATATGGTCAAAGCAGCCATTGAAAAAGGAATTCAAGAGCTTTGTTTTACAGAGCATATTGATAAAGATTATCCCGATCGTGACTGGACATTTGACCTAGATTTGAATAAGTATCGTTTAAAAATACGGGAGATGCAGTCGGCTTTTGGGCATAAAATCAAAGTTCGCAAAGGGGTGGAACTCGGGGTTCAACCACATGTGCTGGATGATTATCGAAGGATTGTCGATGAAGAACCGTTTGATTTTATCATTTGTTCCATGCATGCGACAAAGGGATTCGACCTTCATTCCGGCAAATTTTTTGAAGGGAAAAGTTTGGATCAAGCTTATGAAGAATATTATTCAGAGTTACTGGCATGTATTCGTGATTTTGATCGGTTTAGCATCCTTGGTCACCTTGATTTAGTGACTCGATATAAATATGAACCCGGCGTAAAATCGCTTTTGGATATTATTGAAGAAATTTTTAAATTGATTATTCCAAACGGGCAAGGAATTGAAATCAATACATCGGGATTTTATTACGGTCTTGGACGGGTGTTGCCGAGTGTCGATATTTTGAAGTTGTATAAGGAGATGGGCGGAGAAATTTTGACGATCGGCTCGGATGCGCATAAACCCGAACGCCTCGGAGAATATTACGATCACGCTGTTGATGTATTGAAAACCATTGGCTTCCATTATGTAGCAACTTTTGAAAATCGAAAACCGATTTTTCATAAAATTTAGTATAAACATGCCGGCTTTCATTGGGAAGCCGGCATTGTTATTTTAATAAATATATATGTAAATCTACTTTTTAAAGAACGCATTTTTCCCGACTTTTTCAGCAAGACCGGGAAAAAGATTGTAAATGGTACTGCCGGCATTCATGAGCCGCGGCAAATTAATTTCACGGGTTGACGTAAACATTTTCTTAACAATTTGAGCGGCAACTTCTTCCGGTTTCAATACCCATCTGCCGACATTTTTTAAATATTCTCCTGTTTCATCGGCAATATGAAAGAAATTCGTTTCAATCGGTCCGGGATTAACAGCAGTGACAAATATACCTTCATCACGAACTTCCATTCTCAGGGCGTCAGTAAAGCCCAATACGGCCTTTTTTGTCGCTGAATAAATGCTTGATTTCGGGGTGGCAATTTTCCCTGCTTGAGAAGCGATATTGATAATATGACCGGAATTTTGCGCAACCATTTTCGGTAACACCATTTTTGTCATCGCAATTAATCCAAGGACATTGACACGAAGCATGTTTTCGGCCTCATCCATCGTTGCATCCAGCACGGTTTTAAAGATGCCGAACCCTGCATTATTAATTAACACATCAATTCTTTGCTTATCGCCGAGTTGCTCAAAAAAATTTAAAATTTCATCCGTATTTCCAACATCAAGTTTATAGACAGAGACGGAAGTGCGGTGTTTTTTTCTGATTTCTTCTTGAATCTTTGCTAATTTATCGTAGCTGCGGGCAACGAGGATGAGATGGGCACCACTTTCTGCACATTGATAGGCCAATTGTTCCCCTAACCCCCCGGAAGCACCGGTAATCAAGATGGTTTTGCCATGTAAACGTGGATTCATATTTCTGCCTCCAATATTGTTTTAACGATTCGTATGATGATCACTTACCTGTCTCTCTTAATTTAATGTTTCACTTCAATCTTTTTAAAATCCTCAGCAATAACTGTGTTTGGGAATATTTCTTGCGCCTGTTTTTCTAAAAACGGTAAATCTCCTTTTTCAAAACGCGAACTAATATGGGTAATACATAATTTTTTTACATTGGCCTGTACCGCTATTCGTGCCGCCTGATGGGTCGTTGAATGGAAATATTGGTGAGCGATATCTTCCGCATCCTTATCAAATGTTGCTTCATGAATAAGCAAGTCCGCATTCCTTGCCAACGCTACACTCACTTGGGTCGGTCTTGTGTCCCCTAAAATAGTAACGACCCTTCCCTTTTTGGCCGGTCCTAAAAAATCCGCTCCGTTAATAATCGTTCCATCCTCCAGCTGGATCGTTGCCCCGGTTTTCAATTGTTTAAAAATAGGTCCCGGTTTTACGCCGATTTTTTTTAATTCATCGGCCATTAATGAACCCGGCTTATCTTTTTCAACAATTCGGTAACCATAGGACGGGATGCCATGGTCAAGCAATTTTGCTTCAATTATAAAATCGTCTTCATCTAAATAAAGTTCATCCTCAAACTCAACATAATGAATGTCATATTTCAAATGAGACTGACTGATTGACAGGCTCATTTCAACAAAATCGCGAATGCCTTTGGGACCATAAATAGTAACCGGCTCTATCCCACCTAAAAAGGAACGACTCCCGAGTAAGCCGGGTAAGCCGAAAATATGATCACCGTGAAGATGGGTAATAAAAATCTTTTCTATCTTTCGCGGTTTTAATGATGTATGTAAAATCTGATGCTGTGTAGCTTCACCGCAGTCAAACAGCCAGATCGCTCCATCTTGTAAATGTTTCAAGGTAATCGCCGTCACATTTCTATATTTTGCAGGCATTCCTGCACCGGTTCCGAGAAAAGTAATTTCCAAAATAATTCCTCCAATATCAACAACGCTTAATCTATATATTTATTATCAGGTTTTACCAACTTTTTTTCAATATCAAACGTTTTGATAAAGAAAATGCAGGCGGCCGGGGTTAATCAATCAACCTTATCTAAAAGCTGTTTATCATTATTTTTATACTAAATGAAAGACCATTAACAAAAACTAAATAAGGTAATCAACAAATGAAAACAAGATTATGGAATTTATCGAATCAGCCGTTTTCAAAATTTGCCATTTTTTCTTGTTACGAGTAAAATTTTAATATATGTTAATAAGTACACATAAAGCGAGGGTAAAAATGAAAACAAGAGAAAATCCTTCATCATTAATTTTACTTTTTGGTGCAACCGGTGATTTGGCGAAAAGAAAATTATATCCTTCACTATATAACCTTTTTCGTAAAGGGAATTTATCGAATCGTTTTGCCGTCGTAGGTGTAGCGAGACGTTTAAAGGATGACGGCGAATTTCGTAATTGGGTGAGAGATTCCGTCACTACTTTTGGCGAAAAGGCGGACAATTTGGAAGAGTTTATCTCCCACTTCTATTATCAATCGCATGATGTCAATGATTCAGAATCGTACAAGCAATTAAAAGAACTGGTGGACCGGCTTGATCATACTTATCAACTGGAAGGAAATCGAATTTTTTATTTAGCGATGTCGCCTGAGTTCTTTGGTACGGTTGCTGAGCATTTAAGGGAAGACGGGTTGACTAATACGAACGGTTTTAAACGATTGGTCATTGAAAAACCATTTGGGCATGACTTAGCTTCAGCGATTGAACTTAATAAACGGATACGCTCGGCTTTTAAAGAAGATGAAGTTTATCGGATCGACCATTATTTAGGAAAAGAAATGGTACAAAATATCGAAGTCATCCGATTTGCCAATGCTATTTTTGAACCTTTATGGAACAATCGTTATATATCTAATATTCAAGTGACTTCCAGCGAAACTCTCGGCGTGGAAGAACGGGCAAGATACTATGATAAAAGCGGGGCCATTCGGGATATGGTACAAAACCATATGTTACAAATCGTCTCTCTTCTTGCCATGGAACCGCCAATCCGGTTGACCACCGATGAAATCCGCAGTGAAAAGGTGAAAGTGTTACGGGCATTGCGACCAGTGGAAGGAGAAGCAGTCCATGACTATTTTGTCAGGGGACAATATGGAGAAGGGATCATGAATGGCACAAAGGTTCCGGCTTATCGTGATGAACCGAATGTACCGAAAGATTCGAATACAGAAACTTTTGTTGCCGGTAAATTTCTCATTGATAATTTTCGCTGGGCAGGTGTTCCATTTTATATCCGAACCGGCAAACGGATGGCTACGAAATCCACCAACATCATCGTTCAATTTAAAGATATACCGATGAATTTATATTATAAAAACGGTTCGACTTTAAATCCAAATTTACTTGTCATCCACGTACAACCTGATGAAGGTATTACATTACATTTAAATGTGAAAAAGACCGGAGAAGTACTGGGAACTACGCCGGTGAAGCTGAATTTTTCAACCAAAAGCATTGATGGTATTAATACACCGGAAGCTTACGAAAAATTGTTGTATGACTGCTTGCGCGGAGATGCGACGAATTTTACCCATTGGGATGAAGTTGCTTTATCATGGCGGTTTGTTGATAATATTTCAGAAGTTTGGACAAATGAACAAGCTGATTTTCCAAATTATGCTGCTGGCTCCATGGGTCCAAAAGCGGCAGAGGAGCTATTAGAAAAAGACGGATTCTTCTGGTGGCCGGTTAACTTTTGAAAAACGAAAAAAGGGGTGCGAACCGAATAGGTCCGTTCCCCCTTTTCTTTATATCCATTTTGTATGGAAAATGCCTTCTTTGTCTACCCGTTCATAGGTGTGGGCACCAAAGTAGTCGCGTTGGGCTTGCAAAAGATTGGCCGGTAAGTTTTTCGTCCGGTAGCTATCATAATAAGATAATGCAGCCGAAAAGCCCGGAACCGGAATACCATTCATAACCGCCGTGGCAATCACGTTTCGTAAAGAATCTTGATAACGATCAGCAATATCTTTAAAGTATGGATCCAATAGCAAGTTTTTCAACTGTGAATCACGATCATAGGCATCTTTTATTTTTTGTAAAAATTGGGCACGGATGATGCAACCGCCACGCCAGATCATTGCAATTTCACCAAATTTTAAATCCCATCCGTATTCCTCGGAAGCCACCCGCATTTGCGCAAATCCTTGGGCATAGGAGCAAATTTTACTGAAATATAAAGCTTGACGCACTTGTTCAATAAACTTTTTACGATTTCCACTAAATGCCCCAGATGTTGGGCCTGTTAAAATCTTACTTGCTTGAACACGTTCGTCCTTCATTGCCGAAATAAAACGGGCAAATACCGATTCTGTAATAATTGGCAGTGGAACACCTAAATCTAACGCATTTTGACTGGTCCATTTTCCTGTTCCTTTTTGACCGGCTTTATCTAAAATCATATCAACCAATGGTTTTCCTGTTTCTTCATCTATTTTTGTAAAAATATCTCTTGTAATTTCAATTAAATAACTGTCCAATTCGCCTTGGTTCCAATCGGAAAATACTTGATGTAATTCATCATTGGAGAGACCTAAAATATTTTTTAATAGAAAATAGGATTCCCCAATCAATTGCATATCTCCATATTCGATGCCGTTATGAACCATTTTAACAAAATGTCCGGCACCATCCGGACCGATATATGTACAGCAAGGATCCCCGTTAACTTTCGCGGAAATAGCTTGCAAAATCGGTGCGACTAAATCATATGCTTCTTTTTGTCCCCCCGGCATAATCGACGGGCCTTTTAACGCACCTTCTTCCCCGCCGGAAACACCGGTACCGATAAAGTGAAAACCTAAATCACTCAATTCTTTATTTCGACGGATGGTATCTTGAAAAAATGTATTACCGCCGTCAATTAAAATATCACCTTTTTCCAAATGCGGCTTTAACTGTTCAATGGTCGCATCTGTTGCCGGACCGGCTTTAACCATTAACAAAATTTTACGTGGAGTTTCTAAAGATTGAACAAATTCTTCAATACTATATGTTGGCACAATATTTTTTCCAGTTGCTTCTTGCATCATGGCATCCGTTTTTTCCCGTGAACGGTTAAAAACAGAAACCGTATATCCTCTTGATTCAATATTAAATGCTAAATTTTTTCCCATAACGGCAAGGCCGACAACGCCGATTTGTTGTTTTGCCATGTTGATACACCCTTTCCTGTTATTATTCATCATCTTCTAAAAGAAAATCTTTATTAAAACTTGTATCCGTGTGTCCTTCTTTGTGAGAAGTTTTCAAACCTTTTTTAATAATATCTTCCCCAAATTTTTTGCGTAAATGATCAATCGCCTCTAGTAACAGTTCTTCTTTTGCATCCTTTTCATATGTAAATAGATCCAATTGTTTATACGCATGTTTTTCGTCAACTAGATCATTTCCTGTAATTCCTAACAGTCGAACAGGCGTCCCGTTCCAATTTTTTAAAAAAATCGATTTTGCTTGCTGATAGATGTCCATCTCTTCTTGAATAGGATTTCCCAATTTTTTGCTCCTAGTCAATGTCGTTCGGTCTTTGTAGCGAATCGTCACGGCAATATTGGTCGTATAAACTTCTTTATTTTTCAAACGGGCGGATACCGTTTTAGCCAGCTTTTGTAAAACAGTGAGCAAATTATTTTGCGAACTAATATCCCTGGGCAATGTTGTTGAATTCCCGATGCTTTTAAAGTCATAAATACTTTCGGGGTCGACACGTCTATGATCGATTCCATTGGCTCGCTCTTTTAAACGAATCCCATTAATCCCCAATAATTTTTGAAGTTGGTGTTCATCTCCTTGAGCTAAATCTCCAATCGTCTCCATACCTATCGTATGTAATTTTTCGGCCGTTTTGGCTCCGACCCCATGCATTTCACTTACCGGCATCGGCCATAAAATGTTTTGAACATCCCGCTTGCGTAAGATTGTAATACCGAGTGGCTTTTTCATATCAGAAGCCATTTTTGCCAAAAATTTATTAGGTGCAATCCCAATGCTGCACGGTAAATTCATTTCTTGTAAAAGGCGGTTTTGAATCGATTGGGCAATTTTTAGCGGGTGATCCGTGACATATTCAGTGATGTCTAAATACCCTTCGTCAATGGAGACCGGCTCAACAATACTGGTATATTCCCGCAATATTTGAAACATCCTTGTTGAAGCTTTCCGATACTGGTCAAAGTTCGGTGCTTTCACAATGAGCTCAGGACAAAGTTTTTTAGCTTGCCACAAAGGCATCGTTGTCTTGACGCCAAGCTTTCTCGCTTCATAACTGCATGTAACAATAATCCCACGCCGCTCTTTTGGGTTTCCGGCAATGGCGAGCGGCTTCCCTTTTAATGATGGATTTAAAGATATTTCAACCGAGGCGTAGAAACTGTTCATATCGACATGGAAAATAATTCTGCCTTTCTGACCTTTTTTTTCGCTCATGCTCGAAATCACCTTTTTCCACCTGCATTCAGGCCGGATATTGATATTTCGCCGTGCCGCTTGTCGCTTCAATAATCAGGAATCAATTATTTTGCCTTCGCAGCTACTCGATTTTCCAAAGCTGACATAAATGTGAAATAACCTATTAGGAATCGGTTATTTTTGCCTGTTCCTCCATATACGCTTGAATTTCTCTAATTCCGTCTAAACTGTTGATCATTCGGTTCGGATCAATTAGCGTAATGAGGCGATTATCTAAGTTGATTACACCGGTAAAATAAGAAGTTTTTTGATAGGCAAACAAGCCGACTTGTTTAATCGAATCGGTACTTACTTCCATTAATTCTTTTGCCTCACCTACAAGCAAAGCTAACTTTAATATTCCGGTTTTTAAAACAATCAATCTTGTCATTTCATGTAAAGCTTCATCGGTTCCATATAAAACATGATGCAAGTCAACAACCGGTACAAGTTCTCCTCTTACCTTTACCAAACCTTTAATAAAATTCGGCAGTTGTGGCACCGGCGTTATTTTTTCCGGTTTTTCAATGGAAATAACATGGTCGACATCAATCGCATACTCTTCATGCTTCTCTTTAAAAATAACGACTTTGACTGTGTCCAAATAACTCACCACCTTCATGATAAATCCGCTAAAACTCACTTGCTCCTAAGACTGTTTGTTTACTGTATCGACAATGGCAACAACCAGTTCAGCCAACTTATTAAGTTCTGCAATCGGCATTCTTTCTTTTGTCGTATGAATTTCTTCATAACCTACCCCAAGAACAACAGTAGGTATTCCCATGCCTGCGATTACATTGGCATCACTACCGCCGCCGCTTTTTATGAGTTTGCTGTTACGACCAATCTTTTCTGCCGCCTTACTTGCTATTTTGACAACGACATCGTCCGGTCCGTATTTGAAAGACGGATACATCACTTTTATTTCTACATCGGCTGTTGCTCCCATTTCACGAGCTGCCTCCGTAAAGGCATGTTTCATTTTGTCAAGCTGGATATTTAATTTTTCATTTGAAAGAGAGCGAGCCTCTGCAAAGACATACGCTTTTTCACAGACAATATTGGTTGCTTGCCCGCCTTCAAAACGACCGATATTTGCCGTCGTTTCTTCATCGATGCGACCCAGCGGCATTTTGGAAATTGCTTTTGCTGCAACCGTTATCGCGGAAACCCCTTTTTCCGGGGCAACACCGGCATGAGCACTCTTCCCGGTAATTGTCGCATTGATTTTTGCTTGCGTAGGTGCTGCTATTACAATTGTACCTACTTCTCCGTCACTATCAAGAGCAAATCCGTATTTTGCATGAATTTTAGAAGAATCCAGTGCTTTTGCTCCTACTAATCCGGACTCTTCACCAACTGTAATAATGAATTGAAGATCACCGTGTTCGATATTATCTTCTTTTAAAACACGGATGGCTTCAAACATTGCGGCAATGCCCGCTTTGTCATCTGCCCCGAGAATCGTTGTTCCGTCCGTGACCACATAGCCGTTTTCAATAGTAGGTTTCACTCCTTTTCCCGGAACAACGGTATCCATATGGGAAGTAAAGTAAATTGGATCGCTTGCACGGTTTGTCCCTTTTAATGTGCAAATTAAATTTCCTGCACCATGCCCGGTTTGTTCCATTGTTTGATCTTCAAAAACTTCCAAACCAAGTTTTGCAAATTTTTGTTTTAAAATCTTGGCAATTTCGCCTTCATGCTTGGTTTCAGAATCGATCCGGACAAGTTCGAGAAACTCTTCCAGCAATCTATTTTTATTGATCATTTTCAACCCTCCAGTCTACATATTTATAAGTATACTCCTATTTAACCGGTTCCTTCAATTTTTTCTTTTTCAGTTTTTTAGACTAGGAGGGACAAGTCCCGGCTTCAATGAATCTTGTCAAATAATTCTTTCCAGTCATTTTGTACTTCTAAAGAAAACTCGGCGATTGCCGAGCTTTTGGCGAGAGCAGAGCCGCAAGAGCACTTATGCGTTAGGAAAGTAGAAATTGGAAAATTTATACTTTCCTATTAGCTAAAGAAAGGACAATATTTCCGACAAGGATGAAAGCCCACTTGTCATAAATATCGTCCACTTCTATAACGGATTAATTATAATGGAATATTTCCATGTTTCTTTTTCGGTCGTTCTTCTTTTTTCGTTTGCAGCATGTCCAATGCTTGAATGAGTTTGATTCTCGTTTCACGGGGATCAATGACATCATCGACCATTCCCATTTTTGCCGCTACATATGGATTGGCGAATTTGTCTTTATATTCCTGAATTTTTTGGCTGCGAACCGCTTCCGGATCGGCACTGTTCTGAATTTCTTTGGCAAAAATAATATTTGCTGCACCCTCGGGACCCATAACAGCAATTTCCGCATTTGGCCAGGCAAAAACAAGATCGGCTCCAATCGATTTACTGTTTAAAGCAACATAAGCACCGCCATATGCTTTGCGGGTAATTATCGTTATTTTTGGTACCGTTGCTTCCGAATACGCATATAAAATTTTTGCCCCATGGCGAATAATTCCGCCGTGCTCTTGTTTGACGCCCGGGAAAAATCCGGTCACATCTTCAAAGGTGATGAGCGGTATATTGAAAGAATCACAAAAGCGGATAAAGCGGGCGGCCTTGTCGGATGAATCAATATCAAGTCCGCCAGCCATAAATTTTGGCTGATTGCATATCAGACCGACAACTTCCCCTTTAATCCGGCCAAAACCGATCACGATATTTTTAGCAAAATCTTTCTGAACTTCAAAAAATGAATCTTCATCTACCACTTGTTCAACCACTTTTTTCATATCATACGGACGAACTGTATCAAAAGGAACAATTTCCGCCAAATCCGGTCGATAGTCGTCATCCTTTTTCAATTCTCGCCGCGGCGGTTTTTCAGTATTGTTGGCCGGCAAATACGAAAGCAGTTCCCTTACCATATAAAGAGCTTCTTCCTCTGTCTTTGCCTGAAAATGGCTATTGCCGCTAATCGAACTATGTACATGTGCGCCGCCTAAATTTTCCGCAGTTATTTGCTCACCGGTTACCGTTTCAATGACTTTTGGACCGGTAATAAACATTTGACTCGTTTTTTCGACCATAATAACAAAATCCGTAATTGCCGGCGAATACACAGCACCACCTGCACATGGCCCCATAATAACCGAAATTTGCGGGATGACACCGGAGTAAATGGCATTACGATAAAAAACATGTCCATATCCGTCAAGGGAAATAACCCCTTCTTGTATTCTCGCACCACCCGAATCATTGAGTCCAATAATCGGAACACCGTTTTTGGCAGCTAAATCCATAACATTGGCAATTTTCTTGGCGTGCATCTCACCCAAAGCCCCGCCGAATACGGTAAAATCTTGGGAAAATAAATAAACCGGTCGACCGTGAATTTTTGCAAACCCGGTAACCACCCCATCTCCGGGCCCTTTCGGTAAATCCGGTGAACGATGTTCCATGAAGGGATTTATTTCAACAAAAGACCCTTCATCCACTAATATATCAATCCGCTCCCGGGCAGTCATTTTTCCTTTCTCGTGTTGCCGATCAATTTTATCTTCTCCGCCCCCAAGTTCAACTTCCCGTCTTTTATCATACAATTCATGGATCTTATCATAAATATCCAATTTTTTTGTGTCTATCATTCGTTTCTCCCCTTTGTCCACAGTTGATAGATTATAGAAATTTTACTTTTGCTTTTGCTTTTGACATAATTCATATAAAACACCAAAAGTTGTCTTTGGATGAATAAATGCAACCAGTGCTCCCCCGGCACCGATTCGCGGCGTTTCATCGATGAGCCGTACCCCTTGTGATGCCAAATTTTCCAGTTCTTGATAAATATCGTCGGTTTTAAAAGCAATATGATGAATACCTTCCCCTTTTTTATCAAGAAATTTTTTAATCGTACTGTCATCACTGGTCGGTTCGAGTAATTCAATTTTACTGTTATTCACATCAATGAATGCGACTTTCACTTTTTGTGATTCGACAACCTCTGTTTTTATATGGCTTAATTGAAATGTACCCGTATATAGCGGAAGTGCCTTCTCCAATGAATGAACCGCAATCCCGATATGGTCAATACCTTTCAAACCGTTTCCTCCCCTCAAACGTAACATATCATTGATAATGCAAACAGACCAATTTATACAGTGCAAACCGTTCAATCCCCATCGTTCAACCTTCGACTCATTGACTTTTTATAACTATGAATCTCTAATTTTTTTAACAGGAAAAAGATAGGACTTGTTTGAAAGCCATTCTCGCGATAAAATAATGTCAATGAAAATAGAGTGGAGGTTGAATGACTCCGATGGGAAATAAAAAAGTCCGGAAAATTATCGTTTACTTAATGATTATCGCCATGGTTTTGACTACGTTATTTACAGGACTTTCCATACTATTCTGATTCGATTTTAAAAAAACATTAATGGAAAAGGGAATTCCCGGTTATGGAATTGCCCTTTTTTCTTTAGCAATCTGTTCAAAGCTGGACGACTGATTAGTAATAAAAACCTTTGTACCGATTGGAACGTTATCAAATAACTTTTCGACATCCTCATTATTTAACCGGATACATCCTTCCGAAATATAAAGTCCGATCGACCACGGTTGGTTTGTACCATGAATTCCATATGTTCTCCCGTCTGTATCCAAGGCATCAAATCCAATCCAACGGGTACCGAGCGGATTATTGGGTGCTCCGCCTTGAATATCTTTTTTTCGATAATATGGATTTATTGCTTTCACTGTAACCGTAAACATTCCTTCCGGGGTTAATTCCGCATTTTTACCGGTTGCCGCCTTATACACTTCTTGGACAATCCCATCGTCAATAAAGGCAACTTCATTGGTTTGTTTATTGACGATCACAAATGGGTCACCCGGTAAAGGGTTCGGACCAATCGGCCAAACCGGTGAAATGGTTGTAAAAGCAATAAGGAAGCTTACCAATAGGTTCATCAAAACCACCCGCCTTTTCCATTAGTTTGAACAAAGTCAGGTGGTTTTATCCCCTTAACAGGTAGTCCATCCCTTATCAAAGTTTTTCGAGTTTATAAAGAAAACTCGGCGATTGCCGAGCCTTTAGGCGATGGCAAAGCCGCAAGAGCACTTATACTTAATTCTTAAAATTTCCAACTACGTCGAATTCGCTTCTTTGCTGGAAATTTATACTTTCTTAACGTACAAAAAAGTCAGGGCTGCCCGCATGCGTTAGATTGGATTAACTAACCATCAGCCCCTGATGGAAGTTTCATTTTATAATCACAAGTCTTAAACATATGAAACGCGGAAAAATTTATACTTCATCGCAATGCTGTTCAAATAATTCTTGTAATCGTTCGATGACCGAAACAGGTGAATGACCTTCAATTTCATGCCGTTCCACCATGCCGACAAGTTTGCCATCCTTTAACAAGGCAAATGATGGTGAAGAAGGCGGGTAATCATCGAAATAACTTCTTGCCTGGAGAGTGGCTTCCTTATCTTGACCGGCAAATACAGTGACTAAATAATCAGGACGTTTATCATAATCAATGGCGTATTTTGCGGCCGGACGGGCAATCCCCCCGGCACAACCGCATGTTGAATTGATCATAACCAGTGTTGTCCCTTTCCGTTGTAATGCTTCATCCACTTCTTCCGGCGTTCTTAATTCCTCATAACCGGCTGCGACAATTTCTTTCCGGGCTTGCTCAATATAATCATTCATTAAAATATTAAAA
Source organism: Caldifermentibacillus hisashii (assembly GCF_039654145.1). Taxonomy (NCBI): domain Bacteria; kingdom Bacillati; phylum Bacillota; class Bacilli; order Caryophanales; family Bacillaceae; genus Caldifermentibacillus; species Caldifermentibacillus hisashii. Next base: position 2,310,878 of record NZ_CP155467.1, read on the forward strand.
TCCATACTCATGGTCAAATGTCCCTCCCATTTATTTTTCATTAAGATAAAGCTTCATCAACTGTTCAACGGCTGCGGAAACAGGCAACCGCCCATGTTCAACATCTTGTTGGATAACCGGCAGCATTTCTTTAATCACTTCATTTTGGAAAAAAGATTGCTGTAATTTCTCAACAATTGACGTCATTAACCAGTCATTTGTTTGTTTCCTTCTTCTTTCAAAAAAGATACCGGATTGTTTTGTTATCTTAACAAATTGCTGAACGACATGCCAAATATCGATAATCCCTTCTCCGGTAATTGAAGAACAAGTGTAGGCTTTCGTCTGCCATCCTTCTGTTGCCGGCCTTAAAAAGCGTAAAATTTGACTGTATTCGTTTCTCGTCCGAATGGCATTTTCCTTATTGGCACCATCAGCCTTTGTAATAATAATCCCGTCAACAAGCTCCATCATCCCTTTTTTCATCCCTTGGAGATCATCGCCGGCGCCGGTAATCGTCAGCATGAAAAACATATCAACCATCGTTCGGACAACGACTTCACTTTGTCCGACACCGATTGTTTCAACTAGTATAACATCAAACCCTGCTGCTTCACAAAGCATTATGCTCTCCCTTGTTTTTCGGTGAACACCTCCAAGCGTTCCCGAAGATGGAGAAGGTCTGATAAAGGCATTTTCTTCCCTTGACAGTGACTCCATTCGGGTTTTATCCCCCAATATACTTCCGCCCGTCATGGTTGATGAAGGATCAATAGCAAGAACGGCAACCTTTTTCCCCATTTTGCATAGTTCCGTTCCAAAGCGATCAATAAATGTACTTTTTCCTGCACCCGGAACACCGGTAATGCCGAGCCGGACGGACTTGCCGGAAAGAGGAATAATATCCTTCAATAATTGTTGCCCTGCCCGGAAGTGATCCGGATGATTGCTTTCAATTAGTGTAATGGCTTTTGCTAAAACCGTACGATCGCCTTTTTTAATTCCTTCCAAATAGTTGGAAATTGGAACGGTGCTGTTCTTTCTTCTAAACCGCCCGGAATATTCTTGTGCCATTACGATGACACTTCCTCATAGCCTAATCTTTTATAAATTTCTTCCAAAACAATTTTTGCCGCATGGGGAATAATGGTTCCAGGTCCAAATATTGCAGTTGCTCCTTGCTCTTTTAAAAATGGATAATCTTTTGGTGGAATCACGCCCCCGACGATAACAATAATATCTTCACGCCCTAATTTTTTCAATTCAGCAATTAGTTGCGGTAAAAATGTTTTATGTCCACCTGCCAATGAACTCATTCCGATAACATGAACATCATTTTCAACGGCTTGCCTGGCTGTTTCATCCGGTGTTTGAAAAAGCGGACCAATATCCACATCGAAGCCCATATCGGCAAATGCTGTTGAAATGACTTTTGCCCCGCGATCATGACCGTCTTGACCAATTTTTGCCATTAATAATCTTGGTCTTCTTCCTTCCAGCTCGTAAAATTCATCGGTCATTCTCCTGATTTCTTCTATGGTTTCATTGTCCTTAAATGCATGGCGATAAACACCGCTAATCGTACGGATTGTTGCTTGATGTCTGCCGGATGCGGCTTCGATGGCATCCGATATTTCACCTAATGTTGCCCGTTGTCTTGCCGCCGCAACAGATAATTCAAGGAGATTGCCTGTTCCTGTCTTTGCCGCCTCACGAATGGCTTCCAATGCTGTTTGTACCGCCGCTTCATCCCGATTTTCCTTTAATTCTTTTAATCTTGCAATTTGTTTTTCTCGAACTGCAGTGTTATCAATATCAAGAACTTCAATATTGGTTTCGTCATCCGTTTGGTAACAGTTCACTCCAATAATTTTTTCTTGGCCGGAGTCAATCATTGCCTGGCGTTTTGCAGCAGCTTCCTCAATTTTCAGCTTTGGTAATCCGGCTTCAATCGCCTTGGTCATACCGCCTAAGTTCTCGATTTCTTCAATATGTTGCCAAGCTTTTTCAATTAGTTGTTTCGTTAACGATTCGACATAATAAGAACCACCCCAAGGATCAATTGTATGTGTAATCCCTGTTTCTTCCTGTAAATAAATTTGTGTGTTGCGGGCAATTCGTGCTGAAAAATCGGTTGGCAGTGCAATTGCTTCATCGAGCGCATTCGTATGCAACGATTGCGTATGACCCATGGCCGCTGCATGTGCTTCAATTAGCGTACGAATAACATTGTTAAACGGGTCTTGTTCTGTCAAACTCCAACCGGAAGTTTGTGAATGGGTTCTAAGTGCCAGTGATTTCGGATTTTTCGGATTGAATTGTTTCATTAATTTTGCCCAAATGAGACGAGCTGCTCTGAGTTTAGCCACTTCCATAAAATAATTCATGCCAATTCCCCAGAAAAAGCTGAGTCGCGGAGCAAAAGAATCAATATCAATTCCTGCCGCAAGCCCCGTCCGTACATATTCCAAACCGTCAGCTAGCGTATAGGCTAATTCAATATCTGCCGGTGCTCCCGCCTCTTGAATATGGTAGCCGGATATACTAATGCTGTTGAATTTCGGCATATGTTTCGCCGTATAAGCAAAAATATCAGAAATAATACGCATGGACATACTCGGTGGATAAATATACGTATTGCGGACCATATATTCTTTTAAAATATCATTTTGAATTGTTCCTGATAATTGATCTTGAGAAACCCCCTGTTCTTCCGCTGTCACGATATAAAAAGCCATAATCGGAAGGACGGCTCCGTTCATCGTCATCGACACCGACATTTTATCAAGCGGGATCTGATCGAATAAAATTTTCATGTCAAGAACCGAATCAATTGCCACACCGGCTTTTCCGACATCACCGACAACTCTGGGATTATCTGAGTCATAGCCGCGGTGGGTGGGAAGATCAAAAGCAACAGATAACCCTTTTTGCCCCATTTTCAAGTTTCTTAAATAAAAAGCATTACTTTCTTCTGCAGTCGAAAACCCCGCGTATTGGCGAATAGTCCAGGGCCTGTTAATATACATGGTCGGATACGGTCCTCTTGTATAAGGTGGAAGACCCGGGTACGATTGAAGAGCTTCCATTCCTTGCAGATCCTCTTCTGTATAAATTGATTGAATCGGTATATTCTCATAAGTTTGAAAGATGTGCTCTTTTTGCTGCGGCTGGTTGGCCCTCTCGTCATGAAATATATTTACTTCTCTAAAATTCGGCCTCACACCTATTCCCCCTTCACGAAAAAGCGGACAATTCTCTCTAAACATTGAACTTGCTCTTCCTGCGTATTTAAGATCAATTGAACGCCAGTTTGTTTAAACTTATTGTGAATGTCCGCTTCCTTTGAACCGGCAATGATGAATCCTTTATCCGGATACTTTTGGACAATGAACTGAATATCAGAAAATGCCGCTGTTAATTCCTGGTCATTGCCGCAAAAACAATACAGTTTTTTTCCGGATTCTTTTATTATTTTGTCAAAATCATTATCTTGGCTTATTTCCGTGGCGATCCCCGCAGTATGTAACCATTCTGAAACCTCGTCAAAAATCAACTTTTTATCTTTCAAATCACCGCAGTTTATTAAAATGGCAGTCGGTTTTTCACCGGTTTCGTTCTCATATTTCGCTATCTCAAAACGGATTTTTTCATACGGCTCACTTAATCGGAAACATTGAAGCGATTGAATCCCCTCGCTCGCTTGATCTACCTTAGTGAAAAATTGATCGAGTCGTGTTCCTGCTTTTACTTTTTCAATGACTTGATAAAAATCGCTGACGGCAAGGTAACCGGAATGCGCTTGATTCTTTGCTGTTTCAAACGGGTCATGCAACTTTTCAGTCAAGTCCACATATTGGTTTGTCCCGATCAGTTTCGTTTTCCGCTGATTAACATCAGACTGTTTTACCGCTTTCATTTCAGCTACTTGGTTTTGAACTTTACCTTCAATAATCGACGAAAGCATGCCCCCTGAATCTTCAATAGTTAAAAACAACGTCCATGCTTTTTCAATCAATTGTTGCGTTAATGATTCAACAAAATACGAACCGCCGGCAGGATCACTGACAAGTGAAAGTTTTGCTTCTTCTCGGAACAGATGGTGTATGTTGCGGCTAATCCTTTGTCCCAGTGCACTAACTTCCCCAAACACTTCATCATACGGAGAAACTCGTAAAATTTGCACCTGCCCGATGGTTGCGGCAAATGCCTCCCCGCCAATTCGAAGCATATTCGTATACGGATCCAATTTTGATTTATTTCCGTTTGTCGTTTCAGCATAAATATCCATCGCTACATTCGGTACATGATAAGATTCAGCTATTTTTTTCCATAAATACCGTGCCGCCCTAAGTTTGGCAATTTCCATAAAAAAATGGGAACTAATTGAGAAACCAAAGAAAATTTTCGAAAATATTTGTTCAACATTCCATCCGGATTTTTTTATCTGCTCAATATGTTCCACAGCGGTTGCCAGTGCAAAAGCGATTTGTTGAACTGCATTACCACCGGATTTTTCATAGATGGTCCCATCGACATATATCGTTTTCAGGTTCGGAAATTGCTGGTCCATATAATGAAGACTATCTTGCCAGATTGAATAAAACGTTTTCATCATTTGCGACGAATAACGATTGCGGCAAAAAACGGCGACCGGGTCCGTTCCAATCCAACCTGTGATTTTTTCTCGCTCGGCACTACCCTTTATCCCTTCTGTCAAAAACGCATAAAACGGAATAACTTCTTCTTCCCCTTCAATGAAGAAAGGAATATTAGCAACATCAATATGATGAAATAATTTAGCAAAAGCGGTAGCATCCAAACAATCAGGTATCGTTAATGAAATACTGTTTTGACCATTCCGGATGGCGTTCAATAAGTTTGTATGTAGTTCTTCTATCGTCTTTCCCGTCACACCTTGGGCAATATACCAGCTATTGTCACTAGTTATTGCCGGGTACATTCTTTCATGTCCAACAGGCAAATCATCCTTCGTGTACAGCGGTTTAATCGTAATATTTTCATATGTTTTCCGGTAATATTCACCGATTGTTTTCCCCTTTAAGGCACGATCTGCGGCTTCAACCCATTGTTCATAGGTAACACCCGGAAATGTCGATTGAATCGCGGCCGATAATTGTTTGACCCCATTACCCTCCTTCAAAATTGTTCCCCCTTATCGGAAAATTTTTTTATTATATTTGTTATTTTATCGAAAAAAAGGGTAATTGCAAAACGAAAGAACTCATTATAGTAAATTTGATAATAAATAACGAAAACATTGGAATAATACAGAACAAATAAATCGTTATTTATTTTCCTAATAAGAAAAGCGCAGAGCGCCCGCTTAGCGACGTACAAACTGGAGCGCCCCGCAATGAGAACAGATTTGCTTCCTCGAATAGACATCGCACGAAGAAAAAGCGATTAGCTTTTTCGAGGAAAAGGAAACACGGTGAGGGACGAGCCGATGTTGACTTATCGTAGTGAAGCTACTCCTAGAGTGAACTTCATGAGTAATCTTCCTTGATATACTTCATGAAGCTTTGCGACGAGCTGAACATCCGCTTCCTCGAATAGGCTATGGCGCAGGAGCACATTAAAGGGGAGTGAAGTTTGCTAGTCGCTGGCGCTCGGAGCTAGACAATAAAACTGATCCCGAGTTATTTACCTGTATTTTTATACTTTCTTATACTACGAAAAAGGGACAGTTTTTACATGTCCCTTTACGAAAGTGAATTTCTACTCTCATTTACATCATCGGTCCGTTCCGATCTGTCAGTCTCTTTGAAGATTGGCATCACGTACTTATGAATTTAGTAAATACTAATATGATCTTTATCTATAGCTTCAAGCCGCTCTTTTACTTTTTTCATAAACTTTCCGCAAATATAACCGTCCAATATCCGATGATCGAGGGATAAGCATAAATTTACTCTGTCCCGTACAGCGATCATCCCGTTATCCATCACAACCAATTTTTTAACGATTGATTCTACTTGCAAAATCGCAGCTTGCGGGTAATTAATAATACCCATAGACTGGATAGAGCCGAAAGCACCGGTGTTATTTACCGTAAATGTTCCACCCTGTAAATCATCTGCCGTTAAAGTTCCCGTTCGGGCTTTGTTTGCCAGTTCATAAATTTCCTTGGCAATTCTCTTAATGGATTTTTCATCGGCATGTTTAATTACCGGAACAAATAGTGCATCATCCGCTGCCACCGCAATAGAAAGATGAATATCTTTTTTCCGAATAATTTTATCCCCGGCCCAGGTGGCATTCAATTCCGGAAATTCCTTTAATGTTTGAGCAACCACCTTGACGAAAAAGGCAAAATAGGTGAGCGGAAAGCCTTCCTTCGCTTCAAATTCTTTTTTAATTGCATTTCGGTAATTAACAAGATCAGTTACGTCGGCTTCGATCATCATCCAGGCATGAGGGATTTCTTGTTTCGATTTTGTTAAATTAGCTGCAATGACTTTACGTATTCCCGTAACCGGAATTTCCATATCTCCGGCAGCTGACTGGAGGGGAGAAACCGACTCCGGTTCCGCAAAAACAACCTCTCTTTTTTCGATATTTTCTTTATCTGGATTCGCATCCGATTTAGGCATGTTTGCAGTTGCAATCAGTTGTTGCAAATCTTTTCGTGTGATGCGCCCTCCTCTTCCCGTACCTTTCACCTGACTCAAGTCGATATGATGCTCTTGGGCCAGTTTCAAAACAGCCGGTGAATAACGTTGCTTTAACGGCATCTCTTGATTATGTTCAACAATCGGCGTGGATTCAACAGGTTCCGCTTGTTCTTGAACAGTTCCGGCTTGATCTTCCGTTTCAATTACACAAATAACTTCACCGACAGCATAAGTTTCTTCTTCTTTGGCAATGACTTCTTTAATCACCCCTGTAAAAGAGGAAGGAATTTCAGCAGTGACCTTATCCGTCAACACTTCGGCAAGGGGATCATATTTATTCACATGATCTCCGACAGCAACAAGCCATTTCGTGATTGTTCCTTCTGTTACACTTTCGCCTAATTTCGGCATCGTTATTTTTTCCAACCCCATGACTTTCACCTACCTGCTTTTTAAAATTCAGCCAAATCACGCATTGCTTTTTCAATTTTATCTTGATTGATTAAAAAGAACTTTTCCATTGTTGGAGAAAATGGCATTGCCGGTATATCCGGTCCGGCTAATCGCATAATCGGCGCGTCTAATTCAAACAAACAATGTTCAGCTATGATTGCGGCCACTTCACTAATAATGCTGCCTTCTTTATTATCTTCAGTAACAAGCAATACTTTTCCCGTTTTTGCCGCCGCTTGGCAAATCGCTTCCTTATCTAATGGATAAACGGTTTGCAAATCAAGAATATGGGCAGAAATCCCTTCATTTGCTAATTTTTCCGCTGCTTGCAGGGCAAAGTGCACACATAAACCATACGTAATTACCGTGATGTCGTCTCCCTCTCTTTTCACATCTGCTTTTCCAATCGGCAGGACATAATCATCGAGCGGCACTTCCCCTTTTAGGAAACGGTAGGCCCGCTTATGTTCGAAAAATAATACCGGATCATCATCACGAATCGCAGCTTTCAAAAGTCCTTTTACATCATAAGGGGTAGAAGGCATGACAATTTTCAAACCCGGTTGATTGGCAAAAATGGCTTCGACCGATTGAGAATGATACAAACCACCATGAACACCACCACCATAAGGAGCACGAATAACAAGCGGACAGTTCCAATCATTATTCGATCGGTAGCGGATTCTTGCCGCTTCGGAAATGATCTGGTTAACGGCCGGCAGGATAAAATCGGCAAACTGCATTTCTGCAATCGGGCGCATACCGTACATGGCACTACCAATCGCCACACCCGCTATAGCTGATTCGGCAAGCGGGGTATCGATTACCCTTTCTTCTCCAAATTGCTCATATAAACCTTGAGTTGCTTTAAACACGCCACCCTTTTTTCCAACATCCTCACCCAGGATAAAAACATTCTCATCCCGTTCCATCTCTTCACGGATGGCCATTGTTACCGCATCAATGTAAGATATGATTGGCATATTCTTCCCCCCTATTCCTTATAAACATATTTCAATGCATCTTCCGGTTTCGAATAAGCGGCTGCTTCGGCATAATCGGTTGCATCATTGACGATGTTTTTTACCTTGTCTTGAATTTCTCTTTCCACTTGGTCATTCAGTAAACCAACTTCTCTTAAATATGTTCCAAAAAATTGAAGCGGATCATTGTCTTTGAGATTATCTAATTCTGTGTGATCACGGTATGCCCTGTCATCATCATCACTTGAGTGAGCGGTAAAGCGATACGTAATCGTTTCAATCAACGTCGGACCACCACCGCTTCTCGCGCGATTGACTGCCTCTTTGACCACCTCATAGACCGCCAGCGGATCTTTCCCGTCTACCGTAACCCCCGGCATCCCATATCCCGCTGCTCGACTTGATACATGTTCACAACTCAGCTGCTTCGATACCGGTACAGATATAGCATATTGATTGTTTTCACACATAAATATGACCGGGAGTTTATGAACACCGGCAAAATTTAATCCTTCATGGAAATCTCCTTGGTTGGAAGAGCCTTCACCAAATGTAACGAAAGAGATAAAGTCTTGCCGTTTCATCTTTGCCGCCAGCGCAAAACCGACTGCATGCGGTACTTGCGTTGTAACCGGTGAAGAACCGGTAACGATTCGATTTTTCTTTTTCCCAAAATGACTTGGCATCTGTCTTCCACCGGAATTTGGATCCTCAGCCTTTGCAAAAGCTGATAACATAATTTCTCTTGGTGTCATGCCAAAAGAAAGCACAACTCCCAAATCACGATAATAGGGCAATATATAATCCTTTGTCCGGTCAAGCGCATAAGCAGCACCGATTTGAGCACCTTCATGCCCCTGACCGGAAATAACAAATGGAATTTTTCCGGACCGATTTAATAGCCACATGCGTTCGTCCAATTTTCTTGTCAGGACGATGGTTTCATACATTTCCAAAACGGTGTCATCGGATAAACCGAGAGAGCGATGGCGAAATTCTGCCACAAGTCAAAACCTCCTTTTGAAATCGTTTTACATATAGCAATTTTTAAGAAAAGCGCAGAGCGCCCGCTTAGCGACGTACAAACTGGAGCGCCCCGCAATGAGAACAGATTTGCTTCCTCGAATAAGCATCGCACGAAGAAAAAGCGACGGGCTTTTTCGAGGAAAAGGAAACACGGCGAGGGACGAGCCGATGTTGACTTATCGTAGTGGAGGGGAGTGAAGTTTGCTAGTCGCTGGCGCTCGTAGCTAGACAATAAAACTAATCCCAAGTTAATTGCTTGTATTTTTATACTTTCTTATACTATTAAAAAAGCAGTAGCTTATTATAAAAGACATGAAAAAATCGAAATTTATAGATGAATTGGTCTACCTTCTGCCATTAAACTTGCTTCCGAAAATATTTCAGAAAGAGTCGGGTGCGGATGAATGGTATAAGCCATTTCATCCGGAGTTGCATCAAGAACAAAAGCAAGGGAAGCTTCAGATATTAAATCGGTAACATGAGGACCGATCATATGAATCCCGAGTAAATCATTCGTTTTTGCATCAGCAATCAGTTTTACAAAGCCGGATGGATGGCCTGTAATTAGAGCTTTACCAATGGCTTTAAACGGAAATCGGCCAATTTTTAATTCAAAATTTTTGTTCTTTGCTTCTTTTTCGGTCATGCCGATACTGGCAATTTCGGGAAAGGAATACGTACATTTGGGAACATGATGATAATTTAACGGCTCCGGATCTTGATTTGCCATATGTTCGACTGCAATTGTACCTTCTCTTGCAGCAACATGAGCCAATTGCATGCCCCCGATACAGTCACCGATTGCATAAATATGCGATTCCTTTGTTTGGTAAAATTCGTTAACTTGAATAAAACCATTGTTTATGTCAATATCGGTATTTTCCAAACCAATTCCCTCAGTATTAGCTGCTCTTCCGACAGAAACAAGCATTTTTTCGGCAGTGAACTCCGTTTTCTTTCCGTTTTGCTTTACTGTTACGGTTATTTGGTTATCCTTTTCCAAACTATCAGTAATCATTGCCTTTGTTAAAATTTGTATCCCCTTCTTGCGGAAAACTTGGGTAATCTCCTTACTAATCTCATCATCCTCATGAGGGGCCAAGCGATTGGAAGCTTCTACAATGGTTACTTGAACATCAAAATCCGCTAACATTGAAGCCCACTCCAAACCAATCACTCCGCCGCCGACAATAATGATTGATTCCGGCAAATAGTCTAATTGCAACATATCATCAGAAGATAAGATATTGTTTTTGTTGAACGGCAGGCTCGGCAGTTCTCTTGGTTTTGATCCGGTCGCAAGCAAGACAAACTTTGGAATTAACATTTCGTTCTCTTGATTTGTATCAGATTCTACCGAAACCGTACCCGGTAACGGAGAAAAAATCGATGGACCCATGATTCGGCCAATTCCATTGTACACATCGATTTTATTTTTTTTGATTAACATTTGCACACCTTGATACAATTGCTCGGTAATTTCTGATTTTCGTTTTTGAACTTTGGCAAAATCCAATTTTTCCACTTTTGTTAATACGCCGTAATCACTGCTTTCTTTCATCGTCCGATAAACTTCTGCACTTTTTAATAATGTTTTTGTCGGAATGCACCCTTGATGGAGACATGTGCCACCTAACTTGTTTTTTTCAACAATTGCTGTTTTTAAACCGAGTTGGCTGGCCCGAATCGCGGCTACATATCCGCCTGTCCCGCCTCCAATAATCACTAAGTCATACTCTTTTGCCATTCATTTCACCTCTAATTATCGGATCTAAAACCAAATCATCAATATAAGAAATATGGGTAACCCTTTGTATCGTTTATTTCAGCCGCTTTTTCAAAATATGTTTTTCATTTGTCAAAAACGATTTTCTTGAACGGCTCACTTTATTGATCCGTTCTTCGGCCATTCGGTCCGCTGCCAAATATGAAGGAATCTGCTCACGCTTGGAAATTTCGAATATTTTTTTTATGTTGTTATATATTTGTTCAATTTTTTTATAAGCTCTTTCTTTATTGTAGCCGTATAATTCATCGGCCACATTGATTACACCGCCTGCATTAATAACATAATCCGGGGCATAAATAATTCCTAATTCATGCAAAAGATCACCATGCCGGTTTTCCTTTAATTGATTATTAGCTGAGCCGGCGATTACTTTCGCCTTTAACTGAAGAATTGTTTCGTCATTTAAAATGGCGCCTAAAGCACAAGGAGAAAACACATCACATTCGACAGCATAAATATCGGCAGGATCTACAGCTTCTGCCCCAAATTCATCTTGAACTCTTTTCACAGCTTCTTTATTAATATCTGTTACAATCAATCTTGCCCCTTCTTCAGAAAGAAAACGGCAAAGATGATAAGCAACATTGCCTGCTCCTTGAACAGCAACCACTTTTCCTTCCAATGAATCATTTCCAAAGTATTCTGATACAGCTGCTTTCATCCCTTTGTAAATGCCGTAAGCCGTCGCCGGTGAAGGATTTCCCGATGATCCAAAAGCAGGAGAAACACCTGTTACGAATTCCGTTTCTTGGTAAATAATATCCATATCTTCTACTGTTGTACCCACATCTTCCGCCGTTATATACCTGCCATTTAATCCTTGAATAAATCGACCGTAAGCACGGAACTTTTCTTCACTTTTATCGCTTTTCGGATCACCGATAATAACTGCTTTTCCGCCTCCTAAATTTAAACCGCTGGCGGCATTTTTGTAAGTCATTCCCTTGGCAAGTCTTAAGGCATCAATAATAGCTGCTTCTTCTGAGACGTATGTCCACATTCTTGTTCCCCCAAGAGCAGGTCCTAAGGTTGTATCATGTATGGCAATAATCGCTTTTAGACCTGAATTTTTATCTTGAACAAAATGCAATTCCTCATAATCAAACTCTTCCATATACCGAAAAATATCCATTGCTGCAACTCTCCTCCTGTTTGTAAAATTGAACTCATAGAATATACTGCAAAAACAATGCCATTATAGGTGAAAATAATAATGATTCATACCAAAAACGTTTTTCACATAAAATTTTGTCTGAACTCCATTTTATACAACACAAAATCGGGGGCTTGGACAAAAATCCGGCCTTGGATTTCAACCGATAATGATGAAAACATCTGTTGATTCTTGCAAGTATTTGCAAACCATGCAAAATTCCGCTTGCAAGAAATTGCAATTATAAGCCGTATTTTTCCATTTTATAATATAAAGTTCGAATCGAAACTCCCAGCTCTTTGGCCGTTTTTGTTTTATTTCCACGATGTTTATGTAAAATATGGCTAATAATCCTTTTCTCAAAGTTCTCCACCAAAGTATACAACGGTAAAGACGCTTCATTCGGATGATCTTGCTCTTGATTTTTTTGAAAGTTATATCCGAGTTTTGACAGATGCTTTATATCTATCCTATTTTCACTATAGTTCATAAAAATAATTGCACGACCGAGTATATTTTCCAATTCACGAACATTTCCCGGCCAAGCATAGCGTTTTAACAGTTCAGCTGCTTCATTCGTAATGCCCTCGACGTTTCTGCCGTAGTCATGATTTATTTTTTTGATTAAATGATCACAGAGCAACGGGATATCCTCTAAACGGGACCTTAAAGGTGGTATGTATATTGGAATTCGGTTAAGTCGATAGAATAAATCCTCCCGAAAATTCCCCTTGCGTACTTCTTGTTCAAGATTTTTGTTCGTAGCCGCAATAATTCTCACTTGAATCGGAATCGGCTTCGTTCCACCGACACGAATAATTTCCCGTTCTTGTAACACCCTTAACAATTTTGCTTGTGTACTCAATGATAACTCGCCAATTTCGTCAAGGAAAATACTCCCATTATTAGCTTCTTCAAAATAACCCTTTTTGCCGCCACGTTTTGCACCGGAAAAGGCTCCTTCTTCATAGCCAAACAGTTCACTTTCTAATAATGATTCAGAAATTGCCGCACAATTTACCCGAATAAAATGGTTATATTTGCGACCACTTTCATTATGGATCGCATGGGCAAATAATTCCTTTCCAGTACCTGATTCACCTCTTAGCAAAACCGTTGCCGGGGTCTTGGCCGCGATTCTTGCCTGCTCAATGGCAATAAGCATCTCTTCAGATCGTCCGACAATATCGTCAAAGTTATATTTCGCCTCCAATGTCCGAATTCGTTCTTTTGCTCTTTGTAATTCGGTTGTCAGCTCCCGAATTTCCGACATATCATGAATGATTCCGACACTGCCTTTTAGCTGACCATCCACAATAATGGGGGCAACATTAACCGCAACCTCTTTTTTCTTAGGACCGACAAGCATTTTAACCCCTCGAACCGGTTTTTTTGTTTTTAGTACATGAAAATGCATGCTCTCCCCTTTATAAATATCTGTAGTTGCAGGCTTTCCAAGTACATCTTCTTCCGTCAATCCGGTTATCCGAGTATAGGCGGGGTTAATTAAAATCCCATTTCCGTTTTCATCAACAACGGATATTGCATCATTACTGGAATGGATAATCGCCTTAAGCATGACATCGCCTTTTATTGTTTCACTTTGTAATTCTCGAATCAATTGTTCTTTTTCTTTAAAAAGGTGAACGATCATTTCGGCGATTGACCCCGGAACGATGATAAAATCCTCCTTAAACTGTTGAAGTTCTTGGTATACTTGTTCATCACCCGTCACATCAATAATGATATCAATTTCTTTATCAATAAATGTACGCCAATCGTTCCCGTACGGAATCCCTTCTTTTTTCGCAATAAGAATCCCGGGTGCCTGCAAATTTTTATCAATGATCACCCTCGTTTTTAGCGTCTTCATTTCGCTTAAAAGGTTCAAAATTGCAGTACCGCCTTTTCCGGCTCCAATTACCATGACGCTTTGCAAAACCCCACCCCCACGCTCTAGCTCTACTATAAAATTGCGTAGTCCGCAATTCTTTGTTTCCTAACATGGTTTGCCTATAGGAGTAACAAAAAAATGCGATTACATAGCCCCTGCCCGTAACGGAAATGTCGATTGAAACAAAGATAAATCCATTATGGGTATTATACCACAACGGGTCTATTTGCAAGGGTAGAAATGAAAGAATTAGGAAAATAAACACGACTTTATCTTGCAATGGAGTAAATAGTGGATGAACAAAAAGTCAGTTTTCTTGACATTCCATTCGTTTTTTATCATATTGAATGCATAATATTATTAAAGGGGGATTTCAATGGGCCGTGTTTTCGCATTTTTTCTTGCAGCAATCCCCATTAGCTTATCAGTCATCGGTGTGAAATTAATCCGGGATAGCTTGTTTCAAATCATTTATTGGCCGTTTGCTTTTCCTTGGCTACAAACGATTGTCGGGATTGTCCTGTTTTTGTTGGGTCTTTCCTTTATCGGCGGATTTATTTACCACCGTGATAAAAAAAGAAATAAAGTGACAAAACGCCGCTTTACCCGTCGGTAAAATAGTCGGCGTTTTTGTTCACTTACACGGTTTTTAATTCCTTTGCTTTTTTCGGAAAATCAGTGATTATCGCATGTGTATTACAATTCAAAAACCTCTTTATATCTTCATCTTGATTGACTGTGTATGGACGGACTTTTATTCCATGATTTTGCGATAATGTGATCAATTCATCGGGGATGACCCGATAATTCGGGTGGATCCCCTTAGCACGAATCGATTGAGCATAAATCCAAGGCATAAACAGACCTTCAGCATATAAGGGAGCCGTTTCAATTTCAGGAGCAAGACGATAACAGTAAACAAGGGAATAATGATTAAAAGAAGAAAAAATGACGCGCTCTTCCAATTTATTTTTTTTGACCATAGCCACCGTTTTCTCTTCTAATTCATAATTGAACATTGATTTCGTTTTAAACTCTATGTTTACAAATAAATTAGTGCTTTTGAACCATTCAAAAAACTCGTTCAAGGTCGGGATTTCTGCTTTAAATTGACCATTTTGAAATTTCGCTCCCGCATTCAATTTTTTAATATCTTTCAGGAACATATTTCTTATAAACCCTTTACCGTCAGTCGTTCTATCTACTTTTTCATCATGAATAATGATGACTTCTCCATCTTTTGTTAATTGAACATCCAATTCAATACCGTCTGCACCGGCCCGTTCTGCCTCTTGAAAAGAAATCATTGTATTTTCAGGGTGCGTACCTGCTGAACCGCGATGCCCAAAAATATATGTCATGCTAACACCCGCTTTGCTTGTTTTAATTTTATTTTACACAGCTCTAATTTCCTCGTAAACTTTGTCCAATACATACTTTAGGAAGCTTGGTGTTCCAGCCGCAATTTGTCTGCAACCATCGCGATGAACTCTGAATTTGTCGGCTTTGCTTTTGACATACTTACGGTATATCCAAACAAATTTGATATCGATTCAATATTGCCGCGGGACCACGCTACTTCAATGGCATGACGGATGGCCCGTTCTACCCTGCTGGCTGTCGTATTGTATTTTTTAGCAATATCCGGATATAACACTTTTGTAATTGAACCTAATAATTCGATATCATTGTACACCATCGAGATCGCATCCCTTAAATACATATATCCTTTAATATGGGCTGGTACGCCGATTTCATGAATAATATTGGTAATACTGGCATCCAGACTTTTGTTGGCACGGGGTTGAATAACCGCTTGACTCAAATTATTGTTTGCCATATTATTTTTCGGTAAAAGACCGATTCTAAAAACATTTCGGATTTGTTCAACCAACTGGTCCATATTGAACGGTTTTAAAACAAAATATGATGCACCCAATTCAAGTGCTTTTTTTGTGACATCTTCTTGACCAAATGCGGTTAGCATAATAACTTTTGGCATGTATTCTTTTTCCTTTAATCGTTCTAAAACCGCAAGACCATCCAAATGAGGCATAATAATATCCAATAATAAAACATCCGGTTTTAATTGATCAATCATTTTTAAACAATCTTGCCCATTAAATGCTATATCAACAACTTCCATCCCTTCTTGACTATTTATGTAATTTTTTAATAAATTAGTTAGTTCTTTATTGTCATCAACAATACAAACTTTAATATTTTCCACAAGACATCCTCCCTATACAAAATCTCTTTATTCATTGTAAATAAAATTTTCGACACTTCCAATAAAAATCCCTTTAATTTTTTAAAAAAATGTCCTTTTTCCTATATTTCTTACTTTTTTCTACAACATGTGACATTTTTCTTTTTTTATCGGTAAAAATTTCAATTTGGCCCACTTCGAATTTTAGGTAAAAGCGAAAAAAAAAACGAGAAGCCCGTTTGGGTCTCGTTTAACTTGCTTTTTCTTCATTCTCATATATTTT
Organism: Caldifermentibacillus hisashii; assembly: GCF_039654145.1. Lineage (NCBI taxonomy): Bacteria > Bacillati > Bacillota > Bacilli > Caryophanales > Bacillaceae > Caldifermentibacillus > Caldifermentibacillus hisashii. The sequence goes on from NZ_CP155467.1 coordinate 2,327,285, forward strand.
TATGCCGGCTTCATTTAACATCCACTCAATATGAACGCCGTAGCCGCTTGTCGGATCATTGACAAAAACATGGGTTACCGCCCCGATCAATTTACCGTCCTGAATGATTGGACTACCACTCATTCCTTGGACAATTCCCCCCGTTTTTTCCAATAGCTTCGGATCCGTTATTTTTAATACCATTCCTTTTGTGGCCGGAAATTTTTGTGGAATGGAACTGATGATTTCAATATCAAACAATTCCACTTTGTCATTATCAACAACAGTCAATATTTTTGCCGGTCCTTTTTTTACTTCATGGGATAATGCAATTGGAATCGGCTCATTCATAACCGGATTCGATAAAGTTTTATGGATTGTTCCATATATGCCAAACTGATTATTTTTTTCGATATTCCCAATCGTATTCCTTTGATTTAAAAATTTGGCCAATTTTTCCCCCGGTACACCATTCGCACCTTTTTGAATGGAGGTTACGGTTGAAGGAACAATATATCCATCTTTTACAACGATCGGTAATTTTGTATCCATATCTGATATGACATGTCCCAGCGCCCCATATTTTTTCGACTTTGGATCATAAAATGTTAATGTTCCAATTCCGGCGGCTGAGTCACGAATATAGAGACCTAATTTGTAATTACTATCCCCTTTTTCTTGCTGTGGTGTTAATTGGGTTTCGAATTCTTTATCTTCTCTTTGAATGCCTAGTTGCAAAGGTTCCCCTTTTTCCCCCGCTTCTTGTACGAAGGAACCCACTTCATTGATGGATTCAATGGTTTTTCCGTTAATTTTTGTAATTAAGTCACCGATTTTAATCCCTGCTTCTTCACCAGGGGAAACCTTACCTGCATCGGTCTCTACTTGATGATAACCGACGACCAAAACCCCTTTTGAATTTATTTTTACACCAATGGATTGTCCGCCGGGGATGACCTTAAAATCCTTCAACACGTTTACATGTACTTTTTTGATTGGTAAACCTGCTATATGGTAAACGACTTCACTTTCACCTTTTTGTTTTGCTTGAAGCTGTATTTCATTTTCCTTTTGAAGTTGTAGATGATCCCGGTCACCATTCGCCTCTACAAAAGTTGCAGTGGGTAAAGTGAAAGTCTGCCCTTCAAAAAACGTGATCTCATTCGGTATTTTCAGTATTCTTCCGACTGGTGAAAAAAAAGTAAGTAAAACGAAAGAAACAAGGAGAATATACCCAAATCTTTTTCTAATTTTGTCTCTGTCCATTTCCATCCACTCTCCTCGCTTCATGTCCACACAAAGGTTACATTTATAATCTTGCCGATAAAGCAAGCAATTATAATGACAGAAATAAAAAAAATACTGTAGAGAATGGATATTTTTGGACGAACTCTTATTTATACTTTTAAAAATGAACTTATCAATTTAACTGAGCGTATTTTTTAATTCCGCAGCACTTTGTAACATCTCTTTCGCATGTTGTTCGGTTGCTGTCGTAATTTGTGCACCCGAAATCATCCGGGCCAGTTCACCGATCCGTCCCTCTTCAGTTAACTTGGACAGGATGGTTTTTGTCCGATTGCCCTTTACTTCTTTTTTAATTAAGATATGATGATCGGACATCGCCGCAACTTGCGGTAAATGGGTAATGGATAGCACTTGAGAACCAACTGATATTTGGTAAATCTTTTCGCCGATTGCTTGGGCAACACGACCGCTTACACCTGTATCCACTTCATCAAAAATGATCGAAGTAATTCCTTGATGTGAAGAAAAGATGGTTTTTAATGCCAGCATGATTCGGGACAATTCACCACCCGAAGCAATTTTTGTCAACGGTTTCGGCGGTTCACCCGGGTTTGTACTCATATAAAATTCAACCTGGTCCATTCCGTTCGGATAAAACTTTTGGGACTGTTCTAAGAAGTATACATGAAAAACCGTTTTTTCCATATAAAGACTTTTTAATTGTTGATGAATAGCATGGGCAAGTTTTTTGGCAGTTTTTTTCCGTAAATCCGTTAAATTTTTTCCTTCTACTGCTAAATCTTTTTCCACAGACTTTAGTTTTTTATTCAACGATTCAATATGATTTTCTTTATTGGAAATCATTTCAATTTCTTCTTCAATTTTTGAAGCATATTCAAGAATCATTTCAATTGTTTGACCGTATTTTCTCTTCAATTGGTTAATTTCATTTAAACGAGTCTCTATTTCATTCAACCGGTTTGGATCAAATTCCATTTCATCTAATTGTGATCGGAGTGAATGAACCACATCCTCTAACTGATAAAAACTGTTGGATATAATTTGTCGAGTATCATTGTAGGCTTCATCAATGCCGGCTGCTTCTTCAATATTGGAAAGAGCTAAACTGACCCAATCCAAACCTTTTTGCTCACCTTGTAAAGCTTCATATGCGGTAAGAATGGAATGATAAAGTTTTTCAAAATTATTCAGTTTCCTTTTTTCCGTTAATAATTCTTCATCTTCGCCAATGGTAAGTTCAGCATTGGTAATTTCCTCGAGCTGAAATGTTAATAAATCTAATCGTTGGGCCATCAGTTGTTCATTTTGGGTAAGGGCAGCAATATCCTTTTTGATTTTTTCATATTCGCGATAAAGCGTTTGATATTCAGTTAATGCTTTTTGAACAGCTTGTCCACCAAATTGATCAAGTAAAGTCAGATGGTTTTTTTCATCCATAAGTTCTTGATTTTCATGTTGTCCGTGAATGTCAACTAATGTGCGGCCGATTTCCCGGAGTGTTGCAATGGTAACTAGTTTTCCGTTTATTCGACAAACACTTTTACCGGAAGCGTACATGTCCCTTTTGAGAACAATCATACCATCTTCCATTTCGATTCCAAAAACGGCTAATTTTTCAATGGAAGGATGATCATCTTCAACTAAAAATAACCCTTCTATCTCCGCTTTTTCTTCCCCGTGCCGAACAAAATCAGACGAGCCTCTCCCACCGATCAAAAGATGAATTGCATCGATAATGATTGATTTTCCTGCACCGGTTTCTCCGGTTAATACAGTGAAACCTTTTTGAAATGAAATTGAAATTGATTCAATGATCGCAAAGTTTTTTATCGCAAGTTCTGCCAACAAGTTTTTCCCTCTCCTTTATTGACTACATTTTTTGAAGTTGGATGTATTGGCCGTTAAGCAAGCATATTGATTAATCTATCTTTAATTCGTTCCCCGTCTTCCGGTGTAGCAACAATAATCAAACAAGTATCATCTCCGCAAACAGTTCCTAAAATTTCATCCCAATCAAGTTGGTCAATCAAATTCCCTACCGCATTCGCATTACCCGGTATCGTTTTTAAAATGATAAAATGATCGACCATATTTATTTTTACAAAGGCATCGACTAAAAGTTTTTGCAATTTTTCCATTGGGTTATATCTTTGATCCGATGGGAGACTATACTTATAAAGTCCGTTTTTTGATGGTATTTTCACGAGATGAAGCTCTTTGATGTCACGGGAGATTGTGGCTTGCGTTACATTAAAGCCGGCGTTTTTTAATTGTTCAACAAGTTCATCCTGTGTTTCAATATCATATTTGGCTATGATTTCCCGTATTTTTAAATGACGTTGCAGTTTACTCATCATTTCACCCGCTTAAATAATCATTATTTTATTTTCTATATCTATTTTACATAAAAATTTTGTCGGTGGAAAAATATGAAGATGAAAATTAACTGTTTCTCTATGATGTTCGCGTTATTAGCGATCCGGTAGAGCTCATCTTATTTGTTGTTGCCTTTCATTTCCCCTTACCCTGCCCCCTGCTTATCCTTATTATAAGGGAAACAAAGACATTTAAAAATGGTCTTTTTGTAAGTGCAATAGGAAATAATCATGGCCGCCGTATTTATACAGGGATTTTTGAATTTAAAAAAAGAGAGGTTATTCCTCTCTTTTTCCATGTTTCAATTGATTGTGGGCGTCAATGACAAGCTCGGCTATTGGTGTCTGAAACTGATTCTTTCCTTTTACTCCCTCATTGTAACCCGGCCATTTTAAATGGAGTAAAAATTCGATATTCCCATCTCCGCCGGTAATTGGCGAATAATCGATATTCAGGCAATCAAATCCTTCATTTAAGGAAAATTGAAGAATATCCTCTATAACCATCTCATGTACTTTCCGATCCCTGACAATACCTTTTTTACCAACCAGTTCTTTGCCCGCTTCAAATTGAGGTTTAATCAGTGCCACAATGTCACTGTCCGGAACTAATATCTTTTTTAGCGGTGGCAAAATACGTTTTAAGGAGATAAAGGAAACATCAATACAAGCAAATTCAGGCATTTCCCTTGATAAATCTTCAGGTTTTAAATAACGGAAATTTGTTCGTTCCATGACGATAACCCGTTCATCTTGACGCAGTTTCCATGCCAGCTGATTATAGCCGACATCAACAGCATAACAATATTTTGCCCCGTTTTGGAGTGCACAATCGGTAAACCCACCGGTTGAAGCTCCGATATCGATGATAATTTTACCTTTAACGGTCAGATCAAATACCTTTAATGCTTTTTCGAGCTTATACCCGCCTCTTGAAACATATGGCATTTGTTTTCCTTTAATTGATATGTCAATATCTTTTGGCACCTTGACTCCGGGCTTATCCAATCTTTGTTCATTGGAATACACGATACCTGCCATAATTGCCCTTTTTGCTTTTTCTCTTGTTTCAAAAAAGCCACGTTCATTGAGCAAAATATCCAATCTTTCTTTTTCCAAATTCCTCAAGCCCTTTTTTCTGTTTTTGCAACATCGTTCTTATAGTTTGAACAATATGATCGGAAGTTAATCCGATTTCATTCAACAGTTCATGGACTTCCCCGTGATCAATAAACTGATCCGGGATGCCCAGCCTCATGATTTGATTCGAATAGCCGTTATCATGGGCAAATTCCAAGACTGAACTGCCGAAACCACCTTGTAATACGCCTTCTTCAACAGTAAGAACAGGTAGTCCTTTTTCAAAAATGCGATTTAACAATTTTTCATCCAGCGGCTTGATAAAACGGGCATTGACGACCATTGCTTGAATTCCGGTTTTTTCTAATTTTTTCCTTGCTTCCAGCGCCATCGGGATTGTTGTCCCAAACGTTAAAATTGCGGCATCCTTACCATCTTTTAAAACTTCCCATGAACCGATCGGAATCTCTTTTAGTTCATCGTCAAGAGTAACCCCGTAACCATTGCCTCTCGGGAACCGCATGGCAATAGGTCCGTCATCATATTTAACAGCCGTATACACCATATGTCTACCCTCATTTTCATCTTTAGGCATCATCAATACCATGTTTGGAACACTTCTTAAAAAGGCAATATCGAACACACCTTGATGGGTATCGCCGTCCGCACCAACGAGTCCTGCCCGATCGATGCCAAAAAATACATTTAAATTTTGCCGACAGATATCATGGACAATTTGGTCATAAGCCCGTTGCAGAAAAGTCGAATAGATCGTTAAATAAGGTTTCATATTTTGTGTTGCCAGTCCGGCAGCCAATGTTGTGGCATGTTGCTCGGCAATCCCGACATCAATCACCCGATCCGGAAATTCAGCTTGAAACCCTTCTAATTTTGATCCAACTGTCATTGCCGGTGTAATCGCAACAATCCTTTTATCATCTCTGGCCAATTCACGAACGGTTTCACTGACAACTTTACTCCAAGCAGGTGGACTATTAACCGGTTTTATAAAATCGCCAGTTTCAATTTTATATGGACCGGTCCCATGCCAAGTTCCCACTTTATCATTTTCGGCCGGATAATATCCTTTTCCTTTTTTTGTGACAACATGAAGCAATACCGGACCATTCGTTTTTTTCGCATAGGTCAGGTTTTCGAACAAATCTTCAAAATTATGTCCGTCAATTGGTCCCAGATAGGTAAAACCTAGCTCTTCAAAGAACATCCCGGGCACAAATAAATATTTGAAGCTATCTTTTAGACGTTCTGCTTTAGATGCCACTAATCCGCCAACTGCCGGGATTCTTTTCAAGAAAGCTTCGACTTCATCTTTCGCCCAATTGTATTTCCCTGCCGTTCGGAGTCTTCCAAGCATATTGTGCACGGCCCCGACATTTGGCGCAATGGACATTTCATTATCATTTAAGATAACAATGATATTCTTCTTTTCATGTCCGATATGATTTAATGCTTCCAGTGCCATACCACCGGTTAATGCTCCATCACCAATTACCGGTACGATAAAATACTTTTCACCTTTAAGATCACGGGCAATTGCCATTCCCATTGCGGCAGAAAGACTCGTTGAACTATGACCCGTTTCCCAGATGTCATGTTCACTTTCATTTCGTTTTGGAAAACCACTTAAGCCCTTATATTTCCTTAATGTGCCAAAATCTTTCGCCCTGCCTGTTAGAATTTTATGGACATAACTTTGATGACCAACATCCCAAATAATTTTATCACGCGGACTTTCGAAAACTTTATGCAAAGCAATCGTTAACTCAACAACACCTAAGTTGGGGCCAATGTGACCACCGGTTTTAGACAAGTTTTCAATTAAAAATTTACGAATTTCTTCACTTAATTGTTTCAACTCAGCAATAGACATGTCACGGAGAAAAGAAGGACTCGTTATGGATTTTAGATCCATATTGGATCACTCACTTTCATTTCAAATTCCGGAAAAAAGTTTTAATGCTATTCTCTATATTATAACAGTATCCATTCATTCTACAAGAAGTTAACTTTTGTTTTGGACAAAAGCGTTAGCGATCTCGTTTGGCGATCAATTCCGTAATAAAGGAAAGTTGTCCGGTATCAATCGGCAAGGATTCAAGGATTCCTTCCGCTTTAGCAATATGTTCTTTTAATTTATTTTTTGCACCATTAAGAGTAAGGATCTTCGGATACGTACTTTTCTGCTTTTCTCGGTCACTTCCAACGTCTTTTCCGATCTGTTCGATTGTTCCTTCAACATCTAATATATCGTCGCGAATTTGAAAGGCGAGTCCAATATGATAGCCGAATTGCTCCAATAAATCGATTGTGGCTTTATCAGCGTCTGCTAAAATGGCACCGACTTTGACACAAAAAGTAAGTAATTTTCCGGTTTTATGGGTATGAATATATTCCAGTTCAGTCAATTGTAAATTTTGATTTTCCCCTTCCATATCTGCTATCTGACCCGCTACCATTCCTTCCGGGCCACTCGCTTTTGCCAATTCGTTAATAATTGCCAATCTCTTTTCTGCAGAAAGCTGTTTTATTTCTGAAATAATTTGGAAACTATAGGTCAATAAACCATCTCCCGCCAAAATTGCTGTTGCCTCGCCATACATTTTATGATTTGTCGGTTTGCCTCTGCGAAAATCATCATTATCCATCGCAGGGAGATCATCATGAATAAGTGAGTACGTATGAACCATCTCAACGGCACAGGCAACAGGCAAGCCGATTGCTACATCTTTTTTGAAAGCAGCAAGCGTTGAAAAAATTAGCATTGGACGGATTCTTTTTCCTCCTGCTTGTAATGAATAATCCATAGCATTTTTTAAAGTTTCTGGTGTTTTTAAGCGTTGAATCATTATTTTTAGCTCTTTATTGACCGTTTCCAAATAGTTTGCCAAGTGATCAGGATATTTTTGCAACTTTAATCCACCTCATTGATTGAGAAATTGTCAATTTCCCCGTTATCCTTTAATATTTCCGTCAATTGTTCTTCCACGTTTTTTAATTTTTGATGGCAGATTTTTGCTAATTCCATACCTTCTTTATATTTGGCAATAGCCGTTTCTAAAGGGACATCTCCACCTTCTAAAATATCGACTATCCCTTCTAATTTTTCCATTGCTTCTTCAAATGTTAAATTTTCCTTTTCTGTTTTTCCCGGAATTTCACTCATCTTGTTTCTTCCTCTCTTTCAATGATTTTTGCTTTTAACGTTCCATCAGTCAATGTCACTTTGATCGAATCACCGACTTTTACATTATTAATTGATTTAATAATGTGATCTCCACTATCATAGGCGATTGAATAGCCCCGTTCCATCACTTTCAAAGGACTAAGAACATTTAATGTTGAAACTTGGTTGAGAAATTCCTTTTCTTTTAATTTAAAAATTGCTTCAAACGATCGGCTCATACGCTTTACTTGTTGTCCGAGTTTATTATTGGCAGCATCAAACTGTCCTTGAGGATGGTTTGATTTTAGCCGCTGTTCAAGATACTTCATTTTTTGATTGGTATCAGTAATTTTCTGTTTTAGCAGCCGATTTGCCTGTTCTACCGTTCTGTCCAGATGTTCCGTTTTTTGCTCGAACAATTTTTGTGGGTAGCGAAAGGCATATGATTTTGTTAGTCGGTCGAGACGTTTAGATTCGACATTCGTTCTTTCTTTTATTGCCCGGATTAACCGGATTTTTCGATTTAATATTCTTTCAATCAAATCATCAATATTCGGCACGGCCAGTTCAGCTGCCCCGGTTGGAGTCGGTGCTCGCAGATCTGCAACAAAATCAGCGATCGTTGTATCCGTCTCGTGTCCGACAGCAGAAATGACAGGAATCTCGGAAGCGAAAATGGCCCTTGCCACCGCCTCCTCATTAAATGCCCATAATTCTTCAATTGATCCTCCTCCGCGCCCAACAATAAGGAGATCTGCTTCCTTTCTTGAATTGGCCGTTTCAATGGCGGATACAATCGAGGCTGCAGCGGCATTTCCTTGTACAAGAGCCGGATAAATGATAATTTTGGCAATCGGATACCTTCTTTTTATCGTTGTAAGAATATCGCGAATGGCGGCACCGGTAGGAGAAGTAACGACGCCTACTGTTTTTGGATAAAGAGGGAGCGGTTTTTTTCGGTCTTTATTAAATAAACCTTCTTTGCTCAACTTTTCCTTCAGTTGTTCAAACGCTAAATATAAAGCACCAATTCCTTCCGGTTCCATTTCTTTAACATAAATTTGGTATTGTCCGCTCGGTTCATAGACAGTTACTTCACCGTGCAATAACACGGTCATGCCGTTTTCAGGTTCGAAGCGTAGTTTCTTAGCTTGGGATGAAAACATAACAGCTAAAATTCTTGCTTTATTATCTTTTAAAGTGAAATACAAATGTCCGCTCGTATGTTTTTTATAATTGGATATTTCACCTTTGACAAAAACGTCTTGAAGATGGGGATCAAAATCAAATTTTCGTTTAATATATCTCGTTAAGGCCTGAACAGTTAAATATTGAACTTTTTCCATATGTAAACCCCTCAATCACAAAAAAAAACAATGTGAAATCTGAATATCATAATAATAGTTTACTAAAAATAAGAGAAGCAGTCACCGATTTCTGGCACTGCTTTTCTATTTCTTATTTTCATTTAGCGGTATATTTCATAGCCGCTTTTACAGTGTTGGCCAAAAGCATTGTTATTGTCATCGGTCCAACCCCACCGGGAACCGGCGTTATATAAGAAGCTTTATTTTTTACCTCATCATATAAAACATCGCCGCATAGTTTTCCTTCCTCATTTCGATTCATACCAACATCAATAACGACGGCACCTTCTTTTACATAATCTGCAGTAATGCGGTTCGCTTGTCCAATCGCACTTACTAATACGTCAGCTTGTCTTGTAATTGAAGGTAGGTCAACTGTTTTGGAATGGCAATAGGTAACTGTTGCATTTTCCCCCAGCAATAATTGTCCCATCGGTTTCCCGACAATATTACTTCTTCCGATAACGACAGCATGCTTTCCTGTCAAATCTATATGTATTTCCTTCAACATTTCAATGATTCCAAGTGGCGTACATGGAACAAAAGTATCTTCGCCGGTTAACAGTTTACCGACATTAAGCGGATGAAAGCCATCGACATCTTTATCCGGATGAATTGCTTCAATAACCACCTTTGGATTTATTTGATTCGGTAAAGGCAATTGAACTAAAATTCCGTGAATCTCCTTATTTTCATTCAGTTCCTTGATCCTGGCCAGCAAAAATTCTTCAGTAATATTCTCTTCATATTTAAGTAATAGAGAATAAATGCCAACTTCTTTACATGCTCTTTGTTTGTTTCTGACATAGGTTTGACTGGCCGGATCGTCTCCAACCAAAATAACAGCTAAACCGGGTGTAATCCCTTTTGCTTTTAGTTCCTCGACCGCCTGTTTCAATTCTTCTCTCTTTTTACCGGCAATTGCTTTCCCGTCAATGATTTGACCAGCCATAATTTCCCCCTCCAAAAAATTGATTATTTTCCCAATGTTTCCATGACCTTTGCTAAAACTCCGTTAATAAAGCGACTCGATTTTTCATCACCAAATCTTTTCGCAATTTCAACGGCTTCATTAATTGATACGGTATATGGAACATCTTCCATATATTTCATCTCATAAACAGCAATCCGTAATAAATTTCTGTCGATATTCGCCAAACGGTCAAGTGACCAATTTTCTAAATGGTCGGTAATGATTTGATCTAACTCATGCAAATGTTCCACCGTACCGAAAAACAATTTTTTTAAAAACACATCATCACTATCTTTTCCGAGAACATGGCGATACGCATTTTCCGGATCGGATTTCCCGACATCCACTTGAAAAACTGCTTGTAACGCTTTTTCTCTTGATGTTCTCCTATTCATTTATAAAGTACTCCTTTTCAAACATAAGTTTTGATTTTGAACCATACATTTCTCACATTATACGAATGAAACTACTCAAAATCATAGCATAAATGATTGAAAAAAGGAAAGAGTTCACAGAGGAATTTTGCAAAATAGGAGAGGAGGTTTTATTCTGTAGAAGAGAAAATTGGAACTTCGGGAGTTAAAGTGACTTTAGCATACAAAAAGCAGGAACATAAGTTCCTGCTTTTTGTATTATTCAACGACCGGATTTTGTTGTTCTTCTTTTTGCGTTTCAAAATTGACGTTTACAATATGGATATTTACTTCATCTGTTTCCAACCCGGTCATATTGTACAAAGCTTGTCGAATATTTTCTTGAATACTTTGTGCTACTTTCGGAATGGAAACACCGAAGTTCAGAATACAATACACATCAATTTTAATTTGATTGTCAGACAAATCAACACGAATCCCTTTTCCATGGTTTTTCTTCCCTAATCGTTCAACAACACCTGCGGCAAAGTTACCGCGCATCGTCGCCACCCCATCAATTTCCGATGCGGCAATTCCGGCGATCACTTCAATCACTTCAGGTGCAATTTCAATTTTTCCTAAACCATCCAGATTCATTTCCAATGCATTATTTTCGGGCATCAGCTTACACCACCTTAGGCATTATTTTTCATTACGTCATACATTTCAAGGAATTTTGTATTGAAATCCCCTGATTTAAACGCTTGATGTTCGAGCACCTTTAAATGGAATGGAATTGTCGAATAAATTCCCTCGATAACAAATTCACCCAACGCCCGTTCCATTTTCTTAATCGCTTCTTCCCTTGTAGGCGCATGGACAATCAGTTTAGCGATCATTGAATCATAGTAAGGAGGAATGGCGTATCCGGGATATGCGGCCGAGTCAACCCGAACACCGGGACCACCCGGGGCAAGATACATGTTAATCTTTCCCGGAGACGGCATGAAATTTTTCTCGGGATTTTCTGCATTAATTCTGCACTCGATTGCCCATCCATTAAAGGTGACGTCTTCTTGTTTCAATGTGAGTTCTTTTCCACTGGCAACAAAAATTTGTCCTTTTATTAAATCGACACCGGTAATCAACTCTGTAACTGGATGTTCAACTTGAATCCGGGTATTCATCTCCATAAAGTAGAATTTTTTCTCCCGGTAATCATATATAAATTCTACCGTACCTGCACCTGTATAATCAACTGCTTTTGCTGCTTTAACTGCCGCTTCTCCCATTTTATTCCGAATTTCCGGGGTTAATGCCGGAGATGGTGCTTCTTCGATCAATTTTTGCAATCTTCTTTGTACAGAGCAATCCCGTTCCCCTAAGTGAATCACATTTCCGTAATTATCTGCTAAAACTTGAATTTCAACATGGCGAAAATCTTGAATATATTTTTCCAAATAAACGCCGGGATTCCCGAATGCTGTTAGTGCCTCTTGTCTTGTGATATTGATGCCTTTAACTAATTCCTCTTCATTCATGGCAACCCGGATTCCTTTACCACCACCGCCGGCTGTAGCTTTGATTATGACAGGATAACCAATTTCGGATGCCAGTTTCAGTGCGTCGTCCATATCTTCAACAATTCCATTGGATCCGGGAACAATTGGTACGCCGGCCTTTCTCATCGTTTCCCGGGCAACATCTTTTGTCCCCATCTTGGCAATTGCATCACCGCTTGGACCAATGAAAACAAGTCCGCATTCTTTAACTAAATTAGCAAAGTTCTCATTTTCAGCCAAAAATCCATAACCCGGATGGATTGCTTCACATCCCGTTAATTTAGCAACACTTATGATGTTCGCCATATTTAAGTAACTGTCTTTGGATGGATTTGGACCAATACAATAAGCTTCATCTGCCATTTGTACATGAAGAGCTTCTTGATCAGCTTGAGAGTAGACGGCTACTGTCCGAATATCAAGTTCCCTGCAGGCTCGAATAATGCGGACAGCGATTTCCCCCCGATTGGCAATTAAAATTTTTTTTAACACGTTAACCACCTCTTAATCTACCTTAACTAAAAACAGAGGTTGGCCAAATTCGACTAGTTGACCATTTTTGACAAGGATTTCGACAATTTCCCCATCTACATCTGCCTCAATTTCATTAAATAATTTCATGGCTTCGACAATGCATACAACCGAATCACTTTTTACTTTCGAACCGACTTTCACATATGGTTCTGCATCCGGAGATGGTGACGCATAAAAGGTCCCTACCATCGGAGATGTAATTTTATGAAGGTTTTCTTCAGGTGCATTTGTTTTTTCCAATTGGGCTGCCGGATTCGCTTTTGCCGATTCCACCACTTCTTGTACCGGTTGAGCGGCTTGCGGTTGATTGGTCGGTTGATCAATGAAAGTGTTTACAGGTTCAACTTTAATAGGTTCAACCGTTTTAACTTGAACAGGTTGGTTTTTTTTCATTACTAATTTTAATCCATCATATTCATATTTAAATTCATCAATATTTGATTGATCAACAAGCCTGATCAATTCACGAATTTCTTGAACTTTTAACATGTCTACACCCCTTAAATTATGACTAGCTACTAATAGTATACATTAAAATTTTACTGTAGTACATTGGGATTGACAAGCAAATCATCATTCAGGTATGAAAATTACTTTTTAAAAAGAGAAAAGTGTTCCGGATGTTGGAACACTTTATTAAAAAATAATCCTTTTGATTTGTTCGCTTATTCGACAAGCACCATGCTGTTTTTTTATTTCGTTTCATTTTCACTCTGGAATGCAACCGTAACAGATGAATTACCCATTTCCTTTTTTACAATTTTAATAATCTCATTCGCTTTTGCTTTTGAAGGCTCTTCCCCTTTGACAGTAACTAGCACTTCAGATTCATCTGCTTGAACAAGTGCATCTTCATAACCTAATGTTTGAATAATTAAGTTTTCGATAAACGCCTCTTTTTCGGCAATTTTTTGAAGGCGATTCATTTCATCTTTTGCTTCACTTCTTTCCTCTGCTGAAAGATCAGTAGAGCCGGCCACTTCCTCCAATTGTTCTAATTTTTTGCTCCGCTCATCTTGCATTTGCAAGCGAATTTCTTCAAACACTTCATTTTTTGCATCCGTAATCGTGGTATTTTTTGTGTCACTACTCTTTTCTTTTTCAGTCACTTTTTTACTATCTGCTTTTTCTTCCTTGCTAACATCAACATTGGCAAGATTATTATTATTAGTTGGTTCCGCTGTTATATAATAAACGGATAACACAACAACCAAACTTAACATCGTTAATAACCAAACGGTTTGCTTTTTCAACATCATTTCTTCTCCTCCTCATTGGTAGATTGATTTTTTCATGGTTTTTTTCATTTCTTAGACAGAACAGAGACACGATGACTTGGGACATCTAATGTTCTCATAACCGCTTCAATGATTGATTTTTTAACTTGAACATTTTCAGCGCCTTTTGCTACGATAAGGACCCCTCGAATATCCGGCTTTTTCGTTTCAGAAATAAGCGGGACTTCCTTATCACCTTCCCGAACAATGACAATTTGTTCTTCTGCAGAATTATCTTCTACTTCCCTTTTCCCTCCATTCGAATCAGTTTCACTCGTTATTTGCTTTTTATTGATCATATTTTTCTCATAAACTACTTTTTCTGTTGAATCCACGTTAACAACAATGGAAACGTCATCTACTCCAACAATTGATTCGATTGCCTCTTTTAATTGATTTTCATAATATTCCTCATAGTCCTTCATTGTGGAGGGCTGGTTTTTGCCACTATTTCCAAATACTTCAGCGTTTTCTGCTTCCTTTGAATCCGTTGTCACGGGTACTGGGTTTGAGGACTCGTTTCTCTGCGATGAGAAAAAATTGCTAAATAACATAATCGCTATCCCGATAACGAAAACTATGATGATATAATGTTTTTTATCAAATTTTTGTGTGTCATCGTTTTTTTGAAACAATTTTTTTAGTATGGAAAAGGGGCCTTTGTCATTACTCATCTTCCCACATTCCCCCTTTCAATCGTAATTTGAACAATGTCGCGATCTACCCCCCATTTTTTTGCAAGAAAACTGGCAATCGAATTCATATCCGCCTCATGAAAATCACTTTTTTGTTCACCTAATTGCACATTTACTTCCTCTACATTCATCACCGTTTGATCGGCTTCTTGTTTGTCTATTAATGTCACATGTATACTTTCAATGTTGTCAAGGATGTCCTCTATTGAATTTGTTAATCCGATTGTGTCTGATACGTTTAACTGAATATGAGCAAATTGATAATCAAATTGTTTCATCAACTCCTTTTCCGTCATTTCTTCTAATTGGACAGCCGTTTGTTCTAAAATATATGCATGTTGATCTTTTTGTATTTCTATTTTCTGTTTTTCTATTGAATTTTCCAGTGATATTTTTTCCTCGCCCAGTTTTCCGGTTGCTCTGTTTAACAGATTGTCGATATCTACTGAAAACAGTTTAAATACAGGTGTCAGAAAAATAATGATTAATAGTAATCCGAGTACCATTTTTACATATTTTTGCAACCCGGTTTGCGGCAATAACAATTCAACAATGACGGCAAGTAAAATAAATAAAATAATATTTGTAATCCAACTTGTTAAAAATTCCATACTTCCACCAGCCTATCGAACCATCATTGTAATATTTCCGGCAACAACGATAACGGTTAAACTTAAAAAGAACATGATTGAAACAATGGCCAGGGCGGCAAATAAATAAATAACACTTTTTGAAATGATATCTAAACAAGTAATAATCGGACCACCACCAAGCGGCTGTAAAAGTGCCGCAGAAAATTTATAGACAAATGCGATGATCAAAATTTTGACTGCAGGGAACAAGGTAAGTAATAGTAAAATACCAACACCGGCAAGTCCGACCGTATTTTTCAACAGAACCGAAGCACTTATAACTGTATCTGTTGCATCGGAAACCATTCTGCCAACAACAGGAATAAAATTACTCGTAACAAATTTGGTCGTTTTGATAGCAATTCCGTCCGCCACCGCTGTTGCCGAACCTTGAATGGATACAATGCTGAGAAAGACCGTCATAAATACGCCTAATAATCCGATGCTCCAATTGCGGAGGAGTCCGGCTAATTGAGTTGCCTTATATTGACTTGTTAATGTACTGACAATGCTTAACAAGACAGATAAAAATAATAACGGGAGGACGATCCTGTCAACAAAAAGACCACTTACATTCGTTAAGAACAGGATAACCGGATGAAAGAATCCCGCCGAAATCACACCACCGCCAGTCGCAATTAACGCTAAAAGAATGGGAATGAACGCTATTGTGAAATGAATCATATTTTGAATTGCACCGGATGCGTATTGAACGGCTAAATGAAAACTGTTTAATGCGATAATCATTAACACCATAAAAACAATGGAATAAGCAATTTTAGAGACGGTTGTTGTTTCAAATGCATTTTGTAATGATTGAAGCAACATGCTGAAAATCGTCAGCATAATTAATGTACCGATTAATTTGCCGTTAACGATCATCTCATGGAAGATAAATTTTAAAATGCCGATCGCCCACTCTTTAAAGGAAAATTCATTTACCTTATCTATGTAATCAGTAAAACTTTCCTTTTCTAACTCCGGTAAAAAGCCGCCATACTCATCAACAATTTGATTCCAAAATGTTTCAACCTCACTGAAATCCATTCTTTCTATTTGTTCATTGACAAGCTCATTGGGGGTAGTCGGTTCTTCTGACGATTCCTTTTCTGCATCCGTATTGGCAAAAGAAGTGCTTGTCCAAAGGAAAAATAATCCGATTCCAAATAGCAAGGATATCCATATCGATTTTTGCTTCATCTTTTCACCTCAATGTGTGAACAAACTGTATGCTTCATATGTTTGTACAGAAATAATTCTTTGGACTAATTTTCTGATTAAATCGAGCAACATAAGCAGTGAAACTTAGACATTGCCTTTTCAGTTCTTCACGATGGAATCATTTTTAAAATCATTTCAATTAAAACGGTAAGGATCGGTACAGCCATAGCCAAAATCACAATCTTCCCGGCCATTTCAATTTTGGAAGCAAGTGAACCTTGTCCGGCATCCTTTGTTATTTGAGCTGCAAATTCAACGATATAGGCAATGCCGATAATTTTCAAAATCGTTTCAACATATACCGAATTCACTTTTGCTTGGATGGCGATCCTTTCAATCATTTGAATGATATTGAAAATTTGGTCAATCAAAAATAAGAAGATGATACAACCGGTAAAGATGATTAATAAAAAAGCAAAATTGGCTTTCTGCTCCTTGATCACTAAGGCAAGAAAAGTGGCTACCAAGCCGATTCCAATAATTTGAAGGATATCAATCGACGATCCCCCCTTTAATTGTTAAACAAAAATACGGATTTAATTTTTTGAAACAACTCATTTACAATTGTGGCAACTTGAAACAATATATAAATAAAACCAAAAAGGGTCACCCATTGGGCATATTCTTTTTTTCCAACTTGATCTAAAATCGTGACTAAAAATGCGACAACAATTCCCACTCCTGCTATTTTGAAAATTATATCTACCTCGATGCCCATCGTTTTTCCTCCCTATTTCTTTACATCAGTAAAATAATGATGAATAATCCGGATAGGAAGCCTAAATTTTTAACCATATTTCCATAAGATGCTTGTCTTTCTCTCGCTTCCACTTCTTCTCTCTCCAAATGAACAAGGGCCAATTGAATATGTTTTTGCTGCTGAACGCGATCATGTTTTCCCAGTGTTTCACCAAATTGCAATAAAATTTCTAATTCATTTTTTTTCAAGTACGTTCGGTTCCAAATCGTCTTTAAACTTATTTCCCAAGCTTCTTTTGCTGTTATATCGCCTTGTAGTAATAGACTAGAAAAGTTCTCAAAAATCGTTTCAATCGGTTTACTCATTTGATTCGCAATTCTTCTTGAGGCATCATGAAGCGGTGCATGACCATACATAATTTCTGCTTCTAAACTTTGCAGGGCAGATTTTAACATTCGCAATTGCCTTGTCCGCTCGGTAAATGCCTTTGAAGCCTCAAAGCCGATCCAACTTGTGGCAATCAAAATACAAATCGCTCCGACAATTTTCAACATAGATGGCTCACTCGCCTAATGGGGATTTGATTTCCGCTTTCATCCTTGATGGCAGCCACATAACCCGGACCCTTTCCCCTCGTCAACTCAATATATCTTTCAAAGATTTTTTCCGATAAGATCGGTTTTAATGTCGGACGATTCAATAAATCTTGATATGAATCTCCATGGGTGGTCATAATTAAACAGATTCCGGCATGGACGGCTTCCAGAATTGCCTCGGTGTCTTCTTTTCTACCGATTTCATCAACAATAAGGACATCGGGACTCATAGAACGGATCATCATCATCATCCCCTCCGCTTTCGGGCATGCATCTAATACATCAATTCTCACGCCAAAAGTAAGTTGTGGAATACCACCGACACTTCCTGCAATTTCACTACGCTCGTCAACGATTCCAACTTTTTTTGGTTCGATGTTGGCATCAGGCGACCCCATTGAAATCATTCTTGCAAAATCACGAAGCAATGTTGTTTTTCCTGTTTGTGGCGGACCAATAATCATTGTGTTCTTCCAACCAGATCGATATATGTAAGGAATCCATCTTTCTGCAACGCCAATTTTTTCTTTGGCAATTCGAATATTGAATGAAGAGACATCGCGGATGGCTTTTACTTTCCCATTTTCAAGTATCACTCTGCCTGCGAGACCAATCCGGTGCCCGCCCTCTATCGTGATATACCCTCTTTTTAATTCCTCATCTAATGTATATAAGGAATGGTGACTAATATTATTAAGCAGTTGTTCTGCATCCCCCATTTGAGTGATATAAGGTAGGAAGATCGTATTTTGGTGAGCGGTTATCTCAATGGGGCGGTTAATTCGAATCCGTATCTCCTCGATATTTTCGAATATTTCATTTTGTAAGTTTTGAAATTGCTCCTGAATGATTTTAGGAAGATATGCCATGACTTTTTCCATAAAAATTACCTCTTTCAAAATTCTATTAGCTTCCTCTTATTAAAATGTATTGCACGTCCCTTTCAAGTATGACTAATTCCTAAGTTATTTAAGAAATCAGAGCGCCGGGGATTTTAGGTGAAGATCTTCGCTGGAATTTTATATATTCTTAACGGATGAAGAAATGGTTGAGGTAACGAGGATTCCTGAGCAAATATAAAGAAAAATCGGGCGTCCGAGCCTTTAGGCGAGAGCAGAGCCGTAGTCAGCGAAAATACATTTTCGCTTGCGAGGTAATGCTACCGAAGCTTCTCTAGTTCACCGAAAAAATATAAAATTTTTTCGGCTGCGATGTATTCCAGTGAAGCTTTCCTTATGCACTTATACTTAATTCTTAAAATTTCCAACTACGTCGAATTCGCTTCTTTGCTGGAAATTTATACTTTCCTATTAGCTAAAAAAAGAACCTTGACGTTTGCCAAGATTCTTTCTTATTCATATACAATTTTTCAAGTTTTAGGCTCTGGAAACATAAGACCCGTCTGTCGTATTGATAATTAATCGATCACCAACATTAATAAAGAACGGGACTTGAACGACAAGGCCGGTTTCAAGTGTTGCCGGTTTTGAACCTCCCGAAGCCGTATCCCCTTTAATTCCGGGTTCGGTTTCAGTCACGACCAATTCTACTGTATTTGGTAATTCGACTCCAAGTGTTTCCCCCTGGAACATAATAATTTGAACTTCCATATTTTCCTTCAAAAAGTTCAATTCATATTCGATTTGTTTTGCCGGAAGCTCCACTTGTTCATAGTTTTCGGTATCCATAAATACATGGGAATCGCCACTTGCATATAAATATTGCATTCTCCGGTTATCAATCTGTGCTTTTTCCACTTTTTCCCCGGCGCGGAATGTTTTCTCCTGAATAGCACCTGTGCGCAAGTTACGTAATTTGGAACGGACAAAAGCAGCACCTTTTCCCGGTTTTACATGTTGGAAATCAAGAACGCGCCAAATTTCTCCGTCAACCTCAATGGTGAGTCCTGTTCTAAAATCGTTTACTGAAATCATTCACTTTCCTCCTGCTCATTACAAAATAATTAGTTCTTTTGTTGAATGGGTTAGGGCTTCATTCCCGTGTTCGGTAATAACTAAGTCATCCTCAATTCTTACACCGCCTAATCCCGGTACATATATCCCCGGTTCACATGTAACGACCATGCCCGATTTAAGTAAAACTTCCGAATTTTTTGAAAGGGTTGGTCCCTCGTGGATTTCCAAGCCGATACCATGTCCGGTAGAATGACCAAAATCATCTCCATGACCATGTTCTGTTATGTAGTCCCTCGTGATTGCATCTGCCTCTTTTCCGGTCATTCCAGGTCGAATTTCTTCCATTCCTTTTAATTGTGCTTGGAGGACAATATCGTATATTTTTTTCAATTGTTCGCCAGGATCTCCAACGGCAACCGTCCTAGTTATATCTGATACATAACCATCATAATAGGCACCATAGTCAAGTGTTACCATATCGCCCTTTTCAATTACTTTATTGGATGCAACCCCGTGTGGAAGAGCAGAATTCAGACCGGAGGCGACGATCGTATCGAATGAAGATGAAGTTGCCCCACATTTTCTCATGAAAAATTCTAGTTCATTGGATACGTCCAATTCTGTGATCCCGGGGCGGATAAACTCAAGAATATGCTTAAAAGCGGCGTCAGCAATATCACAAGCCACCTTAATTATCTTAATCTCTTCTTCCGTCTTAATCAACCGTAATTTTTCAATGACACCACTTACCGGTACCAATGTTCCTTTAAACTCTGACACATACGCTTGGTATAATGCATAAGTGACATCATCTTCTTCAAAGCCAAGTTTGTTTATACCTTTTTCATTACATATCCGAACCACTTCTTTCGGTATTGACCCGCTATGTTGTATGATATCATATCCGACCGCTTGCCTTTTTGCTTGTTCAATATAGCGGAAATCTGTGATAAAATAAGCATCCTCTTCCGTAATCAAGACAACACCTGTCGTTCCGGTAAAATTCGCAATATAACGGCGATTATACGGACTCGTTATCAGCAAAGCTTGAATACCGAGCTGACCAAATTCGTTACGAATACGTTCCAATTTTTTCATCCATTTTCTCTCCCTATTTAGCATTAACATACTATATTTTACCATAATATACTTCTTTACTGGGAAAAGAATCGCTCAGATTCTCCCCATTTTTTACTAAGATCATTTATGTAGAATGATTTTTCCTTTTTTCCTCGATTTTTTCATTATATTCATAAGAAATCGAATATCCGACAAAAACACCGAATAATACATATAAACACAGCATTGTAATGATCGTATTTCTATCTAATTCAGTAATCGGATCTAAGTTTGGAAACAGCGGATTTAATAGGAAAAAGACAATAGCAAACAATACAATTCCATATCCGAAACTAACCCAGATGTTTTGAAATTTTTTCAATGTGAAATAATAAAGTAATGCCGCAACAATCCCTAAAACCCCGATTAACAATAAAGAGATAACCGTACCAATCCAACTTGTTTTCCAATCTCCAACTGCCCACGGTTCCAATATGGTATTCGGACGAATCTTCGTGAAATTGAAATAATATGCCATCAAACCGACCGCACCCCAGAATACGCCGCCAAAAAAACCGGTAATTATTGAAGTTGTTATGGGTGAGAGCGGTTTTGCGTGTTGGTTTTGTTCCAATTTTGCTTTCTCCATTGTAGCACCTCCAATTATAGTATGTCCTAAGCAATTCTGTTTTTTCATAAATTATTGCCAATAATGTAGAGGTTTTGCCTATTTTTTTGTAGAATATAAGTAGAATAAGATAATTTCATTTTGTTGCGAAGAAATGATTGGAATCCACCGTATCATGTTGAAGATCTTATTGTACTTGGGGCTTAAGTTTTAGAAAAGGAGTAATTTGGAATTAATTTTGGTAAATATGTTTATTTGATATAAATTTTGCTTAAAATGCTCTTAGGAGGTGGCCCTAATGAAAGCAAATTTGGCAAAGATTTTAACAAGTTTCATTCTTGTACTCGGCATTATCGGTTTAGCTGTTACGGTTATTTTCCAACCGTTCCGTCTGGTTCGTTTCTTATTAATCAGTGCAATTATAATCGGGATTTTCTTTCTCGTCATGAGAAATTTCGGCCTACCAAATCAATCCATGAGGAAAGAACAAAGGGCATTTATTAAAGCAGCACGACAATCGAAAAAAAGGATAAAGCGGGGGCAGAAAAAAGTCGATTCAAAAAAGAAACAGGCAGTTCGGAAAAGATATACATCAAGTACCCATTTAACGGTTATTGAAGGAAAAAAAGGGAAGAAGAAAAATCGGGCTATTCATTAAATATCCTTGATTAGATATTTAATATGCCCAATTTTTCAAAAATTTTAGTGTCTTTTCTTTGCCAATTTTTATTAAATCTTCTTTTCCTTCATTCGTTATCCCAAACTCGGTCGTTAACATCCCTTCTGTCGGAATAAAAATGATGTTTTTCTCGTGTTTCCGCGATATATATCGTGTATCATGAGCATCCTTCATTGTCGAAAATAACGCTTCAAACATTTGCAATGCATTTTTTATTTCCCTCGGTGGTTGCTCGTTTATGTTTGGACTTAATTTAATACCGAGAACGGGGCGCTCTTTCATAACATTTTCACGATCAAATAACCACATAGGAAAGTTGCTGAGAACACCGCCATCAACAATAACAATTTTGCGATGATTGATTTTTAATCGTACCGGTTCAAAAAAATAAGGTAAACTGCAACTCATCCTGACGGCTTTTGCAATCGGGAAATTTTCAAACGGAATATTGTATTTGTGCAGTTCGTTGGGGAGAATAAAGATCCTGCCATTTGACAAATCCGATGCAATGATTTGCAATACGCCAGGTGGCAGGTCACCAAATGTACGAACGCCTTTTTTTTGTAAAGTTTGATCAAGCCAATTTTCCAACGCTTGTCCTTTGTACATTCCTAATCTCCAGTAAATTGGTAACCATTTAAATACCTTATAAGGTAAAATACTTTTCGGCTCATCCAGTATTGTGCGTAATTCGAGATTGCCTAATTCATTATTCAACTCCTCACTGGTAAATCCCGCTGCAATAAATGCAGCAATAATTGCTCCGGCACTTGTACCGGCTACTCTTTTAAATTGGAAACCGTGCTCTTCTAAAGCCTGGTAAGCGCCAATATAGGCTAACCCCTTTATACCTCCTCCTGAAAACACCCCGTCAATATACAAAGGAAACCGCCTCCGTTGATTTTTTTCTAATTTTAAGAGATGATCCGTCCGCACGAGGCCACTGAAAAATGCAAAAAAATCCGTACGATTACTTACTTATCATTTTTGTGAAAAATCCTGCTATATATTGTAAAAGTGAGCTAAATTGAATTGTTTTTTTAACGTCCCATTCTGTACGGTAAGACGAAAAGGATCGTTTTCTTATGATTTTTATATATTTTAAGAGAACAAACGGCTCGGACACCCCGCGCTTTTCTTAATTACTTTATGTTTAATCAAAGGACAACGAAATTAGTACAGCAGGCAAGCTGTTTTTTTTCGGGATCATTCACATTTTTCTCACCTTTCTAGGGAATCTTTTGCTCGTAATAAAAAATAGCACGGTGAATTCTATTGAATCACCATGCTATTTTTTATGTTATTTACACTTATTTATTTACTTTTAAAAGGGTATTACAGACCGCATTTTAATTGGGCACCGCAGTTATCACAAGTATTGCAGCCGCCGATTTCTTTCACTTTCCCTTTACGGCAAACCGGGCATGTGTCGCCGATTTCCGAGCCGATTGTGACATCCGTTGAACGGAGATCTTGAATGGTTTCAACAAGAACAACTTTTGTCGGATGATGATGGTGTGCATCTTCTTTATGGCTATTTTCTTCTGCCTTTAAAGTTAATACTTGTGTATCACGGCTTCCGTCAACATACACTGTACCACCTTTGGCACCGCCTTTATATAGACGCTCATATACTTTTTGAACTTGTTCAACGCTATAGCCTTGTGGTGCATTTACCGTTTTACTGATAGACGAGTCTACCCAACGTTGGATCACACATTGAACATCTGCATGGGCTTCCGGTGCTAAATCCATTGCCGTTACAAACCAATGTGGCAAGTTGTCTGGAGAAACTTCCGGATGTTTATCCAAATATTCTTGAACAATCTCTGCCTTCACTTCCATGAATTTACCGAGTCGTCCGCTGCGGTAATAAGTAAAGGAGAAGTAAGGCTCAAGGCCTGTGGAAACTCCAACCATTGTCCCAGTAGATCCAGTTGGAGCAACAGTTAGCAAGTGGGAGTTACGAATTCCGCTTTCTAAAATGGATTCTCTAATATCTTCAGGCATTTTTTTCATAAAACCTGTTTCAATAAAGGCTTTCCGCAGACGGTTTGTTTCTTCTTCCGTTTCACCGACAAGGAACGGGAAGCTCCCTTTTTCTTTCGCTAACTCAATGGAAGCCCTGTAAGCTGTTGTCGCAATTGTTTCAAAAACTTTATCGACAAGTTCATTTCCTTCTTGGGATCCATATTCTTTTTCACAGTAAATTAGTAAGTCGGCTAGACCCATTACACCAAGTCCTACTCGGCGTTCACCAAGTGCTTGTTTTTTGTTTTCTTCCAAAAAGTAAGGAGTCGCATTGATAACATTATCTTGCATTCTTACACCGGTTCTGACCGTTTGTTTTAATTTTTCAAAGTCAACTTGTTTTGTTTCTTTATTGACCATGTTTGCTAAATTTACTGCAGCTAAATTACAAACAGAATATGGTGCGAGAGGCTGTTCGCCGCACGGATTGGTCGCTACAACCTTTTGCCCGTAAGCTTTGGCGTTTGTCATGTCATTGGCGTTATCAATGAAGAAAATGCCCGGTTCTGCCGAATAGGTTGCACAAATATTAATTAAGTTCCATAGTTCTTTTGCTTTGATCTTCCGATACGTACGGACGCGATAGCCCATCTTTTCCCATTCGCGAACATCGCCGACTTCATGCCATTTTTCGTTGTATTCTTTCATTTCTTCCGGATTGTATTTTTCAACATCCGGGAAGCGTAATTCATATTCACCGTCATTTTCAACAGCTTTCATAAACTCTTTTGTTAAACAAACGGAAATATTCGCCCCGGTTAAAAATTCCGGATTATTCACATCATAGGTTCCGCCGTCACGTAATTTTTCTTCGGCTTCCTTAATCACTTCTTCTGTAAAACCACCAAAACCCGGAATATTTTTATAACGGACAATTCCTTCATACATGATCCGTTCATTTTCTTTTAACGGAATAAATTTCAATTTTTCTTTAGCAAGCTTTTTAATTTGCTCGTCTTTGGTATTTTCAATCAAGAACCGTAAAATTCTTGGGTTTTGCATTTTGGAAATAATAAATTCAATAATATCCGGATGCCAGTCCGCAAGCATAATCATTTGAGCTCCACGACGGGACCCACCTTGCTCAACAAGATGTGTAAGTTTCGCTATGTCATCTAACCATGAAACCGAACCGCTTGATTTACCGTTTACGCCTCTTGCCAGTGTGTTACGCGGTCTTAAGGTTGAACCGTTCGTCCCTACTCCACCGCCGCGACTCATGATTTCCATTACTTTCTTACGGTGCTCAGAAATTCCTTCCCGTGAGTCCTGAACAAAAGGCATCACGTAACAATTAAAATAGGTTACTTCCTTACCTGAACCTGCCCCGTAAAGCACGCGACCTGCCGGGATAAAGTTCAATTGGACAAGTTCTTGATAGAATTTTTCTGTCCACTCCTGAATTTTTTCTTCAGACTCTTCTACTTCTGCAAGGCCAGTTGCATTCCGTTTGGCAATTTGCTCATAGAAAATTTCTAATGGTTTTTCAATGACATCAAGGGAGCGAACGATTATCCCTGACTCTCTTTCTTCTTGTTGCTCAAGGACACCGCGATATTCTTCTTCCACAAGGACGGATGCTTTCTTTAATTCCCAATCAATATTGACTATGTAACCTAATCCTCTCGCCGGGAATTTCGGATCCTCTTTTACCGTCAATACAACAAAATCGCCTTCAGATAAAGTCAGTTTTTCCGTGTCTTTAAATGAATAACGGTCAATCATAACGAGCCTGGATACACCTTTAAAAGTGATCTTCATATCCTCGGTTATCGGATGAACTTGTGGAAAAAGTCGAATCGCATCATTCAACTTTTTAATATTCAGTTTTGGTGTTTCTTTAAATGCAACAGCCATACATCCATCTCCTTTATATATAAATCATAACTGCTGACAAATCTAGCTGTCTTTTATACTTTTTACATTAACATAGAAAGCCCACTAATTCAATATATAGTGGTATAAAAAATTTTTTGCAACTATATATTGTGCTTGCAAGCATATTTGTCTATTTTTGTCAATACCTCCTTAAAAAAAAGTGACCAATTACCTACTTCGTCGATATTTGTTATGTTTCAACAAAAGTAAATTCTATCAAAGGAGAATGGAAAAATAAATACTCTTTTGTTGAATTATAACTAAATTATTGAAACCGAGTGTACTAATGTTGAAGTTTTTTTCTTTTGAAAGTATGCGCGGTACTGTGACGATCACTGTTTTTGTTCAACCTTTCATAATTTACTTTGCGTTCACGGCATTTCATTTATATAATATAAATTAGTGCACA
This sequence comes from Caldifermentibacillus hisashii, assembly GCF_039654145.1. Taxonomy (NCBI): domain Bacteria; kingdom Bacillati; phylum Bacillota; class Bacilli; order Caryophanales; family Bacillaceae; genus Caldifermentibacillus; species Caldifermentibacillus hisashii. The sequence continues at coordinate 2,353,682 of NZ_CP155467.1, forward strand.
AGTTTGAGTAAGTGAAAGGGGAACCATCATGAGTTATAGTAATATTGTTTTGATTATTATTTTATTTGCACTACTCAGCTATTCGCTATTCAATTATTTTCAGCGGAAAAGAATTATAAAAGTCTTAACCCAAGAAGAGTTTATCGAAGGATATCGAAAAGCTCAATTAATTGATGTACGTGAGCCGAATGAATTTGAATCCGGTCACATTTTAGGTGCAAGAAATATTCCGTTAACACAATTGAAAATGCGGATGAAAGAAATCCGTCCAGATAAACCAGTCTATTTATATTGCCAAGGGTCGAGCCGCAGTGGAAGAGCTGCTCAAATGCTTTATAAAAAAGGTTATAAACAACTCTATCAATTAAAGGGCGGATTTAAGAAATGGACAGGCAGGATTAAGGTTGGAAAATAGGTAAGTACAATCGGACAAGTTTTTTGTCCGGTTTTTTACGTAATAAGGTACCGTAGTCAAGTTGGATTGATCTATGTAGCCTTGATGAGGACCAATTTTTTGAGATTTCCGTGTGTTTCGGTTTTCGTTATTCAGATGAATGGAAAAAAACGGCCGAAATTGGAACAATAACGACTTTATGGCACAAATCCATTAGAGTAATTAGCGGAAGTGTCCCATAGTCCCCCATGTAGTGCCAAGATACACCACAGAGGATGAAAAATGTTGTCTCCATGGTAGGAATACTCTATGATTCCCATTATCTACTGCAAAGTTATATATGAACTTAAAAAAGTCCTGATACATTCTTAAAATAGAATTGTATCAGGACGGTAATCATGTTATCGAATGAAGACTGTGACAAAATCATCCTTGAACCTTTACATATTATAAATCGATGGCTTACATTTTAGCATCTACTACTTTGTTATCTTTATTCTCTCACATATTTTAAAATCGGTTTTCTTGCCGCTTTTGTTTCGTCAAGCCTTCCTACAACCGTTGTATGCGGAGCCTCTTGGACAATTTCCGGATTTTCTTCCGCTTCCTTGGCGATTTGAATCATTGTCTCGATAAAGGCGTCCAACGTTTCCTTCGATTCCGTTTCTGTCGGTTCAATCATCATACTCTCTTCCACATTCAACGGGAAATAGATGGTCGGTGGGTGAAAACCGAAATCAAGTAACCTCTTCGCAATATCGAGTGTACGAACACCTAATTTTTTCTGCCGCCTGCCGCTGATGACAAATTCATGCTTGCAATGGCGATCATAAGGTAAATCATAATACGGGGCTAACGAGCGCATCATATAATTCGCATTAATCACTGCATTTTCCGTCACTTGCCTTAATCCATCAGGCCCCATCGTTCGAATATATGTGTAAGCCCGGACATTAATTCCGAAATTGCCGTAAAATGGTTTTACCCGGCCGATAGATTGCGGACGGTCATAATCAAAGAAAAATTCATTATTCTTCTTCACCAGTACCGGTTTCGGTAAAAATGGAATTAACTCTTTTTTCACACCGACAGGACCACTCCCCGGGCCACCGCCGCCATGAGGACCGGTAAATGTTTTATGAAGATTCAAATGCACGACATCGAAGCCCATATCTCCGGGACGTGCTTTCCCCATGATTGCATTTAAATTTGCCCCATCATAGTATAATTTCCCGCCGACTGCATGGACAATCTCTGCCATTTCCACAATATTTTCTTCAAACAGACCCAGTGTATTCGGGTTCGTCAACATGAGCGCCGCCGTATCCGAACCAACGACACGCTTCAAATCGTCGATATCGACAAGACCAAACTCATTGGACTTAACTGTTATTGTTTCAAATCCGGCGACTGTGGCCGAAGCCGGATTCGTTCCGTGAGCAGAATCCGGGATGATCACTTTTGTTTTATGGAAATCACCGTTTGCTTCATGGTACGCACGAATGAGCATTAACCCTGTCCATTCGCCATGAGCTCCTGCAGCCGGTTGCAATGTCACTTCATCCATACCGGTTATTTCTTTCAAATGTTCCATTAAATCATACATAAGTTCAAGAGCACCTTGGACTGAACTTTCATCTTGAAGCGGATGTATATGAGCAAATCCGGGAAGTCTTGCCACATCTTCATTGATTTTTGGATTATACTTCATCGTACATGAACCAAGCGGATAAAAACCGGAATCGACCCCGTGGTTTCTTTTTGAAAGAGCGGTATAATGACGGATAATGTCAAGTTCCGAAACCTCAGGAAGTTCAGGTTCTTCCGTTCGAATATAATCTTCCGGCAGCAAACGATCAATATCCGTTTCTGGAACATCTATTTCCGGTAATGAATAACCAATTCTTCCCGGCTTACTAATTTCAAAAATTAACGGAAAATTGTCCTTAACCATGATGATACGCCCTCACTTTCTCAACGAATGTGTCAATTTCCTCTTTCGTGCGAATTTCGGTAACACAAACAAGCATCTGACCGGCATATTTAGGATCCACTTTTCCTAAATCATACCCGCCAATTACTCCGCTTTGTAATAAATAAGACGTGAGCCCTTCTACCGGTTTATCAAGTTTAACAACAAATTCATTGAAGGACGGACCATCATAGACAATCTCAAAACCATTTTGTTTAAACACATTTTTAGCATAATTTGCTTTTTGTATATTACCTATTGCCATTTCCCGAATACCCTTTTTTCCCAGCGCCGTCATCGTCACACTTGCAGCCAATGCGTTTAACGCTTGGTTAGAACAAATATTGGAGGTCGCCTTTTCTCTACGGATATGTTGCTCCCGTGCCTGCAGTGTTAAAACAAAGCCGCGGTTGCCATTTTCATCGGTTGTCTGCCCGACTAATCGGCCGGGGATTTTCCGCATGAACTTTTTCGATACAGCAAAGAATCCACAATGAGGACCACCAAAAGACTGGGGTATCCCAAAAGGTTGGGCATCACCGGTTACGATATCGGCTCCAAATTTTCCGGGCGGTGTCAAAATTCCGAGAGCAACCGGATTTGCGGAGACAATAAATAATGAATGATTTCCATGCACAACCGGTTCAATTTCACGTAAGCTCTCGATGCGGCCAAAAAAGTTCGGATATTGCACAAGAACACATGCGACATCATCGGTTAACTGATTTTTTAATGACTCTATATCGGTAACTCCATTGTTTAACGGTACTTCCTCTACTTGTAATTTTTGCCCTTTTGCATAGGTTTTTACTACCTCTTTATATTCCGGGTGGATCGCTTCCGATATGAGAATCGTTCTCCTTTTTGTTTGTCCGGTTGCAAGCATGGCCGCTTCCGCCAGAGCCGTACCGCCATCATACATGGAAGAATTGGCCACATCCATGCCGGTCAATTCACAAATCATTGTTTGAAACTCAAAAATTGCCTGAAGCTCACCTTGGGAAATTTCCGGTTGATACGGCGTATAAGCAGTGTAAAATTCTGAGCGTGAAATGACATGATCGACGATGGACGGAATATAATGATCATATACACCCGCTCCCAAAAAACTTGTGAAATTTTTTACATTTACATTTTTGGCAGCCAAATCAGATAATTCTTTATAAAGTGCCGGTTCGGATTTTGCTTCTTTTAAACGTAAGCGACCCTGATACCTTACGTTTTCCGGTATATCTGAAAAAAGCTCGTCTACCGTTTCTACCCCAATTTTTGCAAGCATGTCCGCTTTATCTTGTTCTGTCATCGGTAAATATCGAAAAGCCATGAAAAATCCCCCTCTCTTATGCTTCAATCATGATTGACCAATCTTTTTTCTTTTATAAAAAGGTGTCGGAATCACTTTCCCTAATATTTGTTTATTACGTATTTCCACAAATAGCTCCGTATCTATATCCACTTTATTGCTTTTGACAAGGGCAAGACCGATATTTTTCTTTAGTGTGGGAGATTGTGTACCGGTTGTAATTACCCCAATTTCTTCTCCATCTTGAAAGACTTTATAGCCGGTTCTCGGAATCCCTCTGTCAATCATTTCTATCCCGATTAATTTCCTAGTGGCACCATTTTCTATTTGTTTTTTTAGCACTGCCTTCCCGATAAAATCTTCTTTCTTCTCCGTCTTTACGGCAAACGTTAATCCCGCTTCAACCGGTGAAATGGTGGAAGATAGCTCTTGCCCGTACAATGGCAGGCAAGCTTCAAAACGCAATGTGTCTCTGGCTCCCAGGCCGCACGGTAAAACTCCTTCATTTTTTCCGGCTGCCAAAATCTCCTGCCATAACCGCCGGGCATCGGACGGGTGACAATAAATCTCAAAACCATCCTCTCCCGTATATCCGGTTCTGGATACGAGTGCTGTTGCCCCGTTTATTTTTATGTATTGTTTAAACCCAAAAACAGGAATAGTGGAAAGATCGTCATTGCTAAGTTTCTGCAGCACATTTTCAGCTAAAGGACCTTGTAAAGCCAACTGTGCATAATTGGCAGAAACATTTGTCACGTTTACTTGTCCCGTTCTGTGCGTCGATAACCATTGAAAATCTTTTTCCGTATTGGCTGCATTTACAACTAATAGATAAGAGTCATCATGAAACTGATAAACTAATAAATCATCTACTGTTCCCCCGGCTTCATTGCATAAGAACGTATACTGGGCTTTACCCGGTTTCAATTTAGCAAGATCATTCGTCAGCATCGTTTGTAAAAAGGAAAACGCATCCGGTCCTTTGACTTCAATCTCACCCATATGTGAAACATCGAACAGTCCTGCACGCATCCGGACCGCCTCATGTTCGGCTTTAATACTCGAAAACTGCACAGGTAAAGCCCAACCGCCAAAGTCAATCAACTTTGCCCCCATTTGTCGGTACATATCATACAGTGGTGTCCGCTTCAGCTCTTCCATCCAGCTCCCTCCTTTTGTTGTACATGGATTGACATCCCAAATTTTTCATAATTTTCGCCAACAGGGATATACTACACTTACAATCCGTTACTAAATTTCTTTAACAAAATTCCAACTTCATCGTATCATTGTTTTTTACATTTTTCCACCATTTCATCGTCGGAAAAGGAGTGTTTTTATGGATGTTGAAGTACATTTTGACTCTACATGGCAAGAAGGATTTTTCATGAAACTCAAAGACGATGGACCATGGGCGAATTGGCACTTATATAACTTGGCATTAGAAGCTGAGAAGCATTTACTGATTCCCGACTTTTACGGTTTGATGGCCCCTAAATTTTTACCGGAGTTAAAACCGTTACCTCACCAAATTGAGGCTGCCAGTCAAGTCATCGAGCAAATGAACGGAAAAGCAATCTTGGCAGACGAGGTTGGTCTCGGAAAAACAATTGAAGCCGGGTTAATTTTAAAAGAATATATGATTCGCGGTTTGGCTAAAAAAATCTTAATTCTTGTACCTGCTTCCCTTGTCTCGCAATGGGTATTCGAATTAAACAGCAAATTCCATATTCCCGCAATCGCTTATCGAAAAAATTACAGTTGGGAAACGGTGGACGTCATGGTCTCCTCCCTTGATACGGCCAAAAAAAGTCCTCATCGAGAAAAGATATTAGAACAAAACTATGATTTTGTCATTATCGACGAAGCCCATAAACTGAAAAACCATAAAACAAAAAACTATGAGTTTGTCCAAGGTTTAAAAAAGAAGTTTTGTTTACTTTTGACCGCCACCCCGATCCAAAATAAAATCGAGGAAATCTTTAATCTTGTTTCATTATTGAAGCCCGGACATTTAGGAACATATGATGACTTTTTAGAAACCTATAAAAATAACAAAGATAAATATAGCGACGAACAATTGAAAAAATTGATTAATAAAGTAATGATTCGAAACAGGAGACAAGATACAAAAATCGAGTGGACAAAACGGCATGTCAAAACGATATTAATCGATTTTACAGAAGAAGAACGGGAATTATATGATCATATCACAAGTCAACGAAATCAATTTGACAGTCTGTTGGCCAATGCCTTTTCCATTTTGACTCTCCAACGGGAAGCATGCAGCAGTAAAGAAGCTGTTTTTACCACGGTAAAAAATATGATAGAAAAAAACGAGGACCCCGTCGCTTCTTTCAAACAATTTATTCAGTCAATAATGGAAAAAATCCAGAAAATCCAAGTGAATTCAAAAGCAGAAAAAGCGTTGGAGTTAATTCATTCCATTAACGACAAAGTGATTATCTTCACTGAATATCGGGCAACGCAACTATATCTTCAGTGGTTTTTAAAACAGCACGGGATCTCATCCGTTCCGTTTCGCGGCGGTTTTAAGCGGGGGAAAAAAGACTGGATGAAGGAATTGTTTCAAAACCATGCGCAAGTATTTATTGCAACGGAAGCCGGTGGAGAAGGAATCAATCTTCAGTTTTGCAACCATATCATTAATTTTGATTTACCTTGGAATCCGATGCGCCTTGAACAGAGAATTGGACGGGTACACAGACTCGGGCAGGAAAAGGATGTCATGGTTTATAATTTTGCTACAAAGGGAACCGTTGAAGAACATATTTTGAAATTGTTATATGAGAAGATTCATCTGTTTGAACGCGTCATTGGTGAATTGGATGAAATTTTGACCAAGCTTGATTTCGGTCGCCTAGAGGATCATCTGGTTGATATTTTTGGTCAGTCGGAATCAGAAGGAGAGATGAAAATTAAAATGGACAATTTAACCGCCATGATCGAGTTTGCCGAGAAGTTTAAGGAGGATGAATATCATGAAGCAGCAGAAAATTCATTCTTATCTTAAACAATTTTTCTCGACAACCAATTGTCAAATCGAATCGCTCGATCATACCCACTTAACCGTTCAATTGACGGTTGATATGGATAAATTACTGATGAATCGCCCTTTTTATTGGCATTATATTGAAAAAACAGGAGGAACACCGAATCCGCAAAAACTTACTTTTATAACCGACTTTCACAGAGCAAAAGATTTGAAAGGCGAACTCATTCATTTCGGTTCACCTCGTTTGCATCAAATCTTTCATGTTTCGAAACAAATGGGCAGTTATATTCGTTTATTTGAAAATAGACCGGGAACTGAAAAAAATCATACCGCATTGGTACCTTGGTTTTGTTTAAATTTGAAAATCAGTTATCTTTGTGATCGGAGGAAAGATATGTTGCGTTCGATCGGAATGAATTTAATAAATGGGACGCTGCTGGAAGGCTTTCATGATGAACTGGTTGAGAAGGAAATTTCCTTGGCTACAAAAATTCCGGACTTTGCTTTTACCTTCACCCCAATGTTTAAACCGGAAAGCGGAATAAGGCGAATCAGACAATATATTGAAAAGGACATAATGAAAGATGATCATTCTTGGGCAACCAGTGCGAGGAAACGCTGGCAAGCAGATGAATCGTTATTAGATTCCTTTTACGTTGACATAGAGGAAAAGCCGGAAAGGTATTATATTGAAAAAGAAGCATTAAAAAATCAGTATGAACCGAAAATTGAAATTTCCATCATCAATGGCGGATTATTTTATTTAACTAAGTCATGCTTGCTGGCTTAATTAGAAAAGAACAAGGAACTCGTTTAAAGAAGCTTGCTAGTTGCGAGCCCCTTGAAACTAAACAATAAACTTCCATTAGCAGGAAGTTTCTTCATCATGTATGAAGAAAACTCGGGCGTCCGAGCCTTTAGACAACTAAAGAGCCGTAGTTCAGCGAAAAAAATTTTCGCTTGCGAGGTAATGCTACCGAAGTCTCTCTAGTGCACTTATGCGTTAGAAAAGGGGTTGTCCAAAAAGTCAAAAATTAAGCCAATGTGTATAAGTTATTGAAGTGAAGGTGGCGGCGACTCCTGCGGGAACAGCACGAGCCGAAGACCCTGCAGGAGCGAGAAAACGAGCGACGAAGCGGCTGAGGCCGTGCCCGCGGAAAGCGTCCGTCACCGAAACGAAAAACCGAACCCTATTCTTTTACACTAAAATTTTAGAAGTTGTACTTTTAGGACAGCCCCTTCCTCCTTTAGCTAAAAAGAGAAAGGCTTCATGAAATGGGGGCTAAAAAAGCAATCCCACATTCATGAAGCCTTTTCATAAATGTCTTTTAAGCCTCAGGAAACCCGTCAAATATGAGGGTCATCAATGTAAAAAAGCCAAAAACAAGAACAGTTGCCACAGAAAAAAACAATCCTAAATAATTTTTGCTTTTAAACGAGGAAAAAACAGCAAAAATAGCAAGTAATGTAACCAAACCTGTAATAATTACTGTACCCATATAAATCCTCCTGTTTGGAAATATTTAATTGATCAGCCGATTGGTATGCATAAAAAGATTACCTGAGCTGTTAATGGCCTGTACCTGGAACAAAATGGAAGGTGGTATAATATGTAAAACCGACAAAAAATATGGTTAAATACGCACCAAATATATACATATACATCCTTTCAGATAATCGCAAATACCCCAATAACAGGAAAAAACCGGTTTGTGCTAAAAATAATAATGCCAAAACATTCATGCCCCCGACATAAAACATGACCGTGAAAATGCCGGTCCAAAATGATAATACCCGATACATACGATCCATCCAGATCCCTCCCCTTGTGTTTCAATTTATTTTATCATGGAATGACATGAAAAATAAAACTTCTATCGAGATATTGATAGAAGTTTCAATTTATTTCTATTATAATAATAGTGATTACGGTTGTAAACACTTTCAGCATTAATTTGGAATATTTATCCGATATGCACAAGCATCGCAACCTTCGAACATATTTTGTGTAGCCACAAGTTCGAAGTCATCAAATAAAGATTCAAGAAGTCCCTTGATAAACGCAATATGCATATTACATGTCGTTGATTTATGCTCTTTTGCTATTTCACGGAATGGGCAATTAAACACTTGTAAATGAAGTTTTTTCTGGCCCTCTTGAATATATAAATCCGGATAAAAACCTAACATCGTACATGTGGATTTAAATATTTCCACCTTTTGGTCAAACGTTAACTGATCACTGGTCAATCCATATTTCGTAATTTGGTTTTCCATTAATTCGTAACCAAAACGTCTGCCGGTTTCATAAAGGGCCGGTTCAGCAATTTCTCCAAGTTGGACCATTGATTCAATGGCAATTTTTGCAAGTAAGTGATAATCTCGGAAAGGAAAATTCAGTTCAATCACATCATCGGATAATTGGTAAATCCGGCTTGGTCTGCCGCCTTTTCCTGTTTTTCTATTTTCCGATTTCAGCATGTTTACATCTTCTAATTTGGACAAGTGTAATCTTGCTACGTTCGGATGGATACTAAATTTGTCAGCAATTTCTTGAACGGTTACATTTTTATGATTTTTCGTGATGTACTCATAAATGGAATACCTTGTGGGGTCCGATAAAACATTTGTAATTTTCAATGTTTGTTGCAAAGTTATCACCTCTTAGGGCTTTTTTATCATTATAATATAGAAAACGTAGCAATATTAGTCTATAGGGAGGATTGTCGGAAAATGTTCAAAATTTCACATATAAATATTAATAAATATGTAAAACAAAAAAATTTTTTATAAAAAAAGAAGGAATTTTGTCTTTTATGTCGAATTACATTTACTGAAAAAGAAAGGAAGGTGATTTAAACTTTGCCGAACTCGATTGAAACACGGGCAAGGGAAATTTTGGAGCACGCCCTTTCTTTACATGCAACAGATATTCATATCATCCCCAAATCAAAACATGCTTCCGTTCTATTTCGATTGTCTCATAAACTCATCCCCATAATGACAATCGAACTTGAGGAAACGGAAAGATTAATTTCATATATGAAGTTTCAGGCAGCAATGGATATCGGCGAAAAAAGAAAACCCCAGAACGGTTCTTTTCAAATAGATATCGGGGGGCTATCTGTCGGACTTCGATTATCCACTTTGCCTTCCATATTCGCTGAAAGTTTGGTCATCCGTATATTACCACAAGAATCATACATCCCATTTCAACAATTATCCTTATTCCCAAAATCACTGAGACTACTGTTAGCCATGTTAAAGTTTTCCCACGGTTTAATCATATTTACAGGACCAACCGGATCGGGCAAAACAACAACTTTATATTCTCTTCTCCAACATTCGACAAAATCTCTTGGCAGGAATGTCATCACCTTGGAAGATCCTGTTGAAAAAAATAGTGAAGATTTACTTCAAGTTCAAGTAAATGAAAAAGCCGGCATTACGTATAATACCGGTTTAAAAGCGATTTTAAGACATGATCCCGATATTATTATGGTCGGCGAAATTCGTGATAGTGAGACAGCGCATATTGCCATTCGAGCAGCATTAACCGGTCATTTAGTATTGACAACGATGCATACGAAAGATTCAAAAGGTGCATTGTACCGGTTAATCGAATTTGGTGTTAATTGGCATGAAATTGAACAAACTTTGGTAGCAGTGACGGCCCAAAGATTAGTCGAATTAATTTGTCCTTACTGTTTAGAAGAAGAATGTCCTGTCTATTGCAACCAGAATAAAAATAAGCGTACTGCCGTTTATGAAATTTTGTACGGTCGTGCATTAAAGGAAGCACTGTTGGAAATGAAGGGTGAAGCATTTTCGGCGCGCTATCCGACTTTGGGCCAATTGATTGCAAAAGGTATTGCTCTCGGATTTATCAAGAAAAGTGAGTATGAAAGATGGGTGCATGATATTGAGACAAAGTCGCTGGAAAATTGAAGAACAAATTTTGCTTTTAAAAAGACTTGGCATGTTATTGGACGAAGGATATTCCATTAGCGATGCGATCGGCTTTATTCAAATACAGTTAAAAAAGGATAAACAAGATGAACTGTTGGAAAGCATAGAAAAACTGAAAAATGGTGAAAAGTTTTTTAAAGTTTTGGAGCAATTACAATTCCATTCCACTGCTGTTAGTTTCGTGTTTTATGGAGAACAAAACGGGAATCTGTCAAAGTCATTACAAACAGCGGGTTTGATCCTTTCAGAGCGGGAAAGGCGGAAAAAGAAAATTCAAACTTTATTGACTTACCCTATTTTCCTGCTCATTTTAACAGGAGGGATGTTTTTTGTAATCAGTTGGCAGCTGTTGCCGCAATTTATCCAATTATATCACTCTTTTCAAGCAGAGCCGAATGTTTTGTTAAAGTCTTTGTTTTGGATTCGTGAACATCCGTTAATGATAGGTACCGTTTTATTATTGTTGTTCTCTATCATGATAATTGCCCAATATAGTTATCGTATGCGGAAAACAAGCTTTGAAATTCAGACTGCATTTGGAAAGTTCCCGATCTTAGGGAATTTGGTTCAGCTGTGGAACACCTATTATATCGCTTATCATACAAGTCAATTATTGCAATCGGGTTTGTCCTTGTTTCAATCTTTACATTTTATCAAGGACGACCCGAAAAAGCCTTATTTAAAAGAAGCGATTGAAAAAATTAATGATGGATTACTCAACGGAGATAGTTTTTCAGCGGCGGTGCAAAAGATCCCGTTTTGGAAGAAAGAGTTGGTTACAGTAATCCAACATGGTCAATTAATCAGCAAGCTGGAAGTGGAGTTGGAAGCCTACAGTCAATATTGTTTAGAGGCCTTTTTTGAAAAGTTGGAGAAAATCATTAAAATCATTCAGCCGCTTATCTTTGGGTTTATCGCTATTTGGATTATCTTGATGTATTTTTCAATCATGTTACCGTCATTCCAACTAATCAATTATATTTAAAAATTTTGGATGAAGGAGAGATTTTCATGTTGAAAAAAGAATCTGCATTTACGTTAATCGAGATGATGATCGTACTGTTCGTCATCACTATTTTACTGCTTATAACCATTCCAAACGTGACAAAACACCAGACAAGTATCAGCAATAAAGGCTGTGAAGGATTAGAAAATATGGTTCAGGCAGAAATCCAAGCCTATCAAATTGATCATAATAAATTACCTGCTTCTATTGATGACTTGAAAAACGGATATTTGAAAGAAGACCCGGTATGTCCGGATGGAAGGAAGATTGTTATCTCTAATGGTGATGCAGTTATCAAAAAGTGAAGGGAAGATCAATCGGATAAAGACATCGTTGCTAAACAGGCAATCGAATCAGGCAGGCTTTACACTTATTGAAGTATTATTAATCTTTTTCATCATTGTCATTATGCTAATGAGTCTGCCCCCCTTATTTCACAGTGTTCAAAATACCATTAATGAAAAATATTTTTTGCAGCAGTACGAAGAGGATTTGTTTTACGCACAAAGTCTGGCGTTGAGCAGGAGAAGGGCTGTCTACTATCAATATGATAGCAATAAAAAGATTTATAAAATTACTGACCACCGGGGAAATGTTTATCTGCAAAGACAAGTACCGGATGATGTTGTCATTTCCCACGGGCATCTGGCAAATTTTCGTTTTGTCGGGGACGGAAATATTAACCGGTTTGGTAATGTTTGGGTTCAAGTGAACGGGAAGAAATATCAAATCTTTATCAGTATCGGGAGTGGCCGTTTTGAAATTTTTGAAGAAAGTTCTTGATAAACAAAATGAGGGATCAATCTATCTTGAGATCTTACTTGCCTTTTTCGTTTGGCTTGTAATCTTATCAACGGTTATTCCCTCCTTTTTACACTTAACTTTAGCGAGGAAGGAAATCCTTATTGAACATATGGGCAATCAAATTTTATCGAGACAGGTTCAAAAAGTGATTTATGACCAACCGATTGAAGCATCAATCCAACAGGAGGGGTACCCGGCCGATTACACAGTTGTTCAAGAAAACATGGAGGGGATGAAAGAAATTTGTGTTTATTATAAAAGCGTGGAAAACGAGGAGAAACATGTATGCCGAACAATCAATAAACAATGAAAAAGGTTATACTTTGGTAGAAATGTTGCTTAGTTTGGCCATATTTTCTTTAATTATTGTCTATTTGACGAATATGGTCCCGTTGTTACGTTATCATACTTATTCAAGTGAGATAGCGGATCAAATGCAATGGGAAATGTTTATGAATCAAGCCAAACGGGAAATTCGGCAAAGTGATGAAATCTTTTTGACCGCAAGCTACAATAGAATTTTATTTTGGAAAGATGGAACCAATACGCTATATGAACGGTATGGAAATCGAATTAGGAGGCGAGTCGACGGGATGGGGCACCAATTAATCTTATTTCGTATCAGGAGATTTGACTATGATCAAATACCACATGGGATTAAATTCATCGTTACACACGAAAACGGTAAAATTTATGAAGAAGAAATTTATTTGCCACGGGAAATTCCGATCACTAATAATAAATAAAAATGGTTTCATCCTCCCTTTTACCTTGTTTTTGTTTTTTCTTTTTTCTACGATATTGCTTCACTCGACGACAAAATATGTTGTTGAAAAACAAGTTTTTGATAATTTTCATATCACTTATGAGTTGGAAACATTATTGTTAATGGCCTATCAAGATGTCGAAAAGGCATATGAGAGCGAGAATTTTTCCAATTCCGGCAAATTGGAATACGATGTTGGCTATGTTTTGTATCGGGTAAAAGAAGAAAAGGAAAACGGGCTATTGGTTTCCTTCGAATGTTACACGGATGATGAAGGAGAATTGTTTATGGATTTGATGTTAGATAAAAAAACGGAGGAAGTTGCCCCGGAACCAGAACCGGCTGAGCAAGACCAAGACACGGAATTTCCTGAAAATGGGAACCTTATTGACCCTAAGTGAAGCGATAACGCCAATGGATTTTTTGCATTCCTGTTTATAGACTTCATTATTTGGATAACCTAATAGTAAAAGAGAAATGGACAAGGATGCGGGTGGAATGAAATCAGATGACTATATTCGTTTTTTGACCAAAACAGTTGTTACCCATTTCGAAACACCGAAAGAGGAAAGAAATAAACGGAAACTAGAAAAAAAGATGCAAAAGGAGCCGTTCGTCTATAAATGGTTCGGAATCTTCCCTTATATGGTGAAAATCGGATTCAAAAAGATTAAAAAACGGTAAAGAAAACTCGGGCATGGGTCCGAGTTTTCTTTATTCAAATTCAATAACGGAAGCCATTTTTTTCTCATTTATAAAAATAATATGTTCATATAAGTTTCCTGTTAAACAGCTTTTTCCTTTTGGTGAACATAGCAGTGGTGCACTTTCAACAGACTTAAGAATGACTTCTTCTTTGCCACTCTTAATATTCCGTTTGACCAGCCGAAATCCGTCATTATAAAGATCCGCCTCCCCGCTTTTCTTCGGTTCAATAATAAAAAAATTCTTACCGGCCAAATCATAGGTTGGGATAACCCACCCGGAAAAATCGGTTAAATGCGGGATTTCAAAAGAATACAGTGGTTGAAGCTCATGATCATAAAAATGAAATATCGCTTTCGATGGATCTTTATCACTCGGGGCAATGGCTAATAGGAAATTTTTCCACCCATCAATATAGTAAAATTTTTCTTCGTTTTTTACATGTTTTTCATTGCCATTTTCATAAATGGTTAGGGGCGCGGTAATCATCGGTTCATCATTGCCCCAATCCAAATATAGAAATCTTGATTGCTTAAGCCAGACCGCAAACGGTTGGGAAAGGTTCATCTCTTGAAGGGAACGCTTTTCTATGTCGATTAAATAGGAACGAAATGACCAATCTTCATAAAAAGCACTGACAAGTATTTTCGTTTCATCATACCCATTCCACTCATAATGAACTTCTTTTGACTCAATTTCTTCTTGAAACACGATTTGTTGACCGGGAAGCCGGATGACAGTCAGAAGTGCTTTATAGGCCGTTGAAGCTGAATGAATCAGAAGATATTCTCTAGACGGGCTCAATTGTGCAGAAACAATCGGTTCATCACTAACATAGACTTCTTTTTTAACTCCGGATAGTAAGTCATATGCTGAAACGATTGACCGGCTATTTTTCCTCTCGACAAATAACAGCGTTTCGTCTGTCTCCCAATCAATGATAAATTGAAAATCCGCTTCCTGCACTTTTAATGGGACAATTGATTGTGAATTTAGTCCCTTGCCATTTACTGTTTGATTTGCCGCCGATTTTTCTGAATCAAGTTTGGACGGTGATGGTTTATTTAATTCTTCTGTTTCACAGCCGGAAAGTAACAGGACAAAAAAGATAAGAACAGATAGCCATTTCCCCATCAGATTTCACCTTCTCAATAAATAATGCGCACGTTTTTCAGGATATTGCCCCCACTATTGAAGTTTCCCTTTATAAGACGTATGAAAAAGCGAAATGTTTCATTTTTATTAAAATTTTTTTAAAAAAAGATGACAAAAAAAGGGAATGCGGCAACAGCACTATTGTTCAACTGTTTAATGTCACTAAAAATACATTCAACATTTCTTCGTATATTTGCGGAAACTGTGAAACCGACAGAGGATTAACACCTAACCCAAGTTCGAACGTAAAACCCGGCTTTTGATAAGCATGGACAAACCAATCTCGAAAACCTGCATGGCTGTCAATATAACGAACGGATTTATAACCGCTTACTTTTTCATATTCTCTTGCCAATCGCGCTGATTCGACAGGTTCTACACCTTCATATCCCCAGTAAAATTCCCTGCCCTGGGTATGGAAAGCTAAAACACGTGAAAATTGTTTTTTTTCAACAAGCCGAGCCATAGCCACCGCTTCCGGTTCGGAAAGTGGAATTTCACCCGGATAGTCCCTTGGCGCCGGACTTTTCGGTTCTTTACGTTCTTTTTCTATTTCCCAATTGGCCGGAAATTGATTATTCAAATCAACCCCCCGAATATTCGCCTTCCACCCGGAAAAATCAGGGGAACCGGAATTTAATGCAAGAATTTCTTCTTTTTTTTCAGCCGGCGGACCTTGAAGAACAAGATTCACGCCATCCGGATTTACCATCGGGACAATTGACAACGTATTTTTATGATAAAGCGGCAGTGCATGTATACCATTAAGCATGTTTTCATTTGTTAATGCAAGGAAAAATGTATTCACCAATTTCATTAACACAGGGGTCGTAATCCATTCATTAGCATGGAAAGAAGCGTTTACATGAATATTTCGTTTTCCTCTTCCTATTTCCAACTCATATATGGGATTTCCAAGTACACTTTCACCGATGGTATTTACCTTGAGAAACGGATATAGACAAAGCAATGTTTCAATATCACGTTGTAAATGGGTGAAATCATAGGTTTGAATATCATTGATGACAGGTTCGGTCACTCTTTTTGGCAATTTTACCGATTGTCCTAAAGCAAGATGATCGGGATGGACACCGGGATTTAATAATAAGAGCGCCTCGACAGGCATTTTACTCATTTTTGCCAATCGAAAAAACGTGTCACCCGGTTGGATTACATATGTCTCTTCCATAAATCCCGGTATTTCTACTTCCATCCCAACATCTAAAAAATTGGATGCAATATGCCGGTTGGAATCTTCAATTAATTGAATTGGAATATGAAACAACCGGCTATATAACCAAAATGAATCACCATGCCGCACACGTACTCTCATTCATATCCCCCTTTGTTCCAACACTTTATTGTCATCTTCATTGTATGAAATGTTTATCCCAGTGTGTCAAACAAGAGAGGAATAGCATAAACAATGTTAACTGTTTTGTGGTTATTCTTTTAACGTTGACACCATCAATTTCTGGAATAGCATAAACAGTTAACTGTTTTGCTTGACCAAATAACCGGCTCCAATAATCCCGGCATCATTACCTAATTCAGCAAGCAAAATCTTTGTATCGGTACCGGTTGGTGGAAAAGCAAATTTCCGGTAATAGGTATTAACCGGTTCCAATAACTTGTTTCCGGCCTTTGAAACACCGCCACCGATAATAATTGCCTCGGGATTCAAAATCGCACTTAACGTACTCAAGGCATAACCTAAATAATAACCGACACGATCGACTATCTCCCCGGCAATCTCATCTTCATGAACAGCATCAAAAATATCTTTGGAAGTTAGTTTCCCTTTTTCTTTTAAGACAGAAGTTAAAATCGTTTCTTTTTCCAAGCTTTCAATTCTTTGCATAGCTAAATTGACAACACCGGTAGCTGAGGCAACGGTTTCTAAACAGCCGGTTTTTCCACAATTACATTGAAAACCATGTTCAAGTTGTACTGTCATATGGCCAATTTCTCCCCCGCCACCGGTCGTGCCGCCAACAATATGACCGTCAATAATGACACCGCCACCGACACCGGTACCAAGAGTAATAGCGACAATATCCTTTAATCCTTTACCTGCTCCCAGCCAGAGCTCGCCCAATGCAGCACAATTCGCATCATTTTCGACATATGCCGGTAACGAGAAGGTCTTTTCCAGTTCAGCCTTTAAAGGATAATTTTCCCAACCAATATTAACTGCCCGGGTTATTCGCCCGTCCTTCAATACCGGTCCGGGAGCACCCATTCCGATACCAAAAAATTGGTCCGGTTTGATGTTTAACTCATTGATTTTCTTATTAAAAGAATAATAGATTTCTTCAACAATGAACTTACCATTTTCCGCTTTGTTTGTCGGTATTTCCCATTTTTCCAATATTTTTCCATCTGTTTTCAAGATTGCAACCTTTGATGAAGTTCCGCCTAAATCAATGCTGAAAATAAATTCCTTTTCCAATACAATCACCTTTTCTTTTTCTTATCTATTTCTTTTTGTATTTCTTGTCGTAACAATAATAATGCCATTTGGTAATCTTTTATATCAATTAATTGCGAGCGAAACAATTCTGTCACTTCCGATTCCATCAATTGTAAATCAGCTAACCGATCGCCGACATATATAATTGTACCAAACTGTTTCAATAATTGTTGAATATCATAAATTGTTTTCAACTCTTCTACCACCTTTTAATCAAAACAAGTTCTCCCCTCTCATTATAAACAAAAAATGATCATAAAAAAACTGCTTCTTCAGCAGCTTTTTTAACAATTGGTTACGGAAATTACCGATCCGGGTCTTTCGGATCCAAAAACTTTGGGCGTGTCCTCTTCAACGGGATTGGCGCCCGAATGATGATGTCCATCATCCCCTTGAAGTCAAAAGGAATAAATGGCCACAAATAAGGGACATTATAGGATTTCATGGTAACCAACAAAAGCACCCATAAAAAGGTCCCAATAACAAAACCAATTTCATGGAGGATGGCAGTCAAGGTTAATAAAATAAGACGGAAAATTCGGTTGGCCAGACTCATTTCATAGCTAGGTGTTGCAAACATCCCAATCGCAGCAATAGATAAATAAAGAATCACTTCATTGGAAAACAGACCAACTTCAACGGCAACTTGGCCGATCATTAGTGCGGCGACTAAACCGAGTGCAGTTGCCAATGAATTCGGGGTATGGATCGCGGCCATCCTTAACATATCGATCCCAACTTCGATTAATAAAAATTGAAGATATAACGGAATTTGACCGTCTTCATTCGGACCGATAAAAGAAAGTCGTTCCGGTAACAGTTCCGGTTGAACGGCCAATAAGTACCAAAGCGGTAATAAAAATATCGATGCCCAGACAGCCAAAAACCGGACAAGTCGTAAGTAAGCACCGACCACCGGCTTATTTCGGTATTCCTCCGCATGTTGCAGATGGTGCCAAAAGGTTGTCGGTGCAATGATGACGCTGGGAGAACCGTCGACAATAATGCAGACATGTCCTTCATATAAATGAGCGGCAGCGGTATCCGGCCTTTCGGTATAACGGACGGTTGGATACGGATTCCAATGATTACCGGATATAAATTCTTCTACTGTTTTTTCGGCCATTGGAATCCCATCTGTATCAATTTTTTCAAGAGACTTTTTAATATCTATTACAAGGTCTTCATCTGCTATATCTTCCAAATAGCAAACAACAACATCGGTTTTCGAGCGGCGACCGACTTGCATATATTCCATCCGCAGTGTCCGGTCACGAATCCGCCTTCTCGTTAAAGCTGTATTAAATACTAATGTTTCAACATAACCGTCTCTGGAACCGCGGACAACACGTTCAATATCCGGTTCTTCCGGGCTCCTTGCCGGATATGTTCTTGCATCGATTAAAATTGCCTTATCGATACCATCCACAATTAATGCAGTAGGTCCGGCCAACACCATGTCAGCAACTTTTTGCAAATCATCGGTTGTATCAATTTCAACATAGGGTATATAGCTTCGAAGTAATTTTTCTAATGGATGGTCAGAAATTTCTTCCGCCTTTAGTCCGCTAAGCAGCTTCATTATTTGCACAAAAACTTCATCTTTAATAAAACCATCAATGAAAAAGACTGCCATATCCCGCTCAGCATAAAGTAAGTCAAGTTGAATGACATCAAAGCTCTTTCCAATTCCTAAAATCTGCCTTAAATTGTTTATATTCTCATGGATGTTTTTCGAAACAGTGATTTTTTCATTATTCGTTTCCATGGTTTTTTACACCTGCCTAATTTTGGCTAACAGGATGGAGATATCCTAATCGGTACACATGTAAAAATTTCTAAAGATTATTCCGAAATACCAGTTTTATGACACCCTATTTTTCACCTAAATGTCCAAGAGGTGTTTTATCAAAAATATTTCGTTCTTTCGACATTATATCCTACCTTAATGTTTGGACAATCGTTTTTTTTCGCCTAATTACCATAATAGACAAAGATATATCCCTTCATACTTCTTTGTTCATCATTTTTACGGTAATAAACTTATTCAAACTCCCGCATCTTGAAATAAATACCAGATCATACATAGATGGACAAGAACATACACTGGTAAAGGAACGAATGATCAATTAATCCATTTAATGAATGGCGGGGAGTAATAGATGAAAACGACAAAAACTTTTCTAATCATATGTTCAGCTCTGATTACCATAACCGCATCTCTGTATTTTTTTCACTTTAAAAATAATCAAACGGTTGAGAGCATCACTTATTTTCCTCTGGATACAGAAGCACAATTCCTTGATGCAAAAACAAAAATAATGAATATCAAAACCGATCAAAATCGTTATCAGTTTTCTGTAAAGTCCTATTCTCGATTGGATCGTCCAACTTATTTACGGCAGGATGTAACTTTCATTTTTGCGGGCGGAATTCTTATCGGTAAACTGGGGAAATGGGAGGAGAGTACAGACAGTTTGGAATTAAGTGGAATTTTTACCGAAAAAGATAATCAAATTGTTAGAGCCATTAGTTTTCACCATGCCGAATTGCATGCAAAAGAAACCATTACAAGCAGTCAAAGCATGTCCGATGATTTTCTCTATATCATCCCAAATGCCCTCCCATCCCTTGTTTCTTTCCAAACGCCGAGTAATGAAGAAGAAACAGGATGGAAGGAAGTCCTGGATAAAGAAGAAAATCAAATCATTTCAACAAATTTAAAAGAAGCAGTAAGACAGCTTGATATTGATTTGGCTGAGTTTCATATAATTCCCTTACCTTTATTAGCCAATTATCAAAAACAGCCGCTCCCTTCCTTTTCCAGACAAAAATCAGATGAAATTATCGGTCAACTTTGGGAAGGGCTATATAAGAACTATTATTTGGGAATAAGAAAACAAAACGGTCAACTCATTTCACCAATCGGCAGTACCGTTCCTATTGTTTTACTATCAAAAGCAAAACAAAACCTTTACGTCATTTTTCAAACAGCAGACAACGAATTTATCTCACTAAAACAACAAATCAATAACTAGATGTTTGGAAACTGATATCCATAGTAAAGGGCAATGGCTGTAATGACAACGGTTAGCAATAAATAATACATTCTATAGCGTTTTTTCGTATCCGGAAGTCCGAGAATACCTGCTGCCAGAAACCCGCCAATCATTCCACCCATATGCCCGGAAATATCGATAGAAGGGACGGCAAAACCGATAACAACATTCACACCAATCAAGGCGAGAATATTGGGCCCGATCGTCCGGAAAAAAGTGTGTTTATGCTCGATTCCGAAATAAAGAAGAGCTCCAAATAAGCCGAAAATGGCCCCACTGGCACCGGCAGATAAATGTGAACTAAAAATAAAACTCGCCAGCGTTCCGAAAAAGCCGGAAAAAAGATAAATTATTAAAAATCGGAGCCGACCAAAAATGCTTTCAACAGCCGTTCCCAAATAATAAAGACTGAGTCCGTTC
Organism: Caldifermentibacillus hisashii; assembly: GCF_039654145.1. NCBI lineage: Bacteria > Bacillati > Bacillota > Bacilli > Caryophanales > Bacillaceae > Caldifermentibacillus > Caldifermentibacillus hisashii. The sequence goes on from NZ_CP155467.1 coordinate 2,374,724, forward strand.
ATAAACAAATGGAGAAATCCAATATGTAAAAACATCGGTGTAAAGAATCGCCACCATTCACCATCTAAAATGGCCGGATTATATTTTGCGCCGAAATAAAGTAATACGTACGGGTTGGTACTCCCGCCGTTCATTTCTAATAAAATAAACACGAAAGTAATAGCAACTAATAGAAAATAAGTAAAAAACGGTTTGGTCCGGTTAAACAACTGTTTTTCACGTTTTTCGGCAGCTATGGTTTCTTGAGCAATCAGACTTTTTAGAGCACCCACTTCATAATCAGAATAATCTTCTTTTATTTGACCGAACGGATTTTGCCCGATAATTTTTGTCACGAATTGAACTGAGTCTTGCAAATGACTTTCATCAAATAAAATGGAATACATTTTCGTTTTTACATTTTCGATTTGAACGGGACGATTGACGTACGGTTCATATGAATCCACCGGTGGGAGACTGGTGAAATAAATATTCAACACTTGAAATTTATTGCGAAAATACATTTTACGAATCTTATCCGCTTGCAAAATCGTTTGCTTCATATCGGAACGCAGCCAATTGCTCCAGTCAATATCTTTCCGTTTCACCCGAATCAACGGAAATTGTTTATGAACGATGTTTTCCAACCAAACTTCCTGTTGATCCTCAGCCAAATGCATAATTCGATATCCATCTACAATCATGGAATGAATAAATTTCCAGTATAAATAATCGGTATGGTAACTCAAACGATTCCCTGCTTTCCTATTCCAATTTCTTACTACCATTGTAATGGAGTAAACGAAAAAATTGCAACAAAGAAAAGCGCAGGTGACTATTCATCTTTGTTCAAACGGGACTTAATCCGTCGCGCTCAGAAATTGACAACAAAAATACGAAGGGCGCCCGCTCAATGACCTGGCATTGGCAACAAAAAAAGACAGACCAATCAAAGCCTGTCCAAAATTCTTTATTGAGCAGATGTTGTCCGAAAAAATGAACGGATAAATAAGTTTCGAATACTCGGGATCCGCATGGAAGTAGCCACCGCCCATTTTCTAATCCGTTCGTTGGCTAAAACCCAATTCATGATGTGGTAACGATATTGAAAAGCCTTGACAATCGCATAGCCTACAAACATTAACTTCAACAAACGTGATAACATTGATTTCAACCTCCTAAAAATAGTTTTTGGCAAATTTCGTTTTTTATCCAAAAATTATCTTGGAGGCCGCCGACTCATTTTTCAAACCCATACATATTATCATCGGTCAGGATTTTTTTCAGCTGATAATCATATTCCTCAAACGGTAACCAATCGACCAGTTGTTCCTGGAACGATAAAACGATGGACTCCCCGGTAAAATTCGGTAAAAAACGATCATAATACCCGCCGCCATAACCCAAGCGAAAGCCGTTTTTTGTAAAAGTTAAACCCGGGACAAATAATAAATCTATTTTAGCAGGATCCGTTTTTTCTGCTTTTTTGGGCAATGGTTCATATAATCCAAAATAACCCTTCTCTACTTCAGAAAAGTTGTGAATTGTATAAAATTCCAAAGCCCTGCTCGAAGGAATACATTTTGGCACCGCCACTAATTTTTCTTCGGACCAAGCTCTCTCAATGATTGGGTGTGTATTGACTTCAGGAAACCTGGAAATTGTAATGCCAATCATTTTTGCCTTATTCCATTCTTCTGTTTTAAACAATTTTTCCGCGATCAAACTTGACTTTTCATGATAATCTTCTTTTGTAAGCAATAACAGTTTGGCCTTCATTTTTTCCCTGAATTCTTTTTTCGATATCATCAGACCCCTCCTATTGTGCGAAAGAAAACTAAAGCGATTGCCGTCGAGTTTGGCAACCTTGCTGGAATTTAAACTGTACCGTATAAAAACCCATGCGATTGACGCCGAATTTACCTTCCTTCTGGTATTTAAACTTTTGCGAATGAAGAAAAACAGCAGGAGAAATCCTGCTGTTTACTTTGTTTCACGATGTACTGTAGTTTTTTTATCACGAGGACAATATTTCTTTAATTCTAAACGATCGGGATTATTACGTTTATTTTTTGTGGTTATATAATTACGTTCACCGCACTCAGTACATGCCAATGTAATGTTTACGCGCATATTATTCCCTCCAGTCCATTCACAAATTACGACCTTACTATAATATCATTTAATTCATGAAAAAGCTAGTCTCGATTTTAGCTGTTCATCCCGACTTAACAATTCTTTTTCAGAAAAGGTTTTTGAGGCAAGCGTCCATGTATAGGCTATGGTCGTCTCATAAGGAACAAGCAGTTGTTCGAGGGTGTATAAGCCAACAACATTCCCGGTTCCAATCGGATTAAATGGAATCACTCCGTCGCAAATTTTTTCAATGTATTGATTCTTTTTTAAAACACCATATTGACTCATCGAGGTACCGTTAATCATACCCGAGGCCAAAAACAATCCATCTTCATTCGTTAAAAATAAAACATCCTTTTTCGGTGAGACAAAAACGTAATTGTTTTTCAGCTCGTTTAAATTGCTTTCGACAAATACTTTTATCGGTACTCTTTGATCTGTTAAATTGCTAATAGAAAGCTTTGCCAAAAGAATATCATCTTTCGTATGCAAATAGCGGCAATTAATATGAAAGCTGCCGTCCATTAACCAATTTTCTCCCGCCGTTATTTTCTTCATTTTTCCATTCCAATAAAGATAATGATTAAATTTCAACTGATATTTCATTTTCATTAAATAATCTTCCGTATGCAAAATATTCATCGTTCCCACTCCCATTCTATATGTTATCTTCCTCTATTTTCACCAATTACTTTTTCAAAATTATTATTATATTCATCGTAACACCAAATCATTATTCGAACAATAAACGCAATTTGTCATATTTTGTTATTTTACCTATGTTTTTTTCGCCATATTTTTTGTAAAATTGACAGGCTTTGATATGATATATGTAAAAATAGGAAAAATTTCTCAGTTATTATTTATCTATGTTGTTCCTTGTCAAATTATGATAAACTTTACGGTGGGAGTGATGATATGGATATTTTAATATTCGTACTAATGGCTATCGCGATTATTTTGATCGTTGTTTCATTTTTTCTTCCCGATCGTACGAAAGAATTGAGCAATGAGGTTGAGCAATTGTCAATCCAGATGTACCAGGAAAATTTTCAAATCAAAAAACGATTGAAAGTTTTAGAAGAAGAATTATTAATTCCTGGTGACATGGATAAAAACCCTTCTCAAGCCAAAAACCCGAATCCAATCATTGTCGGACAAGTTCGTCTTTTACATGAGCAAGGATTGACTGTGGAACAAATTGCGAAACAGTCTGCACTAAGTGAGGATGAAGTGAAGCAAATTTTAGAAACGATTAAGGTGGTCAAGCAATGAATAGACTGAACGTTCGCTTTTTTAGTATTGGAATGTTGGTTGCTTCGATCATTATTTTCCTGTACGGGTTCTTTTTTGAAAATGATACGGCTAAATCGGAACCAACAGCCGAAAAAGAAGGATATACTCTAGTCGAAAAGGACAGATTGGATTTATTTAAAGAGAAAATTGCCGGTCTTGAAGCGGAAAATGCAGAGTTGAAAAAAACGATCGAGGAAAGCAAAAATGCACCAACGAATACAGCAGAACAAGAAAAAGAACAAGTATTTATGTTCGAAATTAGAGAGGGCATGAGTTTGGAAGATATTGCCAGAGGTCTTGCGGGAATTCATATTATTACCGATCAAAATGATTTTATTAACTTCATGGTCCAAAACGGATATGAAAAAAGAGTTCAACCGGGACAATATGAATTTAAGCAAGGAATATCAAACCAAGAAATTGCTGATATGATTACAAAATGATAAAAAGGAACTGTCCTTGGAGTGAATTCTCCTGACAGTTCCTTAATTTTTATGGATTTGTCTCAGTTGTTCCTTGCTCTGTCGTTTCACCTGTTGCTTGATTCTGAGCGGGTTGTTTCGCCCGGTCAGCCTTTATACTGAAATATTTTTCCAACACTTCTTGAGCAATTACTAGGTTCACACTACCAACAGGTGATTTACCTCCAGTATAAAGATTCGGTAAAACAACGGAAATTGCCACTTCCGGGTTATCATACGGCGCATAGCCGACAAAGGTTAGATTTTCAGTTTGGACGGTACTCCCCGTTTTTTCATCTTTAAACCAACTTTGTGCCGTACCGGTTTTTCCGGCTACAACTGTTGGAACATTTTTAAAATAATTCCTAGCTGTACCGCGAGAACCATTGACTACCCGCCAAAAGCCTTCTTGCACCCGTTTAATCCAAGCATCTTGCATATCTACCCGATTGAGGACAACTGGATTCACTTCTTCAATAATTGGGCCAAGTTCATTACTATCTTCATTCGGTTCCCGGATTTCTTTAACCAGTTGCGGTTTCATCCGATAACCGTCATTGGCAATCGTCGACACATATTGAGCCAATTGTAACGGTGTATACGTATCATACTGTCCAAAGCCAAAATATAATAATTGACCCGGATATTCAGGTGCACGTTGAATCCCGACAACTTCATTATCGAAACCGATTCCGGTCTTCGTACCGAGGCCGAACTGGGCAAAATAACTGCGCATCACATTAATTTTATCTAAATCGATATTTAATGTTCCCATATATTTATAGGTTCCGCCGGCTACTTTAAGTGCAACTTTCGCCATATAAATATTCGATGACCGTTCCAGTGCGGTCAAATCATTAATTAAACCCATTCGAGAAACAGATGAAATCGAAGTACCATTTTTAAAGACCATTTTTTCATCGGTTTCCATATTGCCAGGTTTGATAACCCCTGCCTGATACCCCATCAGGACGGTTGCACCTTTGATAACCGAACCAGGTTCAAACGAATACGTAAATGTACCATTGGCATAATCCTCAAATTCTCTCGTCTTTCGATTGTATTGTTTTCCAGCTAGCGATAATATTTCCCCCGTTTTCGGATTCATGACAACAACAAATGCTTTATTAAAATAATTCGTACGCGGATATTGGACAATTTTTGCCATATGCTCTTGAAGGATCCTTTCCACTTCCGCTTGTAATTCCATATCAACGGTCAAAACAACGTCTTTACCGCTTTTCCCGTCAGATACCGATTCGGTATTTATGATTTTTCCGGATTTATCCGTTTCGGTTTTAACAACCGCTTTTGATCCTTGCAAAATATCTTCCAAAGATTGTTCGATGTAACTGTAGCCGACACGATCATTTAAACTGTACCCTTTCGACTGATAAAAATCGACTTTGTCTTCAGGCAATCCTTGTTTTACACTGCCAAGCATTCCTCTAAATACATCGCCAAACTGATATGCCCGTTCCCAGTCCGTCGTTACATCCACGCCCGGCAGATTCGCTAAGTTTTCACTAACCGCTGCATATTCTTCATCGGTGACATTTATATTTTTTACAATCGTTGGGGTCAAAGCGGTAGCCGAATAAATTTTTCGATAAATCGCTGCTACATTCATATCGACCGATTGTAATTGTTCTTCGGTAATTCGCTCCAATTTTAATTGATACAGCTCTTTGTCCTTTAAGTTTTTCTCTTCAGAACGGGTTACAAGTTTCTTTCCATTTTTATTTTCAAGAAGCCAAATATCTTTTTTATCCCGTTCCGTTACTTTTTTCATATCATCCTCTGGCATCTGAATAAATTTGGCCAGCTTTTTCGCAATTTCATACAATTCATCCGGTTGCGGATTTTTAGGCGGCGTGTACGTAATTGCTTTTTGCGGAACATTGTAAACAACTTTTTTATAAGTTGAATCATATAATTCGCCGCGGGGAACTGAATGATTTACAGATATTTCTTCTGTTTTTCGAACTTCATTTTTATATTCCTCACCTTCAACAATTTGGACAACCCCTAATCTTAAAATTAAGATAGAAAACATGACGAAAACAGTAAAAAACAATATATTCATCCGTAAAGGTATATGATTTTTTTTCTTATTGTTTTTTTGATTATTTTTCACAAGTACACCAACCTCTTTCCCTTCATCCACATATAAAGAAGAAAATATCCATACTTTCTATTTTATTTGATTTTGCTTCATATTTCTAGGAAAAGGTTAAGGAAAAGAAAGGGAAAGATGATGAAAGGAAAAAGGGACCTCCTAAGAAAAGATCCCTTTTAATTGAATATGACGAACAAAGAAATAAATAAACAAATAGCCTGAACCAAGGACAATCAATAATAAAGGTAGGATGGTTTTAACCGGAAAATACAGAATCGAAAATAAAAAGATGATAATTGAGCACGCTCGGCCGGCATTGAGAAACAGCTCTTTTACAACAATATATTCAATTCTCATTTCTCTCGCTTGCCACCCCTGCCCGATTACATCATAGGAGGTGGATATAAACGGGACAAGAACGACGGGATAGGCAAAGGCGATTAATGCAGAATAGACAAGGAAAATGGGATAAGAGACATGGAAAATGATGAGGAACACTGAAGTAAATAACAATATCCCGCCAAGTAAAATCGCCCTTTTCCTGTATTGTTTTTTAATAAAGCGACTGGCTAAATAATAAGTAATAAAAGATACAATGGAATTAACGAAAGCATAGGTACCTAATGCCATTTCACTGCCGGTGGCTATGTAAACATATATATTGATAACAAACGCAAAGATCCCTTCTCTAATCCCTTGAAAAAATGTTGCATTTGTCACCATTTTCCAATTTGGATTCCTTTTTCGCTCTTTAATAATGGCAGAGAAAAAATAATTTCCTGTTGCAGGTCTTTTTTTCATAAAAAAACTTAAAATCGTTGCCAAAGCGAATAAGCCAAGGGATGCGGAAAAAATAATTGTATACCCGTAAAATTGTTTGAATTGGGAAATAATAAAGCCGGCAACTAATGGACCGATCATCCCGCCAAGCGAATTTAATACACCTAAAAATCCGTTAAAAAAATCCCTCGTATCCGGTTCGGTAATTTCAAATGTTAATACGTTATAAGCGAGCCAGTAAAATCCGTATCCGATACCAAGTAATGTCCCGAGTAATAGTAAATAACGACTTGCCTCCGAACAAGTCAATAATACTGAAATAAAAAAAATGGCCAAAAAGATCACACCGAGACGAAGAACAATAATGCGATCGACTTTTTTCGCCATTCGTCCGGCAAATATGAAAGTAACCGGTTGGATAATGGCAACGGTCAAATTGTATAATCCTATTTGAAAGAAATCACCCGTTTGTTTCCATAAATAGACATTAACAAACGTATTAGATAAAGCGATACTTAAGGAATAAAGACCGCCAATCAGTAAAAGCAACAGCAAATCTTTTGTGATATGTACATCACCCAGCCATTTTTTTTGACTTTTTTGCTTCATTACATACTCCCCTTTAATTGTATTCTTTGTAGAAGATGGGGAGATATACAAAAAACCAGTAGATACGACTCTACTGGTTTTTTCCATTTAACATTATTTTGCTGCTTGATAACGTTTTGCCACTTCATCCCAGTTAACCACGTTCCAGAAAGCTGCGATATAATCGGGACGACGGTTTTGATATTTTAAGTAATAAGCATGTTCCCAAACATCTAAACCAAGAATCGGTGTCTTTCCTTCGCTTAATGGCGTGTCTTGGTTCGGTGTGCTGGTGATTTCCAACTCACCATTGTTTACGACAAGCCAAGCCCAGCCTGAACCGAAACGACCTGTTGCAGCTTTAGTAAATTCATCTTTAAACGCAGAGAAACTTCCAAATTTAGCGTTGATGGCATCCAGAAGTGCACCTGAAGGCTCGCCGCCACCATTTGGTGAAAGAAGTTGCCAGAATAAAGAGTGGTTATAATGTCCGCCACCGTTATTACGGACAGCAGTGCGAATGTTTTCCGGAACAGCATCTAAGTTAGAAACTAATTCTTCAACCGTCTTATTTTCAAATTCTGTTCCTGCCACTGCATTATTTAAATTTGTAACATACGTATTATGATGTTTCGTATGGTGAATATTCATTGTTTCTTTGTCAATATGCGGTTCTAATGCATCATACGCATAAGGTAATTGTGGTAATTCAAATGCCATGTTTTATTCCTCCTTTGATATAGAAAAATTATGTAATTAAGCTATCATTTGGGAATGAGAGCTTGTATGTTTAGATTAGCAAAACTCGATTCCAGTTTCAAATAAAATGCCTAAAAATTTTTAGAAATGGCTATTGACATTCGGTATTTTTTCTTTTATAGGACAAGAATCAAGAAATATCCAACCATAATAACCATGATCATCAATTTAACAATCGTACTTCCAACAAAACCGATAACGGAACCAAAACCAATTTTTAATGCTTCACGGAAAGACGCTCGATTCACATACCTTCTTTAAAAACAAGATTCCCTATACTAATCATGAAAAGGCATCTGAATAAAAGTGCAAAAAATTTACTGCAGACTTTTTATTGCGCTAATATTTCATTTTAGTTACAAAATGATTACACAATGGGTTGTTATAAACAAAATTATTCATCTCGGCCCATTTATGGGATAATATAGTAATAATGACTACAGAGAACAGGAGGAAGAGAAAACAGATGAATATATTTAAGCAATTTATTAAGAGTATATATTCCCCAAAGGATATCTCGACTTTTCGCAATCAAGGGATGGGCAAAACCTTTGTTTATATATTTTTTCTTTCCGTTTTGTCTGTTTTACCTTTATTTATCAATTTTGTTCAAAACTTTAATAATATTTATGATGATGCTGTTAGGATAATAAATGAAGAGGTACCGGATTTCTCAATTCAAGACGGAAAATTGCATACCGACATAAATGAACCTGTTATTATCGAAGAATCCGGTAATTTCACTTTTATTATCGACAGCACAGGTCAAACAACGGTCGATGATGTGGAATCAAACTATGATGATACTTTAGCCTTTTTAGAATATGATGTTGTCATAAATTTAAATAATCAAACACAAACGATGTCCTATCAGCAACTTGGTTTGGAGGAAATGGGTAGAACGGAAATGCAACAATTTCTCGATTTTGTTGGTTCAGTTAAATCCGTCATTTATGCTTTTTCATTCATTCTTTTTTATCTCATTCAAGTTGCCGGTCAAATAATTTCGATTACAATCCTTGCCTTAATCGGATTAATTCTCAAAAATGCCTTAAAACTCAATATCAACTACGGGCATTTATGGAAATTAAGTACTTATGCGATCACGTTGCCGACGGTCTTTTTCATGATTATGCATTTCTTCCATGCCATTGTCCCGTTTGCTTCTTTGATTAATTGGACGGTTATGATTATCATGCTTCACCTCACAATGAAGGAAATTCCAAAAACGGATATTGATTAAAGTGAAACCTCCATCTTTTTTCTTGGCCGAAAAAGGATGGAGTTTTTTATACCCAATTTCCGTATGTCACCATGTTCGGCAAAATATAATCTATGTCACGCACCCCCTTTCTATTAATTTTTTACTAGTTTTGCAAAAATATAGGAATAATGAAGAAATATAAGCATACAAATATACTAAAATCCGGTAAAGAATTGGTAGAAGGTGGGAACATGAAAAGAGTATTCGGTATTGTCGCCATCATCATTGTTGTCTATGCTATATATTTTGATATCACAGCCGGCACATTACCTGGAGCTGAAAAAAAAGAATCTGTGCAAGAAACTGCTTTGTCTCTTCAATATGTCGAATTGGAGGTAAAACCGGGTGACACCTTGCTGTCATTGATCGAGAGCCAGGGCGGTTACCCTGATGATATTTCGATTGAAGAGATGATTAAGGATTTTTCAGCCTTAAATGAAGGGATTAAACCAGATGATATGCAATTTGGAGAAACATATAAAATACCTGTATATAATCAAAAAAAATATTAATCCATTGCTATTTGCATGCAGCAAGCCCCTCTCCCATCTTCTTTTTCATTAAGTTAAAACTTGGTGGGATTCCTTGACTCCGTATGAGTGGGATGAACAGTATGAGGATAATTTTTTGCAGGCAGAATGAGTAATTTTATCCCTTTTATTAGTAAGTGAACGGTAGGGAGAGAACGATTTTCCTTGCCACTTAAAATCAATTATTGTTAAAATGAAGAGGAGCAATTTCGTCCAGCATTTTGGAATTCATGATAAGGGAGAGAGTATCGTGGGTGAAATTACACATCGTACAAAAACACGTCCTGTCAAAGTCGGGAATTTAACGATTGGCGGGAATAATCTTGTATATATTCAAAGTATGACAACAACGAAAACGCATGATGTTGAAGCAACAGTTGCACAGATCCATAGATTAGAAGAAGCCGGCTGTCAAATTGTTCGTGTCGCTGTTCCCGATGAACGGGCTGCTAATGCGATTTCGGAAATAAAAAAACGAATCCATATTCCACTTGTAGCCGATATTCATTTCAACTACAAGCTTGCCCTAAAAGCAATTGAAGGCGGTGTTGATAAAGTTCGGATTAATCCGGGGAATATCGGAAAAAAAGAAAAAGTCGAAGCAGTTGTAAAAGCGGCAAAAGAACGAGGAATTCCAATCCGTATTGGTGTTAATGCCGGATCTCTTGAAAAACCAATTCTCGAAAAATACGGTTATCCGACGGCTGACGGAATGGTGGAAAGTGCACTTCATCACATAAAAATTTTAGAAGACTTGGATTTTCACGATATTATTGTATCCATGAAAGCATCTGATGTTAACTTGGCCATCGAAGCATATGAAAAAGCAGCAAGAGCATTTGATTACCCGCTTCATTTAGGTATTACTGAATCCGGAACATTATTTGCCGGAACTGTCAAAAGTGCTGCCGGGTTAGGTGCGATTTTAAGCAGAGGAATTGGCAATACGTTACGGATATCGTTAAGTGCAGATCCGGTTGAAGAAGTTAAAGTGGCAAGAGAGTTATTAAAAGCATTCGGACTCATTTCCAATGCGGCAACGCTCGTTTCCTGCCCGACATGCGGTCGAATTGAAATCGATTTGATCAGCATTGCCAATGAGGTAGAAGAATACATTCAAAAAATTAAAGCCCCGATTAAAGTATCTGTTCTCGGTTGTGCAGTTAACGGTCCCGGAGAGGCAAGAGAAGCTGATATCGGTATTGCCGGAGCTCGTGGAGAAGGTCTCTTATTCAGGAAAGGACAAATCGTTCGAAAAGTACCGGAAGAAACCATGGTGGAAGAATTGAAAAAAGAAATTGATAAACTGGCCGAAGAGTATTATCAAAAGGAAAAACAATTAGTAAAATAATGATTGCTACTGAAACCTAAGAGTGTTGAGATCATACATTCTTGGGTTTTTCTTTTATCAAGATAAGATAACGCTTCAAATGAGCACTCCCAAAAAACAAGTGGAGAGAACAAAAAATGTTTCTCCACTTGCATTGATTCATCTATTTTCATACTCCCGATATCATCAAAAAAACGGGGCTATAAATAAACCGATAACCGCTGAAATTGCTCCAATTCCAATTGACCAATTACCCAGTCCCTCAGCTCCTCGGCCTCGTGCCAGAAATCCCAAAATAATAGCCGCTCCACCGAAAAGAACAGGTGAAACGAAAAGGGACAAGATGGCAAGAGCCAAGGCAATATAGCCCAAACCTTTACCATTTTCTGTACTTTCTGTTTCATGATTGCGTTCCTGTACTCGAATCGGTTCTGCTATCTCTGCTGCGTTTTCCTCTTGATAATCATATCCGGTTAAATAATCCCGATAACCGTTGTTCACATCATGCCCGTTTTTTTCTCTGTTCCCTACACGATTTTGACCCATATCGCTAACCTCGCTTTCTTGGGAGCATTTTTATTATTTGATGTCACAACGGTTTTTACCCAAACGAATAATTTACTTTCTCCCCTTATTTTTCCACTCATGCATTTTGTCCTTTCGACGATTATTTCTCTGTGCAAAAATTTTTCACAAAATCGATTTCAAGTATAGAGCTAAGCTTAAGAACGAATCTATCGTTTATTTACTTGTTTTATTTTTTAAAAAAGTCTTTTTCACCCGTTTTTTGAAACTCACTAACGCAAAAAAAAGCTAATCCTGAAATGTCAAAAAAAACATGTCCAAGACTAGCTTTCCCGATTAATGGGTACACTCATTACAATAACCGTATACTTCAAATTTATGCCCGGAGATTACATAATCTTTCAATTCTTCTTTCACTTCGTCCATCGGGCAACCTTCAATTTCTTTTGTTTTACCACAACTTATACAAATAAAATGGTGGTGATGCCCAATCTTTGCGCAAGAAAACCGGAAATGTTTCTCACCCGATAAATCAGTTGTTTCAAGAATACCCAGTTCTGAAAATAATGATAAGTTTCGATAAATAGTATCAAAACTCAAATTTGGATAATGTACCTTCATCCCTTCCAACACATCTTTGGCGGTCATATATTTATCATGGTTCGCTAAAAATTCCAGCATATCCACCCGTTTTCCTGTATATTTATATCCTTTATCCTTTAAAATTTGAATAGCCTCAGTTACGTTCATTTCTTCCACTTCCTGTTTAAGATTTTTGGTAGCGAAATTTCTTGTAAAGAACGGTTCCCAAAAGCAAAGTAGCAGCAATGATCACGATTGTACCACCGGGAGCAATTTCAAGATAAAAACCGCTTACCAACCCACCAATCACCGATATTTCACCGAAAATAACGGAAAGAATAATGGCTTGTTTAAAACTTTTGGCAACACGGATACTTGCGGCAACCGGCAATGTCATCAATGAAGATACAAGTAAAACACCGACAATCCGCATCGAAACAGCAATAACCAAAGCCACTGTGATTACAAATAGTAAATGAATACCATTGCCAGGTATACCTATTGCTTTTGCATATTCCTCATCAAAGGATAGCAAAAACAACTCTTTGTAAAGTAAAAAAATCGTAATGAAAACCAAAACAGCTATTAAAATAATGACATATAAGTCAGCCCTTGAAACGGCACTTACACTTCCAAATAAATACCCGAATAAATCCGTATTAAAACCATCTGCCAATGAAATAAAAATGACACCTAATCCAATACCAAATGACATCATGATGGGTATCGCCAATTCTTCGTAATGTTTATAAACCGTGCGCAGTTTTTCAATAAGTAAGGCACCGATAACTGAAAAAGCCATACCGCCATACAATGGATTTAATAATGCGAACGGAGCGAAATATTTTCCCAACAAAAGGCTCGCTGCAATTCCCGATAATGAAACATGACTCAACGCATCGGTAATCAATGCCATCTTCCTAACGACAATAAAAACCCCGAGAAATGGAGCAATAACCCCGATTATGATGCCGGTAAGAAAGGCATTTTGTAAAAATTCATATTGAAATAAATTATCGATCATAAATTTTCCCCCAAAAAATCAAATATGCTCATGTTTTAGTACATCTACATCATGACCGTAAAAAAAACTTAGTGCTTCCTTATCCAATGCTGCGAACTCATGTGAACGACCATGAAAATAAAGTGTTTTATTTAAGCAAGCAACATGGCTTACTTTGTCTGAGATGATTCCAACATCATGAGATACGATAATTAGCGTCATATTCCTTGTATGATTTAGCCTCTGTAATAATTGATAAAATTGTGCAACTCGTTTTGCATCCACACCGACTGTGGGCTCATCGAGAATAAGTAACTCAGGATTTGAAACAATCGCTCTGGCAATAAACACCCGTTGTTGTTGCCCGCCGGATAATTCTCCGATATTTCGGTCAATAAACGACTCCATCTCAACAGCCTTCAACGCTTCCATTACATGTTCCCTTGTATTTTTCGGGAAGAAATGAAACAGTCCGGTTTTTTTCGTTAATCCACTTCTTACCACTTCATAAACAGTTGCCGGAAAGCCACTGTTAAATGAATTGGCCTTTTGCGACACAAAGCCGATTTTTTCCCACTGATCAAAAGACTCCAACGGTTTTCCGTAAAGATAAATATCTCCTTGTTGTTTTTTTAACAGGCCCAAAATTAGTTTTAGCAGTGTCGATTTACCCGAACCGTTTGGACCGACGATCGCTAAAAAGTCGCCCCGCTCAACTTGCAGATTTATGTTTTCTAATACAGTGAAATGATCATAATGATAAGTTACGTTTTTTATTTCAATAATTGGTGCTTCAGTCACCTTCAACCACCTTCTATAAATAAACTTTATTCTTATTAAGAATGATTACGATTTAGACTTATTAAGTATACATAAACGACCGGAAAATGTAAAGTTTTTCTTCATTTGTGTTGTTATTGAAAAAATCTATGGAACTTTTTCGATTAAGCTTCATACATTATGTTGGGAGGAGATGGAATGAAGTTTCTCGAGAATATTATTAATATGAAAATTAATGGGATTACCGGGAAAGAATTAGTGAAATACGGAAAACAATTTAATATTGATGTAAGTTTAGATCAAGCTGAACTAATCGCCAAATATTTACGGGGCAAAAACATCGATATTTTCAATGATAATGACCGTACAAAAGTCATTAAAGAAATCGCAAAAGTTTGCGGGCCACAAACAGCCAAAAAGGTAAATCAACTTTTCATTATGCTGACTAAGTAATGATCTTTTATCCCACATGAATGAGCGAGCAGTAAATTATCTGTACCGAAAGCGAATCGACAGGTACTTGTTTTTATAAAACAGGTGTTCCAAGGGTTTACACTTAGTTAACCCTTAGAACACCCGTTTTTTTAAGCTTCATTAATAATCCGCTCAAGCAAATTTTCACTGAATGTTTGATTCCGGAACATTTCAATTTCATATTTGTAAGGTGGTTTTTTATTGTTTTTATCTGTTCCGACATAAGGTGTTTCTAATATTTTCGGAATATCTTCTAATTGTGGATGATGAACGATATAATTTAGTGCTTTAAATCCAATATAGCCAAATCCAATATTTTCATGTCGGTCTTTTCTTGCTCCCATCGGATTCTTACTGTCATTAATATGTAGAACTTTTATCCGATCAATACCGATAATTTTATCGAATTCATTCAATACACCGTCGAAATCCTCTTTTACATTATAGCCGGCATCACTTGTATGGCAAGTATCGAAACAAACGGATAACCGATCATTATTGGTTACTCCGTCAATAATTTTTGCCAATTCATCAAACGTTTTGCCAACTTCTGAACCTTTCCCTGCCATCGTTTCTAAAGCAATTTGAACAGGTGAATCATGGGTAAGGACTTCATTTAATCCTTCAATAATTTTGGCAATGCCTGCATCCTCTCCGGCTCCAACATGGGCTCCCGGATGAAGAACGATTTGTTTTGCACCAATCGCTTCTGTCCGCTCTATTTCTGATTGAAGAAAATCCACGCCTAACCGAAATGTTTGTGGTTTTGTGGTATTTCCGATATTAATAATATACGGGGCATGAACGACAATCTCATCAATGCCGTTTTCCTCCATATGCGCTCGACCTTGTTCAATATTCAATTCTTCAATTTTTTTTCGTCTTGTATTTTGCGGGGCGCCGGTATAGATCATGAAGGTTGTGGAACCATAGGATACCGCTTCCCGACTGGCAGCCAACAACATATCATTCCCGCTCATCGATACATGAGAACCGATTTTTAACATTTCTCCTCTTCCTTTCTTATTCCCAGGATAATTATATTTTTTTATAAGTTAAGAAATTTAAGATTGATAATCCGCGTACTAAGGTAGCGATTCGAAAATAAAAAAGTTTTCATTAAACTGCCGTCACAAGTTGACTAATGACGCGGTCGCCCAAGTTTCTTTAATTGTCTTTTTTTCTCTTTTTCGAGTAACTCTTTCTGTTTCTTCTTGTAACCCGGTTTTACTTTTTTCGGTTTTTTTATCGCCCGTTTTACTTGGATATCTACTTCCTGCGGTTTTCTTTTCCGATTTTTTCGCTGATTCCGGTCGTCATTTTCTTTCAACTCTCCCGCCACTATATCCATATAAGTAAAGGTAATACCCATGTTTTCCAATTTACTAATTTTTTCGTTATCCTGCTCATCAAAAAGGATATATGAAACACCCGAGTACGCTCCCCGACCGGTCCGTCCCGAACGATGAATATAAAAATTCAAGTCCTTAGGTAACTCGTAATGAAAAACGTGGCTGACCCCTTCAATATCAATCCCCCGTGATGCCAAATCTGTCGCAACAATATACTGATACTCCAAATTACGGATTTGCGACATCATCTTTTTCCGTTCCCTTGGGGTGAGATTTCCATGAATTAAACCGACTTTCACACCGTTTTCGGCCAATAGATTAGCAAGTTCATCAGCTCTGGCTTTCGTATTTACAAAAATAATCGCTAAATACGGATGAATGATCTCCATCAAATTTTTTAGGAAATGGAATTTGTCACGGTGTCGCAAAGGAAGCAAAATATGTTCAATATTTTTCGCAGTTCTCTGTTTCAGTTCAACATGAACAAACTCAGGATTTTCCATATATTTTTTCAGAAAAGGTTTTAAGTTTTCCGGAATCGTTGCCGAAAAGACAAACATTTGTAACTGTTCAGGCATCGCTCCTGCAATCCGGTCCACATCTTCTAAAAAGCCGAGATCCAACATTAAATCAGCTTCATCGACAACCATCATAGTTGCGGTATGAACGAATAATGCCTGTTCTTTCACCAAGTCATAAATTCGCCCAGGTGTACCGATAACGATATGCGGTTGTACTTTCAATTTTTCAATTACCCGGGCTTTATCTGTCCCGCCAACAAATAATTTTGCTGTAATTTCTTCGTCTTTCGGGCAATATTTTGTTAATTTCAAGACCTCGTGATATATTTGGTGAGCCAATTCCCGGGTTGGTGCAGTAATCACGGCTTGGACCGATTGAACTGACGGATTCAGTTTTGTCAGTATCGGCAAGAGAAATGCATGTGTTTTCCCGGTTCCGGTTTGGGATTGGCCAACCAAGGACAGACCTTTTAACGCTTTAGGAATCACCCGTTCTTGAATATCGGTTGGATCGTAAAAACCCATGTTTTCCAGTCCTTCATATAAAAACGGTTTTAATGAAAACCTTGTAAAATTCGTTTTTTCCATATAAAAACTCCTTAATCTGACATACTTAATTATTATCCATCTTAGTATTATACAAAAAAAAGGTAAATAACTCTACTTATGAATTTTTTTCTACACTAACGAAGCACTTTGCCTTTGCATATTGTAATAGGAGAGTAAATTGAGTGTATGAGGAGGATTCATCTATGCCACCGCGATTTCAGCAAGTACCGCCACCAAATCCTTATCGCTTTTTCACTCCTTCTCCGAGGCCAAGAGGGATGTACGGGGGTATGCCAAGAAATATTGGTAGGCCGCGACCCTTTCAGATGCAACAAGCTAGATTTGAGCAACCGAAACGAGTCGGTTTCCTTTCACGACTTTTCAAGGGAAAAAGTGGGATCGAGTCAATACCACAGCAACCTGTTAATCCATTTCTGTTTGGCAGAGGAGTAGGTTATCAAGAGCAGACCGGGATACGAAGCTTCCTAAACCCGGAATCGATATCTAATTTTTTAGGACAGACGCAACAGGTGTTACGTACAGGGCAACAAATCGGTTCAATGGTTCAACAATACGGACCATTAGTCAAAAATTTACCTGCTCTTTGGAAATTATATCGCAGCCTGCAAAACAGCAGTGACCAAGATAATGATAATGAGGAGAACACGGAAACTGACTTGGAAGATGAGATAGTTGAAAGGAATAAGGACGATTTGGAGCCTGAAGAAAACGAAAATAACGATGACGGTATTGAAGAAGAAAAAAAGATATTATTGAAAGAAGCATCGAAACAATCATTAGGAGAAAATGAAAAGATCGATAGTGAAAAAAAGATCGTCGAATCGGAACAAGCGGCAAAAAAGGCTAAGCGTAACAAAAAGAAACAACCTTTACAATTCAAAAGTTCTGTACCTAAGCTATATATTTAATTTTTCAGGCAGATGATGGTGGATGAACAATTCATGTGTTGATAACTGATAATCACATTCACATCACTGCTTTTCTCCATATTTTTAAAGAAAACTCGGCGACTGCCGAGCCTTTAGGCGATGGCAAAGCCGTAGTTGCACTTATACTTAATTCTTAAAATTTCCCACTACGTCGAATTCACTTCTTTGCTGGAAATTTATACTTTCTTAACGTATAAAAAAGAACAATACTTTGAGTTATCAACACCAGTTCGTTATAATATACCTATAGTTTTTTAGTTTACGAGGAGGAACGATAAAATATGGAAGTCATTAAAGTATCCCCCCGCGGTTATTGTTACGGTGTTGTTGATGCCATGGTTATCGCTCGCAATGCCGCTTTAGATAAAAATTTACCAAGACCGATTTATATTCTTGGTATGCTTGTCCATAACGAAAATGTGACTGAAGCATTTAAAGAAGAAGGGATTATCACATTAGACGGGAAAAATCGAAAAGAAATATTGGAAAAAGTTGATCAAGGGACCGTGATTTTCACTGCTCATGGGGTGTCACCTGAAATTCGCCAACTTGCCAAAGAAAAAGGACTGGTCACCATCGATGCGACTTGCCCGGATGTTACAAAAACCCATGTTATCATTGAAGAAAAAACGAAACAGGGGTATGAGGTCATTTATATCGGTAAGAAGGGTCATCCTGAGCCGGAGGGGGCGATCGGGGTCGCACCGGGTCTGGTCCATTTAGTTTCAAACACCGGTGATATCGATCAACTGGATATAAAAAATGATAAAATTATCATTACAAATCAAACGACGATGAGCAGTTGGGATGTTAAGGATTTAATGGAATATTGTCTTAAAAAGTTTCCACAGGCGGAAATACATAATGAAATCTGCCAAGCTACCCAAGTTAGACAAGAAGCTGTCGCTAAACAAGCGGGTGATGCTGACGTATTAATTGTTGTCGGTGACCCGAAGAGCAATAATTCAAACCGGTTAGCCCAAGTTTCGGAAGAGATTGCCGGTACGAAATCTTATCGGGTAGCGGATGTTACGGAAATTGAAATTGATTGGATCAGGAACGCAAAAAGGGTTGCTGTTACTTCCGGTGCGTCTACTCCAACACCGATTACAAAAGAAGTTATTCACTTTTTGGAACAATTTGATCCGGAAGATGAAACTACTTGGATTCGGGAAAGAAAAGTTCCGCTATCGAAAATTTTGCCAAAAGTAAAAGCTGTAAAATAGTAATGAAGGACTTCCTATCACAGTGAAGTCCTTTTTTGATGTTTTACCGATTATACTTTCTAAAGCTTTCATTCCGCTCATGTATCCGTATAGTTTATTCCTGTCTTCTTGATCCTGATTATATTTTCTAAAGGGCAGGACCGATAATTCGTCTATTTAAAAACAACAAGTGGTTCCTTTTTAATGTTTGCCAGGTTACAAAAATAGAAATGGATCCGTATGGACAAGCGATGGAATGAAGTTTACTTGGAATTTTTTCTCCCGGCAAAGTTCCATCATTTTTTTTGCAACCCCTCGTTTCATAACCTTTTCCACATTATGACCGGGATCAATAATATGTAAACCGTCCAATTTTGCGTCGATCGCAGTATGATAATACATATCACCGGTAATAAACACATCCGCCCCTTTACGGATGGCCGTTTTATAATATTTGCCGCCATCTCCACCAAGTATAGCAACCCTTTTAATTGTGTCGGACAGATTTCCGACCACCCTGACGCCCGTTACATCCAGTGCCTCTTTTACAAAAGCAGCGAATTCTTCTAAAGTTACTTCTTTTGACAAATAACCGATTCTTCCTAAGCCGTACACCTGCCCTTTCATATCAAGCGGATAGATATCGTAAGCCGGTTCTTCGTATGGATGAACTTGAAGCATAGCCTTTAGTACTTTTCTTTCAAGGTTTTGCGGAAAAATAGTTTCGATTCTCTCTTCAGCAACAGCTTCTAATTCTCCAATTGAACCAATATACGGATTGGTGTTTTCTCCCGGTAAAAAGCGACCGGTACCTTGACTTGAAAATGTACAGTGACTGTAGTTTCCGATAAATCCTGCCCCGGCATTGCCAAGTGCTTCCCGAATGTTGTCTGCCGCCTCTTGAGGGGCATAGACAACTAATTTTTTTAAAGGCATTTCATATGTAGGTACAAGTACTTCCGTTTCCAGCAAACCCAGTTTGTCTGCCAACAGGTCATTAACCCCGCCAAAGGTGACATCTAAATTGGTATGGGCAGCATAGACGGCAATATCGTGTTTCAATAATTTTGAAATAATTCTTCCATACGACTCTTCTGTCCGGATTGTTTTTAAAGGATGATAAATTAACGGGTGATGACTGATGATCAGCTGGGCGTCTTTATCAATCGCTTCATCAACAACATCTTCCACAACATCGAGCGCAACTAAAACATTTTTTACCGGCTGATTAAGCGAGCCTACCAATAAGCCTATTTTATCTCCTTCCATAGCGAGTTCTTTTGGAGCAAATTGTTCAAATAACTGGATGACTTCATGCCCGTTCGGTATTTTCATCCGGAAAAACCTCCTTATACCACTGGATATATTTTTTCAACTCTGATTTCTTCCTGATAATTGCTACAGTTTCTTTTGCTTTATCAAGTTCTTCCAAGACTCGCAACCATTCATTATACTCCCGTTTCCATTTTTTATAAAAAACGTGATTTTTCTCTTTTATAAGAAACGGACCAAAAAAAACTTGCTTTTCTTTATCCTCATCATTGCAATAAGGAGCTTCACTGTCTCCTTGCTCAGCAACTAAAATTTCATAAATATGACCATCTTCTTCTAAAATTTTTTCCTTAACTAATTTCCAGTTATGATTGAGCAACCACAATCGAATCTGATCGGCTGCCAAATTCGGTTGCAAAATTAGCCGGCTAACTTGATGTAGTTTTTCCTTCCCGTTATCCAAAATGGAAGAAATCAATGCTCCGCCCATTCCGGCAATGGTTATGCAATCTACCGAATCTGTTTCCTTTAAAACCGCCAGACCATCACCTTTCCGGACATCAATGAATTGTTCAAATTGATATGCTTTTACACTTGATTTTGCCGCTAACAATGGACCATCCGCTACTTCTCCGGCAATCGCCTTTTTCACAATTTTGTTTTTCACACAATAGATTGGCAAGTAAGCATGATCAGAACCAATATCAGCCAGAATGCTGTCCTTTGGTATGTAAGTGGTTATTTCCTTAAGTCTTTCAGCTAATTTTATCATAAAACAAAACTCACCAAACTTTCCATTCTTTCCACTATCTATTAAATTACAGGAAAACAAAAAGTTTTTCAATCAAAGAAAAGGACTCCCCACTGTCACTTTCCTAAATGAATCAAGTGAATGTTCCACTGTTCATCAGTTAAGTGACTTTATTTGGAAGCCCTTTTCTTATACTATTCAAGTGACATAAGCCAATCGGCCATGGCATCGAGACTTTCGGCTGGAACTAACCCTTTCGGCATTGCCCCCCGACCATTTTGCAAAACTTCTTTAATTTCATCTTTTGATAAACGCTCGTCAACACCCTTCAGCTCAGGACCCATTGCACCTTCGTAATTTTGGCCATGGCAAGTGAAACATGATTTTTGATAAATTTCTTCCGGTGTTGCGGCTTGGGCGACATTCCCCTTTTCAGAATCTTTTCCCTCTGCTTCTTTACTGTCATTCACCCCAATAATTGAAAGTGCTACCATAAGCCCGATACCTAAAACCATGATTAATAGATAAGGAAATATTGCATTGCGTTTCATCCTTTTCTCCCCTTTGCCCAAATACTCATGATAACATTTGCAAACTATTCTTATTTTACTTGAAAAAGCTGTAAAGGGGAAGTGGTTAATACGAAAGAGCTGTAGTTTTCACAATTTGGACAAAATTTAACTGTTTTCACTACTTGACAAAATGAAAGGAAACTCTATCACCTTTAAATCATCATGGACAAAAAAATTTACAATAGCCATTTGCAAATTCATTTCATTTTTTATAAAATAGATGTCAAATAGTGTGAAAGCGAATACGAAATGAAAATTCATTCGTTTGGCGAGATTTGTGGCGATTCATGCTGTGTCGCTCATCTGTAGATCATGGCTTTTTCGGTGTATGACGCTTATGTGCCAAAAAACTTTTAAGAACGCTTAACTTATTATCTGGTCTTATATTTACTTATAAAAATTTAAGAACGTTTTACCTTATTATCTGGCCTATATTAACGTACAAAAACATTAAGGACACTTAAGCACAACTATCTTGCCTGTATTTTCTTGCAACAATTTTTTAAGGACATTTTACCTTATTATCCGGTCTCCATTTACGTACAACAAAATTGGTTTGCCTTTCTTAGACAAACCAATCAAAGGTAATTTTATTCCAGGAAATCTTTTAATCGTTTACTACGGCTTGGATGTCGCAATTTCCGTAAAGCTTTCGCCTCAATTTGGCGAATCCGTTCACGGGTGACACCAAAGACTTTGCCGACTTCTTCTAAAGTACGTGTACGTCCATCGTCAAGACCAAAACGGAGACGTAATACATTTTCTTCACGATCTGTTAATGTATCTAAGACGTCTTCCAATTGTTCTTTTAACATTTCGTAGGCTGCATGGTCAGAAGGAGATGTCGCCTCCTGATCTTCAATAAAGTCGCCTAAATGGGAATCGTCTTCTTCACCGATTGGAGTTTCTAAAGATACAGGTTCTTGAGCAATCTTTAAGATTTCCCTTACTTTTTCAGGCGTTAAATCCATTTCTTCAGCTATTTCTTCCGGTGTTGGTTCCCGGCCTAAATCTTGCAATAATTGCCGTTGGACACGAATTAATTTATTTATTGTTTCAACCATATGAACCGGAATACGAATGGTTCGCGCTTGGTCTGCAATGGCTCTGGTAATCGCTTGACGTATCCACCACGTTGCATACGTGCTAAATTTAAATCCTTTTGTATAATCAAATTTTTCAACAGCCTTGATTAAGCCCATATTCCCTTCTTGGATTAAGTCAAGGAAAAGCATTCCACGGCCTACATAACGTTTGGCAATACTTACAACAAGTCGTAAATTTGCCTCAGCGAGCCTTCTTTTTGCCTCCTCATCTCCTTGGGCAATCCTTTCAGCTAGTTCGATTTCTTCTTCAGGGGTTAATAGATCAACACGACCGATTTCCTTCAAGTACATTCGAACAGGATCATTAATTTTGACACCGGGAGGAACACTCAAATCATTTAAATCAAATTCCTCTTCATTTTCCAGATCCTCTTCATCCGGTTGTTCGATATCTTCTTCATGATCTTCTATTAATTGAATGCCCTGTTCAGACAATTGATCGTAAAACTCATCCATATGTTCTGCATCTAACTCAAATTGAGCTAAATTTTGAGCGATTGTATCGTAAGAGAGACTACCTCTTTTTTTACCTAACTCAATTAATTGGTCTTTCACTTGATCGATTGTGAGTTCAGAATCTTCATTGGAACGTGCTGACTTCTCAGTCATATGTTCCCCTCCTTCCAACAATTAAAGCGATTTTCTTAATTGAATGATTTCATTAGCAATTTCTGCAGCTCTTTTTACATCATGTTGACGTTCTGCCTCGATGCTTTCTCTTTCTTTCTCTTTTATTTTTAACCATTTATGTTGATTAACTACATGCTTGATATAATCTTGAAATTCTCTATCGGTTACTTCTTCAGCTATAGAGATCATCCCAATCTCTGCAACAAGTTTCTTTAAATGTTGATCATTAAGGAAATTTAAAAATTGAGTTAAATCAGGCTCATTCCCTTCCTCATAAAATCCATATAAATATGTGACAATCGCTTGATGATCATCCAAATTAAACGGGATGTCTTGCAAGGCTTTTTGCACACGCTGTGTAAATGTGACACTTTTTAACATATGAGCAATTAATATTCGTTCCGCATTTTCGAAAGCTTTTCGCGCAGGCTTTTGAGACATGATGGAAACGGGGACTCGATTTTGTTGTTCTTGTTTTTTCAACCCTTTTTTATGCATATAGTATAGCTGTCTTTCTTGCTGTTTCAAAGCATCTAACGATAGAGAAAATTCATCTGCTAATTGACGTAAATAAACATCCCTTTCTATGGCATTATCCATCGTTGCTATATCTCCTAATACTTGTTCGATATAAGCAAGGCGATCTCCTTCATTCTTGAGATTTTTTCCTGTTTGGTAATACTTCATTTTAAATGCCATAAAGGTTAAACTTGTCCCAATTACTTTATTAATAAATGCGTCGGAACCATGTGTAAGAATATACTCATCAGGATCTTTTGCCTCCGGTATCATTGCTACTTGAACGGTACAACCTGCCTTCTGGAGTAGTTCACCTGCTTTCAACGTTGCACTTTGACCTGCCGAATCAGAATCAAAACATAAAATGACACGTTCGGCATTTCGTTTAATCATATGAACATGTTCTTCCGTCAAAGCGGTTCCCATCGCCCCGATTCCATTATCAACTCCGGCTCCATATGCAGCAATACAATCAGCAAAGCCTTCAAAAATGACCAATGATTGTTTTTTTCGTATGGATGATCGGGCTTGATAGAAATTGTATAATGTCTTTCCCTTGTGAAAAATAGGCGTTTCCGGGCTGTTTAAATATTTCGGCTCCCCTTTATGCATTACACGACCGGAAAATGCAACTGTATTTCCTTTCATATCAAAGATGGGGAAAATAATTCTTCCCCGAAATCGGTCAAAATATTGATGGTTGGACTCACTTTTAATAATAAGTCCGGCCTTTTCAAGAAGTTCTTCTGAAAATCCCCGTGATTTTAAAAATTTCAAGCTTGTATCCCATTCATTTAAACAATAGCCAATTTGAAAATGATCAATCATCTCGCGGGTAAAGTTCCGTCTAGTCAAATATTCCAACGCTTCCTGACCCTTGTTAGTATTTACCAATAAATGGTGATAAAATTGTCTTAATAACTCATGGGCTTCGATCATTTTATCATAGGTATTGGTGCCCGGCGTTTTACTTTGGGATACATTTATATGTAAAGGAATATTTGCCATCCCGGCTAATTTGATTGCTGCTTCTTGAAAAGAGAGGCCTTCTATATCCATCAAGAAAGAAA
Source organism: Caldifermentibacillus hisashii (assembly GCF_039654145.1). Lineage (NCBI taxonomy): Bacteria > Bacillati > Bacillota > Bacilli > Caryophanales > Bacillaceae > Caldifermentibacillus > Caldifermentibacillus hisashii. The sequence goes on from NZ_CP155467.1 coordinate 2,399,827, forward strand.
AAACATTTCCTCCCGCACCGCAACCGAAACAATGATATATTTGCTTATCAGGTGATACGGAAAAAGAAGGAGATTTTTCATTGTGAAACGGACAAAGCCCGAAGTAATTGCGGCCCTGTTTTTTTAAATGAACAAAATTACTGATGACTTCCACTATATCAACAGATTGGCTAATTTGTTTCACTATTTCATTTGGAATACGTTCTGCCATGAGAACATCTCCACCCATTATAAGTATTCGATTCATTTTTTATTAATCCTGCAAAAATCGACAAAAATCTTATTTCGATTTTTACGTTTACAACATTAAAATTTAATATGAGCATTCAAATTCCCATTTTTTTATAAAAAATTATGCTCAAAGTACCATATTTTGATTTTCTATATTTAAGCATGTTTCGCGTAAAATTCCCTCTAAATCCTTGTCGGGAGCTAACCAGTATATAGCCTATATTTAGAAATTCTACATTCCTCCACAAATTCCTTCTTAAAAAGACAAATTTCATAGGAATGACATAATTTCCTTTTTATGTTTGAAAAATTCGTGTCGAAAAATTTTTAAACGATTTTCTTGACTTTCATCACTACTAAGTTTATTCTTAAAACCCAAAGTCTAAACCTCTATTCGCGAATTTTCCGTACAATTTTTTATTATAGTATAAATAAATATTTTTTTCCATTCCATTATTTGTGATTTTGACCAAAGACTGGTTTTTATTCAAAATTTACGAAAACAGCTTAAGCAAAAAAATAGAGGTGTCCCACTTTTGTCACTGATGGATATATCAATGAGTGGGGACTACCCCGTTCCTTACTTATTACCTATATTTTTTTTATAATAATTGACAATCAAATTCGCCGTTTCTTCAACCGCTTTATTCGTTACATCAACCAGATAACAGCCGATTCGATCGGTAATCTTTTCAAAATAAGCTAATTCTTCCTTAATTCTTTCCATTCTCGCATAATTCGCCCTTTCATCTAACCCTAAAGCAATAAGTCTTTCTTTTCGTATATAGTTTAATTGGTCGGGACTAATTTTTAAACCGATGCATTTTCTCTTGTCAATTTCGAAGAGCTCTTCCGGTGGTTCTACCTCGGGAACAATTGGAACATTAGCCACTTTGAATCGCTTTAAGGCAAGAAATTGGGACAGTGGTGTTTTCGATGTTCTGGAAACGCCGATCAATACAATATCTGCTTTTAAGATTCCGTTTGGGTCTTTTCCATCATCGTACTTTACCGCAAATTCGATTGCTTCGATCTTTTTAAAGTAATCTTCATCTAATTTTCTGACAAGGCCAGGTTCGTATTTTGGCGTGACTCCTGACATTTTTTCAAATTTATCAATTAAAGGTCCTAAAACATCAAAGGCAAAAATATTTTCACTTTTCGCATGTTGTGATAAATATTTGCGCATTTCCGGTTTCACCAATGTAAAAACAATAATACCTTGATTTAATTTGGCAAGCGATATTACCTCATCAATGGTGGTAAAGTCCTCAACATAAGGAATTCTTTGCAAATCCACGCCCGCCCCGTTGAATTGGCTGATCGCTGCTTTCGTTACGAGTTCAACCGTCTCTCCTACTGAATCCGATACTACATATATCGGAGGTCTCGTCATTTGAGTATCATCTCCTTAATTAATCCTCATTAAAAAGGGAGACAAATGCTTTTGTGATATTGGATTTTGTAATTCTTCCAACTACTTCATAACCATTGTCCCGCTCTCTTACAATTGGTATCGCATCAATTTGTTTTTCAATTAATTTTTCTGCAACATGGATAAGTAAATCATCACCCTTACACATCGTAATATTCGGCATGCGCGTCATAATTATATGGACAGGAACCGTGTTTAAATCTTGTTTGCCGATGCTTGCTCGTAAACAGTCTTTTCTTGATAAGGCACCAACTAACAAATTATCATTATCAACAACAAATAGCGTGCCTACGTCTTCTAGAAACATCGTTACGATTGCGTCATAGACGGTCACATTTTCATTAACTACAACCGGGATCGATTTGAAATCATTTACCTTTATTTTTTTTATGCTTTCTGACAGTAATTGTGTACTGCTTTTGCCGGTATAAAAATAGCCGACACGCGGCCTTGCATCCAAAAATCCGGCCATGGTCAGGATGGCTAAATCCGGACGCAAGGTTGCACGTGTTAAGTTTAATTTATCTGCAATATGTTCACCTGTTATCGGACCATTTTCTTTAACGATTTCAATAATTTTTTCTTGCCGTTTACTTAGTTCTATTTTACTCACCACCCGACTAAGCCAAAAATAACATATGATTCTCTAGTTAATTATATACTATTTTCCAAAACAGACAAATTAGACATATCTATTTTAAGAAAGTTTACCAATTATATGTTGTAATTATTATTTTACAATAATCATTGAAAATTGGGCGAATCCACCAATTAGATTTGAAAGACTTTTTAATAAGGACAAGCGATTGTTGCGAATTTGTTCTGCATCGACCATAACCATTGTTTGATCAAAAAACTGATTGATTGGATTTTTTAAACGAACCAGCAGTTGATAATATTGTTCCGGATCTGTTTCATACAATTGGCTTTTCATTTGTTGATAGGCTTCATACAATTGACTTTCCGTCTCATTTTCAAACAGTCCCGGGTCAATTTCGATCGCTTCCTCAAATTTTTTTGTAATATTAATTACCCGACTGAGCGCTTCAACATTTTCTTTAAAACCGGCTTCCTCTTTTTTGTGATCAAGGATGGCGGCTTTTTCAATAAGTGATTTTACATCTCGAATCGGTGCTTCAAGAACCGCATCAACAATATCATAACGAATTCCTTTCTCTGCCAACAAATGTTTAAACCGTAGTTGGAAGAAAGAAAACATATCCGCAAAAACTTCTTGTTCATTCCGTTTTGAAAATTTGACTGTTTGTTTAATACTTTCTTTTAATAAAGCAGTGAAGTCAATGTTCCAACCTTTATTAGCCAAAATTTGGACAACACCCGTCGCTTGTCTTCTTAAACTATACGGATCTTGAGAACCGCTTGGAATTAACCCGATGGAAAAGATGGAAGCAATCGTATCCAATTTATCGGCAATACTGACGACAGCACCCGCTTCTGTTTCAGGAAGTTCGCCGTCTGCATTTTTTGGCATATAGTGTTCATTAATCGCTTTGGCAACTAATGGATTTTCACCATGAATCACAGCGTATTTTTCTCCCATAATCCCCTGAAGTTCCGGGAATTCGTCCACCATTTGCGTCACAAGGTCAAATTTACAAATTTCCGCTGCACGCAATGTATGTTCTTGCATCTCCTTACTTACAGGTAGTTGTTGCAAGATATATTGTGATAAAGATTTGATCCGCTGTAATTTTTCTTTGTATGTTCCGATTTGATCATGATAAACGACCTTTTCCAATTTATTAATCGCATCATTAATGGATAATTTTTGATCTTCTTCATAAAAGAAAACAGCATCTTGAAGCCTGGCACGAATCACCTTTTCATTCCCTCTTCGTACATTGTCAAGATGATTGGCGTCTCCATTTCTAACTGTAATAAAATAATTTAATAAACGGCCGCTTTCATCTTTTACCGGGAAGTACCGCTGATGCTCTTTCATCGTAGTAATTAATACTTCTTCCGGTAGTTGCAAATATTCCTTTTCAAAAGAACCAAATAACACAGTAGGATATTCAACAAGGTTGCTAACTTCATCTAATAAATCGGGATCGATTGGGACATGCCAATTCTTTTCATTTTCTAATTGATGAATTTGTTCTAGAATCATCGCTTTCCTTTCTTCGTAATCGACCATCACATGTTGGGCGAGCAATGCTGTTTTATATTCTTTCGGTTCACGGATAACGATTTCCTGACCGAGGAAACGATGTCCATATGTTTTGTTGCTTGCTTTCACATTCGTAATTTCGATTGGGAGTATTTGACTGCCGTATAAAGCAATAATCCAGCGAATCGGTCGAATATAGCGAAGATCAAAATCTGCCCATCTCATGTTTTTTGGAAATGATAAACCGGTAATCACTTCTTTTAAGTTTATCAATACATCCATGGTATTGCGACCTTGAATATGTTTAGCAACATGGACATATTCAGTACCGTCGATTTCTTTAAAATAAATATCATCCACGGTTTTCCCTTGCCCTCTAGTAAAACCTGCAGCAGCCTTTGTCCAATTGCCGTTTTCATCAAGAGCGATTTTTTTCGCAGGTCCTTTCACTTCTTCATGTAAGTCATCTTGCTTTTCATTGACTTCTTCCACGAGAACAGCAAGTCTTCTTGGTGTTGAATAAACATGGATCTTTCCAAAACCGATATGTTGTTCCGTTAGTAGTTCTCGCACCCGATCCGCAAGTTGATTGGCGGCATCTAATACAAACCGGGCAGGTATCTCTTCAAGACCGATTTCCAGTAATAAATCCGATTTATTCATGTTCATTCCCCTTTCCGTTTTTCAAAATTGGGAACCCTAGTTTTTCACGTTCTTCATAAAATGTTTGTGCCACTTTTCTGGCTAAATTTCGGCAACGAGCAATATAACCGGTCCGTTCTGTTACGGAAATGGCCCCTTTTGCATCAAGTAAATTAAATGTATGTGAACATTTTAAAACATAGTCGTATGCCGGATGGACAAGTCCCTCATCCATTTGACGAATCGCTTCTTTTTCATAGATATTGAACAAATGGAAAAGCATATCGACATCGGATGTTTCAAATGCATATTTAGAATGCTCATATTCCGGCTGCCCAAAAATATCACGTACGGTAAAACCTTCCGTCCATTCGAGATCAAAAACATTTTCTTTGTCTTGAATATAGGAAGCCAGTCGTTCAATACCATAAGTAATTTCCACGGAGACCGGTTTACATTCCAAACCGCCCACTTGTTGGAAATACGTAAATTGCGTAATTTCCATCCCGTCAAGCCAAACTTCCCAACCGAGTCCCGCACAACCCAATGATGGATTTTCCCAGTTATCTTCTACAAAGCGGATATCATGTTCCAATGGATCAATCCCTAAAGCACGTAGAGAGTCTAAGTAAATTTCCTGGATATGTTCCGGGGATGGTTTCATAATGACTTGGAACTGATGGTGTTGATATAAACGATTTGGGTTTTCCCCATATCTGCCGTCTGCCGGTCTTCTTGACGGTTCAACATAAGCCACTCGCCAAGGTTCAGGTCCGATTGCCCGTAAAAACGTATAGGGACTCATCGTTCCGGCTCCCTTTTCCACATCATACGCATTCATTAAAATACATCCTTGATCCGCCCAATGCTTTTGCAAGGTTAAAATCATATTTTGGATATTCATGTGTACACCTCTTTTTAATAATGATGATTCTTTTTATTGTTGTTGCAAAAAATGACATCTTTTGACCTATTCCTGCTAAACTTGGCTTTTATGCGAACAAAAAAACTCTCATCCCTATGCCAATGAACAGCATAGGGACGAGAGTTTTTCCCGCGGTTCCACCCTATTTGCCGGATTTTTGCCGACCACCTTTATTACAAATTGCTCAGGAACGCCCTTCCTTAATGCTCTATACCTAGCTTGCACCATCCTAGGTTCGCTCTTATAGAGGTAATTAAGTACTCCTTTCCTTCACAGCAATAAAAAAGTATATTTTTAACGTATCATATCGAAAAAAATGATTCATGTCAATATCCACCGATTGAGCAGCTAATTTGTTTTCACTGTTGACCAATGAAAGTTATTGAAGTTTATCCAACTGTTGTAAAAACTTTTTCGTTTTTAAATATACACCGGAATATTCTTCATAATAAGCGGATATACATGTCTCAAGTTCCTTTTTTGTAGATTCTTTTACATTAATCGTTCCTAACCGATTAAGATCAAAATGAAAAAACAGTCGTAATAAGCGGATGGTCGCTTGGTTAACCTTTAAATGATGCGGATCATGATGCAGGCAATGTTCACATAAAATACCGGCCTCTTTAATTGAAAAAACAAATGGACCGTCCTGATTTCCACAAATGGCGCAACAGTCAAAATTTGGACGCAACCCTAAAACGGGCAGCATTTTTATCTCGAAAATATTTTTGATAATTTGAGGTTCATATCCCTCGTCTATATATTTCAAGGTTTGATATAACAATTCAAATAAAAAAGGGTTGTTCTTACGCTCGTCGGTACTTTTATCTAATAATTCAACTATGTATGAAGCATAAGCCGTGGAGATCAAATCATTCGTGATTGAGCGAAATATCTCAATGATTTCACCTTGTTGGATTGTTCCTAAACCTTGACCGGTGAAACAAAGAAAATACCCATAAGTAAAAGGCTGTGACACAGAGGCAAGCCGGCTGTTTGGTTTTTTCGCTCCTCTGGCCACAGCGCCAAATTTTCCGATTTCACGGGAATAAATGGTCAATATTTTATTCGTTTCTCCATAATCGATCGAGCGCAGAACAATACCTTCAACTTTTTGAAGCATTGAAGGTCACCATCCGATTTTAACGTAAAGGTTTCAGGTCACAGAAATATCAACATCAGCTAGTTCTAGATCATTTTCTGGTGCTTCTTCCATTTCTTTTGATAATTCCTTGTAAAGGAGATATGTGTCAATATTTCCTGTTTGGGTAAAAACCTTCCAAGTAAAATGTAACATGGAAATCCCCACCTTTCAAATTTTTAAACTAGCTAAGACCTTAACCTAATCGTTATGTTTTCCTTACTTTAAAAAAATCATAAGTTACAGATTTTGTCATTTTCTTAATCATTGGCGACAACAAAATCATTAATATTCATCTTCACGATAACCGAATTCTTTCAAGAGAGACGCTTTATTCCGCCAGTCTTTTTGAACTTTCACCCATAATTCCAAAAACACTTTTGACCCGAGCAAATTTTCAATATCGGTTCTCGCCCTCTTTCCGATTTCCTTGAGCATACTCCCTTGTTTCCCGATAATGATCCCTTTTTGGGAATCTCTTTCAACAATTATGGCTGCCATAATATGGACGGTTCCGTTTTCTCTCGTTTCAATTTTTTCAATGATTACCGCTACCGAATGTGGAATCTCTTCCCTAGTTAATTGGAGTACTTTTTCCCTGATTAGCTCGGCAATAATAAATCTTTCGGGATGATCGGTTACTTGATCACTCGGATAATATTGTGGACCTTCAGGCAAATATTTTTGGATCGTATGAAGTAGATGATCCACATTATTTCCTTCGAGGGCAGAGATCGGTACGATTTCAGAAAATGGAAATTTGTCTTTATACCGGTCAATGATGGTGATTAAATCATCCGGATGAACTAAATCAATTTTATTAATAACTAAAAATACTTTCGTTTGAATCCCTTGTAATTTCTCCAAAATAAATTCTTCACCGCGACCAAATCCTTCCGAAGCATTAACCATAAATAAAATAAGATCTACTTCATTCAATGTGTTTGTCGCCACTTTTATCATAAATTGCCCCAAACGATGCTTCGGTTTGTGGATGCCAGGTGTATCGATAAAGATCATTTGCGCCTCTTCGGTTGTGAGAACTCCTTGGATTTTATTTCTTGTCGTTTGTGCCTTGTCGCTCATTATAGCAATCTTTTGACCGATTACTTTGTTTAAAAATGTTGATTTTCCTACGTTGGGGCGACCAATGATGGTGATAAAACCTGATTTGTATGTCTTTTCACCGTTACTCATGTAAATCCCCCGCGTTAAATGCGCCCGGTAATAACTCTTTGACGGTTGTTTCCAGCAAGTCGCCCTTTAGATTGGTTAAAACAACTTTCATATCGGGCGGACAAAATTCTGAAATCACTTGACGGCAAGCACCACAAGGAGAGCAGGGCCGATCCGTGTCGGCAACAACAGCCAACAATTTAAAGTTTTTTTCACCTTCTGAAATCGCTTTAAAAAATGCAGTTCTTTCGGCACAATTCGCCATACTGTAGGCTGCATTTTCAATATTACAGCCTCGGTATACTTTACCATTTTCCGTCAGCAACGCCGCTCCAACGGCAAATTTGGAATAAGGGACGTATGCTTGTTTTCTTGCTTCTTTTGCTTCTTCAATTAATTGTTCAATATCCATCACTGTCGAATCCTTTCTTACTGACTTAAATTTATTTTACTATAAAAATATCCATTTGTTAATAGTCAATTTGTAGAATAGACTAACTCTTTTATATTTTCGAATTATAGGCATTAATACTAAGCGTTTAAAAAGATTTTACGAAAAAATCCGGCCTTTCGTGTTTGTTGGTTAGAAAAATCTGTAGTTAGCCTCATTTAAGGCTATACCTTAGAAGGAAATTTCAATTAATCAATGAAAAAGATATAAAGCTTGGAACCAAACAGCAAAATTCCAATAATCACACTTGTTACAGCGGAAATGAGACAGGCAGCCGCAGCAATATCTTTTGCCTCTTTCGCCAGCGGATGATATTTCGGACTCACCAAATCGACGGTCCGTTCAATAGCGGTATTGATTAATTCAGCAATAATCACAACGGCTATAGTTAGGATAAGAATCATCCACTCAGAAATGGTTAGCTGAAAGACAAAGCCAAAAACGATCACAAGGAAAGCTGCAATCATATGTACTTTTAAATTTCTTTCACGTTTAAAAGCGGTCATTAATCCTTCAAATGCATAGCGAAAAGATAAAAAGAATCTCCTCATGGTAGAACCTTCCCTACCTGGTTAATCCAAACTCTTGGAGAATTTCTTCTTGTCTCGAAAACATTTGCTGCTCTTCTTCTTTTGTTCCGTGATCATAGCCCAACAAGTGTAAAAACCCGTGAACAGCAAGGAAACCCAATTCTCTCATAAACGAATGACCATATTCCTCTGCTTGCTGTTTTGCTCTTGGTATGGAAATGATGATATCACCTAACACACGCGGCATATCTTGTCCGATAATTTCCATTTCACCTTCTGTATTTTCCTCCAAAGCAAAGGAAATCACATCAGTCGGACGATCGATTCCTCGATATTCCCGGTTAATTTCATGAATCTTTTCATTATCGACAAAAGTTAAAGATAACTCGCTGTCTCCGGTTACTTCTTCCCGTTTCGCCGCTAATTGTAATAACTGTAATATTTGTTGCACTTGTTCCGGTGCTAATTCTCCTGTTTCGTCTATATAGTCAATTTCTAATGTCATTTTTTTCACCTTTCATTTTTTATTTCCGGATATTCGATCCGATTATGGAAGATGCCATGTAGAGTTTCTAACAATGTTTTTTCAATAATCGTCAGTTCTTTAAACGTTAGGTCGCAATCACTCAATTGCCCGTCATTTAACTTATCTTTAATAATATTTTTTACCAGCTGTTCAATTTTTTCCATCGTCGGATTCGCCATCGAACGGACTGCCGCTTCAACACTATCGGCGATGCTTATCACAGCAATTTCTTTCGTTTGCGGTTTCGGGCCCGGATAGCGAAAATCATTTTCACTTACATCTTTCCCCATTTCTTTCGCTTTATGGTAAAAAAATTTCAAAAAACTTGTTCCGTGATGCTGTACTGCCACATCAACGATTTCTTTAGGCATTCGATGGGCTTTTAGTATTTCAGCCCCTTCAGTTGTGTGGGTAATGATGATATCCCGACTTTGTTCCGGTGTCAATCGATCATGCGGGTTGCTCATATTCATTTGATTTTCGATAAAAAAGCTTGGTCTTTTCGTTTTCCCGATATCATGGTAGTAGCTTGCCACTCTTGCTAATAACCCATTGGCTCCAATGGCTTCACATGCACCTTCCGCTAAATTTGCGACCATTACACTATGATGATAGGTACCGGGGGCAACCGTTAAGATTTTTTTCAATAAAGGGTGATTTGGATTCGATAGTTCGATTAATTTCATCGTTGATAAAATGCCAAACCCTGCTTCAAAAAATGGTAATAGTCCGATCGTTAATACAGACGAAAGGACGCCGGAGAAAATTGCCATCACTACATAAAACAAATAATGAATGCCGGAAAACTTTGAATTTGGAATAAAGAGCATGGCAACAATAACAACAATATTCACGAGCGCTACAAACAGACCTGCTTGAAAAATTTTTGTGCGATGATTTTGATTTGTTAAAAAGAATAGCCCACTTAATCCGCTAAATAAAATGTACAGGCTAATGATTAAATGAAAAGGACCGGATGTTTGGCTATTAAAAATAATCGCACCACTTGCGGCTAAAATTACCGTACCGATAAAACCGAGACGATCATTAAGCAGTATTTTTATGAGCATTGAACACATGGCTGCCGGAAAAATGATGGCCAAATCAACATTATCAACCGGAATCAAACTGATCCCTTTCATGATTATGAATGAAATAATCAATATGGTACCGAAAATTAGTAATTCCTTTTGCTGATTTTGATCTTGCCGCTTATATCCCCGAAAATAGGAGAATATACTTGCTAAAAGAATAAGAACAAATAAAAGTAAGCCGATAAAAGGCAGATGCGAATTATTATTATCCAATAGACCGAGCAATTGAAGTTGCCGGTAAATTTCTTGATCAATTAATTGGCCTTCTTCCACAATAATTTGTCCCTGCAAAATCCGTACAGGTTCAACATTTTCACTCGCCTGTTTTTTTAATTCTTCCGTGGCTTTCGGATCATAAAATTCATTTTGGATAATCGCATATCGGCCGAGCTCAATCGTTGCATTTTTTAAATCTTGCGGCAATGAAATATAGCGAATTTGATCTTCCACTTTTTTCTTTGCGTTTTCCACTTCATTTGCGGAAATTCGTTCGGTCATAACTTTATTGACTGCTGTTACCGCTGCGTCTTTTGCTATTGATAAATCGGTTTTTGTATGGTTTACAAGAGCTTTAAGCGTTGTTTCCGAAAGATCATTGTTTACAGTATTGGTAAGTTTTTCCTTTAGCCATTCCAATCGCTCATTTTCTGACGGTACACTTACCGGACTGTCAGGAGTTTCGGTCGCCGCTGATTTTTTTACCAGTTCATTTTGCAAGTCAATAGCTGAATCAAAGATGGAACTAATCAAATCAACACGGTTTTGCGCATATTCTTGTTTCATCACATATTGTGGTTTAACTTGACTAACCACTTCATTCCGTTTTTTTTCAGTTTGTTCTTTATCCTCAATTGTAATCGGAGAACGTATTGTTTCCTTTGCAATCGAAAATTGTTCCACATCCAATTTAGCCGGTTTGACATTACTGTACATGGAGAAAAACATGACCAAGCCGATAGTAAGAAAGACCATCCAGTAGGTCAGCTTTTTATTCAATTTAACTAGTCTTTTAATGAAAAACTTTTTATTTGTTTTCACACTCGTCAGGCCCCCAAAAAAGGTACGTTCGTATATTATTGTACAGAATTTTTCTGCTAAATTGTAGTAATAATAGATTATACGTTAAATATAGATTTCCAGCAAGGTTGCCCGTACGATCAGTTGGAATTTTTTTGTTACAGATAAAGTGGCCGATTTTGGTTAAATCCCGATGAAAGCAATTTTTAATCAACTATTAAAGCAAAAAAGCAATGGGTTGTGAAACCTATCGCAAGCCAAGAGAAAATCTAATTATTAATAAAATGCAAAAGAGGCTGTCCGCTTAACCCGACAACCGTAACGAACCACCCCATAACCTTCAACGATTGCCGGGTATTTTTTGGTACAGCCTTAATTTGTATCAAAATGCTCGTACGCATGAATAATCTTCGCAACTAATGGATGGCGTACAACATCACTTTCTTCCAAATAAACGAAAGCAATATCCGGGATGTTCTTTAAAATCTTTTCCACCGACGAAAGACCAGAATGTATCCCACGTGGTAAGTCAATTTGTGTTAAGTCCCCGGTAATGACCATTTTTGAACCAAAACCGAGTCTTGTTAAAAACATCTTCATTTGCGCCTGCGTTGTATTTTGTGCTTCATCAAGAATAACAAAAGCATCGTCTAGTGTACGGCCACGCATATAAGCAAGCGGAGCAATTTCAATCGATCCGCGTTCGATTAATCTTTGGGTATGTTCTTGTCCAAGGACATCATGAAGTGCATCATATAATGGTCTTAAATAAGGATCAACTTTTTCTTTTAAGTCCCCAGGCAAAAACCCTAAACTTTCTCCCGCTTCCACAGCTGGGCGGGTTAAAATGATTCGTTTCACCAGATTATTTTTTAGCGCATGAACGGCCAATACAACTGCCAAGTAAGTTTTTCCTGTACCGGCCGGGCCAATTCCGAAAACAAGATCATGATTTTTTATTGAATGAACATATTGACGCTGACCCAATGTCTTTACACGAATCGGTTTTCCTTTTGCATTCCTCGTAATTTCTTCTTTATATAATTCATTAAAATATTCGATTGTCCCTTGTTTTTCCATTTGTAAGGCTAATGAAACATCACGAGGGCTAATCGTAATTCCTTTTTGAACATTTTGGTGAAGGGCGTTTAAAATATGTTTCGCCGATTGGATATTCGCTTCTTCACCAGTAATCCGGATCACTTCACCTCTTGTCGTGATCGAAACACCCAACTCATTTTCAATCAATTTTAAATGGCTATCTGCTGTTCCGAATAAAACAATCGGATTTTCTAAATCATCTAAAGGATATTCTAGTGTATTCAAAAATGACAACACCCCTAATTTTGAATAATTGGCTCTTCTTGCGGAATAATCGGTTCTTCTTTTGCAATATTTTCAATCACATCGTAAGTTACCAATAATTTTAATTTACCATTCTCTACCTTTTCATGCAAAACTTTTTCTTCCACAATTTTAGCATCTTTCGGGATCGATTCAATGACATTCTTCTTTGCAATGGATAAAGCCAATTGTTTTGCTTCTTCCTCATTATATGCTTTTTCATGAATTTCGACTTCCCGAATGGTAGTTTTCTCAATAGATATAGGCAACGTCCATTTTAAAAACTTTATCGCCGTCTCGTCTTGCTCTTGTTGTTTATTTTGATATTGCACTTTTTTAAATCCCCAAATCGGTATCGATAAATGACCGATTTTAATTGCCGTCCGTCTCACTTCATTACCAGTCATTAATTCAAATTGATTGTGTAATTGAACCTCCACTTCGGTATCATACCATGTTTTACCGAAAATTTCTCCCTTAGCAGATACATATTGAGGTTCATCCTCTTTGCCGATAATCCCAGAGACTAAAAGCTGACCCGGTTTGACAAAATCATGAACAGAAATGACAGGCTGTCCTTTTTCAACGAAATAATCTACAATGACAGCCTCTTTTTTCGCAACGAGATGCTGAGGACCTTTTTTCTCCTGTGGTTCCGGCTGCTCTTTTTCAACCACTTGAAAATGATAGGTTGTCCCTTTTAACTCCACACCAATCCAAGTAATATCTTCATTCATATTGGAAAGCTTTCGCTGAATGGTTTCCGGGTCATCAATAAAAAATTGAAATCCACCTTTTCTTACTCCTAGTTGTTTCAATTGATTGGTGATTTTATACTCTACTTCCGGACTTGCACCTTTTATTTCAATGTTCCAAATCATATTGGATAATAGTAGCACAATAAAGAGGGCAATGACGGCACCGAGCAGAAAACCTGCATTTTTCTTTAATCTTTTCAAGTAGAAAGGAAACCCTGCTTTTTTAATAAATCTAACTTTTACTTGATGATAATGAACGGCTTGTCTAAGGAAGGGAACGTCTTTTATAAACATTTGGAATGTGACCACATTAGGCTCGACACGTTTTACATTCCAAATTTGTACCTTATCCCTGGTTAGTTGGTTGATAAAACGCTCCATTCCTTTCCCTTCAATTTTTACGGTTAAATGACCTGATAACTTGTGAAACCATAAATTTTTCATAACCACACCCCATCTGCCAACCTTCTTTTTGCCAATCAAGTGAAGATTCTTTCTACACTTGAACGGCTCTCTTCGCCGAATAATTCTTATATGTACATCTCTCTCGTGCAAGTGGTGATTCGAGCCATCCAGCGGTTTTGCCCCGCCGAATGGTTGTTGTTCTGATATAAAGAGCCCCAGTTAGACTTGAAAAAACGGGCAAACAGTAAACTCTTCCGAATAGTATTTACTCTGGTATAAAGAGCACCTGTTCAATTTTCCCTTCCAACAATATTTCTTCAGGTAAAATCGTTTTAATGACAAATGCTTTTCCTTTAATCAATAATTGCCCTTGACTTAATAAAATACGGATTTCTTTATCTGAAAAGGAGAGTAGTCCCTTATGATTTTCAATATAAATATGAATTTGTCCCACCATGGTTATCCGGGGAAAATCCATCATAACATCTTCCGGGAGATCCAGCTGATTTGTAATCCATCTGCGCATTTTCTGTCTCCATTTTTTCGCCAAAAAAGAAACCCCCTTTCATTCATAATTATGAATGGAAAGAGGGTTCTAGCACTATTTTTCTTATTTCATTTTATTTCAAAGTAAGGAAGCACATTATATCTTATTATTTGGGCGAAACGGCTTTTTGGCACGAGGGGGTCCTAATATTTCTGACCATATAATACCCTCAACGACTTTATGAGCAGATCGGTTTGGCAATGGTTGAGAAGCCATTGCTTGCTTCCTTGATAATTCTGTTTTTAAGTTTGTATATTCCTGTTGAAGCTGCTTTGTTGTTTGAGCGGTTTGGACTACCTCTGTTTTCTTTTCCTCAATCACCGGCCTTATTTTTTTCGCTTGCTGAGTGACGGTCGGCAGATGTTTTTGAACTTCTTGTCTTAATTTCTCTTCCATTTCCCGTTTTAATACGTCAAAAGGTTTTTCTTTTTTCTCTGTCGTTTTCTCAGCTTGCCGTATATCTTTCTTCCCGGGCGGAAGGGGGTTTATCGGTTTAGTTGATGTATCTTTATTATTTTCTTTCCTTCCAAGTAAAGAAAGAATCCCGCCTATAATTATGATTACAAGAGGTATATTATTCAATATAAATTCGATCATGAGGGAATTCCCCCTTCATCTTTCTACTTTTTATCTTGATCATTATTCACATCAGTTGCTTTACTAATTGATTGTCTCATGTCGGTATCAGCCATGATATTTTTATAATTCATATAATCCATAACACCGAGATTTCCCGATTTTAGTGCGTCTGCCAAAGCAAGCGGAACTTGGGATTCTGCTTCCACCACTTTTGCTCTCATTTCTTGAACACGAGCCACCATTTCTTGTTCAGTAGCAACAGCCATGGCCCTGCGTTCTTCTGCTTTTGCCTGAGCAATTTTCTTATCGGCCTCAGCTTGGTCCGTTTGCAACATCGCACCGATATTTTTACCGATATCAACGTCGGCAATATCAATCGATAGAATTTCAAAGGCAGTTCCGGCATCTAAACCTTTTTTCAAAACAGTTTGTGAAATTAAATCAGGGTTTTCAAGTACGGCTTTATGGTCTCTTGATCCCCCAATTGTACTGACGATCCCTTCACCAACACGGGCAATAATCGTTTCTTCACCGGCACCACCGACGAGACGATCAATATTAGCCCGAACGGTAATTCTTGCCTTTGCTTTCACTTCAATGCCATCCAAGGCAACCCCGGAAATAAACGGTGTTTCAATCACTTTCGGGTTAACGCTCATTTGTACGGCTTCCAATACATCCCGTCCTGCCAAGTCGATCGCTGCACAACGTTCAAAGGTCAAATCAATATTTGCTCTTTGGGCGGCAATCAGTGCATTGACAACACGGTCTACATTTCCTCCGGCCAAATAATGACTTTCCAATTGGTTAATCCCGACAGGCAAACCGGCTTTATGGGCTTTAATTAACGGATTAACGATTCGGCCCGGAATAACTCTTCTCAGGCGCATCCCAACTAATGTAAAAATACTTACCCTTACCCCTGCAGCTAAAGCGGAAATCCAGAGTGCCACCGGAATAAAGGATAATAATAAAACGAGAAAAATAATAATTATCGCTGCAAAAATTAATGGAACAAAATTAAAGGGCATGAATGATCCTCCTTTTTATATGTTAAATAATTTAATCAACCAGTTCACGAACAACGATACGAACGCCTTCTACCTCCACAACCTCAACACGAGCACCGCTATTGATAAAGCCGCCTTCTGTCACCGCATCAATGCGCTCATTATCAATAATGATGGTCCCCGATGGGCGCAGCGGGGTGAGGGCTATACCTGTTTTTCCTAACAAATCTGTTCTTGACGCATTTGAGACATAACCTTTTTCTGTACTTGTTGAATCACTCAACACAATCTTATTGAACACTTTGATTTTTTTCCCAAAAAACTTCATTAGAATCACCATCGCCGTTATTGCAACTGCTATTGCAATGAATAAACTTATGCTCATAAAAACAATACTTTTCCCGGCTAAAATGATGGAAAATAAAATACTTCCCAGACCGAGAAATCCGACAATACCCCCGGGAACAAATAATTCAACAACAATTAATATTATACCTAAAATAAATAAAATTAGCGATTCATATCCGGCGAGTCCAGCAATATAATGTCCGTAGAAAAATAAGAGCAGTGAAGTCAGACCGGCAATTCCCGGAAGACCAAAACCCGGTGAATAAAGTTCAATGACTAACCCGAGACTGGCAATGGTCAATAAAATCGGGACTATAAACGGATTTGTTACAAATTCAGCAATCCGCTCCGACCAGGATTTATTTACCTGTTTGATTTCTGCATTTTCGTACCCTAATGTATTCAACAGCTCATTTTTATTTGCAACAATTCCTTCTGCATAACCGACTTCAACACTTTGGGCGGCAGTCAAAGTCAATAATTTTCCTTTTGGAGCGCCGTATTCCGGAAGATCAATGGAATCATCCGCCATCGCCATCGCATAAATGGGATCTCTACCGTTTTGTTCGGCAGCCGATTTCATTGCCGCCAGCCAATAACTTTGTGCTTTTTGATCTGCGGCATTTCCGTTTTGTGTGATGACTGCAGCAGCACCGATCGTTGCATTGGGGACCATATAAATTTCATCCATATTCAATGCAATATATGCACCGGCCGATAAAGCATCATGGTTGATAAAGGCGATTGTTTTCACATCCGTATCGCCTAAAATTTTTGCAATATCTGAAGCTGCGTCAACCGCTCCACCCGGTGTATGGATTTCAAAAATGATCGCATTAGCTTGATTTTCTTCGGCAGTGGAAATGGCACGCCCGATAAACTCGGATAGACCTTTCGTTACTTCACTATCAATCTTAGCATAATAAACAAGATCATTATTCGCATCTGTTTCATGGAAGGTCATTAACAGAAACGGGAGTAAAATCAGAAGAAAACTTAACCGTAAAATCTTCTTATGCAAAGCAATGCCTCCCTTCTTTTCAAAGGTTAACTTATAATACGGATGGGAGCGAAAATGGTTTCATTTTTTATAAATAATTATAGAAGCGGTTTTTAAATGAAAAAGGCTGTCCATGGATAAGACAAAATGGACAACCTTTTTTATCTATGAAAGCTGTATCTATTTTGATAACTCGCTTACAACAATTTTGTTCACGAGCGAACCATCAGCTTTTCCTTTTACTTTCGGCATAACAACTGCCATGACTTTCCCCATATCGGATTTAGAAGAAGCATCCACTTCCCGGATAGCCTCTTTGACGATTTCTTTTATTTCATCTTCAGTTAATTGTTCAGGCATATATTCTTTGACATAAGTAAGTTCTGTATTGATTTTTTCAGCTAAGTCCGTCCGACCTGCTTTTTCAAATTCATGGAGGGAATCTTTTCGTTGTTTGACTTCACGTGAAAGAACGGTAATCTCTTCCTCTTCGGATAATTCTTTGCCAAGCTTAATCGCTTCATTTTGCAAAGCCGCTTTAATCATCCGAATGACTGAGAGTTTTTCCTTTTCCTTGTTCTTCATCGCGTGTTTCATATCTTCATTTAAACGTTCGAGAAGACTCATTTTTACACCCTCTTACCATTTCCGTTTTCTAGCAGCTTCAGACTTTTTCTTCCGTCTTACGCTTGGCTTCTCGTAAAATTCGCGTTTTCTAACTTCTTGCAGCGTACCCGTTTTTGATACTTGACGTTTGAAACGACGCAATGCATCATCAAGGGATTCATTTTTACGAACGACTGTTTTTGACATATCTTTCCCTCCCTCCGAACAAAACACCTTACATCAAACACATGGGAAATTCCATGTACCTACAAAATTATAATAAAAAAATCAAGTTTGGTCAACTAATCAACGTCAAATTTTGATGACATGTTTTCTCCCGCCTGACAATAAAATGGAATGGGGTGAGGACATGCTATCAATTTTCCAGTTTATTTTATATATATTGCTATTTATCGGCGGTATGACGGTCATGCGTACCGGTTTAATGAATATTTCCGGAAAAATAATGAAGGAGTGGCTGCTGAGGTTCACTTCAACTCCTTTTAAAGGTTTGCTATTTGGAATATTAATTACCGTGCTGTTACAAAGCAGTTCGGCCGTTATGATCTTAACTGTTGGATTTATTTCCGCCGGTCTGTTATCATTTCCGCAGTCAATCGGTATTATTCTTGGGACGAATATCGGGACGACTGCAACGGTTGAATTTTTAGCCTATGGGACCGATGAAATGATTATCCCCTTGTTAATCTTAGGCAGTATTTTTATATTAATTCCGATGACGAAAGCGCGGAATATCGGTTTGTTTTTTTATGGGTTAGGCGCCATTTTTTTGGCCATGTTCGGTTTTGAACATTTAGCAGCCCCTTTGGCAGACAGTGACGCCATCCGGCCTTTGATCGCAAATGTTAACAACAGTGTACTCGTTTCCGCAATTGTCGGATGTATTTTAACAGCGATTATTCAATCGAGTACAGCGATGACCGGTATTGCCATGGGTTTTATGAATGCAAACATCGTAAATCTGCCCGCTGCGATTGCCTTAATGCTCGGTTCGAATATTGGAACATGCCTTGATGCATATATCGCCAGTATTGGTGGAGGACGGGAAGCGAAATTATCCGTCTATGCCCATATTTGGTTAAACGTGGTCGGTGTTCTGTTGTTTCTTCCATTTACGGAAACGTTTGCCAAGTATATGGAGCATCTAAGCCTCATTCCGGAAAAACAGTTAGCCCACGCCAGTGTTGTTTTTAATATTGTTGTTTCACTCCTTGTCCTGCCGTTTGCAAAACCATTCGCTGCGTTTATTGAAAATTTGCACGGTAATAAAAGATAATGTAATTCAGTGGTATAGCTCCGGTTTCGTCGACAGTTTCGCGCAAATAAGCGAAAGACAGACGTACTATCTAAAAAAAGAACCCAAACTACTCAAAGAAAGAGTAATTTGGGTGCTTACGGTTATTTCCATTCTTTTACAATAGCAACACCGGAACTTGCGCCAATCCGACTGGCTCCGGCTTCAATCATCGCTTTGGCATCGGCGGCAGTTCTGACACCGCCGGAAGCTTTCACACCAATCTCAGGTCCAACCGTTTCACGCATTAATTGAATATCACCGGCAGTCGCACCGCCAGTTGAAAAACCGGTTGATGTTTTTACATAATCAGCACCCGCTTCGACCGCTAATCGGCAAGCGGTTTTTTTCTCATCATCGGTTAACAAACTGGTTTCAATAATGACTTTTACTAACGCTTGACCTTTTGCTGCATTGACAACCGCTTCAATATCGTTTTTTACGGCGGCAAGATCACCGCTTTTTAACGCACCGATATTAATGACCATATCGACTTCTTTGGCACCATTATGGATTGCATTGACTGTTTCAAAAGCCTTCGTTTCTGATGTTGTCGCACCTAACGGGAAGCCAATTACTGTACAAACTTTCACATCAGAGCCTTCCAAAATGTTAGCGGCAAATGAAACCCAAGTTGGATTCACACATACTGAGAAAAAGCCATATTCTTTCGCTTCATTACATAATGTTTCAATTTGACTTTTGGTCGCATCCGCTTTAAGTAAAGTGTGATCAATATATTTTGCAATTTCCATGGTTGTTCGCTCCTTTAGGAAAAATTTGCTATCCGGTTAAATAATTAGTTTTTCACTTGCAACATATGTTTCGTTGTCGATAACCCGGGCAAATTGACCTTCACAGTATGGATAACCGGCTTTGGTAATTTTCACGCGGACAATTTTCCCAAGCATATCTTCCGTTGCAGGGAAAACTACTTTCAAATAGTTATCAGAATGACCTTCGTATAAACCGCTATTTGGGTCTTCCTTGTAAGGTTCTTCCGGGATTACATCCAATACCTCCCCTTCAAAACGAGAGGCATATTCTTTCGCTAACTGATCCGATAAGGCAATCAAGCGATGGACCCGTTCTTCTTTCACTGCTTCATCAATTTGGTTTTCCATACGGGCGGCAGGGGTTCCGGTCCGTTTTGAGTACGGGAATACATGGAGTTCTGCATATTTATGTTTTTTAATAAAATTATACGTTTCCATGAACTCTTCTTCTGTTTCACCCGGAAAACCGACAATGACATCGGAAGTTACCGCCAAATCCGGTACAGCCTTTTTCAATTTCAATAATCTTTCTTCGTATTCGGCCATGGTGTATTTTCTTCTCATTCGTTTCAACACGGTGTCAGAACCGGATTGGAGCGGAATATGCATATGGCGCACAATAACTTTTGACTTTTCAATCACATCAATCACTTCATCTGTCAGTTGGCTGGCTTCAATGGAAGAAATGCGCAAACGTTTTAAACGGGGCACTTGCTCTTCTAAGTCTTTTAAGAGCATCGCTAAATTATAATCCTTTAAGTCTTGACCGTAACCACCAGTATGTATTCCGGTTAACACGATTTCATTATATCCCGCATCAACAAGAGTTTGAGCCTGCCGGATGACTTCTTTCGGATCGCGGGAACGCATTAATCCTCTTGCCCAAGGAATGATGCAGAACGTACAAAAGTTATTGCAGCCTTCTTGAATCTTCAAGGTAGCACGATGACGGTCGGTAAAATATGGAACGCTCATTTCTTCATAGACACGGTTTTTCATAATATTACGAACGGCATTGATCGGTTTCCGCACCTTACGATATTGCTCAATGTAATCCAGCATTTTTAACCGGTCTTGCGTACCGATGACAATGTCAACACCGGGAATTTCCATAATTTCTGCAGGTGAGGTCTGTGCATAGCAACCGGTAACACAAATAACGGCATCCGGATTTTGCCGAATTGCACGACGGATTACCTGCCTGCTTTTCTTATCACCGGTATTGGTAACTGTACAAGTATTAATGACATACACATCCGAGTTTTGTTCAAACTCCACACGTTCATACCCATTTTGTTTAAACAGCTGCCAAATCGCCTCTGTTTCGTAATGGTTTACTTTACATCCAAGTGTATAAAAAGCGACGGTAGACAAACAGATCACCTCAATAATTCAAAATAAAATGATATCGCAGCCAGTGCATACAAAGGTGCAGTTTCAGCCCTAAGAATCCTTGGACCAAGGCCGCATACGATAAAGTCATTCGCCTTTAATGCATCGATCTCAGCTTTTGAGAATCCTCCCTCCGGACCAAAAACAAAAAGGAGAGCCTCACCCGCTTGCAACTCTTTTAATGTTTGGGGGAGTTGTTCACGGTGATGATTTCGCCCCTCCTCCTCATAGGCGACTATCTTTTTTTCATATGATTGACTAATTAATAATAATTCTTGAAAGGAAACAGGTTCTAAACATTTCGGAATCATGGTTCGTTCCGATTGTTCAGCAGCTTCTTTGGCAATTTTTTGCCAACGTTCCAATCGTCGCTTCCTTTTCTTTTCTTCCAATTTTACAATGGAACGTTCGGAAGTAAATGGAAGAAACGCAGCGGCTCCCAATTCAGTTCCCTTCTGAACTACTATATCGAATTTGTCCCCTTTTAGCAACCCGCCGGCAACTGTAACCTTGATCGGCAGCTCACGAACTTCATCGCGAACCGAAACCACTTTTGCTTCAAGAACATCCGGTAAAATGTTGGCTATTTCACATATGGCGGTCTGCCCATTAGGGAACACTACGTCGATTTTACTCCCAACTGTCATCCGCATAACCCGAACAATATGGTGGAAATCATCCCCACGAATCTCGATTTTTCCATTTTCATATTCATCGTTTTCCAGAAAATAACGTTGCACTGTCTGTTCACACTTTCTAAAGCAGATTATTTTTTGGCAATAAAAGTGATCCAATCTTCCATAACTAACGTTTCCTCAATTGTAAAACCGACTTGTAAAAGGGCGTCTTCTACTTCTTTCCGTTTTTGGTTGATAATGCCGGATGTAATGAAATAGCCGCCATCCTTTAATAAAGCATGTGCATCATTTGTAAACCGGAGAATAATTTCAGCTAACAAATTTCCGACAATAATATTGGCCTTTTGATTAATCCCGTCCAATAAATTATTTTGTTTAACCGTTACTTTCGCGTCAACTTTATTCAATTTTACATTCAATTTGGCGCTCTGAACAGCGATTTCATCTAAATCAAGCGCCAATACTTCATCCGCCTGTAGAAGGGCTGCTGCAATACTTAAAACACCGGAGCCTGTGCCGACATCAATGACGAAATCACCGGGTTTTACCGTCCGTTCCAGCGCCTGAATACTCATGACGGTTGTCGGATGTGTCCCAGTTCCAAAGGCCATGCCCGGATCAAGTTCAATAATGAGTTCATCGGTCTTAACAGGCTCATATTCTTCCCAAGTTGGAACAATCGTAAATTTACTTGAAATTTTGACCGGATGGTAATATTTTTTCCAAGCTGTGGCCCATTCTTCCTCATGGACTTCACTGATTGTCACTTTATTTTTTCCAATATCAATATTAAATAAAATCAAGTTGTTTATAGCCTGTTTAATTTCTTCAACCGTTTCCCCAAGAAAGCTGTTAACCGGTAAATATGCCTTCATAATAACACCTTCATCAGGGTAATCATGAGGATCCAATTCGTAAATTTCACCAAACTGATCTTCCCGCTCTTTATACAGTTCGAATGAATCCTCAATGACGATTCCGCTCGCACCAGCCTCATATAAAATATTCGAAATTGGCTCAACCGCTTCATTTGTCGTATGGATGCTTATTTCAGACCATTTCATTTGAAACAACCCCTCTTAATCATGTGACTTTTCCTGTCCGATTGTTGTTTTAGTCCAGTCACGATTTTTATCAATTTGCAGCTAAAAGTAATCATTCATCTGAATAGAGTCTAATTATTCGCCTTTAAATGCCCGCTTCACTTTTTCAAAAAAAGTATCTGTTTGTTCATCAGGAGTCTTTCCGCTAATTTCAGCAAATTCACGAAGGAGTTGTTTTTGTTTCTCTGTTAATTTTGTGGGCGTAACAATTCGAACAATTACATGCTGGTCACCCGGTGTTGTGCTGCGGACACTTTTCACACCTTTACCACGGAGACGGAATTTTGTATTTGTTTGTGTACCTGCAGGAATTTTTAATTTGACCTTGCCATAAAGTGTTGGAACCTCAATTTCATCCCCTAAAGCAGCTTGGACAAACGAAATTGGCATTTCACAATAAATATCATCGCTGTCCCTTTCAAAAAACTCATGTTCTTTTACTTGAAAGATGATAAACAAATCACCATTTGGTCCCCCGTTAATTCCGGGCTCACCCTTACCGGCAACACGTAATTGTTGACCATTATCAATACCGGCTGGAATTTTTATATGAATTTTTTTCCGCTTTTTCACTTTCCCGGTACCGTGACATGTCGGGCATTTATGTTTGATTACCTGACCCGTTCCTCCGCAGTGATGACATACCCTTCGATTGACGATACGGCCAAAAGGTGTATTTTGTTCTGTACTAATTTGCCCACTGCCATGACAGTACGGACATTCTTCCGGATGAGTACCCGGTTTTGCGCCGGAACCGTGACAAGTCGAACATTCTTCTTCCCTTGGAATTTCAATATCTGTTTCCTTACCAAAAACTGCTTCTTCAAATGTAAGCGTCATCGTATATTGAAGATCGGCCCCTTGCCTTGGTGCATTCGGATTACGACGTCTCGTACTTCCGCCACCGAAAAATGTATTCAAAATATCTTCAAAACCGCCGAACCCGGCATCACTGAAGCCGCCAAATCCACCAAATCCGTCAAAGTCCTGATTAGCCCCGGCATGTCCAAACTGGTCATATTGGGCTCTTTTCGTATCATCACTTAAAACCTCGTAAGCTTCACTAATCTCCTTGAATTTTTCATCTGCCCCGGGCTCTTTATTAATATCAGGATGGTATTGCTTCGATAATTTCCGGTAAGCACGTTTAATTTCATCTTTTGATGCATCTTTACTTACACCGAGGATCTCATAATAATCCCGTTTAGCCATTCTTTCCACTCCCCGAACATTTTCACATACAAATTATTCTAACACCGCTGGAAGATAATTAGCAACTAATAAAAGATTTTAATGAACCTTCCAGCAGAAGTGCCTTCATCCCCGTTCTTGCCGGGTATCAAATCCCCACTAATAAGGGCAATACTGCAAAAAGTCAAAGCCAAGTGAACTTGACTTTGACTTTTTAAGAAGTTTACCACTACCCTGTTAAAATACTACATTATTTATCATCATTAACTTCTTCAAAATCAGCATCGACAACATTATCATCTTTGCCCGATGAATGATTTTCTTTATTTGTTTCGGCACCTTGTGTACCGGCTCCGGCTTGTTGATATAATTTCATTGAAATGTCTTGGATAATTTGTTGTAACGCATCTTTTTTCGCACGAATGTCATCTAAATTATTGCTTTCAATTGCTTTTTTCAATTCGTCTTTTGCCTCTTGTGCTTTTTTCACATCACCGGCATCCACTTTTCCTTCTACTTCTTTTAGTGTTTTTTCAGTCGTGAAGACGAGTTGGTCAGCTTCATTGCGAAGTTCTGCCTCTTCTTTCCGTTTCTTGTCTGCTTCCGCATTTCGTTCCGCTTCTTTAACCATCCGTTCAATTTCTTCATCAGAAAGCCCTGAATTCGATTGAATGGTAATCTTTTGTTGTTTTCCAGTACCTAAATCTTTTGCACTGACATTGACGATTCCATTCTTATCGATATCGAATGTAACTTCAATTTGTGGCACGCCACGTGGTGCAGGTGGAATATCAGTCAATTGGAAACGACCTAATGTCTTGTTATCGGCTGCCATTGGCCGTTCACCTTGCAACACATGAATATCTACTGCCGTTTGATTGTCGGCAGCGGTTGAGAAAATTTGCGATTTTGATGTAGGAATCGTCGTATTCCGTTCGATTAATTTTGTAAACACGCCACCCATCGTTTCAATACCTAGCGAAAGTGGTGTAACGTCAAGTAATACGATATCTTTTACGTCACCGGAAATAACACCGCCTTGGATAGCTGCTCCCATAGCAACCACTTCATCCGGGTTGACACCTTTATGCGGTTCTTTTCCTGTTTCCTTCCGAACTGCTTCTTGTACAGCAGGAATTCTTGTCGATCCACCGACTAAAATAACTTTATCAATATCGTTTGCTGATAAGCCGGCATCTTCCAAAGCTCTGCGAACCGGGCCCATTGTTCTTTCAACTAAATGCGCAGTCAATTCATCAAATTTTGCCCGGGTCAAAGTTACATCAAGATGGAGCGGACCACTTGGACCGGCTGTAATAAATGGTAATGAAATTTGTGTACTTGATACACCGGATAAATCCTTTTTCGCTTTTTCTGCGGCATCTTTTAATCTTTGTAATGCCATTTTATCTTGAGACAAATCAATTCCGTTTTCTTTTTTAAATTCTTCAACTAGGTAATCGATAATGGCTTGGTCAAAGTCATCTCCACCAAGATGGTTATCTCCGGCAGTTGAAATAACTTCAAATACCCCGTCACCAAGTTCAAGAATGGAAACGTCGAATGTACCGCCGCCTAAGTCGAATACAAGAATTTTTTCTTCATGATCAGTTTTATCCAAACCATAAGCAAGTGCGGCCGCAGTCGGTTCGTTGATAATCCGTTCGACTTCCAATCCAGCAATCTTACCGGCGTCTTTTGTTGCCTGTCTTTGTGCATCATTAAAATAGGCAGGCACTGTAATGACAGCTTTTGTAACCGGTTCTCCCAAATAACTTTCCGCATATGATTTTAAATGCTGTAAAATGATGGCGGAAATCTCTTGAGGTGTATAATCTTTTCCTTCAATATTTACTTTATGATTTGTTCCCATATGCCGTTTAATCGAAATGACTGTGTTTGGGTTCGTAATTGCCTGACGTTTGGCAATTTCCCCCACTTGCCGTTCCCCATTTTTAAAAGCAACGACCGATGGAGTTGTTCTTCCACCTTCAGGGTTTGGAATGACAACAGGTTCCCCGCCTTCCAAAACAGCAACACAAGAGTTTGTTGTACCTAAGTCTATACCAATAATTTTACTCATAGTTTCATCCTCCATTCACTTGAATATGTACTACTGATTCACTTTTACCATCGCCGGACGAATCACCCGGTCTTTCAATCGATATCCTTTTTGAAATTCTTCAAGAACAATATTCGATTTGACTTGTTCATCTGAACCTTGCATAACGGCATGATGTTCATGCGGATCAAATTCTTTCCCAATGGTTTCAATTGGTTCGATTCCCTCTTTTTTAAATGCCTCAAGCATTCCTTTATAAACCATTTCCATCCCTTGCAACAGTGCCTTTGCATCTTCACTTGTTACATTTGTTTGAAGGGCACGTTCAAAGTTATCAACAACACCTAATAATTCCGTTGCAAGTGGCTGGGAACGATATTTTTCGATGGCCTCGATTTCATTTCGTGTTCGCTTTCGATAATTATCAAAATCAGCTTGAACACGGATCAGTCGATTATCTTTTTCATCCAATTCTTTCTCTAACTGTTCAATCTTTGCTTTTAATTCGGCGGTTTCATCTGTCACTTCATCCTGGTGGTTTTCATCTGTTTGTTGTTCAGCTGATGTGTCCGTCTTATCTCCCTCAGCAAAGATTGGTTCGACTTGTTCATTTTGAAACTTTTTTTCTTCTTGCTGTTCATTCGAATTTGTTTTCACTTCTTTTTCTTCATCCACACTTCTTTCCTCCATCTTAACCTGTTTTTTATCCTCCGCCACTACATCCACCTCCTGGTAAACTTGATTCTTAAAAATATATAAACAGTTATATCCGCACGTACCGGAAATGGAAACGTGCGGAGAGGAATTGATTCCATTTTCTTTTAGCCAAAATTTGAGCCATCAGAGATCATATAGCTTTGTTAGTGTAACGGTCATATTTTTGCTCAGTAGATTTAACAGACTAATCACTTTGGAATAGTGCATCCGCTTAGGGCCTAATATGGCAATCGTCCCAACCTGTTCTTCACCAATACTATATGTGGCCGTAATTAAACTGCAATCATCCATCACCGGAATTTTATTTTCCGAACCAATTTTTACATGGATACCAAAAGGCGTTTGTTTTAAAATTTGATAAAAATCATTTTCCTCTTCCATTAAACTCATAATTCCTTGGATTTTCTCGATGTCTTGAAACTCCGGCTGCTTCAACATATTGGTTTTACCGCCGTAGTACAGTTTTTCATTCGATGGAACGGATAATACATCCAATAAAGATCTGAGCATTGCTTCATAATTATGGACATTTTCTTTAATTAAAGTGACAACTTCATTTATTAACTTTGATTGCAATTCAAGAATTGGCATTCCTACAAGTCGTTCATTCAATATATTTACGGTTTTTTCAAGGTCAGAAGAATTAACCGATTTGGGCAAAGAAAACAGTTTGTGTTCTAAATGCCCTTTATTTGTAACAATAACGGCAATGGCAGTCTCAGCGTTAAGCGGGATAATTTGAAATCTGTTTAATTTATTATCCTCTACGGTTGGACCTAAGACGATCGCTGTATACTCCGTTAATTCCGATAAAACTTTCGCGGCATTTTGGATAACTTTTTCCATTTCATAAATTTCCGTAAAAAGGTCATTAATCCTTTTAATCTCTTTATGACTTACCTTTTCAGGGGAAAGCAAATGATCGACATAAAAGCGATATCCTTTTTCGGAAGGGACCCGCCCGGAAGATGTATGGGTTTTTTCAATAAAACCTAATTCTTCCAAGTCTGCCATTTCATTACGAATGGTTGCCGAACTGAAAGAAATGCCTTTCTTTTTCGCTAAACTCCTTGACCCAACCGGATGTGCAGAACGAATAAAGTCATCAATTATGATTTGCAATATTAACAATTGACGCTCTGTTAACATTACGATCACTCCTTTTAGCACTCATCTAATGGGAGTGCTAAATCTATATATAAATTAACAAATTATCGTAAATATGTCAATTCATGAGCAGAGATTCACCGATTAGGTAAACTTTATTTTACTTGGATTAGTCTTTAATAAATTGTTGGAAGACTATATTCCCCAACATCCTTCCCCGATTTGTTAATTGGATCTCATCCTCATTGATCTGAAGCAACCCGTCTTGGATTAATTTTTCAATTTCCTCTCGATAATATTCCAGTACATCGATACTAAACTTTTGATAAAACTTTTTTTGTGAAACTCCGGCCGTTTTTCTTAACCCCAAAAACATTTCTTCTTCCATTTGCTCTTTAACTGTCAATGAAATTTCTTCCCGGATTGGCAACCGTCCCTTTTCGATTGCTTTCAAGTAGTGATTAATAGGACCTATATTCGATCGCCTTTTCCCATTGATATAACTGTGGGCACCGGCTCCAAATCCGTAATAATGATCATTGTCCCAATAAACAAGATTATGTTTACTTTTAAAGCCTTTTTTTGCGTAATTGCTTATTTCGTATTGATGGTATCCATGGCTCTCCATCTGTTCCATGATCATTTGATACATCGTTGCTTCCTCATCCTCGGAAGGAAGCGGCAATTTTCCCCTATTCATCAAATTATAAAAAATTGTTTTCGGTTCAACAATCAGGGAATAGGCAGAGCAATGCTCAATATCAAGCTTAAAAAATTCATTGAGAGCAAATTCTACGTCTTGAATCGTTTGATTTGGCAATGCATACATTAAATCAATGCTAATATTGGTAAAGCCCTGTTGTTTTACTGATTCGATTGTTTTGTAGATATCTTCTACTTTATGGTTTCTGCCAATTGCCTTCAACAAGTTATTATTGAATGATTGAACACCTATACTTAAACGATTAACCCCGTAATTTTTTAAGATTTTCAGCTTTTCCACGGTCAAGTCTCCCGGGTTGGCCTCAATCGTAAATTCAATCTCTTTTTCAACATCAATGAAACAATGGATAGTTTGCATTAAATATTCCAATTGTTTTTCATTTAGCGCTGTCGGTGTCCCACCACCAATAAACACAGTTTCCACATTTTCCGGAGGCAAATTTGCAAATGTTTTTTCCATTTCGGTTTTTAGTGCTTTTAAATAATCATCGACCGGCTGGCCCTTTAAAAAAACTTTATTAAAATCACAGTAATGGCAAATCTGCGTACAAAACGGAATGTGTATATATACTGCTTTCGGCAAAAAAATCACCATCTTTCTTAAGTACAAAGAGGTTAGTATGGATGTTCCACCTAACCTCTCCGGTTCCGTCAAACTACTTATCGTCAATTTTCAAAACAGCCATAAATGCTTCTTGCGGGATTTCTACCGATCCGACTTGTTTCATTCGTTTTTTCCCTTCTTTTTGTTTCTCAAGGAGTTTCCTTTTCCGGGAAATGTCCCCACCGTAACATTTGGCTAAAACATTTTTTCTCATCGCTTTAATGGTCGAGCGGGCAATAATTTTTGTACCGATTGCTGCCTGGACCGGCACTTCAAATTGTTGACGCGGGATTAATTCTTTTAATTTCTCAACAATGACTCTGCCCCGGTCGTATGCAGAATCCCGGTGAACGATGAAACTAAGCGCATCAACCCGTTCGCCGTTCAATAAAATATCCATTTTCACTAATTTCGAAGGTTTATATCCGATTAATTCATAATCAAAAGATGCATAACCTTTTGTGCTGGATTTTAATTGATCAAAGAAATCATAGACAATTTCGGATAATGGAATTTCATAAGTGATCGTCACACGTGTTTCGTCTAAATATTGCATATCAATGAATATTCCGCGTTTATTTTGGCACAGTTCCATAATCGCACCGACATAATCATTTGGGGCCATAATTGATGCCTTTACATACGGTTCTTCAATTCGTTCAATTTTTTGCGGGTCCGGCATATTGGACGGATTATCTACTTGAATGGACGCACCGTCGGTTAACTGGACATGATAGATAACACTTGGCGCTGTCGTAATCAGATCAATTTTGAATTCCCGTTCAATTCGCTCTTGAATAATTTCCATATGTAAAAGACCGAGGAAACCGCAACGGAATCCGAATCCAAGTGCTTGGGACGTTTCCGGTTCAAATTGCAGGGCGGCATCATTCAATTGTAATTTTTCCAACGCATCACGAAGATCATTATATTTTGCTGTATCAATCGGATACATACCACAGAACACCATCGGATTCATTTTTCGATAACCCGGCAACGGTTCTTTGGCCGGATTTACTGCACTTGTAATCGTATCCCCGACGCGTGTATCACCAACATGTTTAATCGAGGCGGTCAAATAACCGACATCGCCGACAGTTAATTCATCTCGTTTGACCGGTTTCGGCGAGTTGACCCCAAGCTCAGTCACTTCAAATTCTTTTCCAGTCGACATCATTTTGATTTTATCGCCGACCTTAACCGAACCTTCGACAATTCGAATCAGGGCAATAACACCGCGGTACGGGTCATAGACGGAATCGAAAATCAGTGCTTGCAGCGGGGCATCCGGATCGCCAATTGGTGCAGGGATTTTTTCGACAACTTGTTCTAGTATTTCTTCAATCCCGATTCCTGCTTTAGCCGAAGCTAACACTGCTTCACTGGCATCCAGTCCGATAACATTTTCTATTTCTTGACGGACTCGCTCCGGTTCTGCACTTGGCAAATCTATTTTATTAATGACCGGAAGAATTTCCAGATCGTTATCTATCGCTAAATACACATTCGCCAATGTTTGAGCCTCGATTCCCTGTGCCGCATCGACAACAAGGACGGCTCCCTCACAAGCGGCTAAACTTCTCGATACTTCATATGTAAAATCAACATGTCCCGGTGTATCAATCAGGTGAAAAATATATTCTTCCCCATCTTTCGCTTTATAAGTTAGTTCTACAGCGTTTAATTTAATTGTAATCCCACGTTCCCGTTCCAAATCCATTGAATCTAGTAACTGGTCTTTCATTTCTCGCTCGGCAACCGTATTTGTTTTTTCTAAAATTCGATCAGCTAATGTCGATTTGCCGTGATCAATATGGGCAATAATCGAAAAATTACGGATGCGTTCCTGTCGTTTTAACTTTTCTTCTCGATTCATTTTCGTTCACTCCTGTAAACTGGACAAAGTCACTAGCTTTGATTATATCAATACATTTTTCCATATTCAATGGAAACCAATTGATGATTTTAAAGAAAAGTGCCAATATCAACCGGAGCTAGACAATAAAACGAATCCATAGTTTTTCACTACCTTTTTATTCTTTTTTCGGTTCATGGATAAGAAAAAACTGTTCAAAGAGCCGGGTTGCCTCTCTGAACAGTTTTTATTATGAAAACAATGAAGATATCATTTTTTGCAGAAAATCGGTAAATGTTTTTGCCATGTCTGTAAATAGATTATAGGTGTTTAACTCTTCCAACGCCTTTTTCTTTTCTTCCAGGTCATGACTTGTCACTTTCTCACCAAGGATGGTTGCTTCGTACTCTCCATAATCTTCTGCCTCTTGAACGGATATGACGGAGGAAAATGTGCCATCATCAAAGCCTTTCATCTCCTTTAGGCCGTGATTTGCCTCTTGAAAGCCGATAATGACTCCAATAAATAATATACTTATGAGAAGCATTGTTTTTAAAAGAAAACGAAACATATCCATCACCTCGTTTTATCCTGTTTTAACCGAAACTTCCCACTAGACGATAATTCAAAGTCCGGTAACAAAGCTTGTGAAAATAGTACTTGCAAAAAACACTGTTACTATAAAATATGCGATGTTAGTAGAAAACATTACGAGATTCCACCTAGTTTTAATGTGTTGAAAAATTCGCCCTGGTTTCATCCAAACTTGGATGTAATGCTTGATTGAGTCCGCCGGCAATCAAGTTTGCCATCCGTTCTATGAAAACATCAACTTCTTTCGGTGTAACCATCAAATTATGACCTGTCGGCGATAAAACCTCACGAATCAGTGACCGTTTTTCTTCCTCTTCCAATGTACCGATGATCCCTAGAAACGTTTTCCGTTCCTCTTCACCGGGTAAATCTTCATCCGTATATACTTTCCTCTCACCAAAAGTAAGTCCCGCCGGCGCTAAAGAACGGGATGGACGGTTACCTTCTTTCATTTCCCGGCCAAAATGTTTGAGCAGGAAATCAATCGTGTCGCTCGTAATGGAAACGGCATCGACAACAGTTGGAATTCCGATGGCTATAACCGGGATCCCGAATGTTTCCTTACTTAATTCTTTCCGTTTGTTACCGACGCCGGACCCCGGATGAATACCGGTATCTGAAATTTGTATCGTCGTATTCACTCTTTCAATGGAGCGGGAAGCAAGCGCATCAATGACAATGATAAAATCAGGCTTTATTTTTTGAACAACACCAAAAATAATATCGCTTGTTTCAATCCCCGTAATTCCCATTACACCCGGTGCAATGGCACTTACCGACCGGTATCCTTCCTGGACGGTTTCCGGTTGAAATTCAAACAAATGTCTTGTAACGACAATATTCTCACATACAATTGGGCCTAATGCATCAGGGGTTACATTCCAATTTCCGAGACCGACGATTAAACAAGTTGCATCACTGCCAATCTGTTGATTTGCTAAAAAGTTTTTAAACTCCTTGACAAAAATATTTTTCGTCATCTGTTCATATTCACTATTGGCTTGTCTAATCGCCTGACTTTCAATCGTTAAATAATGCCCTGCTTTTTTTCCAATCGATTTACTTCCTTCATCGGTAATGGTAACTTCGGAAATTTTCACATCTTGTTCGGTTCTTTCTTTAATAATCACGCCCTTAAGATCTGAATCCAGTTGTTGCCCTTGTTGCTCGACAACCATCTCCTTTGCTTCAATAGCCAAATCCGTGCGTACTGAAAAATTCTCTATCTCTTGTTTCATTTCTTTATCTCCTTTCAATATCTTTCAAAAAAACTATTATTAAGGAAAAATTCAATTTGTGTAGGTTCTTTATCCTTACAGATTATTTGTGTAAAAAGGCAATCGTTAGCTTTTTTTCTCAATGAAGCAATACAAAAGCATAGGAAAAATTTATAGATAAATACTCTTCTTTCTATCATTTCCAAATAATTGGATTTCATTCGATATCAGCTTTCCTTTTTTCAGTATTGCATTCACAGTCATCATTTGGTAAAATAGCAGTTGTTCTTTATGATGTTCTATTAAAAAGTTATTTAACCGTCTAGCTTTATTGGGAGGTGAAAAAATTGGCAAACATTAAATCTGCTATTAAACGAATTAAAACGAATAAGAAAAGTACTGCGATTAATACATCACAAAAATCTGCCATGCGTACAGCAATTAAAAAAGTTGAAGTTGCTGTAACAAGCAATGATGCTGCAGCTGCCAAAGAAGCATTAACTAGTGCAATTCGTAAAATTGACAAAGCTGCTTCCAAGGGCTTAATTCATAAAAACGCAGCAAATCGTCATAAATCACGTTTAACGAAAAAAGTGAACTCATTAAACGCATAATGGATTTTTGAAAATTTGGTAACTCACACCAAATTTTCTTTTTCTATATAAGCTTTGAGCCAGGCATTTTAACAGCCTGGCTCACTTATTATTACGTCAAGTATTTAAAGAAAAAGATTTCTAATAATGATTCTTTATTTCCAAAACCTGTTTTCATTTGGTAGTCGATGTCTGCCAACTCATCAATCATGGCTAAAAATTTTTCTTCATCAAATCTGTTTGCTTGGGATATTGCCAATTTCACCCGATAAGGATGCGATCTTAAAATCCGTGCAACCTTTTGTTCTCCATACCCTTGTTTTATTAATGATTTCACCTGAGCAATAAAACGAATTTGGCTTGCAATGACAGCCAGTATTTTAATCGGTTCCTCATTTTGCTTTAACAAATCATGATAAATTTCTAATGTTTGGTCCAATTGTTGATGAACAAATTTATCAACAAGAACAAAAATATTATTTTCTAATGATTTTGGGACGAGTAACTGAATCATCTCTTCATCGATTATTTTCCCGTCACTGTATAAAAAGATTTTTTCCAATTCGTGATTTAATATCGTCAAATTTTGGCCGGTAAACTGATAGAGTAATTCTACGGCATTTGGGGTTATTTCAAATCCATATTCCGTAATACGCTGCCGAATCCAATCTTTTGTATCTTTTTCCGAAAATTTGGCTTCAAGGACAACGGCATTTTTTAACAAATATTTAGTTATTTTCTTCCGTTCATCCAGTTTTTTATAAGGAGCAATTAAAATGAGTATCGTAGACGGAACCGGATTCATTATATATTCTTCAAACACCTTCACATTGTGGTCGACTTTTTCTTTTCCCTTTTCAGCCGTTAAAAAATAAGGATTGTGCATAATGACAACTTTCCGTTCGCCAAGGAAAGGAATCGTTTGACAGTCTTCTACAGCCGATTCGACGGTCGTTTCTTCTAAATCATAGATCGATAGATTAAATTCACGTTCCTCTTCCGTCAATGCCGCATCAATCATATATTTCTTTGTTTCATTTATTAAAAAATCCTCACTCCCATATAATAAATACAACGGGGAAAATTTTCCTTTCTTGATATCTTTCCATATGTTTAAAAACACCATAATCTCTCCGTTCTTCTGACATGTTTCTTTTATCGTAAATAAAATTCCTTCTTTTCACAAGGGTTAAGTAAAGATTATTAAGGGCAAAACCGAAAAAATATGGAAATGAGTTTTGGTTCCTTCACAATTAATGAAAGATGTAGATTTTTAGAAAAATTCCATGTATACTAGAATTGATTGAGGAGGGGTGTATGTGAACGAATTTGAACAAGATGTCCAATCAAAAAGAAATGATTTTATCGATTCTGCTGTTGGGTTCATTGTTTCATTTGGATTTTTTGCAACAATCTTCATCCTTGCCGGAGTTATTAAAGCAATCGGTTCTTAAAAAACAGGGGTATCAAAAAGGTGACAACTTTTGATACCCCTTACAATTTTTATCTGGATGAAAAGTGAATTTGTTATGCCACCTCCATAATCAGATGCATGCGGCAAGCGTCTCTCTCCAGCTATTTCCCTCCTTGACTTGTCGTAAAAAGCTTAAATAAAATTATGGATCTTGTAACACAGTTGAAAAATTCCCTCTGTTTAAAAAATATTTGTAAGTAACAGCCCCATGAATATCTGTCCTGTAAATCATTACCTTATGCGCATTTAATCGTTCAAGGACTTCTTGATGAGGGTGTCCATACCTGTTATCTCTACCGGCGGAAATAACGCCAAATTCAGGCTTTATTTTTGAAAGAAACAGTTCTGTTGTCGATGTTTTACTCCCGTGGTGTCCAACCTTCAAAACATCCACTTCCAATTGAGGAAATTGTTCAATTACTTCCCTTTCCCCTATCTCTTCTAGGTCTCCGGTGAATAACCAGGATTGTCCTCCCAGCTTGCTGTATATGCAAATCGAAGCATCATTGCTTGAAACAGCTGCTTTTTCAGGAGCGATGATAAAAAACTTATGACCCGCTTCCTCCCACTGCATGCCGGCGGAAACTTTCGTAATCGGAATTCCTCTTTTCTTTGCTTCATTAATAATGTTCAGTTCGATTTCCTTCTTTTCTCGTGTATCACCTACAAGAACTTGACCAATACGAAAATTTTCAAGAATTGCTAAGGCCGAACCGGTATGATCACTGTCTCCGTGGGTCAAAATAAGTTTATCGATTTTGGAAATACCTCTGCTTTTTAAAAACGGAGCGACAATATCTTCCCCCGGATCAAAATTTGTCCTTCGCTCTTGCCAATCCTCCAATGGAAATGTTACCTTTCCCCCGGTATCAATTAAATAATTCCCTTGATTAAAAGGTAACCGGATAAGGATGCTGTCTCCTTGCCCAACATCAATAAATGTCACCTCGCCCACCGGTGAAAATTTCACCATGAAAATTTGGAGACAAACAGGGACAACAAACAAGGTAATCAGCAGCTTTTTCTTTTTCAAACCATCCCTTTCAAAGAGGGCAAAGCCAATAAAATAAAAAATGAAAAAAGCCAGAAACAGGATAAGAGGCGGTCTACCTAAAACAATATGAAATATATCAAACTGGTAAACCCATTCTGCAAACCGGTTCACATTTGAAAAAATCAGTGTTAACAAGTTGACACCGAGTTGTCCTATTGCCGGGAAAAGGGATAGCAGAAAATAAGTCAATAGACATAAAGGGAGAATGATGACCGAAAATAACGGTACGTAGATAATATTTAGAAAAATACTGAGAAAGGAAAATTCATAAAAATAATTTAGTAAAACGGGTAAGGCGACTAATTGTGAAAGCAGTGCAATCCAAAAACCGTTTTCCAAAGAGCTTTTCGTTCTCTCAAAAAGCGATTTTGATAATAATAGACCAAAGGTGACCAAATAGGAAAGTTGAAACCCTACATGATAAAGAATAAACGGATTTATGAAAACAAACATAATAAAAGATATAGCGAGCGCATCCACCGGGTGAATGACAGTTTTCCACCTGGAAAGAAATAAGACAAGCCATGCCATAACCACCGCACGAATCACAGATGGTGCTGCACCGGAAATAACGGCATAGATTGGAAGAAAGCATAACATCCCCGTTCTTACTGATTCTCTCGAGATTCCGAGACGCAATAATATAAAATAAACACAACCGCTAATAATTGTTACATGCAATCCGGAAATGGCTAAAAGATGGGATAAACCGAGTTGCCGATATGCTTCAGCTGTCGTTTCTTCCATTTGATCATCATTTCCAAACAACAATGCATTAATGAATGGAGCAATCCGCTCCGGAAAATAATGGTTAATTAAAGCCATACTTTGCTCTCGGTATTTTAATAAGTTTGTATAAAATGTCTCTTTACCCTTTTGACAAGTTCGAATCGTATCAACGGATATCAAGTATTTAATATTTTGCGTTCGCAAGTATTGACGATAATTGAATGCATTTGGATTGGTCGGTTCCGGCGGTGTTTTCAGTGTTCCATTAACGGTACAAACGGTATTCGGCTGAAGAATCGAGGACCATTTTGTCTTTTCTTCTTCAGTCCGAACATAGTAGGTGAGAGCCAATTTCTCTCCAGTAACCGTCTTAACCGTAGCACTTAATTTATCCCCATCAAATTTCGGATATCCGGTAAACGATATGTCCGTCTCGATTTTCTTATCTGTCGGGTCCTGATTTTGTGACTCGAAATGGAAAAAGAAAAAAAGAAGACATATTCCATAGCTTGTTAATAAAATAAGTAAAAATCGCTGTTCAAGACGATGTTGCAGAAGATAAAGATACGATACCATTACGGTAAGCCCCAAGGAAAAGTGATGGTAACTTAAAAATGCGAAAACGATTATCAAACCGAAATATATGAATGTTCCGCTTCTTATGGCAACCCCTCCCATTCTATTTATACGTTAACCATGTATAAATTTCCGGCAAAGATGCGAATTCGAGAATTAAGTATACGCACAAAAAAGCCACAACAGCAAACATCATCTTTTCCTGGTTTCTGAAAAATGCCGGTGAAGCAATCAGCCAAACCAATTGCTTCCCTCTTTTTCCTTATATCTTCATAGCAAAAACACTTTTATCAAAATTCACTTTTTCCACTTTTACGCCGGCCTGCTCCAACAATTCCAATGCATATGGATGGTTTTTATAATCTTCTGCATAATAGATTACTTTAATTCCGGCTTGGATGATCGCTTTGGTACACTGCAGGCATGGAAAATGAGTCACATAGATTTCCGCTCCTTCAGTCGGAACGCCAAATTTTGCACATTGAAGAATCGCATTCATTTCGGCATGGATGGTTCGAACACAATGATTATCAATCACATAACAACCTTTATCAATACAATGATCCCCGCCGGCAATCGATCCGTTATAACCGCCGGCAATGATCCGTTTATCTCGAACAATCGTTGCGCCGACAGCCAATCTTGTACATGTACTTCTGGTGGAAATGAGAAAACACTGTGCCATAAAAAACTGATCCCATTCAATTCGTTGCACGGTTCATCCTTCTTTCTGTCCATAATTGGTTTCTTGCTATCAATAGTGTAGACTGATTATTTTGTGCCAGTCAATCATAAATGATATATCAATCAGTGGGGCTTTATCCCACTGATTGATTGTTGCACAAATCGGGGCATTTTGATCCCCATTCATTGGAATCCTTTAAGATTGGTAGGATAATTAAAAATACCTCACTTGTTCATTGTACAGTAATTTGGTCTTTCAATTTTTCAAACGTTTTTTCACCAATGCCGGAAATATTCATTAAATCTTCCACTTTTTGAAATGGTCCGTTTGTTTCCCGATATTCAATGATTGCCTCTGCTTTACTAGGCCCAATTCCCGGCAACGAATCAAGAGCACTGGCATCTGCCTGATTAATATTCACTTTCCCGTCTCCTCCACTGCTTTGTGAACCCGAATTCACCGGGATATTTTCAGCTGCCAAGACTTCTTCACCAATTTTCGGAATATAAATAACCATTTCATCCATAACCTTTTGAGATAAATTCACCTTTACAATATCGGCATCATCCAATAACCCGCCAGCCTTTTCGATAATATCAATAACCCTTTCGTTACCGGTAACCGTGTATACTCCGGGATTCATCACAGCACCTTTGATATCGACTTTCATCGGTTGCGATTTCGACAATGCAGCACTATCATTTGAATTTGGATGTTCTTGCTCCTTTTGGGAATGATTTTCCGCAACTATGTCTTCACTAATCACTTCTTGCCGATTCATTAAATCCACATCATCATTTTGATTATAGAAATAAAAGATCGCAGCCCCGACACAAACAAGACCAATGATCAACCATTGCTTTTTTTCCTGTACCCATTGAATGAACATTTGCCCTTTTGTCATAAAACATCAATTCCTTTCATACAGTTAGATGAGATATTTTTTCGAAAAGGAGGGATTATGTGCATATTGGAATCATCGGAACCGGAAATATGGGAACGATTCTTACCGAAGCCCTCATTAACGGAAAAGCCGTATGTGAAAAAAATATTTCAATTACTAACCGTACGATTGAGAAGGCTAACCGGCTGAAACAAATGTATCCCAACCTTCATATCGAAACAGATATAGAGCAATTAGTTGAAAAAAGTGATTTAATTTTTCTTTGTACCAAACCACTCGATATCCATCCGGTTCTTACAAAAATAAAAGATCGATTAACAAGGGATCAATGTCTTGTTTCCATCACCAGCCCGATATCGGTTGAACAATTGGAAACAGTTGTCCCTTGCTCTTGTGTACGGGCAATACCAAGTATTACCAATCGTGCCTTATCAGGTGTTTGTTTATTGACTTTTGGTGAAAAATGTACCGATGTTTGGAAGAATGTGATGATCGGTTTACTCTCCCATATAGGAAAACCGGTTATCATTGATCAACAAATAACAAGGGTTGCTTCCGATATCGTCAGTTGCGGTCCGGCTTTTTTTAGTTATTTATTGCAAAAATTTATCGATGCAGCAGTAAGTGAAACAAATATTGACAAGGAACTCGCTACAAAATTAGCCGCGGATATGTTTATTGGAATGGGGATGTTAATTGAAAAAAAATATTACACCTTTCCAGAACTACAGAAAAAAGTTACAGTAAGGGGTGGTATCACCGGAGAAGGAATCAATGTCTTGGAAGAAAGTGCAGTGGAAGATATCTTCAGGAAAATTTTCAGGGCAACGCATAACAAATTTGACAGGGAAATCAATATCATTAAAAATCAGTTTGAATTTCATAACGTATAATTACGTATTCGACAAATTCTCCAAAAATCCTTCTGCTCAAAAAAATTTTTTAAAAAACTTGTGCGACGCTGGTTAGCGGGGCATAACACAACAAGGTTATCAACAGACTTATGATTCGTCCATTGATAACCTTGTGATTGACGATTACGGTTTTTTTACCGTAAAAAAGATTCTTTCCGTTGTCTCGGAAACAGGTTCATTCGTAAAATCTCCGGTTATTGACAAAATTTGAAAACCGGCTGCTTTTAACCAGTTTTCATACTGACTTTTAGGATACGTGCGTTGCTTATGTAATTCATCATATCGATCATATTTTCCGCTCTGTTCATCAAAAACAAAAAACGTCAATTCATGTTCAACCGATAACGGGTACTCACCGGCATAGCTGTTCCAAATATAAGAAATATCGTCCCCGTTATACGCAAATGTAGCCCCGGCATAAACATTCTCCATTTTATAAGGAGAATGAACATCAAATAACAGTAATCCCCCGTGATTCAAACATTGGAAAACAGATGTAAATGTATTTGCGACATCCTGTTCTGTTTGTAAATAGTTCAACGAGTCACAAAAAATAATAACGATATCAAAAGAGGAAAACTCGGTAAGCTCGGTCATATTTTGGCGAAAAAACGGAATACGAAAACCTTTATCCACTGCTTTCTGATATGCGATGGATAACATTTCTTCGGATAAATCAACCCCGACAACGTCAAAGCCTCTTTCAAAAAGCCGGATTGACATTTCCCCCGTTCCACAGGCGAGATCTAATACTTTTTTTGCCTCAGAAAAATGGTTATTTACTTGCGTTGTGAGAAATTCCATCCACTGATCATACGGTGCCTCATCCATCAGTTGATCATAAAGCAGGGAAAAATGTTTATAGTTCATTGTGAAAGTTCACTCATTACATCTTCTTGCGGGGCATCTCCCCATAAACGTTCAAGGCTGTAATAGTTTCTTTCGTCCCGATGAAAAACATGAACGACCACATCCCCTAGATCGACCAAGACCCATCTTGCTTGTTCAAATCCTTCCAAACGTTTGACAGGGAAGCCTTTTTCATCAACTTGATCTTTAATTTCTTTAACAATGGCTTGGACTTGCTTGTCAGAATTAGCGTGACAAATAACAAAGTAATCAGCAATCAAGGAAATTCCTTTCATATTCAATACAACAATATTTTCCGCTTTTTTATCATCAGCTGCTTTGACTGCCGTCAATAATAACTCACGATTTGTCATACGATGGATTAATGCCTCCTTTTAGTAAAAAACTGTTATACGTATCTAAAGTGTCTTTATAAATAGCAAAACCTTTCTTAGCTAAAAAAATAATGGTATTTTGCAAAGAACGAAAAACGGCACCATCCAAATCGGTTTTGGCCAATTCCCTTACTTCCTCTACACCGGGAAAACTTCTGCCTGGCTCAATATAATCGGCCAAAAAAATGACCTTCTCAAGTGTTGTCATCCCCGGTCTCCCGGTCGTATGATAACGAATCGCATTCAAAATATCTTCGTCATCAATTCCAATCTCATTTTTTATCAAAACAGCGCCAACCGGACCGTGCCAAATTTCCGTGTTAAATGCTAATAACTCCTTGGGCATACCTTCTTTAATGATAATTTGTTTCATTTCTTCCGCCGGTCGATATTTTGCATAATCATGGAAAATTGCGGCAAGTTCGGCTTGTTTCTCATCACAATGATATGTTTTTGCCAATTGAATTGCTGTTTCCATAACACCTAAAGTATGAATAAATCGTTTTTCCGGTAAATGTTCTTTAATAATCGCTATTGCTTCATTTCGTTCCATATAATTTATGCTCCTCAATATAGGAAATCACATGTTCCGGTAATAAATATTTCACCGATTGGCCATTGGCAATTTTTTCCCTAATCATTGACGAAGAAATATAGATTGACGGAATATCGATAAATTGAATCGGATAAGTCGTTTCTCCTTTGGACATCGGTCGCTCGACGCCAATAAATTGAACAAGTTCCATCAATTCTTCTATTTTATACCATTTCGGTAAATAATCAATCATATCGCCGCCGATAATGAAAAAAAATTCATGATCCGGCTCTAATTGTTTTAATAAAACCATCGTATTGTAAGTATATGATTTTTCTTTCCGTTTTAACTCAATTGTTTCAATTTTAAACCGGTCATGTTCTTTAATCGAAAGTTCCAACATTCGTAACCGGTCTTGAATCGTTGTGTTTGAAAGCTTTTCTTTATGGGGCGGAAGATAATTCGGCATAAATCGAATCTCATCCAGTTTATATAAGTTCAGGATTTGATCGGCAATAATCAAATGACCGATATGTGGAGGATCAAAGGTTCCGCCAAGAATTCCTATCTTTTTCTTCATGCCATCATCCTCTTATTGCGGTAAAATCAACTGTTTATTTTCCCTTGATTCTTTATAAAGAACAATTGTGTTGCCGATTATTTGTACAAGTTCTGCATCTGCCCCGCGTGATAATTTTTCAGCCACCGTCTCTTTATCTTCCTCACAATTTTGCAATACGCTTATCTTGAGTAACTCCCGTGCTTCCAGAGCATCTGCTATTTGTCTAATCATATTGTCATTCACGCCACCTTTACCGACTTGGAAAATCGGTACGAGATGATGAGCTTTTGACCGTAAAAATCGTTTCTGCTTTCCAGTTAACATATAAATCCTACTCCTTATGAACGTCATATAAATTAAATTAACGAATCACGTACATATACTTCGACACCTTTTGGAACATAGGCGGCGACAACAACTCCACCGTCCGGAACCATTACCCAACCGAGGCCGGAAAACACAATATCCGTCTTTCCTTTTTTAACGGAAAACTCCCGACGAACGAATTCCGGAAAATTTGTTAAATCTTCTTTTCGCGGCGGACTTAATAATTCCCCTTTATGATTTTCATATAACTCATCAGCTTTCTCTAATTTTGTCCGATGAATTTGTAACTCATTCGATAAATAACATACAAAAGAAGACCGTTCGCCTTTTATAAAATCAAATCGTGCCAGCCCGCCGAAAAATAGTGTTTGTTTCTCATTTAATTGATACACTTTTGGTTTAATTTCCTTTTTCGGGGTAATCAGCTTTAAATCTTTCTTATGAACAAAATGTGCCATTTGATGATGATTAATGATTCCCGGTGTATCAAAAATCGATTTGCCGTCATCAAGTGGGATTTCAATCATATCCAAAGTTGTGCCGGGAAAATAAGATGTTGTAATTATGTTTTCTTCTCCGGTCCCTTCACGGATGATTCGATTGATAAAGGTCGATTTGCCGACATTGGTACAACCGATCACATACACATCATTTCCGTTCCGATATTGCTCGATTAATTCCATGACTTCTTTTATATATAATCCTTTTTCCGCACTGACCAAGGCCACGTCAATTGGTTTTAATCCTAAGCTTTTCGCTTGTTGTTGCAGCCAATTTTTCAGCCGGTTATGATTGACCGATTTTGGCAGCAAATCTACTTTATTGCCGACCAGAAGTACATCATTTCCGCCTGTAAAGCGGTGAATCCCCGGGAGCCAGCTGCCGTTAAAATCAAAAATATCGACAATCATAACAATTAGTCCGGTCGTATTTCCGATACCATTTAATATTTTCAAAAAATCATCATCGGTCAATGCGACATCTTGTACTTCATTATAGTGCTTTAATCGAAAGCAGCGGCGGCATATGACCTGTTCCTTTTCCATGGATGAAGCAGGTACGTACCCGGGTTGCGACGGGTCTTCTGATTGAATAGCCGCCCCGCATCCGATACAAATCAGCCTATTCTCCACCTTTTGTGCCCTCCCATTGCAGTAAGCCTTTTTTATTAAACCAATTTAATATTCTTCTTTCAATCATTCGATTAAGTTTTGTTGCCAGTCCATCTGTTTCTGTAACAGGAACAACAAGGATTGTAAAGAAACCGGACAAATTTCCGCCAAAAATATCTGTCAATAATTGATCGCCAATCATGACCGTTTGTTCTTTCGGCAACTTCATGATTGCAAGTGCCTTCCGGAAAGCTTTACCCAGTGGTTTTCGTGCCTTATATATATAAGGGATGCCTAAAGGTGTAGCAAATTTATGTACCCGTTTTTCATTATTATTGGAAAGGATAACAATTTGTATCCCATTGTCGCGCATTTCTTTGAACCAAGCCGTAAGTTCCGGCGTTGCCAACGGACGATCCCACTCAACTAACGTATTATCCAGGTCGGTAATAATCCCGTGAATATTCCTTTCTTTTAAAAATTGGGGAGTGATTTCAAAAATTGATTGAACATACTCATTTGGTAAAAACCGTTTT
Organism: Caldifermentibacillus hisashii; assembly: GCF_039654145.1. Taxonomy (NCBI): domain Bacteria; kingdom Bacillati; phylum Bacillota; class Bacilli; order Caryophanales; family Bacillaceae; genus Caldifermentibacillus; species Caldifermentibacillus hisashii. The sequence continues at coordinate 2,444,262 of NZ_CP155467.1, forward strand.
AACATTGTCGACACCTCATATGACTCCGTTTATCTCTATCCAGTTACTGTCAAGTGATACTTCCAGCAGTGGGGGTTTTCTTCAGCCCACTGCCGGTTAGTTGAACCAATCGGGCACTTACGGACACTTTATCTTCCTCCCTTGTATCTTTGACTTCCCTTAAGCCTCTGGAGGAAGATTTAGTGACCGTTAGTGTGGGACAAAAGGATTAAACATATTACTAATCATATTTTCTTTACGGTTTTTTTGCAAGTTAAGATATATTTTTTATTGGAAAAACCGCTATCCCTCTATTCGACAAGTTTCATTATTATTTGACAATTTAAAAAAATATTTCGACATATTTCTACTTTTGTCAACAGCTGTGGATAAGTTTATACACATTTTTCAGCTTGTCAATTCTTATATTTTAAAGTTTTATTAACAAGTTAATCACAGCTTATCCACTTTGAATGTGGATAACTGGAACGCTTGTTCTCTAATAAAATTTTTGATAAAGTTGTATTAACTTTTATGAAAGTCCAATCTTTTAGTATATGATGATTTCCCCGATTATATGAATTTTGGAGGTGAACGGTGAATACCGAAAAAATGGAAAATTTATCTGATCAACTTTTAATCGAATCATATTATAAAGCACTGGAACTTCAACTTTCACCCGAGTTCATCCACCTCATTGAGAAAGAAATGGAGCGTCGATCACTTTTGAATAAAATAAAGAAAACTCAGACGTCCAAGTCTTTAGGCAGCTCGTAAATTCAAAGTGAAATCCATCCTATGTAAATTTCCTGATCATATTGTTCCTCACTGCTTGTGTATAATAGTGAGGAACCTTATTTTTTAACTAAATGTCCAATTACCTCTCCCATTTTTACCGGATGTGGAACCGATATCCTCTCATCAATTAGAAATGTATCCTTTTCAAATAAAAGGACGACAGTGGAGCCGAATGAAAAATATGCAATCTCTTCTCCTTTCTTTAGATTCATACTGCCATTCGTATATTCAATGGAATTTACAAACATCGCTCCGACTTTCACAAGGGCCATTTTTCCGGTTTTGTGATTAATCTCTGAAATGGAGCGGTAATTTTTTGCCAAAGGGTTTTTTCCATATTCAAGCCCCAAACGGTTAACAGGATACGAACGATCCCCTAACTCCCAGCGACTGATTACTTTTCCATTAACCGGACTATGTATGCGATGGTAATGTTTTGGACTTAAATATAAAACAATAAAATATCCGTCTCGGTATTGTACTGCTTTTTCACCGTTGCCGAGCATTTCCTTCAAGGAATACATCTTCCCCTTAACTTTAATATCCGTTGACGGCTCAATTGAACCTGCCGACTCAATAGTAGCATCAACCGGACTTATGACCGTATTTATATTTGAATCAATCAATCTTGTCCCTCTTTTTAATTTACGAATAAAAAGCTCATGTAATGTCGTATATTCATTGTAAGGATATTCGAACTCACTCATATCAATTTTATAAATCTTGACAAAGAAAGGGATGATGATTTTACTAATTTTAGACCTGGTAAATTGTCGGATCAAGTTGGATAACCAGGCCCGATTGGTCAATTCAATACATTTTTGATAAATAATTTTTCGCATGGAATACCTCCCAAACGATTCGCTTTCCTAAACATCTTTCATAAAATATAATAATATAGAAAAGAATCTCTACCAATATAATTTTTAGAGAGGATGGATTTACTTGTTTTTTAAATTTCAAATCATTGATGTCACTCTGAAGAAGATTAAATCACAATTGGCCAATATGATGACTCTAAGTAATTTATTTTTAGGCGGTTTCTCGATTATTTTTACAATACAAGGTGAACTTAATTATAGTTTATTCTTGATTTTTTCGGCTGCCCTACTGGACCGATTTGACGGAATGGTTGCTCGTAAGCTAAAAATAGAATCTGAGCTTGGTAAACAATTAGACTCCATGAGTGATATTATATCATTTGGCGTTGCACCCGCACTTTTATTATATCAAGGAATTATTCATTATTTTTCCAGCGCGGGAATTTTTATCACCGTCTTTTTCATCGGTTGCGGGGCATTTCGACTTGCCAGATTTAATATTACCGAAAATAACTGTTATTTTAGTGGGTTGCCAATTACGGCTGCCGGATGTATTCTGACATTCAGCTATCTTGGCATCCAATTTATCCCGGCCATAATTTATTTATATTTAATGATCATTCTTTCTTTTTTAATGATAAGTACGTTAAAGGTAAAAAAAATATGATTCCGAAACTTTTTGATTTGATCGTTTAACCGAATCACAATGTGTTGTTCGTCAAAAAAATTTTGGCTGCGGAGTATCGCTTCGTAGCTTTTCTTAAGTACTTAAATTTGAAACTTAAAATTTCCCGCTACATAGAATTTACATCTTTGCTGGAAATTTATAAAAACGTACAAAAAGGACCGTTCATCGAATGTTTTCTTCCGCATCCTTTTTCCGGAAGAAATTCAATCGATGGCAGCCCTTATTTTTTCATTCCTGTTTTAATTTCAGGCGGCAACAGCTTAGGATTGCCTTTTTTCCTTTTCTGCCCGGTAAAACTCATGAAACATTTTCATTAAAGCACGTTTTTCAATTCGGGAAACATAACTGCGCGAAATCCCCAAGTCTTTTGCTAACTCTCTTTGCGTTTTTTCCTTTTCCATACCAAGCCCAAATCGGCCGATAATCACTTCTTTTTCGCGCTCATCAAGAATGCTGATATATTCCTTTACCTTTTCTAATTCCATATTCAACTGAATGGTATCAATAACATCTTCGGAATCGGATTTCAATACATCAATTAAACTAATTTCATTCCCTTCTTTATCCCGGCCGATTGGATCATGTAAAGAGACGTCCTTTTTTGTCTTTTTTAACGCCCTTAAGTGCATGAGTATTTCGATACTAATGTCAATAACTATGCATTAGAATGTCTTGATCTCCAAACTATCCTTGTAAACAATAATTTCACGTACAATCATTCGTATCAATTCTTGTTTTTCCTCAAATGTTAATTCTTCTTGCCCTTTACTTAGGTAATAGTTAACTGCTTGTTGGTAAACTTGATGACTTAACATTTCATTATTAGATTTCTCTTTTACTATCTCCAATTCCTTCAATCTTTTTCGTAAATTTTCTTCTTTCTCTTTCAATTCTTTTAATTCTTCTCGAATTTCATTTTCCGATATGTCAAAATCACTTGAAATTAAACGTAATAGTTTTTTCCTACCTGCCTGTATTTTTCCTATTTCATTTTGTATTCTTTCCATTTCTTCATCTTCAAATGATGTAGACTTCATCAGTTCTGTTTCACTTGCCGCAGCAATTTCAGCAGGGCTATTTAGCCAATTTTTTATACTGTCCCAAACATTGTTTTCGATTTCTTCTGCTTTTATTCTCATACCACAACCTTTATTTTTTGCGCCTGCCGTATTTTTCTTATCGGTGTACATTCTTTCATATTTCCCCCAGTTTTTTGCATACACTCCAGGCATGGTATTTCCACATTCGCCACATCTTAATAAACCGCTTAATAAATATTGTTTTTTACCTTTTTTTGCCCATCTTCTCCGCGACTCTTTTAAAAGTTTTTGGGCGTAATAAAATGTTGTTTCATCTATTATTTGTGGGCAAGAAATTTCAATCCATTCTTCCCTCGGTCTTTCCTTCATTGGGATTTTTTCACCGGTTGGGAGCTGTTTATTTTTTGCTTTTAGGTTTCCTTCTGTATCCCATCTATTGTGGTAAAAACGACCAATATATGCTTCGTTCATTAATATTTGCCTAACCACTTGACGATGCCAAACACTAGCATTACGTTTTGTAGGTATTTTCCGGTCAGTCAAATAAAAGGCAATTCCATTTATCCCTTGTACTCTACCGTTCGGTCTAGTAAATAAGTCGAATATTAATCTAACAACTTGTGCCTCATTTTCATTGATTTCAAGTTGAGAAGTATCCTTATTATATACGTAGCCATAAATTTTTGGATCTTTAATAATTTTACCTTCTTTTGCCTTCCTTTTCCGACCGTTCGACATCCGCTCAGTGATTTTTGCCTTTTCAAATTCTGCAATGGCTCCACGCATTTGATAAAAAAGCATACCTTCAGGAGTTTTCATGTATTCGCCATTAACAAAAACTAATTCTGCGTTTTTCTCAATTTCTTCCGTAATAATTAATTGGTTCATTAATTTTCTGGAAAGGCGGTCGGGATCATAACATATAACTTTATCAATGATTCCATTTTTTACATCTTCACGAAGTTTATTTAATGCCGGCCGATCTAGAAATTCTCCAGAAACTCCATCATCAATATATTCCAATATTTCATCCGTCTCCGCTTTGCTTCGGCACTTGTCTATTTGGTCCCTGATACTGTAACCGTGCTTCGCTTGTTCCTCTGTCGATACCCTGACATAGATTCCTATCATTGAGGTATTCCCTCCTGTACTTTTCATATAGGTAATCATAACAAGCTTTTCTAATTTTGTCAGTAGAATCTCCGCTGATAATTTTTATATGCACCTATGTATCACCTCAACAGATATATATGAGGTAACCGATTGTCCATATTTATTAAATTTTTAAGGGGATTTAAGAAGCTGATTGGAGAGCGTGAGGATATTTTTCAAATGGGGATTTTTAAAATAGAGGGGATTTTTCCCCTCTTTTTTATTTCACGATTTTTGCTCCTAAAGGATTCAACTAGTTTTTTATAAATTTTCACTTTTACAATGTGTTTGCAAGCTTTTCCAAATAAAATTAGGGAGCCCAGATAATTAAATTTTCTTCAGGTATCCAACAGTTCCCCCCTATATCTACCCAACCATCTTTTCTAGCATATACAAAGTAAGGGGTGGGTGCATAGATTCTACCCTTAAATGTACCATTTGGAGAATCATAGTAATTTACTCCATATCCTTCTGGGTACTTGGATTTAGTAAGATACCTTGTAAAATCCATATTTTCGAGTTTTATCCAAGAACTTTGACCAATATCAATCCACCCGTCACTTTCTTCATATACGATATAAGGTATTTTTCTTGTTATTCTCCCTTTGAATGTACCATTTGGAGAATCATAGTAATTTACTCCATACCCTTCTGGGAATTTTGATATCGCAGTACCAATCCCAGGGGGATTTTGATGTTCTAGTTCTTTGCCTAAATAATTTAAAGGATTAACCGCATTTGATTTTGATGAATTCCATGTACCTACATGTAATTCAAAATGCAAGTGCTGCCCAGTTGCATCTCCCGTACTTCCCATATATCCAAGAATTTGTCCTTGTGATATTGTTTGTCCTGCAGAAACAGTTCTTGAACCAGACCTCATGTGAGCATAAACTGTTTCATAAACCTGACCATTAATATTATGTTGGATAAATACTACCTCTCCATACGAGGATGAATTATATGACCTTGAGACGGTTCCACTTGCTGATGCCTTTATTGGTACTGTTCCGCTTTTGGCAATGTCAATTCCATAATGGAAGCTCCCACCACCTCGAGAACCAAAACCTGATGTTACGGTTCCATCTGCAGGCCAAATAAAATTTACAGCTGCACTAGACACGATGGGCTTAAAAGATAAAATTGACAAAACTAAAAAACTTGTAATCAATAACACATAAATCTTTTTAAACTTCACAAATATCCCCCCCTTAAAAGTGATAATAATAACTTCGATAAAAAAGGGGGAAATCCCTTCATATTCCACATTATTTTACCCGGATAGTTTTGCCGACATAAATAGTATATTTACTATTAAGTCCATTCCAATACTTAATTTGCGCAATTGTTGATCCATATTTTTTAGCAAGCTCTGATACAGTGTCACCGGCAACAACTTTATGATATGTTTTACCTGTAGACGTAGTGGCCGCTGCACCTGATATTTTCAGCACTTGTCCTACCTTGATAAAATTTGCATTTTTAATATTATTTAAAGCTACTAACCTACCAACACTAGTGTTATATTTAGCCGCAATGCCGCTAAGCGTATCACCACGTTTGACTGTGTATGTCGTGGTTGTGGATGTACTTTGTGTTGGTTGTACACCGTCTTTTAACTTAGAGAGTAAAGCTAAGTTTTGCGCTGCGGATCCGGTGTAATTAGAGATACCGTATTGTGCTGCCAGAGCTTTTCTTGCATTAAATGACGCATCTTTTCCAACTGATTTCAAGTAATCCACCAGTGACAAGGATCCGATATGCTTTACTTCCCCTGTTGGCGTTGCGCTTTCCACGCCGTTAGTGGATGTATACTTGCCCGCGAAATCGTCATTGACATCAAAATAGCCGTAACTCTCAAATCCTCTAAATTTATACGTGCTTGACCATTGCCAAGCACCTTTGCCATTGGACCATTGCGGCTCCTGATAAATGGATGAGTAACGAGCCAACCAAGGTTTATCGATTGTTAGATTACTAGGATTTAGATGTGTGTTATAAAAGTAACTTCCGCTATATATGTCTACTTTCGTATAACCTAACTCCTGCATTTGTTTTATAAATGCATTGGCATATTCGGTGAGTTTTGCCTTATTTGTCACACCTGATGTTACTTCTAAGTCTAGCACTACATATCCATCAGTATCCTTGTTAAAGCCAACTTTTTGCAATGTCTTGTCAAACCATTTTGCTTCAGATTGTGCATCAGCAACGCTTGTTAATCGGCCGAAATGGTATGCAGATGTAACAAGCCCGGCTTGTTTTGCGTTTGCGATATTTACGCTTGCGGCGGGGTCCAAGTAACTAGTACCCTCGGAAACTTTGACAACTACACCTTGGACTCCTCCGAGTTTGATAGTTTGATAAAAAGACAACGGCAGTCCCTGTTCAGCGTTCCAGTGGCTCACGTCAATAAAATCAATGTCCGGTTGCTTTGCTGCAAAACTCGGACCGGCAAAAGAAAACGCCAGTACCGTTGAAAGTACTAGCGTTGATAAAACTTTATTTATTTTTTTCATTATTTGAACCATCCTCTCCTTTATTATTTAGTATTTCGATAGCCTTTTTTAATACATCAGGTATAGGCAAACTCGTCTTTCCAACTGTTTCAAGAATAGATAATAATTCGTTGGCAATATAAAAGAAGATTACAGAATCACGAATCAGACTGTCATCTCCTAAAATTAGGTCTACTTGGTGGGCAACTGCGACTAACACCAATATTGCTACTTTTTTAACAATACCTTTGAACCCAATCTTACTATTTAATTGTCCGTTTACCGCCGCGACTATTACCGCAAATACATAATCTAATACAATGAAAAATACAAGTGTTTGAATCAAAGCTGACCAACCCCCAAACAAAAAGGAGGCTAGTCCGCCCCCGACTCCTAAAACAATTTTTATTGTGTTATCCATTTCATTACCTCCTAAATAAAAAGTGTCCATACAGTGTGGACACTTTTGTTGCCGCAGCTTATGTTTTTGTTACCGCGCAATTTCTTCCAATTAATATTTAAATACTAACATCGATATCCAAATAAGATCTGTTAAACTTGTTAGTGGATTAATAATACTTCCATTTTTATATACGGTTAAATATAGCCCCATAAAACTTTCGGTGGCTGTAGCAAACGTGTATCCCAAATCTTTTGTACTTCTATTTACTGACAAAAATGCAGATGTCCCAATCTCACCGGGGAATCCTGTAAAAGGATATTCAAACTTAACATAAACTGCATTTCTCCATTCGTCCCAAGACATAGTAACGTATTCAGAAGAATATTGTTGACTTACCGCTAATGAATTTGATGTATCCGATTTTGTTAGTGTAATTCTTTTAAATTTGTTTATAAACCGACCAGCTCCATTATTAGTAGTAATATAATCAACGCCATATTTAATCGCATTTTCAATTATTGTTATGTCATCTAACGTCCACATGCCAATTTCTAAACCATTACCATGCACAAGTTGTACAACTTCTTTTGATACAGTGGATGTATTAATTCCACAATTTCCAATGGCTTTTGCTATCTGAATTTCTGTATCCGTTACCGCATTACATAAATACATCATTTTGATCTTCTTTGATAAATCTCGAACAGATTGTAAGTAGGCTTGACTTCCACTAATTACAATACATTTATCTTCAAAACCATAATTTCGAATAATGTTCACGAAATTTTGCCAATTCAATGCTGCTTTAATTTCAATAATTGGAACAACATCAATTTGTGTCATGACTTCCAAATATTCTTCAAGAGTAGGAACAACTTGATTTGCTCTTGTTAATATTGCTTGTAAGTCAATCTTGTGTTGCCGAATTTGAGAAAATGTTAAGTTTGCCACACTTCCTGTTCCTGTTGTTGTTCGATCAATTGTGTCATCGTGCATACAGACAAACCTACCATCTGATGTTTGCCGAATGTCGGTTTCACATCCCCAGAATGCCCCCCGATTTGTACCCGTCATTTCAAATGCTATTAAAGAATTTTCAGGAGATATCCCAGAATACCCTCTATGACCGATAAATCTGACTTTCCTAAAATTAAGTGGGATTCGTGTTTCAATATCAGAAACTTTCGTATTAAATTGTGCCTCTAAAAAATCTAAATCCTTTTGGCTTGCTTTCTCTGCCAACTGCGTGGTAACGTTAGCATGCTCAGCGTCCAGCCTCCGTCCTATCGTATCGTAACTTTCTCCAGTATTTGCATTCGTCCGTGCCGCAACAATCTCGGCGCTTGATGGATCGGCAAGCGTCATGTTCGCAATTTCGTCGTCAAATTGTTTTTCGAGTACAGTCTGCCGTATCTCGGTATCTTCACTCTTTATTCGTGCGTCCTCTGCGGTTTCTCCGGCTGCTTCAATTCCACTTGCCAACGCTTCACGTACTTCTCTTCCATATACTTTTGTCCTTACATCATTTGCCAGTTGTTCAATGTTTTCCGGTATTGCCATCTTTTATGACCTCCTTCAAAAGTTGCTCGGTCAACTCTTTGATTTTCTTGGCTAGTTCACTAATCTTCATTAGTTGCTTCCTCCTTCGAGTACTTCAACTCTGCGTACTAAATCATCTAATTTAGTTTTTAATGTGTCCAGATTAACGCTTTTGGTCGCGGTAATCAGGTTTAATTTTGCTTTATCGCTTTTAGGCATAAGGCCATCTTTTGTTGGTGTTGCTAGTCCATATGTTGGTATTTGCCCTATTGCATTGTTTAAATTTTGGATGGCTGTTTGCAAATCAGCCACGGCTTGTTCCAACGCTGGAATATCATTTTCAGCTATTGTTTGTTGGACTTCTTTAACTGCGTTATCAACGGCTGTTATTTCGGTTTTTAAAACCGCTATAGTCTGTGATTGGTTGCTTACTGTCTGTTGCAACTGTTCAACAGTTTTAGCCTTTTTATTTGCTTCAACTTGATATTGAGTTAAGGTCTTATATTTTTCTCCGACTGTCAAACTCATTTGTGTAGGATTTATGATATCAATATTTTTTTCAATAACCTGTAAACGTTCACCTTCTATACCAAATACAGGGTTTTCAATTGGGTACCAATTCCCGACTTCGTAGCTATCAAACGATTCATCAAGTAGATTTAAATCAACTGGTGTTAATGTATAATTAACTTTTGCAGCTTTTTGATTAGCAAAAAATTCTTGCCCACGTTTAAGTAAAGTATTTGGATCCGTTACATCATCGTAAATAATAGTTCCCTCGATAATCCCAAATTCTTTTATCATTTCCTCATCATCTAAAAAGTCTTTCCCATTGTTTACGGAAGCTATTGTTAATCGTGGTTGGCTTGCTTCTGTGTTATTTTCATCCCCTGACTCTATTGTTTCGCCAAGTACAATTAAACGTGTGATGACATCAAGTGGATCTATTTCACGTTTCATGTCTTTTAAATTGGTTCGTAAGCGTATGGGGGTATTTGACACCTCACCATAACTTTCAAGGTAATCAATATAATTACCATCAGTCTCTTCTCGAACAATTAAATAACCGCCCAAACGGTCCAATAATTTATTTTTTATCGTGTCATAGGTATCTTCATACCCTAAATATCGATAAAGGCTATCATTGGAGTCTGTGACGGTTACATTACCTAGTTTAAATTGTTTGTGTGATTCTACTTGTCGATTATGATTGTCTATAATCACTTGTAAAAAGTCGCGGACTGTAATGTTATGATACTCTCCCCATCTTTGGTGACTATCATGCAAATAGGCTTTGATACTCTCGCATTCATAAGATATTGAAAACATACCAGCACTAGACATTTGCTGTGTCGGTTTAAGTACTCGACCATTAAAGATAACTTTGTTTCTTTTAACATCCCTTACCTTAATCAAAGTCTTTAATGGTTTTATTTTACCCCAACTTGGATTTTTTAGATTGATGGAAAAGGACATATTCGATATGCCCTGTAGTACATTTTTAATTGATCCACTGGAAAGCTTAATATCGTTTGGATAGGGTGAGTGGATTACTGTCCCAACTTTATCACCTATCCCGTCATAAATCGTTACCTCGTACATTAGATCAACTCCTTGTAAAAGGTAAACTTAATCGTTCCATTCCCTGTTATGGCCATAGGATTTTCACCTATCATCAATCGAAATGACTCACTCCTGGATTCTCCTTGTGGAACATTATAAGTAATTTTATCTTTTTGGATTGTCATGGCTGTGCTTACCGTTATCGTTGGTACAACACTACACGAGCCCGCGTTCAATAAATTGATATTTAAAGTACCGTTTACTTGGTATTCAACGGGTTGTGATACATCCAACTCGAAATTAAAGTCATCCCATATGTCGTGACCTTCTTCTAAAATGCTTATTTTGAATGGATATGCCTCAAATTCAACATTTACAGTTAAACCTCCACTTGTATCTTCAACATCTACACCAGTGCATTTTGCTAGGTAATAATAACCTGGTGCATGATCATCATAAAGTGGGGCAAAGCCGTCTTTCATTAACCAATTTTCTAGCTTTGTTTGAATCAATTTTCTTTGCTGATAATTCATGTCTATAATTTCAAACTGATAACTGATAATTCGGTTTTCATAAATCCGTTCACCTAATATCATTGAAAAGTCATAAACTCCATGCATAAAAGGAACGGATTCAGTAATCGTTTTTTCATCCGGTGTTGGGGCAGAGCGAGATACAAGCCACATACCGAATTCTTTGGTGTGTATATTTCCTCTTTTAAAGCCTTCTGTGATTGTTCCCATTATCTACCCCACCTTTCGGCTAAAACAGTTTTGTTACCGCCTAAACGGTCATAATGATTATATGTTGCACCTACTAATTCACCTGTATCAAGGACAATAACTTGCCCTCTATTTGCAATGCGTTCTAGTAAACTTTCAATACGCGCATTATTCTGATTTACCTCATGGCTCACAGTACTTCGAATACCCGAATTTGCTTTTGCGACTTGTCCAGCAATATCCACCTGTGGCATTTCACTGTATAATGCGTCTGTTAAATTAGCCATAGAACGGACAGCAACATTTTTACCCTTATCAATTGCTTGTGCAATTGATTGAGCAATTTGGATATCCATAATGTCGCGTAATGCCCCTTCTTTTGCAGGAGAAAACGGTAAGAAATCACGTATTTTCTGAGTTACACCGCTGATTGCATCGGTAACTTTTCCTACCGCATTTTTAATTCCGTCAGCTATTGATGTGACAATGTTTTTTCCAGCATTGAAGAAATCTTTTATTTTATCCGTTACCGCTGTGTATGCTTTGTCCATTCCTTCTTTGACTGCATCTTTAACGTTGTTGAAAGCGTCGCTAACAATACCTTTTAGCGAATTGAAAATATCCGAAATAGTATCTTTAATATTATTTACAATGTCAGAAATGGTGTTTTTAATTCCGTCCCAGATGTTTGATATGGTACTTTTGATTACATCTAAAGCACCACTAATAACAGTTTTTATACCTTCCCAAGCTGCGCTGATTACATCTTTTATAACATCTAAAATGGTTGAAATTATTGATTTTATAGCATCAAAAGCACCGCTAATTATCGATTTGACGATATTCAACACACCGTCAACAATACTTTTCACCGCATCCCACATTGACGACCAATTTCCAGTAAAGAAGGCTGCGAAGAATTGAATAATTCCTGTTATTAGATCAACCGCACCTTGAATAATGCCGGTGATGAAATCCCACGCTATCATTACAATGTCTTGTACAGCTGTCCAGACGGTTTGCATAATGGACCAAATAAGGTCAAGAGCGATAGATATAATCTCTTGAATATAGGTCCAAATCGCTTGTGCAACTTCCATTATCATTTCATTGTTTTCTTGCCACCAAGACACCAATTGTCCCCATATTTCCTGTATAAAAGTGACCACTGTTTCAACGATTGGCATAACAAAGTCAAGAAAAGCCTGGAAAACTTCTGTAACCTTTTGTCTAAATGATTCCGATGTATTCCATAGGTGGACAAACATAACCGCTAATCCCGCTAAAACAGCTATCACGAGCGCTACAGGATTTGCTAACAATGTAGCATTTAATAATGCTATTCCTGCTCGTAATCCCATGACGGCACTTTTAACACTATTCACTGTACCGACAACGATATTAAACGTTAGAAAAGCCGTCACTACACTTGCGATTAATGGTAGCCACGGTTTAATTGCATTATATACCTCTCTAATTAGATTGATGGCAACAGGAATCATCGAATTGACAAATCCAAATGCCGTTTTCACACCTTCTTTAAAACGATCTAGCACACCGGATATACCTCCAAAACTACTTAACGCTTCATCGATGGAACCAATCATGTCAGCTACACCTTTAACAACAGCTGTCTTTACGTTTTGCCAGGATGTACGGATTCCGGTACTCGATTCTCTCGCTAAATCGGCAAAACCACCTGTTGTGTTAGATAATTCGATGATTTTGTCGTTAAACTGTTCAAATGTAATTTCGCCACTTTTAAGCGCTTCATATAAGTCATTTTGCGCAGATTTACCTGTATATCCGAATGCTTCGGCAACTTTGTTTAACGCGATTGGCATTGTTTCTTGCAACGTTCGCCACGATTGCAAATCAACCGTTCCAGTTGCCAACATTTGAACATATTGTTCTAAACCACGACTAGCATCTGCAGTACTTGCTCCACTGGCAAGAAAAGCGTTGTTCAATGCTATTGTTGTTTCAACCGCACCATCTAAGTCACCTGTCATGGTTGCCAAACGTTGTGCCGTTCCTGTCACTTCGTCTAAAGCCGTCGGTAATCCATCAATACCATCAGATAGCCTTTTTATCGCTTTTTCTGACTCTTCGGCACTAAACCCCATCATTTCCATAACGCTAGGAAAGGTGTTTAGTGTATCAAAACGTGATACCGCACCATCGATTGAGTTTCTTATCCCATTAAATGCACCAATGACAACCGCACTCCCTGCGATTGCTTTAAGCATAGTGCCAATACTGATAGTTGCGTTCTTAACTGATTTATCTACTCCTTCTACGCTTTTTGTAGCATTTTGGAAGGCTTTAGAAAACTGACTTGCGCCAGAGGCTTTTAAAATAGCTTCGACACTATATGTTTCTGCTATGGGAACCTACCCCCTTTCCTTATTCACCATTGCAGCTAGTTTCGCCATTTTGCGCTGGTGAGGGGTTATAATACTTCGTTTTGGCTTTTCGACTTCTTTTAGTCGTTTTTCGTAGTCAAAGAAATCTTTAAAAGACTTATAAACTGGAACATGTTTATTCCCTTGTTCTTTTGTTGCGGTTACTGCATGATTCAACCATGCTTGCAAGTGCATATCATATTCCTTGTCCACTCTTGCAAGTCGATAAGCTTTCATCCGCATTTGATACTCATAAAGGGTTAAAATCTCTATATCTTTTAAGCTGGTAAAACCTAAATATCGAAAACAATTTAAAATGATTTCCTCATATTGGTCTTTGGAACTTATTTTTTTTAGGCTTTTACTGCTCCTAGTTTTTTGAACCGTTCGATTGTTGCTTTCGTCACCTTTGACTTTCCCAATTCTTCAAGAACATCTTCGAATAGTTGTTCTAGTCCATCATTTTCCTCTGCGTATTCCTCAACAGCTTCCTCAACTTGTTTCATTTTTGGAGGACTGGATTCATGAGATACTGCCGCTTTGATAACCTCAGCTAATGCGGTTGGGTTGAACTGTTGAAGATTCATGAAAGCCATGTTTACACCCATACCGAATTCCAATCCCTCATAATTGACTGTGTATACCTTGTCTAATTCACGAATGAATTTAAGACCGAATTTTAACTCGTACTCTTTACCTGCAATTGTGAATTTCATTTAAATCATCCTTCCTATTGTTTTTTAAAAAATAAATAAGAGAAGGAATTACTCCTCCTCTTCTATACCTCCAGTGGCAGATTGTCCACCTGTACCTACTGCAATCGTATCTCTAAATGCATATTGAACAGCTTGTTCCTGTTCTTCTGTAAGTGTCGCAAAACCAAATTGTGGCTCTAGTTCCACAATAAATTTACCCGAAACAGTTGATTCATCCTCTGCCCCCGCTGAGTCTTCCCATGAATCTAAATACCCTTGACAATAAACTGCAGGATACTTACCATCCGTGTCTTTTAATTCCTCATCAACAGTAACTTCCCATAATTCCAATTTTTCACCTTTTAGAACAGCATTTCGCAACATATCACGAACTGGATCATCTTTCGCTTGAATTGCTTCGATACTAACCTCAGATTCTAGTTCACCGACTTTAATAATCGTCCCATCTTTTGTAACGATACGGTCTAGAGAACGTGAATAAGAGAATGTGTGTTCTGTTTGGAAAGCGAGTTTAGCAGCTTCAGTATTTTGGTCAGCTAATCTGCGGAATAATAACACTTTGTTTTTACCTTGCATCATTTCCATGTGCATAACCTCCTAATTAAATCTGAATTCAACTTCAATAATTCCATGCAGTAATGGTTCACCTGTGGAATTATCAATCATCGTTTGTGCGTTTATATTTCTAACCGCTAGATAATAGTTTCCCGCCTTCTTTAACTTGCGGAATTCACGTTTTAAAGTGTTCATCATATCTGTTAATTCGCGCCTTTTCTTGTAGGTATGGTAAATATGGATTGTTTGGTTAACCAATCCGTAAATAACACTTTTTGTTGGTATGTCTTGGTCAAACTGTTCACCAACAAATACGAATGGATATGCAACATCTTTAGCGGGTAAGTATGGATAAGTGGAATATCCTAAATTCAAAGACGTTGCAAAAACAGCGTCGTATATGGATTGCTGTGGTGACTTCACTCAATCACCTCATTTCATAATGCGTTTCATGTCTTGGTTGAATTTCCGCTTTTGTTTGTGGAATGCTTTTCCAACAAATCGGCGTGGATAGATCCATCTAGTGCCAAACTCGACATAACCACTGTACTCAGCGCGACTGACAACTTTTGCAGTAAATCCGTTATCCTCAATATGCAAGTTAATGTTTCGTTTTAAGTTACCAGTATCGACTGGCGCGTTTCTTTGTGCGCCTCTTTGAAGTTCCGAACCGTTCATCTTAACAATGTTTTTAACGTCATTAAGATTAGCGTTTCGTTTTAACTTACCCACTAATTGATCCACGCCTTTAACCGACAAACTAGCTCTTGCCATTCGAAACACCCTCCAAATAAAAAACGCCTTTCCGGTAATCGGATTGGCGCATGATGTTGTATTTTTGGTTGTCGATAAGGACATAATCAAACGGATCTGTATACGGTCTTTGCAATCTAGCCACGGTCACCAACTTGTCTATTTTCCCAAATAGCTCGTTTGTGCGATTTATTCCTAGAGTAGATACATTACAAGGTTTTGTCGTTAATATCGGCTCTCCTTCGACATATTCGCCTTTTACGGGGTCATAATACGATTCGGTCTCTTTAACAAAGGTGATACGATCATTAAAGCGCATTAGATGAACAACACCTTTCCACGACCAGTAACCCCATTATCTGCTTTGTATGCATTTATTACGGATTCATAGGGAACAAATTCGTCTTTTAAGTCATAAAAGGTTACACTATGACCTTCAACTTCTTCTGATTTCATGCCTTCTGTACCTAATCGATTAAATCTGCGAACGGTAATTTCTTCAACAATGTAATTTAGTTCGATTGGAATATCTTTACCTAGTAACGCTTTTAAGTGGCTTGAAACATTCTCCATGATGATTGTAATTACTTCGTCCTGGAGATTATCTTCAATGCCCAAAATCGTTTTAATTCGCTCTAACATGTTATTCACCACTTTCCTTTAATAAAAAGTGAAGGAGATTATGCTCCTCCACTTGTAGTTTGAGGAATGGTGTTGAAACGGAATTTTACGATACGGACTGCTTTTGGCTCATACACACGAGTCCAGCGTGCACCAACAGCAATTTCAGCATTTGTAGGGAATTCATCAGTAACCCCACCTTCATTCCATTTAATGCCACGTGGATGCAAGATGAAGATACGACGATTAATCAATACTTCTTCGCCCGAATAAGATTGTTTGTTACGGTCAACTTCTGTTGGAATAATTCGTGGGTGCGATCCGTTTCCAAGCGCAATAGCACCTTGACCAAAAATGTACATTTCTGCTACGCCTGTATTAGTGTCATATGGCATAGCGTCATCGACAATCACACGTTTACCCATAAAATACGGAATTGGTTGACCTTGTTGTGATTGTGGCACATATTCAATTAAGTCTTGTTTACGTAACTCTGTTTCTACTGCCGAGTGCATCATAACACCCGTTAATAATTCTTTAGCATCACCCATTTTTTGGATGGCATCAAGGAATGTATTAGCGTTGAGTGTTCCTTTGTCACCTTCTTCAGAAGTAACATCATGTACTTTACTAACCATTGAAGAACTTTTAAATACTCCATCAAGTGTTGCTAATAAAATTCGTTGCATGTCACGAGACCAGTATGAAGCTACTCGTTGACCAATCGCTCGCATTGGATCATCGCCAGATAACAATGCGGATAATCCGTTAGCACCCCAAGCATTAACACGAGCATGTTTTCGAGCAATATCTTGTCCAGTTGTGATTTTATTAATGGACATATTCCCTTCGTCTTTCATAACCTGAGATTCATCATTACCTAAATCATTCCAAAACGGCATATTAATAAGGGTATTTGGACCACTTGCTAATTCATCAAACTCACTGTTATTTTCGATAATTCCACTTTGAACTAAAGCAGATTTTTCCATTGTTTGTTGAATTGTATAAGGTGTAAAAATTTCCGGTTGTATAACATCAATTAAACGTGTAGTCATTTATAATCCTCTCCTTTTTTATAGTCCGTATTTTGCTGGATTTACTCCAGCTTGAATCATTAATTGTTTTGCTTGTTCTGGATTATCACGAATGAGTTTACCTTGTTCAGTTAAGTTAAAATGTTCTTTGCTAAATGGATTTTTGTTTGAAGTTTGTCCTCCACCAGCAGGTGGTGTATCTTGACGTAATTTTTCCTTTACTGCTTCATTAACTGCCTTATCAAACGCTTGTTTAAAGTTATTGATGTTTTCCAGTGTTTTTTCAGCGTTATCAGCAAGCAAGAAATCAGCGAATTTAGCAGGCAATTCTTTTTCTTGCAGTACTTCAATTGTTTCAGAGCGCAATTCCTTACGAGCGAGTTCCTGTTCCTTTTTAATAAGTTCTTGCTCTTTCTTGGAAAGTTCTTCTTGTTTGCGCTCTTTCTCAGATAACTGAGATAAGCGTTGTTGCTCTTTAATTGCTTCATCAATTCGTTGTTGCAATTCGCTTTCCCATTCTTGCTGTTTCTTTTTAAGGACCTTATCAAGTCTGCGGTCAGCTTCGGAATCGATTTTCCGTTGTAATTCTTCTGGTGTAAGTTCTAACTTCTCAACTTCTGTATTTTCAATCTCATTATTTTGAATTTCAGTAGTTTCAACATTTTGAATTTGTTCACTCATGTTAATTCCTCCTTATCCCTCACACGCTTTTATCCCTAAATGTTTCAATGTATTAAAATAAGCCCCAAAAACGCCAGAATTAGCCCTTTCACGGCTTACCTAATACATTTAGTCCATTTAGTTCCAAAAACCCGTGAACGATTGTATTTTGGCATAATAAAAACGATTGTTCTTTTACGCCTGCAATCGTGAAAAAGGCATAATAAATAGCCCTGTTTAATGTCTATTGGCTAAAGACAAGGTTATTTATTTCTAGCTATTGCGGCATTCGCCCACATTACAGCTTCTTCAAGTTTAGTCATTGCTAGTGACTTTTCCCTACTATCTGGGCAGTGATTTTCTATACGGTATGCAAATTCCTTCGCGTAATCTCTAATCACTTGATATTTAAGGGTTTTATCTTTGTTTGGTTCGTGATAAGTAAAATTGTTTTCAATTCTATCTTTCATCATTTCTACCACCTTCACCGTTTACAAAGGCTACCGCGCCTGGTAGCTAGGAGATATTGGATCACCTCCTGTTATTTCCTAAACTCTCCATCACTTGTAGTTATTACGTTTTGTTCTGTTTCTGGGTAAATAACACTAATATTCAATCCATATGATCCGTCATCGTATCGTGTAATGGTTATATCGACTGAATCAACAACCGTTTTTTTAGCTGCTTTCAAATACTCAATGGCCACAGTTAATAAATCATCATTTGTAATATCTTTCATTCTACAACCCCCTCGCTTTCAAATCTGCATCCCACGCTTCACGGTCTACATAAGCAGCAATACTACATCTGCAATTTGGATGAAGAACGGGAGCGTTTAAACCTACTTCCATTTTGTCTAAATCAAACACTTTCCCATCTAATTTGGCGCATTCCTCACATGCTGTTGGCTCTGCGATGTATTCGTATTTCTCAATATCAGCCTTTTTAAAACTGTCCTCTGCAACTTGAATTTGAACACGCCCTAATTCAGTCCTTAAAAGTCGCTCAGCATTATAAACACTCGTATCAAAAACCTTTCTTAAATCCCTTGCAAGCTCCCGCGGATTCTTGCCTTGAAGGATTCCACGGTTTAATAGCTTGTCCAACTCTTGCCTTAATGCATCTTGGTTAGCCCAAATCCTATCTGACCATGTGGCAGTTAAAAAGGATGCATTCACAATGGATTGAAGGTGTTTTTCATTATAATTGATGGTTTGCCCTAAAATACCCGATTGTCGTTCGTATTCTGCCTTTGCTTGCTTAGTGAGTTCTTCATACAAGAAGCGATCTTCATCATTCAGCAAGGCATATAATTCTAATTCCACGTTTAATTTCAGCAATTCTAAGCGATTGACCTTCATTGTTAAATTGTAAATAGCCATTTCGCTATTCGCTTTATCCGTAAAAGCCATCCATCGAAGAAAAGGTATTTTAGAGTGTGCTCGCTTAACATACCTTGCTGCTTTCTTGGCGTATTTCTCAATATCTAGCTTTCTAGCACGTTTTCTCACTTCATTAATAGAAATACCCTCTTTGTCAGCATAACGACCATAGAAGGCTTCTATTTGCTGTTGTATTTCCTCCAAAGCTTCCATGTATTTTTGTCGAAGTCGCTTTGCTAATTGGGCATCATTTTTGATGGATTTCTTGATATGTTCAAGTTCACGGTCACGCCAATAATTATTCGTCATCGTCAGTCACTTCTTCATCTTGATTCTGAAACTGTTCAAAATCATAGGTTGGTTGGTTTAATTTATTTTCCGCCTCAATCTTTTCAAGTTCTTCTTTCGGATTTTCAACAAGAGAAAGTACACTTAAAGTTGTTTCCTCAGATAATTTACCACCTAATTTAATGAACATCTCTATTTCTTCTTTCAGCGACTTCGGTAAGTTTGGTGTAAATACAATTTGAATATCATTAACATCAAACCCACCTTCGCTTGCTCTTGTCATAACGTTATTTATCAATCGGTAACGATCTCTTAACGCCTTCTTGAATAAGCGTTCTTTTATAGACCTAACTTGTTCCAGACCAAATAACTTATATTTCATTGATTCCCCAGATTGAGTGCCGGAAAAGTGCTCATCATTCATATTAGGTGTATTCGTGAATTTATGAATATCCTCAGCAAGTCTATCCTTATATGCCTCTGTTCCCGATACGTCATATTGTTTGTAAATGTACTTCGCGTCTGCTTGACTTGCTTTACCTTCAACACCAGGCTCGGTTTGTAAGAGAATTAAACGCGCTTCTTTCATCTTCTCGGCTGTTTCTACATCTAAATCAACATTGCCTTGAATGACTAAGTAAGCATCATTTAAATCGGTCATATAGTTGGCCGTATCTGATTGAGCAGCATCATATAAATCTATTAAGTTTAGAACATCTTCAAAATCTCCTTGTCGGAACTTATTGTTCATGTATTCGATGATTGGAACACCATTAAAGAAATGCTCTTCTTCTTTTTCCAATGTCAATTTATAGGAATGTTGGTCTTTTGTAATGTAATGATAAATTTTTGATTCTGTGTATAAATATACATTCAGCATATCGTCGTTAAACTTGTTATTGAAATAACGAACACCTGCAATTGAATTCATTTCTACCGTGTCATCGTAAATGACGAATGTTTCTTTTACATCTAATACAGTAAATCGTGTTTCGTCATTTTTACTTCGGTATAACAACTCATAAGCTCGTCCATAAATCGATTGATTCAGCACCAAATCGGAATTGTGTTCATCAGCATCGTTAATTCTGTTGATTTCTCTCAATTGTTCATTAATTCTTTCATCTGGATAATTTGTTTTTAGAGGGACACCGACCATATACCCCTGAATAAATTGAGAAACATATTTTGCAAAGTTATGGGTTGCTCGGTGATCTGCAAGATGTTCCTCTTTCCGCCTGTTTGCTTGTAAAATCGTTTCGTTATTGCCTTTGTAATAGTTTTCTAGGGTTTGCAATCTTGGCCTTTGATATTGCATATGGTGTTGAACCATATCTGATAAGTCCTCTAAATTTGCAATTAAATCATCAGCACTAGAATATCTATAGTGAATATTTGCTTCATTGGAAAAACGTTGTTTGTTAGACATTTCATCCCTCCTTACAATCCAAGCGTTTGTAATGCTTTGTATTTGTCTTTCTTGTCTTTTCCTTTACCTAAGTGGTAACGCTCCATTGAATAACGTAAAGCGTCCATAATGTGGTTATTATCGTCAATCGGCTCGTTCAGCCATTTACCTTCTTTATCTTGTTTGAAGGTGTATGTGTTGAATTCTTCAATCGTATGCTCACATGATGGATGAATGTATATCTTGAATCCTTGCAGGAAGTTAATACCGTGCATTATACTTCCTTGTCCTTTGACAGAAGGATGTAACCTTCTCACGCCTTTGGTTTGCAATTCCTTGATCAATCTCGGCTCGGCACTATCGCCAGTGATTGAAGCTTTTAACAACTGTTTTTCGGCTAACATGTTGTAAATATCCTGTGTCGTCATGGCTTTTTCGTAATGCTCGTCATAAATCCAAATCTCCTTATTTTCTAAATCAACAACTGAACTTACTAGAGTCGTAGGATCGTTTGTGAAACCATAGTCCATTCCATGTGTAGTTTCTTGAATCTCTTTGATTTTCTCTAATGGGTCAAAGTCTTTAACTTGGAAGTTTTCAAATACAAGACCTTCTGAAACTCCCCACTCACCATCACAAACAATTCTTGCCCGTCTTGGATTGGTACGGTATAAATCTAAATACCTAGCTCGGTCAACTTCATCCAACCACTCGTTAATACGAAACGTTGTTGTAATAGCAAATACATCTTTACGTCTTGTCTTTGCATCAAAAAATTCACGCTTCAACCAGTGTCTTTCCGACCACGGGTTAAACGTGAGTGTGATTTGTTTGAAGAACTCTGGATCATCATGCGAACCACGAATTGATTCGACCACCGTATCAAACGCGGCCATATCTTCTAATTGATACGCTTCTTCTGTCCATACCCAACAAAGAATACCAACATCAACGGAAATCGATGTAATTTTAAGTGGATCATCAAGACCTCTAAATAATATTTTTTGTCCTGTTGGCATGTATGTGATTTCCGGCAAGGATTCATTGAATTTAAACAAGTGGCTAACTTTCAGCCTATTAGCCGCCCACTTCAAGTCCGTGTATGTTGATTGTTTATTGGTGTTCGAATAACGCCTAATGACAAGTAAGTTTGCCCAAGGATACTTCATAATGCGGTAAATGAAGTTTAACGCTGTTGTTTTGGATTTTTTACTACCACGGGAACCTTTTACCACCCGATAAAACTGTTTATTGTGCCAAAATCGGTTGTAGCCTTTCCCGATTGCTTCTGATATTGAAACTTTCGGCATTTGCTTAGTTGTCATCTTCCGGCACGTCCTCTAGGAATACAGGTGTAATGTTTTCGACTTGTTGTTTTTCAGTCCACATGGCGTAACGTTTACCAATTAGCTCAAGGGCTTTTAGTCGGTCTTTTGCACTCATGCCTTTTTGTTCAATAGCAGTCATTCCTTCGTTAAAAACAACAACATCCTCAGTCACTTCATTCCTTGCTATGGCTGTTAGGAGTTGCATGACTTCCTCAGCTTTCATGATGCGCTTTTCATCCATTTCTTTGAGTCGCTCGTCAATGTATGATTTAATGGCAGGTTTTAGCAGGTTTTCTTGGCCGATTACCCTTGCTGTTTTTGGGCTATATCCCGCCCTTTTAGCTGATTCTGTAGCGTTTCCAGTTTCGATATAGTAATCAGCAAAACGCTTCTGTTTTTCGGTTAACTTCGCCACTACATAACACCACCTCATTACGCTAGTTGCTTATTCAAAATAAATAGCACTACAACAAGTGTAGCGCCAATTAAATTCTAATTATAATTTTTTTGCTTTTATATTTTCTTCCGCTGGCATCTTGAAAATATGCGTAAGTTTTAAACTTAGTTATATTATAATGTCTAATACCATTTAATATTTGTTCATAATTCAATCTGTGTTCATAATATTCTCCAGGTTTAAGCAACCGATCTACATTATGACTACCATCAGGGAAAGCTGCTCTATTTTTCCTACCCATACTAATCGTGCATTCTTTTAAGTGTATTGGCACTAACCCCTGATTAACAATACCTACAGTTAAAAATTCTGGGGAATCATCAACTCCGTATAGGTAGACTAAATAACTAAAACTTGTTGAAACCTTTGCTTTTGGCTTAGTGTCTCTTCTAGACAAATATAAAGCTACAATTACAGCGCTTATTGTCCCAATAGCTGTTAACCAATCTGTGATACTTCCTAGATCGTAAATAATAGTACTTAAATACAAAACGCTACCTCCTTCTATCATTTTAATTCGACAAAAGGAGGTAAAAACCTTTAAAATATTTAATTTATACGATACCCCTTTCACCCTCTATGTTGGTTCGTATGACATTCGTACGACAAGAAATCTTATTTTTAGCTCTTTCTACATATTTTTGAACAGTGCTTTTACTTAATTTTAATTCATCTGCGATTTCTTGCAGGCTCCATCCTTCAGCCATATGAAGTAGGTAACATTGTCTTTCCCTATGTGACAAGCATAACAGTATATTAACAATTAATTTCCTCTGTTCCTCGGTCAATTCTTTTCGCTTTGGTTCTAAATCCCATGATGGGAATAAATCCATATCCAGCAATACACGTCTTTGATATGCTGAACGTTTTTCAATCCCACGTAAATTTCCAGGTCTTTTGCCGATTATCATCCAATCAATAGCATACGTCATGTCGTTGATCATGCTATTAATCTGTGTTTTATCTAATCGATCTAATTCAGAATTGCCTAGCTTGTTTTTCATTCTACGTAATTCTTTTCGCCCTTCTTCATACTCATTGATTAATTTATCTACCCAATTACTCATTTTTGCCGCCTCCTTGCCGTTTTTTATCCGCAACCCAACCAAATATAACTGGACACCTCAAAAACGGGCACAGACCGTCTTTGCTTGCCCAAATACATTTTCTGCAAAACTTATATCTATAAAACTCGGATACTTTCTTTTTCTTCCGCATATTCTCATCCCTTTCAAATATAAAAAGGACACCAAACGACGCGTAAAGCGTTCATTCAGTGCCCTGGGTGTTTCCCATAAGCTAGTATTAAAATTTAATGTCAGTTTCTAATTTCGCATTACAAGGTTTATGGCCTTGCCAACTAATTATTTGTTTTCCGTGACCTGTTTCAGGTTTTAAAATTTTATGGAGCTTTCCATCTTTCACAATATAAACTGCATTTTCCATAAGGCTAACCTCTGCTACCATATTTTCTGTATCTATTTTCAACCGGACCACTCCCATGCTAAAATAAATATATCGAGTACATTCGCCGGGAGTGATCCTGGCTTTTTTTATATTTTTCACCTTCTTATTTTCGGTATTTCCGGTCCGCCAAATCTTTTGCAATCCCGCCCAAACCTGCTACTACACTTTCTATACAACGGACAAAACCAAGCACATGTCATTAGCCGGTCTTCCTCTTTCATCCACGGTTTCCGGTCATCAAATATGGATACATTCATACGTTATACCCCTTTTGCACGAGTTCATTAATTTCCTCGTTTAGACGCTTGATTTCTTCCCTTGCTTTGTACAGCTGATTTTCAAGAAAAGCGTTATACGATATCGCTTGGTCTTTAGCCTTAAGTGCATGTTCTAGTTGTTCTCTTAATACCTCATATCGCTTTGTTATTGGCTCATTCTTGCCAATTAAGCTTGTCTTGGTATTATTTATCTTGGAATCTACTAAAACATCATATGAGCCATTTTTGATGACTGACGACATATTATTTCACCTTCTTCGCTTGTTTTCTCCTTTTCTTTAATTCTTCTAGTTCAATCCATCCCCCATATTTCTTGACGTATGTAATTAAGGTGAGTTTATGGGGATATCTCTTTTCAAACAGTTTTTTCTTAATTTTGAAGGCCTCTGTCTCCATCCCTTTCACGTCCACAACCTCGATTGTTCCATCTAAGTGATGTATTTCAAAGTCGGCAATGTACTCTATTTTTCTATAAGTTCTAGCGTTTTTCTTGAACGCTTCTTGGAGTAAATACCTTGGCTGGAGTCGGAAAAACAGTATTTCTTTATGCTCCTGCAGCCATTTCAACCGTTGGTAATACCTAGCTTCAATCTGTGAATCGAATGTATATCCGTCTAGTTCTACTTTCTTGGAGTTATATTTTGTTGCTGTCACGTAACCCATTCCTTTCACAAAACATCAAGCACGAAAAACCGTATTTATCTCGTTTGATGTCTCCCGCAAGATTCCAGCCACGCTCTTTGTGGGAATTTATGTTATTTGTAAAATTTGTTTCTGACATAGCATTAACGATTTTGTAGATTTTTCCGTTTTTTATCCATGCCATTAGTAACCACTCTCTTGTCTTTCAAATTCTTTTGTTAGCTTACCTCGTTTGAATCTGGTCGGTTTCCATATCCGACCTGCAATTATGTTTCTAACCGTACTTGGGGTTAGGTTGTATTTTTTTGCTAGTTCATTCGAATGTATTCCTTGTTCCCCTAGCCTTTTTATTCTTTGGGCATCCGATTCTGTTATTTTTTGCGTTCCCGGAAGAACAACCCGCCTTCCTTTTCGATCCATATCTCTAATATTGTCTTTTGGTGTCCCTAAAAATAGGTGTCTAGGGTTTACACATTTTCTGTTATCACATTTATGGCAAACCACCATTCCTTTTGGTATTTCTCCGAAGTGCAGTCTATAAGAATACCTATGCGCATAAACGTTTTTTTGCTTTTCTTTAAGCTGGCCATAACCATTTGGCATCAAATAACCCTTCCATTCCCAGCAATCGGAATCTGAATTTTTATCTACTCTTTCCCAAAATGCCTTTTCCACATTGTAAGGTTTTCTTCTCCTTACTCGATTGCTATGCCCTTTGATAAATTTTGGCTTATATCTTTTATGGTGTTTTTTATAAGGTATCTCTTGCCCACAGCCGCATTGACATATGAACCTTTCCAAATATATCACCTCAATAGCCATTGTTTTGCTGTTCGTGATTTATGCGATTTTTCTGTAGATAACTTTGCTCAATTTGTTCCCAGGTGAAACCAAGCATTTCACCTAAACCGATAAGTAAATCAAAAGCTCGTTGGTAGTTATACATTTGGTTGTAGTAAAACAGACTTGATAATTCACCAAATAATGCATGAAATTGACTTATTATTGAACTACCAATTTTGAATGAGTGTCCCCATTCTTTTTTTGTTTCCATTTCCAACCCGATACTCAGTATGAAATGCAGGCAATCGACGTATTCTTCAAGAAGTGGGTTATATTCTTTGTAAACATCTCCCTCACATCTACAATCAGGGCATACACCAGTACCATCATCACCTGAACCATTACACCATTTGCACTTTGTCTGTTTATAATCTTTTATTCTCGGCTCTTGGTCCTTACTCCAATACTTAAACCCTCGCCATTCATTAGCCAATTCTCCAAGTTCCACCTGTAAGGCAAGGATTTTCTTTGCTAACCTGTCCTCGCCATCTTGTACAGGATGTTCTTCATAAATGTGTTCATCTAATTGCTTTTGCAATTCAAATAGTTTTTGTAAGTTCATTCTTTATCCTCCAATGCTTTGAATGCTACATCAGTAACCTTGTCTAATTCCCTTTCCGCATCCAATCCTTCTGAGTTCCAATCAGCATTTGATATTTCTTCCAATGCCCGTTTGTAGCGTTGATTTTGTTCTCTTAACTCTTGGTTCGTCATGTAATAAGATTGAGCAGTATCTTTCCATTCGTCTCTTTCTTCTTCCAATTCCTCAACACGTTCAGCTTGTTTGATAAGCCAATCAATATCTGAATCTGCTATACGATTAGCTATTGAGTTTTCTATTGCCCATCGGTATATTTCTTTGATTTCTTCCATCCGTTCTTTATCAGTCATGTCGCACCTCCAAAACAAATTTATCCTTTTCCACATTTTCGCCGTTCTCGATAAGTGGAAAATACAAACTTCCCGGCTCATTTACGTATTCAAAAAGTTGTACCGTTTTAGTATCGGGAAGTAATAACGCCCTAATCGGTTTTCCTTTGTATGTTCCTTTTACTATCATTCTTTCCCCTCCAACGCTAGCAACTGCTGAACTTGGTCCAAATAAGTACCTGTTTCGGTCTCTGTTCGACTCCATATGTTTAGCACTCTATAAGCCGCATTCAGCTCTCTGTATGCTTCAACTGTTTCTCTATTGCTATCCATTAAATCAAGTAATTCGTTTGCGACTTCATAATCAGTCAGTTTTTCATCCCAAAAGATTTTGTTAACTTCAAACAATAATTTATTTGCATTCATTTGAATTCACCTTCCAATGTTTTTTTTGTGCAATTGTTTTGGATTGATAATCACCGTTCTTCCTTCTGTATCAACGCCTTCAAAATATCCAACTTGTTCAATCTGTTCATTCCACATAACTTTGAATTCGTCTTTCGGTACGTCAAAGATATGTTCACTTGATGCGCCGTTGAACGTGACAGATACTAATGTTTTCAATTCTTCTCCCTCCATTCCTTCAACGTTTCAACAAATATTTGGAACGTTTCTTCTTGACGAGTCGGATCGCTTTTCATCATGCCTTCAAACATGGCTTTGATGGTTTCCTTTTTGCGTCCTTTTCGTTCTTGGTGTTCTTGCACATCTTTTTCAAACTGTTCCGGGCATAACCCGTACTTACTTGACGGGTCAGCCCAATTTCTCTTATTTTTGCCATAGATGTATCTACTCAATTGGATCCTCCAAAACAAATTTATCTTTTTCTACATTTTCTCCGTTCTCGATTAGTGGAAAGTACAAACTTCCCGGCTCATTTACGTATTCAAAAAGTTGTACCGTTTTAGTATCGGGAAGTAATAACGCCCTAATCGGTTTTCCTTTGTATGTTCCTTTTACTGTCATTCTTTCCACTCCAACAATTCTGGATTTTCGTAAATGTTGCCGATAACTTCGACACTTTGAATGTCACTATCATCCAAAGGAATTGGTAGCAATGCATCTTCAATGTCCGTCAATTTGAAAGCACCGCCACTAAACTTTACAACGTCGATAGTTCCAAAAGGCTTCCCGCTGTAAGTAACCGTTTCGCAAATATCGCCCTCATAAATCTCCTTGCCGTTCTTGTCTTTTAAACCTGTGTATTGCATTATTACTACTGAGCCATTTGGCATCGGAAATTGCTTACCTTTTAGAAACCATTTGTTTTGTGCAAATCCATAAACTTCATACATTTTTTCATCTGCCTTATGCCATACTCGAAACTTTATCTCACGCATTAAAATCACGTCCCATTCTTTTTAATGTCGCTAACAAGCTTTTAAGTTCGTAATAATCAAGGTCATATAGATTAATCGCACCGTCACCATCAACACCTAAAGCAACCAATTCACTGATGATATGACGTTTTTTCAGTTCGTTTATTGCGTTCACAGATCTATACAGCATTCCCATATGGTTCCCTCCTTGATAATTCAAATTGGTTATTTTCGTTTCGAACTACAATCGCCTTATCGTAATGATTGTAAAAATCATTTGTGTCATTAAAACGTACTAACGCTGATAATTCGTCATCAATCGTGTAACAGACTGTCTTTGATTGAATTTTGCCTTCCTTCTCCCAAAGTATCTGAGAGAAAGGCTTTTTTTTGAATCCAATTATTTCAACCATGTTAAGCACCACCCTTCACAAATTGCCTTTTCCGAAAATCCGTGCCATTCATTTTGATCAAGTCGGTGTTTATCAACATTCTCGAGAATATTCGTCCCATGTCTTTTGTTATTTCGAATTCTGAAGATGATAGATTGGTCGTATAAATATTGTGTTTTCCGGCACGCAGGTCGATAATCTCAAAAAGTTTTTGCATAACCCAACCTGATGTTTCTCCTTCAGCGCCAATATCGTCAAAGACTACTAGGTCTACCGTAGCTAAAGAGTTAATGATTTTCTCTTCACCGTGTTCACTGTTCTTGTTGTATGTATTTCGAATCTTGGTGAGTAGTTTAGGTGTCGAAATGAATATCGTTGTATATCCTTTCGCTGTTAAAGCTTTGGCAATTGAAACCGATAAGTGACTTTTGCCGGTACCAAATGAACCTTGAAACAATAGATTCTTAGGGTTCTTTATATCAAACTCACATACGTATTTTTTAGCCTTTTCAAAGGATTGACTAAATTCACCGGGAATAAAATTGTCAAATGTCGCTTCTCTCAATGACGGGTTGATTAAGCTGTTCTCCTCAAATATTTTCATCAGTCGTGCTTTCTTTGCTTCTTGTTGTTGTGTTTTAATAATGCCAAGAACCTCACAGTCACAACCTTTTTTCGTTTCAAACCACTGTCCTTTTTGGGGACCGAATAACATTTTCATCTTGATGACTTGTACCTTATTTCCGCACCCGTTACAAACATATTCCTCAATAATTTCAGAATCCGTAGTCGTATTTATAATTTTCTTCACCGACTGCACGATCTATGACACCACCTTTGTTTTTCAGTTTTATCAAGCCACGCCTTGCTTCATGTTCGTCTGTGTTCCGTAGTATCCCAAGTGTGTAATTTTCCCTTTTGTCGTCATGTTTTTCTACGTGAGTCCATAATGCGTAATGTATTTGATTTACAGAGTATTTACTGATTTTTTCTATAAACTTGGCCAAAATTTTTGCTGATATTGTGCATGTTTGTCTCGTTAGTCGAATACAATCAAAGTAAGAAATTAAAACTTTACGTGATGTTCCAGACGGTAGAGCGTTGATTTGCAACGCAAAATCAACAAAGATTTCAATGTCTTGTTTAGATGACAAATTATTGTTTTTAACTTCTGCTTCGTCGATGATCGACGTTATGTTTTTAATGTTTATGTTGTTATTGCTGTTTATGTTGTTAACTAATATAAGTAGAAACTCGGTAATTTTCGGATTGCTTGCGTGTTTCTTGTGGTTTGCTTGTGGATTTCCAATTTCTTCCATGTTGTCACCCCTTGATAAATCAGGATTTGCCGATTCTTTCCCTTGTGGGTTGCTTGTGTGTTTCTTGTGGATTCCTTGTGGGTTCTTTTCCCCGTTTTTCTTGTAATTTTCAAGTTTTTGAAACCAATCATAATCCACAATTTCCACCAAAATACCTTGTTTTTGGTACATAGTTTCAGTCTTGATATAGCCCGCTTGTTTTAGACGATTCAAGGAACTGTAAATCATATCCCTTGTCCATCCTGTTTCTTTTGACATCTCTGAAAGATTAAGTTTCATTTTGCCGACATTATCGGTATAATCAGCCTCTTCAATCAGATACGAATAAATCATCCGATCCCTTAAATGTTTGAATTGCAATCGGGGCTGGATCACGAACCCCGACGGCTGTATTTGATTTTCCATAACCCCGATCACTCCTCACGGTACAAAAACAAGTTTGCCGGTTAACTCTTGTATTTCGCGTTTAAATTGTTCTTCATTGCTATTGTTATCCGATAAGTGTAAAAGCCAAATTTCCTGTACTTTCGATAAGTCATTCGCTTTTAAAAACTCCTTGACGTTTTCTAAGCTAAAATGCGACCGTTCAAGACGTTTTTTCATCACTTTTGGAACCCGACCATTTACAATGTTTTGAACAAGAATCTCCCTCGAGTAATTGCATTCGACCATTATATGTGTAATGCTTGGGAATTTGTATTTGACATAGTACGTGTCTGTAATAAACAAAAGCTTTTCGCCAGACTGATTCTGCAAAAGAAATCCAAATGGCTCTGAAACGTCGTGCTGAACGTCAAATGGTAATATGGTCCAAGTGCCTAAAGTGAATTGTTTTTTCACCGCGACCTTTTTAATTCGGTGATGATTTATTCCTATCGCTGTAGCAGTCCCAGGTGACATGTAGCAATTTATCCCTGCTTTTAATACGTCATTTAAGCCGCCACAATGGTCTTTATGCTCGTGGGTGACCAAACACCCTACTAAGTTAGAAGTCTTGAAATTGAGCCGTTTTTGAACGTCTCTGAACCTGATTCCGCATTCGAGGAGGATTGGGGAATAGCCATCCGTTACATAGTAGCAATTCCCCTTGCTTCCTGTTGCCAATGTCTTAATCTCAATCATTAGAATCCCGGTCCTTCTGTTCCGGTTGCTTCAAATGTCATTTGCTCTGGTTCAGACGCTTTATCAGAAGTTAGTTCTTCTTGTTCTTCATTAACAGGACCATAATCAATAACTTCCGCTTTTGGTTGTTCAATGGTCGGAACCTCTTCAAAATCAAGGACTTCACTGTTCGCATTTTCATTGATTTCTTTCCGTACTCGTTTGTAATCATCGTCTGTAGCTTCATCATAAGTCATGCTTACAAATGCATTGCCGAAATCCTTTGTGTATTTTTTCGTGACGTTATTTCGCATTTTTCGAATAATCATAGATTCACGGCTTTGCTTTTCTCTCCAAGCTGGGCTGATATAATCAGCTAATGATTCCTCGTCTAGTGCTTTTTCAAGTCCAAGACTTTCGATTTTGTCGATTATCTCTTTTTTCTTTGCGTTAATTTTCTTCTTTTGTTCAGGTGTAGCATTATAACGGTCTTTTGCAATACCGAATGTTTCATTCGTCAAATTATTGTTTACGTGTGCAATTAGGTTTTTTATAACATCCTCGCGTTCGGAAATAAGGTATTCAATATTTCCATTCGATTTTTCGATAGGGTAAACAACCCGAACAACTTTACCTTTTCCAGTCGGGCGCCACTTTGGAGGTGTTACTTCGATACCGTTATACATTGGATATTCAAATTCATCATTTTCCCGAACTAACCAATAGTTGTGTACTGTTTTAACATCTCGTCCGAAATTTGCTAAAATCGCATCGTTGCCATCGCCTTCGATACCCATTTCTATTTGTTTTACCCATTTGTCTATTGGTTTTCCACCGCTTGGATTCGGTACGGCCAACTTCACATTTCGCAATTGGAAATAAACTTCACGTGGACTAGCAGATGCATTCAGCTTTAATGCTGCAACTTTCAACAAAATATCTGTGATATTGTTACGATCTAAATCCGGACTATTCCAACTAATTCCTTTTGTATCCAAAACATTGTTTATAGCGGCAATCGCGTTCATTACACATGTTTTTTGATAATCGTCCATGCGAATGCCATTTCCAGTTAATTGTTGCTCGATCATAGGGTAGAAGGTGTCGGACACCTTAGCTAATCCTGTTTTAAAAGTTTCGTGTGTTGCTATTTCATTTGACATATTAGATTGCCTCCTTCATTTCTGTTGGTACTGTTTCTACACGCAATTGCTTGTCTTTCTCACTTACAACTAAGCTAATTACTTGTGTATCGATATCTAATAGTTTGGTAACTGCTTCGGCATTATCGACAAAGATTGGTGCTTTAAATCCGTAATGCTCGGATAACGTTGCAATAATATCAAGCCCTACATTGATTTTTGCGGCGTTGTTTAACCCGGAATCATACGGGACACCGTCAAATGTCGTTACGCAAACTTCTTGTAAACCCCCGTTGATTTGTTGATCAAACAATTTAAAGCGAGCATATTTGAACTTGCTATTAATCTTCTCTTCCAAGAGATTCACTTTTGCCCGAATGAATTCTTCAGTTAGGAACAGTTCGTGTTCCAACTTCTCGAATTCTGCGGTCAACTCCCTCTCTTGCATTTCTAACTCTTGAATACGTTGTTCAGTTTGTTTCAGGATGGAAAACTTACCCAAGTCAGCATTTAGCTGATCACGTTGTTGTTTCAGTTCTAAAATTTCCATTTGAACTGATTGAATGGATTCATTAGCTGATAACTGCAATTCACCGATTTCTTTTTGTAACTGTTGTTTTTCTTGAAGTTTAGCCACATACAGAGGATTCTCTGTAATGTCAATGATCGTGCTTTTAACTGCTTGTAATTGAGTTTCAAACTTGCTTATAGCCTCTTGTTTCTTGGCGACTTCTGCTTTCAATTTGTCAATTTCTTTAAGTAGCTTTTCGTTATCATTTAAGAGTTTCTGTTTTTGGACAGCGCCATTTTTGCCCTTATTTGTGATTTCCTCTAGTTTTTTCGACTTTTCTAAGTTAAATTGCGCAAGTGCTTTTTCTCTTGCGGCAATAACTTGATCTTCTGGTAAGTCTTGTCCACACGTCGGGCAAGCGCATAGTTCATCATGCGTAAACTCTTGGCTGTTAATTTGTGACCAATCGGTTCTCCACGCTTCTAATTGTGCTTCAATCTGTTGAATATTCTTTTCGTTATAACTAATTTGCATTTGGATGTTTTTAGCCTTGGAATCAAGCAAACTTATATTTGATTCTTCCTCTTGTATCCGCGCTTTTAGCTTGTATAATTCGTCTTTAGAGCCTGCTTCATGTTGTTGTTTGATTTGCAAAAGTTCAATTTCAATTTCTTGGATTTGCTTTTGCTTTTGAGTGATAGCAGCACCATTCCGAATGTTGCTGATCAGGTCTTGTTTTTCGTCGATTTCAGCATTAATTTGACTGATTTGTGCTTCTAATGCTGATTTATCAAGATTGCTTAAATCAGGCAGATTATGATTGATTTCATCAATCCGTACCGGTATTTTTTCAAGTTGATCATTAATTTCTTTTCGACGGGCGGCAATCACTTTTCGATGGTTTTCAATTGTCCGTCCATTTAGGACGTCAAGTAACTGTTCTAATTCTTTGTTACTTGCAATAACTTCTTCGTCTGTAATGTCTCCACAAACTTCCAATAAAACTTTCCGGCGGTCTTGCCACTTTAATTGCTCGTTGAAATAACTTGGACTTGTAAGGAGTTTGAATACATCCTCACTGATTAAAGACGAAATCAGTTGATCATATTCCTTTTTCTTTGCTGGCACGCCATCAATAAAGTAATCCGTCGTATGACCTGTAAACTCAGAAACCGTTGCACCTCGTTTTTTTGTCCACTTTTCAGAAAAAACCTTTTTCAAAGTTAATGTTTTCCCGTCAACTAGAAATACAGCTTCCACTTCATGGTCTAGGTTATGAATTACCTTTCCTGACTTGTCCAAAGTTTTGATGGAAAAATCTTTGCGGTTATTCGAATCCTTATCAAACAGTAACCATACAAAGCTATCGAACAAAGTTGTTTTACCTGTTGCATTATCACCGAACACCCGGACATTATTTCCGTTGGCTTTTAACGAGAAACTTTTTATTCCCTTAAAATTTTTTAGGTTTAATTCTAGTAATCGAATCTCTTTCACTTTGTTACCCTCCTTGTTTTTAAACCAAAATTAGGTTAAAATGACGGTAGATGAATATTTTTAAATTCCCTACTCCTGTAGCTGCAGGAGTTTTATTTTTGTTCCAGTAAATCTACTTCATGACTGAATTCAATTTTGTCTGTACTGCATAGAGGACACCATGATGGTTCTTCGTTTTCTCGAACTGCAAATTCATGGTCATCACAGCAAACATAAACGTCTAGTTTCACTAGTAATCCTCCTTAATGATTTGTTCTCCACAACCACATTCCTTGCAATACCAGCCGTCTTCTCACTCTACTTTCCCGTATTCGCCACACTCGGGGCAAACAGTAACATTTAACATTGATAAACCTCCCTTCATATGTACTAATGAGGTAGGCAAGGATTTGCACCTTGCATGACAGCGATCGTCCAGCCCAAGCCTATTTCCACTGCCTATACGCTGGCCTCATTAAGGGCGTGCTTTAGCGTTTACCTATTCCGCCACTACCCCTGGTGAGGGAAGTGGGATTCGAACCCACAATGGAGATATTCGCCTAGGATTTATTACCTCCACCCATCTAGTGGGCGCCTTTACCGTTTGGCTATTCCCTCATAGCTAGAATCGTCATTTTGATTGACATTTAAGCCAATCAACACGGTCACAAGGATTTTTGAAGTTGGAGGCATCGGATACCTCATGACCGTGTTGACGGGCTCAAACCCGCCATGGTACAATTTATTTGTTCAGAATTTGTTTACCTGCGATAGTTGTTTGCCGACGACTATCGCTTTTTCATCTTTTCCTCTTTGGCTTCTGCTCGCATGATTTTGTAGGACACTATCATTCCTAAACTCACAACCCCTAATAGATAAATGTCAGCAAAGTCCATATTCATGCCCCCAGTTCTTTCATGATTTTTAAAGCCTGTTCACACTCTAGTCTAAAAATCCGATCTACCGATTTGATTTTTTTCGCCTGCTTATAAACTTTTATACTCATAGCGTCTATAGTTGTGACGAACAATAAACTAATCCAATGTTCGTTTTTATGGTTGATTTCAAGTTTCCATTTCAAGCAAAAATCTTCTGCGGTTTTAATTTCGTTTTTCACAATGTCTGCTGCTTCCTGACCGTACTTATCTTTAAACTCTTCGTAGTTAAAGTCCATCAAATCCACCCCTTCGATTTCCAATATGGCACCCTATTACGCTTGCATTTTCTTAAACTAAAACCATATTCTTTTGCTAAAACTGCGAGAAGATTATTGATAAACATATCTGCGTCAAGTAATTCACTTATGACTTGTTCAATCCGTACTTTCTCCTCTTTTGTTGTTTCATTTGGAGGTTTAGCCAAACTAACTTCATCTAAAATTTGTATTACTTCTTTTACTTGCTGAATCGTCATTTCCTCGAATGATAACCTGTGTGGATCAATCGCCTTACCATTGGCAACCGGTGCCGTATAACCCTCACTAAATTCGTAAAGTAGTTGCATGATAAACTCTGGACTGTCATATGTAGTCATCGCTGACTTGGCAATATCCTTTTGTAATTTTCGGTGACCGTGTTTGATATTGCTGACTAGTTGAGGTGAAACGTTCAAATCCATTGCGATTTGAACTCCCTCAAGTCCTTCCTCCTTTTGCAGCGTTTCGATTGCTGACGCTGCGTAAACAGATTCTTTTATCAAACTTCTCTCCCCTTTCAATTGCATAGAAGCATAGGTTTTTATATGCTCTCTACGGATATAAAATTAAGATAGTTAAGAATTAATAACTTTACTCGGTTGATAGCTGCCGTTTTCAATGTTGCGCTTTGCTATCTTTATTAAATGTATTTGGGCGTCACGTTTAACTTTTTCAATCAAAGGGCCTTCAATGAAAATGATTTTTCGATCTTGTTTCATTTAGATTGCCTCCTTTAAAGGTATTTCCTCGCTTCCTGTCGAAATATGACTGGGAGGGAGGTGAGAAACATGGCATACCGAAAAGAAATAGCTCTTGAAATTTGTGAACTGATTAAGAACGCTCCTAAAGGCCATTCGGAATATGTTTTAGAACATTTTGATCAGCAAGATGTAGCTGATACTGTTAATCGTCTTCGTTTTGAGTACCCAGACGAAGTGCTTGAAGAGACTAGGATTTATATGACAAACACAGCACCTATATCAATTAATAAGTAGTTACCTATCTTCCTCTTGAACCGCCATTCAGGAGGAAGTAAACTTAATAATCGATTTTATCCAATCCTAGCGATTCAGCTACTTCTTTAGTTATTAATCGATTATGGTATTGCACAAATACCTGTGGTTTCTCGTATGGGTCTAAAACGAAATCGATTTTACCAATGCCTTTTCCCTTGTTTTCGTCACCAGCACCAGCTCCAAATTTCAGTCCATTAATGATTATGAGTTGTGTTGCACATTTTTCGTCACCAACCATTTTTAGTTGGAAGTCACGAAGTTTTTCTGGTGGAATTTGTTTTGTAACAATGTTTCCCAACTAGATCACCTCCTTATGCTGTTGATTTTTATTACACTCTACGTGGAATTCAAGCTCAAAAAAAATTGATGCTGATACACCTAGTATCTCTGCGATTCGCTCTAATTCTGTTGTAGTTATTGGTCTTTTACCTAGTTCTTTCATGTTGTACCCAGAGACACTCATGTTTAATTGTTTTGCTATATATGTTTGCGAAATACCTTTTGATTTTCTATACATTCTGATTTTCTCGTTGAGTTTCATTAATTCACCACCTTTAATCCACATTTCGTGTAATCTTATGTCTTTATTATAAATCCACTTTTAGTGAAAGTCAACTACAAATTTAACTTTTTGTGGATTTTGTTTAACATAGCGTGAATAATTGCTATTATTAAAGTAATAATAATGTGAGGAAGATACATATGAGTCTCGGACAAAGATTAAAAGCCGAAAGAGAAAGAAGAAATTGGTCTCAGAAGTTTGTTGCTGAAAAAGTTGGAATTACGAATACTGTTCTTTCTAATTACGAAAGAAATTATAGGGATCCAGATACAGAAACATTAAGAAAACTTGCTGATTTATATGAAGTGTCAGTTGACTATCTACTCGGTAGAGATAGTAAAAATGACCTCCTTGAGCTGACAGAAAAAGACGAACGGGACATAGCAAAACGTCTAGAACAAATTCGTAATGATTTGGAGCATACAGATGGTCTAGCTTTTGATGGTGAACCAATGTCAGAGGAGGCAAAAGAATCTTTCATGGAGGCCATGGAATTTATTGTTCGTCAAACAAAAATTATTAATAAAAAATATATTCCTAAAAAATATCGAAAGGGGAAAAATGATGAGTGAAAAATTACTGCAACAAATACTAGAGGAATTAAAAGGTATGAAATCACAATTCGCTGATTTTAAACAGGAACAGGAAAGAACAAACCAACGTCTCAGCCATATTGAAAATGATATTCCACAAATCAAGCAAGCAGTATTGGAGACACTGAAAAAGGTAAACCGGTTAGAAGAAACACAAGAATTATTAATCAAAGGACAAGAACGTCAAGATAAAATATTGGAATCACTTGCCCTTCGCTCTTTAGAACAAGAAACAGAACTTCGTGAAATAAAACGAATCAAGTAAACATGTATATGGGTTGATGGTATGTCTTTTATTTACGACAAGGTAAATCAGTTAATAAAAAATCATAAAACGAATAATCCGTTTGAAATCGCTGAACAACTCAATATTCATGTTCATGAATTACCTATGTGCGAAGAAATAAATGGATTTTACAAATATGAAAAAAGAAACCGTTTTATTATTATTAACGAATTTTTAGATTCTCAGCGGAAGCGTTTTGTTTGTGCCCATGAACTTGGCCATGCGGTATTGCACACAAAATCGAATACACCCTTTTTAAGGGCTAACACATTTTATTCCATAGACAAAATTGAACGTGAAGCAAATGAATTCGCTGTTAATCTATTGCTCTATGATAAAAACTTAAAAGATTACCAAACTAAGTTTGATGTTTTAAGAGAAAACGGAATTCCGTATGAGATGGAACGTTTTATCGAAAGTTAGGTTGTAATGGATATCAAAGTAAATTTTATATTATAACAAAATAAATTCCAGGGTGGTATTATTATGATCTTTGTAGGTGGAATACACGGCGTTGGAAAAACATATTTTTGCTCTGAATTGTCAAGGAAACTAAATATACCTCATTATTCATCAAGTCATCTAATTGCTGAACAAAAGAAACAAAAGTTTAGCTCAGTAAAATTGGAAAGCCAAATTAATAAAAACCAAGATTATCTATTTAATGCTCTAAAACAATTAGATAATATAAATTTCTTTATTCTAGACGGACACTTTTGCCTTTTAAATAGCAAAGGTAATATTACCAAAATATCAAAAGGTACATTTATTAAGTTATCACCTAAACGAATCATTGTTTTAATAGATAAACCAGAGAATATTTCAAAAAAATTATTCGAAAGAGACAATAAAATTTATGATCCAAATTTGTTAAAGGATTTTCAAAATGAGGAACTAAATCACGCAAAAAATATTGCGAATATTCTCGAAATAGATTTTGATGTTATTGAAATGTATGGGGATATTGAAAATCAATTAAAGAGGATAGGTATATTAAATTAAAATAAGGAGGAGTAGTAATGAGTAACTACTTACAAAGAAGAAAATTTAATGAAATTAATTTACTTGACCCTTTTTTTAATTCATTAAAGGAAGACTATCCAGACTTTGAACATTGGTTTAAGAGGAAAGAAAATGAAGAAGCATACATACTTTTAAATAATAACTTATTAGAAGGTTTCTTATATTTAAAATATGAAAACGGTCCAATCCAAGATGTAAAACCCACTATTAACTGCAATAAAGCACTAAAAATTGGAACGTTGAAAATTAACCCACACGGAACTAGATTAGGGGAAAGGTTTATAAAAAAAGCACTCGATTATGCTATTATCGGTAATGTTGATGTTTGTTATGTTACTATTTTCGAAAAGCATGCAGCCTTATTGTCCCTATTGGAAAAATATGGGTTTGTCAGATATGGACATAAAGAAAATGTAAACGGTAACGAATTGGTACTTATTAAAGATTTAAAAAGGATTAAAAATGATGTTCTATTAGACTATCCATTAATAAACCCGAACAAAAAACAAAAATTTATTTTATCTATATATCCCAAATATCATTCAGTTATGTTTCCTGATTCTATCCTCAGAAATGAGAATGTAAATATATTGGAAGATGTTACATACACAAATAGCATCCATAAAACCTATGTGACTAGAATGCCAGTAAACCAAGCAAATAAAGGAGATATTTTTATAATTTATCGAACAAAAACACCCGGACAAAGTGCTGAATATACTTCTGTTGTCACATCAGTTTGTGTTGTAGAAGAGGTAAAAGGACAAAATGAATTTTATAATTTCGATGCTTTCTATAACTATGCAACAACTTACAGTATTTTTGACAAAGAAGAACTAAGAGTGTGGTATAATAAGGGAGATTGCTACGCTGTTAAAATGACATACAATGCTGCATTAAGTAAAAGGTTAATTAGAAAGAGATTAATTCAAGAAATCGGATTAGAACGAAATAGCTATTGGGGATTTTTCCGGTTAACAGATGAACAGTTTTATCGTATTTTAAAAGAAGGTGGAGTAAGTGAAAGTATTATTATCAATTAAACCCGAATATGTTCAAAAAATTATTAAAGGAACAAAAAAATATGAATATCGAAAGCGTATTTTTAAGAAGAATGTTGATTCAGTAGTTATATACTCAACAATGCCTGAGGGGAAAATTATTGGTGAATTTACAATAGATGAAATTATTATGAATTCTCCAAAGGAAATCTGGAATCAAACATATTTATTTTCTGGAATTTCCAAAGACTTGTTCCTAGAATATTTTTCTGGACATGATGAGGGTTTCGCTATCAAGATTAAAGAATTCATTAAATATAAAGAGCCCATAAATCCTAAGCAACTAGATAAGAATTTTGTTGCTCCTCAATCCTATAGATACATAGATGATGAAACTTCTTTGTCATTACAAGAAAGTTAAGTTAATTTTTCTTTATACGTTTGCCCAATTCAAGGGCACTTTTTTTTTAGTTATTTTATATCACATTTGTAACGTTAACATTTTTATAAAAAGTTCTTTTCTCTAAACTATTGACATTAGATTCTCGTTTTCAATGCATCTGGCTGCATATGTAGCTAATTTCGTTCCTTTTCCTTCTGAGAAGCTTTCAATCGCTTTGATTAGACCGATTGTACCGATCGAGATGAGATCCTCTTGATCCTCGCCGGTATTCTCAAATTTTTTTACTATATGAGCGACAAGCCTTAAATTATGTTCGATCAAAATATTTCTTGCTTCCATATCCCCCTCTGCCATCAATTTTAAATATTTCCGTTCTTGGGCAGGTGATAAAGGTTGCGGAAAGGCATTATTTTTCACATATGAGACAAAAAACACAAGTTCTTTAAACAGGACGGCCAGTGCAGAAAAAATTCCTGACATGTATCCACCTCCAATGAAATTTCCATTGCCTATAAGTTATACCTATGTTGGAAATCCCAAAAAAGTGTATGTCCCGCTAAATTACTTGATATTCCGATTTTTTAAATTGCAGTCTTTGCAAAAACCAAACCACCCAATGAAACTTCCTTCAGTGGGGTTTTCTTCATCCCCCACCTATCTTTTTTGTAAACTCAAAAATCTTAAGGTGGGATAAAAGGAAAGGATTCCCCACGTTAAGCAAAAGCGGGGAGGAAAAGGTTAATCATCATCTGTATCATTTAATTTCTTTTTACATGCTAACGCCATACCGAAGAAGAGTAATGCAGAAATAAGACTTATTGTCATTGCGGCAATGACGATATATTGATTTGTGTTTGACAGTTGTCCGCCTTTTAAAAATAAGCCGATATATAAAAATGTACTGATGGCCGTCAACACAACAGAATAATTTTTATAATCTTGCAACTTACTTGTCAGTTGTTCCACCTTGTTCATTTTCTCACCTTCTAATCTATTTTATGTTAATAGATTAACATGAAAAATAGAAATTGTATTGTTGAAAATATAGGAAAACTTGGGGGAAAATCTATTGAACTTTGCGTCAAAATATTAACATCAGAGGAACAGACTTTGATTAATAAAGAGGTTTATGTAAATTTTATATTTAATAAACTTTCGTTAACTTAATGTTGATTTTCTAATTGAATAGTTGCAGGGATGTTTTGAGTCAAGTATGTTACTCACCGCCTTTTCTGATGTCTTTGCAAAAAAAGCACACAGGATAACCTTAATATCCTATGTGCCCAGTATTATTTAAATAACAGCCTGAATCTGCTTTGTATAGAAAAAGCGGACAATGAAAAAGTAGATTATTTGAATAATCAAGAATACACCTAATACCATTACGGATTCCTTAAATATATTAAACTCAAATAGATTGGATAATGCCGTTAACGCAACCGCTCCATGAATAAGGGCAACGATGATGGGAGCGAAAAAGAGAATAGCTGTTTGTCTGGTTAAGACCTTCTTTAGCTCCTTCACTGTTAGACCCATTTTGGCAATCGATGAGAATTTTTGCTTATCTTCATCTAGATCCATATACAAGCGGAAGTAAAGGAAACTTCCGGCTGAGACAAAAAAGACAACACCGATAAATAATCCAACGAATAAAATCGGTCCGTAAAATAGCCATCTAAAAAATAAATCGCCAATATGACAAAAAATTGAATGATTTGTACGAAAATTAATAGAGCATGTTCTCTTAAAAATAGTTTCATTGTCCTTCACCCTTGATTCGGGAAATATTTCAGCGATATCCTACTCCTCTAACTGTTTCAACGGCGCCTTTCATACCGACAGCTTCAAATTTTTTACGGACTCGGGTAATGTTCACATTCAAAGTATTTTCATCAACATACATTTGGTCATCCCATAATTTTTCAAGTAAATCTTCGCGTCCGGCTACACGAGGATATCTCTCAATTAAACTTTCAATAAGATCAGCTTCCCATTTAGAAAGGGGTACTGCTTTATCTTTAACCGTTAATTTCAGCCTCTCCGGATAAAGCTTTATCCCTTCTAGTTCCAACACACGTTCCTCAACCTGAACAGCGTATTCTCCATATGCTCGACGAAGCTGACTACGAATTTTTGCGATGACAATTTCCGGGTGAAACGGTTTTGTAATAAAATCGTCGCCTCCATTTTCTAACGCCATTACCTGATCCATTTCCCCAACCCGTGCCGAGATGAAAATAACAGGACAAATTGATTGTTTGCGTATTTGGCGACACCAGTAATAGCCATCATAGCTGGGTAAATTAATATCCAGTAAAAAAAGATCCGGTTTATACTTTTGAAAATGCTCCATCACATGATCAAAATCGTCCACGATAGATGACGCAAAGCCGTATTTTTGTATGTATGCTTGCAGATGCTCAGCAATTTTAGGGTCATCCTCAATAATCAAAATCCTTTGCATGAAGCCCACTCCTTTCGCTGTGAACGATCCCATATATTTTACATTATATCTATACACCTTTTTCATCGTGTTGGTAGCGGCATGATTTTGGCTGCTATGTTGGTTTCTATATTCAAAAAAAAGCTGACATCACCGCTACAAGTTTGATGACGTCAGCCCCTTATCGTTTACAATTTTCGAATGATCTCGATAACAAGATTAGCAGAGTTCAGTGCGGCAGTTTGTAAAAATTGTTCAAATGATAAATCCGATTCCTTCCCGGCAATATCAGATAATGCCCGAATGATGACAAACGGGAGTCCGTACTGGTATGCGACTTGAGCAATCGCTGCCGCTTCCATTTCCACCGCTTGCAGTCCCGGAAATTTTTCAGCAACCATTTGAACACGGTCCGGATCGCTCATAAATGAATCCCCGGAAGCAATCCGTCCTTTTTTTACTTGAATTCCTTCAAGACTTCTGGCCGCTTCTTCTGCGACCTGAATTAGTCGTTCATCCGCTTGGTAGGCGGCGGGCATTTGGGGAACTTGGCCATAAGCATAGCCAAAAACCGTTGCATCAACATCATGATGACAAACATCATCGGAAATAACAAGATCCCCTACATTTAATTCCGGATTTAATCCTCCAGCGGACCCGGTGTTAATAATCAAATCAGGATGATAACGTTCAATTAAAATCGTTGTCGACATAGCAGCGTTCACTTTACCGATTCCTGATTTTAACAAAACAACATCTTTGCCTCCGTATGTTCCGGAACTAAACTCACTGTTTGCAATTATTTCCGTCTTTTTATTTTCCAGTTGATTTCTTAATATGATAACTTCTTCTTCCATTGCTCCGATGACAGCTATTTTCACCTAAGACACTCCTATTACTTTTTAAATTCTTTTAGTTGTTCCAGCTTGGTCGGTTTCCAGCCTTCTCCATCAACCCAGTCGAGATAAACTCGATAAATCAGCCCTGTATCCTTCGTGGAAATGGTGCCGACAGCATTTTTATTAGGTT
The DNA here is from genome assembly GCF_039654145.1 of Caldifermentibacillus hisashii. Classification (NCBI taxonomy): domain Bacteria; kingdom Bacillati; phylum Bacillota; class Bacilli; order Caryophanales; family Bacillaceae; genus Caldifermentibacillus; species Caldifermentibacillus hisashii. The sequence goes on from NZ_CP155467.1 coordinate 2,488,046, forward strand.
CGCCACCATTTCCGATCCACAATACCGTCATATTACCAACATCCACATTCGTTGCATAGCTAATTGCCTTTAACATTTCTTGCCAATCTGTTGATCCTTGATTATATTGAGTAATATGCTCTCCGGTTTGACTAGTTCCGACCGGCTTCCAATTTGGGTTAATCTTTGCTTCGATAACATTCGGATCATTGCTATTAACCTTAATGACATCTTCTTCATCCGGCGAAGTTTCGTTTTCCTCCTCTGAAGATTTTTCTTCGGATTCTTTTGCTTCTTTGTTTTCTTTTTCTTTGTTTTCTTTTGCTTTCTTTTCTTCACTCTTTTCTTTACTATCTTTCTGTTTGTTAGCTGTCTTATCTTTTATAGTTGTTTCGGTCGATTGATTTGTATCTCCTGCAGTCTCTTTGGCATTATTAGGTGAAGCGATAATCGACCAACCGACACTGATAATTAATATGAAAACTATTGCAATAGAAATATTTAAAATCAGGTTTTGTTTCTGTTGCTTCGTTTTCTTTCTGCGGCCTTGTCTTGATTGTGGATTATTATTTGCCATCGATATTCCCCCAATCTGATGAAAAATAGATCCGATTCCATTATGTAGCTATGTTAACATAATTGTACAGTAAAAATTTTGTAACATTCCTATTACGTTAAAGTTATTGATCGAAAACTATCGATGATCATACGTTTTTAAAGTGAAATTGGTGCTGTCCTAAAAGTATAGTTTCGGTGGCGGACGCTTCCCGCGGGCACCTTCACTTCAATCAACCTATTTTTACTGTCTGGACAGCTCCTTAGTTGAATTATGCGGGCAGTTCATCCACCACCTATCTTCTTTTTACTCGAAAATTTTGAGGAAAGGGTCTACTGCCCGTTAAGCTGGGACAAATAAGTTACCATATCTTGAAAGATCGGTGTTACGGAACCATCTGTTGATAAAGCATCCAAATAAACAACCGCCAAAGCATATTTGGGTTGATCAAAGGGAAAATAGCCGACAAACCATTTGTTTACATATTCCTGACCATTTTCATTATACCGATATGTTTGAGCTGTCCCTGACTTACCGGCTACTTCATATGGCAAATTTTTTAAATATCTTCCGGTTCCTTCTTCATCGACAACAACTTCACGTAATAATTGCTGGAGTTTACTTATAGTATACGGCGCCAAGGTATCACCCTTCAATTTTTTTTCGGGAAACTGATACAGGGTAGTTCCGTTTTTATAACGGATTGAAGAAACGGCGCGTACCATTTTCTTTTCTCCTCCCCTGGCAATCGTAGCCATCATATTGGCAGCTTGCAACGGAGTAATTCGAACATTTTGTTGACCAATCCCGGTTTGAGCAACCAGTTTACTGTCTTTCCGTTCCGCATCAGATAAAAATATTTGTCCTTTTTCTTCATCTGTCAATTGTTTAAAATCGTCAAAATGATAAACATCACCTTGCCAGCCGACTTCTTCAGTCAGGCCCAATTTTTTTGCATATGTTTCAATCATATTCTTGTCAATCTCATTTAATTCCTTTGCTAAAGTTGCAAAAGTGTTATTACAACTGACAGCAAAACTTTTTGTAAAATCAATCATTCCGTGCTGAAATTGTTGATCGATCTCACCATGAATTGTTCGACTGCAATCAAATGTCCGGTTTTGCGGTACTAATTGAGCGTCAATGGCAGCTGCAGCAATAACTGTTTTAAATACCGAACCGGGGATTTGCGCTGTCAGCATATAATTTTTCGCTCCATCATTTTCATAGGGATTTGATTCGTTCATTTCCGGACGAGATACGGAAGCAATAATGGAATTCGTATCGATATCAAGAAGGATCAAGCCACCCTTTTTCAATTTATGTCGTTCGGCTATTTCTTCTGCCTTTTTTTGAATTTCGCCGTCAATGGTTGTTTGAACATTAACCGGATAAAACGGGTTTGAAGGGTCCGTATATTTGACATCAATACCGAAGAGAGGCCCCCCGTGACCATCCACATGATAAATCAGTTTCGTGTTTTCCTCCTGTAATAAAAACTCATCAAAACTTTTTTGCAGACCGGAAATTCCGATATTTGTATTTTTAGGTATGTTTTTCTCCGGATAACGAAGACTGATTTGCTTTTCATTTTGTCCTACGAGGCCGATCAGTTGTGCAGCCGGTGGTATTTTTCGATCATACTGTTTTTTCACTGCAAATACGCCCGGAATTTTCAGCTGATTAATTGCCTTCATCTGGGTTTCGGTTAAAACGATTGGTTCAGGTTTACCAAAGACGATTGGTTCTTCTGCCGCTTCAAGGGCTTGTAAAATCTCATTTTCCCGAACACCAATGATACTTGCCACTTTTTCTACATCCCACTCCATTTTTTTTAAAAACGGAAACAGAATTAATGATGGAACAGCTTCATAAGTTAAAGGGACCATGTTACGATCGTAAAATTTTCCGCGTCCGTTATCAATCACCATTTCCTGTGAACGTTGTTTTACACTTTCCTCGATTAAATTTATATTACGATCTGTAAAACTTTTTGTTTCAAACAACTGAATTTGTGACAGTCTGCCGAGAAGGACCGATAAACAAATGAGAAAAATCGTTCCTATTATGATAAACCGCTTGTGAATCACTGAAAATCACCCCTTACCATTGTTGACGTAAGAGGCATAATTTAACCGGGGTTTCATCATAAGAAAAGGATGGGACTGCTTTCGTAGCTACCGATTTAAAGCTAATAAACTTGTTGAAAAGCCGTTCACCGATATTTTGAGTCTAACGTATAAAAAGAGCCGTTACCATCTGTTTATCTCCATGAAATCCGAATGTATCACGGAGAAACATGGAGAGTATAAAGATGGGACGGCTCTGGCAAGTCTAGACAACAATTATTTCACAGCAACAATTTTGACGTACATTTCTCCACCGGGAGTTTGTACGGTTACTTCATCACCGATTTTTTTGCCGATAAGGCTTTTTGCAATCGGTGAGTCATTGGAAATTCTCCCTTCAAACGGATCGGCTTCCGCACTTCCGACAATCGTATATGTTTCTTCTTCTCCATCAGGCAACTCAATAAAAGTAACTGATTTTCCAAGTGTCACTGTATCGCTGTTAGCCTCATCACCCTCGATAATGACAGCATTACGAATCATCGTTTCAAGCAAGGCAATCCGTCCTTCAACAAACGCTTGCTCATCTTTCGCAGAATCATATTCGGAGTTTTCAGATAGATCTCCAAAATCTCTTGCAATTTTAATTCTTTCGACCACTTCTTTCCGCTTAACCGTTTTTAAATATTCAAGTTCTTGCTCGATTTTCTCCTTTCCTTCTTTCGTCATTGGGTATTGTTTTTCTTGTGCCATTTGTGTCACTCCTTATCTTTTTATCGACCTATTTTCTAATATATATATTCCAATTACTGGAGAGAAAAACGTTTATCAAATAATTTAACACCTATTGTTTCATAAAAAAGATTTTTGTTCAAGAATTGTTTGAATTTTAGTCACCATTAAATCGATCGCTACCTTATTTTGTCCGCCCTCCGGAATAATAATATCCGCATATCTTTTTGTCGGTTCAACAAATTGGTTATGCATGGGCCTGACCATTGATAAGTATTGATTAATGACTGAATCGACCGTTCGCCCTCGTTCTTTTGTATCACGCAACAGCCTCCGGATAATTCGGATATCCGGATCTGTATCAACAAATAATTTAATATCCATTAATTGCCGCAATCGTTCATCTTCCAAAACAAGAATTCCCTCAATAATAATGACTCTTTTCGGTTCAACATGGATGGTTTCTTGGGAACGGGTATGAATTGTATAATCGTAAACCGGTTTTTCAATTGATTTATATTGTAATAATTGCGATATATGTTCAATTAAATAATCCGTATCAAACGCAAGCGGATGGTCATAATTCGTGTGTAAACGTTCTTGAAACGGTTTATCGCTCTGATCTTTATAATACGCATCTTGCTCAATTAATGCGATTGAATCTTCACCAAACCGTTTGACAATGGCCCTTGTTACACTTGTCTTTCCCGATCCAGAACCACCTGCGATTCCTATTACGATAGGTTTAGACTGCATGTACGTTCTCCTTCCGCATTAGGTTGTAACGATGTACAGGCTGATCAACTTGAAAACGAACGATTTGTAGAGGATGCCTTGCCGCATCAAGCATATTTCCTTCTTCATCATATAAATTTTTCACAGTCATCGTGAAGTTATCAATATTTGGTCCGAAAAATTCCACTTGATCACCAATCTTGAAAAAGTTCCGTTGCTGTACGGTGACCATTTTTGTTTCTTCGTCATAGTCTAACACCATTCCGGCAAAATCATGTGACGGTTTTTGTCTTGATTCATTAAATAATTGTTGTTGATAACCGGGTAATCCTTTATAAAACCCGTAATCCGTATCACGATTTGCGCATTTCGCTAATTCTTGCAACCATTCGTCTTTAAATTCAAAGTGATCCGGGTCAGCACAATAGGCATCAATTACTTTCCGATAGACACTTACGACTGTTGCCACATAGTGAATAGATTTCATCCGCCCCTCAATTTTAAAGCTGTCTATGCCCATTTCAATTAACTGCGGAACATATTTCAGTAAATTCAAATCCTTTGAACTCATGGCGAATGGGAAATCATTATCGGAAAATAGCGGAATTGCTTGTCCAGCTTCTTGCCGGTATAAATCGTAATTCCAGCGGCAACTTTGACAACAACCGCCACGATTGGAATCCCGGGCTGTCATATGATTGCTTAATACACAGCGTCCGGAGTAAGCAATGCAAAGGGCACCATGAACAAAAATTTCAACCTCAATATCCACTTTTTCCTTAATTTCCTTAATTTCTGCAGCAGTTGTCTCCCGCGCCAGCACAACCCGTTCTAAACCTTCTTCTTTCCAATATTGGGCTGCTCTCCAATTGGATAAAGATTGTTGCGTGCTTAAATGACGTTCCAATCCGGGGGCGACCTTTTTAGCTGTTTCAATAATCAAAGGATCTGCAACAATAATACCACTAACACCGGCGTCTTCCAATCCGCGCAAGTAATTTTCCAGGCCGGGGATATTTTCGTTATGGGCAATAATATTCGTTGTAACATACACTTTGGCATTATATTTTTTTGCAAATGATACGCCTTCTTTTATTTCCTCTAAGGTAAAATTATCTGCGTTTGAGCGAAGACTATATTCTTGACCGCCAATAAATACAGCATCCGCACCGTACATAACAGCGATCTTCAATTTCTCCAAATTACCAGCCGGAGCAAGTAGTTCCGGTTTCTTTACGATAACTCTTTTGCCATTACGTATTTCTGAAATTTTATCGACGAGTTGAACCATATTTCCCCTCCTTTAATAAACTGTTTCTTTAAAGAAAAAGCCTGTATCGAGACCGCGATTTTGCGGCTGCATGGCAATAATTTTTTCCAACAGTTGATCTTTTTCTTCTTCATATTGATAGGAGTCATGAACACAAAGATCAATCGCTTTCCGATACAATTTCGTTACCTCAATGATATATTGCGGTGATTGAAAGATACCGTCTATTTTAAAGGAATCAATGCCGCCATCGACTAACTCTTGCATTTCATCAATAATGCAAATATCGTTGGCACTCATAATATGTGTCCCGTTTTCATCCTCAAAAACCGGATACTTATTGTCTCTTTCCGGATCATATAAAAACAGATAACCTTGTCCGGATTGTCGAACTTCCATCTGTTTCCCTTGAAATTGGAAATAATTGTCGATTAAAGGACGTTTGGATTGGAACATACAACTCATTCCATGTACGAGAATCTCTATTTCCACTTCGGCATTTTCTTTTATTTCCAAAATTTCATCCATGCTCAATTCCCGGGCTAAAACCGCACGTTTTGCGCCTTTTCGTCCCCAATAATTACATGTATACCAATTCGTTCCTAACGTTTCAGTACTCCAATGAAGCCTTATGTTTGGTGCAGATTGTTTCGCAGCCATCAGTACAGCCGGATCGCCGAAAATCACCGCATCTACAGCGATTTCTTGCAAAAATTGAAGATAGGAATCGAGCTCTTCCACTTTTTCATTATGAAAAATCGCATTCATTGCGACATATACTTTTCGCTTATGATTATGAGCAATTTCAACCGCATTTTTTATATCCGCCTTGTTAAATTCACCGGCCAGTCGCAAACCGTAACGCATTTCACCAATGACAAAAGCGTCTGCACCGGCTTCAATCAATGGAAGAATATCATTTATGTTGGTCGGTGTGACTAAAAGTTCGGGTACAGGCAACTCTTCCACCTCCGTAGTCAGGTTATTTTTAGGAGAACAAAAAATGTACTGAAAAATTTAGCTCATGATGCACTTTTCTTAACACTAATGGCTATTCCATCGCCAACAGGTAAGATAACCGTCTGATAATCCGGGTGATGGATGAGCCAATTATTGTAACGGTCGATTTTTTCCCCCAGTTTATGTAAGCGTTTATTTTCTCCTTCATTCCCAATAACATACCCTTTAAACAGGACGTTATCAGTGATGACAAGAGAACGATCAGTTAAAAGCGGCGTATACGTTTCAAAAAATTTTTGATACTGGCCTTTTGCCGCGTCGATAAACAGGCAATCAAAAGGAGCAACCGCACTCACCTTATGAAAAACTTCAAAAGCGTCTCCTTTGATAAGGGTAATTTGTTCCTCTTTATTTTCAAGAGCGATATTGGCTTTTGCCATTTCATAACGGTCATCGTCGCGTTCAATCGTAACGATTTTCGCTCCGGTGGCATCAGCCATCCGTAATGCAGAATAGCCGATTGCGGTACCAATCTCCAAAATTTTCTTCGGCCGAAACATGTTAAGAAGTACGAGAACTGTTTCCATACTATACAGATCCATGATTGGGACCGCATGCCTCCGCGCGTATTGTTCCATCTCTTTAAAGAAAGGCTTTCGTTCCGGTATTTGTTTATATAAATAACTCAACAGTTTTCCATCAATCATCGATGTTTCTCCTTAAGAATTGCCGTTATCGATTCATACATGAAAAAAAGTCATTATAAAGGGAAAACGCTCGCCGGATAGACCCTTTATGAATGACACTTTGGCTTAATTAAAGTTTTTTAGCAACAAAGATAAACAAAAACAGACTTTATAAATATACGGCTTACATTGTACCATAAACATATAGAAAAAGCGAGAAAATCTTAAAACAATTATTTATTCGATTGATTCGACTGAATATATTGAGCATATTTTTCATTATGTTCTTCTAATGTCTTTGAAAACAGTACTTCACCTTTAGGCGTTGCTAAAAAGTAATAGTAATCCGAGCTAGCCGGATATAAAGCAGCTTCGATTGACATTTCACCGCTACCGGCAATCGGTCCCGGCGGATAGCCGCTATTTAAATAGGTGTTGTAAGGATCCACTACTTCATAATAATCCTTAAAGGTAAGCCGATCACGATGTTCCCCGATTGCATAAATGACAGTCGGATCTGTTTGCAGAGGCATACCGGTTTCCATACGATTATAGAACACGCTGGCAATTGTTTTTCTATCTGCCTCATTTGTTGCTTCTTCCTCTACCAGGGATGCCAATGTTAATAATTGATGGACAGTGATTCCTTTACTTTCAAGATCAATTCGATACTTTTCAACGACATCATTTGTTTTTTTAATCATCGCCAGAAGGATCTCTTCAAGCGGCGGCTTCTTCTCCTCAAAGCTATATGTAGCCGGAAACAAATAACCTTCCAGTGGGAATTTAATGTTTTCATTTAAAACATCTTCCGTTATAAGCTCAGGATAAGTTTCCATCGCTTTTTTGATAAACTCCGGACTATTTACTGTATTTACGATTTCTTCCGTACTGTAATCAGTCTTTTTGGCGATAATCCCAGCGATTTCTGTCAATCTTAACCCTTCCGGAACAGGAATGGATAAGGCGGCCTTTTTATATACACTGCCGGTTTTTAAACTTGTAATAATTTCATTCATCGTCATTGACGGTGAAAGTAAGTATGTGCCGGCTTGAAAATCGGTTTCATTCTTAAATTTTACATAATATTTGAAAACCAGTGCATCCTTAATAACCCGGTTTTTCTCTAAAATTGACGCAATGGCTGATGTTCCGGAACCCATTGGAATTTCCACTTGAACTTCTTGTTTACTGTCGGGATCAACCGGCTTTAATGCAGAGTGAATATACAGATAGCCACCGGTTAAAATACCGGCTAATAATAAAAAGATGATTGCCGTTGTAATAAAAACTATTTTTCTCACTGTTTTTGCTTCTTTATATTTCTCTTTGTTAACGATCTCCATGATTTTTTCCTTGTCCTTATTGTTATCCATCCAAACCCTCCTTGTGAGAGTGCAAATAATGTAGAATATACTCGAAAATTTTTTCTCATCTTGAATTATTATACTATAACTTTTAATTTTGTCAGCAAAATTCATTTTAAAAAAGAATGTCCCAAAAACAGGAACCACCATCTAAATTAAATGATCCGCTGTTTTGGGACATGTAAAAGCTTTATATTTTACTCTTCATCTTCACCTAAAAAAGTTTCAAGCATTTCCTCAATTAAATCCCATTCCGCTTCGGATTCGATAGGTAATAAATCTCCTTGTTCTTTTCCGGGAAGAAAGCTTGAGGCATGAATTTCAATTTCTCCCTCATCGTCTTCTTCTGCTCCTATCGGGTAGTATAAAACATACGCCTTACCAAATTCTTCAGATTCGAAAGTAAACAATATTTCACATAGTTCTTCATTACCATCTTCATCAATAATCATAATATGGTTTTCACCGTGTTCCATTATTTTCCTCCTTACCCCTTCGTTTAAAGGGCTTTCATGTATAAATTTCAATGGCTTCCTAAACTATCTAAATAACTTTGTAAAATGAGACTGGCCGCCATTTTATCAATTACCTTTTTACGTTTTTTCCTGCTTACATCGGCTGTCAACAAAATTCGTTCTGCAGCCATGGTCGTTAATCGTTCATCCCATAACTCCACGGGTAAACTAAACCTGTTTTTTAACAGTTTGGCAAATTGCAAACTAATTTCACCACGTGGGCCGATTGTTCCATTCATATTTTTGGGTAAGCCGACAATTATCTTTTCTATTCCGTATTCTCGAATGATTTCTTCAAGTTCCGGTATTCCGGATTTTTGCTCGTCTTCCTGAATTTGGATGGTTTTCAGTCCTTGGGCAGTCCAGCCCAGTTCATCGCTAACCGCCACCCCAATCGTTTTTGAGCCAACATCCAGTCCTAAAATTCGCATTATTTTTCCTCACGATGCTCTTGAATATAAAACTTTACCAATTCTTCAATAATCTCATCCCGCTCCAGCTTTCGAATAATATTCCTTGCATCTTTATGACGGGGAATATAAGCAGGATCACCTGATAATAAATAGCCAACGATTTGATTAATAGGATTATATCCCTTTTCCTCCAATGCTAGAAAAACTTCCTGAAGAACTTTTTGTACTTCTTGATTGATTGGTTCTTCCGGAAAATGAAATTGCATCGTCCGATCAAGTGAACTCATGGTCATGCACCTCCGATCAAACTCAGGTTGCGGTTATTTGTCTTTATTTTACACTACTTGTCTAATTAATGAAATCTTTTTTGCAGAAGGAAAGTATAATTTTCAACTTATACTTTCCCATCTCTTCATTGCACCGGGAGCTTCATCGAAATACGCAACAACCGAAATCGTGCATGTTCTTCGATTTACGATGCGTTCCGATTTTTTCTAAACGTACCGATCATCAAGTATTCTTTATCCATTCTTCTACATATTGAAGTGCTTCAGATAAACGATTTGGATCTTTTCCACCGGCTTGGGCCATGTCCGGACGACCACCGCCGCCACCGCCACAAATACCGGCAACTTCTTTGATTAATTTACCGGCGTGATAAGTTCCGGTTAGGTCTTTCGTTACCCCCGCAATCAGTTGTACCTTTCCATCCAATACTGCACCAAGAACAATGACACCGGACTTGATTTTTTGCTTTAACTCATCCAACATAGTTCGCAATTGATTGGATTCATTAATTTCGACGCGACTGACCAGCAACTGAATGCCATTTACTTCTTTTACTTTATTTATTAAGCTTTTTGCTTCTATATTGCCTAATTTGGCAGTTAATGATTCAATTTCTTTATGGGCTTCTCGTAATTCTTTTTGCAAGGCCGCAATTTTTTCCGGAACATCTTTCACGTTCGCCTTTAATTTATGTGCGGCATCATTTAATATTTGAATTTGATCTGACATATATTGGTAAGCTTTTTCACCCGTTACTGCTTCAATCCGTCTGGTCCCGGCTCCAATTCCGGTTTCGGTAACAAGTTTAAATAGACCGATGGCGGAAGTGTTCGGAACATGGCATCCGCCGCAAAGCTCGATGGAGTATTCACCCATTTTGACCACACGGACGATTTCGCCGTACTTTTCACCAAACAATGCCATCGCACCCATTGCTTTAGCTTCGGCGAGCGGTTTTTCCATAATTTCTACCGGTAAGCTTTCCCAAATTTTTTCATTGACAATTTTTTCAATTTTGCTCAACTCTTCTTCGGTTACTTGTCCGAAATGAGAAAAGTCAAAACGGAGCCGATCCGGTTCAACAAGCGAGCCCGCCTGATTGACATGCTCACCAAGGACATCCTTCAAAGCTCGATGTAAAAGATGGGTTGCTGAATGGTTTTTCGTAATTTGCAAACGATTTTTGCTGTCAATTTTGGCAAAGACCGTTTGGCCGGTTTCTGCTAGCCCCTGCTTGACAACAGCCCGGTGAAGGTTTTGCCGGTTTGGCGCTTTTTGGACATCAAGGACTTCTATTACGAGACCTTCAGCCGTAATCGTACCACGGTCCGCAATTTGCCCGCCGCTTTCCGCATAAAAAGGCGTTTGGTCCAAGATAAGCTGAATTTCTTCCCCTTGATTGGCCGAAGAAATGAGTTTTCCATCTTTAAATATACCGATAATTTTTGCATTCGTTTCAAGTGTATCATATCCAACAAATGTGCTGGAAACAGTGAATTCTCCCAAGTCACCGCCTTGAACTTGCATCGAACCTGTTTCTTGCCGTGCTTTTCGGGCCCGTTCCCTTTGTAATTCCATTTCTTTTTCAAAACCGTGATGATCGATTGCAAGCCCGGCATCTTGTGCGTATTCTTCCGTTAGCTCAACCGGAAATCCATACGTGTCATAAAGGCGGAAAACATCGACCCCAGCTATTGTTTTCTTACCGGTACTTTTTGCTTTTTCAATGATATCGGTTAAAATTGCGATTCCTTCATTTAATGTTTCATGGAATCGTTCTTCTTCATTTTTGATCACTTTTCCAATGAATTCCGCCTTGTTTTTCACTTCCGGATAATAGTCTTCCATAATTTTCCCGACAACCGGAACTAATTCGAACATAAACGGGCGTTCGATTTGAATTTGTTTTGCATAACGAACGGCACGTCTCAAAAGTCTCCTTAACACATAGCCTCGACCTTCATTAGACGGCAATGCCCCATCACCAACAGCAAAAGTAACGGTACGAATATGATCAGCAATCACTTTAAAAGCCACATCAAATTCTTCATTTTCACCATATTTCACACCGGATATTTCTTCCGTCTTTTTGATAATAGGAATGAACAGATCTGTTTCAAAGTTTGTCTTTGTATTTTGAATAACAGAGGCCATTCGTTCCAGCCCCATCCCGGTATCAATGTTTTTCTTCGGCAGTGGCGTATATGAACCGTCGGGATTATGATTAAATTGAGAAAAGACTAAGTTCCAAACTTCTAAATACCGGTCATTTTCTCCACCCGGATATAATTCCGGATCATTATCATCATTGCCAAATTCCGGTCCGCGGTCATAGAAAATTTCCGAATTTGGGCCACTTGGTCCTTCACCGATATCCCAGAAATTGCCTTCTAACCGAATAATTCTCTCTTCCGGTATCCCGACTTTTTCATGCCAAATTTTGTACGCTTCCTCATCTTCGGGATGTATTGTTACGGATAATTTTTCCGGCTCAAAGCCAATCCATTTCGGGCTTGTTAAAAATTCCCATGCCCAAATAATGGCTTCTTCTTTAAAATAATCACCGATTGAGAAATTACCGAGCATTTCAAAAAAAGTATGGTGGCGTGCTGTTTTCCCGACGTTTTCAATATCATTGGTCCGAATCGATTTTTGGGCATTCGTAATCCGCGGGTTATCCGGCTTTACCCGGCCGTCAAAATATTTTTTTAATGTGGCAACACCGCTGTTAATCCAAAGTAATGACGGATCATCATGCGGGATGAGCGATGCACTCGGTTCAATCTTATGTCCTTTTTCCTGAAAAAACTCAAGATACATACGACGAATTTCAGCACTTGTCAATTTTTTCAAGCGAATTCCTCCCTAATTTATTTATTTCCATTTTGTTCCAATAAAAAAACTCCTCCCCTAAAATTAGGGACGAAGAGTCTGTTCCGTGGTACCACCCTAGTTATGAAAGTCTTAATCACTCTCATCACTTTAGCCTTCTTAACGCGAAGTAACGGCAGGGATTAGCTGCACTCGGGAGTAGCCTTCTGTAACAACTGTCTGGAAATTTCTTTCAGCCACGGAAATTTCTCTCTTTTTTAGACTCATTGATACATACTCGCTCCGTCAATGTGTTGATATTTTTAAATCTCCAGTCATATTTTTTATTCTAGTATTTGACCGTCTCCTTGTCAATTATCGAAAATGATTGTATCCGGAAATTAAGCGAAAAAAATTAACCATAATCCCGCCTTTTAAACTGATCCAAAGCTTGCAAAATAGTAGTTTTAATGACCGCAATTAACGGAACCGCCATGATAAGTCCCAGTACCCCGCCGATTTCACCACCAATTAAGATGGAAAATATAATTAATAAAGGATGCATCTGTAAAGATTTCCCGACTATGTAAGGTGATAAAATATTTCCCTCAAGAAACTGAAGGAAAAAGACAAACAAAACAACAAAAATAATCATTTTTACGGATGTTTGAGATGCAATAATTGCGGCTGGAACGACACCGATAATCGGACCAAAATACGGAATCACATTCGTAATCCCAATGATCGAGCCAAGTAAAAGCGGGTAATCTATTTTGATCAGCCAGAAAAAGATCATCGATATAATGCCAACTAAGGCACAGACAGTCAGTTGCCCGCGGATATAATTTCCAAGCGATTGCTCGACGTTGAAAAGAAAATCTCTCGTTTGTTCCCGCCATTTTTTAGGCACAAAGGACCAAAATGTTTTTTTTAAGTAATCAATATCTTTTAAAATATAAAATGCAATAAATGGAACCAGGATTAACAGAAAAAAATTGTCCACTAACCATATAAAAAACTTTAAAATTCGTTCAATCAGCCGCTTAAGTCCTTCCTCAATCGCTTGATAACCGACATCAATTTGTTCGTGAATTCCGAGCGGCCAAGTTTTTGTTTTTCTTTCAATAAAATCTCCCCACATTTCATACTGGTGTATGAAACCGGGGATGTTTTCGGAAAGATCCTTTAATTGTTTAATAAAGACAGGTATTCCTTTATAGATGGCAAAACCGACTCCCCCAAAAAATAAAATATAGATTAATAAGACGGAAAGCCATCTCTGTAACCCGTTTTGATGGAGTTTCTCCACAAGCGGATATAATAAGTAAGCGATAAATCCGGCAATCAGAAAAGGTAACAGTACCTTCAAAAAAATCTGAATAACCGGTTTCCACATCGGTGAAAGTCTGATAAACACATAAAGAACAACAAATAGTAATAATAAAAATCCTAATCGGTAATACCACTTCACTTTAATATCCATCGACAACACTCCCCCCTCGTTATAGTTTGAGAGGATGGAGCGATATTATGCATGATAGCGACGTTCTTCTTCCGGGAATAAATCATCCAGGGAGGAAAGGGATCCGTCTTCTTCCACCTGATGTGTGTGAATCATCCCATTTGAAACCGATAGCTCAATAAAACAGTTCCAGCAATAATATTGATTGATCCCGATCTTCCCAATATCTTTACTGTGACAATTTGGGCAAATTAGTTCCACTTTTCCACCTCAAATCAAATTTATAAATATTATTTGATACCATTCTGCCCAAATTGTTGGGAAAATAATCATTTTTACAAAACTTTCTCTCTGGATATCAGGTCAACTTAAATATTCCGCTCTATCTTCAATCATGAAATCATACGGGCTAATATTCTCCATGCCAACCATCGGATCCGTATTCATTAATCGTTCTTCATAAGACATATCTTCTTTCACTACCCCGATATCCGGAGTGTGATTTCCGTTTATTTCTTGCAATAATCGTTTCTTTAACGTCGTGTTCCTCATATTATCATCCGTACGATAAACGGCGGTTCGAAAGGCATCCTCTTCCCCGCATAAAATTAATTTTTCTTTACTCCGCGTGATGGCCGTATAAATAAGATTTCTCCGTAACATCCGGTGATAGCCTCTGACAATCGGTAGAATGACAATCGGAAATTCGCTCCCTTGCGATTTGTGAATACTGCAGCAATAGGCAAGGGTAATTTGATGTAAATCCTGTCTCGGGTAAGTAACCTCATTACCGTCAAACGAAACGACCAGTTGATCAACTTTTTCCTCTGTCTCTTTTGCATAAAAGATAGCTACAATTTCACCGATATCACCGTTAAAAATATTTTTATCCGGTTGATTGATTAATTGCAAAACTTTATCGCCAACCCGGTAAGTATGGTCGCCAAAGTTTAATTCCCTTCGCTTTTCCTTGTTCGTTCCATTCAATATTTCTTGGAGAAGTATATTCAGCTCATCAATTCCGGCCGGCCCCCGATACATCGGTGCCAAAACTTGAATATCTTTAGGTGTATAACCTTTATTGATTGCATGTCCGACGACCTGCTTTACGACATCAGCAACTTGTGTCGTACGGCAAGAAATGAATGAACGATCCTTTTGTTGGTTTCTTAAATCTTCCGGTATCGTCCCGTTTTTTATGGCATGAGCAAGCTGAATAATGGATGAGCCGCTTTCTTGTCGATAAATATCCGTCAAACGAACGGTCGGAATTCGTTCTGAGGCTAATAAATCTTTCAAAACTTGCCCCGGGCCAACGGAAGGTAATTGATCTTCATCACCGACCAAAATTACTTGCACATGCGCAGGCAAAGCTTTAAATAAATGATGGGCAAGCCAAATGTCAACCATCGACATCTCATCAATGATAACAATCTTCCCTTCAATCGGATTATCTTCGTTATAATCAAAGGTTTCTGTTCCATTCCATCCGAGTAATCGATGAATCGTTACTGCCGGTAAACCGGTTGATTCCGCCATCCGTTTTGCGGCCCGACCGGTTGGAGCAGCCAACACAAACGGAAACACTTCATCCTTTTTATAGTCTTTTGGATCCAAACTGCAACCGTGCAATTCTCCATACAGTTCAACGATTCCTTTAATTACCGTCGTTTTTCCCGTTCCCGGTCCGCCGGTTAAAATTAACATTGGACTGGAGAGTGCGGTTTGAATTGCTTCCCTTTGTGATGGAGCATATTGAATACCAAGCCGTTCCTCTAAACTACCTAATGCAAGTAGAAATTCTGATTCCGGAAAGCCGTCTTCAAATTCTTTTTGAGCCAAGATTCTTTTTATATTCGTTACCAAACCTTTTTCCGAATAAAAAATGGAAGGTAGAAATACACGTTCCTCATCGATGACGATCTTTCCTTCTTCCTCCAGTTTCAAAAGTTCATGCTCAATTTCTTCCGGAAAAATTTCCACCGGCTGGTTAGATTCCAGCAACTTTTTAACAGTCGGAATGAAAGTTTTCTTTTCCAAATAACAATGACCTTCTTGAATACAATCTGTTTCTAATGTGTATAAACAACCGGCCTTAACCCGATCCGGATGATTTCCTTTCATGCCGAGTTTAAAGCCTAATTCATCTGCCCGACCAAAGCCAATTCCTTCAATATCTTCCACAAGTTTATACGGGTTATTTTCGACGATTTCCAGTGTATGCTCTTTATATGTTTGATAGATTCGCATAGACAGCTGCGGACCGAACCCGTATTGATTCAACCCGACCATAATATTTTCTAACCCTTGATACTCTATTAATTTTTCATGTAACAATTTTGCTTTATCAGCAGCCAATTTCGGTACCGTGTCCAATAAAGACGGCTGTTTCATGATGCGTTCGATAGCATTTTCACCCAGAACGTCCACAATATTTTCAGCCGTTTTCTTTCCAATTCCTTTAAAAAGTTCACTTGATAAATATTGAACAACACCTTGTTTTGTCTTTGGCAGATCTTTTCGAAAATGGTCAACTTGAAATTGTGGACCATATTTTGGATGATCCGTAAACTTTCCGTAAAAAATATAAGTTTCCTCTTCATACAGACGGGGGAAATAGCCGGTGACAACCGCATCTTTGTTCACACCAGCCTCATTTGATTCATCGACACGAATCCGAAGAACGGTATATAAATTTTGTTCATTGTGAAAAATGGTGACGATCGGTCTGCCCTTAATATAACGTTCTTCTTGTTGCATTTCCGATTTCCCCCTCCAAAGATATGTTGAAAAATGGTACTATAAGCATTTTTATAAGAAACGAGCATAGAGCCTATCGACGTTTTGTCAAAGATTTTTTTCAAGATCGGGTCTTGTCGACAAATTAAGGATTTCCTTCGTTTCTCCCCAAGATGATGACGAAAAAGGTTTCATTGACAAATTATATAAAACAAACAAAAGGGACTATCCAAAAATAATTATATAGAATTTATTATAAAAAGGACAGAGGACCAGCATAACATTTCAGCTGATCCTCCGATTTTTACCCCACATACTTTAATCGTTCATTGTCTTTGAATATTTGATCGATGGTACCTCCACCAAGGCATTCTTCACCGTTATAGAAGACAACGGCTTGCCCCGGTGTGACCGCACGTATCGGTTCATCAAATTCAACTCTTGCTGTGTTATTCCCTAAAAGTGTAACCGTAACACCATGATCCGGTTGGCGGTAGCGGAACTTGGCCGTACATGAAAATTGAGCAGGTTTTTCTTTGTCAGAGACCCAACTTACATTGGTCGCAATGATTGCATCCGAATATAACGCATCATTATCATAGCCTTGACCAACCAACAGGACATTTCGTTCCAAGTCTTTACCAACAACAAACCACGGATCACCGGAACCGCCGATACCGAGCCCGTGTCTCTGACCGATCGTATAATACATGAGGCCTTCATGAAAACCTTTTATTTCACCGGTCAAAGTTTCCATTCTGCCCGGTTGAGCCGGTAAGTATTTACTTAAAAATTCTTTGAAGTTCCGTTCACCGATAAAACAAATCCCGGTACTGTCTTTTTTCGTTGCTGTCGCAAGTCCGGCTTCTTTAGCAATTTCCCGAACCCGTTTTTTATCCATGTGACCGATTGGAAACATCACTTTGGAAATTTGTTCTTGTGATAGTTGATTCAAGAAATACGTTTGATCCTTGTTGACATCTTTGCCGCGCAACATTTTGTATTCACCGTCAATAATTTTCACTTGGGCATAGTGACCGGTTGCCAAGTAATCAGCACCTAATTTCAACGCATGTTCAAGAAATGCCTTAAATTTAATTTCCTTATTACACATGACATCCGGATTCGGTGTCCGACCGGCTTTATATTCATCCAGGAAATAGGTAAACACTTTATCCCAATATTCCTTTTCAAAATTGACAGCATAATAAGGAATACCGATTTGATTACAAACACGAATCACATCTTCATAATCTTCCGTTGCCGTACAAACACCAAATTCATCGGTATCATCCCAGTTTTTCATAAACACACCAATCACATCGTAGCCTTGTTGTTTCAAAAGATAAGCGGCTACCGACGAATCGACACCGCCGCTCATCCCGACAACGACGCGTGTATCTTCGGGTTTTTTCAAGTTATTCACCACCAAATCACTTTCTATTTTCCGGTTAGCCGTTTAACAACCTTCACTGTTTTTTCGGCAATCGTAATTGTTTGCCCTAATGTTATTCCATAACCGAAGCTGAATCGGATTGAATTGGTTAATTCATCTGCCTGATGCCCATACATTGCACTTAACACATGACTTGGTTCCAATGATCCGGCTGTACACGCCGATCCGCTCGATGCTGCAATACCTTCCAAGTCAAGATTGACAAGCATTTGTTCAACATTTGTACCCGGAAAGCTGATGTTAACAATATGAGGCAGGCGATTTTCTTCTGCCCCGTTTATTTTAAAATCAATGCCTGATGTTTGTAATGTTTCAAGAAAGCTTGTCCGTAATTGTTCATAAAAGGCGGTTTTTTCCCCTAGTTCCGCCTGACTGATGTCGACCGCTTTTTTAAAACCGGCAATCGCAGGCACATTTTCAGTTCCCGCCCGGCGTTTCCGTTCTTGCTCACCACCATACAGGGCAGGAATGAATCTGACACCCGTTTTCGCATATAGAAATCCGATCCCTTTTGGACCGTTTAATTTATGTGCGGAAACTGACAATAAATCGATGCGCATTTCACGTACATCAATTGGCAAAAGTCCATACGCTTGAACGGCATCGGTATGGAAGTAAGCAGGGTGACCGGCTAATAAGTCGCCAATCGCTTTGATCGGTTGAACCGTCCCGACTTCATTATTGGCAAACATAATGGAAACGAGAATGGTATCATCACGCAATGCCGCTTTTACATCTTGAACAGAAACAAAGCCTTGACTGTCAACAGGAAGATAAGTAACCTCAAAACCCTGCTTTTCCAATGCCTCACAGGTATGGAGGACGGCATGATGTTCTATTTGACTGGTGATGATATGCTTTCCCCTTCCCCGGTTTGCAAAGGCGACACCCATTAATGCCAAATTATCCGCCTCGGTACCGCCGCTCGTGAAAACAATTTCTTGAAAATCAGCATGAATCGAGTCGGCAATGGATCCTCTTGCTTCATCAATAATCTTCCTGGCTTCTCGTCCAAACGAATGAATACTTGAAGGATTTCCAAATGTATTTTTCATTGTTTCGGTCATTACTTCAATCACGTCAGGATGGAGCGGTGAAGTAGCAGCATGATCGACATAATATCTTTCCATCTTTACACCCGCTTTTAAAATAACTTTAAATAATTTTCAACCTCTTTAATATACATGCGACTAACCTTAAATGTAAAACATATAGCCTTCCTTACTAGATTCATCTTTGGAATGTTTTGCCAAGTCATCTAATGTTGTATTATCTAATACATTTTTAATCGCATCGCTAATACGGATCCATAATTCTCTTTTAGCCGGTTCTTCATCTTCAATACCTTCGACAAGCTGAATAGGACCTTCTAAAACACGGATAACATCTCCGGCGGTAATCTCTGTTGGTTCATTAGCTAAAGTATACCCTCCATATGCTCCTCGGATACTCTTTACTAATCTCGCATTCCTTAACGGAGAGACGATTTGCTCCAAATAATGTTCCGACAGATTGTTCGCTTTCGCAATTGTTTTTAAAGCCACCGGACCCTCGCCATATTTTTTCGCTAACTCAATCATAATTGTCAAACCGTAACGGCCTTTTGTTGAAATCTTCATTCAATTACTCACTCCTATATAAATGGTAAAATCCAAACAGCCGATTTTTTTAAAAAATCAACGTAAATATAGTGTCATAATAAATATAACACTATTGCTTGTGTTGAATTTTCCGTAAAACTTTTTTGATGCTAATTATTAAATAACCATTGTCTTCTTTTTCTCATTTTTTAAGCGAATCATTTCCATTATTTTCTTCGTCTTTTTATAAAAATAAGGTATGGTTACACCGGAAACATGTCCGATGAGTAAACTGATAATAATTGTACCAATATGGACAGGTCCGCCGAGAATCCAGCCGATGATTACTACCGATACTTCCATGACGAGGCGGACGTTTTGAATTTTCCATCCTTTTTTTAAATGCAAAGCCATCATCAAACTATCCCGTGGTCCTGTACCGAAACTCGCCGATATATAAATTCCCATTCCGATCGCATAGATGAGAATTCCGACAAACAAAATAAATAATTTCATACTGATCCAATTTGAATGAATAGGAAGCAATAAAAATAAATCGATAAAAATACCGACTAACAACATGTTTATATAAGCCCCGGGTTGCGGTAATTTTTTCATGATAATACTGGAAATAGACAAGATGATGAGACCAACGATGATATTCCAAGTGCCAATTGTTAAACCCATTTGTTTATACAAACCGATATGCAAGACATCCCATGATGCCACCCCAATGTTGGCTTTGATCGTTAAGGCTATTCCAAAAGCCATAATGATAATACCGATAAAAAATATAAAAAATTGGACAAATCGTTCTTCCTTTGTCATTTCCCGTCCCCTTTTTAATTCATGACCATTTTGAAATTATAACATATTTTTCTTTTATTAACTACATTGGCGGCACGTGTGATAAAATCGCTCATTAAATGAAAGGACAAAAATTTTTGCCCGAAATAATTTTCTATTGCGGCATGAGTAGCTTCTTATATCTTTCCCCGAAAAAATCTTTATGTTAGATTAGTTGTATAACCAGATATGAGGGGAAGACATATGAACACACAACCATTAGCTTATCGCATGCGTCCCAGAGTTTTAGAAGAAGTGGCCGGACAAAAACATCTTGTCGGGGAAGGAAAAATTATTTATCGGATGGTGAAGGCAAGGCAATTGT
Source organism: Caldifermentibacillus hisashii (assembly GCF_039654145.1). Lineage (NCBI taxonomy): Bacteria > Bacillati > Bacillota > Bacilli > Caryophanales > Bacillaceae > Caldifermentibacillus > Caldifermentibacillus hisashii. The sequence goes on from NZ_CP155467.1 coordinate 2,508,835, forward strand.
CTTCGATGATTCTGTTTGGTCCGCCCGGTGTCGGAAAAACATCCATTGCCAGTGCGATTGCCGGAAGTACGGATTACGCTTTTCGGATGTTGAACGCCGTTACGAATAATAAAAAAGATATGGAAATTGTCGTTGAAGAGGCAAAAATGAGCGGCAAAGTGATTCTTTTATTAGATGAGGTCCATCGTTTAGATAAAGCAAAACAAGACTTTTTACTCCCCTATTTGGAAAACGGGATGATTGTTTTAATTGGGGCAACAACTGGAAATCCATATCATGTCATTAATCCGGCAATTCGCAGTCGCTGTCAAATTTTCGAATTAAAACCGTTACAACCGGAAGATATAAAGGAAGTTTTGCAACGGGCATTGGCAGACAGTGAACGGGGATTAGGGAAATTTCAGGTTGAAGTAACCGATGACGCTCTTGTGTTTTTAGCAAATGCCACAAACGGGGATCTCAGAAGCGCCCTAAACGGTCTGGAATTGGCTGTACTCTCAACCGAACCGAGTGATGACGGCATTATTCACATTAATGTGGAGATTGCCGGGGAGTGTATCCAGAAAAAAGGCTTTTCCCACGATCGTGATGGCGATGCCCATTATGACGTTTTATCCGGATTTCAAAAATCGATTCGTGGCAGTGATGTCAATGCAGCCCTCCACTATTTAGGTAGATTGATTGTTGCTGGTGATCTCCCAAGCATCGTCCGCCGTCTCCTAGTTATTGCTTATGAAGATGTTGGTCTGGCTAACCCGCAGGCAGCAGCAAGAACGGTTGCCGCCGTTACAACCGCTGAAAAAATCGGTTTTCCGGAAGCGCGAATCCCTCTGGCAAATGCTGTCATTGACCTATGTTTATCGCCAAAATCGAATTCAGCCATTATGGCCATTGATGCCGCAATTGCTGATATTGAGATTGGCCGGAGCGGGGAAGTTCCAGACCATTTGAAAGATGCTCATTATCTTGGAGCAAAAAAACTAGGCCGAGGAATCGACTATAAATATCCACATGATTATGAATCCGGCTGGGTAAAACAACAATATTTACCTGATTTAATTGCGGGGAAAAAATATTATCAGCCGAAAAAGACCGGGAAATATGAGTCAGCCCTTGCACAAGTATACGAGAAAATTAACGATTTGATGAAGTGAACAGTTTGGTCTAGATTGTGAGTGGTTTCTAAAATGGATGAAGGCTTTTTTGACGACGAGACTTGTTTTCGTCACCATTTTGTGGCGTGAAACTCCTTTTTTTGGCGACGAGACCCCTTTCTCGTCACCTTTTTGTGGCGTGAAACTCCATTTTTTGACGACGAGACCCTTTCTCGTCACCACTTTGAGCCGAAATACTCCATTTTTTGACGACGAGACCCGTTCTCGTCACCATTTTGAAGCAGAAAACGCTCTTTTTCGACGACGAGACTCGTTCTCGTCACCACTTTGAGCCGAAAAACTCCATATTTTGGCGACGAGACCTATTTTTGTGACAAAGAACACTCTTATTAAGATTTCAGAAAATACATTCGTATGTTAAAATTAGTAAATGGGAGGTGATATACTATGGGCGTGGTTAATTTTGCTTCAACAATTTTTGCGTTTATTTATTTTGGTCTTATCGTCTTACTTATCGTTTCCTTCACTCTTTTTATCCGAAAAATTCTTATCAATTCTTCCAAGGAAAATCAACATTTAGAAGAAATTGAAAAGAGTTTGAAAAAAATTACAGAATTACTTGAAAAGGATAAAAATGCCGATTAGCAATTGCACAATTGTACCATTTCGGCAGATGATTGACATACTAGCATTAGTAGTTATCCCACTTGTTTTTGTCATAGAAAAATCAGTAAAGAATTCTCTCTCTACTGATTTTTCTATGAGCCTTTTAAACTAGCATCTCATCTTTCACACGGTTGATTTTAACACCTTCTAAAATTTTTCTTACTACATAACTTGCCATAATCAAGCCGACCACCGATGGGACAAATGCATTGGATGAAGGAGGCATTTGTCCTTTGCGGGTCGGTGCTTCATCATTCCCAACATATTGGCGAACATCTTCACGAATGACAATCGGGCTTTCATCAGAAAAAACAACCGGAATACCTTTTTTAATCCCCGCTTTTTTCAAATGGCCGCGAATAGCCCGGGCAATCGGGTCGGTATGAGTTTGCGAAATATCGGCAATTTGGAAGCGGGTCGGATCCATTTTATTTGCCGCCCCCATACTGGAGATAATCGGAATATTTCGTTTCAAGCATTCTTTCATAATATGAACTTTGTAAATGATCGTGTCAGATGCATCGACAACAAAATCAATACCGTAATGAAAAATTTCCTCATATGTTTCTTCCGTGTAAAACATTTTTAGTGCAATTACTTCACAATCCGGATTGATATCGGCAATCCGTTCCTTCATCAATTCTACTTTCGATCGACCGATAGTTGACAGCAAGGCAATGATTTGACGATTCACATTCGTAATATCAACATCATCTTTATCAATTAAAATTAACCGGCCAACACCGCTTCTCGCTAATGCTTCAGCTGCAAAAGATCCGACACCGCCAATCCCGAGAACAAGGGCGGTTGTATTTTTCAGCTTTTCTAAACCTTCTTTTCCAATGGCTAATTCATTCCTTGAAAACTGATGTAACATTGATCCACATCCTCTGTAAATAGAATCATTGAAGTAATTTTACATTTTCCCATCTTTTACTACAGGCGCTTAAAAACAATTTTTCAATATAAAATTTCCCTCTATAAGTGGAGGAATCCCTTTAAATCGGCAAAAGAAATACCCTTTGAAAATCAAAAGGTAGTGGGTCCAAAATTTATTTCATTTCTAATTTCGCATTTTTAACAAACAAAAAGAGATGTCCCAATCGTGCCGTCGTTTGGATGCCTGTTTTGAACCCGCTCTCAGCAGGTGGGTGTCCTGTTCTAAGCTTTACAAGTCCACTGTTACGAGGCATTTGCGCCACTTAGAAACTTCAGACTCCCTAAGGCAAAAATGTTCGGTCAAAACGTTAGCAAACTTACGGTCACATCAGGACTCTCTTCGTTGTTTTTATAATAACATAAATTCAGTGAAACTTCAATCCGTCGTATGATGTGTAAGTTGTACCAATCTTCCGGTTTAGCCTCTTATACTACCTAATCTTTTAAGAGGGTCCGTGTAGGATACAGTGAAACTTCAACCAGTGGAAATCCATATCCCACTCAATGTTGATTACGAAATCAGACCTTGGCTAACCCCACTCCCACCTGTATTCCTCATTGACTGCCTGCCATTAAAAATTTCAAACAAGCGGAACAGGAAATACCTTCCTTTACTCTTTCTCTTTGTTAATGACCGAAAGTTGAAGCTCATCCAATTGCGCCTGACTGACTCCACTCGGTGCGTTTGTCAACGGATCACTTGCACTGGCTGTTTTCGGAAATGCAATGGTATCACGCAAGTTTGTTCTTTCAGCAAGAATCATAACAAAGCGGTCTAAACCAAGGGCAATCCCTCCATGTGGCGGTGTCCCATATTCAAAAGCATCCATTAAAAATCCAAATTGACTTCGGGCCTGCTCTTCGGAAAAGCCAAGAGCGCGAAACATTTTTTCTTGAATATCCCGTTCAAAAATACGGAGTGAACCGCCGCCCAACTCATACCCGTTTAATACAATATCATAGGCTTGTGCGCGAACCTTTCCGGGGTCAGTATCCAAAAGCTCGATATCTTCCCTGAACGGCATCGTAAACGGATGGTGGGCAGCATAATAGCGACCATCTTCATCGTCATATTCCAATAACGGCCAGTCCGTTACCCAAAGGAAATTAAATTTTTTCTCATCAATCAGTTGCAAATCTTTTCCCAATTTCAAGCGAAGGGCACCAAGGCTGTCAGCTACAACTGATTGTTTATCGGCTACAAACAATAATAAGTCACCGGTTTCTGCTTCCAAAATTGATGTTAATTGACTTCGGGTCGCTTCATCAAAAAATTTCGCGATTGGACCGTTGAAACCTTGATCGGTAACCTTGACCCACGCCAGTCCTTTTGCACCGTAACGTTTCACAAATTCCGTTAATCCATCAATATCTTTACGTGAATACTTGTCAGCCGCTTTTTTTACATTGATTCCTTTCACTTGTCCGCCGGAAGCAACCGTATCGGCAAAAACTTTGAAACCGGAATCTTTAACAGCTTCAGAAAGATCAACAAGTTCAAGGCCAAAACGAGTATCCGGTTTATCCGACCCGAATCGGTCCATTGCCTCCTGATAGGTAAGGCGCGGAAACGGTATCGTAATATCAATACCTTTTACATCTTTCATTACCTTTTTCATCATCCGTTCAACAATGTCAATAATATCTTCCTGACTTAAGAAACTTGTCTCAATATCAATTTGGGTAAATTCCGGCTGACGATCTGCACGTAAATCTTCATCACGAAAACAACGGGCCACTTGGTAATAACGGTCAAAGCCACCAACCATCAGCAACTGTTTAAAAAGTTGCGGGCTCTGCGGCAACGCATAAAATTCTCCCGGATGGACGCGGCTGGGAACAAGATAGTCCCGCGCTCCCTCAGGCGTACTTTTTGTCAATATCGGGGTTTCCACTTCTATAAAGGCTTCACTGTCTAAAAAGTCACGAATCGCTCTTACCGTTTTATGCCGTAATTTTAATGTCTCATACATCACCGGACGACGTAAATCTAAGTAGCGATATTTCAACCGCATTTCCTCCGTGATTTCGGCATTGTTATCAATCATAAACGGCGGTGTTTTCGATTCATTTAAAACAGAAACTTTTTCACAATGAATTTCAATTTTTCCTGTTTTTAACTTTGGATTTTCTGTACCTTTTTCCCGTAAAACAACTTTTCCTTGTACATCCAGAACATATTCACTGCGAACTCCATCAGCAATGGCCAAAGCTTCTTTTGAAACATCCGGATTGAAAACGACCTGAACGATGCCGGTTCGATCCCTTAAATCAATAAAAATAAGTCCGCCGAGGTCTCTCCTTTTTTGGACCCATCCTTTTAACACAACGGTTTCCCCTTCATTTTTTTCGGAAATTTCTCCACAATAATAGGTTCTACCAAACATTGACATTTTTCCATCCTCCATCAAACAGCAAATTGTTTAATCTCTTCAATAAATGTTGCTAATTTAATTTCTTTTTGTTCACCGGTCTCCATATTTTTCAATTGGACAATACCGCCATCCAGTTCATCCTCACCAATAATTACCACGAACTTTGCATGTAGCCTGTCTGCCGATTTTAATTGAGCTTTCATCTTCCGACCCGTATAGTCGCGGTCAGCTGAAAAACCGTTATTCCGCAGTTCACTTAGTAATTTTACTGAGTAATCTTTTGCCCGTTCACCTAAAGCAACAACATAAAAATCAAGACCGTTATGTATATCCGGTTGAACTTGCTCTGCTTCCAATGCAGCAATCAGCCTCTCTATACTTAATGCAAAGCCAATTCCCGGTGTTTCCGGTCCGCCGAATTCCTCAACAAGCCCATTATAGCGACCGCCGCCACATAATGTTGTAATGGCACCAAAACCCGGTGCAGAACTCATAATCTCAAACGTTGTCGCATTATAATAGTCAAGACCGCGAACCAATGTCGAATCAATTGTATATTCGATACCTAAATCGGTTAAATATTGACAAACTTTATCAAAATAAACTTTTGATTCGTCGTTCAAATATTCTAAAATTGACGGCGCGGTTTTCATCAGTTCATGTTCCCGGTCAACCTTGCAATCCAAAATTCGCAACGGATTTTTTTCTAACCGGTTTTGACAATCTTCACAAAACTCGCCGATTCGAGGCCGAAAATGGTTGATTAGCGCTTCCCGGTGTTTTGCCCGGCTTTCTTTATCGCCTAAACTATTGATGACTAAATGAACATTTTTTAATCCGGCCTCTCTGTAAATATTCATGGCAAGACTGATTACTTCGGCATCAATGGCCGGATCTTGACTTCCCAATGCTTCAACACCAAATTGAACAAATTGACGGTATCTCCCGGATTGTGGACGTTCATAACGAAACATCGGACCAATATAGAAAAGCTTTACCGGTTGATTCGGGTCACCATACATTTTATTTTCGACAAAGGATCGGACAACCGCTGCTGTTCCTTCAGGTCTGAGTGTCAAGTCACGACCGCTACGATCTTGGAAGGAATACATTTCTTTTTGAACGATATCGGTCGTATCACCGACTCCTCGTGCAAAAATTTCCGTATGTTCAAAAATAGGTGTTCTTATTTCTTCAAAATGATATTTATTTGTAACCTCGCGCATTTTTTCTTCCAACCATTGCCAAATTTTTGCCTGACCGGGAAGAATATCCTGGGTTCCTCTTGGAATTTGAACTTTCAAATGTAAAGCCTCCTTTAATGTATTACGATTTAGTTTTTAATAAGAAAAGCGCTGGGCGACCGGAGTTAGACAATAAAACTAATCCAAAGCTTTTCGCCTGCATTTTTATAATTTCTTATCTTTTAAAAAGGAAAATAAATAGGGAAAAATAAAAAAGCCCCCGTTCCTTGTCATTAACAAGGGACGAGAGCTTGATCTCGCGGTGCCACCCTAATTGAAGAATAATACCTATTATTCTTCCACTTAAACAGTTAACGCCTGCCTACGTATTGCCCTTACTAAACCGCCCATGAAACCGGCAACGATCGTTCAGGAATCACTTCAGGAGTGTCTTTCATTTCGTCATTATGGAGGAATGCTTTCAGCCGCGACATTCCCTCTCTTTCCATTTGGGGCGAAACTACTTTTCTCCGTCATCAGTTTATTATATTAAAAATATTGTTATTGATACTTTATCATACGGGAAGCTTAATTAAAAGTCAAGTATCTATGAGCGAAAAAGATGTTTTTTCAGCTTTCTTACTTCTCCTATTGAAAGTCCGTACTCAGACGCCAGTTCAAACAAAGATGCATTTTCTTGTTTTTCAATAAAGTCATGGAAGTCTACGCCAAAAACTTGTTTCCCTGTCAGGTTTACCTGATCATTTTTATCACTTGCACGCATCATTTTCCTCCTAAAAAAGTTTTGTCGATAATAGTATGTCCTATTCTAACGTTGCTTTTTCATAAAAAAAGACAAACTCCGGTTAAGTTTGTCCAACGATGCGAGTGATGTAATGATCGTCCGGTCAATAATTAATTTGTACTTTTGATTAGGCAGCTCTGGCTTGTCTACCAATGATGTAATGATTTGCCTGCCAATAATCAATATAGTACTTTTGACGAGAACAGGTGGCTCCTATCATTAGTTTACCTGTTAATTATCAAGGTTACTTTTAATTAGAACTGCTGTGGTTTATCTATCAGTGATTCAGTGACTGACTGTCAATAATCAATGTAACCGGTCCGTCATTCGTAAAGGTTACATCCATCATTTCACCAAATTTACCTGTCTCAACGACAAAGCCTTTTTCCCGTAATCGCGTATTAAAATATTCATATAATCGATTGGCTTGATCCGGTTTGGCCGCTTCCATAAAATTAGGTCTTCTCCCTTTCCGGATATCCCCGTATAACGTAAATTGTGAGATGGAAAGAATCTCTCCTTCAACGTCTGACAGGGAAAGGTTCATTTTCCCGTTCTCATCTTCAAAAACGCGAAGACCGGAAATTTTTTCAGCAAGGTATTCTGCGTCTTTTTCAGTATCTGAATGGGTCACACCGATGAGTAAAACAAATCCTTTTGCAATTTTCCCTACGATTTCTCCATTCACCGTTACACTTGCATTTTTTGCCCGCTGTAATACAGCTCGCATTTCGTACCCCCCTTTAATTCATTACTCGGCGGACCGTATAAATATCATGGATTTGTTTAATTCGATCAACAACTTTTTTTAGATGGGCAACATTTTGAATCGATATTGATAAATGGATTGTAACGATTTTGTTCCGATCGGTTTTTCCTGTTACCTGGGTAATATTTGTTTTTGTCTCAGCAATTGCTTGTAATACTTCATTCAATAACCCTCTCCGATCATAACCGTTAATTTCCAAATCAACATTGTATTCTTTATTTGTCGAGGCATATCCTTCCCACTCAACCGGGATAAGCCGATCTTTTACATCATCGCCCTTTACATTCGGACAATCCGTTCTGTGAACCGAAACACCGCGTCCCTTCGTTATATAGCCGACAATTTCATCACCCGGAATCGGACTGCAACATTTAGACAAGCGAATCAGTAAATTATCGATGCCTTTGACACGGACTCCTGCATCCCGGCGTTTCGGATGATTAACAGGTTTTAACTCGGAAATATCTTTAAAGAGGAGTGTTTCATCCATATCTTTCTTTTTCCGTAATTTTTCGGTTAAGCGGTTGGCTATCTGAGCCGCTGTAATGCCATTGTAACCGACTGCCGCAAACATATCTTCTTCATTGGCAAAATTAAACTTATCCGCTACTCGTTTCAGGTTCTCGCTTGTCATAACTTCTTTTATATCAAATTCCATATTTCGAATTTCTTTTTCAACAAGTTCTCTGCCTTTATTGACATTTTCTTCCTTAAGTTGGCGTTTAAAGAATTGTTTAATTTTGTTTTTTGCCTGTGATGTTTGGGCGAGTTTAATCCAGTCTCGGCTTGGTCCATATGAATGTTTTGACGTAAGGATTTCGATAATATCACCGGTTTTTAGGCGGTAATCAAGAGGTACCATTTTATTATTTACTTTAGCCCCAATCGTCTTATTACCTATTTCTGAATGAATTCGATAAGCAAAATCAATTGGTACAGACCCGGCCGGCAATTCAATGACATCACCTTTAGGGGTAAAAACATACACCATGTCAGAAAACAGGTCAACTTTTAATGAAGCCATAAATTCTTCGGCATTTGAAGATTCATTTTGAAATTCAAGAATTTCTCTAAACCAGGTTAGTTTCTTTTCAAATTGATCGGGTGTGTTAAACTTTTTCCCTTCTTTATAGGCCCAATGTGCAGCAATCCCGTATTCTGCAATTTGATGCATTTCAAACGTACGGATTTGTACTTCCAATGGATCCCCTTTTGGACCGATAACCGTTGTATGCAAGGATTGATATAAATTTTGTTTCGGCATTGCAATATAATCTTTAAATCTTCCCGGCATCGGTTTCCAGCATGTATGAATAATTCCAAGAACGGCATAACAGTCCTTAATACTGTTTACAATAATTCGGACAGCCAGCAGATCATAAATTTCATTAAATTGTTTGTTTTGGAGGACCATTTTCCGGTAGATGCTGTAGATATGTTTGGGACGACCGGTAATTTCAGCTTTAATCGAAACTTCATCTACCCGCTTTTGAACTTCATTGATCACTTCTTGAATATACTCTTCCCGCTCAGCACGTTTTCTTTTCATTAAATTGACAATGCGATAATATTGTTGAGGATTTAAATAGCGAAGAGCCGTATCTTCCAATTCCCATTTTATTTTTGATATTCCAAGGCGGTGAGCAAGCGGTGCAAAAATTTCTAATGTTTCATTGGCGATTCGGCGTTGTTTTTCTTCCGGCAGATGTTTCAATGTCCGCATATTATGCAATCGGTCGGAAAACTTAATGATGATAACACGCATATCCTTTGCCATTGCCACAAACATTTTCCGATGATTTTCCGCTTGTTGTTCCTGATGGGATTTATACTTGATTTTCCCTAATTTCGTTACACCATCAACGAGCATAGCAATTTCTTGACCAAATTCTTCTTCAATTTGCGCCAATGTTATATCCGTATCTTCAACAACATCGTGAAGAAACCCCGCCGCAAGTGTTGCCGGATCCATTTTTAAATCAGCCAAAATCCCGACAACCTGAATCGGATGGATGATATAGGGCTCACCGGATTTTCGAATTTGATTATGGTGTGCCTGTTCTGCAAATTCGTATGCATGGCGAACCAATTCCGTATGTTCTTCATTTAAATAACTACTTACTTTTTCCATACACTCTTCAATTGTCATTGTTTGATCGGAACTCATGATAATCACCTTTATAGAAATGCATCAATATTTGTATCAAAATAGTCATAATTATCTGTCCCAATAAAGTGGAACTTCAACCAGTGACAGGAAAATCGCTAACCCACGCTGGATTGTAAAAGGAACTCAAAGCAAATGTGCCAAACGGCCTTGTTGCAACGTTTGTCTAATCAACATGTACAACCCAAACCAATCGGACTAAAGGAGCACATCCCCTCTACCACTTAACTTTTGTGTCGAAACAAATCTGGGGGTCCTTGACTGATGAAATGGGGAATTATTCAGCTAAATGAAAACTTGCACATTCTTATTGATTGTTATTATTATTGATAATTATGGCGAAAAAGTAAAGCATTTTTATTTTTGTGTAGTTTAATATATATATTTCCAAGAAAGAATGCAAATTCGATGCACCGGGAAATTTTAGAATTTCTTATTTTGTTAAAAAATAGCTTGGCGAAAAAGCCAAGCCCAAAAAACGAAACTAGTATTGAATCAAAGTTTTTAAATCGATGCCTGATAATTTTTCCCGACCGTTTAAATACGTTAATTCAATAAGAAATGCCGCACCAACTACGATTCCGCCTAATTGTTCAACTAATTTTTTGGTTGCTTCAATCGTCCCGCCGGTTGCCAATAAATCATCAATAATCAACACCCGTTGTCCGGGTTTTACCGCATCTTTATGAATAGTCAGGACATCCTTACCATATTCCAAGCCATATTCTACTTTAATTGTTTCCCGAGGAAGTTTCCCTTCTTTACGTACCGGCGCAAACCCAACGCCTAAAGCATAAGCAACCGGGCAACCAATGATGAATCCGCGAGCTTCCGGACCGACGACAATGTCAATTTGTTTTTTTTTCGCATACTCAACAATTTGTTCAGTTGCATACTTAAACGCAGCTCCATCGGCCATTAACGGCGTAATATCTTTAAAACTAATTCCTTTACTTGGCCAATCTTCAACTATCGCAATATATTTTTCTAAATCCATGCCTTTGCCTCCTTCATATTTGCAGTACCGATAAATCTATCGAGACTATTTTTTAATTGTTTATAGGATGAAAAGAGCAACTCTTTTTCCAATTGAATAATTTCCTGTCTTAATTGGTAAGTTTTCGATTCTGATAAATCTCGTTTTGACGGATTTTTTATAACTGAAAGAATACCATTATCCATTGTAACAAAATTCAGTTCAAAAAACACCGTTAGCATAAATTTTATGGTATGAAGTGACCATCCTTTATATTTCGCCAATTCGGCTCCATAACGCCGGAAATCAAACACACCTTTTTTACACAAGAATGCATACATCCATTTAAAATGTTCTCTTGTCGGCATCGTATTTAAGAGTTCGATATCGTCTTGATAAAAATGGGCATAAATTCTTGCAACCTGCTTTCCTGCCAATAATGACTCTAATTGTTTTTTTGATTGGGGTAAATCAATTAGAACAATGTTCATTCCGTCGATATCACAATTTTTCGCTGAGGCTTCAGAATGGATGATTTCAAGACCGGCAGCGAATTCGGATAAATTCATTTGGTTGACGGTGGATTCGCGAAAAACAATCAGTTTACTGCTTTTTTCCGGTACTTGATGAATCCACTGGTCGATTCTTCGGTTACCGCGATAATCAAACAATTGCCATTCATCAATACAAATATCTTTTAATATGAACTGCGGTTTACTGACATGATTCCATTCATTAATCGCTAACTCTCCAATGACCGAAGCTTTCGATAATGGTGATATTTCATCGGCAAGATCCCCCATATGAAAACCGATACAATCAAGTTGAGCCGAATGGTTTTCAATGATTGCTTTCAGATGATTTTTCTCTGCACCGACTTTTTTGATTTGTGGCAATTGAATATCATTTATTAAAAGCAATGGTTTTGGATTTTCTGTTCCAAACGGGGCAAACTGAAGCAATTCTTTAACAGATTGCAAATGGATATCCTCCAATGGAATCATCCCATCGACTTCAGTAACCGGGATAAAATCCTCTTCATCTAATTGTTCACTTGCCAACCGGTTCAACCGTTCCCTTAATTCCGGAACATCTGAGATTTTCATAGTCAGCCCGGCAGCCATCGGGTGTCCTCCAAAATGCGGCAAAAGTTCTTTACATTGGAACAAATTTTGATACATATTAAATTTTGGAATACTTCTTGCCGAACCCTTAGCCAATCCGGTTGCTTGATCAAAAGAAAAAACAATAACCGGCCGATAAAATTTTTCCACTAATCTGGAAGCAACAATGCCAATGACCCCTGCATGCCAGCCTTCCTTACCGACCACAATGACCTGATCGTCTATGTAATTTGATGATTGAGAAATTTCCTCAATCGCTTCAACAGTTATTTTATCGACGATTTCTTGTCTTTCTTTATTGATTTCATTAATTTCACGGGCCAATTGTTCAGCCTCATCTTTATCATTTGCCAAAAATAAATCAACGACCATACCGGCATGGTATAATCTTCCGGGAGCGTTTATCCGCGGGGCTAGTCCAAAACTAATTGATTCCTCATTTAATTCTTGCTGATTGATCCCGGCAATCCACATTAACGCCTTTAAACCAAAATGATCCGACGATTGTAAGAGAGGTAATGCTTTTTTTACAATCAAGCGATTTTCATCTTTGAGAGGTACTAAATCAGCTATAGTTCCGATTGCTGCAAACGGAAGCAATTCTTCCGGAACTTTCCCTAAAAGAGCCATCACCAATTTAAACGCGACACCGACACCGGCTAAATCTTTAAACGGGTAATTGGAATCAGCCCTCTTCGGATGAATAATCGCCAAACAATCCGGGAGTTCCGGTCCGGGTTCGTGATGATCGGTGATGATTAAATCAATACCAATTTCTTTTGCCACTTTTGCTTCATGAATCCCGGCAATTCCGTTATCAACCGTGATAATTAAATGATAACCGGCTTCTTTCAGTGTTCGAAATGCTTTTTCATTTGGGCCGTATCCTTCCGTGAAGCGATTTGGTATATAAAAATCGGCATCCGCACCGAGTTCACGTAATGTTTTCAATAATACATAAGTACTTGTTACTCCATCGGCATCATAGTCGCCATACACGACCATTCGCTCACCATTTCGAATTGCCCGAAAAATTCGTTCAACACATATATCCATATCATTAAGCAAAAAAGGATGGTGAAACTCTTCATTCGGATTTAAAAATTTCTTTACACTTTCAGCCGTATCTAAACCTCGATTGACTAATAAATTTGCTACTAGAGGTGTCAACTGCAGTTCATTCATTAATTGTTCCGCTTTTTGACGATTTCCTTCTCGAACCGCCCAACGCGTCTTTGCTTGCAACATATTTCCTTTCACCTCTCAACTCATCTATTATACTAGAGGAATAGAAGTGAATCAATGAGAGGATTAGAAAAAAAACGCCCCTAAGGTAGGAGCGAGTCGGATTCATCATTACACAACCGGTTGATCAGAGTATTTTTTCTTTTCTTTATACGTAATCAATACACCTTTTTTCTTCAATTCTTTGCCTTTCCATACGAGCCATAATTGAGCGGCAATAAAGACCGAGGAATAAACCCCGACAATTAAGCCGACCAGCATGGCAAGGGAGAAGTTCCAAATTGCTTGACTACCCATTAATAATAAGAAAATGATCGGCAATAATGTCGAAAGTGAAGTATTAATGGAACGTGTCAACACTTGACGCAAGCTTTTATTAACAATATCTTCCAATTCTTGATAAGTACGGATTCTCTTCTTTTTCTTCATATGATCGCGAATCCTGTCAAATGTAACAATCGTATCATTAATGGAAAACCCGATAATGGTTAAAACGGCCGCTACGAAATTGAGATCAACTTCAAGTCTCGAAATACTAAAGACTGCTACCATAAAGAACGAGTCATGGATTAATGCTAAGATCGCCGCTGTCCCCATTTTCCATTCAAAGCGGAATGCAGTATAAATGATGATTCCGGTTAATGAAATCAGTACAGCATAAATGGCATTTTTTACCAATTCCCGGCCAACTGTCGGAGTAACGACACTAACATTCGGATCGGCACCATATTTCTCACGGAAGTAATCTTTTAATTCATTGATTTCATTTTGAGATAAACTGCCTTTATAACGAGCGACGGCACTGTTGTTATTATCACCGGATAAAACAATATCATCCGTTTCAATATCAAATTTTGCTAATTCACTTTTCACTGTTTCTGTCGTTAAAGGTTTATCCGAGGACACTTCAATCCGGGTACCACTGGTAAAGTCAATGGACAAGTTTAACCGGAAGATAAGCAACATAACGATACCTAGTGCAATTAAAACTCCGGATAACGTAAAAAATACATTTTTTCGTCTCACAAAATCAATTTTATCAAAGCGGGTAGGAAGATCGACTGTTTCGACACCCTGTTTGATATCATGAACATCTTGTTTTTTTACACCAAACCAGCCTAATTTATGGTTAAACCAGTTGCTGTGAACGAGCAGACCCAATAAGAGTCGAGATAAATATACAGCTGTGATGAAACTGATTAATAAGCTGATAATGAGCATTGTCGCGAAGCCTTTGACAGAACTTTGTCCATAAATGTATAGAACAACGGCTGCAATGAGCGTTGTAATTTGGGCGTCAAAGATCGTGACAAATGATGTTTTATTTGATTCTTTAAAAGCAGCTTGAAGGGAGCGCCCTACTTTAATCTCCTCTTTAAGTCGCTCGTATGCGATAATATTCGCATCGACCGCCATCCCAATACCTAATACAAGTGCTGCAATACCCGGTAAGGTCAGAACCGCATTGAGTCCATCATAAACAGCTAAAAGCAGCCAAATATAAACCGATAAGGCAATACAAGCAACCAGACCCGGCAAGCGGTAATAGACAATTAAGAACAGGTAGATGGCAGCTATTCCAATAATTCCGGCTAATACGGTAGATTGTAAAGCATCATAACCAAATTGAGCTCCGACCGACGTAGAATAAATTTCTTTCAACTTAACAGGTAAAGCACCGGCGTTTAATAGTTCAGCCAATGTTTTTGCCTCTTCTACAGTGAAATTCCCTGTAATTTCCACATCGCGACTATTGATAACCTTTGAA
The DNA here is from genome assembly GCF_039654145.1 of Caldifermentibacillus hisashii. NCBI lineage: Bacteria > Bacillati > Bacillota > Bacilli > Caryophanales > Bacillaceae > Caldifermentibacillus > Caldifermentibacillus hisashii. Next base: position 2,523,968 of record NZ_CP155467.1, read on the forward strand.
ACCATCGGTGCAGAAATATATTTTGGATTTTCCTTTCCGGCCTCTTTTGCATAGGAGTCTTTATCCTCATCAAAATCAAGCCAAATAACCATAACGGAAGGGGACTTTTCCATAGCTTTTTCTGTTGCCTTGGCAAATCTTGAGGCATCTTTCAATTTTAAGGTAACATTTGGCTTGCCGTTTTGATCATAGGATTGTTTTGCGCCCCCTTGGACAAGATCCGTACCATCAAGCAATTTATTATCTTCGGAGTCACGGAAAGATAACTCTGCCGTTGTTGATAACATTTCCCTTGCTTGTTTTTGATCCTTTATCCCTGCCAGTTGAACCCGAATGCGATTTCCTTCTTCTACATCGATTCTCGGCTCACTGACACCTAAAGCATTAATCCGTTTACTCAGTGCTTCTGCTGTACTGGTCAGTGTAGCTTGAGTAATCTTATCCCCATCATTTACAGGTTTAACCTGGTAAAGTACTTCAAATCCGCCTTGCAAGTCAAGTCCAAGCTTGATTCGATCAAGAATGGGATTTGTCGTCGTACCAAGCAAGCTGGCAAATAAAATAACGAGAAGAAAAAAAGCAATAATTCTGCTACGTTTAATCATCTGTTTAAAAATCCTCCCTTAAAGAGAACACCCATATTAGCTATGAAAAACATTTTTATATGAGGTTTCAATATCATTTATTACCATGTACATTATGTTACATCCGTTACAAGCTGTCAATTTTTCCTACTTTTTCAATAATTCTTCTAGTTCACCCGCTCCCGCATTCGAGAACCAATCCGGTCCCTTTAAATGTTCAACGGTTTGAAAGGAAATAAAATCGCTGACCTTCACATTCAAAATATCGCGGACTATTTCATAAATATGTACATCTTCCCGCGGCTTTCTCCATTTTTTTGTAAGTAAAAAATTCCATAAGTCATCTTCAGATACTTGATCATAGTCAAATACTTTAAATTCATCCAGCTTTGAACTCAAGACAACGGCAACATCTTCTCGATATTTTTCATAGAGATGAACAGCCAAAGTAATCCCCACCTTCTTCCAAATATAACGGTTTGATAAGCAATGATTAAAATTATTAGCAAGGTTGTCCACAAAATTGCATATATATCATTGTATAAAAAAAAATCCCATTTGAGAAGGCAGGGAACAAAAATGTCTAAATTTCTAAAAGGAACAATCATCCTCTTAGTTGCCGGTCTTATCACAAGAATGCTCGGATTCCTTAATCGGATTTTAATAGCAAGATTGATTGGTGAAGAGGGTGTAGGTTTATATATGATGGCTTATCCTACATTTTCTTTAGTTGTTACATTGACACAAGTTGGCTTACCGGTCGCCATTTCCAAACGGGTAGCTGAAGCGGATGCAAAGGGAGATTCCGCAAAGGTAAAGAAAATACTAGTTGTTTCGTTAATGACAACATTGACCTTATCGTTAATTTTTACACCGGTACTCTTTTTTGGCGCACCTATTTTAGCGAAAACTGTTTTTACGGATGCAAGAATTATTTATCCTATCCTTGCCATTAGTCCGGTAATCCCGATTATAGCAGTTAGCTCGGTAATTGCCGGATATTTTCAAGGGAAGCAAAATATGAAACCCTCCGCTTATTCGCTATTGATTGAACAAACGGTGCGAATCATTTTTATTATGATCTTAACGAGAATTTTCTTACCTTATGGAATCGAGTATGCAGCATCAGCGGTTATGATCGCTACGGTAATTGGAGAGTTAATTTCTTTACTTTACTTATTAACGATGTTTAAAATTCGAAAAGCGTTTCCATTACGAAAGAACTTTTTTAAAAGCTTGAGTAAGACAAAAACGATTTTTAAAGAATTAATGAGTATCGGTATACCAACGACCGGCAGCAGAATGATTGGTTCTGTTTCCTGGTTTTTAGAACCGATTGTTGTTACCCAAGCGTTAGCCATTGCCGGTGTAAGTGCCATGATGGCGACAAAGCAATACGGTGCTTTGACCGGATTTGCCATGCCGTTATTATTGCTGCCTTCTTTTGTAACGGTTGCCTTAAGCACTTCCCTTGTCCCTGCCATTAGTGAAGCCCATTCATTAAAACAATACGCAACGGTGGAAAAGCGGATCCAACAAGCATTGAAATTTTGTGTGTTAACAGGTGCTTTGCCGGTCATTATTTTGCTTGTTCTTGCCGGTCCGTTAATGGAAATGTTATATAATTCTTTAAGCGGTGCATTTTTTATTAAACTAATTGCACCGTTCATCTTATTGCAATATTTACAATCCCCGTTACAATCAGCACTTCAAGCATTAGATTTGGCCCGGGCCGCCATGATTAACAGTTTAATTGGTGCAGTAGTGAAGTTAGCGGTTATTTTCACTCTTGCTTCCAATCCAAGCTTTGGTATTAATGGGGTTGCCATTGCCATTGTTGTTGGCTTTGTACTGGTAACATTACTTCATTATGCAACCATTTTAAAGGTGATCCCACTTACTTTTTATGCCGGTTACTATGCAAAAATTTTGATTACAACCGTACTTACGGGTTTTGCGGGAAAGTATCTATATCCCATTTTTGCAGTTCAGCTGCCCTTACTATTTGCAATTTTTGCAACTGTTATCGTGATGTGCGGAATTTATTTCCTTTTCTTGTTATTTTTAAAAGTGATTAATAAAGGAGACATTCAAAAAGCGGTATCTTTAATCAGTCCAAACAGAAAATAACACTTTTTTTGATGGCAATTGTTTAGATAGAGTTAAAAAAATATAAGGTCCTTTCACTAAAGGGACCTTTATATTATTAGTTATTTTTATCAATATAAAGCTTGCCGTTTTCGTAACTGCAAAAAGATATTTCTTTCAGATTTTTAATCCCTCTTTTATTTAATTCATCGTATAACCATTCCTTATTCAAATTTAACTCTAATAATTTTTCTTCTTGCAGTTCCCCATCGATAATCAGTCCAACCGTGTAGCCGGTTTTATTTTTTTCCTTTTTTATGACAGATAATTTCCCGGTTGGTTCCAAAATTGCAAATTCAACATCGGAAATATAACGAATATTATTTTCTCTCAGTTGCATGAGGAGATCGTCGAAATTGTATCTTTGTTTTTTCATTTGTTTCTCGAGTATTTTCCCGTCTTTTATTATAATTGAAGGTTCACCATCGACTAGCTTTCTGAAATTTCGGCTTCTTAATGAAAGATGAGAAAAAATAATTTGAATGAGAACTAAAATTCCCATTGGTAACATTGGTTTGAAAAAAGATTCATTGTATCTTTCAATGGCAATGACGGCAATATCAGCAATCATAATAAACACAACTAAATCGATAATACCAAGCTCACCAATTTCCCTTTTCCCCATCAAACGAAAAATGAGGACAATTAACAAATAAACAACAACTACTCGTAAAGATATAATTCCATATATGACCATATCATATCCCCCGTTTCTCTTCAAATTAGTTTTCCTTTGTTTTCATTCCTTATTCACTCAATAAATGTGTTTAAAATTTATGAAAAAAGATTCTAATTTTGCCGAGCATTGAATATGCTTGTACCAATATCAGTTTTAATGCCATTACTATGGGGGGACTATATGTGGATACAAGAAGATTAAGCAGTTCTGTATTTGTCGGTTTAGGTGTTGTTTATGTGGTTGCCGCACTATTTAGCTTGATATTCTCATTAATTCTCAAGTTTTCATCGGTTCAAGAGGGACAACTTAGTTTAACAATTACAATTATATCGTTTATTTCCTTATTCATTGGGGGTTTTGTTGCAGGCGGCCGTGGAAAGGAAAAAGGATGGCTACTGGGAGGATTAACCGGAATATTATATACAGTGATTAATTTCTTGTTTCATTTTTTTGGATATGATTCTGTTTTTAATATGGAACAAACGATCTATTATATTTGCTTTACGCTAACTGCTGTTATGGGAGGTATTCTCGGGGTAAATATGATGGGAAACCGTTCACGGCAAGCTTGATTTTGAGGATTAAATAAAATTCAGTTCTTTTTATCTTTGAAAAAACCCAGCTCTTTTTATAGGGCTGGGTATTCATCATCACGGAAAACATTTCCTACGATTTATTCGCTTTTTCTAACACATCACGAATAGCACTACGCTCGTATGTAAGACGGCTGCCATCTCCACATTTAATAACAACTGTACTTTCATCAATGGAGTCGATAAAGCCATGGAGACCGCCAATAGTTACTACTTTATCCCCTTTTTCCAGACTTGATTGCATTTGCTGTACTGCTTTTTGACGCTTTTGCTGAGGTCTGATTAACAGGAAATAAAAAATAACTAACATCAAAACTAACATGAGAATACTGTATGTTCCTTGATTCAATTTGTTTCCTCCTCTCTATTAGAAATTTTTTGCATTAGGTTTATTAAACCCATATTGTTCAAAAAATTGTTCACGAAAGTCCAAAAGACGATCTTCAAGAATCGCTTGACGGACTTGCTCCATTAATTTTAACAGAAAATAGAGGTTATGATAAGTACAAAGTCGAAATCCTAATATTTCATTTGTATGAATTAAGTGTCGGATATAGGCACGACTGTAATTACGACAAGTATAACAATCACAATGCTCATCAAGCGGACCGAAATCACGGGCATATTTGGCATTTTTCACAACAAGTCGGCCGGTTGATGTCATAACGGTACCGTTACGAGCAATCCGGGTCGGCAGCACACAGTCAAACATATCAATCCCGCGAATGGCACCATCAATTAAGGAATCCGGCGAACCGACACCCATTAAATAGCGCGGTTTATCAGCCGGCAAAAGCGGTGTCGTAAATTCTAGCATCCGGTTCATTGTCTCTTTTGGTTCCCCGACCGACAGCCCACCAACTGCATAGCCCGGGAAATCAAGAGATACGAGATCTTCGGCACTTTGCTTTCTTAAGTCTTCATACTCGCCGCCTTGAACGATCCCGAAAAGTCCTTGATCTTTCGGGCGTTTATGTGCTTTCAAACAGCGTTCAGCCCATCGTGATGTCCGCTCCACCGATTTTTTCATGTAATCATATTCTGCCGGATAAGGTGGGCATTCGTCAAAAGCCATCATAATATCGGAACCGAGCGCATTTTGAACTTCCATTGATATTTCCGGAGATAAAAACAGCTTGTCCCCGTTCAAATGATTACGAAAATGGACACCTTCTTCTTCAATTTTTCGAAATTCACTCAAACTAAAAACTTGAAAACCGCCGGAATCAGTTAAAATAGCCTGATCCCAGTTCATGAATTGATGAAGTCCGCCCGCTTCTTTCACAATATCATGCCCCGGTCGTAACCATAAATGATACGTATTACTTAAAATAACCCCGGCACCGATTTCCTTTAATTCTTCAGGTGACATTGTTTTTACCGTCGCCAATGTTCCAACCGGCATAAACATTGGTGTTTCATATGAACCATGTGGTGTATGCAAAATTCCAAGCCTTGCACCCGTTTGTTTATCGGTTTTTATTAATTCATAACGTATCGCAGACAAATCATGCTGCTCCTTTCTTTTAATGAATAAACATCGCATCGCCAAAGCTGAAAAAACGATAACGTTCCTTTACCGCAGTTTCGTAGGCATGCAAGATATGTTCTCTGCCGGCCAACGCACTGACAAGCATAATGAGCGTTGATTTTGGTAAATGGAAATTGGTAATTAAACAATCAATTGCCTTAAACTGAAACCCTGGATAAATAAAAATATCCGTCCAACCACTTTCGGCAACAAATGAACCATTATGGCGTGCAGCAATGGTTTCCAGAGTTCTTGTTGACGTTGTACCAACAGAAATAATCCGTCTGCCGTTTTTCTTCACTTCATTCAACAAGTTCGCTGTTTCCTCAGTCATATGATAAAATTCCGCATGCATTTCATGTTCTTCTATAGACTCAACATTGACCGGACGAAATGTCCCGAGACCGACATGTAGCGTAATAAACGCAATATGGACCCCTTTGTTTTTAATGTCCGCTAACAATTTTTCAGTAAAGTGAAGTCCCGCGGTTGGTGCTGCCGCAGAACCGATTTCCCGGGCATAGACGGTTTGATAGCGATCGGCATCATCCAGCCGTTTTTTAATATATGGAGGCAACGGCATTTCCCCTAATTCATCAAGAATCTCGTAAAAAATACCGTCATACTGAAATTCGAATATTCTGCCCCCATATTCTAATGTATCTATACATTTGGCATGTAATTTACCCCCGCCAAAACTGATGACTGTTCCCGGTTTAATCCGTTTGGCCGGCTTTACAAGCGTCTCCCATTTGTCCCCTTCAATTTGTTTCAGAAGCAATACTTCTACATGGGCATTTGTGTCTTCTTTCATTCCAAAAAGTCGTGCCGGCATCACTTTTGTATCATTTAATACGAGACAATCTCCCGGGTTCAAATAATGAATAATGTCGGAAAAAATTTTATGTTCAATTTCACCCGTTTGTTTATTCAATACCATTAAACGGCTTGCGGCCCGATCTTGTAAAGGTGTTTGGGCAATTAATTCATCCGGTAAATAATAATCAAAGTCTTCTAATTTCATTGTTTCCCACCAACTTCTATCTAAATCTGTTTATAATAAAAAAGATAAGCGAAAGGACGATACTTAATAATATCGAGGTCATAATTGGAAAATAAAAGGTTGTGTTACCTTTTTGAATGATAATATCACCGGGCAGCCTACCAATTTTAATAAACTGCATCAAGAAACCAACAAGAAAGATAATGCCTCCGATGGTCATCAACATTTTTGCCAGTCCTGTCATTTTTTCGGAACCTCCATGTGAAAATGTTCATATACAGCTCCAGTTACGACTCTTCCTCTCGGTGTCCTTTGTAAGAAGCCGATTTGTAATAAATAAGGCTCATAGACATCCTCGATCGTTTCAGCTTCTTCGCCGATTGTTGCCGCAATTGTATCCAATCCGACCGGTCCGCCGTTAAATTTTTCTATGATTCCTCGCAATAATTTATGGTCAATATGATCCAAACCCAATCGGTCAACTTGCAACAGGTCAAGTGCTTCATTGGCCAGTGCTCGTGTAATCGTACCGTCACCTTTCACTTGGGCAAAATCACGAACCCTGCGGAGTAACCGGTTTGCTATTCGAGGTGTCCCCCGGGAACGTAATGCAATTTCGTTCGCTGCCCCTTCATCAATTTCAGCATCCAATATTGAGGCGGTTCGAAAGACGATTTCGATTAACTGGTCAGGTTTATAATACTCTAATCTGCTTAAAACTCCAAATCGATCCCTTAGCGGTGCAGACAATGCCCCGGCCCGGGTTGTTGCTCCGACTAAAGTGAAGGGAGGCAAATCGATTCGAATCGAGCGAGCACCGGCACCTTTCCCAATCACAATATCCAAGCAAAAATCTTCCATTGCCGGATAAAGGACTTCTTCTATTGCACGATTAAGACGGTGAATTTCATCAATAAATAATACATCGCCGGGTTCAATGGCGGTTAATACGGCAGCAAGATCACCGGGCCGTTCAATGGCGGGACCTGATGTTGTCCGTAAGTTTCCCCCCATTTCATTGGCAATGATTGCTGCCAATGTTGTTTTCCCTAATCCCGGGGGACCATATAACAGGACATGGTCTAAAGTTTCCATTCTCATTTTCGCTGCTTCGATAAAAATTTTTAAGTTATTTTTCACCTGATCTTGTCCGATATATTGGTCAAACGAATGGGGGCGCAAATTTTGTTCCAAAGATAGATCCTCAAAATCGGCTTGATCGGATATAATTCGTTCTGTCATGACAATCCCCCTCTATATGGTGATGAAAAACTACTTCCTACTTGGGACTTAGTTCATTCCCCACCTATCTTTTATGTAAACTCGAAAAACTTGAGGTGAAGGTCCTACTACCCGTTAAGGTGGTAACGAGACTTTTCGTATACGGGTCCGTTTTTATAAATGAGACAGTTTCTTTAAAGCTAATTTTATATATTGATCCGTAGATAATTTTTCCGTATTTAACATTCCGGCGACCTTCCTGATTTCCTTGTTCGAATAGCCGAGCGCTTCAAGAGCCAACAATGCCTCCTTGAGTTCATGATTTTCCTCATCCATAACCTCGCTACCTCCTCCAGTATGATCGGGAAGGTCATCTAAAAATTCCTGCAGTTTCCCTTTCAGATCTAATATTATTTGTCTTGCCGTCTTTTTACCGACACCGGGAAAAGTAGTTAAGAACTTCTCGTTTTCTTGCTCGATAGCATGGGCAATCTGCTTCGGCTCTCCTGCTGCAAGGATGGCAAGTGCCCCTTTAGGTCCAATACCGGAAACATTAATCAATTTTGTAAAGAACTGTTTTTCCTCTAATGTTCGAAAACCGTATAAAATATGTGCATCGTCCCGTACATGAAAATATGTATATATTTTCTGTTTTGTTTGATCTTGACGAAAAATATACGGATTCGGTGTAAATATTTGATAACCGATTCCATGATTTTCAACAACAATGTATTGCGGACTAATATATTCTACGGTTCCAACAATATATGCGTACACTTAATCCTCTCCCCGTTCTAACTGTCATACATTTTACCACAATTATAACAGTAAAGAGAAGAGGGACAGCCTCTTTCGGAAATGAATCCAAAAGAGATGTCCCTCTTACAAAATGAAAATTTAATTAAATCCCTTTATAGGCTTTGCGGATGATTTCTTCAATTTCTGTAATTAGCGGTAATTTCGGATTAGCATTTGTACATTGATCTTCAAATGCTTTGTCGGCAAGTTCCGTAATTTGTGCCTCTAATTCTTCTTCTTTTACCCCGTTTTCTTTCATACTCATCGGGATATTGATTCCTTTTGCTAATTTAATAATTTCATTGACTAAACTTTCGACCCCTTCTTCAGTGGTACGAGCTGGTAATCCAAGAGCCTTTGCAATTTCCGCATAACGCTCATCGGCAATGAAATGTTCATATTTCGGGAATGTGGCAAATTTCGTTGGTTTTTGTGCATTGTAACGAATGACATGCGGCAGGAGAATCGCATTCATCCGGCCGTGTGGAATCCCGAACGCTCCGCCAAGTTTATGGGCAATACTATGATTTAAACCGAGGAATGCGTTTGAGAAGGCCATCCCTGCAATTGTCGATGCGTTATGCATTTTTTCCCTTGCCAGTTCATCGTTCCCGTTATGATAAGCTTTTGGTAAATATTCAAAAACGAGTTGAATAGCTTTAATGGCTAAGCCATCTGTATAATCATTGGCCATATTTGATACATAGGCTTCAATCGCATGGGTCAAAACATCCATACCTGTGTCAGCCGTAATTGATTTTGGCATCGTCATCACAAAACTCGGGTCAATAATAGCCACATCCGGTGTTAATTCATAGTCTGCCAACGGATATTTTATATCGAGATCTTCATCCGTGATAACCGAAAATGAAGTAACTTCAGAACCGGTACCGGAAGTTGTCGGGATACAAACGAGTTTAGATTTCTTACCTAATTCAGGGAATTTGTAAACGCGTTTCCGGATATCCATGAATTTTTGTTTTGCGCCATTGAATTCAATTTCCGGATGTTCATAGAATAGCCACATCCCTTTCGCTGCATCGAGAACAGATCCTCCACCAACCGCGATAATAACATCCGGATGGAAATTAGCCATCGCTTCGACACCTTTCATCACCACTTCAACGGAAGGTTCGGTTTTTACATCCGAGAAAATTTCACTGTGGACATAATCCGGTCTTTTTCTTAAATAATACAATACTTTATCGACGTAACCGAGCCGGACCATATCTTTATCAGCCACGATAAATGCTCTTGAAATATCCGGCATTTTCGATAAATATTGAGTTGAATTTTTTTCAAAGTAAATTTTTGGTGGAATTTTAAACCATTGCATGTTAACACGCCTTTTTGCCATGATTTTTTTATTAACTAGGTGAAATGTACCAACGTTGGTTGATACGGAGTTCCCGCCATATGTTCCGCAACCTAATGTTAAAGATGGAATATAGGCATTATAAATATCACCAATTGCACCTTGGGATGATGGCTGGTTCACAATCACACGACCGGCTTTCATCTTTCTGCCGTATTCACGAATAACCTCTTCATTTTGAGAATGAATGACCGCTGAATGACCCATACCGTTGTAATGCAACATTTCTAAGGCCCGTTGAATGCCCTCTTTTGAATTTTCAACCTTAAAGCAAGCAAGTACCGGACTTAATTTTTCACCGGATAGCGGTTCTTCCGGTCCTACTTTCACCGTTTCGGCAAGAAGGATTTTTGTGTTTTCCGGTACGCTGACTCCGGCTGCTTCGGCGATTTTATTAGCAGATTGTCCCACGACGGCCGGATTGACGCCACCGGTTTCTCGCATCACATATTTTTCAACTTTTTTCTTTTCTTCTTCCGATAAAAAATAACAATTGTTGGCAATCAATTCTTGTTTAACGGCATCATAAATTTCTTCATCGATAATCACTGCTTGTTCAGATGCACAAATCATCCCGTTGTCGAACGTTTTTGATAAAATTAAATCGTTCACAGCCCGTTTGATCTTCGCTGATTTTTCAATATAACAAGGTACGTTACCCGGTCCAACGCCTAATGCCGGTTTTCCGGAACTGTAAGCGGCTTTTACCATTCCCGATCCACCTGTGGCAAGAATTAGGGAAATACCGGGGTGTTTCATTAAGTAATCAGTTTTTTCCATAGACGGTGCTTCAATCCATTGAATACAGTTTTCCGGTGCACCGGCACGAATCGCTGCTTCCAACAATACTTTTGCTGCTTCTTTACTTGATTGTTGCGCCGATGGATGGAATGCGAAAATAATCGGGTTTCTTGTTTTAATGGCAATTAGCGATTTAAACATCGTTGTTGATGTCGGATTTGTAACCGGAGTGACACCGGCAACAACACCGACTGGTTCAGCAATTTCTACAATGCCTTCATTGTCATCTTCCCGAATCACACCTACTGTTTTATCGTATTTGATGCCGTGGTAAATATATTCCGTTGCAAACAAGTTTTTGATGATTTTATCTTCATAAACACCGCGTTTCGTTTCTTCAATAGCTAATTTGGCCAGTCGCATATGCTCATTTAATCCTGCCAAAGCCATTTCCTTGACAATATTATCAATGGTTTCTTGATCGTAATCCATAAATGCTTCCAGCGCTTTCTGACCTTTAGCAACTAACTCATCCACTTCATTTCCGGTTGGATTCACCGTTTTTTCTTCTTTTGCCAATGTTTTTGTACTCATGTTAAAGGCCTCCTATCATTTTTTATTTTTGTGCGGGATAAAGTGAAACTTCCATCAGTGGGGTTAACATCCCCCCACTGATGGTTAGTTGAACCAATCGGGCACTTACGGGCACTTATCTTCCTCCTTTACATCTTTGATTTTCCTTAAGCCACTGAGGAAGATTTAGTGTCCGTTTGTGCGGGATAAAGGGTGCACCTATAGGACTTGTTATGTCCCACACAGACATTTTTTGTCCCTATTTTACAAAAAATTACTTGTTAAAAAATCTTTTCCTACTTTTTTAGTTGAATTAATCTTCATCATTTCTTTGATGAAGACCGATAACAAGTTTAGTGACATCCTTGTTATCTAAGTTCATTATATAAACAAAAAGGATAATAATCAATATCAATGTGAAGCTTTTCACAAATTATTCGCAAGGACTTTTCGTAAAATTGATTGTAATCGTTCACATCTGGTTGGAAGCGCTATTACGAAGCGACTCCGTTCACAAATCCTCAATAATTAATATGATTCAGTAAAAATTCAGACATATATTCAGGGGGGTTTTTAAAGATTTTTCATTATTTGAAAAGTGAAGTGCTTTGTTGACTATTTTCAAGATACCAACTATGATGGCTGTGAACTTTCGCTAAACCTTAAAAACGTCGGCAAAAAGGGAATTTCCCCCAAATCGGTGACGAGATTAGGAATCGTCGACAAAAATGAGGCTCTCACAAAATCGGTGACGAGGTTGGGAATCGTCGACAAAAATAAGATCTCCGCACTCAAATTTGCCGACGAGAGCCATTCCTCGCCTCAAAACGGTAATGACAATGGGTTTTGCCAATTTATTGGTTTTCCAAGGTGCAAAACTCAAGTGAAATTTATTAGCACATAATTTTCTTTACATTTATTACCTATTCGTTTTCTTGATCCTTCAATTCGTTCTGTATCCGTTCAAAAAACTCCTCTGCGGCATTATATCCTTGCTGAAATAAATACCAATTCGTGCAAGCAGCCTCCACTAAACCAGCCACATCCCGACCAGGTTGCAATTGGATTTCAATATGGGGAATTTTCACCCCTAAATAGTCTGTATACGTCAGTTCTGGTTCCAGTTGATTATTTAATTCATTGTCTTCCCAACGGCATAATTCAATATCGAGAGCAATTCTTGTTTCTTCCTGAAATGCTTTTCTTCCATAAATTTTGGCTATATTTAAAAGACCAATACTACGGAGGGCCAAAAATTCTTTGTTTGTCCGATTATGGGTTCCGAGAAGCGTTTTGGAACTTATTTTTTTCAACACAACAATATCATCAGCAACTAAACGATGACCTCGGCCAATAAGAGTATGAGCTGTTTCACTTTTTCCGATTCCGGATTTTCCCCGTAATAAAATTCCTACGCCATAAACATTTAAACACACACCATGAATGGCAATCTCAGGTGCTAATTTATTTTTTAAATAATTGTTCAGTTTATCAATAAACTCTGAGCTTTTCTCATTTGTTCTTAATAACGGGATTCTTTCCTCTTTACAGTATTGTTTTAAATACGTTAATCCTTCTTGACCGGCTGTGACAATAAAGCAAGGTGGATGGTATTTGACAACATTTCCAATATGGTATCGCCGCTTTTCATCACTTAATTTATGTAAATAAGTAATCTCCTTTTTGCCAAGTATTTGAATTTGTTCCATTGGAAAATATTCAAAATAGCCAATAAACTCCAGTCCGGGACGATGGGTTCTTGGCTGTGATATTTTTCGGTTTAAATAATCTTCCCCTTCTAAAACTTCCAAAGAAAATTCTTGGACCAATTTTTCAATCGAAATGGTTTTCACTCATTCAGCATTCCTTCCATAATACATTTCAAACTCATCTTGTAAAAATACTACAATAGAAATGACTTTTTGCCTAGTAATAACACTCCGTCGTGAAAATATTTTATCTACCGAATTCATTCTGAAATCCAATTTAAAAAAACACCAGAACATGACCTGTCAGAATCATATCCTGATGTTTCATTACAGTCTTTTCACTTTTATTTACTCATTAGAGATAATCACCTTCATTGCTTCATTTTCAGCAGCTTGCTTAAATACATCATACGCTTCTAGAAATTGGTCAAATGTAAAGCGATGGGTAATTAATTGTTCCGGTTGCAATTTTTTGGAAGTAACTGTTTTTAAAAGCATTGGTGTTGTAGATGTATTCACAAGTCCGGTTGTTAACGTTATATTGGAAATCCATAGTTTTTCTAAATGGAATTCAACCGGTTTTCCATGTACTCCTGCGTTGGCGATATAGCCACCAGGTTTGACAATTTCCTGACAAATATCAAAAGTTGCCGGAATACCAACTGCCATAATGAATTTTTCTTTACAGATTATCTTCTCCCTTATCCCCAGTTTACAATGCTGCAGTGACTCCACCATCGACGACAATTTCCTGACCGGTAATAAATGAAGAGTCATCTGAAGCTAAGAATAAGCAAGTAGCAGCAACTTCTTCAGGATTACCGATTCTTCGTAACGGATAGTCTTTTCCTAGTTCATCAATTGATGTTTGTGCCGTTTCAGCCCCGTACGAAGCCATAGCTGTTTTGATATAGGAAGGATGAACTGAATTTACACGTACATTAAATGGACCATATTCGGTTGCCACATCTTTTGTCATGATCCGTACTGCACCTTTACTGGCTCCATACAATGCATGTCCCGGTGCACCACCTAATCCGGCGATAGAAGAAAGATTGATTACTGAGCCTGTTTTATTTTTAGCCATATGAGGTAAAACATGTTTCATTCCGAGGAAGACACCGGTTACATTAATCGACATTAGCCAATTCCATTTTTCCAATGTGATTTCTGCAAGCGGACTAATATAGTAAACACCGGCATTATTGACTAAAATATCGATTTTGCCAAACTTGTCGATCGTTGTGTTGACTACATGAATCCAGTCTTCTTCTTTTGCTACATCATGTTTAATAAAAATGGCTTCGCTGTCAATTTCAGAAGCGACTTTTTGACCTTCAGCTTCCTTAATATCCGTTAAAACAACTTTCGCACCTTCTTTTACAAAAAGTTCTGCAGTTGCTTTTCCGATGCCGGCACTTGCTCCTGTGACAATGGCTACTTTATCTTTTAATTTCATAACAATCCCTCCACTGCTTTAATGGTAATTGCTTACAATCAATACAATTTAACCTCTATTAACGAGCTTTAGGACTTCCACCAAAAAATTGAAGAATCAAGTAGTAATATTATAGCCCGCAAGCGCTCGATTCGAATCGACTAAACGCTCGGGCGCACGAGTTTTCACACTTTAATATCACATTGCTTGACGGATAATTTCCATAACTTCTTCAAGTTTTGCCTTACGCGGGTTTGTTGCTGCACAAGCATCTGCCATCGCATGTTCAGCCAAAACCGGAATATCTTCTTCTTTTGCACCTAATTCTTTAAATCCATTCGGAATATTCATATCTCTTGCCAGTCGTTCAATTGTGGCAATTGCTTTTTCTGCAGCTTCATATGTGCTTAAGTCTTTTACATTTTCACCCAGTGCAATAGCGATATTACGGAAACGATCCGGACGAGCTACAAGATTGAATCTGGATACATGCGGTAAAAGTATGGCATTACATACACCATGAGGCAAATCATAGAATCCGCCGAATTGGTGTGCAATGGCGTGAACATACCCTAAAGAAGCATTGTTGAAAGCCATACCAGCTAAATATTGAGCATAAATCATTTGTTCACGTGCTTCCAAATCTTGACCATTTGCAAATGCACGCGGCAAAAATTCAGGAATAATTTCAATTGCTTTTAATGCACAAGCATCCGTAATTGGTGTTGCAGCCGTTGATACATATGCTTCTACTGCATGTGTTAACGCATCCAAACCTGTTGCAGCCGTTAAAGATGGAGGCATACCAATCATTAACATCGGGTCATTAACAGAGAATTTCGGAGTTACATGTTTATCAACAATCGCCATTTTTACTTTTCTGCTTGTATCTGTAATAATTGTGAATTTCGTCATTTCACTTGCAGTACCGGCAGTTGTATTAATGGCAGCCAGTGGTACCATTGGTTTTGCTGAACGATCAACACCTTCATAATCATGAATCGTGCCACCATTTGCCGCAACTAAACCAATCCCTTTTGCACAATCATGGGGACTACCGCCGCCTAAAGAAATGATTGAATCACAATTTTCTTCTGTGAATATTTTCAAGCCGGCCTCAACATTTTTATCGGTTGGATTTGGTTTTACTTCTGAATATATGACAACTTCCAGACCGGCTTCCCGAACAATTCCGGCAACTTGGTCGGCATATCCTAAACTTTTGATTCCTTCATCTGTTACAATAAGAGTCTTCTTACACCCGAGACCCTTTAATCTTGATCCTACTTCCTGCACTTTATTTACGCCAAAAAGGTTTACAGTGGGCATATAAAATTCACTTGTTGCCATTTGCAATTCCTCCTTTAAAATATGGTGATGTTTTGTGGGATTTTTTGTCCATATAGGACTTTTTTTGTCCCAATCAAAGATAAGGAATATAATCATGCTGCTTAATCTATCTATCCATACCCCCGCTTTTTAGAGACGAAGAAAAGGATGAAACAAGGAGATAGATCAAAAATGTAACCGCTTTATTTTTTGGTTTTGCTTACTTGTTTCAATTTAAATTATATCGAATTCCATGAAGAAAACAATCTTTTGTGATATATTTCACAAATAGTTCACAAAAACTATTTAGCTGCCTGCACTTTTTTTAAAAAATGTCCTTTCCCCTCATTCTTCAACCGTTACACTATAAGGTTTAAAGGCCTCCAAAACATGAAGAAAATCTTCTTTTGTCCGTACTGGTATCCCTTTAACAAGTTCCTTTTGTGTTTTTGTTTCCAGTTTTCCCATATCGATTTGAAAGAATGAGTGAATGACATTGTTCACATCGGGTTTTCCATTAAAAATCGATAAAGTTCCATCGTCAGTTACACCGAAAAAACCGTTCGATTTCAATAATGGAGAAATATCGTCAACATACTTTTTAAATACGATTCGATTTCCATCCACATGTACCAATACCCAATCCGCGTATTTTTCTTGGATCTCAGATGCGGACAAATTTTCAATGATAATCTCTTCACTTTTGTCGCCATCAAGATAATGACGTTCTAATACAACTACCATTGTATCTTGATTAATTGCACCGTCTTCTGCATCGACCTGTTTTAAAAATGACGAATTGGCCATAAAAATTCCGGTTAAAATTATACCTACAAAGAAAATACGATAGATACCCAACATCCTCACTCCGATTCAAATAAAATCTTTGGATACTATTATTATTTTGACCATAGACAAAAAATAATAACCCGGAAGTTGAAAAATATTATGATTAATAAAGAAAACTCGGGCAACCAAGCTTTTTAGCGAAGGCAGGACCGAGTTTTCCTGATCAATTATCAAAATTTTGGTGGTTTTGCTGCTAAATTTCTTTTATGTTCAGAAATTCGATGCATTCTTTCAATTACTTGTTTATCCTTATCAGGGACAGCTTCCCCTTTTAAATATTTATCGATCATTTCGTAGGTTGTTCCCATTTCATTTTCATCTGTTTGACCTTCCCAAAGTCCGGCGCTCGGGGCTTTTTCGATAATCTCTTTTGGCACACCGAGAACTTTGGCCATTTCACGAACTTCTCCCTTTGTAAAGTTGACAAGTGGAACAAGGTCAACGCCACCATCGCCATATTTTGTAAAATAACCGGTATACCATTCCGCAGCATTATCTGTGCCTGTAACGAGGTAACCAAAATTGTTGGCGACCGCATATAAAGTAGTCATACGCAAACGAGCTCTCATATTTGCGTCGCCTAAACGGGCTTTTTCTTTATCCCACTCGCCCTTATCTTTTAATTCTTTTTCAATTGCAGTGAATAAGACATTATGCGTTTCGGTTAAATCGATTTTTACATAATTTATACCGGAGCTTTCTACAACTTTCATTGCATCTTCCACGTCTTTTGGATTGCTTTTACATGGCATAATAACACCTAATGAATTATTCGGAAATGCACGTTTGATTAAATGGGCAACGACGGCTGAATCGATGCCACCGCTAATTCCTACAACCAAACCGTTCAAATTTGCATTTTTTACTTGTTCTTGCAGCCATTGGACCAGTTTTTCAATCTTTTCTTCCAATTTTGGTCATCCTTTCCATTAAATTATTTCTATTTTATCATAGAAACATTTTTATGTTAAGTTTTCTAACATAATTGATTACAAACATTTTTTTGCTCCTAATGGTTCGCTTCATATGTCCGTATTTCTAAAAAGGTAATGCAAAAAGTACAATATTTTGCGCATATATAGATGCAAGCGAATATTATCTAAATATACACAAAATTTTTTAAGCATTAATTATTTTATCAGCGAGAGGCGATAAAAGAGGCACATCATATGACCGCAAAATTTTTTTGATCATTAATCATTTCATTTGTGGAGCAATTTTTAAAAAATACAAACGTGCATGTTCATTCAATTCAAGGATTTGTTAGTATTAGCATGTAACAAATGTCGTTTGATATGCAAAATTACAAGGATTCATTTGGCATCGAGAACTTGGCTCGGGGACGTTTTTCACTCCTGAATTTGGTCTCGAGAAATGATCTCAGGGAAATTTTCGGTCCTTCACCGCAAAATTTGGTCTCGGGAATCGATCTCGGGGGAATTCTCGGTCCTTCACCGCTATAAAAAAAACGCCTGAGCAAAATGCCAGGCGCGGTCTATAGAAGATTAATTTGTAAATCGATCAAAGAACTCCAGTATTTTTGTATATACCTTCACTTCATTTTCCTTTTTCGAAAAGCCATGACCTTCATCAGGAAGAACAATGTATTCGACGTCACGACCTTTTTCGCGCAATGCTTCAACTACCTGATCTGATTCCGCCTTGACAACCCGCGGATCATTGGCGCCTTGAATGACAAGCATTGGTTTGGTCATGCCGTCTAAATAGGTAATCGGCGAGTCGGCAATCAATCTTTCTTTATCCTTAACCGGATCGCCCACCCATTGTTCCATAAACGGCTTCCAGAAATCCGGAACCGATTCAATAAAGGAGAAGAGATTAGACGGTCCGAACAATTCGACAACAGCTTTAAAGTATTCTGCATGACGACCATGCAAAAGGAGAGACATATAACCACCGTAACTGCCGCCAAATAATAAAATTTTGTCCCGTTCTGCATAGCCGTTTTTTATTAACCATTCCAAACCTTTAATATTATCGAGGCGAGGTCCGTGTCCCCAGTCTCCTTCAACCATCTTCATAAATTTTAGACCGTAATTAGAGGAACCGCGAAAATTTGGTGCAAAAATTGAATAACCACGGTTCAACAGGAATTGGAACATCGAACGGAACCATTTTCTTTCCAACGATTGTGGACCGCCATGTGGCCATAAAATAACATGACCGTTATTATTTTCATTTTTGGCACGGAAAAATAATGCTTCAATTTCCAAACCATCGAAGGAAGGATATTTTATTACCTCAGGTTCAACAAGATCCTCTTCTGCCACACCGGGTACCCGGAATTTCGTTAATTCTTTCCAAGTTTTCCCTTGATCAGTGGATATAAATATATTAGTAGGCAGTGTAGAAGATCGACCTTGCACATAAACTTTGCCGCTATCCATGACCACAATTTTTTCAACCACACTAGTTGGAATTGTGACTTGTTTCAGCTCACCATTTGTCAAGTCGTACACATAAAGTCGGTCTTCTACCCCGTATGAACCAAGTAAATAGAGAAGATGATCCTTCTTAGAAAACTTCACTGACGAGAAATCTTCATTTTCAATTTGTAAAACCTTTGAAAATTCTTTTGTTGTTAAATCAAATTTTGCTAAATAGGAAAGGTCCGCATTATAATCTGTTAAAAAATAAACTTCAGTTTCGGATGTGTAGACTAAATCGGAGACAGTATGTTGATCCGGTGTTTTCGGCGTTAGTGAAAAATCCATACCATCTATATGAACAAAAGCCAGTACATATGTATTTCCATATTGCCTATAGTAAACATAACTTTTTTCTTCAGGACTGACTGCTTCTAAAAAGGTCGGAGCCTCTTTTCCTTCAAGAAGAAGTTCTTCCTCACCTGTCACTATGTTATATAGGTACGTATTTAAGTAGGTTGCGTTATTTCTGGTAGTAACATAGTAAAGTCGGGTACCGTCTTTTGTTAAATGAGAGAAAAAGTGTCGGTTGCCATCACTGACCCTAAGCGGAACAAGTTCGCCGCCATTTGGAGCCAATGCATAAAGCTGTGTATTTTCATCGCCATCATTATCAAACCCGGCAATAATAAATTCACCAGTTTTTGCATAATGAAGATCTTGAACGTTTTGATTTTTGAAAGTGAGTGGATAAGGAAACTGGTTTGGCAGATCCATTGCCCATAAATTGAAGTGACCATTTAAATTTGTACTGATCACGAGCTGTTTTTCATCAGGGCTGACAATGAAATTTTGTACCGTTAATGTCCTGAAAAATTTCTCCACGTCCGGTTTTGGAAATTGAATCATTGGAAAACACTTCCTTTTTTAAATATATAAGTATAATAGCACAATTTCGGTTATACTTGCTAAAAATATTCTTGAAATTTTGCTTGAACAATTTTGGGATAATATGTGATTTGTTATTTGAATTTCGTATCCCAAAGACGGGCGGATGTTTCGTAGCTAAAAAGAGGGTTTTCCGCCACAAATGGTGATGAGAATTGGTTTCGTCGTCAAAATAGGGCGTTTTCGACTTCAAAACGGTGACGAGATTCGGTCTCGTCGTCAAAATAAGGCGTTCCTCGACTCAAAACAGTGACGAGAATGGATCTCGTCGTCAAAAAAGGGCGTTTCTCGACTCAAAATGGTGACGAGAATTGGTTTCGTCGCCAAAATAGGGAGTTTTTCGGCTCCAAATGGTGACGAGATTTACTCTCGTCGCCAAAAAAGGGCGTTTTCGACTTCAAAACGGCGACGAGAATTGGTTTCGTCGCCAAAAGTTGGTGTTTTTCGACTCAAAACAGTGACGAGAATGGATCTCGTCGCCAAAAAATGAAGCTTTCCGTCCAAAAACGACGACGAGAACGGGCCTCGTCGCCAAAAAATGAAGCTTTCTGTCCAAAAACGACGACGAAAATTGGCCTCGTCGCCAAAAAGAAGCGTTTCTCACCTCAAAATGGTGACGAGATTTGGTTTCGTCGCCAAAATAGGGAGTTTTTCGACTCAAAATGGTGACGAGATTTGGTCTCGTCGCCAAAAAGAAGCGTTTCTCACCTCAAAATGGTGACGAGATTTACTCTCGTCGCCAAAATAGGGCGTTTCTCACTTCAAAACGACGACGAGAATTGGTTTCGTCGCCAAAATAGGGAGTTTTTCGGCTCCAAATGGTGACGAGATTTACTCTCGTCGCCAAAAAAGGGCGTTTTCGACTTCAAAACGGCGACGAGAATTGGTTTCGTCGCCAAAAGTTGGTGTTTTTCGACTCAAAACAGTGACGAGAATGGATCTCGTCGCCAAAAAATGAAGCTTTCCGTCCAAAAACGACGACGAAAATTGGTCTCGTCGTCAAAATAAGGCGTTTTTCACCTCAAAATGGTGACGAAATTGGTGTTCGCCGATTGATTGGTTTTCTAAGGTGCAAAACTTAAGCTTATTATTGGAAAGTTTTATAATTGTAAAAAATCAGTGAGGGTTTGGGTCTCACTGATTTTTGCATTAATTTTATTCATCGTCTTCATCGAATTCGTCTCTTTGATTGGTTCCCATTTCATCATAGGACATTTGACCTGTCATATCACCAGTTGCGGGAAATCCCATTCCCATCGGCATGGTTTGATACATGTTTGCCATATCCATTCCGGGCATATTACCAAACCCTTGACCAAACGGATGTCCCGACTGCATTGGTTCTGTGTATCCGATTGGTGCTTGATAAGGCATTGCTCCTGCCATTGGTCCGGTTTGAGGTAAGGCAAAAGGTGGTGCACCACAGCCGCAATCACCCTGTCCCGGCATATCAAACATCGGTTGCATCATTGGATATGGTTGTTGACCCATAGGATACGTTGGTTGCATCATTGGACTTGTTTGTTGTGTCATTGGGAAAGCTGGGTGCATCATCGGGGTGAAAGAAGGTTGCAGCATTGGATTTGTCGTTAATGGCATTGAATACGGAGCTTGGTCAGGAACACTCATTGGATTTTGCATATGCTCAGTCATAGGAGTTTGATAAAGTGTTGAACCATCTTGATTATCATCCAAGTCCATTCCATCATCATCCCAATTTATTTGTCCGGTTCCCATTGGCATTCCGGTTGATTGTTGGTAAGTTCCCATACCCGGTGACATCATCGGTTGGAATCCACTTTGATCCATTGAGTCCATCATCATTTGCTGGTCCATCCCTTGTGCCATCGGTTGCATCGTGGATGGGTCAAAACTTCCCATCATTTGCTGACAACTAGGCTGCATCGGCATCATCATTTGTGAATCCGCACCTTGCATCACGTTCGGGTCGAAACCGCTCATCCCATGGGGAGGCATCATCATTTGAGGATCGCTTCCTTGCATCATACCCGGGTCGAAACCACCCATCCCCATCTGCGGATCGCTTCCTTGCATCATACCCGGGGCAAAACCACCCATTCCCATCTGCGGGTCGGCTCCTTGCATCATTGGTCCGGTAAAACCTTGCATCATAGGTTGATAGGCAAATGGGAAACCATGATGAATAGGTTGATGGCATGGCGAATAAATAACCGGAGTTAACGGCATACACGGCAATCCCGAACCAGGTAAAACAGGTGTCATCGGTATACACGGCGAACATGGATACATTGGTTGCATCATCATTGGCGGTTGAGCCATTTTTGGATGAATCATTTCCGGAGCTTCTTTAATCGGTTCTTCCATTTCCGGTGGTTCCGGCATTTCTTTGATCGGTCCTTCTTTTTCAAAAACAGGAATCTCAACTTGCTGGACCGGTTGTTGCTGTTCGATGTTCATTTTTGCCATGTTGACCATATAATAATTATTAATATCTATTTCCGGAATAATCGGTTGTGGCGGTTTCGGCATATAAATCGGCTTTGGAACTTCTTTAATAATTTCTTTTGGTTGTTCAAACATTTTCACCGGTTCGTCAACAGGAATTGTTGGTGGTTTTATTTGGGCAAAAGGGTGTTCAGTAATTGGAGCTTCTTTATTAATTGGCACCTCTTTAACCGGCATTTCTTTTTTTACCATTCCACTATTGGTGGGAACCTTAATTTTCATTCCGGGCATTATTTGGTCCGGATTCGATAAATGGGTGTTCATACTTTTTAGCTGATTGAAGTCGACGCCATATTTTTGGGCAATCTTCCACAGTGTATCTCCTTTTTGGACAATGTGAATCCTCACTCATTTCCCCTCCTAATCTAAACTCGCTATATATTGTATGAAACAATGGGCAAATTGCCATTCATTCTCGTATAAACTTATGAATATACCGAAATATTTATGTCGCAAGGGCGGATATTTAAAGATTGTTTGAAAAAATAAGGCGGTTCTTGATTCTACGTTACAAGACCTCTTGAATACCTTTATCATCAAACAAGTCTATAAAACAGAAAAAATATAACCCAATTCAATAAAAATTTATTGTTATTCAATAAATAGGCATCTATAATATAATTAAGAAAAAATTTTTCAGAGGCGGGAAATGAGATTGACCCCCCCATTATAAGGTTATCAGGAGGAATATAATATGAGTTTTACTTTTCTATTTATATTAGGATTCATAGGGATACTGCTTGTTCAACTTTTAAAAAGACCAATATTAGCAATGGTTAATGATAAGAATAAAATTACCAGGACTCTTAGCCATTGGGCTTGGTATCAAAATCCATGGCTTGCCGGCCTGTTTATATTTGCCGTCAATGCGGTTTTCTTTTCCATAACCGTTTTCATACTTTTTCTCTTGATGTATTTCTTGATTCCCTATTTACATTTTTTTGTGATGGTTTCCGCTGTCTTAATAAGTTTATATGCATGGATTTTATTTAACAAAGCATGGAGCGGAACAAAACGAGATCAGTTGATTATGGGAGCTGTTGGCAGTAGTTTTTATATTCTTTTAACCATCGTATTTGTTTATTGGTTCATCACGCTGAAACCTGATTATCCCGGACAAGATCTGTTTATGGCTGCACTAGGTTTAATGATGGCCATTTTGGTGACTACCGTTGCAGCAATTACCTGTTTTCTGTTTACCGGGTTTTCATCAAAAGCTAAGTAAGTATTGCCCGGACAACGAAGACGTGTTGCTGTTGATTTGTGCAGATTTTCATCAAAAGCTAACTCGGACAGCGAGGACGTGTTGTCGTTAATTTGTGGAGGTTTTCACAAAAACTAAGTAACTTTTGCCCGAAAATGTCCCATTGATTTTACCAAAATAAAAAACTGCCTTCAATCTGGATTAATTGCCCAAAATGAAGACAGTTTTTCAGCTATTCAATAAACTCAAACTCAAAATCAAGCAAACGGACGATATCGCCATCCTTTGCCCCGCGCTCCCGAAGTGCATCATCTACACCCATGCCGCGCAATTGTCTGGAAAAACGCCGAACCGATTCATCATGGGTGAAATCAGTCATCTTGAACAACTTTTCAATTTTTTCTCCACTTAAAACAAATACCCCATCCGGATCCCTGGTAATGATAAAATCTTGTTCAGCTTTTTCATGTTTATAAACAACACGGTTTATCGTTTCATCTTCTTCTACATGGTGGAGCGGGAATTCAGGTGTGTTCTCCAACGTATCGGCAATCGCAAAAAGCAATTCACGAATCCCGCTTTGGGTAACTGCCGAAATTGGGAAAATCGGAATATCTTCCTGTAATTGTTCCTTAAATTTTTCCAGATTTTCTTCCGCACCGGGCATATCCATTTTATTGGCCGCAATCATCATAGGACGTTCGGTTAAACGCAAATTATATTCCTTTAATTCCTTATTAATCGTTAAAAAATCTTGGTATGGATCGCGCCCTTCCACAGCACCCATATCAATGACGTGGACAATGACCCTTGTCCGTTCAATATGGCGTAAAAATTGAAGTCCTAGCCCTGCACCCTGATGCGCCCCTTCAATCAATCCCGGCAAATCAGCCATAACAAAACTTCTTCCATCTTCTGTTTCAACGACACCTAAATTCGGCACAATCGTCGTAAAATGGTATTCGGCAATTTTTGGTCTTGCCGAAGATACAATCGATAAAAGCGTTGACTTTCCGACACTGGGAAATCCAACGAGACCAACATCTGCTAATACTTTTAATTCCAAAACAATATACCGTTCTTGCCCCGGTTCTCCATTTTCCGCAATTTCCGGAGCGGGGTTTCTTGACGTAGCAAATCGGATATTCCCTCTGCCGCCGCGACCGCCTTTTGCAATGACTGCCCGCTCGCCATGACGAACAAGGTCAGCAATTACCTCACCCGTATCATCATCTTTTACAACAGTACCCGGGGGAACTTTTACAACCAAATCTTCAGCATTTTTTCCGTGCTGACTTTTTGAGCGACCATTTTCTCCTTTTGTCGCTTTGAAATGACGTTGATAACGAAAATCCATTAATGTGCGCAGTCCTTCATCAACAATAAAGATAACATTTCCGCCTTTCCCGCCATCTCCACCGGCCGGACCACCTTTTGGGACATATTTTTCGCGACGGAAAGCAACCATTCCGTTTCCACCGTCGCCACCTTTAACATAAATTTTTACTTGATCGACAAACATTGAATATCTCCTTCCATGAAAAACATATGCTTAACGACGTTATTCACCATGAATTTTTATTTCAAAAGATAAAGCTTCTGGATTGATATTTACGCTGTTTATTGAAAAGCTCGGTGTTTGTTTATGTAAAAATTGCTTTATTGCTTCTGACTCTTTTATTATTCCATAGAATTCAATAAAGAAACACAGTACATCTTCTTCCAAATTCATTTCTATGTATAAATCATTTTGCACATTTGGATCGGCATAGTCGTCAATGATCTGAAACAAGTTAGAGAACCATTGAAAAATTTTTTCATCATTAAAATTGGTTAATTTCCGAGGACTTGATACTTCATAATGTAAAACAAATGAATGCTGTTCCCAATTAAAAGTGAGTAGTAAAGAAACAAATTTAGATAATGTCAAATTGGATAATTTTGATTCCTGCTCGGCTGCATGGATAATTTCATTCATAATTTCATCAACTTTTTCAAGATTTCCCAGGGCAATATAACCTTTTATTAATTGTAGTCTGTTCAACCAATCATGTCGTGCATGCCGTAAAACCTCTATCACATTCCATTCCCGCATACTTCCCCTCAACCTTTCTTCACTCTGTTTCTATGTATGTTTGGTCCTGTTAAGCTTGTCCTCGTTGGATGCTTTCGCGGATGTACTTTTCTTTGTTTCTATGCAAGGTATGCCGCTTAACCCTCGTCTTCGCTAGATGCTCTTGCATTTGTACTTATCTTTTTCCCTAGTTACAATCTCCAAAAATTTCCGCCTAGTTTTTGCTAAAAATTCCCTCTATATGTAAGTCTAATGGTCACTAGCTTTATTAGAAAATATGTTTTGGTGCTAACCATAAGTATAACATAAACAAATTTTTCCGGTGAATATGCTAAAGGAAGGACAAAATACAAAAGGCCAGACACGCGAAACAAACAGTCTTGGCAGAATGTTTGCAGCTGTCTGACCTTTCTAGAAGTCCGCTACCACTTACGCTTCTTTTGCTACCGGGTATACACTGACTTTTTTCTTGTCGCGTCCCATACGTTCGAAACGGACAACACCATCAACTTTTGCAAATAATGTATCATCGCCGCCGCGACCTACATTTTCACCCGGATAGATTTTTGTTCCGCGTTGACGATAAAGGATAGAACCGCCCGTTACAAATTGACCGTCCGCACGTTTTGCACCAAGACGTTTCGCAATGGAGTCACGACCGTTCTTTGTCGAACCTACCCCTTTTTTAGACGCAAAAAATTGAAGATCCATTCTTAGCATTTGTTCCACCTCCTACTATTTGAAAGAAATTTTTATATAATCACTGTAACTATCCTTAATTGATTGTAAAGCGACAACCATTCCTTGAAGGAGAAGCTGTACTTTATCATCGGTTTCTTTCGGTAATTCCGGCACTTGCCAATGGAGATAGCCTCCTTTACCGCCTTGTTCGACATCCGGAACAACACCTGCCAAGGATTCCACTGCATTTAGTGTACCGATTGTCACCGCAGAAACCCCTGCACAAACAACATCTGATCCGTATTTATCAAAATTCGCATGACCTTCAACAGTAAAGGCTGCAATTTTGTGATCGGACGTTAGATTGATGGTGACTTTTATCATTTGTCAGTCGCCCTAGCCTTGAATTTTTTCAATCGTAACTTTTGTATAAGGTTGACGATGACCTTGTTTTTTACGATAGTTTTTCTTCGCTTTATATTTGAAAACAATAATTTTCTTTTGACGACCGTGTTTTTCTACTTTACCAGTAACCGTAGCACCTTCGACAAAAGGAGCACCAACTTTAACATTTTCGCCACCGATGAACAATACTTTATCAAAAGTTACTGTTTCACCGTCAGCTGCGTTTAATTTTTCAACATAAATCGATTGACCTTCTTCAACTTTAAGTTGTTTACCGCCAGTTTCAATAATCGCGTACATAATTGCACCTCCTCTATAGACTCAGACTCGCCGCCATTCGGTGTTTTGCACAATTTGCAAAATCTTAAACCGAATACGAGCGGTTGTAGCACGGGTGCTACAAACCATAACATATGAATACTATCATAATAAAACAAACATGTCAATCCATTAAAAATCGTTTTGGTACATATATCACCGGACAAATCTTTTAATATAATCGTGTGGCTTGTGAAATTCCACTAGTTCAGATTTGATAAGATAGCAATAATAAAACAAACATGTCAATCCATAAAAAATCGTTACGGTGCGCATCACCGGACAAATCTTTTAATATAATAGTGCGGCTTGTGAAATTGCACTTGTTCAAATTTGATAAGAAAATGCAAGGTTTTCTCTAAATTTTCGAGATGGTGTTTATATTCCCCACTAAAGTAGTCAATGATGTCTTCTGTTGCTTCTATAACAACTTCCGAAAAATCTTTGTTTTTAAACGCCCATAATTCCCGCTCTAAGCGAAAGGCGATTGTAGCAGCTGATTCAACAAAACCGGTACCATGACAAGCTGCGCACGGTACCGTCATTTGGTTCAAAAGACTCGGTTTCGTTCTTTTCCTCGACATTTCCAAAATACCTAAAGCCGTAAAACCGTAAATAATTGTTCGCTCATAATCCCGGACAAATTCTTCTTTTAAAAGCTGAATGATTGCCTTCCTATCTTTTTCATCCCGCATATTAATAAAATCAATGAGGATATTCCCACCGATATTACGGAGGCGGACCTGCCTAGCAATTTCCTTAGCGGCCAATCGGTTCGTTGTCATGATGGTATCCCTTTTCAACTTATAACTCGGTGATTTAGCGGTATTTACATCGATTACCGTAAAAGCTTCATTTTCCTCAATGACAATATTTGCACCATTATCAAGCCATACTACCCTTTTATGCAATGTGTCCAGTTGATCATCCAACATAAAATGGGAAAAAATATTCTCTTTCCCTTTATAATTCGTTAGTTGACAGCGATTTTCCCAATCCGTTTTCAGTTGCCGGAACAGGTTTGAATCATCACAGATTATCTCTGTAAATTCTTCCTTGTCATAAATCTTTTTTATTTCCTCAAAAAACAAGTTCTTCTCCACTATTGGCGCAGGAGCTTTCAAATGACCGGCAAGTTTTTCAAGTTGTTGAAACTCCGCTCTTAATTGATTGAGACGGGTGACAAATTCTTCCTTCGTTAATTTTTCAGCGCGGGTACGGAACAAAATGCCTTCCGCTTCTTTCTTTGTCTCCACAGCCCACATTTTAAGTTGGTTTCTTACGTCATTCGGTAATTTTTTCGATGCGGCAACATAATACCCATATGGCATATAAACGATCATCTCATCACTAAGTTCGATATTTCTCGTCAAACGGTAATATTTTGTATCGGTTTCATCTTTAATAACTTGGACAATCATTTTATCACTTTGGTTTACTCTAGGCAGGGACCTGATAGAGTCATCTTTTTCCATATTTGCCGGACTTTGTGACAGTTGTAAATAACCCTTTTTTCCTTTTCCAATATTGATAAAAGCGGCATCCATACTAGGCATGATTTTTTCAACAATGCCAATATATATATTCCTGAGCAATGATTGTTGTTCCGGTTGCTCAATATACAGTCTTTGGATTTGCTTATCCTCAATTAGTGCCATTCTTTTTTCTGATTCTCTTGCATTGATTAGTAATCGTTTCATTTTCACAATCCTTCTTATATCATTGAACTCTTCTCCATTTTAATAAAGTAAATCCTCCAATTTCAACTGGACAGGAGATTTTTCAAAATAATATTGTAAAATTTTTTTCTCCGGAATGATGGCAACCTGTTTTCCTGCATCGATAACAATAATTTGATGACCGGTTCCCCGCTGGAATTTTCCGATGGCGCTTGAAAGTAAGTCGTCTTTTTTTGCATAGATCTTTTTTATACGACCCACTTCATCGGGCGGTCGATGATATCGTTCAATTAAAAACCGCATCCACGTATACGGACGGTCTTTCCATTCGTTATGTAAAGATAGAAATAAGAAGATGGCAATTACCCAACCGTTTAAATGGAAAGGAAAAACGATAAGAATAACGGAACAATATATGAACAAGAACAAAAGTGACAGAATAATCGAACGTTTCAAGGCAATATGGAACGGATAATATTTGGTAAAAAGCAAATAGACGATTTTCCCTCCATCCAAAGGCATAATTGGCAAACAATTAAATATCAAAATCATAAAGTTATAGTTGATAAAATCAGTATATATTCTGTCTCCGATTATTTGACATTCATGAAAAAGAAAGGCGGAAATCATCATCCAAACGTGCTGAGCCGGTCCACAGACTGTGACAATGAACTCCTCTTTAATCGGTCGATTTCCATGTTCATCTGTTTCTAAAACTCCACCAAATGGTAAAAGGATAATGTTCTTAATTCTCCATGAAAAAAAAGAAGCGGCCGCAGCATGGCCTAATTCATGAATCAGAACAATAACAATTAACAGCAACAGTTCTTGAAAGCGTGCAGTTATTACGGCAATTGCAACAATAAGCCAAAGCAATGGATGTATATGGATTTGGGTCAGGAGTCGGAGCCATTTATTCAAACTTAATCACCTGAACAGGGTCAATAAATTTTTCATCTTGTTTAATGGCAAAATAAAACTCGCCTGTTGTTTCGTTTTCTTTTGATGAGACGATACCTATTTGATCGCCTGCTTGAACTTTATCATAGGCTTTTACTTTGATTTCCCCCAACTGTCCATACCAAGTTTCCGATTGATCCGGATGTTGAATAATGATTGTTTTTCCAAATTCTTTATCAACACCGGCAAATTTCACAACACCGCTTTGAATTGCCTCGACTGCTTCTCCTTTTACCGTTTGAATTGTAACGCCTTGATTATCCGCTTGAAAGTCTTCTAGAATTACCCCGTTAGCCGGAAGTGCATATTTAGCCGGCGCTTCTTTTTTATTTGGTGCCTTCTCCGGGAAAAGTGCTAACGGTTTACCAAATGTATCTTCATACCAGTCCGCAACCATGGCAAATTGGAATTCTTTTTCCATTATTTGCGTCACTGTTGAACGGACCGGTTCCAGCTGTTGTGATTGATTTTTGAACGCAATGGCCACAATAAGGACCAAGCAAGCTGAAGCCAATATTTTAAATAAGAATATTTCTCGATTAAATAACGGATGTTCAGTGTTTTTCATTCCTTCATTCATGGAAAACCAAGTAAAGTCATGTTGTTCTTGGTACTCTGGAAATACTGGAGTCTTCACATTTCTTTCACTTTCTATCGTTTTAGGCGGATAGGATCGTTTATATTTCTTGCGTTTTTCAATCCGCTTCAAGACTTCTTTCCTTCGATCTTTCAAACTACTCCCCCCTTCCGAAAAAACTCGGATTGTCCACTCAGTAAAATGTATGACTTGTCCGCAGTTTATATGACATGTCTAATTTGGAACTTGTTTTTTCAATCTTCCGGTGTTGCTGCTGTTGAATTTTTTGGGGGCCTATTGTTGAATTCGGGTAGGGTACTGGTGATTTCTCGTAATTTACTGGTGAATTCACGGGGCAAGCTGTTGAATTACTCAATTTTACTGGTGAATTCATATCCAAGTACTGGTGAATTTTCCTTTTTCACTGTTGAATTCGGGTAGGGTACTGGTGATTTCTCGAAATCTACTGGTGAATTCGCAGAGCCTTACTGTTGAATTCAGGGATTCTTCTGTTGCTAGTTGGATCCGGGTACGCTCATGAACCGTTGGCGCTAGACTGCTAAACAATGAAAAAACTATCGGTGCGACCGCGCATCATCAAAATAAAAAAAGAATGCCAATGTTTATCAGCATCCTCTTAAAAATATCAAAATATGTAAAAATTTATGCCTATGCCCGGGCACCAAAAAATTTTTTCAACCGTGAAAACATGCCTTTTCCGTTATCTTCAAGCTGTTGCAATGGTACCGATTCGCCTAAGATTCGTCTTGCAATATTCCTGTAAGCGATACTTGCTTTACTGTCCGGATTCATAACGATTGGTTCGCCAACATTTGATGCTTTAATGACCTCTTCATCATCGGCCACAATACCAATTAGTTCTATAGCCAAAATATTTGTTACTTCATCGACATCAAGCATTTCCCCGCGTTTAACCATATTGGTACGGATTCGATTGATAACCAATCTTGGCGGTTCAATCGGTTCTTTTTCCAGTAAGCCGATAATTCGGTCAGCATCACGTACCGATGATACTTCCGGCGTAGTCACAACAATAGCCCGATCAGCACCGGCTATGGCATTTTGGAAACCTTGTTCAATACCAGCGGGACAGTCGATAATGACATAATCAAATTCATTTTTTAAATCATTGACTACCTTTTTCATCTGTTCCGGATTAATCGCAGTTTTATCGCTGCTTTGAGAGGCAGGAAGTAAGTACAATTTATCTTCAAAACGTTTATCTTTGACAAGTGCTTGGTGTAATTTACAGCGACCTGTAGCTACATCGACGATATCATAGATAATCCGGTTTTCCAAGCCCATGACAACATCCAGATTACGTAAACCGATATCGGTATCAACTAAACAAACCTTTTTCCCTTGTAGAGCCAGAGCAGTACCTATATTAGCAGAAGAAGTGGTTTTCCCTACTCCACCTTTTCCAGAAGTAATTACGATTGCCTCACCCATTAAGACAAGCCTCCTTCCACAAAACGATTTATGTTTGGTCGAATCTTATTTAAAACTGATAATCTATCAATAACTAATTGCTTTTCTTGATTCAGATAGGCACATTCTGATTCGTCGTTTATCTTATTCCGATCCAGTGACTGCCCAAAGTAATCCGCAATTCGCAATTGGGTCGGCGTCATTGTAGCAGCACAAATTACAGCTTCCTCATTACCGTTCATACCCGCATGAGCCATTCCCTTTAACCTTCCTAAAATGAAGATATTGCCGCTTGCCATCACTTTGCCACCCGGATTTACATCACCGATCAACAATAGGTCTCCTGTAATTTCCAAAATTTGCCCCGAGCGAACAATTTTGGTTACGACTGTAAAACCTTTTTCGGTTTTTATTCGATTCAGTTCTTCTTTTAATATAACATTTGATTCGATAGATGCAATGATTAAATTTTTTTCCGGTCTGATTAATTCTCTTAATTGCTGTTCCTGTTCCTTGGTAAGTAATCGATTACCGGTATGAATACGAACAGAAACTTCATGAGAATCGTCCATGAGCTGTGAATGTGGAAACAATTTCTCTTCAACTTCTTTTAAAAGGTCAAAAAAGGAACAAGTATCATCAAGACGTAACAATAGCCCGTCTTTTGTACCTTTTATCGTGACATTTTGCGTCTTCATCATGCATGATTTCACCTCAATAAAGTAAAGTTCGACAAAAGCCAGGCAATTTCCTTTATTTTTCCTGTAAAAATCCGAAAAACAAATTTTATGAAAAATAAACTCTTTGTACAGGACGATTAACAATCAAATTTTTTCCGAAAATTACACATGAACAATCCGTAAACGCAAAATACTGTAGAGCTTTACCCGTTTCTGGAAGCGAGCGTACACGATTTGCAAAAATATATGTGAAACTCATCTTCAGAACCGTTATGATTGAAACATTCCCTCTTCTTCACTTCTGATTTTTCTTAATCGGGTAAAATACTTTTTCAGTGAATAGGAAAATAATATATAAAATGCCAGGTTTGCGCCTAAGGTCGGGAATAAGCGATGAAAAACAAAAAACTTTAGTGGCATATTGGCTATTTGTAAAATCGAAAAGACCCCATAAATCCCGAATTCGACAAGTGTGATCGCCAACAAGCTAACAAAAGCTACAATGAAAAGATTCGCATGCCAATTTTTCATTAATTTTGATACAAGATAAATCGTAACCGGGTACCAAAATAAATATATTCCCAAAATATCAATAAACACGATATCCATGACCAAACCCGTAATCAAGGCATAAATGAGACCTAACTTTTTATCATAATATATGGTTATAAAAATTAATAATAGAAAGAGAAAACGCGGGACAACAATCCAATATTGTGAAAACAGCCGGGTTGGAATAAAATTAACAAACTGACTTTCCACGCAAAAGAAAATAATCACAAGAACCGGAATCCACCATTGCTTTCTCATGACTCATTCCCCCGATTCTTCCGAAGCTGTCATTTCTCTCTCAACGACAATGACGTTTTCAAGGTTATAAAAATTCGCGGCTGGTTTCACATAAGCTGTTTGTGTCAATCCGTATTGATCAGGTTCTACCTTTTCAATTTTTCCAATGTATAATCCCTTAGGAAAAACATTTGCTAAACCGGATGTAATCACATCCATGCCCTTTTCGACTTTTTCTTCTGCCGGGATTTGTTTAATAATCAACTGCTGCTTTTCAACATCAAATCCCTCAATTAAACCGTAAATATCATGTTCGCCTTGAATAGCGACGTGGGTTCGGTTTGTCCGATCTACGGTAGAAAGTAATTGAACAGTAGAAGTTATCTTTCCGACACTTTTAATTTTTCCGATCATTCCATTAGCAGTTATAACAGCCATATCTTTTTTTATTCCTTGTACTTCACCTTTGTCGATTGTTAACGTTTCTTGCCAACGATCTTGATCACGGGCAATAACCGAAGCATGATGGATAGTAAAAGAGGCCAAATCTTTTTCCTTATCAATCAAGGCTTTAAGCTCCGCGTTTTCTTTTTCTAACCGATCCGCTTTCACTTTAATTTGGGCGTACTCATCCAATCTTTCTTTTAAAATTTTATTTTCTTCATAGGTTTGCAGCAAATCTCGAATATTTTCGACGAGGTTTGAAACAAGATGAGCAGGCTTTGCAAAAACCATCTGGGCAAAGCCTGCTGTATCTTTGACAAATTGTTCCGGCCACGATAATTGATCCCGTTCTCTTAATGAAAAACCAATCAATGCCACAAGGATAATAATCCCTGAAAGTAAAATGATAAGACGCTTATTCTTAAAAAATTGTGGCATGATTTACACCTCTTTAACTAATGGCTGATTCTTATATGTTGTTACTTGCACTTTACCGCATGAAGTCGCGAAAGCAATTGACTTTAACGACTGCTGATTCTTATATGTTATTGCAATGAACGACAACATTGAACAAATTATGTAGAAGGTAACGAGACCACTGATAAGTTTACCTTACACAATATTGAGTAGGATAAACACACTAAACCAACGAGAAATTCCTTGACAGCCTATCCCGATATCTACTCTCCCATATCTAAGGCCAGGTGGCTAAGCAAACAAGAAAGAAACTCGTGTTCAGCTAATTTTTGTCTTTTTCAGTGACCTCGAATTTGTTGAAAATCCAATTTTTTAAAAACTGAAGTATAAACATTGTTTTACAAAGGATTCTTACATTTACCCTCTTACTTTATTTTTAAATAAATCAATATGTTCCAGAGCTTTACCGGTTCCGATAGCTACACAATCGAGCGGATTTTCGGCAATTAAAACAGGCATATTTGTTTCGTTGGCAATGACTCGGTCCAAGTTTCTGAGTAATGCTCCACCACCTGTAAGGACAATGCCACGATCCATAATATCTGCTGCCAATTCAGGCGGAGTTTTTTCCAACGTATTTTTGACCGCTTCAACAATCGCAAATACCGTATCTTTTAGGGCTTCGGCAATTTCTTCAGGCGTTACTTCAATGGTTTTTGGCAAACCGGTTAATAAATCACGCCCGCGAATTTCCATATTACCAATTCCCTCAGGCATACCGGCCGATCCAACTTCCATCTTAATCGTTTCAGCAGTCCGATCCCCAATCATCAAATTATAATTTTTCCGAATATAGGTAATAATGGAATCGTCCATTTCATCACCGGCAATACGAATCGATTGACTCGTAACAATACCACCTAAAGAAATAATTGCAACCTCTGTTGTTCCGCCACCAATATCAACCACCATACTGCCGGTTGGTTCCCAAACAGGGAGATCAGCACCAATGGCAGCTGCAAACGGTTCTTCAATCGTATATGCGTCCCGTGCCCCGGCTTGACGAGTTGCATCGATGACAGCACGTTCTTCAACCGCAGTAATTCCGGACGGTACACATACCATGACATACGGTTTTCTGCCAAATCCACCTTTATTTTTCAAAGCTTGATTAATAAAATATTTCATCATTTTTGCT
This sequence comes from Caldifermentibacillus hisashii, assembly GCF_039654145.1. Lineage (NCBI taxonomy): Bacteria > Bacillati > Bacillota > Bacilli > Caryophanales > Bacillaceae > Caldifermentibacillus > Caldifermentibacillus hisashii. Next base: position 2,559,239 of record NZ_CP155467.1, read on the forward strand.
GTTGTTTCATAATCTGCAATAACCCCGTCTTTCATCGGACGGAGGGCAACAACATTTCCAGGTGTACGACCGATCATATTTTTCGCATCATTTCCGACCGCAACAATTTGCTTTGTATCCGTCTGATATGCTACAACGGACGGTTCTCTCAATACGACACCTTTTCCACGGATGTAGACAAGTGTATTCGCTGTTCCTAAGTCAATTCCTAAATCTTTTGAACCAATTCCAAACATGGTTGTATCTCCCTTTCTCATACATTCTCTTGTTCATCATGTTGTATATAAACAGCACGTTTTTATCGTTTGTCAAATATTGTCATTTTATTGACCAATTTTCGTTTCTTAACTTTTTCGCTAAATAAGGGTTCGTTCGTTTTTTTAAAAACAAAAAAATCATACGTATTATTATATCTCATTGTGCAAAAAAATAATAGTAGTAATTGGCTTATAAATATCCTTTTTCTTTTAAACTGACATATCGTTTGTCACCGATAATAATATGATCGAGTACATCCACCCCTAAAATTCTACCACATTCGACAAGTCGCCTGGTAACCTCAATATCTTCCCGGCTTGGTTCGGGATTTCCGGATGGATGATTATGAAGGCAAATCATCGAGGCGGCTGAACGTCGGAATGCTTCTTTAAACAGTTCACGCGGGTGGACAATGGAAGCATTTAAACTTCCTATAAAAATGGTTTGTTTGTGAATCACTTCATTCTTGGTGTTAAGGAATAAACATACGAAATGCTCCTGAGTTAAGAAGCGCATTTCTTCCATGACATAGTTTGCGCCGTCTTCAGGAGAACGGATGACGTAACGTTCTTCATTTTTCATATTGGCAATTCGTTTTCCAAGTTCGATTGCGGCCAATAATTGGATGGCTTTTGCTTCACCGACTCCCTTTATTTTCGTCAATTCTTCCAGTGAGGCATTCATCAGCATTCGTAATCCTTGAAATTCTTTTATAAGCCGTTGTGCCAATTGGAGAACCGATTCATTTTTTGTTCCCGTTCGTAAAATAATTGCCAAAAGTTCTTGATTTGAAAGACTACTCGGTCCGTGATGGATAAATCTTTCGCGCGGCCGCTCTTCTTTCGGAAAATCTTTAATTAATAATTGTTGCGTAATAACTATCTCCTCCTATTCATTTTTTGGGGAAAAGTCACCGAAAGTTTTCCTAAAAATGGATTAGCGTCTTACACAAAAATCTTACGGGCATGTTAAAGAGGGGCATCGTTATTTTATCGCTGAACGGCTGAATTTTCATATGACTTTATGCCAGTTTGGGCGCCTCACTAACGGCTGATTTCTATATGACTTTATGCCAGTCCGTGTTCCCTCACAAACTGCTTATTTTCACAAGATGATCTAGGCTTGTCCTTAGATCGGATAACCCATCTTTTTCAATGCCCGATACAGTTTTGCCACCGGTAGACCAACAACAGAATAGAAATCACCATGAATCGATTTCACCAAGATCGCCCCATATCCTTGGATCCCGTAACTCCCCGCTTTATCTAAAGGCTCTCCTGTACGAATGTATCGTTCGATTTCCACTTCCGCCAATTCCCAAAATGAAACCTCTGTCTTTTCATAAAAAATTTCTTTTTCGTTCCCATGTAAAATGCATGTACCTGTAAAAACAGCATGTGTATTGCCAGATAACATCATTAACATCTGCTTAGCATCATCGCGATCGGCTGGTTTTCCTAAAATCCGGTCATTATAAACAACGATTGTATCTGCCCCGATAACAAATGCATCATGATTTTCCTTTGCAACTGTTTGCGCCTTTCGTTCAGCCAATGTCATAACAATTTCTTCAGGAGGCATATTACAATCGACCGATTCATCTGCATTGCTTGTTATAATCTCAAAGGATGCTCGTAAAGATTGGAGGATTTTCTGCCTACGCGGTGATGACGAAGCTAAAATGAGGCGTGCCATATTTTCACCTTCCTGTTTAAGATCTGTACGAGGGGGAGATACAAAATAATACTATCAAACGATACTTTTATACTCAACGACATAAAAATTAATTTTCACTTACAAAAAATCCATTTTCGACATCCTTTTCTGACATAAAACATCATTTTGAAACGAAAAAGACATCAAAAATGTGCTTTTGTTATATTTTATCTATAGGTTTGCACAAAGTCCACCTTTCCCTACTATGTGTAAGATGAATCGTCTCTTTATGTATACCCCTTCCCTACTGTGTGGGGGATGAATCGGGGTTTGGATCGATGTCTCTTTAACTACCACTGTCCCTCCTCAAAAATCGACATTTGGGTAGATAATCGACTTTAATCCCCTTCCCCACTATGTGCGGAATGGGTCGATTATTTGACGGTTGCCAAATAATTCCAATAAAAATAGCGGCTTCACACTCCGACTAAAAAGAGGCGACCTGGATCCGCCTCTACGAATTGGCCGTTGAAAATAATAGCAATCCACCACTCCGAACGAAAGCTAAGTGGTGGAATGTTTTAAAATAAGTAATAGCTTGAAACAAAAGTCAATAAATATTGCTGTAGTTTTTGCCAATTCTCGATGTTTCGATCTTTCAAATATCCATTCAATGCCTCATACGCATGAATTAAATTTTTCTGTAATTCTTGGACCGGCTTTTTTTGTAACTTTTTGAAGTTTTTCATCTTGTCAATTTCACTTGTCAATTCATCCATATTGATGTTTTGACCATCTTGTAAATATGCTTTTGTTCCCTCTACTACTAGTTTTTCATATATTGGATAAGCTGATTCTAAAAATGTTTTTTCATCGCCCGTTAAATGCTGGATCACTTTTTCATTCATTTCTAATTTCGTTGGCCATGTTTCAGTGAAAGTATTTTTATAAAATTCGGTTTCCCTCATTTGTTTGCCTGTCTCGAGTGTTTCTGTTACAGCAATGAAAACACGTATATTGTCCCCGGTATTTATGGAAGCAACCGGTTGATTTTCCTTTTTATAATCTTGAATGATTTTATCCACCGATTCTTGACTCTTGTATGCCCCTTGTTGCAAAATATACAAACTCACTGCGGGTAAAATTACCTGCTCATTACCGGCTGTTGTTGTACCATTGTTCGCTGGAACCGTTTGAGAGCCTTGCCCGTTTCCATTTGCGTCTTTTGTCATAAATTGTAATAAGATAATTCCAATTAAGATTCCTATTACAATGGCGGAGGTGGAAGAAATAATGATAGCCGGATGGTTCCTTCCTTTTGGGAGTGCAGGCCTTTTTTTCTTTTTATTTTTTAACAGCGGAATCGCTCGTTCTTCCGTTGCCGCAACTTCCCTTTTCGTTTTCCAATCATGAATGATCAATTCCTCTTTAAATTCTTTATCTTCACCATTTATTTTTATTTTAATTTGATTTTTATTTTCCTCATCCACTATATGTACCTCCCAGCTTGCTAGATTTGTAGAATACTTCATTAGCTGCACAATTTAGAAGAGTTCCCTCCTATCCTATCATATGATTTTTAAAAAATAACAAGACTTTTGTCGTTTCATATGGAAAGGTGTTCGTGGAATTTCGACAATTTTGGTGATGCTGTTGAATTGGGGGGACTGGTGAATTCCGACAAAAGGACAACAGTTGAAGAAAAGTAATTCCAAAAAAGCTACTGCATTAACGATGGAATTGCTAAAAAGGAACTAGTAATTAACCAGTTCCTTCCTTTTTCTTACAACACTTTATTCAAAAAGTCTTTTGTCCGTTCGTTTTGTGGGTTTCCGAAGATTTCTTCCGGGGTTCCTTGTTCGATAATGTATCCTCCGTCCATAAAAATGACCCGGTCGGCTACTTCTCTTGCAAATCCCATCTCATGCGTGACAATGACCATCGTCATACCTTCTTCGGCCAATTGTTTCATAACGGCCAGCACTTCACCGACCATTTCCGGGTCGAGTGCACTTGTCGGCTCATCGAACAGCATGATATCAGGTTTCATGGCTAGGGCACGTGCGATGGCTACCCTTTGCTTTTGCCCGCCTGATAATTGATCCGGTTTTACCTCTGCTTTATCCTTTAATCCAACCCGCTCCAAAAGTTTCAACGCCGCTTCCTTTGCCTCTTCCTTCGTTGCTTTTTTCAATTCAACAGGTGCTAACGTAATATTTTCCAATACCGTTAAATGGGGAAACAAATTAAAATGTTGGAACACCATCCCGATATTTTCTCTAACTTTATTAATATCTATATTTTTATCTGTTAAGTTAACACCATGGACAATAACTTCCCCTTCTGTCACTTCTTCCAATAAATTTAAACAGCGAAGAAATGTACTTTTTCCGGATCCGGATGGTCCAATGATACAAATAACTTCACCTTCATGGACATCTAAACTAATCGACTTTAACACTTCTAAGTCGCCAAAGTTTTTCTTCAAATTCTTTACACTAATTTTCTCCATGTTTAATCCTCCTTTCCAAATGATTCGATACTTTCGTTAAGATCATTATAATAATAAAGTAAATAATACCGACGATTAACCACATTTGGAAAGATTCCAAATTTCTTGCAATAATAATTTTCCCGCTTTGTGTCAATTCATTAATTCCGATAATGGAAAGAATCGAAGTATCCTTTAATGTGATGACGAATTGGTTAATAAAGGATGGAATCATGATCCGAATCGCTTGTGGCAAAACAACTTTCGACATGGCTTTTCGATATGGAAGTCCTAAACTGCGGGAAGCTTCCATTTGTCCTTTATCGACCGACTGAATACCACCGCGAACAATTTCAGCAATATACGCACCGGCATTTAAACTTAACGTAATAATCCCGGCAACAACTGCGGTAATTCGAATGTCTAGCGCTGCAGGAACTCCAAAATAAATAAAGAATGCTTGAACAAGTAATGGTGTGCCGCGGAAAATATCTACATAGATCGTTGCAATAGCACGCAAAAGTTTCTTATTTGACACTTGGAATAAACCGAAAATAACTCCAAGGATGGTGGCTGCAACTAATGAAACAACTGTTAAGATGATTGTCATTTTTAGACCGGACATTAAACTTGGAAAACTTTCCTTTAATAATCCGAAGAAACCTGAATCAGCCTCTTCATCACCCGTTTCTAAATACTTGTCCAATATTTTTTGATATTCACCGGATGCTTTTAAGTTGGATAATCCGTCATTAAACATTTGCAGCAGTTCGGCATTTTCCCCTTTTGCCACAGCAAATCCATATGAACTACCAGACTCTTTATCTGTTACGATTTTTAACCCGTTCCCTTGTTTAACCCCATAAGCCAAAACCGGATAATCATCAAAACAGGCGATGGAATTTCCTGTTTTTACATCTTCATACATATTGGCAGAATCATCAAATGTAACGACTTTAAATCCGTATTTATCTTGGATACTTTGGGCAAAAGCAGCTCCCTCGGTACCGGTTTTTACGGCAACTCGCTCACCTTTTAAATCTTCATAAGATGAAACCTTGTTATTGTCCTCATCAACGGCCATAATGACGCCGGAATCAAAATACGGATCCGAGAAATCGAATTTCAGTTTACGCTCATCTGTAATACTCATCCCGGCAATAACCGCATCCACTTGTTTTGCTTCTAAAGCTTGGACTGCTGCATTAAAACCAAGTGGCCTCACTTGATATTTAAATCCTTGATCTTCGGCAATAGCCTTTAGTAAGTCCATATCAATTCCGACAAAATCACCATTCTCATCTTGGAATTCAAATGGAGCAAAGGTGACATCGGTCGCAATGATATAAGTTTTTTCCTCTGCTTTTGCGTTAGAAAATGGTAAAACCAGCGAAATAATGGTAAATAAGGTAAAAATTGAAATAAGCAGTTTGGAAACAATTTTTCTTTTATTCATTCACTTTTACTCCTTTTAGTTATATTAAATAATATTTTATCAGAATTAGAAAATGATAGTTAATATTTTAACATAACTATTTATTTTATTTTAAAATAAATTGTGGAATATTTTTATAGGGAAATGCATATATTGGTCGGAAATTTAGGAAGTGTACCACCGGAAAATGAGCATTTAGTTAAAAAATTCTTATCTTGATACAATCATTCAATTTGATAATATTATATTAAAAAAAGAAGCCAAGATCAGTCAACTATAAATCAATGGAAGTTTGGAATCATCGAATGAATGGGGGTGGAAAAATAAGGAACTCATTCCAATATGTACCGAATTCCTCTTTATTTTGAAAACATTCAAAAATGGAACCCCCTTACCTCATGTACCGAATTCTTTAAATTTAAAAAACAAAAATGGAACCCGTTCCCCCAAGCCCGGATTCCCATCTACCATACTAGAAAAACATACCCAAATACCATTGAATCAATGAATCTGTATAAAAATAGGCGATGATTGCACCGAAGCTGATGAACGGACCAAAAGGTATCGGGATTCGTTTTTGGTATCCTTTTACCAAAATAAAGCATAATCCAAATATGGCTCCGACTAATGAGGCAAGGAAAAGTGTCATCAGCGTGGCTTTTGTTCCGAGAACGAGACCTAAGACAAAAAATAACTTAATATCTCCGCCGCCCATTCCACCACGACTAACGACTGCCAATAAATAAAGAATCCCAAAACCGAGTACGGCCGCTAATCCAGCATCCCACCATGGTGAAAGCGGATAAATCATCCGTAAAATGAGAAATACAATCAAGAAAAACAACAGAACTTTATCAGAAATAATCATATAGGCAATATCAGAAACTGTGATAATGACGAGCAGTGAACACAGTAAAACGGCAATTACTGTTTCAAACGTCCAGCCAAATTGATGAAAGGAGAAAGCAAATAATATGCCGGTAACAAGCTCCATAACCGGATAAATGGGAGAGATTCGAGCTTTACAAACCCGGCACCTTCCCCGTAAAAAAATATACGAAAGCACGGGTATATTTTCATACCAAGACAGTTCATGATGACATTTTGTACAATGAGAATTTGGGTAAACGATCGACTCTTTTTTCGGAATACGAAGTCCGACCACATTGAAAAACGAACCAAAAACTAAGCCAAATATAAAGAAAAACAAAGTGATGATTTCATTCATGGCAAATTCCTCTTCAAAGATCATTTCGATTATTTAACACCATTATAATAAAAAGTAGTGATTTGCACATCTGCCGTGACAGCTTGATTACCATCTTTTTCATATAAAAGCTCTCGTTCAGCCGGTTTTGTAAAAGTCAGCGTATCGACACGAGTAATCCGTTCCAGTTTTTCCAATTCCTGTAAAAATAGTTGAAAATGCTCAAAATCAGGTGACGCTACGGATAGATTTATCGTAATTAATTTTACATTTGTTGGTAAATTAGTTACAGTTTCATTCGTCGCTTGTTCATTCTCATCATTCGTATCGGATCCATTATCCTCACTGTTTTTATCCTCTGTCACTTGTTCATCCGATTGATTTTTATCTGTTTCATTCGTTCCCGGATCGTCTGTACTATCTGTTAATTCATCATTATTATTTGTGTCATCCGCAGTCGCTTCGTCCGTACCATCTGTTGTTTCATTATTGTTATATGTACCATCCGCTTCCGTAAGTCCGCCATCATAATTATTAAAGTTAATCGAGGCAATTTGACTGCCGCTTACCATTTCTATCTCTTGCAATGACAAGATCAGTTCATCTAATTGACGGGATAACGGCATCTTTTTTTCCAGTTTTGCTGTATTTTCCGGCTGATCACTTTCATTTTGGTTTAACCGATTTTCCAAGGCCTCTACTTCTGTTTCCAGTTGCTTCACATTTTGTTCAGCAGCATTTGCGTCATCTTTTAACGGCATAATCAAATAAAAATATAGTAACCCTAAAAGTAGAAATAAAATAATACCAATAAAAAGGATGATTTTCCGTTTTTCTTGAAAAAAATCACTCATCAGCTTCACCCCCGGCCGGCAAAAGGGACGCCAGATTAATAACAATGCTCATGCTTACGTCATATCTCGGCATTTCTTTAAAATTTACCGCTTCCGTATTATCTTCTGACTCTTCCAAAGAAAAAGCAGAAATACTGTCCACTTTCACATCGGTAAAAAATTTTGTTCCATTTAACTTTGACACGTAACTGGCTACCATATCCAATGATTCAAATTGTGTTTGGATTGTCACATTATTGCCATCGTAGGAATAGTTACTAAGGTAGCTTTTGTCGTTTGGCAATAAATGAATTAACTCTTTAATGACGTTTGAAGTCGGAACAGTGTATTTTTCAACATAGGCTACAGCTTCCGGGTAGCCCACTTCATTTGTTGCATCTTCCGTTTGCTTTTCTAGTCCCGCCTTTTGAGCTGTCAACATTTCCTCTCTTGATTGGAAAACAGCAATATCCCCTTTTATTTGGAAATATTGGATAACCATAAAGATAAGGAGGAAAACCCATATTATTAAAATGGCAAGCACGATGAACATAGATCGTTGACTCACCCGGTCTTTTTCCGGTAATAAATTAATTTCTGGAATCACTTCACTTCCCCCTTTAATGCAAGTCCCAGCGCAGGGATAAATACCCTATTCACTTTATCTGTTTTTGCTGGTGAAAGATATGCCTCCAGAATTTCTACCGGAATCGGGACACTGGCAGCAATTTTTTTCACAATAATATCAAGTCGCGGAAAGTCACCAAGTAAGATTATTTTTGAAACGGATTTTTCCCCTTTATGTAACGAGTAACGATAAAAATTCATCATTCTTTCTAGCTCAATCATTTGGTCATCTAACAAACCGTAAAAGACTTCTTCGTCTCCATTAAAAATCCACTTTAATGAACTATCTTTCTGAACATCACAACGCCAATCTTTTAACGATATTTCCAAGTCTAAAAATCTTAAAAACTCCGGACGATTCTCTGAAAAAATACTAATCATAATCGAATTCAAATTAAGTTCAAAAAAGAGAATCGCAGTCTCTTCGTCAAAATGATTTTGCATGGAACGATAATAGCGGTAAACCCCGATGGAACGGATATCGGCGACGACCGGTTTCAAGCCGGCATCTTCAAATATCGCTGTATATTTGTTTAATTCCTCTTCCGGTACGGCAAAAAGCAAACCTTCCCTCTGACTGTTGGAAGGATCTGCCTGTGGTAAAGGATACACGTCAAAGATTGGATTATCAAACGGCAAATACAAGGTCCGTCCGAGTTCCATATAAAAATGACCTTTGACATCTTCATCATTCAATTGAGCCGAAAATTCCACCTTTTTCATGATCATAAGAGAATCCGGGACATAAAAACGGACACTGCGATGCTTGATCCCCCAATCTTGGACGACATCCTTTAAAAATGCGTAAAACTCCATTTCATCAAGAACCCGCCCATGCTCAAGCAGTCCATCTGGAATGGCTTTTTCCTTCAAGTTTTTCACTTTTGTCAAACCACCGCCCGGATAATCTACCATCCGAATAGCATAATCATCGATGACGAAATTGATAGATTTTTTGGTTGAAAATATACTGAGCATGGGTGGACCTCCTTGTAAAAAATATAATAATTTAAAATATAAGTGACTCTAAAATATTACCTATTTGTCCCTTCCAATGCATTATTTAATTGGGTCGCAGTAATAGTTGTTACTTTTTCAGTATCAGCATCTGTAAGACCATATTTTTTTTGCTTTTTCATATTTTTTAGATCATCGTAGGTTATACTCCAACTTTTATCCTCAACGATGTAAACTACTTTATCACCAATTGCTAATGTCGCACCTTCAACATAAGGTTCTAAAACATCTTTATTAAAAGTAATCTCAGTTTTAGAATTATTTATAGCCTTTGTACCTTCACCGTTCGCATAAGCAACTTTTGCAGCTGATAAAACTGTTTGTGCATCAGCTAATATTGCTTTGTCCCTAGAATCGTTAATTACATTCCCAATCATCGGTATTGCAATCGCGGCAATAATACCCAAGATAACCAAGACAGCTAATAATTCGACCAACGTCATCCCTTTTTGATTTTTTAATAACTTCATACGTTTTTGCATTTTATTTCCCTCCTATTTTTTCATTTTTACTTTTATTCAGTGCAAACTCTCTCCCACCTCATTTAGTCCGGCGACCACCTCCCTAGAGTTTCTTCTTTTATTGAGTAATTTACAAACTAATAAACTTTTAAATTTACACTTGCTGATAAATTGTAAACATTGGGACCATGATGGATAGAATAATCGTTCCTACGACGACAGCTAAAAGGATAATCATGACCGGTTCGATTAATGATTTCAATGTATCGACCGAGCGATCGACTTCTGCTTCATAGAAATCGGCAATTTTCTCCAACATAAAGTCGAGTGAGCCGGTTTCTTCACCGATGGCCACCATTTGCGTAACCAATGGAGGAATCACCCAGCTTTTTTCCAACGGTTCGGAAAGCTTATTCCCTTTTTCCAAACTGTCCCGTGCCTCTAACACAATTTTTCCAATGACCGGGTTATTCACGACTTTTTCAACAATCGTCAACGCTTGCAAGATTGGGACGGAACTGGAAAATAACGATGCGAGCGTTCGTGACATTCGGGCAATAGCTGATTTTTGCAATAGTTTCCCAAAAATTGGTGCTTTTAACATGGCAACATGGACTCCATAATGAAAAGCCTTATTTTGTCTCATCATAAAAGCAAATAGAAACCCAATTGCCAGAACGATTAAAATCACAAGCCACCATAATTTTTGAACGACGTTACTGACACCGAGCATAAATTTTGTAATTGCAGGCAGCTCTGCGTCAAATTGGGAAAACATAGCCGTGAAATTCGGAATAATCGTAACCATTAAAAAGATAACTACAGCAATAATGACAATAATTAATGTAATCGGATAAGCCATGGTCGACTGGACTTTTTTCTTTAAGTCATATTGTTTTTCCAAATAAGTAGCCAGTCGATCCAAGGATTCATCTAAGTTACCGGTTGCTTCCCCGGCACGCACCATATTAACAAAAATTTGCGGAAAGACTTTTGGATATTTTCCCGCTGCATCCGAAAACGGAATCCCGGAACGAATATCTTCCTCAATGGCCATCAACACTTTTTTCAATGCTTTGCTTTCGGTTTGCTTCGCTAAAATATTGGTTGAATCCACGATGGAAACGCCAGTCCGAATCAATGTAGCAAATTGGCGACAATAGATGACGAAATCCTGCTGTTTCACTTGTTGTCCAATGGTGATTTCCTTATTTAATACACCTTTTGCTTCCGTTAATTCCCGTGGGCTGATTCCTTGTTCCCGCAATTTATTAATTGCCTGTGTTTTGTTAATTGCGTCAACCGTTCCCCGCTTCAATTTCCCTTCTTTTGACCGGCCGACATATTTATAAATAGCCATTTGTATCACCTGTATTTAAATATGGGGCGGCAATTTCATAACTGATTGTTCCGTTCTTTACTAAACTTTGAATCGACATCTCAAGCGTATGCATTCCTTGGGCTCGGCTCGTTTGTAAAACATTTTGGATTTGATGAATTTTTTCATTACGAATTAAGTTGGCAACCGATGGTGTATTTATTAAAATTTCCGTTGCAGCCACCCGACCGCCACCTTCGCGAACCGGAAACAAACGCTGGGAAATAATCCCTTGTAACACATTGGATACTTGGAGTCGAATTTGCCGCTGTTGATGAGGCGGAAATACATCAATAATCCGGTCAATCGTTTGGGCGGCACTGGACGTATGTAATGTTGCGAGTACTAAATGCCCGGTTTCTGCAGCAGTTATGGCCGTCGATATCGTCTCCAAATCCCGCATTTCCCCGACAAGAATAATATCGGGGTCTTGCCGCAGTGACGCCCGAAGCCCATTGGCAAAACTTTTCGTATCTGTGCCTACTTCCCGCTGATTAATAATTGATTTGATATGTTGATGCACATATTCAATCGGGTCTTCCAATGTAATAATGTGTTTGGCAAAATTATGATTAATATAGTTAATCATTGCTGCAAGTGTTGTCGATTTCCCGGAACCGGTCGGACCGGTAACTAATATTAAACCTTGTGGCTTGTCCATTAAGCTTTCCAATATTTTTGGCAAGTTTAAATCGGCAATTGTCGGAATCGTTGCCGGAATCGCCCTAATTGCGATACTAATACTATTTCTTTGATGATATGCGTTAAGCCTAAACCGGGACTTTCCTTCCAATTCATAGTTAAAGTCGACTTCACCCTGTTCAATAAAATGGTCCCAGAGCGACTCCGGAATAAGGTCTCTCGCCATATTTTCGGTATCAACCCGCGATAACGGGTAACCGCCTGCCGGACGTAATTCTCCGTCTATGCGCAAAATCGGCGGGGAATTCACAATGATATGAAGGTCTGATGCCTGTTCTTCGTACGCTTTTTCCAATAATGCTCTTATGTTTGTTGTCATTGTCATCCCCCCTATTCCAATACAGCTACCCGTAAAATTTCTTCCGTCGTTGTTACTCCTTCTTTTACTTTCTTCAACCCGTCATCAATTAAAAATTCCATTCCTTTTTTCCGGACATAGTCACGAATTTCCGTGGTCGATGCTGTTTTTAAAATCAAGCGTCGAATTGTTTCATCAATCGGCAATACTTCATGAATCGCCATCCGCCCGCGATAACCGGTCATATTGCAGCTTGGACAACCGCGCCCCCGCCGAACCGTTTCGATGGTTAACCCGCGACCGGTAAAAATTTGTTGTTCCCGCTCCGTCGCAGGAACGGTTTGTCCGCAATCCCGACAAACACGACGAACAAGACGCTGTGCGACGACCCCCAGTATGGAAGAAGAAATTAAAAACGGTTCAATGCCCATATCGACCAGGCGAGAAAGAGCTTCAATTGAACTATTTGTATGAAGCGTGCTTAATACTAAGTGCCCGGTCAATGATGCACGGGTAGCGACTTCTGCCGTTTCGGTATCTCGAATTTCTCCAATCATCACAATATCCGGGTCTTGTCGTAAAATCGACCGCAAACCATTTGCAAAAGTAAGACCAATATTTTCATTGACTTGAACTTGGTTGACACCTTCCATCTGGTATTCAACCGGATCCTCTACCGTAATAATGTTCACATCTTCGGAATTTAACTCGTTCAATGTTGCATATAAAGTTGATGATTTTCCCGAACCGGTCGGACCGGTAATTAAAATGATTCCATTCGGTCGTTTCAGCATATCCGTGAATTTTTCCAAATTTGTTTCTGAAAATCCGATTTTATCAATCCGATTCAAGGTATTGGATAAGTCGAGTAACCGCATTACGATCTTTTCCCCGTAAATGGTGGGCAAACTCGAAACACGAATATCGACCGGTCTAAAATTGATTGTTGTTTTAATTCGACCATCTTGAGGCAAGCGAGTTTCCGTAATATTTAAATTCGCCATAATTTTAATCCGGGCAACAATGACGTTTTGCATATGTTTTGGCAAAGATCGCTCTGTTCGTAAAATCCCGTCAACCCGATAACGGACGCGCAATTCAGTTTCCTGCGGGTCAAAATGGATATCGCTTGCTCGTTGCACGAGAGCATTGTCAATGATTTGGTTGACGAGACGAACAACCGGTGAATCATCATCGGCCACTCTTGTTTCATCCAATGTTTCACTTGTTGCAATTTCTCCCATGACTTCTTCCATTGATTCCTGCAGGTCGTAATATTTTGTTATGGTCCGAAATAATTCATCTTTTGTCGCAATCGCCGGTTCAATATGATAACCGGTCGCCATCCGCAGTTCTTCAATGGCAAAATAGTCCATCGGGTCTGCCATCGCCACTAATAATTTATTTTTGTCACGACGAATGGGCATCGCATAATGTCTTTTGGCCAGTTCTTTCGGGACCAGTTGAATTACATCCGGATCAATCGGATATTGAAAAATATTGATATGAGGAATCCCAAGTTGGAACTCTAAAACTTCAATCAATTGCTGTTCGGTAATATATCCTTCCCGAAGTAAGGCATCCCCTAATTTTTCGTCTACCGATTTTCTTCTAAGGGTACTGTTTAATTGCTCCTCTGAAATCAATCCGGATTCGACAAGTAGATCACCTAATCTTTTTCTTGCCAACGGGTCCACCTCCTGTTTTTGAAACGATTATTTTTTATTCTGGGAGAAAAAGCACATCAAGGTCACAACCCTTTCATGCAAGGAATCCGAGCTACGTAGATTTGGGACAAACTCAGTGCCGGCTAAAATTTTCCATCTATTTTACAACATTCGGTTGCTCATAGATTGAATCATCTGTTGTTGCCGCAGAATTAGCGTCATTGCTATCAGTAGCATTCATTGTATTTCCCGGGCCGGTTGTTGTGTTCGGTGTTTGGTCAGTCGGGACTGTCCCGTCTTCAGTAGGCGTACTTGCTTCACCCGTCCCCGCGTTCTCGCCGGTTTCCGTACCATCACCGGTTTCCTCAACAGCAGGTGCGAGAAGCAAAATTTCCGGTGTTGGTAAATAAAAATCTTTGCTGATCAACTCTTTATCAATCTTTTCTCCGGTTGAAGAAACAGTAATTCGATATACTTCGACCCGTTTCCCTTTCTGTCCCGGTTGCAGCACCTGCCTGTGACCCGGTTGCAAATTTTTGTTATATCGGTTGATTGTTCGATAATTAACATCAAGACTATTTTCAATACTGTAGCGATATGTATTCTCCGGCTTTTTGGACCGTAAACCCATTTTCAACACATTTCCCGTTTGTTCTGCTGTCACGCGAATCTCATTCGGCCCCGGGTTATACACAATGAAATCCTTTTTTTCGTTTTTGCTACCTTTGCCTCAATCCCCGGCTCTGAATAGCTTGGAATGATTCCTTGTGAATGTCGTTCAACAAATTCTACATTTGTTTGTAAAAGAAGGGCATATAGCATAGATACGACAAAATTTCCTTCCGCTTCACTATAGTAACTTACCTTGTCGGCAATCGATTCAAGATAAGAAAAAGATGAATTAGCAGGAATGGAAATCCTGTTTAATTCCTCAAGCAGTTCATCCATAAACAGATAATCACTCGGTATTTCCCAAGAAGTTTCCGCAATTGCTACTTCCGCATCGTTCTGATTGGAAGAAACTGCCGTTATTTTATGCTGGCCAAGATAAGAAATCGTGTTTTCTATTAATTGAACGGTTTTTTTAACATCGATCGAGTTTCCAAATTTATCAAGCAGTTCATCAGTAACATCAACACTCACAGTAAGTGGCAATTGTTGCGGTTCAGACTTCGTAAAAAAGGCGTACCATGGCTTATCAATTTGATTTGTCATTTCCTTTACAGAGGCTTTTACATCAAATTTGATATTCTTATATGGGATGACTACGGAATCATTCGCCGCCTGTACGATAAAATCTCCTTCATTTTTCCAACGTTCAATTGCTGACAATAATAAGGAAACCGCCTCATCTTCCGTTTTTTCTCCCACATCAATTCCGCCGATGGATGATCCTTTCGGGAATGTGGTGGCTGCATAAGCAAAATGATTTGAACCGACTTCATAAAAACCAAATGAAAAAATAAAAATACCAATAAGCAAAACGTAAAGTCCCTTTTTCCTTTTCACCCTACCCATCACGAAACCACCTTACCCTGAATATTTAAAATTTATATGCCAAATGTCATGTATAACAGTTTATTCATACACAAAGTTCTTTTTACCTATATCAGACAAATGTCATGTTATATGGTTGATTCAGATAGAAATTTAGTTTTTCTATTCGTTATATTCGCAAAAAAGACCAGTTTGCCCTGAATTTTTGAAATTTATGAGTATATTGTCATATTTTAGTAGTCTAATTTTCCTAATTTAGGTATTATATAAATAGTACAATTATTGTCTAATATTATTTTAACCTAATAATTAATATAAATAAATTGGTAAATTTGGCAAAAACTTGAACATATAATTTGAATTTAACTTAATTTTAATGTTTTCGATAACAAACCGCAACACTTTTTGGGAAAATAGAACTATAACAGATACTAATACAATTTTACTATAAAAGAATGGAGTAAAAATTGATACAAATTACAAACAAAATTATTTCGGGGAGGTTGTCCCTGTGGGGAAACGTTTTTCCAATAAACAAGGATTTACTTTAGTGGAAGTCATCGTGTCAATTACGATTCTATCAATCATTATTTTAACTTTCTCAAGTATTTTCTTATTTACAAATAATACAGCGAATCGAAACAACGAAAAACTTGTTGCGGTTCATTTGGCAAAAGCAACGTTGGAAAGTGTAAAAGGAAATCCATCTTATTATTTTGTGTTAACCGAAACCGGCATTACCCCTGCAGAAGGATTTCAAATTGAGGATGACGGCTCAATAAAAATACCTCAAATCATTAATGATAAGGACTATGAAGTTAGAATTAAACCAAGCCGAGACAACGATCAAAAAGATTTAAGCCTTGTTCATGTATTAGTCGAGACAAAACTACTCGATTCAAATACACCGATTATGTCGAAAGTGGAAGGATATGTTAATTATGCAGAATAAATTCATCCACTCAAATAAAGGGTTAACATTAGTCGAACTTTTAGCGACGCTTACGATTTTGTCATTTATAGGAATCGTTATATATTCTGTATTATTTAATGGGATTCGCTCCTACGAAAGAACAATGGAAGAAACAAAATTGAGAGATGAAGCTGATTATATTATGGCTAATTTTATAGATGAGTTTTTTACTTTAAAGGTGAGTGACATTGATATAAAACAACTCCCCAATGAAACGAATAATTTATCCTATATTACAATCAAAAAAGGGACCGAGGAAAAACAATTAGGATTTAAAGATGGCAAAGTCGTTTTAATAAATAAAGAGTTAGAACCACTAGATTCGAATGTAGAGTTATCTAATGAATCGAAAATAATAGCAACAAGTGAGTCTGAGTATATGGTTGCACTTGTTCTACAGACAAAAGACACAAAACGTAAACTGGAGTTGACAAGTATATTTAACATTCTTGATGATCGAAAGGAGGTTAACCAAAATGCGATTAACAAATAATGAAAAAGGCTACTCCCTTCTATTAACGATGTTTGTCTTCATCCTTTTTACAGTACTCGCCATGGCGCTATTAACAGCAACTTTGACAGGATCGAAGCGAAATCAAACAAGTGAACACAATATCCAAGCACAAGAATTGGCAATGATGGGCATTGACCATTTGACGAATCAAATTAATAAGGACTTGAAGAAAGGACTTGGCGAAAACGGGCTTACGCAGGATCAATTTAAGTCAATATTAGAAACTACTCTCAATGATTACAAATCCGGTATTACAAGAAGTACAGGAGAAACGGGTTCTTATGAGGCAAAAATAACTAATATTGATTCAGTTAAGGATAATTCACTAAAAAAGCGCACAACTATCGTCAGTACCGGAATAGCTGACGGAAAGAAAAAATCAATAACAACAAAAGTCGTATTTGGAGCACAGTCGACACTTGACACTTTGAAATATACTGTTGGTGCATATAAATCAGATGAACTTTCTAAGAAATGTAATACAAATAGCAAATATTGTGTTAAAGGGGAAGGAAACTTGTTCTTACATGGAGGTGTATCGATTAAAGGCGATTTCAAAGTTGATGGAAATATAATTACTACTGACAGGGGCTATGCATATATAAGAGGTCAACAGTGGATTCCATCAGTATTGCCAACTGCTTCCCCTGTTGAGGGACAAAAAGCATCTCATATTGTTTTGAAAGGTAATGTATATACTTTTGATCATAATCCTGATTACGACAAACATATTGAAACGACCAATTTTAATCAAGGAACTACTGTTAAAGAAAAGGTTTGTACCGGATTCTGGATTTTTCAAAAATGTAAATATGTTGAAAAAACAACTGACAGTAAATACGTAAATACAACCGGCGACCTTTCAAAAGCTTTTTTCGGGACAATACCGGTCATTACACAGAGAGAACCAGTTCGGGATGATATTCAGATTGAAAACCAAAAAAATGTTTTTTATTTCCCAGAGGGCCCTAGTGTCACATATGCTCAAACTTCAGATTCGGGTAATGTTAAAACTTTTTACAATGAATTGAATTTTAAAAATACTTATGTCTACCCACAATATAAAGTCATAGGATATACTTCAACAAATGAAGATTTTGAGTTTACAGGTAACAATTACTTTGGAAATTTTGCAACAAAAAGAGATCTATATATTCGCGGCTCAAAATCAAACTATAAAGAAACGAAATTTGAAAATGGTGCGTATATAGGAGGAAATTTAATCATTGGAAATACTAATATAACAGAAAAGAATGATCCGAGTGATTTTGATAAAATAAAATTAGATGGTCCCATATTTGTTGAAGGAAACGTGACAATTCACGGTGTAAATGGCCAATTTAATACGATTATGTATGTAAAGAAAGATGTAACTATTGAGTATTCAGTAATTAATGGGTTAAACAACACAGGCTCTTTAATTATTTTTGCGGGGGGAGATATTAAAATAGTGAATAACAGTGTCTACCAAGACAATCCCAGTAATATAAAGGGTTTCTTTTATTCTGAAGGAGCACTAGAGATGTTCGGAGTCGGGTCGAATATTAAAATTGAAGGCGGTGTTTCTGCTCGACGAATTGTTTTAAATGCCATTCGAGGTAAAGCAAGTAAAACTTCATTTAGTGGTTCAAAAAAAGTAGATGACGACTATTATGAAGGACAGGCTAGTCAACTGAATCTGCCACCAGAAAAATCTCGCCTTCAAATCATTTATGATCCAAACATTATGAACACATATGCCGATTTAAAATCAAGGGAACCTATGGTGATAAGCGTCGATCCACCTCAAATAACAGAAAGAAAATTAGAATAAGGATATTTTACTTTATTAATAATAAAATCCACTATGCTTTCATAACATTAGTGGATTTCATTTATTCATTCCCGGTTTATGAAATAAAAATATTAGGTAAGTCGTCTTGCTAATCTTTATGAATACTTCATATGTAAGCAGGAGCGTTCCGGTAGTTAAGAGCGACGCAAATTTTGATAAGTTTTTTTACATGGTCACAAATTTTATACCTCTACCTTCTACTACAGCTCTACAGCTCCTGTTTTTTTTTCGAAGCTGCAATGGATTTTTTCTAAAAAGATTATGCAACAGATACAACTTAATCCATATGTACCAATAGCTCACTTTAATTGCAAAACTTTTCATAAAAGCTTGCCAGTCTCATCTTTTTATAAATAGCTACAATATCCGTTTTACTTAAATCTTTTGTCTCACTATTTACACGTTCCCATTTTTTAAAATAGGAATAATTTTGTTTCACCTCACCCCACATACTCCGCCACTTTATTCCTCCCTACTCTTTTTGCTCCAAGATAGAGGGCTCGGTCGGCATAACGAATTAAGCTGATGGCGTTATCGGTATCCGCCGGGGCTGAAGCGACGCCAATACTTACTGTAATTTTTGTCGATATTGTTTTTCGTTCATCTGCTAAATTATCGTGCATATAAAAAGAAAAGTTTTCAATCGTTTGACGAATCGATTCACCCATTTGAATGGCTTCTTCTTTTTTAACATCCGGTAAAATTATAATAAACTCTTCACCGCCATAGCGAGTGAGCGTCCCTCGATTTCCAACAATTTCCCTGAGAAGATCACTCATTTGAATAAGGATTTCATTCCCGCTTTGGTGTCCATACTGATCATTGATTGATTTGAAATAATCAATATCGAGCATCAATAAAGAAATACATTTAATTTTGCCGGTATGCAAAAGGTTGAATCCATCTCGTAATTTCCTTCTGCACACTCTGGCATTATATAGTTTGGTTAACGGATCTCGCTCACTTTCCTTTTTCGTTTGTTCATAATGTCGTGCATTTTCCAGTGCCACTGCCAAATATGAACAAAGAATATCGAGAATCATTAAGTGGTATTTTTGATATTCTACCTTAATTTGCGTTCCAAGGAAGAGTACTCCTGAAACAGCATTGTTTTTTATGATTGGGACAACAAGCACACTCTCCATCTCATCGGGAATTCCCTCGGTGTTGATGTTTTTCCACTGTTGTTTATCCCGATAAAATGCGAACTGTCCGGTCGCCCATACTTGTCCGATGATACCCACGCCTTTTTTTATTAGAGAAAATTTTCGCGTTATAAATTTTCCGTTTTCATAACATCGAACTGCTTGTAAACGGTCATCATTCATATCGTCGAAAATGTACAAATAATCAGCAGGAAACATATTTAATAGATGGTCGATAAATGTGTTCAATACTTCTTCAAACTTTAGCCGTTCGGTCAAACGATGACCAGTTTCAACGGCCTTTTATAAATATTGATTAATTTCCTTACTCGTATTATATTTTAACAAAATTAGTTGTGTACTAATGATCGGGGCACCTACCAGCAGAAAACTTGACACACCGACTAAATCATATAAAAAGAACAAAGTAATACCTACCGGAAAGGCGATTAGATGTATAAGCCCTTCCCAAAGAAATGCTTTTGTTATTAATGGTTTCCTTGTTTTATACAAAAAAGAAAATGCACCGGTGAAAAGGATTTGATTGATTATGAAATAAGAAGCCATATATAGCCCTGCCAGCACGACAAAATTTATCGTTAAATTTCCTGCTTGAACATGCTCTCCACCGAAAATGTAATAGATAGCACCGCTTACCAAAGATACGATCATAAACATGATAGAATTCAGAGGAAAGTTATACCGCTTTTCTTTTGGTAAACGTAATCTTAACAAGACGATAAAGGTAATAATTTGAGCCAATATTACTTCA
Organism: Caldifermentibacillus hisashii; assembly: GCF_039654145.1. Taxonomy (NCBI): domain Bacteria; kingdom Bacillati; phylum Bacillota; class Bacilli; order Caryophanales; family Bacillaceae; genus Caldifermentibacillus; species Caldifermentibacillus hisashii. The sequence goes on from NZ_CP155467.1 coordinate 2,580,004, forward strand.
GCAAATAATCCGTACTTTAGAAAAACAAACAAAGTTAACCATTGTGTAACTGAAAAAGGAATTTGATTTACGACGATCGGTATCAAAGCTACGATGCAGGAAAGACCAGTCGTGACTAAAAAATCAAAATGATGATAGAAGTGCGTAGGGGGTGAAATTTTATATGCGGTCCATAATCCTATCGGGAAAACGGCAAACCAAGCAACCCATATAAAAATTTGAGTTCTTCTATCTACAACCATTCTATCTCCCCCTCCTTTTGGCATGGGCATTTTTACCTATTATTATAATATAAAAATATTTTATTTAAAGCAAAATTTATGAACATTTTAGCAAACAAGTGACTGCTTGTCGTTGCGATACTATTGAAAATTCCAAAAGGTTAATCGTCAAACACGATATCTGGTTTTAGGCGGTTCACTTTTGCTGTACAGTGGCCTTGCCGTTGCACTGGATTATTCGCTCGTGAAATCTTCTTCGTTATGATCGGACCAACGACCAATAGAAGAGGGGCAACGATACCCCTCAATCATTTTTAATGTAAAAAAAGAACTGTGTCTGGCTCCGAATACTTATCGCTTTTCTTATAATACCTTCTTTACTTCTTTGATGAAATAAAGAGAACCGCATATGACAAGAAGTTCATCAGCTTGCAATTGTTTTTCTTTTATAAATTTTGGCCAATCCAATACAATTTCTTTTTGAGAAGCATTTGAGAGATCATATAAGTTCTCCGCCTTTGTTGCTCGATGATGGTCAAATTCAGTAAAGTACAAATGATAGTTTTGTTCATCTAGTACGTGAATCATTTTTTTCAAAGGTTTGTCTCTCAGTGCAGAAAATAACACATGAATTTTTTTATCCGAAAAATGACGCTGTAAAGTTGCAACTAATGATTCGATTCCTTCCCGATTGTGAGCACCATCAAGAATCACTTGTCCACGTATTTCAAATCTTCCCGGCCAAAATGCCGTTTGTAATCCGGTTTGAAGATGTTCGTTTTCGATATACAATGCATAAAATTGTTTTAAATATTCTGCTGCCATTACAGCCAATGTCGCATTTTCAATTTGGTGCTTCCCTAACATCGAAATGGAAAGTTCAGTATATGTTTGGTAAGGCGTTTTTACCGAAAATTGCTCACCGGTTTTCGTTGTGCCAAGATCTTTATAAGTAAATTCGCGTCCCAGTTGATATACGGTGGTCCGTTTCGCTTTTACCGTATCTTCAAAAATATGAAAGAGCTCTGGATCAGTCACTGCGGTGATGACCGGGGCACCGTTTTTTATAATTCCTGCTTTTTCTTTGGCAATTTCAGTCAGTGTATTGCCAAGGATATTCATATGATCATAGCCAATATTGGTGATGATAGAAAGAAACGGATGAATAATATTTGTGGCATCTTTTCGCCCGCCTAGTCCGACTTCAATGATTGTTATATCAACTTTATGTAATTTACCAAAATAATAGATTGCAATAGCGGTAAGCAGTTCAAATTCTGACGGATAGCCAAGCTCTGTTTGGGCTAATTCATCAGCTAGCGGTTTAATGGAGTTTGCTGCTTTTATCAAATCAGCTTCCGGGATAGGTTGGCCATTAATACTAATCCGCTCCAAAAAAGATTCAATATAAGGGGATGTATATGTCCCTACTTCATAACCCGCCGTTTGTAAAATGGAACGAAGGAATGAAACGGTTGACCCCTTTCCGTTTGTTCCGCCTATATGTATCGCCCGTACAGTTCGCTCCGGATGATCCAGTTTTTCCATTAACCACTGCATCCGCTCCAGTCCTGGTTTTATTCCTTGATTCAGTTGACGATTAATCCAATTGATAACTTCTTCACTTGTTTGAAACATTGATTTCCACTCCCCTGTTGTAACAATTTTATTTATGCATTCCCGCTGTAAGGAATAAGATGTACATGGATTGAAGGATTTGCATGATGTTTCCAATTCCTATTCCAGTCAAAACAACCGTGTCAATCTTTCCTTCCTCTGTTATTTTGTCTATTTTCCTTCCAGACTAATTTTACTAGTTTTTGGATTGAACGGTCCTTCGATTGGCTTTTTGCCATTTATAGAAACTTCTTTTTTTATTATACCAGATTGTATAAAATTCCAGCAGAAATGCGAATTCGGCATTGTGATAAATTTTAAGATTAAGTATATGTACATAGGAAGAACTTCGAGATTATAGGCTACGTAGTTGGTGAACTACGGCCTTTTACTGGAACTCGTCGGATGGAACGACGCAAAACGGATAGTCAGTGAATATGATCCGGTTACCGGTGAGAAGCTTTCTTTTGGCGACCGTCTACTTGCGGGAGGTTTTCTGGCTCTCTCGTTACTTCCCCCGGCAAAAGCAGTAGGGGTTGGCGGGAAAACGTTGATAAAAGGTGCCGATGCAGGAATCCCAGCCCTTGCTAAAACTCCGGGAGTGCTCAAGAAAATTCGAAATGTCTTAGATCCAAAGAAATTCCAGCAAGCCTTTCGCTCCGTGTATGATCAGGTAGTAAACGCGCCAATTGCCCTAACCAAGGTCTGGTTTGATACAATAAAGAAGAAGATTGGAGAAATTCGACTTCCGCAAATAACACAAGAAGTTTATGCAGGAATCGGTGCAGCTGAAAGAACCGTTAAGGATGCGTTTAGTGATGCAAAGGACCTAATCCAACGAATCAAAAATACCAAACTAGATGAGTTGGATGTTGGTGAGGCAGGTGGGGCTACTAAGAGTACGGGTAAATTCGGGGCAGACAATATTGCATTGCATGCTAAATACAAGGAAGTTCTTAAAGCTACTGAATCAGCAAATCCACTAATTGATAGTTTAAAACAAACTGGAAAATTACCTTAAAATTATGTTAATAAGGACGTGGCTGCATTAAACGGCTGGAAACCAGGAAAACCACTTAATAACTATGTATCTGGTGGGCAACTTGGTGGGGATGTATTCAAAAACACAACAAATGTAGTACCTAATGCCCCAGGAAGAGTGTGGTATGAAGCAGATATAGGCTTAAATAACACTATAGCAAGAAGTAAACAGCCCGGTTCAAGACTACTTTATTCTAATGATGGGCAAATGTATATTACAACTGATCATTATAAAACAGTTCATTTTATTGGAACTTATAAATAAAGGAGGAGATTTTATTGAAGTCAAAGGAGAATGGAGCAAAACATGATAAGCTTATATTGGATGTGAGTACGGTTCAAAATTCAACTGAACTTCATTGTTTGTTACAAAAGAATCTTGGATTACCCGATTTTTATGGAATGAACTGGGATGCTTTTTGGGATGCAATTACTGGACTAATTGAATTACCTGAAACTTTAATTTTTGAAGGATGGAATAACGTAGAAGAGAAACTACCAAAAGATTCCCATATCTTGATTAATCTCTTAGATGATTTTAACGAACAATATCCACATTGGAAATGCAAAGTCGTCTATAAATAAAATTCTAAAAACCTTGATTGGCTTTTGCCTTTCAAGGTTTTTATATAATGTAATATGGATTTACGGTTAATCCCATATTTAATATTACATATTCATGGTAAGTAGATATATCAGATAGGTTTCAGCGAATTTCCAAGATAAAATTGATACGACCCAAAGATTAATTAGTCTCACGGCTGCCGAAATGGAAAAAGATGAACAAAAGATGGGTAACAAAGTAAGCGAGTTTTTACTGGAACTCATCGGATGGAACGACGCACAACGGGTATTCAGTGAATATGATCCGGTTACCGGTGAGAAGCTTTCTTTTGACGACCGTGTACTTGCGGGAGGTTTTCTAGCTCTTTCGTTACTTCCCCCGGCAAAGAGTACGGGTAATAAAATTAAGATTAATATTGGTAAAACTGATATAGATGTACTAAGGAAAAATGGAATGTTCCAGAAACTGACACAGTTGCAGTTGGTAAGACTGATGTAAAAGGATTGGAAAATTTGACTTTTGAAGGAGGATCACCAAAAGTACGTAAAGAAGCTGGATTGCCTGATTTAGATGAAGTAATGCCTGACAGGAATATTAAAGCTCCAGGAAATAACCCATTGTTCACTAGGCATGCAGAAGAAGTAGTTCTGAATGAATTTGATTCAGCGGTTATTTAGGCAGGTATAAAACCAGAAGATGTATCAGGAACATTAAAACTACATCAATCGAATCCTTCAGGTGTATGCTAAATAGTGAAGAAAATATAGGGGATATCCTTTATGAATTATTAGATAATGAGGAAAATGGTATAACAATAATTCAAGAGATGTCAGATAATGAAACAGATGTCGAAGCTTGGAACTGTATTATTGACGCAGTTGCTTATACTAGTAGACTAGTAATATTTTTTTGGATAATGGCGAACTTATTTGGAAGAGTAATTAGACATTTATCTCTGGGTTATTCTGCCACAGGAAGATTTTATTTGTGAGGGTAGAGTGTGATTAGATTCTATAAGTTCAGTCTATATTGATATCAGTTACCTCGGTTTAAATCATCTTATACAGCTTATCATCACAAATTCAATTACTACCTAATAGTAAAGCCTGAAACGAAAAAAACTATCACATATGGGTATGTCACATGTGAAAAATGATGTGATCCCATAAGTGATAGCTTTTTCTATTACCTATTTCATCCGTTTTAACTCTTCCAGTCGTTCTTGGACGGTTGCTCGTTTTTCTAAGTAGTCTTTTTCTTTCGCACGTTCTTCTTCAACCACTTGCGCAGGTGCTTTAGCAACAAATTTTTCGTTGGCAAGTTTTTTCTGTACCCGCTCCACTTCTTTATTTAGTTTCTCAAGTTCTTTTTCAAGGCGGGTAATTTCTTCTTCGATATTGATGAGTCCTTGAAGCGGCAAGTAGATTTCCGCTCCGGATACTACGGCAGTCATTGCTTTTTCAGGGGCTAGTGCACCTACACCAATTGTCAACATTTCCGGATTACAGAAACGTTCAAGATAGGCTTTATTTGTTTCTAAAGTGTCCAAGATTTTTTCATCATGGGCATTAATGATCATGGCGATTTTTTTGCTCATTGGCGTATTCACTTCGGCCCGAATATTACGGACAGAACGGATGATTTCAACGAGTAATTTCATTTGTTCGCTTGCTTCTTGGTTCGACAATTCCGGTCGTACCTTTGGCCATTCCGCAACCGTAATCGACTCCCCTTCATGTGGGAGATTTTGCCAAATTTCCTCGGTAATAAACGGCATGAATGGATGAAGTAACCGCATCGTTTGGTCTAAAACATAGGCTAAAACGGAGCGAGTTGTCTTCTTTGCTGTTTCATCCTCACCGTACAATGGAAGTTTTGCCATTTCAATATACCAATCACAAAAATCATCCCAAATGAAGTTGTATAAAGCCCGGCCAACTTCACCGAATTCATATTTTTCAGCCAGATTGGTAACTGTTTCAATCGTTTCGTTGAGTCGGGTTAAAATCCACTCATCCGCTACAGATTTTTTTCCGTTTAAATCAATGTCTTCATATGGGAGTCCACCCATATTCATCAAAGCGAACCGGGATGCATTCCAAATTTTATTGGCAAAATTCCAAACGGATTCAACCTTTTCCGTACTGTAACGTAAATCTTGTCCCGGTGATGATCCGGTGGCCAGAAAATAACGTAAGGAGTCGGCACCATATTGATCGATAACATCCATCGGGTCAACACCGTTCCCAAGCGATTTACTCATTTTCCGACCTTCTGCATCGCGAACTAAACCGTGAATTAAAACATCTTTGAACGGGCGCTTACCGGTAAATTCAAGCCCTTGGAAAATCATCCGGGATACCCAGAAGAAAATAATATCATAACCGGTGACAAGCGCATCGGTCGGGTAATAGCGTTTCAAATCAGCTGTTTCCTTATCCGGCCAGCCCATTGTTGAAAATGGCCATAATGCCGAGCTGAACCAAGTGTCAAGGACATCCGGGTCTTGCTCCCAGTTTTCAGCGTCTTGCGGGGCTTCATGACCAACATATACTTCCCCGGTTTCCTTATGATACCAAGCAGGAATCCGATGACCCCACCAAAGTTGTCGCGAAATACACCAGTCACGAATATTTTCCATCCAATGAAGATAGGTTTTTTCAAATCGTTCCGGAACAAAATGCACTTTTCCTTCCGTTTTTTGCAGCTTAATTGCAGCTTCAGCCAGTGGTTTCATTTTGACAAACCATTGGGTCGAAAGATATGGTTCAACAACGGCCCCGCTCCGTTCCGAGTGACCGACGGAGTGAACCATTTCCTCGATTTTGATAAGGACACCTTGTTCTTGTAAGTCTTTAACAATTTGTTTGCGGCATTCAAAACGATCCATGCCTTTATATTTTCCGGCTTTTTCATTCATTGTACCGTCTTCATTCATAACAAGAATCCGTTCCAAGTTATGGCGATTTCCTACTTCAAAGTCATTCGGATCATGGGCCGGGGTTATTTTTACCGCACCGGAGCCGAATTCCATATCGACATACTCGTCGGCAATAATTGGGATTTCGCGACCGACGATTGGAAGCACGATTGTTTTGCCAATTAAATGTTTATAGCGCTCGTCTTCCGGGTGAACCGCAACGGCCGTATCGCCAAGCATCGTTTCCGGACGCGTTGTTGCAATTTCAATATAGCCGGAACCGTCTTTTAACGGATACCGCAAATGATAGAAAGCGCCTTGTATATCTTTGTAAATAACTTCAATATCGGAAAGGGCCGTTTTCGTAACCGGATCCCAGTTGATAATATATTCTCCGCGGTAGATGAGACCTTTTTTATAAAGAGAAACAAAAACTTCACGAACCGCTTTGGAAAGACCTTCATCCAGTGTAAATCGCTCCCGGCTATAATCGAGACCAAGCCCTAATTTTGCCCACTGGTGACGAATTGTTTGCGCATATTCCTCTTTCCATTTCCATGTTTCTTCCAAAAACTTTTCCCGGCCAAGATCATAGCGGGATTTCCCTTCCGCACGCAGTTTTTGTTCAACTTTTGCCTGTGTAGCGATTCCGGCATGATCCATTCCCGGCAGCCACAATACATCGTAGCCTTGCATTCGTTTCATCCGGGTAATAATATCTTGTAATGTTGTATCCCAGGCATGCCCAAGGTGAAGTTTTCCGGTCACATTCGGCGGCGGAATCACGATGGAATATGGTTGTTTGGTTTCATCATCTTTTGCTTCAAAAAATTTGTTCTTTACCCACCATTCATAGCGACCTTTTTCTATTGAATTTGGATCGTATTTTGTGGGCATCGAGAATGTTTGTTCACTCATTTAAATGCCTCCATTTTAATGTAATTTTTTTGCAAATCCTGACAATTAAAAAACCCCACTCGTTAAAGGACGAATGGAGTTGATTCGCGGTACCACCTTTATTCACAAATGCATAAGAAGCATGCATTTGGCACTCAACTAAGTAACGGATTTCCCGGCTTTTGCTACTCTTCGGGTTCACAAAAGCTGCTCCCGGGCGACCTTCCAACAGTTTCACTTAAGAACTCGCACCACCGTTCTCTCTCTGAAAAGCCTAACTATTGTACTCTTCCCGTTCAACGCATTTCGTTTATTTATACTTATTCTATAAAAATAACGGACATTTCGTCAATCATTATCGGCCATTTGAGGAAAAATTATACGAAATGATTTTTATACAATTCTTTTTCCACAGGTTTCAGGAAAAATTATACGAAATGATTTTGAAACCCATAGTCCGGTATTCGACATGTAAGTCCAAAGTGCTTATGTTAGTTGGAATGCAGTGGACAGCACCCGAGGCAGATTTTTCACAAAGTACATTCTTTCCACTTTTTAAAATTCGCTCAAAAAAATATGAACAACTTCCCGTTATATTCACATAGAATGAATTAAAGAAAGACTTTTTGCAGGCGTTTCATGTCCGGTTGCGGTCTTGTTTCCTTTTGGGTAGACAACCGTTATAAAGGAGGGGTTTCATGCGTAGAAAATACAATCCATATTTACTGCCATCATGGGCTCGAACAATCAGGGAAGTTGGAAAGCAATTGATTATCCCGTTTACGATTTTCCAAGGAATCCGAACGTTAATCATCCCAACTACTTTTGATGTCGTCTTATTATTAATTTTTTTGTTAATTGTCGCTCTTTTCCAGATGGATCTGATATAAGTGTGTTTTTTGTTAATTGTTTGGCAATCAATCAATTTGGTTTTTCAGAATCCTATATTAAGTTGTTGCCCTCTACCAAATAATATTTGCATGTTCAAAAGGGGGATAAGTGAAAGGAGAATCCGAGAAGAAATTTGCCAACCATCCCCCGAACTTTTTGAACATCATAATTTTTACTGACTAATGGAAAAGAGGCGTTAGTGAACCGACTCTCTTTGCTTAGGAAAAAAGCAGTTAGTGAATTCAGGCACCCTTTCCGATTCGATTTTCTTTGGAAATAGGCCGTAAAAACTCGGCGGCCTTCCAAATTCAATTTTTCACGTCTTTAGAAGAAATTCCAATTATCCTCGATTTGCCCTTCCAATTTTTTTATTCAGCTAGTAGCTCTTTTGCACTGATTGTTGTTCTATTCATTGAATTTGCGATGTCTTTATTGTCATTCGTCAATGTTTCAATTGAAGCACTCATTTCTTCCAGATTGGCACTCGCTTCTTCAAGAATTCCCGCAAACTGGGATGTATACGTTTCTATACTTTTACTTTTTTCCACTACTTCATTTGTCATTTCTTTTGAGTGCAGTAAATCAGTGTTTAATTTTTGAAATACTTCTTTCAACTGTTGAAAGTAAGCGACAATATCCTCCGACGAATCTGCCAAGTGGGTAATCTTTTGTTCACTGGCTTGCATTTTTTTCAAAGTCGTTTCGTTGCTCGTATTCACGTTTTGCAGATTTTTGGTAATATTATTGACCGTATCTTTTGTCGACTCTGCCAGTTTGCGAATTTCTTCGGCAACAACCGAGAATCCTTTGCCGGCCTCACCTGCTCGTGCCGCTTCAATGGAGGCATTTAAAGCCAATAAATTTGTCTGCTCGGAAATTTCTTTAATTTTATTTGAATATGTATTGGTTTCTTGAATGTTCTTTGTTAAATCCAGTAATGTTTGGTTTAAGTCGTTCATAAATGCTCGAATCTCCATTACATCTTGTTTAAACATGAAAACTCTTTTTTCACCGAGAGACGTGATTTCGTCTGTTTTATCCGCCTCTGTTGAAAGTTCTTCCATTATATTTTCCAGCTTTAGCATGACCTCGAGATTTTCCATTGTATGACTTGAAATCATTGCAATTTGGTCGGTTTGCTGTTGACTGCCAATTGTTAACTCTTGTAAACTGTTAGTAAATTCATTTTGAGCCAATTGATTGCTCTGAATCCGTTCATTTGCATTGGCCATTTCTTTTAAAATATTATTCATATTGGCTTGAATGCGTTCTTTTTGTTGCTTTTGTTCCTCACCATGTTTTTCTGACTGCCGCAACAATTCCCGAATCACGGATTGCTGTCTGGCGTTCATGTGGATTAGTACATAAAGTAAAAGTCCTGATAAAAGATAGAGTATGAGAATAGTAACAAAGTTTTCTTTAATTACGGCTGTTTCTTTTGTACCGACAAAAAAGATTGTTAACATGATCGACAATCCTATGGAATAACCAAGGATAAACGAATTTTTACCGGAACTAATCGTCGAAAAAATGGCTAAAAAGAATGTGATGAGAATAATATTAATTCCGCCGCCGGTAACCGCAATACCTATAAATGTAAAGATGCCAATCAAAACAACACTTATATAAGGAAATAGAGAGTGTTTCTTAACTATTTTTTCACAAATAATGTATAAAACAGCCAAAGAGATCAATTGAGTAGAATATATAGTAATTACCGGTCCTTGTTTTAAAGCTATTGACTTCAAAACAGCCAAAACTAATGAAACTGAAAAAGTAATAAACATGATCAAATTTATTTTTTTACTATCTTCCAACAACATTTGCTGTATCTTGTCCATTACATTTCACCTTCTTTTTTGTATAGTCATTATTTGTTCGATTAATAGAAAAGGCACAACTTTATTGAAAACGTTTGCTTATAATAGAAAAGTAACAAGGCTTCTACTCTTTCAAATATTATTATTTTCCCTCTATTATACATGAATACCTATTCAGTGCAATAGAAAATTGATAATGGAGCGGCTTCTTTTTTGTGAAATGAGTCGGTACGTATTCAGTGCGCGACAGCAAATTTATAATAGAGCGCCTTTATTGTGAAATGAATCACGATACTCAGTGTAAAACAGCAAATTCATGATGGAGTTGCCTGTTTTTTTTGTAAAATAATTCACCAAGTATTAAATGTGCACGCAAATTCATGATTGAATAGATTTTTTGTGAAATGAGTCACTAATTTAGAGTGGTATTTGCATTTTTTAGAAAATATATGTTTATCTGGTCATTTGTATTATTTTTTATAGTAAAGAGTTTTTAGGTCAAGGTTCCTAATTAAGATCACCTTGACCCTTTTCATTATTTTGGAGATTTTTTAACCAACTTAAAAATTGTTGTTGATTTGTTTTACTGTGAAAATCATCATCCAATAGTTGTTTTAACAGTTTTTGGTGCTCTTCTTTTGGCAATGGAGAGTTTTTCAAAAGTTCCCGACATTCATATAGAAAATCAACATATTCTCCGTAATTTTCCGGGAAAGTGGCTTCCAATTGCTGTTTTATTTGCTTTGTCAGCTTGGGACTGGCACCGTTTGTTGCAACACTTATTGTTAACCGTCCTCTATTCATGATCGTGGGAAAATGAATATTCCCATTGGAGGCGTTTGTAGCATCATTGATTAAAGTATTTTTTGGTGCATATTGAAGAACCAATTCGTTCACTTGGGGATTATTTGTTGCAATAATTACGAGAAAAGCGTTGGAAATATCATTAGGTTCAAAATACTTTTTCAACCAATTTACCTTGCCCTGTTCCCAATAATTGCGGATTTCCTGGGTAATTTTTGGACTAGTCACAGTAATTTTCCCACCGCTTTCCAGCAATAGACGAATTCTTCTTTCGGCTACATGGCCCCCACCAATTATGACAATATTTTTGTTATTTAAATCGAACATTAGAGGTATGAATCTTGTCATTGTACAACTTTCCTTTTCAGTTTCAGTTTCGTTATAACATGTCGATTTTAGTGATTGTCTTGATTATATACTATTATATCAATTTTTCTGAATACCTAGGAGGACTTAGACAAAAATTTAGCGGAACTCCACTTAGTTCAACAAACCACCTCCGATTTCAACAGTGACGCCTACCAATTCAATAGTACCACCAACTCGGCATATTAGGATTCTGTTTTCATTTCCAGCTTCATGATGATATTTTCGATGTTTTTCAGTTTCCAATAAGCTTGCTGAATCTTTTTTGTATACTTCAATTCATGGTTTGGGGCGAATCTCGTTTGATAGCGGTTCAATAACCGAACCATAAATCCCGGGTGGGCAAGATAACTTTTCATAAGCAAAAGTTCCGTTTCCTTTAATGGATAGTGTTTCATATAGATATTCAGCCATTCCATACAATCTTCACCGTTCATCGGGTATGTACTTAATGTGTTGGATAAAAACGGCAATAAGTCCTGATATGAGGAACCGATACGGCTTTCGTCAAAATTAATAAAATACCCGTACCCTTTATCATCAAATACAAAATGATCCAAGCTAACTTTACCGTGAAGAAGGACCGTGCGAATTTTCTTTGATTCAAGCATAGTATCTTTCCAAATTTTTAGAGTTCGAAGTGCATATTCATAGGCTTTTTGAAATTCATGATAATATTGGACAAATTCCCATTCAAAAGGAGACATATACCATTTTTGCTCACACTGTTCAATCCAACTGTCAAGATATTGCATTTCTTTATTCCATTGTCCACTAGTTCGCTCAAAATGGTCCTCGATATTTGTCTGGTCCATTTCCATTTCTTGTGATGTCAAAAGATGAAGTCTGGCAAGTTCCCGAAACATTTTTCTTGCATGATTGGTTTCAACCGGTCTTGACTCGCTACCTAACCAAGGCATTAAGTAATACAGCTTTTGATCTCTTAAAATCATATATTGCCCGTTTTTTGCCGGATAAAGAGGAACGAAACGATAAAACCCTTTATGGTATAAAAAAGGGTAGATGGAAAATAAATTTTTTCCCTTAGTTACTTCGGTTTCTTTTAATGCAAACACATTGTTTCTACTAAATACTTTATATACTTTTCCAATCTTTTCCAAATGTCTCGGTTGAATTTGATATTCTTTTAAAATTTCGTAGACTCTCATTTTTTCACCTCAATGCATATAAAAAACGGGTTTCGTACCCGTTTTCTTTGTTACGTCACTTTTACATAAAGTGATTGGGATATGGTATTTTTCATTGTTATAGTTCGGCTGGTTCCTCGGTTAGTTCAATTCGTTATAACGAATGTATTTTATGTGTATTGGTGGGGATGTAAAGTATTTGTCCTTCATAGACATCCTGATTTGATTCCAGGTGATTTGTTCGCAACAGTTGGGAAACCGAGACGTCATATTTTTCGGCAATCAAACTTAATGTATCTCTCGCTTGAACAATATAAATTTTCATCCGAACTGCTCGATTTTCATCTTTTCTTCCAAAAAATTCAGTGAGTGAGATGGATTTTTCATCCTGATTTGTTTCTTGCGGCTGATAATTTATGTTTTTCTCGGTTCGATGGGCTTCGTGATCCTCTTCTGCCTGAACTTCCTCAATCGTAATATCAGCAAAATCTTGTTGTTCAGCCGATTCCTGAACACTTGTCTCCACTGCTACAGTCTCTATTTGTTGATTAAGATCTGCTCTTGTTTTCGGCTCCTCTACCGGTTCATTGTCCCTTTTTGACAGTTCGCCACTGACTTCGATCTCATTTTCCAATTTTGCCTCTGTATTCACAGCTTTCGTTTCATTTCTTTCCACTGCTACTTGGTTTTCATTATCCAAGTCATTTAAAACTGGATCAGTATTACGGTCGTTATCCTTTGGGGACGAATTAGTTAGAAGCGGACCGACTTCAGGAACATGCTCTGAATCCTTTAACCATGGACTAATTTCAGGTTTCTTTTCTAATTTTTCAGGTTCTGCTTTCTGGCGTCCGGCTTCCGGCACCACTTTTATGCGATTGACTTCTAAATTGTTTCCAGACTCCTCTTCTATGCGACCGGCTTCAGGTACGTTCCCCAACTCCTCTTCTATGCGACCGGCTTCAGGTATATTTTCCGTCTCTTCTATAATGTGACTAGCTTCCGGCTCGTTTTCCAATCCCCCCGATTCTACTAAAAGATGATCAGGCTCAAACTGTTTTTCATTTGTATTTGTCGATAAAGTTGCTTGGTCAGCCTCTACTCGTTTCTTTTCAATTTTTTCCAGTTTATCCATAGTGGAAGTAAATTGAATCTGGATTTGGATATTTTCTTCAGGCTCTTCATCTCGGTCCTCTACTTTTTTAGCCTCTACTGAGAATGTGCTGTCGTCATCAATTTTATCGATGAAAAAATCGTTTGAAACCGGAAATAATCGGTCTTTATCAGCTAATGGATCTTCAGATAATGCCGGGATGCCTTCTTCACTACTTGACAAAATATCTTTTCGTTCGTATGCGGATGCATCTGCGGCAATTCCTGTAATTGCGACATTCGTTGACAATTTTAAGCAGTCTTTTTCAGGAATTGAGTAATCAAAAAATTCAATAAGGACATCTAAGTCTTCTATACTGCTTACTTTCTCTCTCGGTACGGTAATATCAACGGGAAAATCAAAATGAAATTCTGATATTCCTTCTTCTCTTGCGTCGAGTACGGTAACATATTTTTGCCCTGAAAAATAAATACGATCTTCTTCATCATTTATTTCAGCTTCTGATTTTTTATATTCTCCGTACATTTTTAATGATCCACGGATGGAAATAAAGTGATTCAAATCTTGGATGGTAACATTTGGCTCTAATGCTAAATTGTATAATTCTCCAATCTCTTCTCCCTTTCGAAACCACACTGTTTCATCCAAAGAAAATTTAATGGCTGCCGGTTGATTATTATCAGTCAACATACTTCCCCCCTTACGAATCTAACTGTGGATTTTCAGAAACTCACTGGTGAAGATGAAATTTGTTTATTAGGATAAACAAAAATAATCGTGTTTTGAGATAACGTGAATAAGGAGCTATTATTCTACTCATATCATTACAAGTTATGAAAAAAGTGGATGAAATATGCTTAAAAAAGTTACTTTTGTGGAAGAACAACTGGAAAAGCTTTTAAGAATACGTCAAGCATTTTGGAATCAAGCAATGTGGAAAAATAGAAAGGGACTTCACTTGTAGAAGAAGCCGAAATATTATTTTATGTTTCCATAAAAGAATAGGTCCAAAATCAATAGGTGATTCAAAGTTGGAAAATGACGTACAGACTGATCCCGAGCCTCCCCGCTAACAAGATCACTGTACGTCATTCCAAGTTTTAATTCATTTCTTTTATTTTTCGAAAAGCATTTTCTGCAGCTTGAATGGTTTTTTCTATATCCTCATCCGAATGAACGGTAGAAATAAACAATCCTTCAAATTGGGATGGCGGTAAAAACACACCTTGCAATGCCATTTCCCGATAATACGTTGCAAAATAATCGAGATTGGATGTTTTTGCTGTATCATAGTTAATCACTTGTTCATTGGTAAAAAAGACCCCGATCATCGAGCCGGCCCGATTGACAGTCAGTGGAATCCCGTATGTTTCTGCTGCTTGACGATAACCGGCTTCCAACATATCCCCTTTTCGTTTAAATTCATCATAGTGTTCGGGTTTTAACTGTTTCAATGTTTCATAACCGGCCGTCATTGCCAAAGGGTTGCCGGATAACGTGCCTGCTTGATAGACCGGACCACTTGGAGCAACTTTTTCCATGATTTCTGCTTTCCCGCCGTAAGCACCAACCGGAAGCCCGCCACCGATTACCTTCCCTAAACAAGTTAAATCAGGTTGAATGTTAAAATAACCTTGGGCACAATGATAATCGGCCCGGAAGCCTGTCATGACCTCGTCAAAAATAAGCAGGGCGCCGTATTGCTCGGTCATTTCACGTAATCCTTCCAAAAAACCAGGTAACGGAGGAACAACACCCATATTTCCGGCAATTGGTTCAACAATGATTGCTGCAATATCCTCGCCAAATTTTTCAAAGGCCGTTTTAACCCCGTCCAAATCATTATATGGAACAGTTATTGTGTTTTTTGCAATGCCTTCAGGAACGCCCGGGCTATCGGGAAGTCCAAGTGTTGCTACACCTGAGCCGGCTTTAATTAATAAGGAATCACCATGCCCGTGATAACAGCCTTCAAATTTTAAAATCTTACTTCTCCCCGTATATCCTCGTGCCAACCGTAATGCGGACATCGTTGCTTCTGTACCGGAATTTACCATACGAATAATTTCAATGGATGGTACCCGCTCCTTAACCAGTTCTGCCAATTTATTTTCGATTAATGTCGGAGCACCGAAGCTTGTCCCGGACTCGACTACTTTTTTCAATGCTTCAACAACTTGACGATTCGCATGGCCTAAAATTAATGGTCCCCATGAAAGAACATAATCAATATATTCATTCCCGTCGATATCGTAAATTTTCGAGCCTTTTCCGCTTTCCATAAAAATCGGATTCATATCAACAGCTTTAAAGGCACGCACCGGGCTGTTAACTCCCCCCGGCATTAACTGTACTGCCTCTTGAAATGCTTTTATCGATTTTTCGAATGAACGCATACTATCCCTCTTTTCTCTATATGTTTATGAAGAGCATACATCATTTAAGTGCTATTATTTTTCTTCATTCAGCCATTTGGCAATGTCCTTCGCAAAATAGGTGATAATTAAATCCGCACCTGCCCTTTTGAATGCGGTGTGCATTTCCATGACAATTTTCTTTTCGTCAATCCAACCGTTCAAGGCAGCTGCTTTAACCATTGAATACTCCCCGCTGACATTGTAAGCAACTATCGGAACATTAAACTCATTGCGGACATCACGGATAATATCCAAATATGGCATGCCCGGCTTGACGATTAAGAAATCAGCCCCTTCCGAAAGATCCGAATGGGCTTCTCTTAAAGCTTCCCGACGATTGGCAGGGTCCATTTGATATGTTTTCCGATCGCCAAATTGTGGGGCACTTTCTGCAGCATCACGGAACGGACCGTAAAAAGCGGATGCATATTTAACTGCATAGGACATGATTGGTACATGTTTAAAACCTGCTTCATCCAACCCTTTACGAATTGCAACGGCAAAACCATCCATCATATTCGAAGGCGCAATAATATCAGCACCTGCCCTTGCTTGGCTGATTGCCGTTTTCACATGAATTTCCAGTGACTCATCATTGGCAACATCACCGTTCATGATTACACCGCAATGACCGTGATCGGTATATTCACATAAACATGTATCTGCAACAACAAGCATTTTCGGAGCATGTTGTTTAATGGTTTTAATAGCTTTCTGAACAATGCCGTGATCATGGAATGCACCGGAACCTATTTCATCTTTTTCATTCGGGACACCAAATAAAAGAACGGCCTTTATGCCTAAGCTTAATAGTTCATCCACTTCACTAGGCAAATAATCTAAAGAAATTTGCTCAATTCCCGGCATTGAAATAATGGGATTTCTTATCTTTTCTCCTTCAACGATAAATAGCGGATAAATTAAATCATCCGTATGAACATGATTTTCCCGAACTAAATCTCTCATAAAAGCCGATTGTCTTAGTCTCCGATGTCTCTTAAATTGTAAGTCTTCTATGTTCATTTCACTGCCTCCAATTTTATATTTGATAACTTGTTTGACACTCAAAAAGTTTTACGGGAAAATTCATTGCAACTTTGGTTTGTGTGATCCAAATTTAACGCAAAAGCAAGCTCTTCGGGTGTTCATTGCTCGTTTGGCATCTAAAAATTTTTATAGGAAAAGTTCAATTCGACCTTATTTTTTACATTATACCGTTGTATTTATTTCTTAACATTTCTTTCCAAAAAACACCTTCATCTCTTCAAGCAATTGATCGACGGTATATATGTCGGGACAAATATGAACAGGAATCCCGTAATCTTCTAACGCTTTTTTGGTAACCGGTCCAATCGAAGCGACCCATTTTCCGTCGAGAAGATGGCGTTCATTTTTCTCCATTAATATACTCATAAAATGTTTAACGGTTGAAGGACTGGTAAATATTAGTACGTCGACTTTATTTTTCAATGTTACAATCAATTTTTCTTTATTTTCTCCTGGTAAAAATGTTTCGTAAATAATGATTTCCTCGACAATGGCACCGACATTTCGAAGCACTGTACCGACAATATCCCTGGCCAGATTTCCTTTTATCACGCAAATGCGTTCATTCTTTTCAATAAAATCCTTCATCTCGTCAGCCAATGCTTCACCGGTAAATTTTTTCGGAATGAAAGACGGTGATATACCATAATTTACTAAACTGCTTTGTGTTTTCGTACCGACAGCCGCCACCTTTACATGTTCCGGAAAAGATAACCCCATCTCTTCCAACTGTGCCATAAAAAAACGAACACCATTTTGACTCGTAAAAATAAGCCAGTCAAAACTTGTTAATTCGTTCATCAGTTTTCGTTCCCGTTCAGATAAGCTTGTTTTTTTGAATGAGATTAACGGGACAAGCAATGGAATGCCACCAAGAGAACGAATTCCTTCGATTAACGATACAGCTTGTGAAGAATCACGCATAATTAAATATTTTTTGTTTGCCAATCGGTCAAGCGTCAATTTCATCCATCTCCAAAAAAATGATGAGTTGTTCTTCGTGTCTGATTGAAACTGTTGAACCAGGTTTTGCACTATTTTGAACGGCTGTTTCATTTAGTTGTGACAGTATTTCGTGAATATGGGCGCTTCTGTAATCACCCAACACATATGCTTTATTCCAATTCCTTCAGTATTTCACTGATAAGTTTTCCAGCACCACGCTCCATTAACCGTTCTCCTGCCTTTTCGCCCACTGCCACCGCATCTTTACCGACAACAGTTTCCTTAAAAATTGTTTTACCATTACCGGAAGCGACAAATGCATTTAAAACAACATCATCCTCAGCGTTTATCACTGCATACCCTCCTACAGGAACTTGACAACTACCGCCTATTTTATTCAAGAAAGCTCGTTCAGCCTGCACGGCACGATTCGTTTTTGGACAATTTAATTTTGCCAACCATTGTAAAATTTCTTCGTCATCTTTCCGGCATTCAATGGCCAGTGCTCCTTGACCAACCGCCGGAATACAATCACTTGGTTCTAAGTATTCGGATACAACCTCTGCCTTCCAACCCATTCGTGATAATCCCGCTGCCGCTAAAATAATTGCATCGTATTCTTCCGTTTCGAGCTTTTTCAATCGTGTATCAATATTTCCGCGAATCCATTTAATTTCGAGGTCCGGCCGGATGTTTAAAATTTGTGCTTTCCGCCTCAGACTGCTTGTTCCGACGATGGCACCGGCCGGTAAATCACGTAATGAACGATTTTCTTTTGAGATAAGCACATCCCGGGGATCTTCCCGCTCCGGAATGGTCCCGATGACAAGTCCGTCCGGCAACACGGCAGGCATATCTTTCATACTGTGAACCGCAATATCAATTTCTTTTTTTAACATTGCCTGCTCAATCTCTTTAACAAAAAGTCCCTTCCCGCCGACTTTTGACAAGGTAACATTTAGAATTTCATCACCCTTTGTGACAATTTCTTTCAGTTCAAAAGTAAATGGGGCACCAATCTTTTTCAACTGATCTATGACCCAATTGGTTTGTGTCATTGCTAATTTACTGCGTCTTGAACCGACAATAATTTTACGCATAAAAGCCTCCTGATATATAAAGAAATGGATCATTCAAAACTTAGTATGTAATATGTTAACGATGTACGAAATTACAAGGCAAAACAATCTAACTTAACCAAAAATGAAAATCAGATAATCTGCCCAACAAGAAAAAATTTATCCATACGATTAAAAACGAGGCAATATTCCACAGTGCCAAATTTTTCCCGAACATTTCCTTTCTTGTTTTTAAATAAATAAAGCAAGCATACATGATAATAACAAAAAATGATCCGATAATTTTCCAATCAAAAAAACCGATTTCCGGCATTTTTAGATAAAGCCTTTGCAATCCTAGTATAACACCAATGGAAAAAACAGGCATGCCCAGCAAATTTAATGTATAGGCGACTTGCTCTAATTTTACTAAATCATTGGCACGAATTAATTGTCTTCCCCATTTTTTCCGTTTCAATAAATGATATTGCACAATATATAATAACGAAAATAGAAATGATAATGAAAATAGGGCATACGCAACAAGCGATGCCGTAATATGAACAAGTAAAAGTTCCGAAGCCAACTTTTCCGCCAATGCCGGAGAACCCCAGTGGGATGGTGCAAATGTATAAATAACGATCGTCATAAATCCGAGTACACTGGTAAAAAATATGATAAATTCAATTTTAACAAAAATATTTAAAATAATTGAACAAGTGATTAACACCCAACTATAAAAATACAAACCGTCCGCTAGCGTAAAAATAGGGAACCGGCCTGTCTCGTACATATTAAAAATAAATAAAACCGTTTGCAAGAACCAGACACAACAAAGCAATAGAAAGCCAATTCTTTTCATTTTACGGTTTGTTTGCAGGAAGTCATAGAAGTACATCAATACTGAAGCCGCATAAAGAATGACCATCCCTTCATGCAATTTCATCAACATGTTTTCTCCCATAAGGGTAACCTCACTTACATCTCATCAACCGTTCACATAGCTCTCAAGCGATCTTGTTTTTCTTTCATCGATGCGCTTATGTTGAGATTCTTCCATTTGTTTTTCTTTGTGTGCTTCTAATTGAAAAATTTGCTCAAAATAATGCAAAGCCTGTTCACCTTCAGGACCGGCAGCCAATTCTTTAATTTGTAAAATCGGATCTTTTAACATTTGATTAATAATGCTTTTCATATGTTTACCGATAATTTTCCGTTCCCGTTCAGTTAAGTCAGGCAATTTCCGTTCCAAACTCGTCATCACATCGGCTTGAATAGTTAATGCTTTTTCCCGTAAAGATGAAATGAGCGGAACAACCCCCAATGTATTTACCCAATCTTGAAATATCGCGATCTCATCTGTGATAAATGACTGGATTTTGGTAGCAGCACGCTGTCTTTCTTGTAAATTTGCTTCAACGACTCCTTCCAAATCATCAATATCGTAAAGAAAAACGGATTCGAATTGATCAATTTCCGGATCAATATCTCTCGGCACAGCAATATCAATAAATAACATCGGTCGCCCTTTCCGCATTTTTTCAACGGTCGCCATCATTTCTGCATGAATGACATAATGATTCGATCCCGTAGAACTAATAACAATATCAGCCTCGGTCAAACATGACGGAAGTGATTCAAGCGAATAGGCCTTCCCACCGATTTCCTTGGCGAGATCCATTGCTTTTTCCACCGTGCGATTGACAACGGAGATTTTTCCGGCACCACTTCCCAATAAATTTTGAATGGTAATTTTCCCCATCTTTCCGGCACCGATAATTAAAATATGTTTATTATGCAATTGACCAAAAATTTTCTTTGCCAATTCAACAGCGGCATAACTGACAGAAACGGCATTTGAAGAAATATCCGTCTCGGTATGGGCTTTTTTCGCCACGGTAATCGCTTGTTTAAAAAGTTGGTTAAAGACGGTGCCAACCGAATTTGCTTCTTGTGCTTTGAAAAAACTTGACCGCACTTGTCCTAAAATTTGTGTTTCACCGATCACCATCGAGTCGAGACCACAGGATACGTTGAACAAATGCTCAACCGCTTTTTGATTTTCGTAAATGTAAAGATGGGATTCAAATTGTTCCCTTTCTATATGAAACCATTCAGCAAGAAACTCTTTAATATAATACCGCCCCGTATGGAGTTGATCGACGACTGCATATATTTCGGTCCGGTTACAAGTCGATACGATAACATTTTCTAAAATACTCTTTCTTTTCTTTAATGTAAGCATAGCAGCAATCAGCTCTGCTTCTTGAAAAGAAAGTCGTTCCCGTATTTCTACCGGTGCAGTTTTATAATTTAGACCGACTGTAATAATATACATAAGTAAATACCCTCCAAATGATCCATCCTCTATGAAAAGTGCAGTCTTAACGTATAAAAAGTCATCTATCCGCCAAATTTTATGTTACGATAAAAGAAACACCTAATTCCATTCTATTATATTATAGATTGTATTAAATTAAAATGAATATAAACTGGTTCTTGGTTGAAAACGGCGATTTTCATAAAAAAGACAAAATTTCTTTTGTTAACACCGTGGAAGACTGTTTTTCTAAAAATTGTCTCAAAAGCGTCCA
This sequence comes from Caldifermentibacillus hisashii, assembly GCF_039654145.1. Classification (NCBI taxonomy): domain Bacteria; kingdom Bacillati; phylum Bacillota; class Bacilli; order Caryophanales; family Bacillaceae; genus Caldifermentibacillus; species Caldifermentibacillus hisashii. The sequence continues at coordinate 2,601,469 of NZ_CP155467.1, forward strand.
CCCAAGTTTTGCATCATTATGCTTATTTTCAAGTAAAATTGCGTTTCTTATACCATTGAAACAGTTTTATGGTTAAAATGCAAAAAGCTGATTTTTTTACTTTTTGCTAAATAGAATTACTACTTTATTTTAATTTTTTTGCTCTCTTTGTCGGCTTGATTTTTTTATAGAAAGTGAGGAAGTTTGATGAAAAAGCAAATGTTTCCCGGGATCGTTTTAATCGGGTTCGGATTATATTTCTTCTTACAAAAATTCACAATACCTGTTCCTGCGGCCGTTTTCAGTTGGCCGACCATTCTTTTGATTGTAGGTGTCGCATTACTTATCCAAGCTTATCGAGGAGGAGATTTCCAACTCATTGTGCCGGGAGTCTTACTCGTTGGCTTAGGGATTCATTTCCATCTTGCGCAACAATGGAATATTCAGTTTGATCTCATTGGTGTCATCATCTTATTTCTTGCATTGGGATTTTTTCTGGCTGCGAAAAAAACAAAAAGCAGTGCAATTTATAGTTGGATTTTTGTTAGTGTTGCACTCATTCAACTGTTTAACTCAAATTTATTTTCCTTTCTCCGACTTACACCGGAACAAATTGGCAGTTTCCAATCACTATGGCCAATCATTTTAATTATCATCGGAAGCTATTTATTCTTTTTTAAGAAAAAATAAGGGTTGGTTTGATTTACTTACATAAAATCCGTGTGCAAGCATACCCGTTTTTTCCGGAAAATTTTTTGGCATCGAGAATGCTCTCCTATCATAACTTTCTTGCACAAATGTTTACAAAAACATTTAAAAGAAAAAGGACTAACCTTACAGAAAATTCTCGGTTAGTCCTACTGTTTACTAAATCTTACTTTATCCATTTTCCGATTACCTGCCATACTTCTTCTTTACCGACACCGGTTTCGGATGAAAAAATGATTACCGGATCTTCTTTTTCAATCGCTAATTTCTCCTTCACAACTTTCGCATGTTTCTCCCATTTGCCACGGGGAATTTTATCCGCTTTGGTCGCAATCACAATGACAGGTATCAAATAATGTTTCAAAAATTGATACATCAAGACATCATCGTTTGTTGGCGGGTGGCGGAGATCAACAATCAATATGACAGATTTCAATTCATGCCGCCCGGTTAAGTACGATTCAATCATATTTCCCCATTTGGCCCGCTCTGTTTTTGACACTTTCGCATATCCGTAACCTGGAACATCCACAAAGTAAAACGCCTCATTAATCAAATAAAAATTTAGCGTTTGCGTTTTACCCGGTTTCGATGATGTTCTTGCCAAATTTTTCCGATTTAACATTTTATTAATAAAAGATGATTTTCCGACATTGGAACGGCCTGCCAAAGCAATTTCCGGCAGGCTGTTTTCCGGATATTGTGCCTTTGATACAGCACTGATGACAATTTCGGCGCTTTTAATTTTCACTTTTTTCACCTACTATTGCATTTTTAAGTACTTCATCGACATGGGTAACAGGAATAAAGGTTAATTCTTCCCGCACACTTTCCGGAATGTCATCCAAATCCCGCTCATTGTCTTTCGGCAAAATAATGGTTGTCAGCCCGGCACGGTGAGCACTTAAAGTTTTTTCTTTTAATCCGCCGATTGCAAGTACCCGTCCCCGTAATGTGACTTCACCGGTCATGCCAACCTCACGACGAACAGGCTTTCCGGTAAGAGCTGAAACAAGTGCCGTTGTAATAGTGACACCGGCTGAAGGACCGTCTTTCGGAACAGCGCCTTCCGGGACATGGATATGGATATCATATTTTTCATGAAACATCGGATCAATGCCAAATTTTTCAGCTGAAGATCTCACATAGCTAAAGGCAGCCTGTGCAGATTCTTTCATAACATCACCGAGTTTACCCGTCAGTACAAGCTTTCCTTTACCGGGTGCAAGGGACACTTCAATTTGCAATGTATCGCCGCCAAATGCGGTATAAGCAAGTCCGGTTGCAACACCGACTTGATCTTCCTTCTCCGCCTGACCATAATGAAAAATCTTTTTCCCGAGAAATTCTTCAATATTTTTATTCGTAACAATGACCCGTTTCTTTTCTCCGGATGTAATAATTTTTGCCGTTTTTCTGCAAATTTTAGCTATTTGTCTTTCCAATCCGCGGACACCGGCTTCCCGGGTAAAATACCGAACGATGGAAAGAATGGCATCATCGCGAATTTGCAGCTGTTGCTTTTGTAATCCATGTTCTTTTAATTGTTTTTTTATGAGATAATTTTTAGCAATATGTAATTTTTCAATTTCTGTATAACCCGCAATAGAAATAATTTCCATCCGATCTCTCAGCGGTCCGGGAATCGTGCTTAAATCGTTGGCTGTCGCAATGAACATTACTTTTGATAAGTCGTACGTTTCTTCAATATAATGATCGCTGAAATTTTTATTTTGTTCCGGATCCAAAACTTCGAGCATAGCCGATGACGGATCACCGCGAAAATCGTTCGACATTTTATCAATTTCATCTAATAAAAACACCGGATTAATCGTCCCTGCTTTTCTCATTCCTTGAATAATTCGTCCCGGCATTGCACCGACATATGTTCTCCTGTGTCCACGGATTTCTGATTCATCACGGACACCGCCTAATGAAACTCTCACAAATTTTCGGTTTAACGAACGGGCAACTGAACGGGCAAGACTGGTTTTTCCGACCCCCGGAGGACCAACCAGACAAAGAATCGGACCTTTTAAGGAGTTCGTCAATTGTTGCACGGCTAAATATTCCAAAACGCGTTCCTTTACTTTTTCCAAACCGTAATGGTCTTCATTTAAAATTCTTTCCGCCCGTTTAATATTTATATCATCTTTCGTTTCTGTCGTCCATGGCAGTGCAATTAACCAATCAAGATAATTTCGAATGACAGCACTTTCCGCCGATGTTCCGGGTAATTTTTCATAGCGGTCTAATTCTTTCATGGCTGCTTCAAAAACATGATTAGGCATTCCTGCTTTTCCAATTTTTTCTTTTAATTTTTCGATTTCACTCGATTTTCCTTCTTTTTCACCTAATTCTTTTTGAATAGCTTTCATCTGTTCCCGCAAATAATATTCTTTTTGCGTTCTTTCCATCGATTGCTTTACGCGTTGCCCGATTTTCCTCTCGAGTTGGATAACTTCCTTTTCATTATTCAAAAAAGTAATGATGGCGTTCATACGATCTTTCACATTTACTTTTTCCAAGAGGTCTTGCTTGTCTTTCAATTTCAGTGGCAAATACGATGCCACAATATCAGCTAATCGACCCGGTTCTTCAATATCTTGAACAGAAGCAAATGTTTCAGCCGATACTTTTTTAGACATTTTTATGTATTGCTCAAACAAATCCAGAATCATACGCATTAGTGCTTCTTCTTCAAAGTCTTTTACTTCTTCATTTTCGTATGTTTGAATACGTACTTCAAAATATTCATCGGTCCGGAGAAACTTTTCAATTTTTCCCCGTTTCAAACCTTCTACCAACACACGGAATGTTCCGTTTGGAAGTTTGAGCATTTGTTTTACCTGTGTCAATGTGCCCATTTCAAAAAAATCATCCTCTGTTGGGTCTTCAATGGATGTATCTTTTTGTGTTGTCAAAAAAATGAAATGATCATTCATCATTGCTTTTTCAAGCGCTTGTACCGACTTTTCTCGTCCGACATCTAAATGAAGCACCATTGTCGGGAATACAAGCAATCCTCGAAGCGGCAGGAGGGGAACGATAGTTCGTTGTTGTTCATTCATATGGATACCTCCAATTCTCCACCTTTAGTCTCGTAATAGATGGTTATTCTCTTGTGTAGAAACGTTTTATGTTGATAAAACGGACTTACAGATTTGTTAACAAAAAAGGGATGCAACTTTTTTATCAAGCATTGTACTGAACTTCGTTAATTATATGAGATTTTTTCAATCGGGTGGTTCGGATTGTATTCGGCATTGACGATTACCTATTTAAAAATTTTAACGTATTTACCGGCAACTGTCTAATTTGAATAAATGATGAAACTTCAACCGGTTTGGGAAGCAATATTTATTAAAAGTTTACAAAAACTGGAATTTTTCTGTTTCGGGTTGTCAATTTGCTTTTAAAAAGGCAAAAAAAGGCGGTTTGTTCATTGACAAACCAGAATTTCAGGTTTTATCTATGCCGCCCAATATCCATTATGATTTGCGAGCTTATCCTGTGATTTTTCTATACACTTTCTTTTCTTTGCTCTTGATAGGAAAAAGCCGTTTCCGGCAGATTGCTCTCTTCTTTATTATGTATTTTGATTAAGGCTAATTCAAATACTTGTTTTATGCTGGCGACCGGTATAACTTCAACTCCTTCGATTTCATGAAAAATGGATTCCATATTGTCTTCCGGTATAATCACTTTTTTTACACCTGCTTTTTGTGCCGCCTTTATTTTTGTATACACACCGCCGACCGGTTTTACTCTACCGTGAATACTGATTTCTCCGGTTAGGGCAACTTCATTATGAATCGGAAATTTATAAATGGCCGAATATATTCCGGTAGCAATCGCGATTCCCGCTGATGGACCGTCAACAGGTACGCCGCCCGGAAAATTAACATGAATATGATATTCATCTGCAGGTACACCAAATGATCGTAAAATGGTAATGACATTTTCAATGGAACCTTTTGCCATACTCTTTCTTCTAATTGATTTTCCTTGCGTTCCAATACTTTCTTCCTCAACAATTCCGGTAATCGTGATTGCTCCTTTTTCCAGAGCAGGTATGGCAGCAACTTCGATTTCCAATACCGAGCCGCTGTTCGGTCCATAAACAGCCAAACCGTTAACAAGTCCCACTTCCGGTTGTTTATAGATTTTTTGTTCTAATCGTGGAGAAAGTTGACTTGAATGAATGATCCACTCGATATCTTCATCTTTTATTATTTTTCGATTTTCCGTAATCGCAAGTCCTGCAGCAATTTGTACCATATTCACCGCTTCTCGCCCGTTTTTCGCATATTGTGATAATTTTTCTAATGCATATTCACTCATCGTTAAATGAACCTTTTCCATCGCTCGTTTCGCCACTTGCTTGATTTCTTCTTGGTCAAGTTCCCGGAAAAACACTTCCATGCATCTCGAACGAATCGCCGGAGGAATTTCTTCAGGTGTTCTTGTCGTCGCACCAATTAAGCGAAAATCAGCAGGAAGTCCATTTTTAAAAATATCATGAATAAAATTGGGGATTTGCGCATTTTCTTCACTATAATAAGCACTTTCTAAAAATACTTTTCGGTCTTCCAAAACTTTCAACAGTTTGTTCATTTGAATCGGGTGCAATTCACCAATTTCATCGATAAAGAGAACACCACCATGTGCATTCGTTACTGCCCCTTGTTTTGGCTGTGGGATTCCTGCTTGTCCCATCGCACCGGCCCCTTGGTAGATCGGGTCATGGACGGAACCGATTAAAGGATCAGCAATTCCTCTTTCATCAAATCTTGCCGTTGTCGCATCCAATTCAATAAATTTTGCGTCTTTTTTAAAGGGCGACATCCCCAGCTTTTTCGCCTCTTCAAGAACAAGTCTTGCTGCAGCTGTTTTTCCGACGCCGGGTGGTCCGTAAATAATGACATGTTGGGGGTTGGGGCCACAAAGACCGGCTTTTAATGCTTTGATCCCGTCTTTCTGTCCAATAATATCTTCAAAACTTGCCGGACGAACCTTTTCTGCGAGCGGTTCAGTCAATTTAATTGAACGTAATTTTTGTAATTGTTCCATTTCTTTTTTTGATTCTTTGTCTATTGATACTTTTTGGCTCCGTTGATTTCGCAACAAGTTCCAAAAATACACCCCGATGATAACCCCGAAGATAAGCTGGATGATTAACACGATTCCAGGTAAGTTCATTGTATTCCCTCCATTGGCATATTCTGTGTTCTTTAGTATCTCCTATAGAACGAGGGAATAAACAAGAAATTGCCAATTGAAGAATGTTTACAAAACAAAACAAAAAAGCTTAAGTACACATACAAAAAGAGTTACCATGTAACAAAAACTTTGCTGTTACATGGTAACCCGATCGATTCATGTTTGTATGTTATGCCGAAGTTTTTTCTTCTTCTTCAATAACCGTTCCATCTTTCAATAGTAGTTGAGGACGTTTGTTTTTCGTAATCGTCTCCTCCGTGATAATACATTTTGCGATATCTTCCCGTGATGGTAATTCGAACATCACATCCAACATAATTCCTTCAATAATGGAACGTAAACCACGTGCACCGGTTTTTCTTTCAATTGCCTTTTTCGCAATTTGTTCCAATGCTTTCTTTTCAAATTCGAGTTCCACATTATCCAGTTCCAATAATTTTTGATATTGTTTAACGAGCGCATTTTTCGGCTTTGTTAATATTTCGATTAATGCAGCTTCATCTAATTTTTTAAGCGTTGCGATAACCGGGAGACGTCCGATGAATTCCGGAATTAAGCCAAATTGTAATAAGTCTTCCGGCAATACATGGGTTAATAAATTCATTTCATCAATTTCTTCTTTTTTCGGATCCGTTCCGAAGCCGATAACTTTTTTACCTAGACGGCGTTTAATAATTTGTTCAATTCCGTCAAATGCACCGCCGCAAATGAATAAAATATTCGTCGTATCAATTTGAATAAACTCTTGATGCGGGTGTTTTCTTCCTCCTTGTGGCGGAACACTGGCAACCGTACCTTCTAAAATTTTTAACAGTGCTTGTTGGACACCTTCACCCGAAACGTCACGGGTAATCGACGGGTTTTCTGATTTACGGGCAATTTTGTCGATTTCGTCAATATAAATAATCCCTTTCTCAGCCCGCTCGACATCATAGTCGGCAGCTTGGATTAATTTTAACAAAATATTTTCAACATCCTCACCAACATATCCGGCTTCTGTTAAAGATGTCGCATCCGCAATGGCGAACGGTACATTTAAAATTCGCGCCAAAGTTTGGGCAAGTAAAGTTTTTCCGCTTCCGGTCGGCCCAATCAAACAAATATTACTTTTTGACAACTCAACATCATCAACCCGGTTTTTAGTATTGATTCTTTTGTAATGGTTATAAACCGCAACGGCCAATGTTTTTTTCGCCTGATCTTGACCGATGACATATTCATCCAAAATTGTTCGAATTTCCGTCGGTTTTGGAACATCCTTAAATTCTACTTCTTCATCATTGCCTAATTCCTCTTCCACAATTTCTGTACATAATTCAATACACTCATCGCATATATAAACGCCCGGACCGGCAACCAATTTACGGACTTGATCCTGAGATTTTCCGCAGAAGGAACATTTCAATTGTCCTTTTTCATCATTAAATTTAAACAATTTTTTCACCCCTTAATTTGATAAACCATCTATATGAGTAAAGCCCTGCGAATGTATTTTTACAGTGCCACGAATAGCAGCTCATTATTATTATGACTTTGTTTATTTCTTTTGTTAATCTTTTAGCCGTTAACGCCAAGTCTTTGTTTTTCTCTATGTATATGTAAATGGATTGTAACATATTGTTCTGATGAAAAGAAAATAAAATGATTCAATCGATTATGTATAGTCTATGCAAAACATTTTTATAAAAAGACGGTAAAAACTAGAACCTAACACACATTTTTGGGATACAGCGAATTCCCATCAGTGTTGTCATTGTTTTTAAAGGCAGGCATCCCCTATAACCACGCATCCTTTTCATTCGAAGTTGAGGCGGGAGACAAACCTTGCCGTTAAGAGTAGGATAAAACAAGGCACGAAAAGAAATCGCGCCTTGTTTTATCTAAGTTGATTAAAAATGTGCAACTAAACACCGTTAATTCGTTCACTTTAGTTTATTTAAACACAATGGATCTGTTTTCCTAATTATTCTTCTACCGTCTTACTGTTGTCAACCAATAATTGAACAGCTTTGTTAAATTTCAATTCTTCTTTAATGCCGGCAGTTGAACCAAGAATTTGCTGGATTTGTTCCACCGGCATGTTGTACATTTCTGCCATATTTTGAAGTTCTTTTTCCACTTCTTCTTCTGTTACATCAATATTTTCCGCTTTAACAATCGCCTCTAGCGTTAAGTTAACACGAACCCGTTTTTCAGCATCTTCACGCATTGTTTCTTTCAAGCTGTCGATATCTTGACCTGAAAATTGCGAGTACAGTTCAAGATTTAGACCTTGTTGTTGCAGACGTTGATCAAATTCTTTTACCATCCGTTCAACTTCATTATCGATCATGACTTCAGGAATATCAATTTCTGCGTTCTCAGCAGCTTTTTCAATTACCGCATTTTCAACTTCATGTTTTGCAGTATGTTCTTTTTCATCTTTTAGACGATTTTCAATTTTTTCTTTTAATGCGTCTAATGTTTCCACTTCATCATCGACATCAACAGCAAAGTCATCGTCCAGTTCAGGTAATACTAATTGTTTTACTTCATGAACTTTTACTTTGAATACAGCCGGCTTGCCCGCTAATTCTTCTGCATGATATTCTTCCGGGAAAGTGACTTGAACTTCTTTTTCATCTCCGGCTTTTACTCCGACTAATTGTTCTTCAAAGCCCGGAATAAAGGAATCAGAACCGATTTCAAGAGAATGATTTTCTGCTTTACCGCCTTCAAAAGCTTCTCCGTCAACAAACCCTTCAAAATCGATAACAACTGTATCACCTTGCTCAGCCGGTTCATCTTCTTTAACAACTAATTCGGCATGGCGTTTTTGCAGTTCTTTAAGTTCTGCTTCAACATCTTCATCAGTTACTTCCGTATTTACTTTTGGAACTTCAAGGCCTTTATATTCGCCTAATTTTACTTCCGGTTTTACTGTAACATCGGCAGTGAAAATTAATGATTGACCTTTACCAATTTGTTCGATATCGATTTCCGGCTGATCAACCGGTTCAATGCCGGTTTCGTCAATGGCATTTGAATATGCATCCGGTAAAACAATATCTAGTGCATCTTGATAAAGAGATTCGACACCAAATCTTTGTTCAAAGATTTGACGCGGTACCCGACCTTTACGAAATCCAGGTACATTCAATTGTTTTTGAACTTTTTTAAATGCTTGATCGAGTGCTTTGTTAAATGTTTCTGCGTCTACTTCAACCGTTAATTTACCTTGGTTGCCTTCTAATTTTTCCCATTTTGCAGACATTCCTTTTCCCTCCAACTACTATTTATCAAAAATTTACTATTGTTCTTATATGTAGACCTTGTTCATCCGCTTTCAATGATCGTCCAAAAAGCAAATGTAATTATGTATCAAGCTCTAAAGACTTTACAAGGCGTATAAAGAGAAGAACATCATTCTAACCATATCATTATATCATAGGAATCATTTGTTTCAAGATAAAAGGGTGAAAAATAGGCGAAATTCACCTCTTGGAACAAATTGTCATTGTGTTGTGATCCAAAATTGTTGTTCCACCTCGGTAATAAAGTCTATCGCTTTTGCCAATTCCTCTTTGTTCATTTCCATTTCCGATAAATTGGAAATATTATCTGTATGCTGGTCAAAATAGTCTTCAACAACAAAGAGGATAGCATTCACCCATATATCCAAACTCGAAAAGTTCATCTCCAATGGGTAGATCATGAAAAAAAAGCGTTCGGTTAAAGTAACGGCATACGTTAATAAGCTAGGATTTTCATGAACGAGTAGAACTTCCAATTTCTCTTTGACTTTCCGGGGAAAAGGCGCATCTTGAACATCGGCATAGGTTTGGATATTCAATTGTACGGTTTGATTAAATTTCTTTACAACAACTTTTTCTTCGTAATGATTTTCTCTTAAAACATTCAATAAAATTGTTTTTAAAAAAGGATTTCCTGTTTCACTTTCCAGATATTCTTTTATTTCCGGTAAATGTCGGGCAATTCCGTTTTTATCGAGATTTTCCAAATTTTGTATCGTTGTTTTTAAGTCATCTTCAAAAAGATTTATATGTACATCCGATGTCGGTAGCTCATCAATCCCATTTGCTAAATTTCTGCTTAGTTCCAGCAATTCCTTATATTGATCAATTTTTTCTAACGGTACTTGATCCTCATCCAATAACATTGTTAACATTGTAGTTATTTTTTTATACTCATGAAGTTGAAAAAGAACTGTCATATATATTTCCACTGTTTCAAAGTAATCACCAACTCCTGTGTGAACCATTTCTTCCAACAACATTTTCGCCTTGGTAAAATTTCCTTGTTCCAGGTAAGCACCAATTAATGTATATAAAATATCCGGATTTTCCGGTTCCAGTTGCTCGGCCTTCTCAAGATAAGGAATAGCTTCCTTAATTCTCCCTTCAATCAATAAATTACTCCCCTTATCCAATAAGCGTAACGGTAAATTGGGGAAAGGAATTACTTTATCGTTTGAAAAATCGTCATTCATAACATCAAATCCCACGCTTTTTTCTTTTTTAGTTATTGTAACACCGGAATAGACTTTTGCAAAATGATGGACTGGGGCTAATGCAAATAGTGCTCGAATTTTTTCAAAAGTGAACGAGCGAACGTTCTTTTCGTAATCAATGAAAATTAATAAATTGATTCGCCAACTCTACCCAATCATTCTTTTATAAGCGTGTTAAAAATTTCGGGCTGTTCAATTTGCAAACAAACTTTATCAAAAAGTCTGTCGAACACCTCAGGAGCCCTTGCAAACAGTTCTATAAATAAAATTCTAAACGTAACTAATACGAAAATTTTTCCAACTGCACCAATTTGGATCTATGTTGGAAACTTTTACGTTCTTAACGTATAAAAAAAGGATACCCACAGTGTTCTATTCTGTGCTAGTATCCCTACTTATTTAAAACCCTATTATTTCAAGACTTGAAATGTAAATCAAAACGTCCCAGACGGACCTATATAATAGTAGGAAAACGGCATAAAATAAAGGGTTATAACTAAGTTTGTGTAAAATTTGTGTAAAAAAATTTAAATGTGTAGCGGATTATTTATACAGAGATAAAGCCAGTTCTGACTTTGAAAATATAAAGAACTGCTTAGGAACGAATAAAGCCTAGGTATAAAAAAAACCTAGGCTTTATTCATCTAATCAACGTTATAAAACATCTGTTCAGTTTTAATGTAAAAAAATTACCCTCTGTTGAGGGCGTTTATGTATTCCTAAACTGAAAGACAGGGCATGCCCCGTCCGTGCAAACCGCGCGAAGCGATTTTTTCCTTAACCTTATTTTAAATGTTTTTTGTAAATGAGTCAATAATTTTATCAAAAAAGTTATAAACTGATACAAAATTAGAGTGTTTTTTATATAACTCTTTATTTCTTTTGGCCCTAACCATAAACTTGTTTAATTCATCATATCTGTGTTTTTTCATTCCTGTGCTACTAACATATGTGTGGTAAACATAAAACAATGCACATAAATCATGTATTTTTGTGTTTTTCAATTTTTTTCTAATTGCTTTTTTAGATAAATTGTCAACCGAGGACAGAAAATCGTACAAAAATCGATTTGTATTATTATTGAATTCTATTTGGTTTTTTAATGTAATTTCATTAATTATAGGACTGTTGTGTGCAGTTAAATTTCTAATATTCTTTACATATCTTAAGTTTTTTTCTAAAGGAGCGTAACAACTTGGTTTATTTTTATAACCATAAAAAAATTCGATAAAAGCTACTAGATCACCAAATGTCATTAATTCACAAAACACCCAAATTGGCGGGATTCTTTTTTTATATTTCCTATAAAGGCCGTGATTCGGATGTCTTTCATTAGAGATTGGACGATAATAATCATCAATTACTTTTTTGCTTTTTTTATTTTTATCATCCAAAAATTTCTGGACTACCTTTATTCCATCTTCCATTTGGTCCAATGTAATATCTTTGACAATTTTAGTTTTTAGTGTATGCTCAATATCTAAACACATATGAATTAAAACATACCTTAATCTCATATCAATTGTTGCTAAATCATTTAACATAAAGAAATCAAGATTTATGTATTTACCATCTTTATTTTTAGGAAAGTTTTTTCTAAAAGATCTTATTTTGTAATAAAAGTTTGAGTTCATTAATTTTTCTTTGGCTGTTTCCTTCGAGATTTCTTTAAATTGCACTCCTTTTTCCTCAAGCTGCTCTATAATTTCATCAAATGACAATTTTTTATCTTTTTGCTCCTCAATTAACTGCATCGGACTAATCGGCCTACCTTTTTAAAGATACTAGTCTAAAAGTCTTGGATAATTACATTCTAGCATATTCATTTTGAGTTATCCACTAAATCAGCCCCTAACCAATCGGCTAGGGGATTTTATTATCTAACTCTTAACTTTTGCCCTGGATAAATCAAATCAGATTTTAGCCCATTTAATGATTTCAATTTAGCGACGGTCGTACTGTTATCCCGGGCAATTTCCCATAGTGTGTCTCCACGAACTACGGTGTGATATGTGGCACTTACGGATCCACTCACCTTTAACACTTGACCAACATATATACGGTTAACATTTTTAATATTGTTTAAGCTTGCTAGATTGCTAACCGTAGTACCATATTTAGCCGCAATGCCGCTAAGCGTATCACCACGTTTGACTGTGTATGTCGTGGTTGTGGATGTACTTTGTGTTGGCTGTACACCGTTTTTGAGTTTGCTCAACAATGCCAAGTTTTGGGCAGCGGATCCGGTGTAATTAGAGATACCGTATTGTGCTGCCAAAGCTTTTCTTGCATTAAATGACGCATCTTTTCCAACTGATTTCAAGTAATCCACCAGTGACAAGGATCCGATATGCTTTACTTCCCCTGTTGGCGTTGCGCTTTCCACGCCCACAGTTGACGTATATTTCCCGGCGAAATCGTCATTGACGTCGAAACGTCCGAACTGTTCTAAACCCGGAAAAACGTACGTGGACGACCATTGCCATGCACCTTTACCATTGGACCATTGCGGCTCCTGGTAGCTTGCGCTGTAACGGGCCAGCCAAGGTTTATTGATAATTAAAATGGTTGGTATAAGGCTAGAATTATAGAAGTGTGATCCGGAATAAATATCTACCCTTGGATAACCTAACTCCTGCATTTGCTTGACAAAAGCATTAGCGTATTGCGTTAATTTTGCTCTATCAGTGACTCCGCTAGTAGCCTCTAAGTCTAGCACTACATATCCATCAGTATCCTTATTAAAGCCAACTTTTTGCAACGATTTATCGAACCACCTTGCCTCTGACTGTGCATCGGAAATGCTTGTTAATCGCCCAAAATGATATGCAGATGTAACAAGACCGGCTTGTTTTGCGTTAGCAACGTTTACGCTTGCGGCAGGGTCTAGGTAACTTGTAGACTCGGAAACTTTTACGACTACACCTTGGACTCCGCTCGCTTTAATCGTTTGATAAAAAGACAATGGTAATCCTTGTTCAGCGTTCCAGTGCGACACGTCGATAAAGTCCACATCCGGTTGCTTTGCTGCAAAACTCGGACCGACAAAAGAAAACGCCAGTATCGTTGAGAGTACTAGCGTTCCCAGATATTTATTCATTTTTTTCATTATTTGATCCATCCTTCCCTTTATTAGCTTTGTCAACACTGGATTCCGCAAGAATATATACGGCTACAGAACCAAAAGCAGTAATGATTGCTGTAACTTGTGAAATACTACCTTCGCTAACATTAAAAGCGACCAACAACGAGCCAACAAAACCGGCAACAAGTGCCCAAAATTTTCGGCTTGATAGTTTTGATTTCCAGTCAATTTTCAACTTACACACCTCCTTTCAATACTAGCGCCAAAACAGCGCCTATAATGGCTCCAATAACAAGTCTCAATAACCAAGTAGTGTTGTTCTTAATACTTTGCATATCCTCCTTCATATCTTTAAGCCCCGCCTCAGCGACAGCTAATCTAGTTTTTACATCTGTCATATCATATTCTAGTTTTGTTACTCTTTCTTCCATGTTCTGCCTCCTATTTTGAGCAAAATAAAAACGCCACGATTGGCGTTGGTTTTAAACATATATAATTTGGATCACCACCTAAAATAAAAAACACCACGAAGGGGCATTTTTCAAGAGAAAATGCATTTCTGACTAAAGAAAATCCTTTATTGTTATTTCTGATGTTCCTTTTGAAATTTTTTTTCAGATTTAAAATCTATCAGGATTACTATAAATAACACTAAAAATAACACAGAAAATAAATAAAAAATAAATTGTAACGATGAATGTATGTTTAAAAAAACGATGAATGATATTACACTTAAAATAAAAAATAAAAAAAGAGAAACCTTAACTATTCTGCCTTGGTAAAAATTACTGAGCCAAACTTTTTCTCGACGAACCTTTTTATAGCGCTTCGACTTAGGATTATCGATAAATTCTTCAATATTTTCTTTAGACTTTACTAATAAAAGATTTTTAGCGCTGCTTTTAATAACAAGTAAATCTGGTTCATTATCTTCATTTACAATGTAATAGTCAAATTTGAATTTAAAAATATTAATTGCAAAAAAGAATAACTTTTCTAGCAAAAAATATAAGCTCGCAAAAATAATGAAAAGCATCGATAAAAATCGTACTAATGGAACATCTGCCACTTTACTCGAATCCAACGAAAGTGGCAATACTATTAAATAAAAGTATGCTACAAAAGATACTCCAACGAGTATATATTTTGCTAAACCAATCTGGAACTTCTTAAAATTGCTCATCAGTTTCCTTTCTAAATCCGTTGAGTTCCAATTATCCACAAGTACTTTTATAAATGCACCTATAGGAACCAGGTAAGATATTATATTATTTTCTATAAACTCCAATAAAATCCCCTCCTATACCTTTATTATCGGTATAAAGAAGAGACAGTTAATATAAAAAATACACCTGCATTAAATGTTCCTGAATACATTAAGCCACTTCTTCATCTGCATCCAAAACAGCATAGCATAAACCATTTCTTGTAAATTGCTTAATATGTCTTTAAAAACAAAAAAGAGCACCCTCAATGGATACCCAGTAATTTAAAAAAAGCACCCCGGAGGATGCTGAATTAAATTATTCCCAATTTTTCTTTTGCTTTTAGAACTGCAAAATCTTTTAACACACTAAACGAAACCTGTCCTAATTCTAAACCTTTAGATTTAATTGATTCCTTAGTTTTATTCCAAATGGTGTCATTTTTAATAGAATCTAAAAAATCATGTCCTTCCCATGTAAGTTGACTATATATCCATAATGGAACATCGCTTGCATATTTAATATTATTTTTTGTTAGGCCCGCTTGTTCCATTAAATTCAAATGATATACTACCAAATTTCTATCTAATTCCTTTGGTATATGAATTTCTGAATGTGTGTCTTCTTGCTCCTCAATTATAAATAACAGTCTTCTTACTAAATCCATATCTCTTTTCATGAATTTTCACCCCCTCTCGTCTACTCAATTCGACAAAAAAGGAGGGAATCCTTTTCCATTATCCGCAAAATATGAACATATTTTAAACTTTAATCATCCATCAGAATCTAGCATTTTTTGCACATCTGCTTGCCATCTTAAAGGCACATCATCAATTTTACGGTAACCCATTTTTATCAAATCATAATAAATCTTGACCAACTTAATCACCTCCTAACACGGCTTCGGCTAATTCAGCCAAGGCTAATTTTATTTCAATGTTTTCTTGTTCGAGCAGTTCCACCCTTGTCAGTGGTTTTGGAGCACTTTGTTCAGCTTCGATTTCTTCTTTGGTTTTCCATTGAATATTTGCCATGCTTAAACCTCCATCCATTTCGGGAACTTTTCTTCGCCTGTAGCTTCAGGACCGATAAAATTCAAAAGTACAATTTTTAATTTTCCATCAATTCGTTCAGCTGATAGAATAGGATTTATTTCTAGTAATGTATCTATGTTTTCTGCTTTCCCATCTGGTAGATATGAAAAATCAAATGTATCAGTAACCCCTTTATAAGTTGCGGTAATAACATCTCCGTTAAACTGATACTCAATATTTTCATCTGATCTTTGCGGTTTATATAATATTTTCAATGTGATTCACTCCTTATTTCCAGTTACCTATGGACATCAAACTTACGAATGCATTTGCGTAAGATTTAACTGGGCTAAACACAGCAAAACTAGCTGATGTCGTACTAACAGCATCAGCTCCAAGACCTGCCCAAGAATAGCCCGCTGCAGATTCAACATTTGAAAAAAATTTAGGTGGTATCTTGAATGATGCTGGAAACGTCCAAATGTCGGAACCAGAATAGTAAACATTGCCGTGCGGAGTGTCAATTAAATTTGTTGTGTATTTCGTATGCCAACAAATTTGTGTACCGTCAGCAAAACGGACATAATACCCATTCGAATTACTACCCGATTCTGAAATAATTTTCCCTGCTAAATCTAATACATTAGTAATTTTTGTAACCGGATATAAATTATCCCAAGTATCTCCATTCTTCTTTTTCATTTGAATATTTCTGTTAGCCATAGTTAGTCACCACCATTATATTTCTTCAAACCAATAATCAGCATCTGTAGGTTCAGAAGATGAAAGAATAATTGTTTTATCGAGACGTTCTTTAAGAGTAGAGTATACTACCCCGTTAGCAGATACTCGAGCCTGTGCCGCTTCCACCGACGAATCTCCCTCGACAACCAGCTGATTAACCTGTGATTGGATGCTATTAACTTGCTCCACGGCATCATCTGATTTTGTATTCGCTTGGTCTGCAATATTCCCAGCTGCTTCTATCCCTTTAGCAAGCGATTCCCTGACTTCTCGTCCATATATTTTAGTCCTTATATCATTTGCCAGTTTCTTTATTGATTCCGGTATTGCCATCTTTTATGACCTCCTTCAAAAGTTGCTCGGTCAACTCTTTGATTTTCTGTACTAAATCGCTTATTTTAGCCATTATTTGCACCTTCCAACGCTTCAACTCTGCGTACTAAATCATCTAATTTCGTTTTTAATGTATCCAAATTAACGCTTTTTGTCACTGTGATCATATTAAGCTTAGCTTTATCCGCTTTAGACATGAGCCCGTCTTTTGATGTTGTAGCTAATTCATAAGTAGGTAGATTATTAATAGCCGTCTGTAAGTTTGCTATTGCAGTTTGCAAATCAGCCACAGCTTGTTCCAGCGCTGGAATATCATTTTCAGCTATTGTTTGTTGGACTTCTTTCACTGCGTTATCAACGGCTGTTAATTCGGTTTTTAAAGCTGCTATAGTCTGTGATTGGTTGCTTACTGTCTGTTGCAACTGTTCAACAGTTTTAGCCTTTTTATTTGCTTCAACTTGATATTGAGTTAAGGTCTTATATTTTTCTCCGACTGTCAAACTCATTTGTGTAGGATTTATGATATCAATATTTTTTTCAATAACCTGTAAACGTTCACCTTCTATACCAAATACAGGGTTTTCAATTGGGTACCAATTCCCGACTTCGTAGCTATCAAATGATTCATCAAGTAGATTTAAATCAACTGGTGTTAATGTATAATTAACTTTTGCAGCTTTTTGATTAGCAAAAAATTCTTGCCCACGTTTAAGTAAAGTATTTGGATCCGTTACATCATCGTAAATAATAGTTCCCTCGATAATCCCAAATTCTTTTATCATTTCCTCATCATCTAAAAAGTCTTTCCCATTGTTTACGGAAGCTATTGTTAATCGTGGTTGGCTTGCTTCTGTGTTATTTTCATCCCCTGACTCTATTGTTTCACCAAGTACAATTAAACGTGTGATGACATCAAGTGGATCTATTTCACGTTTCATGTCTTTTAAATTGGTTCGTAAGCGTATGGGGGTATTTGACACCTCACCATAACTTTCAAGGTAATCAATATAATTACCATCAGTCTCTTCTCGAACAATTAAATAACCGCCCAAACGGTCCAATAATTTATCTTTTATCGTGTCATAGGTATCTTCATACCCTAAATATCGATAAAGGCTATCATTGGAGTCTGTGACGGTTACATTACCTAGTTTAAATTGTTTGTGTGATTCTACTTGTCGATTATGATTGTCTATAATCACTTGTAAAAAGTCGCGGACTGTAATGTTATGATACTCTCCCCATCTTTGGTGACTATCATGCAAATAGGCTTTGATACTCTCGCATTCATAAGATATTGAAAACATACCAGCACTAGACATTTGCTGTGTCGGTTTAAGTACTCGACCATTAAAGATAACTTTGTTTCTTTTAACATCCCTTACCTTAATTAAAGTCTTTAATGGTTTTATTTTCCCCCAACTTGGATTTTTTAGATTGATGGAAAAGGACATATTCGATATGCCCTGTAGTACATTTTTAATTGATCCACTGGAAAGCTTAATATCGTTTGGATAGGGTGAGTGGATTACTGTCCCAACTTTATCACCTATCCCATCATAAATCGTTACCTCGTACATTAGATCAACTCCTTGTAAAAGGTAAACTTAATCGTTCCATTCCCTGTTATGGTCATAGGATTTTCACCAATCATCAACCGGAATGATTCGCTTTTTGATTCACCTTGTGGAACATTATAAGTAATTTTATCTTTTTGGATTGTCATGGCTGCGCTTACCGTTATTGTTGGTACAACACTACACGAGCCCGCGTTCAATAAATTGATATTTAAAGTACCGTTTACTTGGTATTCAACGGGTTGTGATACATCCAACTCGAAATTAAAGTCATCCCATATGTCATGTCCTTCTGGCAGTTCTGATTTTTTGAATGGGTAGGCGTCAAAAGATACATTAATAATCAGGCGTCCGGCTTTATGATCGTCCTCTATATCTACACCTGTGCACTTAGCCAGCCAGTAATAACCTATATCAAAATCATCATATAAAGGACTATAACCTGGTTTCATTAACCAATTTTTAAGAGCTATTTCATCTACTTTTCGACGTTCATAATTTCTATCATAAACCTCAAAGGTATAAGAGAGAGGTCTGTTTTCATAAATTCTCTCTCCTAAAAGCATAGAAAAATCATAAACGCCATGCATAAATGGGACATCTTCTGTTATAGTTTTTTCTTCTGGTGTGGGAGCAGTCCTTTCTTTTAAACTCATCCCATAATCTTTTGTATGAATCCCAACAAATTTGAAACCTTCTACAATTTCAAAAGGATAACTCAATCTACTCCCACCTTCCTGCTAAAACTGTACGATTACCGCCGTAACGGTCATATTCATTATAAGTACCCCCTACAACAGCGCCGGTATCCAATACAACAACCTGATTTTTACTTAATAGTTGCCTTAACAAATCAACGATTTGTCTATTATCATTTTGCCCAATTGCAATATAATCACCTGATCCGCGACTATTTTCTTTGGCAGCCTCCCTTGCATACTTCATACTTACATCATGTGGAATCACCTGTGCGCCATTAGGTAGATTAACTAACTCACCTCGTCCACCTTCATTCATGATGGCGAAACCGCCTTGCCAATCGTCTGTACCACGTGCAAGGTAAGGGATTTTCCCTATACTTACACCCGGTATTTTGTTAATTAATCCTACAGCCGCATTAATTCCGCCAATTACGTTGTTAACAAACCCTTTAACTTGATTTACAAGTTTTTGGACAGCCCCGGAAATCCCTGAAAACACGCCGGAAACAAAACCGGTCAAACCAGACCACGATCCACGGATGGCATTAAATACTCCTGAAACAGTACTAGAAACACGGTTCATAATTCCAGAAACAATACTAAAGACGGAGTTAAACACGCTTGAAACAACGGAACTAATGCCGCTAATAACAGAACTAATTCCATTGATTGCCGAACCAATGAATGTAACAATGTTTCTAAAAACACCACTAACGACACTAAATACCGTGTTAAATATTCCTGTAACAATATTTATTATTGGTCGAATAACGGCAACAACATTGGCAATTACACCCGCTACAAAAGCAATGATTGGAGCAATAACCGCCATTATGGCATTGATGATTCCACCGATAAAAGCAACGATTGGTGTAATGATAGATATGACGCTTGCTATTACTTCGACAACAACTGTAATAATACTCATGATGATTGGCAATAACGCTTGGACTATCTGCATTACAGCGCTAATAACAGCAATAACAGCCGGTGCAACAGTTTGTACGATATTCATCACTGTCGCGATAATATTAACAATAACTGGCAGTAATGTGCTTATTAACATTGTAACCAATGGCATTAATTGAGCAGCTACTTGGGCGATTACCGTAACGATTTGTGTAATGATTGGCACCAACTGATTAATCAGTGAGATTAAGACTGGCAAGACCATTTGTACAATATTCATAAATGCCATACCGACCTGTACAACGACTGGGATAAGCGTTTGTAAAGCGCTCATAAAGACCGGAATAATCGTTGCAGCAATTTCTCCTAAAGCTGTTCCAATTGTCGATACAACCGGAATAAGCATGGCAGAAACCTGTTGAAATGCACTAACAATTTGTGGTCCAAAGCTTTGGAATAAAACGATAATACCTTTAATAATCGGATTTAGCCCCATAAATATGGAAGCTAACTGAATACCAAACCCACTTCCTACACCGCCAGCTGAGTTAAAACCACTCATAATACTGGAAAAGAATGCGGTAAATACAGGTAAGATTGCTTGAACAATCCCTTTCACCGTTTCTACCACGTTTGAAATCTTTTCCCCTATCGAGCTAAATACAGACATCACATTACTTCTAAATGCTTCATTCGTAGCCATTTGATAGCCAAATACTGCTGCTAATCCTGTGAATGCTGCAATCGCTAAGCCTATAGGACTTATTAAAAAACCTAATACCGACATGACCCCGCTAAATCCTGTAGTTAATGCCCCTACGATTTTTAACGCCGGTCCAATTCCAACAGCAATAGCAGCACCTATTCCAGCTCCCTTAACGATGAGACTTTGAACAGATGGGGAGAGATCGTCGAACCAAGTTTTTAGCTCACTTGCTTTTGTTATAACTTTATTAAAAGCTTCACCAAACTTCACACCTAAATCAGCCGCTTTTTCCTCAACCACTCCCAAACGTTCGTTAAAATCTGCGAGCATGGGTTTTATAGCGGAGAAGAATCCCCCTCCTTTTCCTCCAGCGTCAAGGAAGTTAGCACCTATCCTTCCTACAGAAGCCCATATGTTGGCAATCGCCGCAGTAAATGAAGACTCCCCCATTATCTTTGCCGCACCACCGATATTTTTCTCGATAGCGGCTAAGAACATTTCAGAAGATATTTTCCCCTCGGATGCCATCTTTTTGACATCAGCTGCTGCTACACCAGCTTCATCAGCCAACCATTCATAGACGGGAATACCTCTATCAGCTAATTGGTTAAGGTTATCCGTGTAGGCTACTTGTGAAGTTTGGACTTGGTTAATAATCGAACCCATCTCTGCCATAGATACACCAGCAATCGCTGCAGCGTCTGCCGTAAGAGAAAGATAACGAGTTAATTCTTTACCTGGCATAATACCAGCCGCAACAGCACTTGCGGCAGTTGTAGCAGCCTCATCCATACCAAAAGCAGTACCCTTTACGGATTCAAGTGCTGAATTCATGATCTGTTCAACGCTTTTCGCGTCATGACCTAATCCTTTTAATTTTGCTTGTGCGTTGTCAATGCCTGTTAATCGACTAAACCCCTTAACTAAGGTTACTCCCACCAATGCACTTGTTGCGGCTAATGCAGGTTTTGTAATTTTACTTGTTAATTGGTCACCAAAACTACTAATTTTTTTCCCTGCCTCGCTCACTTTTTTACTTATCTCTTTGGTTCTCTCAGACAAATCATTTAGTGTTTTCGTAGCATTTTGAAATGCTTTTGTAAAACCACTCGAATCTCCGGTTATCTTCGCACTTAGCGTATAATCCGCCATTTATTTTCCTCCCTTCTGTGGAGGTTTCTTTCCGTTTCTTTCATAGATTAAGTTTATCCAAGATTTGCCGTTTGTCTTTTCCATTTCCATGACGATTTTAATAGCGTTCTTGTTGTACTCCTTGTCGGCTTTGTGTTGTTTTTTCGGAAAAAGTTCAATAAATTTTTTTCCTTTTTTCCGCAGTGCGTTATTGACCGCATTCAACACAGCATTACGCAGCCAAGTTTTTTCGTTAATAAATTTCTGTTCATGTCGTTTTCGGATGAACATTTTTTCAGTTTCAGTTAACGATTCATATTCTTTTTTGGACATACCGATTTCAACAACAAAAAAAGCTAGCTCCATTTCGTTCTGAAATGGTTCGGCTAGCTTTGCTATCCTCAAATCGCGCGGAGTGGGGTCATAATTCGGTAGCTCGC
Source organism: Caldifermentibacillus hisashii (assembly GCF_039654145.1). Lineage (NCBI taxonomy): Bacteria > Bacillati > Bacillota > Bacilli > Caryophanales > Bacillaceae > Caldifermentibacillus > Caldifermentibacillus hisashii. The sequence goes on from NZ_CP155467.1 coordinate 2,623,754, forward strand.
TTTCTACGAGTTCTACCGAAACATAAAACCCAAGTCTTCCTGCAGCTTTTCAACCACTGCCAAATTCACTGTTAAAAGACCGTTATTCTCTATTACTTTTTCAAACATTTCGAGTGCTTTCTTTTGTTTTACGGGCTCGTTTGTCTTTTCCTCAACTAAGCCAAATGAAAAAAGCTGTTCCAAAAGATTTAAAGATAAAACACCGTTATTCCTGGATATTTCTCCGATTACACTCGTTTTCGTTACAGCTTCAACGGTTTTCAACTTTTTCATATTAAACTTCAAGGCGTACACAACCCCATCTACTTCAAACATTCAGCATTCTCCTTTCTACTTAAGCACCTGCTGGAGCTTCAGATTCTCCTGGCATTAAACTGCCTTCTTGATTAGATAAATCGACAAGTGGGCCGTTTCCTTCCAAACTAATAGAGTACGTCATTGCGTCATCGAAAGGTGCTTCTAGTGAGTAGTCACTAACAATAGCAAGGCCGCCAAACATAGCCTCTTTCGTTTTTTGATTAATGACTTTTAAACACACGAATTCATCATCTTCAAACGCTTTTCCGAGTGTTTTGTGTGATTCGTCATCTGCAACATACAGTCCGTCATTATCAATGGACCATTCCTTCATGCCTCCAATTTTGGCCTTCCATCCACCTTTAGTATCCTTGGAAGTAACTTCAATCGAATCTTTCGAACGGTTAATGGTTAATCCCTGCTGCCCTGCAACGGCAAGCAGCTTATCTCCTGTTGAATTAAAAATAGCAAGTAAGATATCCTTACCAGCGACAGCCTTTGTTGCGCTCCCTGAAAAATCACAGTATAAATTATCTTCAAAAGCCATTGATATCACTCCTTATATTTTTACTTTATAGCCACTAAAAACAACAAAATCATAGCCAATTACAGCGTGTTTTGTTCCGTCTGCTTCATCTAGTATTTGAGATACACCATTTGGGACTTGTAAAGTTACCTCATAATCACCCGGTAACTCAATATCCTCCGATAAAGCTTCTTCTAATTTGTGTATGGCATTAAATATATTTACAGAACTACCACCTTCTGTAAAAACATGGATAACAGCCTGATAGCGGTCTTTCATCATCGTTTTGCTTTTTTCTGGGGTAGAGCCAATCATCTCCACGTGATAAAAAGGCATAGGAGCATCAGTAGGTACGTTGTCATAACACCGTAACCCAGTATTCGCTTCTACTTTTTCGATAATCGAAACTAATATATCCGTAAATAATAATTTTTTGTACATCTAATCACTCCCTTAGTCTATCTATTAAATCTTGCTTATAAATGGGCCTTTGGGCATCTACGTTCTTTTTTAGGAAGTATTGACCCGGAACATACCCAATCGTTCTACCTCCTCGAACTAATCGATGTCCGTACTCAACATGAGCCGCATAATGTGCTGTATATCCCATCTCATCACCGCGATATCGAGCCGATTTTCTTAATTGTCCACCGCCTTTATAATCGCCAACCGGAGTGCCGCCTTCTTTTTGGGATCTCGTATAAATATCACGAATATTTTTTTCCGCAACTGCTTGGAAATCTGTAGCACTTTTTTTAAGTAGTTTTTTTTCTAACTTTTCGGTTCCAATGAATTCAATTCTCACGGTTTTTCACTTCCATAGCGATTGACAACAACAATTCTCCATCTTGTTGTATCATCCCCTGTAATAGCCGTTATCGTGTGATACATGCCTTCAAACTGCACTTTGTCAGCTTGTTGGAGCTGCTCTTTTGTTGCTCTCGTTAGAATTTTTCTGTTGTTGATGGTGACATTCCGAACATCTAACGCAATTTCTTCATTCGTCCACGACGAGAAACGACCTTCCGACTGTCCAATTTGCACCAATTCATAAATTGGATTGCCTAAAACGTCTGTTCCATTTTCTCGTTTGGCAAACAAAAAGAGAGGTTTGAAAATCATAAGAATCTCAACACCCCTCTATTTACATTCTCCTGTTTTTCTTTTATTTCTAAATATCTTTGAAAATCAGACTCATATTCTTTTAACAGATCATCAACAAAAGAAACACTAAAAGTATCGGCATTTTCGCTTTTGATTCCTTGATGATATTTGCGGTTATGCATGGCGCATACAACTTCAACAGCAATGGATTCCAACTCGACTGGAAACTCTGCTAAGCCTAACCGTAATTTAATCCGGTCGGTTGCTGTTTGAACAAATTCGTTCAATAGATCCACATTTATGTCAGGTATTCTAATTTTTACACGTGTATCAATCGCCATGATTAATCACCGGCTTTCAATGCTTTTTCTGCCTCGACTGCTTCATCTTTACCTTGGACCTTCTCACCGTTTGACAGTAGATACCATCCGCCACCCGTGTGCTTAGGAAATTCGATTACATTTTCTTGTTCTCTGTCACCCTGCCCTATTTGTTCTTGGCCATCAGGCTCACCTACTTTCTTGATGAATACCTGTCTTTTATTGTTATTTACAGTCGATAATTGTTGAATACGCTCTTCTGTAGGTTCATACCCTTCACGGGGATAAGGTTCTCCTGCCTCGTATAAATGTTTATTATCATCTAGATCTTGAAAAGATTTAATAACCTTATAAGACATACTATAACACCCTTTCTTTATACTTCGGGAGCTGGTTCTTGGATTGCAACTTTCACAACACCATCAAGTCGTTCTGCAAATAACTTCACACCTGACAAAGCGATTGTTTCAGCTGTTAAGTTTTGTTTTTGAATATCGTGAGTAACACCGATTAAACCAAGTTCTTCTGTAGTGAAGTCAAAAGCTTTTCCAAGTTCTCCACCACTAATCGTTACATAAGCTAAAACAATGTTTTCTGGTGCTGTAGCGTAAACAGTCCCTTTTGGCACAGAAGAATTAATGATTACTGTATCAACTCCAGCAAAGTTTTGGACGTATTGTAAACCAAATGCAGTTTGAACAGTTAAGTTTCCATCTGCTAAATGGTCTGCAATATCTAATGGATTAACGAATACAACTGTTTGTGCTGCATCATCTTCAAATAATACTTGTACTTGCCCCCACGCTTTAGCAAATGCACCTTGTAAGTTAGTTGCTGTTGCGGAACCTGTTCCAGTTGCCAAGAAATCAAAGAAATCTTTACGAACACCTTTTTGAATTTCTTTTAATAGCAATTCATCAGATTCAATAATCGCTTGATCATAACCATGTTTTTGAATTGACTCTACAGAAGCAGCTTTACGATATTTTTTGAATGTTACTTCAATGGTATCTGCTGGCTCTGTTTTCACTTTGGAAAGTGGAATAATTTCTCCTTCACCAACTTGATCATTAGCAGCCATAGTTACTGAAGATTTATAAGTTTTAATAGTCATGCCACTTGTTAAAGGCATTTTTCGAGTAGCACCTAACGCTTCAATCAATTTTGAAAGGTTAGATCCAAAACGTTCGACAAAATCAATAGATTGAGCTTTCGCAAAATCACCAGTTACTTGTAAATTAGTTTCTGCCATATTTCATTCCTCCTAGTTAAATAAATGTTGGTTTTCCTGAATTAATTTCAAACGCTTCATAGTATCCTTTTCTGCCATTATCTGTTCTTTTGTTAATACCTTGTTATTCATTGTTACTTTCGGCGGTTTCCCGGCTAACGCTTCTTTCACTTTTTCAGCAACGGCTTCATCAAATGCTTTTTTAAACGTGTTAATGTTTTCAAGCGTTTTTTCAGCACTTTCAGCAAGAACAAAATCAGCAAATTCACCCGGCAAACCTTTTTTAGTCAAATCCGCAATTGCTTCTGTCTTTAGCTCTTTCCGTTCCAGTTCTTGGAGTCGTTTATTTAACTCCTCTTCACGTTTTTTGAGTTCCTCCTCTTTACGCTCCTTTTCGGAAAGTTTAGCAAGACGTTCAGCCTCTTTCTTTTCTTCTTCAAGTTTTGCTTTGAACTCTTCTTCCCATTTTGCACGGGCGGTTTTCAATGCTTTATCCAGTTTTTTATCCGTTTCACTTTCAATCCGTTTTAGCAATTCCTCCTCCGTCAATTCGATTTTCTTAGTCGGTTCAGGAGTTGGTTCGGGATTTGGTGGATTTCCCGGGTCTCCCGGTTCACCTGGTTCAGCAAAGAATTGTAAATCTAATTTCAAAGGAAACTTTTTTGCTTTCTCTAAATCTTTTAATTTATTGGCTTTATCGAAAATATTCATAGTAATCATGTTCCTCCTATCCCACACACGTATTACACATTATTGTTATTTCATCTTCTCAAGCCCCAAACACGCCAAATTCAGCCCATTTACGACTGACATGATGAAATACTATAGCCATGTTAAAATACCCGTGTACGATTGATTTTTAGTATTAAAAATAAGCCTTTTAACGTCGTGCTTAGGACAAAGATTATTCATTTCTAGCGATTGAAGCATTCGCCCACATCATAGCTTCTTCAATTTTGGTAATGGCCAAAGACTTTTCACGGCTGTTAGGGCAATTACCATCGATTAGGTAAGCTAATTCTTTAGCTTTTTCTCGGATTTTAGTGTATTTCTCAGGCTGTCCTTCTTTTGGACTGTGATAAGTAAAGTTGTTTTCGAATCGATCGTTTACATATGGTCGCAAAACTTTCACCCCTATACAATTTACAAACGGCTACCGCACCTGGTAGCTAGGAGATATGGATCACCTCCTCAGGAATTTGCCTCGTAGAATATATCTTGTTTCGCCATTTCAATAAGCCCTAACTTTTCTAAAAAAGAAATATCCCCACATGTTCCTGTTATTATCTCACCATTAGTCTGCAAAATTTGAACAGTGAACCCTTTTATTTTTCCTTCTCGATAGAGGCCGTTAACATGTTCAACCATCCAAGCAACATCATTAGAAACTAGGTTTTTAACGTCCATTTAATCACCTCTTTCTGTGCATAAAAAAGCACCTAACTATTTGGATTAGTTAAGTGCTTTTATTTCCGTTTGAAGTTGTCTATTGCTTTTTTTTCATATCTTCAAATTTCTTCTGTTTTTCAGGGTCAACTTTAATTCTCAATCGGTACAACAGTAGTTCTGCAAAACGGATGAAATGGTGGATAATTCACACCAACTTTGGCATCCTTAAAATTAAACTGCTGACCGTTCAAATGTTTGCATATCGGGCTCGTTCTGTGGTCTAAAACAGCAGTAATTTCATAACGTTCAATTCCCGCATCCATAAATGCCTGCTTATTGGCTTGGTTCATAACAAAAGCACTTTCCGTCACAACTAAACGATAAGCGTCATTTGCACCAACACCTAAACGGTTTTGAATGATTTTGGACATTTGCTTGTAATCATCACCACGAATAATGGCGTCTCGAATTTCGTTGTTTAAAGTATTAATCAGCTTTTCTTTGTTTGTCCATATCCGACTTGAAAAATTACCGCCATCGATCCATTTCTGATTAAGCGTTTGTTGAAGAAAAATATCATTCACGCTAAAAAAAGAAGGTGCATTGTCTAGTCCTTTCATCGTAGACAAGTACCCTCTTTCATAGGCTTTCATCAATAGTTTTTCAAAACCTTCTTGCTCAAATGCCCCTAATTCCACCATTTTCATGCGGATGGATAGTTGCAATCCTTCAAGTCTGTTTAACTTATAAATCGATTCACGAACAGGCATTAAGTTTGCATACTGTGGATACTTCTTAGCAAAAGTTTCCATGTCTTTGTAAAGCAAATCTCGTTCAGACTGTGACAGGCTCAACACCAATTGTCGATATTGAATTACGTTATCTGTACCATATTTCTGATAGTAACTGGCAATATCTTTTTTAATACTTTCTTCCAGTCTTAAATACTCTTTTCTCAGTTTCTTATCAAGAGCATTATTCTTTTTGTCCTGAGCGTTGTAGAGCTGCTCCATTCGTTGTTCCCAATAGGATAAGGTAGCCATCAACAATTACTCCTAGCAAAAATAGTTCTAGGCTTTCTGTTTATCACTTGCGACCTTGAAACGATTTTTAAAGGGATATGATGTTTTGTTTTAACCGGTTGGTATTTTTGTTTTTCTTTTTCGACATCGTCATAAACTCCAAGAATTTTTTCGGCAAGCTCTTTAATTGACTTGCCAAATTCCCCCATTGCTTCTGATATTCTCGTAATCATTTCATGAAGTAGTTTTTCGTCATACATCGTCAACACCACCATCCATGTTCTATGACTCAATCTCTTTAACATATGTTTTCTCAAAAATATCCGGTTTGCAGGGGTAAAACTCTTCATTGACACCTTTAATGATGTAATCACCGAAACAAACTTTCATGTCGCCTTCAAGCGTTTTGATGATAAATCCTCCTTCTTGTTCAATTTGTTGCACCGTAGCACTCATTCCAATCAGACTTGATTCCATTCCTATGTTGTATACAAATTCAATCGCATTTACTATAGAATCGCGGTTATTCTCTAATTTTACAGCTTCAACTACAACCGGTTTTTTACGATACTTCGCCATCTTCTTTTCCTCCTGTTACAAAATCGCCATTCTCATTGGTCGGATAACTACCTGGATTTTCTTTTTGAATCCGTTCTAGCTCTTGTTTCGGATTATCCACGAAAGATAGAACGGAAAGCTGCGTTTCTTTTGATACAATTCCAGCTAGTTTACCGGCAGTATCAGCTTCATCAGAAATGTTTCTAGGGATGTTTCGGATAAACGTATAATTCAGATTTCGCCATTCATCTTTCTTTGACGGTTCCATATTTGTTGGCAAATTGAATACCATCTTAAACCGTCTATTCATCCCACTAGCAAACTTTCTTTCTTTCATAGCAGCGAGGTTTTTCATCGGCTGTAGTTTAAATTCGAGTGCAACCCCGGAAGCATTGCCGAACGACTCGTCATTAATATTGGCAACCATGCTAGTTTGATAAATAAGCCGTTCGATTCGGTCGAGTAAATGTTCTTGGTTAGCATCGCCGTTTGGCTTTTCCATAAATTCAACAATCAACTTAGAAACATCATCAGCCCCAAACAAATTAATTATTCGATTATCACGGATATTCTGGATGGTCGTTTCGTCTATTTCAGCGCCTAAAATTTTCATATAAGCGTCTGCAAAATAGTCAACGTCATTTGCTTTTTCTGATATTGCTTTGTCATAAGCGTTAATTAGTGCTTCAACATTTTCAAAGATTGATTGACGCTCTTCATTTTCGATATATTCAATAACCGGGACATCGCCATAATAGTGCGGCTTGTTATCAGACAGAATTAATCCATCTTTTCCTTCTGTTATGGTTATTTCCTCTGTAGCCGTAAATAGTTGCCCTTTTATCCCATCATCTGTGACTTGGTAACGAACAGCAAATAACGGTTTTTCCGCGATTGTGTCATCGTAAACAATAAACATTTCCATTGGGTCACTATAAGTGCAGCAAGTTTCGGATTCCTCATTTTGATATAAAAACTCAAATGCATGTCCATAAATACTTGTCATTTTACTAAGTTCAGCAATATTATCATCCATATCATTCCGATTTAAAAACTCATCCACTCGGTCGTTTACACTTGGGTCATCATGAGATACTTTTATTGGAATTCCAATAAAATAACCATTAAACGTATCTGTAATATATTTGGCAAAGTTTACGACTAGGCGATTGTCAGGTTTGTAATCGGGTTTATCTTGCTGTGATAAAATTGGATGGTTGCCAATGTACATATTTTTTAATCTAAGGTATCTTGGTATTTTTGCTTGATGCTGCTCGATAAAATTCTGTACAACCTCGGCAGTAATTTCTTTTTCTCTTGGAAAGATAAAAACTGACATCTACAACCCTCCCCTAAATGTTTTTACTTGAATGGTTTTCCCCATTTTTTCCGCAATTCCTGTCAGTGCATCCGGTGCGTCGTCATGGGCATTTTTACCTTCTTTCTGGTAAGTCGTTAATGCCTGATAAAGTTCTGGCCACTTGTTACGCCAACCTTCAGGGAAATACACATGATCCATTACCCATGTTGCATTGGATAGGATTCTAGCAACCTTGTTTTTACTTTGATGGAACCAATTAACTTTCGTTTTGTTAGATTGATATTTTTCTTTTAGAATCCTTTCCACACTTCTTGCACACCCTCGACCACCATTATTCGATTCAATCCAAGCTAAATTGACGTTGTTTTCATAAAGTTTCTTGGCAAGAAGAGGTTCGGTCACTTCCATTGGATCCTTCGTGTAGATCACGTCAAAAATATACGCTTCGTTATCAAATGTTTCCCCGTAAATGTAAGATGCCAAGTAATCAGAGCCCGTATCAGCTGTATCCGTGTACGAACTGATTCGTCTGAAACTTGGCATATCTTTAATCTTGTATTCTTTGAAATGGGCATATAATTTACCCTTAAGGTCAATCGGTTCCTGTTGATAATTGGCGCTGGCTATTTCTGGGCTCATGGCACTTGTTTTTTGTTCATATTCCTTTTTGCTCAAAATATCATCACACAACATAGAACCGTCTTCCTGTACAGCTTTCATGTTAATGTGCCTAACTTTATACCCTATCTCTGGAAGCTCTCTCAATGCCCTACCTGCCAAATCATTAGAATGCCATCTGGTCATAATGATGATGATTTTCCCACCTGATTCTAAACGGGAAAGCATGGTATTTGTGAACCAGTTCCAATGCTTTTCAAGTACAGCCGCATTGAATGCCTCTTCTGCGCTTTTTATCAGGTCATCTATGATTAATAGGCTTGCTCCAAACCCTGTAGCCGTCCCCGTAGGGCTTGTGGCTAAATAATTATTATACTGTCCTTCCAAGCTCCATAAATTCATAGCCCCATCGCCTTGTTTGATTCTCGTATTAGGGAAAATGTCACTATAAACTATTTTGTTTTCATGGGCTTTTATCTCCTGAATAGAGTTCCGAACCTGTTTTGAGAAAACAGTGGAAAGTGTTTCGTTATAAGAGCCGGTCATAATCTTTTCAGCCGGATTGATACCAAATATCCATTGAGCTAAATGACCGGCAGTAAACGACTTTCCATGTCGGGGTGGAACGTTAACGACCAAAACACTATCATCGCTGAAATAAAACTCCTGCATGCTGTCACATAGATCAATCAGAAACTTTCTCTCTGGTTTATAAAAATCCGGCGCTAAAGCATTACAAAAATAAAAGAACTCACGTCTAGCGAGTTCTAATTTGGCTTGTTGTTTGATATATTCATTCTTATTCATCTAGATCAGCCAACTTCTTTAATTCATCCACTGAAAGCTCTTGAAATGGATTATTAGAATGATTGACGTTCGCATCCAACTCTTTTCGGTCGCGCCATTTATCCGGGCGTCTGTTTTTTAACCAGAATATCTGAGCCGTTGTATCTGGTTGTACTTCTTTCGTTACTCGTTTCGTTTCTTTCCCATTTTCATACGTAATTTCATCGTATTTATACCCCAATGCACGTTTTAACAAGGCATTCTCAACTTGACGATCTACAACCTCTTTGCCTTTTTTTAAGGCGTTAGTAATGTTGGAATATTTCTTTTTCCAATCGTATAAAGTTTCACGCCTAATCCCAATGTTTTGGGCTATTTGCTCATCTGTAAGCCCGTCTCTTGCCCATCCTTCAATTTTTAACAATCCTTCAGGTGTAAGCCATTCTTGATATTTGCCTTTAGCCATCTACATACACCTCACTCCTTTTTGCTAACTGCATAAAGCAAATTAAAAAGGACCCTATTTCAGGTCCCCCTATAGATCTACTCGATATGTAACTCCAACTGCTTCTCTTGCTTCTTTGGCTGCGTTTCTAATTGTTTCCCGTACGTCATACGGACTTTTAATACGTTTTAAAATGTGTTTTGTATTATCGGCCGTCATAATCTCAATGTCGCCGATATCCATTACCTTGTCCTTTAACTTTTGGATGACTGTAATGTCTTTTACTTTGTATAATTCGATATCACTTTTTGATTCGGCAATAACACCTTGCTTAGTTATTTTTAGTCGTTCGTTTGTCAATTCATACTTTTCTCTAGGTATTTTTATTAACCCACTATCGTTCCCTTTAATCCCAAACAAATAGGTCTCAAATTCCAAAATTGTCTTTTCTTCTGCCATATTTCAGTCCTCCCGTTTTGCTTTATAAAGATAAACTTCGACAAACAAAATAAAAATCCTTCCAAATACCTAAAAAATTCAGGAGGAAAACACGATAAAAAGAGTCACCTAAGTTATCCACAACCTAGGCGACTTGCAACTGGCCAAGTCCTTCATAAAAGGAACAAATAAAAGACTAATTAGACTCGTCAACAGCTTATTTTTTGCGGGTTTTAATGGTTTCTACCATTTCGCCCACATTACCATATTAGCACTTTTTTAGACGTCAAAAGTCGCATTTTAGTCGCAACTTTTTATCTCCATCCAAGAAGTTCAATTGTCGCTTGAATGATGCTATCTCTCCAACGCATAGCCGTTGCTCGATTTACATGCAATTCCCCGGCTATTCCCTCCCACGTCAGCCTTTTATTGCGGTTCCAGTATTTCAACCTTACCAACTTTTTATAGTCGTCCGGCAACGCATTGTAAACTTGTTCGATTGCCTCAACAATCTCTGTTAAGTACTCCAGCTTTTTGTTTGTTGCTAGTCTAGTCGCAATTCGTTCTGTTGGCTTTCCGGGAATATTGGACTTTCCGCCGCCCCTGTTCTCGTCAGTTTCATCCCGGAAAGGTGACATGATTTCTTCTCGTAGTCTGGCAATCTCTTTTAACGTGTGATAGTAGTTATACCATTCTGCTTCTGCATGTTTAAACGTAACTTTTCTTGGTTTTGCTGCAACGTTCATTCTTCCACCTCTTTCCAACCACCGTCAATTTGTTCGTACATCCAATCTGTATATGCTTGTTGAATTTCTTCGTCTGTTGTGTCATCTTCAAATTCGATTACATCTTCCCTACTACAGCCGACTAACCCCAATGAGATTGTGAATTTAATTTTTCGCACTTTTATCATCTCCATTCGTGCACCAATCTTTTGATACTGGATATAAGTAAAACAGTTGCCCATCCACTTCATATTCAGTTATAATCCCGAATTTTTCTTTGTTAAATACGACTTCTTTACCATCCAGATTGTCGACATGTGATGATAATAGTTTTTTAATATCTAAAGGCGCATGCTTCTTAAACATATGCTTGTCAAAGGTCATTTTGTTCTCGACCATATTTTTCACATCTCCTTTTCCGCATAAATATCATCTAGCCAATCGTATAACATGGCCATTTGCCTGATTACCAATGGATGATTGTTGTACTTTTTCCCCATTTCACCAGTTGAATACGTAACCCAGTTCCAAAAGTCCATACTATCTAAACCATATTTCATGGCCATCTGATTTGCAGTATTTATCCAATCCACGACTTCGTTATAAAACTTTTGGTAGTCCATCAAATCGCCTCGATTTTAATATAAATACCTGGGACGTTTGCCCAAAACTTTTCTGTAATCTCTGAAACTACTAAAGCGTCATCTTTCCAGTAACCACAATCGGTCATACAGTCTTTTAATAGTTTTTGTAAATTATCTGTATCTGGCTTGGTATATTTATACTCGCCGTCAGTATGTTTCCCAGTTATCGGATAGCACCACTTGGTTATCAACCGAACTGGACCGGTGTATTTATTTTCCGGAACATGTTGACCAAGGTAAGCCATTAACTTAGATCGTGCCGCCTTCAGTTCATCCGGCTCATAAAACACTGGTTTTCCATTTTTTATCGTAACTTGTTTCTGTTGATGTGTTGTAGTCGGAGGCAACATCAGCATAAAGAATTCAGTCGTCATTTAGTCACCTCCGGTCGTACTCCATTACCTTGTACATTGGTACCTCGATATTTAATAGCGCATTCTGCATGCTGCAATCGCCAGTAACCTTTTTTTCTTTCAAAATGACCTTCTCCTTTTCCAACGTATCCTCCACACCTGTAGCAATAACCTGGATACTTATTTCTCATTAAAGATCACCCACCTTTTAAATCGTAATTATTACGTTTTGTTAATTTAAACTTTTGGCCTTGTAGTCTAGTGTGTGGTTGTAGGTCGTCGTGCTTGCTCACGCACGACTACACCCACACGACTACACACGCACGTGTGAAGAAAAAAATATATATTTATATAGTGTTTTTTTCTACCTGCGAAAATAACGAAAATTAATGTTTATTTCACACTTATATTTCATAGTGTGAAAATAACGTTATTTCATGTTTTTTTCTCGGTTAAGATATACAAGTGCGAAAGTGAAAATTATGTTTTTTTCACACTTGTAATGTGTTAGTATGAAACGAAAATAACGTGTTTTTTCTCGGTTACTTTCTGCTTACATAACTTTCCTTATCATCCGGATTTCTTTTAGTTTCAAATCCACCGTGTTCTTTTATGCGATTCCAAATAGTTCTTTTTGAAGTCCCCATGTATTCGGCTAAGTCGCCCACAGTAACAGGATTATTTTCTCCATCTAGAGCCTCGAACGCTGTTTCTAATGCTTCTATACGTTCTTGTTTCTTCTGTTCAGGATCCTTACGTTTATTCATGGCATTCTTCCACGGTGGTAGGTTCCCTTCTGGTTCGATATCCTTTAAAATGCCTGTATCATCCACTTTGTGGATAGGATACTGGAACCACATGTTCACCGGTTCAAACTTTGGATACTCCCGTAGAGTTCCTTCTACCCGCCATGCTGACCTTATGCGAATACTTTTTACAGCTTTAGCAATTTCTGATTCTACTTGTGCCAGCTGTTCTTGCGAAAGTACACGTTTTGCATGTTCAACCATTTGGAAAACACTTTGTTCATCATCTGGACCAATGTGTTCATCATAGTAGTCAAAGTTTACTTGTTTAATGGCATTTGCATATATTTCAGCTACTACTTTACCTTCTTGTTGCTTGATTAGGGCATCGGTAAGCTCCAACTCAACCAGGTCAATCAGGGCATCGGGATCCCGGGCAAATACGCCTGAACCACTCGCCCTATCCATTGATTTCTTATTGCCCTGTGTCCCTTTAGAATGATGGTGACAATAGATAACACTAGAACCTAATTCTGTAGCGATTTTGTCAAACTGATTTGTAAAGTGAGCCATTTGGTCAGCGCTATTCTCATCACCTGTTAATACTTTATAAATCGGGTCAATAATAACCGCGATATAATTCTTTTTCTGTGCTCTCCTAATCAATTTAGGGGCTAGCTTGTCCATAGGTACCGTTTTTCCTCTTAAGTTCCATATATCGATATTCCCTATGTTTTTCGGCTGAATGCCTAACGCTTGGTAAACATCTTTAAAACGATGTAAAGCACTTGGACGATCTAACTCTAAATTGACATATAATACTTTCCCTTGGGCACATTGCCAACCAAGCCATTTGGCACCTTCTGCTATAGCAATTGTTAACTCAATCAATGCAAATGACTTCCCTGCCTTAGAAGGTCCAGCCATAAGCATTTTATGGCCTTGTCTAAGCACCCCTTCAATTAATGCCGGTGCTAAATCTGGTAAATCATTATAAAAATCTGATAGACTCTCCATATCAGGCAAATCATCATTTAAATCCTCAATCCACTCGTGCCATTCATCCCAATCAGCTTTTCCGATGTTCGTATCGATGATAAATTGCTTTTTACCGTTGCGGATTACTCCCGGCAACCGACTTAATCGTGATGGATTTCTGTTTTGATTATCGATATTCAACCCATTTTTCTTACATACGTTATACAAATAATCAACACGTTTGCGGTATTCCTCATAATTTGGTGCATCGACTCGTACAATGGCGTGAATACTTCTCTTTCCACTATGAACCATAATGGCGATTGGCAACTCCAATTCGCGTAGGATGGCATTTTGTTTTTCTATATCCATGTTGTCAGACTCGACTAATGCATATCGGTAATCTGTTACATTTTCATTTTTTACTCCTTTACCGTCCAACGGGTTAAAGCGAATCCATGCCCCAGCTTCCTCATTATAATCACCAAGAACAGATCCGATATCACCATTACAATTGTTCAATGCTTCAATTAATTGTCCAGCTGTCCTGTCATATGCACCCGCCGTAGGCTTATAAATGATTTCCCCTGTTTTTTCATCGATAATTTTATAAGTTTCCGTAACATAACCGACATTATCAGTAGACTGAAAAAGCGTTTCTAAATATCGCGTAATTTCTCGAACTGGATTCCAATGGATGGGTTCATGAATTTCTTTTCCCTCAATCCAGTTTTCATCAATAATTTTATAGTCTTCATCCTTGCTGATTTCGTCATCCCAGTCTAGTTCCCTGGATTCTTCATTGGTTCTGTGCGGAGCCCATCCATTTTCTTTGGCCATCTGCGTAATAGTCGCACCGGTAATACCAGTTCCTTCGAATGTTGTCCACTTCTTGAAACATTCTCCGGGATGGTAACGCGCACCATCCCGTTTGCTCCATTCGTCCCAATCGGCCGCTGTATAGCCTTCATGCTTCAGGGCCATTCCTACATCGATCCATTCTTTGTAACTTAAGTAAGTAGGATCTATATAATCTAGTAAAGGAAGCAGATCTAGTTTAGTTTCCAAATACCTCACCAACTTTCTTGGCTTTCATCTCATAATGGTCAACGTATTTAGTATCAATCAATTTTTACTAATTGTGATTCTCCAAAAAATAAAACATCTTCTTTATAGCCATCAACATGAACTGCATACTTCATGCTAGGCTCACGAAATTCATTGATGTTGTAAATAGTCCCTTTAGCAACTGCTACTCCGTTTTTTCCTATTATTTCTATTCTATCCCCTACTTTAAGTTCCATTTCATTTTCCTCCGATTCTTAATTCGCATTTTGTTTCTATTACTCAGCTTTATACTCTTTTGGATTGATACCTGCAGGTATTCGCCAACCATTTGCCGCAATTCGATCAATCAATTTTTTGGCCGTTTCAAATTTCCATGTGCCCACATGTTGGAAACCACGTTGTTCTAAGAAACGTATTTGCTTCGGCGTGGTTAGTCCTTCTTGACGCCGTTTATTTAATCGTTCTAATAGTTTAGTAGCTTTCCCTGCATTGTCGATTTCGTCCGGAAAAATACCCAATTTCTCAAGCGTTTTAATTTGTTTTTCACTTGGCGGGCCCATCTCCCATCCAAATGTTGGTACATAGCTTGATAAGTCCTCGGCTTGGATACTCATTTCAAATTGCAATGGATCCACAAGTTTACGCTTGCGCTTTTTCATTTCAGCTAGTTGCTTAGCAAGCGCTTCTTCTCGTTGAGCCACTACATCCTCAGTAGCCTGTTTTTCTACTATCTCTAAATCGAGTGGAATACCTGCCTCTTCAATTTTTTTCGTCATTGCTGCAACAACTTCATCATTACTAGCTATTAAATGCGCCGGATGGCAAAGCTCATGACGTTCTGTGTGCCACAAGAAATCCAGTAACAATAATTCAGTTTTTCCAGGAAAAAGTCGGGTACCGCGCCCAACCATCTGACTGTATAAACTTCTTACTTTTGTCGGCCTGAGAACTACAACACAATCAACACTTGGACAATCCCAACCTTCCGTAAGTAACATAGAATTGCAAAGGACGTTATATTTTCCTTTATCAAATTCTTCAAGTATTTCAGCTCGGTCTTGTGACTCTCCGTTTACTTCTGCCGCTTTAAAACCCTTATTATTTAAAATTTCCGTGAATTTTTGTGACGTTTTAACCAACGGAAGAAATACGACAATCTTTCTATCTCTTGCATTTTTCCACATTTCATCAGCAATCGATTCTAAATAAGGGTCCAACGCTGTCCCTAAATCACTTGTTTTAAAGTCACCAGCTTGTTGGCCAACTGTTGACAAATCTAATTGCAAGGGAATAGTTAAAGCCTTAATCGGACTTAAATATCCTTCTTTAATCGCTCTAGGTAACGTATATTCATAAGCTAGACTCTCGAAGTATGTACCTAAGTTGCGCATATCTCCCCTGTCTGGTGTAGCTGTAACACCTAGTACATTCGCCTGATCAAAATATGTCAGGACTCGTTGATACCCATCTGAAATACAGTGATGCGCTTCATCAATGACAATTGTGTCAAAAAAGTCTTTAGGAAAGTTTTTCAAACGTTTTTCACGCTGTAACGTTTGAACACTGCCGACTACGACACGGTACCAACTACCAATTGATGTTTGTTCAGCTTTTTCAGTGGCACATTTCAGTCCTGTGGATTTTTCTAACTTGTCAGCAGCTTGTTCTAACAATTCGCCCCGGTGAGCGAGGACGAGAACACGCTCGCCCTTTTTCACCCGGTCCTCAATTACTTTTGAAAAGACGATTGTTTTACCGCACCCAGTAGGTAATACTAACAAAGTTTTTTTAATGCCCTTTTCCCATTCGTTTTGTATGGCTTCACGGGCTTCCTGTTGATAGTCTCTAAGTTCCATAATTACCTCCTAAAACTGCCCTGGTGTAAATCCATTGTTATTAGTTGGAAAAGGCGCTTGGTAATTAGATGATTGTTGGAAATTATTAGTTTGTGCATTAGGAAAAGCCTCTTCAAATGGATAAAATTTTCGGACTTGGTTAATTGCTCTTTCTTCACCTTTTGACATATATTTGTTTACTATTAATTTGCATTTACCTTTAGCACCAATTACTGTATTCCAGTTCATTTTTAACTTTTCGCCTTTTTTCTTTTGGCCGATTCCAGTAAAAAAGTTAGATAATAATCCCTCTGTTTTTGTGTGAAGGAACAAGTTATGAAATACAATTACATCACCGTATTCGGGGCTGTGGATAGTCAGCTCGAGTTTTGCTTGGTTACAAGGTGGCATTTTTTCACTACCAGCAAAACGGGCACGTTCCATCTTTGTAACAGTGAAATAATAATCACCTTCAGGAAGTAGGACAAAATCAGCCCCATCCTTTTCTATCTCGTCATCCCACATTAATTCTCTTTCTTCACTCATTATTAATTCCTCCTAAGTTGTTTTAAAATGGTAGATCTTTTCTAAACTCTAGAATCATGTTATATACTTGCGGCCACGCACCAACTAATACACCTTCGACAAATCCGGGATCATAGTTTGTGATAGGTGTCCCCATTGGGTAATACCCTCTTTTGCTAACAACTATCTGAATTTCTTCCTCTGATACATTATTTTGAATCATTAAGTCCCGCAATGACTTCGGTATCATTGGATTTAGTTCTACTGTCTTTGCTGGCTCCGTTGTCAAATCCGGTTGAGGTTGAGATGTCTGAACCAATGGTTCGGTTATAGATTGTTGTTCCGGTTGCTGAATCTGTTGTTCAGGCTTTTGTACCGGCACATTCTCTATTTGAGTTATTTCGTTAAAAATATGGGCAATATGTGAATAATCCATCGGTATTTCTTCCGGCAAATTATGACGGTTTTTGGCGTCCCAGGCAGGATGATGTTGTGTGTATATAACACGGGCACCACCTTGTGCTTTATGTTTTTTACCGTCTTTGTCAGTAGCTACGGAGTAAATCTTGTAATTAGCAAACAGAACCATATCTGCCCATTCTTTTACCAACGCTGAAGTACGGGCTGAGGTTTTTTTACCTAACTTCAATTCATAGCGATCATAAGCACCCATTTCGTCCGGTTGTTCAAATTTCCGAATTTGAGCATGGGCAGTTAAAACAACATTGATACCCATATCAACAACATCTTGCAAAACATTAAGGAAACGACCAAGTTCTTCCTCTAATTTGATATAGCCGGCTCCGTAACCAAAATCTTCAATACTTCTTTTTTGATTTGTTTGGCAAATATGTTCAATACACATGCGTTCTGCCCAGTCGATTGTGTCTATAACTAACGTCTTACATGGTCTGTTTTGTTTTACCCAATCTATTTGTTGCAACAAGAATGACCAACTTGACGGCTTGTCCAATCTTGCTAAGTCCATATTTGCTGTACTTCCCTCTGTGTCGATAAAAACAGGTTCGGGAAATTGAGAAGCCAATGTAGACTTCCCAATTCCTTCGGGACCATAAATCACAACTTTTTGTGCTTTGGCTACCTTTCCACGAGTTATATTCATTAAAATTCACCTGCTTTCCATGTTGGTGCGGTTGGTACCGAGGGTTGCTCAACTACCGATTGCTGTCCTACAGCATAACCATCCTCAATAATGATAGAGCACTCATCACCTGTAGAAACCCTAGTCGCAATAGCTTGTAATCCTTCCTGTTCTAACCATTGTCCAAACTCTTTTAACGTGTCTAAGTCCATCTGTTCCAATTTGTCTAATAGGATAAAACCACAATCTGGTTTCAATTTACGAACAATAGCCGTCGATACTTTTAACTGATCAGAGCCACTCATGTTATCCCATTTTTGGCCTTTGTAAATTAACTCACCATCTTCTACTGATAAGCCTTCTAAAGGCAAATCTGCATTGGTTAATAGGTCCGTTTTCTGCTTACGAATCTTTTCAATCTGATTGGTTAGATTGTCGTATTGATTTCGGTATTCATTTGCCTCTTCTTCGGCTTTCTCTTTATCAAGATTCGCCCGGACTTTTCTATTAATCTCGTCAATCTGTTGGATATTAGCTTCTAACTCTTCTGTAGATTCATCTACCAGGTCTAGCGCATCTTTTTGTGCAGTAGCTAAATCTTGACCGAGTTTAGCATAAACTGCTTCTGCTTCAGCTAATTGTCGTCTTAATCGTTCAACTTCTTGTCCTTGTAAGGTATGTTGCTGTTGGATTTGCGCTAGGTTTTGTCTTTTCCGTTGATTTTCTCCGTTCCTAGCTAATATCTCTTGTTGTTGTTTAATCAACTCAGACGGAGAAATAAGTTCCTTCGGAGCATCTGGATAATACGGTTGTTCTTTGGCAAATTTCGCTTTTTGGTCTGCAATCTGACCTATTGCATGACGATTGTTGTAAAGCTCCATTTCCTTTCTCTCGAGTTCTGCCAACTTGTCCCCGACACCGATAATCTGTAGTAAGATATTTGCTTTTTCTTTACTTGTCGAATTCATGAATTTCGGAAGATTAATAGCCAACTCTTCTACAAAACTATCTAAAAGCTGTTGCCCTGCCTTTTGGCCGTTCGGGTCAATAACTTTTAAATCGCTGTTTTTACCTTTACGCTCAACTACCAAACCATTAGATAAAACAATGTGTAAGTAAGGCGGTACAACACTACCTTCACGATTTGCTTGGCTAGGCTTGTATTTGTTACCGCCCAGCCCCCAAGCTATTGCATCTAATACACTTGTTTTACCTTGATTATTCTTTCCGCCAACGATGGTTAGGCCGGATGAAGTAGGCTCAATTTTTACAGCTTTTACACGTTTTACATTTTCTATTTCCAGCTTGTTAATTTTTATCATGATCACGTCCCTCCTTAAGCGATAATAGTAATTCTCCCTTTTTCAATTTCTGATTCTAATTCAGTAGCTAAGTATTCACGAACGTTGGCTATAGCTTGATTTCTCCATGCTCCCCCATCGGCTTCAAAAATTGCACCAACCGGACCATCTTTCATTCGAAAAATAAAATTACTTGTAGGTTGTTCTACTTCAAGAAATGTTCGATAAGGCGCTAAATTTACAGGGTTAGGAACTAGTACATCAGCAGCCGAAGCAACACCAGTTTTAATGGTTACGGCTTGAGCAATTCCGTTATCACCTGTCTCACGAACGTTTTCTTCCTTAACATTTCCAACCACTTTCAACAACAAGTCTCTGTCTTTTGTTTGAACAAATTTTGATTGGAAAGCAATGATAAGCTCTTCTGTGCTTAGGAAATATCCGTAATTAAATGTCGGAGTAATTGCTTCAGCAATAATTAATGTTTCACGACCTCCTAGACTATCTAACAACCCTTTTAAAAGCACTGTTTTTTCATCAAGTACTTGTAAGAAGAATTGTGAGTTTGTTCTTTCAAGGTTTGCTTTCACATATTCAACTAAACCTGTTAGCGTATTGATACGTAATGGTTCTGTTGCGCGAGTAATTAGTGGTTTAACTTCCTTTGGGTCTCCCTCACTATCAATAATGAATGTGCGGTTATTTCCTTCAGCATCGGTAATATCTACGACTCTTTCATCCGGTTTAATTGACAGATCCATTAAATATTTGAGTGCTTCTTTTATCATGAATTGTTACCCCCTATTTTCCTGTAGATTAATAATTTTTCGGTTTTGCTCGCGTTCAATGACATCAATTGGTATCCCAACATCTGATTTAATACCATCATCATCAAAATAAGTTTGTCCGGGTATATTTGATTTAAGTTCCCGAGCTTCAATCTTTCCATTAGATAAATCTTTCCCAGTTAATACTGTCATGGATACACCCTTAACATTTGCAAGATTATGAGACATATCGCAATTTACTTTTATCGTTTGGCGGTTTTCATCCGGGACAAATTCAAGTTTAATTGTGATTGTCCGTTTAGCTTCGGCTTTTGTGTTCGGGTCATGTATGTTTTCAAAAACTTTTTTTAATTGATAATCTAATTTTTCCTGGATTGCTCCATTGGCCAATTGTGATAGTTGCAAGTCAATTGCTTTATTGGACATTTCATAAAAACTCCTTTCGTGTTATAATCTATTTAGAAATTGATTTTCTTTGGCCACTTTACCGAGTGGTCTTTTTTTTATACATCATTGTTCGTCACTCCCTTTAAAGTGCTCAATCATGTACCCAACCGTTACAATATCCCTTAAATTTGTCGAATACTCCACGTTTTCAAGCTTTGTACTTAAATCACCATCCGAAACATATTCTGCTAAATTTGCACTTAATGACATGTTTTTCCCTCCTCTTGATTTACAACATCCCAAACATTGACTCAATCATCTTCACGTCTCCTTTCAATTTCTTCTATTTTTTCTCCGACAAGTTTTATAAACACATCACTGTTCAAATCACCGTTTTGTAGCATTTTATGCCATATTTTCACGGCTTCAGCTAATTCATGCGCTCTGCGTAATTCTTCAATTTCTTCCTTGGTATAAACCAAAATCATTTTGTTTCACCCCTTGAAAATTTCTTTAAAATGCTTTTCCAAAAATGCCGCCATTTTCGTAGCTTGATAGCTCCATGTTTGGCCTTGGTTTTTTGGATAATAGACAAAACCACCGTTTTCAACATCTAAAATTTTCCGGAATTTAGATGGATATAGAATGTTATCCTTAATCCATCTATCACTTTTATTGATCCTTTTTTGTAAATCTTTCATTGTCCAATAAACACCGGTTAATTCTTGCCGCTTTAATTCCTCAAGTTCGATTTTTGAAACTAGTACCATGTCTTTAGGAATCTGTATAACCACCTCTGCTTTTAACTGTTGCAAACTTTTTCACCTCCTTTCATTGTTTCATGACATTTCTTCAAACTACTTTCTTTTCCCATTTTTGGAACGATTGAGTTAAAAAAAAATCATCTGCTGATATACCCAGTACTTCGCAAATCTTTTTCACCTCATCAATGGTAAATGTACTTCCTGCACGGTTAATCTTTTGAGATAAGCTAACTTCACTCATTCCTATTTGTCTCGCTAGGTCTCTTTGCTTTATTCCGTTTTCGGCGAGATACCCTTTTAACTTATAAAATGGTTTTTTATTATCCAATTTAATCACCTCCATTTCCCATTTTTGGAACGCCTTGTAATTATTATAATACACCATAAAAAATAAAAGTCAAACGAAAAATTTCATTTTCGGGAAATTTATTAAAACCTGTTGAATTTTTGGAACGGATATATTAAAATGTATTTAAATAATTTAAGGACGTTTAAGTTTTAAAAAAGTTTGAGGGGGATTCTTATGATGTCTTTTTCGGAGAAGATAACACAATTGAGAACCAGTAAAAAACTATCTTTGGAACAATTAGCTCAAGAATTCGCAAGAAAATATGATGCGAAAACTAGTAAAAGTTCTATTTATAGGTGGGAGAAAGGCGAGTCAAAACCTAACATAGATGACGCTAATATGTACGCTGATTATTTTAACGTTTCCCTAGACTGGCTAATTGGTAATAAAAGCAATGAAGATGACGTAACAACTATAGCTGCTCATCATGATGGGGATGAGTGGACAGATGAAGAATTGGAAGAAATTGAAAAATTTATGGAATTTGTTAAAGCCAAAAGGAAACAACAGGAGTAGAGAAATATGGGCTATGAAGATTTATTATTTGAGTCTGAATTACTCGGGGTGTCAGTCTATGAGAAAAAATTAAGCAAAAAAATAAAGGGGTTATACTCAAACAATGTTGTCTGTATTAATAAAAAAATAGAGTCATCAATCGAAAAGGCCTGTGTACTTGCCGAAGAATTAGGTCATTATCATACATCTAGCGGAAACATTTTAGATCAATCAAAAATTGAGAACCGGAAACAAGAAAAACGTGCTAGGAATTGGGCGTATAAAAAATTGGTACCGCTTGAAAAGTTAATTTCCGCAAGCAAAGAAGGAATACAGACTAAATACGAACTTGCGGAATATCTTGCTGTTACGGAAGAATTTTTAGAAGATGCGATTAAACGTTATAAGGAAGAATATGGATTATTTACAGAAATTGAGGGTAAAATACTTTACTTTGAACCATTAGGTGTACTCGAACTAAAAAATTTTTAACTTTAAAACGAACATACTTTCCATTTAGGGAGGTGATAGCGTTGTAAATACGTGAATTTTATTATCTAACACTAAAAATAAAAAGGGGAAATGGTTATGGCAAGTTTCCAAAAGAGAGGCAAAACATGGCAGTATACGGTAAGCAACAAAGGCAAGTTAATTAGAAAAGGTGGGTTTAAGACAAAGAGGGAGGCACAAATTGCCGCTTCTGAAGTTGAAGCGGAATTGCGAAAAGGTGTCATTCCAAATTTAAAGCCAGTGCCATTTACCGAATACATGGAAAAATGGATAAAGACCTTTAAAACAGATATTGCCCAAAACACATTAGAGCGTTATAAAACAAGCCTAAAAACGGTACAGGAGTATTTTGGTGATAAAGCTATTCAGGAAATAAAAAAAGCTGATTACCAAGAGTTTTTAAACATATATGGCAAAACACACGCTAAAGCCTCTACACGTAAATTAAACACTCATATAAGGGCGTGTGTAAAAGAGGCGATTGATGAGGGAATAATCCGGATTGATTTTACTCGAGGCGCGGTTTTAACCGGAGAGCCGGAAAAAAGACCGGAAGAAAAACATTTGAATTTTGAAGATAGTCAAAAACTGTTAAACGCATTGCATGAACGATTAGACAAAAGTATAGTTTATTATTTACTTTTATTAGGTTTGACAAGTGGTATGCGTTTTGGCGAAATGGTCGGATTAACAAGAAAAGATTTTGATTTTAAAACCAACATGATTAGTGTGACAAAACAATGGGGATATACAAAAAAAATGGGGGAAGGGTTTGTACCAACTAAAACAATTCAATCCATCCGGAAAGTAAAAATGGATGAGAAAACAATGGCAGTGTTTAAAGATTTATTTGATAAAACACCCGAAAATATAACACAATTAGTATTTTACAGTCCAACATCTAAGTACAAAGTAATTAGTAATGGTGCGGCAAATAAAGCATTGGAATTGATATTAAAAGAGTTAAAAATTGAACCAATATCGGTACACGGCTTGCGACATACACATGCCAGTGTTTTGTTATATCAAAAGGCAAGTTATAATTATGTTGCGGAAAGACTAGGGCATGACGTTGAAACACTCATGAAAACATACGCTCATATCATGAAAGAAATGCGTCAGCAGGATGAGGAATTAAGTGTAAATACGTTTAAGCGTATGTATAAAGCTGTGTAAAATTTTTTACACAAAACCAATGGATAGAGTTGTGTAAAAGATTTTACACAAGATTCTTGTGCAAAAAATGTGTAAAATGATTTGATTTTTATATCAAACTTATTCAAACAGGAAAAAATAAAAAAATCGCAAAAACGTTGATAAATCAACATTCCTGCGAAAATTAATTTTACCGTTTCTAACGGATTTTAACCTAAAAACGTCCCAGACGAGATTCGAACTCATGACCTACAGCTTAGGAGGCTGTCGCTCTATCCAGCTGAGCTACTGGGACATAATTTTAATTTAAGACATTAAATATTTTATCATATTCTATTATTTCCATCAATGATTTCAGGAAATATTTACGGTAAGTAAGTTAAAAAAACTTTCTGCAACGTTGTCATAAAACGAATTACGGCGAAGAGGAATTCGATAATGTGGGCAAATTACCGGCATGGAAGGCTGTTGCTTTTTGAAAATATTGTTGTGAAAAAATAGGGATACTTCCACAGTATTTATATCTGTGTTAGCATCCCTTTTCTGTTCAAAATCCTTTCAAGTCAAGGCTTTGATCTTCCTTTTTAGTACGTCCCAGGAGAGATTCGAACTCCCGACCGACGGCTTAGAAGGCCGTTGCTCTATCCAGCTGAGCTACTGGGACATAATATAAATAATCGTATAATTTTTTCTTCGTCTATTTGGTAACTCCGTCGTCCCAATCTCAGTAAGCTTACTCAAGAAGCGGTTCGATTGGTACGCTGATGTTTATTCAAAGAAGCTTATTCGGGCGTGCTCTATCCAGCTGAGCTACTGGGACATCATATAACTATTCGTATAATTTTTTCTTCGTCTATTTGGTAACTCCGTCGTCCCAATCTCAGTAAGCTTACTCAAGAAGCGGCTCGATTGGTACGCTGATGCTTATTCAAAGAAGCTTATTCGGGCGTGCTCTATCCAGCTGAGCTACTGGGACACAATTATTTATCAAAGACAAGATTTATTATATGCCCTATTGTGATTAATGTCAATAATATTGTTCAATTTTTTGGAAGAAGAAGAGAAGAGAAATTAATTCTGTATTGTTTCCTTCTTCTTCCAAAATATTAGATGTCATATGACTCTTGAAAAAGTTCCCCATGTCCATATTCGTATACATGAACAGTTTTTGTTTTCCCATTTATTTCCAAGATGACATACGTTCTTTCTTTCCGCATACGTGGTAAGGCAATGCTGCCCGGGTTAATAAATAAAATTCTTTCAATATTTTCAACCCCGAGAACATGGGAATGACCGAAACAAACAATGGTTGCATTTTGTTCGATAGCCCGGTAATGTAAATTCATTAAACTTGTTTTGACATGATCTCGATGCCCATGCGTAATAAATATCCTTTCATTTCCGGCTGCAATCAAATCCCGTTCAGGAAAATCGTTGCCAAAATCACAATTTCCCCTAACCACATGATAGCCTTGAATTGCAGAATGATCTTTGTCCAATTCAGAGTCACCACAATGAATATAATAGTCCATATCCGGATGAGTTTTTTTTAATTGGATAAGTTCTTCCGTTAATCCGTGACTGTCACTGCAAATCAAAACCTTCATGAAAGAAAATCCCCTCTTTCCATAGCTTCTTGGACATGTTCAGATAATTTTCGAATTGCATTTCCCCGGTGGCTGATTCGATTTTTTTCCTCAGATGTTATTTCTGCCATTGTTTTTTTCAAATGAGGGAGATAAAAGATCGGATCATAACCAAAGCCGTTATTTCCGCGTTTTTCGGTTAGTATTAATCCGTTACAAGTGCCTTCTACAATGATGGGATCCTTTCCCGGTACAACTAAAGCCAGGGTGCAATGAAAGTGAGCCGTGCGTTTTTCTTCCGGAACGTCTTTCATTTCAAACAAGACTTTTTGAATATTGGCCTCATCATCCTTATCAGTTCCTGCATATCGAGCGGAATAAACACCAGGGCGCCCATCTAAAGCATCAATGACAAGCCCGGAATCATCAGCTATTACTATTTTTTGGAAAATATTGGAAATCCCAACAGCTTTTAATAACGCATTTTCCTCAAAAGTTTTGCCTGTTTCTTCAATATCAGGTGCATCCGGGTAGTCAAGGAGTGTCTTTACCCGGAAGCCGAGCGGTTCAAATAGTTCCTCAAACTCTTTTGCTTTCCCCTTATTTTTTGTTGCAATAATTAATTCTTCCATACTTTACCTCTTATTCATTATTTTAATTAATACCCAAAAAATTTCTTGATGATTTTCCACAAAGGTAAGTGTGTATCATATATAGTATGACACAAAATATTGTACTTTGCGCAGTAGTTTTTTGAAAAAATATTTTTTGTTACTTAGCTTATTTTTCATTATTCAAAGTGTAGAGAACAAGATGTCTGGAGTTTGAAACTAAAACTTGTCCGATATGTTTGACCAATACTTTATCCTCCCCGCATTGAAAAAAAAGAGGCGGTTTGTCCCCCCTCTTTCTATCTTTATTATAGCAAATTTTTATTAAAAACTGCCAGTATTGACATGTTCCGGACGGGTAACCGGTTCTGTTAAAGGTTTGCCATCCTGGTTTACAATATCTGTCTTTCCGTTTACTTGGATAGCCACCCCTTCAACCCCCTCTTGTTCCGTCAACGAAAGTACTAAAGGTTCCAAAACTTGCTTTGAAACAAGTTTTTGATCGTAACTGCCATATATATTTTCGTTAAAATTCAGTTTAACTATGCCATTCTCCATTTTCGGTTCTTCAACTAATTCGACATCCGGCATAAATAACGAATACAGGTCTGATGTCATATTCGGACCTTTAATTAATTCCTTAACAACTGCAGTTACCGGGTTATCATTTTTATTACTCACACGCTTTGTTACCGGCACATAGTATCTTTCTTCATTGCTCTGAGCTAGGTAGTATACAGTAACAGGATACGTATTGGTGATATCGACTGCAGTTGAAGAATCAATATTAATTCCATCTTTTCTTGTTAACATATCTTTAATAGGAGTTCCGTTTACCGGCATTTCCTTTAAATTTTTCCCGTTCATTTTTAATTTAACTTGTTTGATGGAATCAAACTGGGTCAAAGTCCAAGTGATCGATTGTAAGACTTTCATTTCATCTTCTGGGGCGTACTCGGCAAATTCTTTTGAAAAATCAGCAGTAGCTACGCCATCCTTGACATCAACGGATACCTCAGTTCCTTCCGGTAAAACTGCTCGAAAATCATTTGGTAAATATTCAGTTACTGGGCCACCTTTGACAAGATATTCCAATGCTTGCTTAGCTACTGATTTTGTATTTGGTAAGCCCAATGTTTTCGGAACAACATACCCATTCTTGTCTATCAAATAGAGCTCTGTTTTCACCTCATATGCTTTTTCTCCATCAGCATTCTTTTCACCCGTCACATCCAACTCATCTTCATATGAGACTTTTTGTGGTGGATCAATATTTTCTTTTTCTCCCCCTAATTGTGAACAAGCTGAAAGTAAAAAAGCAATCACTGCTATCCAAATCAATTTTTTTATTAATTTCATACTATCCCCCCATAACAGTTTGTACTACATGTATACGGGGTTTTTACAAAAATAGACCGAGCCCTGAGAAAAAAATCGGACAAATTCTAAAACACAGGCCCTTATACTAGCCAATAAAAATTTCTTAATCATTTTTTTGCCGGATAAAAACGCCTCGTGAATGTCGACTCAATTCACGAGGCAGTCATTAAATTAGTCGTTTTTTAAAGAAAACTCGGCGATTGCCGAGCTTTTGGCGAGAGCAGAGCCGTAGTTGCACTTATGCGTTAGGAAAGTAGAAATTGGAAAATTTATACTTTCCTATTAGCTAAGAAAGGGGATTCCTACGAACAAAGTGCTTTAGTCTTTTAGCAGGTTATCCCAGTAAGTCCCTGAAGTTACTTAAGAAGTCTAGCTATTCATTGTTCAAAAAATTTTTTAACATCATCTATACTTTGGTATTTGATTATATTTTGGAGGATGGTTTCCAGTGTCGCAAGATCCGCCTCCTTAATGTCTTCCTTTAGATCTTCCGGCAATGCACCAAATTTTTCTGTTAACAATTGTAGGGCGGTTTTTGCTAAAGCTTGGGATGCTCCTTCTTGTCTTCCTTTTTCCAAACCTTCCTGCATGCCTTCCTCTCTCAAAATATCCGCCAATGTCATGGCTACTTCACTCCGTTCTGGAAATGTCGTCTCAATTTGCCGCACGATTTGTTCCATGTCCTTCTTTGTTAAGTCTCGAACAGCATTGAATACATATCGCAACGTTATCTCAAAAAATTCAATTCCTTTTTGTTTATCCTCTATCTCGAGCAATGCGTGACTGGCCTCATAAAAAGACCGTAGAAATTCTTCAGTACTTTTTGTAGCTACATCACGGAGTAGTTTCAACATAATTCGTAGTTGGGCATTTCCCTTTATTTCCTCATCCGAATAATCAGAGAGGTCATACAATAGGTAGTGAAAGTTTGGCAAGTATTCTTTCACATTTTGTGGCATTTCCTCAAAGCCATTTAAAAACCCGACTAAATGAAGCAGTATTTTAATGAAAATTTTTTCTTACTACCGTATTTTTTCATAACATAGATAAGCTATGCTTTTCAGAGATATTAATAGCTTGATAACTTAACTGTATCAACAGTTATATTCGTTAATCCAAGCCATTGTTCAGCGATTGTTTTAAACATTGATTTTGAACCTGTTGTAAAAAATACATGATTTGGTTGCTCCTCAGGTGTATTAAGCATACCAATATGATCCAGAATTACACTTGCTTCTCTTGCTGTTTCTTCACCGGAACTAATAATTTTAATACTACCTTGAAAATAAGATTCAATAACCGGCTGTAACAGCGGATAATGGGTACATCCTAGAATTAATGTATCAATATTTTTATCCTTTAAAGGACGAATAGATTCAGCCACAATTTTTTCTGCAAAAGCACCGGTCCATTCGCCGCTTTCTACAAGTGGGACGAGTTTGGGACAAGCCAGCCCGTGAACAGTAACATGTTTTCTGATTTTTTTCAACGCCTGTTCGTAAGCTTTACTTTTAATTGTCATTTCTGTTCCGATAACACCGATACGATTTTTTTGGGAAACTTTAATTGCTGCTCTCGCGCCTGGATTTATCACACCTAATACCGGTATTGAAAGGCTGTCTCGAATTTCCTCCAATGCCACGGCAGTTGCTGTATTACAGGCTATAATTAACATTTTTATATGATATGTTTCTAAATAGCGGGTCATTTCCCACGTAAATTGACTAATTTCACTACTTGACCTAGGTCCATATGGACAACGCGCAGTATCACCTAAATAAATAATCGATTCATTTGGCAACTGGCGCATCATTTCCTTTACTACAGTCAAACCGCCTACTCCCGAGTCTATGATGCCTATTGGATTTGCTGACAAATTAGCTTCAACCTTTCATATTTTTATGTAATTTCTTTAGATTCTCTTGTAAAAGAATAATTTCTTCATCATTAAAGTCCTGTAAAACTTCATTTAAATACAATTGTCGCTTTTTAATGACTTCCTCAATTATTCGAACCCCTTCAGATAGCAAATGAATACGAACAACACGGCGATCTTTCTCACCTCTTATCCTTTTCACAAGATTGTTCCTTTCCATTCGATCAATTAAATCTGTAGTTGTGCTGAACGCTAAATACATTTTAGTCGAAAGTTCACCAATTGTCATATCGCCTTCTTCAAAGAGCCATTGTAAAGCGATAAATTGAGGGGGTGTTATTGAATAATTACTTAAAATTTCCCGGCCTTTTTGCTTTATTATACCGGAAATATAGCGCAAGTCTTTTTCAATAGATGCTACAACCTTTTCTTCAATTGTTCTTTCCACATGGTTCCCCCCATTGACACCTAAAATTTATTAAGCTTCTCGACGTTAAACAATCCTTGTTAACATTCACAGGATGTGCAAAAGATAAACTTTTATGAAAAATATTAGGACTCGCTGCTTACAGGTGTTTCCTTAAACTATTTATATCCCATCCCGTACGGACAATATGAACCTACCTCAAGATTTTCAAGTTTACAAAGAGATAGGTTCAACTAATCATCAGTAGGGATGTGGAAAACCCCTACAGTTTCACTTGACTTTTTTAAAATACATCTAAAAGAACTATAGTTTATTTTCTAACTTTTACTGAAAAAATTCAACCATTTTTCAAGATAGAACCTCTTTTTAACAGTCTTTCCTTATGTATGGGAATGATTGATGTATTTTGCAAACGTAAGCTATTCCTTATGCAATGTAAATGTAATTAAAGTACACCAAAAGCCTTTAAGCGGAGGTTTTCTTTTTGAGTTGAAATTTTGGGGAAATGCTTCCAGTTGATATTAAGCGTAGAAAAAAATTTAAACCGGCCACCATTATGGATAGCCGGTATTGTTTAGAGCTTTAACTCCCCCATCCGGAGAAGTTCGACGACAGCTTGCGAACGCCCCTTTACTCCAAGCTTTTGCATGGCATTTGAAATATGGTTTCGAACTGTCTTTTCACTAATAAATAATTCTTGGGCAATTTCCTTTGTTGTTTTGTCTTGGACCAACAGCTCGAAAACTTCCCTTTCTCGTTTTGTCAATAACGGCTTATGAGTGAAATCATTTTCCTTCAAATACATGAACCCTCCTTGCCTTCGCCAGCTAGAAAACGCGGGGATGGGTATGAATCGTCACCATATCATATGTGCAGGCAAGGATTGGAGTGACACCTTTCTCATGAACAATTAAGAAATAGGCGGTCAAATTTGTTACTTAAAGGTCAAGTCATATTCTAGCAACGCTTTTCATTTGTCTTTCTATGGTATTCATTTCGTGTTCGGTCCATTTTTCACCTTTCCCGGTTAATTTATTTAATTTAACCAAGGTTCCTCTTCCCGTGAAACAGATTGAATCATTTAATTTTTTTCCCATATAATGCAGATCAACGGAACTTTGTCCGATTTTATGAATTTTAATATACACCTTAATTTCTTCATCAAAAAATACTTGTTGGATATAATCACACTGTAAATCTGCCACGACCGGGATAACATGACTGTCGATTTGGTTCCATTCTTCCATGAAACCAAGCGATTTTAGTAATTCGATTCGAACCTGTTCAAAATAAATAAACGGGACGGTATTGTTTAAATGGCCGAACATATCGGTCTCACTAAAGCGAACTTTAATAGGTATATAAAATTCAAAATCTCTTTGCCAAGTTTGAAAGTCCTCAATATAATTTATTTTTTTCATACGGTAAACCTCCACAAGTCCAAAATGAATGAACAATCATTCGTTTTCTGTTTTTAAAAAAAGGTTGACTTGTTTATAGTCAACCAACCATATTTATTCCAATAATGGGCACGATCAAATCATGGTTTATTTATGTGATAAACCTACGTAGATCTTCGCATACTTGAAGTACCGCACTCACTTTCATCCCACCCTTAAAAGAGTGGTCTTTCTCGTTTGGAAAATAAAATCTGTAATTCTATTTAAATATGAACAGCAAATTTTCAATATGAATAATCACTGCCAAAGAAATTCCGGAACATCTGCACAGTCGCTTCTCTATTCAATGCAGCAATAGATGTTGTCAACGGAATTCCTTTCGGGCAGGCTTGAACACAGTTTTGCGAGTTACCGCAGCTGGCAAGGCCACCATCACCCATAATTGCAGCAAGACGTTCCGCTTTATTCATTGCACCGGTTGGATGCGCATTAAATAAGCGAACTTGTGATAATGGGGCAGGCCCCATAAAGTTTGATTTGTCATTTACATTTGGACATGCTTCCAAACAAACTCCACATGTCATACATTTCGACAGTTCATATGCCCATTGACGTTTCGTTTCAGGCATTCTCGGTCCCGGTCCCAAATCATATGTACCGTCGATTGGAATCCAGGCTTTCACTTTTTTCAACGCATCAAACATCCGGCTTCTGTCAACCATTAAGTCACGGATGACCGGGAATGTACGCATCGGTTCAAGACGAATGGGCTCTTCCAACTGATCAACCATTGCCGAACAAGATTGTCTTGGTTTCCCGTTGATCACCATTGAACAAGCTCCGCAAACTTCTTCCAAGCAATTCATTTCCCATGTGACCGGTGTTGTTTTTTTTCCATCTTTTGTAACAGGATTCCGTTGAATTTCCATCAATGCGGCGATTACATTCATATTCGGGCGATATGGAATTTCAAATGTCTCCTCATAAGGGGCAGAATCCGGTGTATCTTGTCTTTGGATTATAAAAGTCACTGTTTTTTGTTGTTCAGCCATTGAAAAATTCCTCCCCTTTAATTAATGTTTTCTCGTATAATCACGTTTACGCGGCGGAATTAACGAAACATCGACATCTTCATAAAAGAATTCAGGTGCTTGATTCGGCCCGACAAATTTTGCCATGGTTGTTTTTAACCATTCTTCATCATTCCGTTCAGGGAAATCCGGTTTATAATGGGCACCGCGAGATTCATTACGATTATAAGCACCGAGTGTAATCACACGTGCAAGTTGTAACATATTATATAATTGTCTCGTAAATGATGCCCCTTGGTTACTCCATTTTGACGTATCATTAATATTGATATTTTTATAGCGCTCCAGCAATTCTTGAATTTTTTCATCTGTTTTTAATAGACGATCATTATAGCGGACAACTGTTACATTATCGGTCATCCACTCGCCAAGTTCTCTATGAAGTACATAAGCATTTTCCGTTCCATCTAAATTCATGATATCAGCCCATTTTTGCTCTTCTTGTTTCTGATAGCGTTCATAAAGACTGGAAGGAATAGAGTCAGAACTTTTTTCAAGACCTTCAATATATTTAACTGCATTTGGTCCGGCTACCATTCCACCATAAATAGCAGATAATAATGAGTTCGCACCTAAACGGTTAGCACCGTGTTGTGAATAATCACACTCACCTGCCGCAAATAAACCTTTAATATTTGTCATTTGATCATAATCAACCCATACACCACCCATGGAATAATGGACAGCCGGGAAGATTTTCATCGGAACTTTATGTGGATCATCACCGGTGAATTTTTCGTAAATCTCAATTATACCGCCCAGTTTTACATCCAGCTCATGTGGATCTTTATGGGACAAATCAAGATAAACCATGTTTTCTCCGTTAATTCCTAGTTTCATGTCAACGCAAACGTGGAAAATTTCACGAGTTGCTATGTCACGAGGTACTAGGTTTCCATATAATGGATATTTTTCTTCCAAGAAATACCAAGGTTTTCCATCCTTATAGGTCCAAATTCTTCCACCTTCACCGCGTGCAGATTCACTCATCAATCGAAGTTTATCATCCCCCGGAATGGCGGTCGGGTGAATTTGAATGAATTCTCCGTTTGCATAATAGACACCTTGTTGGTAAAGAATAGCATGGGCAGATCCTGTATTAATAATTGAGTTCGTTGACTTCCCAAAAATCATACCAAGTCCGCCAGTCGCCATAATAACTGCATCAGCCGCAAACGTTTTGATTTCCATTGTTCGTAAATCTTGGGCAACAACCCCGCGGCAAACTTGGTCGTCATCCAAAACGACTCCTAAAAATTCCCAATACTCATGTTTCGTTACGAGTCCGGCTACTTCATGGCGACGAACTTGTTCATCTAATGCATATAAAAGCTGTTGACCGGTAGTTGCCCCGGCAAATGCAGTACGATGGTAAAGTGTTCCGCCAAATCGTCTAAAGTCAAGAAGTCCTTCAGATGTACGATTAAACATTACACCCATTCGGTCAAATAAGTGAATAATTCCTGGTGCCGCCTCACACATTGCTTTAACAGGCGGTTGATTTGCTAAAAAGTCGCCGCCGTAAACCGTATCATCAAAATGTTGCCAAGGTGAGTCCCCTTCACCCTTTGTATTAACCGCACCATTAATCCCGCCTTGTGCACATACAGAGTGAGAACGTTTAACCGGAACAAGTGAAAACAATTCAACAGGAACTCCTGCTTCAGCTATTTTAACAGTTGCCATCAGACCGGCTAAACCGCCGCCGACAACAATGATTTTTCCTTTACTCATTTTGTGGCTCACTCCTTCAATTCATGGTAAAAATTTATCGTAAAAAAGATTAAGATAAAATAGCCCAAATCAATAATGTATTTTGAAAATGGTTCTTGATATTATACGAATGCAAGTATAGCTCGAATACCTACATAAGATAATGCCAGGAAGATTGCCATGGTTACATATGTATTAATTTGTTGTGACCGTGGCGAAACCGTAATCCCCCAACTCACACAGAATGACCACAATCCGTTTGCTAAATGGAAAGTAGCCGAAACTATCCCTATAATATAGAAAATTAGCATTAGCGGATTATCAACTATATTTGCCATCATGTCGAAATTAACTTCAGTTCCAAAAAATGCTTTTGCCAACCGTGTCTCCCACACATGCCATGCAATAAAGATAATTAAGAAAATGCCTGTGAATCTTTGCAACACAAACATCCAGTTCCGGAATTTTCCGAATCTGCCTACATTAGGTTTTGCCGTAAATGCAATATAAACCCCGTAAATTGCATGAAATACAATAGGAATATAAATGAAAGCAAATTCAAGAAATAGTAAGAATGGAAGATTTTCCATGAACCCGGCAGCTTTGTTGAATGCCTCCGGTCCCTTCGTAGCATTGTAGTTAAGCATTAAATGCATGATTAAAAACAGGCCAACCGGTATAACCCCTAACAATGAGTGTAATCTCCGGTGGAAAAACTCTCGGTTACCAGCCATCTTTACATGTACCCCCCTTAAGATTATCCTTCACTATGAATTTAGAAAACTATGGCAAATATATGACATGTTCATTGTAAACTTTTTTTTAGGGAGCGTCAAGAAAACGGATACAGATAAATAATATTTCTAAAGTGTTTTTATTAATGTTTAAATCTTCGGAATAGTGATTTATAAATATTTTCCATTTCTACCACTTATTTCAATTAATATATTAAAATAATTTTTATCCAACAAAAAAAGTTAAATAAATCATTGCGATTTTGTATATAATAGATTTAAAGAAAAGGGGGATTCTTGATTGAGCAAAAAAAGTACAAAAGAAATAAATATTAGTGAATTATCCGTACCTGCTTTCGGATATGAGTTGATTCGCGAAGAATTGTTGGAAGAATTATTAGGGAATGAGGCACCAAATATTTTGTATTGGGCCGGAAAACGTTTAGCTAGAAAATATCCTCTTTTTTCCATAAATGAAATTATTGAATTCTTTATCAATGCAGGTTGGGGAACATTAACAGTAACCGATGAAAAGAAAGATGAAATGGAATTCACGTTATCAAGTGAATTAATCAGAAATCGGCTATTGACGAAAACAAACCCAACCTTCCAATTAGAAGCAGGGTTTTTAGCTGAACAAATTCAACAAATGAAAAAAGTTTATGCGGAAAGCTATGAGCATTCAAAAAAACGGGATGGGACGATCGTTTTTACCGTTAAATGGGATCCGATGCTTTAGCATTTTTAGGGGCTGTTAAAATATTTGCCCTTAATGGACTCGTTCATTCATGTTATTAGGATTTAACAATAAAAACTACTTTATCGGACACGAAAGCCCTTTAAATTTTTTCAACCCTTTTGTCCCATAGGACTCGATTTGGACAAGCCTATGGGACAGTTCTGCTGATTTTTCCGCTTGACTTGTCCCATAAACCTGTTACTAATCTCGCCTCTTAAATTTTATTTGTTATAAGCCTTTATTCCTTAGCGTCCTCTTCCTCATTCTTTAATGTTTCCATAATTGTTTCAGCTACATGTACCGGGATTCCAATGGCCCGAAAATCTTCTAAAGCAGCTTCTTTCATTTTCCTAACAGAACCGAAATGTTTAATTAGTTGCCTTTTCCGTTTCTCCCCAACACCTGGAATGTCGTCTAAAATGGAGTGAAACAATGTTTTTCCCCGAAGTTGTCGATGAAACGTGATTGCAAAGCGGTGAACTTCATCTTGAATTCGTTGCAGTAAATAAAATTCCTGACTATTCCGAGTAAGAGGAACCACTTCTAAAGGATCCCCAAATAAAAGATTGGATGTTTGATGCTTGTCATCTTTTACAAGACCGGCTACAGGTATTTCCAAATTCAATTCATTTTGTAGTATGTCTTTTGCAGCCTCAATTTGACCCTTTCCGCCATCAATTAAAATCAGGTCCGGAAGTGGTAAATTTTCTTTCAACACACGTGAATATCGCCTGCGAACAACTTCCCGCATCGATTCATAATCATCCGGACCTTCTACGGTTTTTATTTTATATTTCCGGTATTGTTTTTTATCCGGTTTTCCATTTATAAAAACTACCATGGCCGATACGGGATTTGTCCCTTGAATATTTGAGTTGTCAAAGGCTTCAATTCGGTATGGAGGATAAATTCCCATTTCTTGTCCTAATTTTTCAATGGCCTTAATCGTTCTTTCTTCATCTCGTTCAATAAGATAAAATTTTTCTTTCAAAGCAGCTGTCGCATTTTTTGTTGCTAACTGAACAAGCTCTTTTTTCTGACCACGTGCCGGCTGAATGATTTTTACGCCCAATAATTCTTTTGCCAACTCACCGTCAACTTCTTTTGACAGTAAAATTTCTTTCGGCTTAAAGTGGTTTGGTTTTTCATAAAATTGGCCAAGAAAAGTAAGCATTTCTTCCTCCGGGTCATCGTAAAACGGAAACATGGACACATCCCGTTCAATTAATTTTCCTTGACGAATGAAGAACACTTGGACACACATCCACCCTTTATCCACCGCATACCCGAATACATCACGGTCAACAAAATCCTGCATGGTCATTTTTTGTTTTTCCATTGTTGTTTCTATGGCACTAATTTTGTCGCGATACTCTTTGGCTCGTTCAAAATCAAGAGCCTCCGAAGCTTCCATCATTTTTTCCGTTAATTGTTTCTTTACTTCCGTGTAGCCTCCGTTTAAAAATTTGGTGATTTCATCGGTCATTTCTTTGTATGTTTCTTCACTTATATTATTTACACAAGGAGCCAGACATTGGCCGATGTGATAGTAAAGGCATACGCGGTTCGGTAAGGTTGAGCATTTCCGCAAAGGATACAACCGATCCAACAATTTTTTTGTTTCCTTGGCCGCAAAGACATTCGGATATGGTCCAAAGTATTTCCCTTTATCTTTTTTCACCTTCCGAGTGATTATTAAGCGAGGGTGGCGTTCTGCTGTCAGTTTAATGAACGGGTAACTTTTATCGTCCTTCAGCATGACGTTATATTTTGGATTATGTTTTTTTATTAGATTCATTTCCAAAATCAATGCTTCAATATTGGATGAAGTGATAATATATTCGAAGTCCTCAATTTCGTTTACCAGTGCCTGTGTTTTGCCGTCGTGCGAACCGGTAAAGTATGAGCGAACACGATTTTTCAATATTTTTGCCTTACCGACATAGATGATTGTACCCTGCCTGTCTTTCATTAAGTAGCAGCCGGGCTGGTTGGGTAACAAAGCTAGTTTTTCTTGAATAATCTTCTTTGATTCCATATTTTTCACTCCATAATGAGTGGGTTTATTTTTGAAAAGTCGACCGAAAAAATAAAGAGATTTTCGGAAGTCGTATAATTGTTAAAAAGGCCATTGATTTTTCAACTGCGTAGCCTATACTCTAAGTGCTGTGAAGCATTCTTTGTGCACTTATGTGATAGAAATTTAAAATTGAAAAAATATCCTTTTCTCGTAGCTAAAAAAACAGCCCAAATTAGGACTGCCTTCATTTAATATTCTTGGCTAATAAAAATTACAGATGATTGTTGATTACTTCCTCCAATGCTTCTTTCGGACGGTAGCCGATCACTTTATCAACAATTTCTCCATCTTTGAAGAAAATTAATGTTGGAATACTCATAACCCCGTATTTAGCAGCAGTTTCTTGATTTTCATCAACATCAAGTTTAACGATTTTCACTTGATCGCCCATTTCTGAGTCAATTTCTTCAAGAACCGGTGCTATCATTTTACAAGGTCCACACCAAGTTGCCCAGAAATCTGCGACAACCAGACCTTTGCTTGTTTCTTCAGCAAAGTTTTGATCCGTTGCTTTTACAATTGCCATAGGTTAAACCCCTCCTATACGATTTATCGCTATCGACAGTAGTATATCACTGTAAGTAATGTTTTGTGAAACATTTGGCTCATAAACCATTTTACCCTAAACGTGAAAAAATAACCAACACTATGACTCTAATTACAGGATTGTGGTATTTTAAACGTGCAGTAACACCCCCACCTCAAGATTCTGAGTTTAGAATGAAGATAAGTTGCCCGCATGCGTCCGATTGGTTCAACTAACTATCTTTTTTGGGCATGAAGAACCCCCACTGCTATTCAAAATGAAAGTCCGGTTCTCGCACCATTATCGGTTGAGTGCCGGACTTTACATATATTTTATGCATTGACTTTTAATTTCTTAAATTCTTCTGTTAAAAGCGGTACCACTTCGAACAGGTCACCGACGATTCCGTAATCTGCCACTTTGAAGATATTGGCTTCCGGATCTTTATTAATCGCAACAATAACTTTTGAATTAGACATACCGGCTAAATGTTGGATAGCACCGGAAATGCCGCAAGCAATGTAAAGGTCAGGGGTAACAACTTTCCCTGTTTGACCGATTTGCAATGAATAGTCACAGAAACCGGCATCACATGCACCCCGGGATGCTCCGACAGCACCGCCTAATACATCCGCAAGTTCTTGCAACGGTTTAAACCCGTCTGCACTCTTTACGCCGCGCCCACCGGCAACAACGACTTTTGCTTCTGATAAATCGACACCTTCACTTGCTTTTCTGACTACTTCTTTAATGATCGTACGTAAATCTTTTATTTCTACTTCAAGAGTACTTACGTCACCGCTCCGGGATTCGTCTTTATCAAGGGGCGCAATATTATTTGGTCTTACTGTTGCAAAAATAATCCCATCTGTTACGATTTTCTTTTCAAATGCTTTCCCTGAGTAAATTGGACGAGTAAAAACAACATTATCTCCGGCAACTTCGACATCGATTACATCAGATATTAAACCGGCATCCAGCTTACTGGCAACCTTTGGTGATAAGTCTTTCCCAAGTGAGGTATGACCAAAAATAATTGCTTCCGGATCTTCCTCGTTCACAACTGCAATAAATGCTTGTGAAAAACCGTCTGAACTGTAATTGCTTAACTTATCATTTTCTACAACAACAACCCGATCAGCACCATAGTGAATTAGCCCTTCTGCTAAATTCCGAACAGATTCACCAAGCAGTACACCTACTACTTCGCCGCCTTCAGAAACGGTTTTCGCAGCGGCAATTGCTTCATAAGAAACATTTCTTAAGTTTCCGTCTTTCACTTCAGCTAAAACTAACACTTTTCTTCCCATTATTTACCCTCCTTGTTGAAATAACCATGAACAGGTTGAATTTTCCTGATATCATCGCTCCGAAAATCAAATAAATTCCCTATCATTAAACGACTTTGGCTTCTTTATGAAGCAAGGATACTAATTCTTGTACTTGATCCTTTAATTCGCCTTCCAAAATTTTCCCAGCTTCCCGCTTTGGTGGCAGATAAACTTCAATTGTTTTCGTTTTTGATTCGACATCCTCTTCATCAATATCTAAATCATCCAGTTCCAGTTCTTCCAACGGTTTCTTTTTCGCTTTCATAATCCCCGGTAAGGACGGATATCTTGGTTCATTCAATCCTTGTTGTGCTGTAACTAATAATGGAAGTGTGGCTTCAATCTTTTCTTCGTCTCCTTCAACATCACGGACAACGCTTACATGATTGCCGTCAATTTTTAAATCCGTTATCGTTGTGATATATGGAATACCTAACAAATCAGCAACCCGTGGTCCAACTTGACCGGTTCCGTTATCAATGGCAACATTTCCGGCAATAACTAAATCCGGTTCCTTATCTTTTAAATACTCAGCAATTATTTTTGCTGTTGTATATTGGTCGCGAACTTCCAGGTCATCTTCCACATTAATTAAAACTGCTTTATCTGCCCCCATAGCCAATGCAGTACGTAATTGTTTTTCGGCATCTTCACCGCCAACTGTTACAACCGTTACTTCACCGCCATGCTCATCGCGGACTTGAATGGCCTCTTCTACGGCATATTCGTCATATGGATTGATGATGAATTCTGCACCATCTTCATTGATTGAGCCATTCGCAATCGTTATTTTTTCTTCCGTATCAAAAGTTCTTTTCAATAATACAAAAATATTCATTCATTGCTCCCTCCTAAGATTGTTTAATAGATTTTGATGTTAATAAAATGATTAGCACCTAATAAGGTGTTATTGAAAGAGTTGTGCCAAATAGAATATCAGCTATATTAACCTTTTTGGAAAATGGGTTAAGCGGTAACGATAAAATTATTTACCTACAAAATTCGGTTTTCTCTTCTCAATAAAAGCTTGAATTCCTTCTTTTGCATCTTCTGTTCGGAATACTTCGCTGAACCATTTTGCTTCTTGCTCAATTCCTTCAGCAAATTGTTCTGTTTTTGTATATTTTAATAGATTAATAACGGCTTTAACTGAAGCAGGACTTTTGCTGGCAAACTTTTCCGCCAGTTTCATTGTTTCTTCAAATAGTTTTTCTTCCGGAAATGCCCGTAATGCCAAACCATACTGACAGGCTTCTGTGCCGCTAATCGGTTCACTTGTAATCATCATTTCTAATGCTATTTGTTCACCTACATATTTCGGTAAGCGCTGTGTTCCGGCAAATCCGGGAATAATACCGAGTGACAACTCAGGAAGTCCCAGTTTCGCATTTTCACTTACAAGACGGATATGGCAGCCCATTGCCAATTCAAGACCTCCGCCTAAGGCAGCACCGTGAATGGAGGCAATAATCGGTTTTGGATATTGCTCAATTTTATCCATTAATTGTTGACCGTTTCTTGCCAATTCATAGGCCTTTTCTTGTGACCCAATTGTTGTAAATTCCCGTATATCTGCACCCGCACAGAAGAATTTCCCTTCTCCTCGAATGACGATCACCCGCACATCATCATTTGTAGAAAACTCTGTCAACATCTCATCCAATTCCAGCAAAAGTTCTTGAGAAAGTGCGTTTGCCGGTGGACGATTTATCGTAATAACTGCTATTTTTCCTTCTATTTGTGCGTGTAAAAAAGCCATTTCCATCCCCCTTAAAGTGAAACTAAATTTTCTTATTCTATTTATTTAAATGTTCGTACCCGAGACTAATTACTCCTCACCGTTAAGAAATGTTTCACACTTAAAAATTTTTGTTTAAGCTTTACGGCAAGTGACCGGGTACGAAGCATAAAATAAATATTCCCCTTAGTTTTTGTTACCGCAGCCGTTTATCAGCAACTGATGGACTTTCGGTGCCAGACCGACCAAATCATATTTATGGTCATTCATGATCCATGTCGTTACCGTTTCATCAATTGTACCGAAAATCATTTGTCTGGCAAGTCGGATATCTAAATCTTTATCAAACTCACCTTTTTCTATCCCTTCTACTAATATCTTATCGACAAGTTTTAAATAGCCTTTTAATATGCTATTAATTTGCAGGCGTAAATCTTTGTTTGTCTGGCGTAATTCAAGCTGAGTAACAATAGCAAGATGATAATCTTCAGATAATCTGCGGAAATGATTTTCAATTAAAAGTAACAGTTTCTCTGAAGCCGTGTTTTTACTTCTCGTTACTTCCTCTAAATCCGTAATGAAATGACCCATTTTTTCCCGAAATAAGGAAATTAATATATCTTCCTTATTCTTAAAATAGAGATAAATGGTTCCATCAGCAACTCCTGCTTGTTTTGCAATTTTTGAAACTTGTGATTGGTGATAACCGTTTTCGGCAATCGTAATAACTGCGGCATCAATAATTTGCATGTACTTTGGTTTTTGATTTTTCAAATTCGTTCACCTTCAAATTTTACTTTTGTCATTCTTTGTTGTAGAGAAAGAGATATGAATGAATAATCATTCATATCTCAATAATAAAAGTTAATTTATCATTTGTCAATTGTATACCATGATTTAATATTATATTTCGTTATGCTTTCTTCTCATTAAGTTCATTTAACTTTCTTTTTTCTTCTTCCACTAACTGGCGACGTAAAATCTTCCCGACTGTTGTTTTAGGCAGTTCATCCCGAAATTCATACTTTCTTGGAACTTTATAAGCGGCCAAATTTTTCCGGGCGAATTTGTTTAATTCGTCTTCGGTGACAGTTGTACCTTCTTTTAATACAATATATGCTTTGACCGTTTCACCTCGATAAGGATCAGGTACACCGGCAACGACAACTTCTTTAACAGCAGGATGTTCATATAATACTTCCTCAATTTCTCTCGGATAAATATTATAGCCACTCGCAATGATCATATCCTTTTTGCGATCAACAATATAAAAATATCCTTCTTCATCCATATAACCCATGTCTCCGGTATGTAGCCATCCGTCTTTTAAAACCTCTTGTGTTTCTTCCGGCCGATTCCAATAGCCTTTCATCACTTGAGGTCCTTTGACAACCAGTTCGCCAATTTCTCCTACAGGCAGCGGTTCTCCTGTTTCCACAGACCGAATTTCCGCCAATGTATCCGGCCATGGTAATCCGATACTGCCCTTTACACGTTCGCCATCCCATAATAAATTTGCATGAGTAACCGGTGATGATTCAGTAAGTCCATATCCCTCTACTAATTTTCCCCCGGTTAATCTTTCAAATTGCTCCTGAACTTCGACAGGTAACGGAGCCGAGCCGCTTATACAACTATCGATTGAAGATAAATCATATTTCGATAATTCAGGATGGTTCAACATTCCGATATACATTGTTGGTGCTCCCGGGAACATCGTCGGGCGCTGGCTTTGAATCGTTTTTAATAATACTTCCGGATCCGGCTTCGGAATTAACACCATTTTTGAAGCCTGTAAAATAGATAAAATCATGACAGTCGTCATCCCGTATACATGGAAAAACGGCAATGCACCGAGAACAATTTCTTCTCCTTCCCTGCATTTATACAACCATGCTTGACACATTTTTGTATTTGCGATCAAGTTTTTATGGGTTAACATAACCCCTTTTGGAAATCCTGTTGTTCCGCCGGTATATTGCAAAATTGCCAAGTCTTCTTCAAAATTAATGTTCATAATCGGTTCTTGAAGTGCCGGATGCTTCATTATTTCCGTAATTAAATGATCATTCCCCTTATGTTCAACCTTCACAGAAAAACCGTATTGTTTCTTTTGAATAAACGGATATACAAGATTTTTCGGAAATGGTAAGTAGTCTTTAATAACCGTTATAATAACATGCTCCAGTTCTGTTTCTCCTTGAATCTTCTTAATACGTGGAAATAGGATATCCAATGCGACGATTGCCTTGGCACCCGAGTCTTTCATTTGAAAGGCCAGTTCTCTTTCAGTGTACATTGGATTTGTTTGAACAACAATCCCACCTGCCATCATAACCCCATAAAAACTAATGACGGATTGTGGAGTGTTTGGCAGCATAATCGCCACCCGATCCCCCTTTTGAATACCAATTTTCTGCAAGTATCCGGCAAATTTTAACGCTGAATCATATAACTCCTGGTAAGATAATTCCTTACCATTGAAATGAATCGCTATTTTGTTCGGATACTTTTCTGCTGTGTTTTTCAATAATTGCTGCAAAGAAGTCTCCTCAT
This sequence comes from Caldifermentibacillus hisashii, assembly GCF_039654145.1. NCBI lineage: Bacteria > Bacillati > Bacillota > Bacilli > Caryophanales > Bacillaceae > Caldifermentibacillus > Caldifermentibacillus hisashii. The sequence goes on from NZ_CP155467.1 coordinate 2,667,322, forward strand.
AGGTAAGTGTGTGCGGAATTTGTGGCGGATAATGTTTCAACCACGGTTTATTCTCCATATTCTCCCCCCTGTGTTTAAAAACAAAATGTAAATGATATTATTGCTCCCTATTAATAATAATATCTAATTTTAAAAACGTTTACAAGTTCAAATTTTTCTAAAATAAAAAATCTATTGTGAGCTACTGAACATTATCATATACTTTCAAAAGTACAGAAAAAGCTGCTTTGGAAAAAACTATACACTTAGTCTCCAAAGCAGCTTTCATTGTTTCTCTTAAAATATGATATTTTGCAAGGACAGAATAATCTCCACTGATTGTCAGGTAATCGGGCACAAGCGGCGAATCCCTCCACCTATCTTCCGCGACGACTCCAATCTTGAAGTAGGACTTAACTCTCCGTTAAGAGTAGAACAAAAAATATAGAATACCAAAAAGCAGAAAAATTCCACAACAAACGAGCAAGATTTTTCCAAGATTCTCCAAAGCCATTTCTCCCCTTACCTTAGATGATTCCGGCACCGATTACATAAGATAAACCGACAGATATGACCATGGAAATAAATCCAACGGCTCTGTTATCATTTGCAATTTGTTCATCGACATTAAATGTTGGTGTTAAAAATTCAAAAATGTAATAGGCAGTCAGGAGGAGAAGAAAGCCGAAACACCCCCAACCAACCATTACAAATAATGTGTCATTATGCGTAATGGAGAAACGGAAAATATTTAGGATACCGAAAATTTTTCCTCCTGTGGCCATTGCAACCGCCATATTGCCATTCTTAATTTCTTCCCAGTTATTATACTTAGTGACCAGCTCAAAAATGGCTAAAAAGACAAACGTACATAAAATAGCAACACTGAAATTTGCTGAATGGATAACCATACTGCTCTCCCAAAAATCTTTCATCATAATATCCCTCATTTATATATGTTTGTTGTTACAATGTACCCCTAGGAAAGACGCCCATTCTTGCCAGTTATTTAAACTCAACGATCGTAACCCCTGTTCCTCCTTCGTTAGCACTGCCAAAATGAAATGATTTTACTTGCCGGTGTTTTTTCAAATAGTTGTGTACGCCTGTTCTTAGCGCGCCGGTTCCTTTGCCGTGGATTATCGAAACACGTGGGTAACCGGCGAGAAGTGCATCATCAATGTATTTTTCAACCTTTACCAAGGCGTCCTCGTAACGTTCTCCCCGCAAATCTAATTCAAGGCCAACATGATACTCTTTTCCTTTAATGGTTGTAATCGGTCTCGGTTCTGCCTTTGGTTGGCTAGCTACCCGTTCCATGTCGCTTTCATCGACTTTCATTTTTAAAATACCAACTTGGACTAGCCATTCGTGATCTCCGACTTTTTCAATTATATACCCTTTTTGGTCAAAACTAATGACTTTTACTTCATCACCGGGATGAAAAGAATGAACGGGTTTCTTTGTTGTGACGAATTTCTGTTTTGAAGCAGGAATCGCCTCCTCAAGCCGTTTTTTTGCATCAATCAGTTCATGTTCTTTAATTTCAACCGATTTTTGCAATTGCATTTGCCTTAATTGTTTAATAATCTCATCCGCTTCATGTTCTGCTTGTTTTATAATGGTTTTCGCTTCCCGCCTTGCCTTCTCATATAATTCATCTTTCTTCTCATTAAACTCTGTCATCGCTTGTTGCAAATCATGATGAAGTTTTTCAGCTAACTTTAAATGTTCTCGGGCTGCTTCTTCCTCAGTCTCGGCAAGGCGTGTCTTTTCTTCAAGGGAAGCAATCATCTTATCAACTTTATTTGTTTCTGAATGAATCTGAGCTTTTGCGCGCTCAATTATTCGTTCAGATAATCCCAATCGTTTTGATATTTCAAAAGCATTACTTCTTCCCGGTACCCCGATTAAAAGGCGATATGTCGGACTCAAAGTTTCTACGTCAAATTCGACACTGGCATTTGTTACTCCTTCCCGGTTATAACTATAGGCTTTCAACTCAGGATAATGGGTCGTTGCAATTACCCGGGCCCCCCGGTTATGCACTTCATCCAAAATCGCCATTGCAAGCGCGGCACCTTCCTGCGGGTCTGTCCCGGCTCCTAATTCATCGAACAAAACCAGACTTTCCGTATCGACTTCTTTTAATATTTCTACAATATTGACCATGTGGGATGAAAATGTACTTAAACTTTGTTCGATCGATTGTTCATCCCCAATATCAGCAAATATCGAGCCAAACACAGCCACTTCGGAACCGTCTTGAGCAGGAATTTGTAAACCGGCTTGAGCCATTAATGTAAGAAGGCCGACCGTCTTTAATGTGACTGTCTTCCCGCCTGTATTTGGACCGGTAATGACAATCGTGGTAAAATCGGTGCCTAATTCAATATCATTGGCGACGACTTCATTTTTTGGAATGAACGGATGACGAGCTTTAAATAAACGGACGACTCCTCGGTTATTCATCATCGGCTTTGTCGCTTTCATATCTGCCCCATATTTTGCTTTGGCAAACATAAAATCGAGTTCACGTATTTGACCGACAAGTATTTTTAGTTCTTCACCGTACACTGCTGTTTCTTTTGACAATTCCATAAGGATCCGTTCAATTTCAATCTGCTCTTTCATTCTTGCTTGATGCAGTTCATTATTTAATTGTATTACCGATTGCGGTTCAATAAATAATGTTTGTCCGGAAGCGGATTGATCGTGCACCATTCCGCCAAAATGTGTGCGATATTCCTGCTTGACGGGAATAACAAATCGATCATTGCGGATGGTGATGATTGCATCGGACAACATTTTTTGAGCGCTGGATGAGCGAATAATCCCTTCTAACTTTTCCCGAACTCTCCCTTCAAAACTGCGAATTTGTGTTCGAAGGGAACGTAATTTTTCACTGGCACTATCGATCACTTCACCATTTTCATTAATTGCCGCATTAATTCTACGTTCCAAATCGGCAGGAGGATTCATATTTTCATAATATTGTTTTAAAATTGGTAAATCTTCTTCATCTGTAACATCCTCAAGGAAATTTTTCAACTGTCGACTTGCTCGAATCGTGCTTGCAATTTGAACAAATTCATCAACATGAAGCATTCCGCCAATTTCTGCCCGTTTGATTGCCGGTAAAATATTAAATATACCGCCTAAAGGAACATGCCCCTTTACACGAATAACGGTTGCTGCTTCATCGGTCTCTTCCTGTCTTTTGATTACTTCTTGATAATCAGTAGAGGGAGTTAGTTGCTCAACCATTTCTTTTCCTAAGCTTGAGGATGCATAACCCATTAATTGGTTCCGAATTTTATGAAATTCCAGTGTTTCAATCGCTTTGTTGTTCACGGAGAAATTCTCCTTTCGTTCTAGTGTAATGAGAGGTCTCTAGTTCCGCTTTTTCAGCTAATAGGAAAGTATAAATTTTTCAATTTCTACTTTCCTAACGCATAAGTGCACTGAAAGACTTCGGTAGCATTACCTCGCAAGCGAAAATGTTTTTTCGCTGAACTACGGCTCTGCTCTCGCCTAAAGGCTCGGCAATCGCCGAGTTTTCTTTAAAAATGATAATAAATCCCCTGCTGTTTTTGTATTAACAATCATATCCTTCTTTATCCAAGCACTTCTTGCATATTGAACACCGATTTCCATATTAGCTAATGTATCACGGTGATGGCTATCCGTATTTATGATTAGACTTACACCTGTTTGTTGTGCTTTTATCAGATGATCTTTTCGTAAATCCAAACGTCTTGGACTGGCGTTTAATTCTAAAATCGTATTTGTTGCTTTTGCCAACTCAATCAGTCTGTCAATGTTAACCGGATAGCCTTCCCGGATCCCTATTTTTCTTCCGGTCGGATGGGCAATAATATCGATATGCGGGCTTTTGCATGCTGCCGTGAGTCTTTTCATGATTAACTCTTCACTTTGTCCAAATGCAGAATGAATAGAGGCGATAACAAGATCGGCTTCAGCCAGCAATTCATCCTCGTAATCAAATGTCGCATCCGGCAAAATATCCATCTCTATTCCGGCTAAAATCATGATATCAGAATATTTTTCATTCAACTGACGGATGATATCCATTTGTTTTCGTAATTGATCCGGTGATAAACCGTTGGCTACCTTTAAAGATTGGGAATGATCTGTAATGGCCATATATTCATATCCCCGTTTTCGGCATGCGTCAATCATTTCTTCAATCGAATGAGCGCCATCGCTCCATGTCGTATGCATGTGGAGATCACCGCGAATATCTGCCAGTTTGACCAATTCATCCAACAAATCAATCTGGTCGATTTCCGTCCCGTCATCCCGCAATTCCGGACTGATAATCGGTAAGTTAAAATGGTGATAAAAGTCAGTCTCTGTTTCAAAAGTTAATACTTTTCCGGTTTCTATTTGTTCCACACCGTATTCACTTATCTTTTCACCGCGTTCTTTGGCAATTTGCCGCATACGAATATTATGTTCTTTTGAACCGGTAAAATGATGCAAGGTCGTTGCAAATTCATCCGGCTTTACTAAACGGAAATCCGCCGATATATCAAAATCAAAAGAAAATACACAAGAGATTTTTGTATCTCCTTGATTGGTCACTTCTTTAATATTTGCCATATTTAAAAGTTGCTCTTTCATTCGTTCCGGTTCAGTCGTTGCAATAATAAAATCCAAATCTTTGACTGTTTCCTTTACTCTTCTCACGCTGCCGGCACGAGAGTAGTTTTTCACCGCATCCATTTCCGACAGCTGCTCTTCAATCCAAACGACAATCGGTAAGACAGAGGCAAGCGGGAAACGTCGCGGCAATCCTTCCATTTGTTCAATACTTTTTAAAATTTTTTCTTCTGTTTTAACGCCGAAGCCTTTTAATGCACGCACTTTTCCCTCTCTACACACCCGTTTTAAGTCATCTATATTTTCCACAGCGAGTAGATTATATAATTTTGCGATCGTCTTCCCCCCGAGTCCGGGAATTTGCAAAAGCGGGATTAAGCCTTTTGGGACTTCCGCCTGCAGTTGTTTTAACATGTCCGACTGACCGGTTTCAAGAAATTCTTTAATAACAGCGGCTGTCCCTTTTCCGATGCCGGGAAGAGCGGTAAACTGATCAATTTCAGACAACGTTCGTTCATCTTGTTCCAGCGTTGTCGCAGCCCGACGAAATGCCTGGATTTTAAACGGGTTTTCTCCTTTTAATTCCATGTAAATCGCAATCGTTTCCAGAAGACGAATGACTTCCCTTTTGTTATCAATCATTATAATCACCTTTAAAAAATTCAGTTTACTGAACCGTTAAAAAACTAGTTCCATCTTTTGATCGATTTCGCATGAAAAGTTTATTTACTCCTTTTACTTTATCATTTCTTTATATAAAGTGAAACTTCCATCAGCGGGGTTTTCTTCCCGCTGATGGTTAGTTGAACCAATCGGGCACTTACGGGCACTTATCTTCCTCCTTTCCATCTCTGATTTAACTTAAGTTACAAGAGGAAGATTTAGTAACCGTTTGTGCGGGATAAAGTGAAACTAACCATCAGTGCTAACACTGATGGTTAGTTGAACCAATCGGACCTTTACGGGCAGTTGATTCCCCACCTATCTCCTTTGTAAACTCGAAAATCCTGAGCTAGGGACTTACTGCCCGTTTGTGCGGGGTAAATGAGGACCTTACAATTCTTTCAAAACCACATCCGATAAAGTTGTTGCGATAGGATTGGCGTGTGTTCAATAACAGCTTTAGCCACCCACGATTGATCGATCCATGTTTGCACTTTTCCAATTGGAATAAGAGCCATCATATATAAAATCAAAAATGAGATTAAATAAATTTCCAGAAAACCTAAAATCCCGCCGGCCCAAACATTCAGTTGCCTGATAATTGGAAATCTAGCAACAAAATCCAACATCGAACCGATAATTTGTAACACGATTTTAACGGCAAAAAAGATGATAAAAAAGGCGATCCCCCGATAAAAAGCCTGTTCGGCATTCACCGCTCCCAGTATTAATTGCAATGTGTCATTATCACTTATAGTCGGATAAGGAATCCACAGAGTTAAACGCACAGCAAGGTCTTTGTAGTACATCACTGCAATAAAAAAGGCGATAAAAAAGCTGGTTAAATGAATGGCTTGTAAAATGAAACCTCTTTTTAAACCAATAATAAATCCCATAAAAAAAAGGAAAAGTAAAATCATACTGAACATACTTGTCAACCCTTTAGCCTTAGTTTTTCCTAGCAATCTATATCAATATCAATTCATTGTTTCAATAAAAAATCGGTTGGAAACAGAAATGACTTGTTACCTCTCATTTCCGTTATTTCGGAGTTCCCTTTCCAACACCTCAAGTTTTTCTTTGATTAGTAAATATTCATTCACTGCATTAACCGCTGTTAAAACGGCCAATTTACTAGTATCTAATGCAGCATTTTTATTTTTAATTTCTTTCATCTTTTCATCCACCAGTTCGGCAACCTTACGAATATGTTCCGGTGACTCGGTTCCAACAATCATATAATTTTGTCCATATATTTCAACGGGAATGCGATTCTTTTGTTTGTCTGACAAGTTCATACCTCCAATCGTCAGCATCCTTTTTTATCATAGCATGAAATAAAAAGAATTGGGAAGGGAAATTCATTTTTCATTACTGTTTTAGAAGTTGATTTCCAAACGAGAGATGTTAAGCACAAACGATTATAAATGATTTAGTTGACTCGCCTTTCGGATATATAAACGAAAACTGTCCCATCAGAAAGGGTGACCGGGTTTCTTTTGGTCGCCTTTTGATCGGACAGCTACGGTTTTTATCTATTTTCTTAACTCTGCACCTGCTTTTTCATGAAGTGCCGCCAATACTTTCTCATGCACTTTGGTTACTTCATCGTCGGTTAAGGTTCTTTCAGGGTCAAGATACGTAAGGGTGAAAGCAACGGATTTTTTCCCGGCTTCAACTTTATCGCCTTGGTAAACGTCGAATACTTTTACTTCTTTTAATAATTTTCCACCTGCTTCAGTAATGATTTGTTCCAGTTCACCGGCTGATTTTTCTTTGTCGACAATTAATGCAATATCCCTGGAGATACTTGGAAATCTTGGGATTGCTTCATAGGCCAATGGTGCTGTTTCCGTATTTAACAATTGTTCTAAATCAAGTTCAAAGGCAAAAACATTTTTCACATCGTATTGTTTTTCCATATTTGGATGAATTTTCCCGACAAAACCGATTGTCTCATCATTCAACAATATTGTTGCGGTTTGACCGGGATGCATCCCGTCGATATTGGCTTTTTCATAACGAATCCGTGAATGAACTTGTAGTTTTTCAAATAAGGCTTCCAAAATTCCTTTGACCACATAGAAATCGACCACCCGTTTTTCGCCTTGCCAAGGATGGTTGACATAAAGCCCGGTCATGACACCGGCAAGATGTTCACGTTCTTTCGGTTGGATGTTTTCCCCTTGTGAAATAAACACAGCACCTGTTTCAAACAAGGCAACATGGTCATTTTTTCTTGCTTTGTTATAGGCGACCGCATCCAATAAATGTGGCAATAAGCTAAGTCTTAATATCGCATGTTCTTCACTCATCGGCATTGCTAATTTAATTGGCGCCGATTTTTCCAATGTGAAATGTGCAAACTTCTCTTCACTTGTTAATGAGTAAGTGACCGCTTGATTAAGACCTGCTCCCTCTAATATTTCCCGAACAATCCTTCGTTTCTTTTGATAAGGAGTTAAGCCACCTGCCGTTTGTGCGCCGTCGGGAAGTGTTTTCGGAATATTATCGTATCCGTATAGTCGGGCAATTTCTTCGTATAGGTCCTCTTTAATCGTGATGTCCCATCTGCGCGAAGGAATGTCAACAACGAATGCATCGCCATCTTGTTTATACGGGAATTGCAATCTTGCCAAAATGTTTGCAACGGTTTCTACAGATAAATTGGTACCTAAAAATTGATTTACTTTTGCCCGTTCGATTGTGACCGTGACCGGTTCAATATTTAATGTTTCATGGACAACCATACCATCCAGCACTTCTCCACCGGCAATTTCAGCAATTAAGGCACAAGCCCGTTCCGAAGCTTCTCGGACGCGCAATGGATCAATGCCTTTTTCATAGCGACTGCTTGCTTCACTACGAAGTCCATGGTCTTTCGAAGCTTTCCGGATGACATGGCTATCAAAGTACGCTGATTCCAGTAATATAGTAGATGTATCATTAGTAACTTCTGAATTAGCGCCGCCCATGACACCGGCTAAAGCAACCGGTTCTTGCCCATTCGTAATGACAAGATGTTCGGAGGTTAATGTGCGTTCAGCATCGTCCAAGGTAATGATTTTTTCTCCTACCTTTGCTCGGCGTACAAGGATTTCTTTTGAGCCAAGACGGTTATAATCAAAGGCGTGAAGCGGTTGACCATATTCTAATAAAATAAAGTTTGTGACATCGACCACATTATTATGGGGACGAATTCCGGCAGCCATCAGTTTTGTTTGCAGCCATAAAGGTGACGGACCAATTTTTACATTTTTGATTACTTTTGCCGTATATAACGGAGCATCTTCCGGCGTATCTACTTTAACCGAAATGTAGTCGCTCGCCTTTTCGCCGCTTGGTGCGAGTGTGATTTTCGGCAGTTTTACTTTTTTTCCTAAAATCGCTGCTGTTTCATAAGCGACACCAATCATACTCATACAATCGGCCCGGTTCGGTGTAAGACTGAGTTCAAGCACCGAATCATCCATATTTAGCAGGGCAAGGGCATCGCTACCAACTTTTGCATCTTCCGGTAACACATAAATCCCATCCGCATATTCTTTTGGTACGACTTTCCCTTCAATTCCAAGCTCTTGTAAGGAGCAAATCATTCCGTTCGAGATTTCTCCGCGGATTTTTCCTTTTTTGATTTTTACATTGCCACCTATTCTTGCACCCGGTTTTGCGACAATCACCTTTTGTCCGGCTGCGACATTCGGGGCACCGCATATAATTTGAACCGGCTCCCCTTCTCCAATATCCACTTGGCAAAGATGAAGATGGTCGGAATTTGGGTGATCGATACAAGTCAGTACATGACCGACAACAATATTTTTCATTGTTGCTCCTTTTTGTTCAATTCCTTCCACTTCAATTCCCGTTCTCGTAATTTTCTCCGCAAGTTCTTCCGGAGTCACGTCACTAACATCGACATATGACCCGAGCCATTTATATGAAACAAGCATCAATTATTCCTCCTACACACTGTTATAGATTTTTTAAGATTTTTATTCGCTGCCAAGGATGCCGCTTTGTTCAAAAACTGCATTGGTACTTGACTCTGTTGAAACTGGAATATCGGCTGCGAAAAATTGTTTTAAAAATCGGACATCATTGATATAGAAATTTCGGATATCATCCACACCGTATTTCAACATGGCAATCCGCTCCGGTCCCATCCCGAACGCAAAGCCGGTATATTTTTCCGGATCAAAACCGCTCATACGTAAAACATTCGGATGCACCATGCCAGCACCGAGTATTTCTATCCAACCGGTTCCTTTACATACGGAGCAACCTTCCCCACTGCAAATTTTACACGTAATGTCCATTTCAACAGACGGTTCTGTGAATGGGAAGAAACTTGGACGGAGACGAATTTCCCGTTCTTCACCAAAGATTTTTTTCGCGAAAATCTCTAATGTACCGACCAGATCACTCATGCGGATGTTTTCATCAACGACCAATCCTTCAATTTGCATGAATTGATGGGAGTGAGTCGCATCGTCATTATCGCGGCGGTATACTTTTCCAGGGCAAATAATTTTAATCGGTCCTTTGCCTTTAAATTTTTCCATTGTCCGTGCTTGAACCGGTGATGTTTGTGTCCGTAATAAAATTTCCTCCGTGATATAGAAAGAATCTTGCATATCACGAGCTGGATGGTCTTTTGGTAAATTTAGCGCTTCAAAATTGTAGTAGTCGGTTTCCACTTCCGGACCTTCCGCAATCGAATAGCCCAACCCGATAAATAAATCCTCAATTTCTTGAATAACCTTCGTTAACGGATGGTGACTGCCATGGTTGACTGGTCGTCCCGGCAATGTCACATCGATGGATTCTTCAGCCAATTTTTTCTGAATGGCTTCTTCTTCCAATTCTGCTTTTCTTGCTTCCAGCTGAGTAGATATTTCTTCCCGTACTTCATTGGCAAGTGCTCCAATGACCGGACGTTCTTCTGCAGAAAGGCTTCCCATCCCACGCAACACTTCGGTAATCGGGCCTTTTTTTCCTAAATAAGCAACCCGGACATCGTTTAGTTGTTTTAAGTCCGTTGCTTGTGAAATTTTTTTCAATGCTTCTTGTCTTAGCTCTTGTAAACGTTCTTTCACGATTGAAACCTCCTATTTTTACACAAAATAAAAAAACCCCCATCCGTAAAGGGACGAGGATTATGGTCGCGGTACCACCCTTATTGACGCAATCACCAATATTTACGGTCCAATTGCGTCCAACTTCATTCACATAACGGTCTTCCCGCTCGATCTTTACACTTCTCAGGTATGTATAAATGTAGAAGTGGTCCCGATGAGAGTTCATGAGGTGAAGGTTCATTTGGATTTTGCTAAAAATGCTTCCAGTCGCGGCATTTTCTCCCTTGAGCAAAATGACCCAAACGAATGAGCCTCAATCATTACTTTTCTGTTGATTGATTTATTTTATTATTATAGCGATACTTTGACGGAATAGCAATGGGCATGAACGAAAAATGTCCATTTTGGTAATTTGATGAATGTATATGGGGAAAGCCACGACTCAATGAAATTTCGATATTTGACGACCTAAAGTAAGAATAAGCCGAGTTGGAGTCGAAAACTGTCTGTGCACGGCATTGATGAGTAAAAATAATTCGGAATAATCCTTCTCAAACCGGTTTTAAAAATGGTAATATTGACTCATGAATAACCAAGATTTGGTAAGGGGGTTATTGTTTTGAAAAGAAATCTGAAACAAATATAGTATATTAGTAGTAAGTAAAAATTCCTATCATTTTTATTTAGGTGAAAACGATTCGTCATTGAAAAACAGAAGTTATAAACGATAACAAAGGGTAGCGATATAGGGGGGAAACAAATGAGTATTTTTTTGAAGAAAACAAAAACATGGACTGATTACATACATTTTTCTCAGGCAACTGATATTTCCCAGGTGGGTGATCGTGCTAGAGAGCGATTAGTGTTTTTGGGTATCAACCTGGATACGGTCAATCATGTAAGGGAAGCGGCTCAGATTCTATTACCATATAAGGATGAGATTGTTAATCGATTTTATGACAATCTTCTTGCCGTTGATCATTTAAAGAAAATGATCAATGAATATTCCACAGTTGAACAACTGCGACAAACATTGGGGAAGTATTTGGAGCAGTTTCTTCGTGCGGAAATCGATCAGGAATATATTATGACAAGAATTATGGTTAGCAAGGCCCACAGCCGCATACATTTGACGGCAGATCATTTTATCTCGGCTTACCATTTTTTAATCCAATTCATGACATCAATTTTGATGGAAAAGTTGCACCAAAAACCCGATCAAATGATTCAAATGGTTCTTGCCATACAAAAGTTAGCCGCTTTTGACCAGCAACTTATTGTTGAAGTGTATATGGAAGAAACGGTGAAGACCTTTTTGTTTGGTGTGTCTGATATGCTTAACCAAACAACGCAATTGGACACTACGAAACAATTAATTTTTTCGATGGACAGGCAGAAGGAGGAAAGTTATAGTGTTTCGGCAGCAACGGAAGAGATGAGTTCATCCATTCAAGAAGTTGCCGACAATGCTGTAAAAGTAGCTGAAGGAACCGAACAAGCAGTACAATCAGCAGATCAAAGCAAAGTAGTAATTGATGGTGCGTTGGACGATATTAGCCAAGTTGGTCAAGTTTACCATCAAGTCATTGAACAAGTAAATCGGCTTGGCCATGAAATTAAACAAACGCAAGCTGTTGTCAAAATTATCCGGGAAATTGCCGATCAAACAAATTTACTTGCTTTAAATGCAGGTATCGAAGCTGCTCGTGCCGGTGAACAAGGAAGAGGTTTTGCTGTGGTTGCCTCAGAGGTACGAAAATTAGCTGAACATACAAAGGAACAAATTACTCAGATTACATCGAATATGGACTCATTACGTAAAGTTTCCACCGATGTTATTCAGCAGATTAAGCATACAGGTGATCTTGTTGAGAAAACGGTCACAGGTGCACAGCACACAAGGGAAGTAATCACACAAATTATTTCCAAGATGAAAGAAATAAGCCAGTCTACTTCTCATATTGCCGCAATGACCGAAGAACAAGCTGCTGTAGTTACAGAAATTGCTGATCGAAATACTGTTATATATGATCACAGTTCCCAAACTCAGGAAGTTGCAAAGGATACAGCAAAGACCATTTATGATTTAAGCATGAAAATGGATGAGCACCGCCTTTCTTTCTTTGGAATTAATGTAAAGCTCAGTTCGATTGATATGATTCGGGTGGCGAAAACAGATCATCTTCTTTGGAAATGGAAAGTTTATAACATGTTGTTAGGCATTCAAACCATTGATCCGGAACAAGTTTCATCCCATGAGGCATGCAGGCTCGGCAAATGGTATTACGGGGATTTGCCACCGTTTGTAAAAGCGCATTCTGCATATAAAAAATTGGAAGAACCTCATAAAGATGTGCATCGTTTTGCAAAAATTGCCGCAGAAGAATATGCAAAAGGAAATATACACGGTACAGAGCAAGCTTTACAACAACTTGAACAAGCTTCAAATAAGGTGATTCATTTTCTGTCTGAACTGGAATCTGTTCTTTCAAGAGAAAAATAAAATTTTTGGATCCAAAGTCTGATTAATCCCGAGAGCTGTTCCCACGGTCGATTTTCGGTCTTCACCGCTGAATTTGTACTTAAAAGAAGTGTCCCATAGAATTGGACGAAACCCGTTTTATGGGACAAAACTGTCTAAAATTGGAGCAAAAGTGTCTCTATGGGACAAAACTATCAAAAATCGGAATAGAAATGTCTCATAGCACGGCTGTATGGGACAAAATTAGTTGGAAAATAAGCCAAAATGTCCCATAGGCTCGCTTGATTTGTGTTCTATGGGACAAAGCCATCAAAAAATGGAACAGAACTGTCTCATAGCCCGGCTGTATGGGACAAAATTAGTTGGAAAATAAGCCAAAATGTCCCATAGGCTCGCTTGATTTGTGTTCTATGGGACAAAACTATCAAAAATCGGAATAGAAATGTCTTATAGCCCGGCTCTATGGGACAAAATTAGTTGGAAAATAAACCAAACTGTCCCATAGGATTGCTTGATTTGTGTTCTATGGGACAAAACTATCAAAAATCGGAATAGAAATGTCTCATAGACCGGTTCTATGGGACAAAATTAGTTGGAAGATAAGCCAAAATGTCCCATAGGCTCGCTTGATTTGTGTTCTATGGGACAAAACTATCAAAAATCGGAATAGAAATGTCTCATAGCCCGGCTATATGGGACAAAATTAGTTGGAAAATAAACCAAACTGTCCCATAGGATTGCTTGATTTGCGTTCTATGAGACAAAACTATCAAAAATCGGAATAGAAATGTCTCATAGCCCGGTTCTATGGGACAAAATTAGTTGGAAAATAAACCAAACTGTCCCATAGGATTGCTTGATTTGCGTTCTATGAGACAAAACCATTAAAAAATGGAACAGAACTGTCTCATAGCCCGGCTGTATGAGACAAAATTAGTTGGAAAATAGACTAAACTGTCCCATAGGATTGCTTGATTTGCGTTCTATGAGACAAAACCATTAAAAAATGGAACAGAACTGTCTCATAGCCCGGCTGTATGAGACAAAATTAGTTGGAAAATAGACTAAACTGTCCCATAGGATTGAACAAATCCCGTTTTATGTTCTCGAAAACCGGTCTCGGGAACTTTTTCAGTCATTCACCGTAGATTTTATTCTTGACAGCCGTTATCATGTTAAATTGACATGAAAAAACTTACTTCCACTGAAGCTTCCAAACCTTGGACTTCTGACATATAAGAATTACGGTCTTCTTAAATAATAAAGGAGGATTCCGGTTGCAACTGATACATTTAATGATTCACTTTTTCCGTAAATCGGGATGTATAAATTTTTCACTGTTTTCCTTAACAGCTCTTCATTCACGCCTTGCCCTTCATTCCCGACAATTAATGCAAACTTATCAACCGGTGTCACTTCATACATTGATACAGCATTTTTCAGTGCGGTACCATAGATCGGGATGTTATTTTGCTCCAGTTTTTCAATCCATTGATGCAGGTTGCCTCGAATGATGGGTAAATGGAAATGACTTCCTTGAGCTGCACGTAACACTTTTGCATTATAAATATCTACACTACCCTCTCCAACAATGACGGCATCAAGACCGGCACTATCTGCAGTCCGAATCATTGTCCCGATATTACCCGGGTCTTGTACAGCATCAATTAATAACCATGTTTTTCCTTCTACTCTCCTTGATTCCGGTTGTTTGCAGACAGCAAAAATGCCCTGTGACGTTTCTGTATCCGAAATCACTTTTGCTATTTCGTTGACGATTACGAATAAATCGATACCTCCAAATTTTGTTTTTGGCAATTTTGCATAATGTTGTTCGGTGACAATCAGCTCGACAATTTGTTCAGCTGAATGGGCCTCTTCAACCAAATGTTCCCCTTCAATAATAAACAAACCGGATTTATCCCGCTCTTTTCTCGTCAGCAGTTTCTTCCACTGTTTTACTTTTTCATTTTTTTTGGATTGAATAAATTTCATATGTTTCTCCTTCAGATTCTTGTTCTAACGATATTTTTCATTATATCGAATTCCTTATACATAATACACCACAAAAAGTAAAACAATAACGTTGATAAGAAAAGCGCAGAGCGCCCGCTTAGCGACGTACAAACTGGAGCGCCCCGCAATGAGAACAGATTTGCTTCCCCGAATAGGCATCGCACGAAGAAAATGCGAATGCATTTTCGAGGACTTTGAATAATCTTCCTTGAATAAGCATCGCACGAAGAAAAAGCGAGTAGCTTTTTCTAAGGAAAAGGAAACACGGCGAGTGACGAGCCGATGTTGACTTATCGTAGTGAAGCTGCTACTTGAGCGAACTTCATGAGTAATCTTCCTTGATGTACTTCATGAAGCTTTGCGACGAGCTGAACATCCGCTTCCTCGAATAGGCTATGGCGCAGGAGCACATTAAAGGGGAGCTAGTTTCTCAGTCGCTGGCGCTCGGAGCTAGACAATAAAACTAATTCCAAGTTATTTACTTGTATTTTTATACTTTCTTATCTTTTAAAGAAAACTCGGGTGTCCGAGCCTTTAGCGAAAGCAAAGCCGCAAGAGCACTTATGCATTAGGAAAGTAGAAATTGAAAAATTTATACTTTTCTTATTAGCAAATTAAAGAGGAGGCTGAAATCATGAACTTCAATTTACGAAATGCGGTTAAAGAAAATATTGCAGGTAATTCACAAGATCAATTGCGAGAAACGATTGTTGATGCTATTCAAGTCGGTGAAGAAAAAATGCTTCCGGGACTTGGTGTCTTATTTGAAGTAATTTGGCAAAATGCAGATCCAAATGAGCAAAAAATGATGCTGGAAAATCTAGAAGAAGGATTAAATAAATAATGGAACACCGGCAAGAAAATCAAACGATGGATGGAAAGTTTATACCGATGACATCGTTAACAAATGGCCTTGTCCAACAAGTGGCGGAGGGAGTTTTTTCCTACACCATTCAAATCGTCAATATTGCGATGGTTCGGACAAGCAACGATTTTGTCTTAATAGACACAGGAATGCCTGAATCAGAAAAAAAGATTTTTGAAATTGTTGAAGAAATATTTGGCGAAAATGCAAAACCGGAAGCCATCATTTTAACTCACGGACATTTTGACCATGTTGGCTCAATAGAAAAATTACTTACTCAATGGGATGTTCCTGTATACGCACATCCATTGGAAATTCCATATTTAACCGGGCAAAAAAATTATCCGGACCCGGACGGAACGGTTGAGGGTGGCCTTGTTGCAAAAATATCGCCAATGTTCCCGAATGAAGGAGTACACTTAGGCAATCACGTGAAGCCTCTCCCGGATAACGGAGAATTACCGCATTTGTCCGAATGGAAATGGATTCATACACCGGGACATTCAGACGGGCATATTTCTTTATTCCGTGAAAAAGATCGAACCTTAATTGCCGGTGATGCTTTCATTACCGTAAAGCAAGATTCACTTGCAAAAGTACTTGTCCAGGAACGGGAAGTGAACGGACCACCCCGTTATTTAACAACTGATTGGCAACTAGCCAAAAAATCGGTGGAAAAATTAGCTGCCTTACACCCTCGAGTAGCTGTAACAGGTCACGGATTGCCAATGGAAGGCGAGGAGCTTGAACAAGGATTAACAAAGCTTGTCAATGAATTTGATACCATTGCCGTTCCGGATTATGGCAAATTCGTTTAAATCGTTTTTTTTATTATAAGAGTAAAAAAGAACCGGGCAACTTCACCGGTTCTTTTCGTCTTCACTTATTCAAACTTAATTTTATTTACAGTCTTTCGATCCAATCGCTTTACAAGTTCCGTTAATAATTTTACCGTATTTTCATAATCATCCCTGTGAATGATGCTGGCATTGGAATGAAGGTAACGTGTCGATATGGTAATCGCCATCGATGGTACACCGGATTTTACCAGATGAATAGAACCGGCATCTGTTCCCCCACCCGGAATGGATTCAAACTGATAAGGAATGTTCAGTTCATCCGCTACACTTGTCACAAACTCACGTAAACCTTTATGGGAAACCAATGTAGCATCATAAATGATTATTTGCGGTCCGTCTCCCAATTTGCTGAGCGATTCTTTTTCCGTTATGCCCGGTGTGTCCCCTGCTGTTCCGACATCTAATGCAAAACCGATATCCGGTTCAATTTGATAAGCTGCAGTTTTTGCCCCACGGCGGCCGACTTCTTCCTGAACCGCTCCAACACCGTAAACGATATTTGGATGTTTTTCCTTTTGTAAGTTTTTCAATACATCGATAACTACCGCACAGCCAATTCGATTATCCCAAGCTTTGGCAAGCAGGAATTTTTCATTTTTCATTACGGTGAATTCGAAATAAGGGACGATCATATCTCCCGGTCGTACCCCCCATGAAGTTGCTTCTTCTTTGGAGGTTGCTCCGATATCTATAAACATATCTTTCACATCGAACGGTTTCTTTCGTACTTCTAAAGGTAAAATATGTGGTGGTTTTGATCCAATGACGCCGGTAATCGATTCACCTTTTGAAGTAACAACGGTGACACGTTGAGCCAGCATGACTTGACTCCACCAACCGCCAACTGTTTGAAACCGGATGAATCCCTTATCATCAATACTTGTGACCATAAATCCTACTTCATCCAAATGACCGCTAAGCATGATTTTTGGACCGGTGCCTTCACCAATTTTTTTAGCAATTAAGCTTCCTAACCCATCATAGGTTATTTCATCAGCAAAAGGTGATATGTATTTTTTCATGACCTCACGTACTTCCCGTTCATTTCCGGGAATTCCTTTTGCATCGGTTAACTCTTTCAACATCAATAATGTTTCATCTAATTTTATCAAATCGATCCCTCCTAAATTGAAAAACATGATACTCGTTCAAATTTTAGCTAACAATTATGCTCAATTCCTTTTAGCAAATTCCCGGTTGCAAAATGGCGGACGATTACCAGCCTGTCGACCCGAATCCGCCCTCTCCTCTTACGGAATCAGAAATTTCCTCCACTTCAATGACATTCATCCTGGTTACCGGTGCGATGACCATTTGGGCAATGCGCATATGTTTTTCTACCTTAAATTCTTTCTTCCCATGGTTGATTAACATTACTTTCACTTCCCCCCTATATCCTTCATCAATGGTACCGGGGCTATTTAGTAAGGTTATCCCGTGTTTTAGTGCCAGTCCGCTTCTTGGACGAACTTGTGCTTCAGTTCCGGGTGGCAATTCAAGACTTATTCCGGTAGAAATTAATTCAAACTCACCCGGTTTAATTATTTTCTCCTCTACTGAAAATAAATCTAATCCGGCATCACCCGGATTGGCATACTGAGGTAATTTGGCATCTTCTTTTATTAATTTTACTTTTAATTGGTCATTCATCTTAGATTCTCCTTGTCAAAAAAAAGTACTAAAAAAATTATATCAAAAGAAACAAAAACTGAAACCTTTTTCCTTCCATTTCGTAGCATTAGTAATATGAACGGAAGGATAATTGTTTTGCGTATAGAAACATCTATCAAGGAGGCATTTATATGGGACTATTAATTCGTATTATCTTTCTGATGATCATTCTTCTCCTTATATATAGCGGGATCCGTTATTTGTTACATCCAAAGCGGAAACTCGAACTTGCCCATGAGCAAAAACGGTTTTATTTTCTGGATGACCCAAATAATGTTCGCAAAAATTTCACTTTAACTTATAAAGGGGTTCTATTTGAAGGTGAAAAATATTTAGGAACGACAACGGATTCATTCGATATTATTTCGATATTTGTTTTTCCAAAAGATGTGGGAGCATTAAAAGGGTTAACAAAAAATGATTTTAAAACAATCGAACAACATATTTTACAACATTATAAAAATGCTAAAATTGATTGGAAAAGTCCCATTAAAGAATTCCTTAATTCTGATGACAACTTACCGAATCAAACAATGTGATTTTTATAATAAATTGAACTCTCCAGCAGCAGGTTTTTCTTTATCCCGCTGATGGTTAGTTGAACCAATCTTACCGTATAGGAAAAGTGCCAAGAAAACACTTCTTGGCACTTTTTCACACTGTGGCGCAAATCTGCCGTGAATACAAGATTTGGGCGTGAAAGAATGGGATAAAATAAGAGGAACAACAACTGCCTTTACAGAAGGTTTACAAAAAACTCAGGAAGTTGCTTTAAAGAAGTCTTTCCACTTGATGACAACAAATTTTTCCCGCAAGACCACAATCAATACAGATAGTGCAATGAGAAAGATGACGGCCATTGTCGGGGTAAAGGAATTAAAAAATTGGCCAAACACTGTATAAAAGATGACCACGGGTATATTGGTATACAATGAACCTACTGCATAATCTTGGAAATTTTTGTTCCGCTCCAAAAGACAATAACTAAGCAGTTGATAATGCATAAAAGGAATCAGTTTTAAAAGAGCAATTTGACCGTGGGTGAGATTTGTATATGGTCCGAACCATTTCAATTTGATTTGATGCAGACGGTTATGAACACTTGGGAACAATTTTAAAAGAAAATAAATGAGAAAACTGGATATGGTTAAGCCAATTAATGAGTAAAGACTGCCAAACACGGAACCGAATAGTAGACCACCTGCTAAGCATACTATAACAGCCGGAATAAACAGGAATTGTCTGACAATATGAAAGAGAATAAATGCCACGGGTGCGAAAAATCCGCTAAACTCCAAGAATGATAACACATAATTTGTTTTTTCACCCATCTTTTGCCCTCCCATTGTTCTAAGTTGCAACACTTGATATTCTTAATCATCAAAGGGAAGCTTCTCTATTTAAGCCTATACAAAAACCGGTAAAGATATGATGATTTTTTATGTAAGAAGCTTTACTGCGAGGAATCTCGTTTCCGGTCATTGAGTGAGTTAGTATTTTATAAAAAGCACCTTTATTAAGGGAGCACCAATTTTTCACTCCAAAAAGAAAACGGGACCTTTTCTTATGAATAAGTCCCGTCCATCTTTTACTTGTTTAATTGTGCTTTTGCAGTATCAACCAGTTGGGTAAATGCTTGTGGGTCTGCAATAGCCAGGTCAGCAAGCATTTTGCGGTTTACTTCAATACCGGCAAGTTTTAACCCATGCATTAAACGGCTGTAAGAAAGACCGTTTTGGCGTGCTGCCGCATTAATACGAGTGATCCATAATTTACGGAATTCACTTTTCCGTTTACGGCGGTCACGATATGCATACATTAACGATTTCATAACTTGTTGATTTGCAACTTTATATAAACGATGTTTCGAACCGTAGTACCCTTTTGCTAATTTCAGTACTTTTTTACGACGTCTGCGCGTAACAGTACCACCTTTTACACGTGCCATAGTTTAAAAACCTCCTAGTAATTCTTACCTATTTAAAATAACTCTGTTCTTCGTGTTGATTTTCACTTACTAAATAAGCTGCAACACAGCCTGATCATTAGATCATTTGTTTGATGCGTTTATAGTCACCGGAAGATACAAGTGTACCTTTACGAAGTTTCCGTTTTTGTTTTTGTGTTTTATTTGCAAACATATGGCTTCTGTAAGCATGGGAACGTTTCAATTTACCGGTTCCTGTTTTCTTGAAGCGTTTTGAAGAGCCACTGTGCGTTTTCATTTTAGGCATAACAATTTCCTCCTTGATTACTTTTCAATTTTTGGTGCAAGTACCAAGAACATGCTGCGTCCTTCCATTTTTGGCTTTGATTCGATAACAGCAATATCTGAACATTCTGCTGCCAGACGATCCAGTACTTTTTGACCAATTTCTTTATGGGTGATTGCCCGACCTTTAAAGCGTAAAGATGCTTTCACCTTATCGCCTTTTTCTAAAAATTTCCGGGCATTTCGTAATTTTGTATTGAAGTCATGTTCATCAATAGTCGGGCTGAAACGGACTTCTTTTATACTGATCACTTTTTGATTTTTTCGAGCTTCTTTTTCTTTCTTTTGTTGCTCAAAACGAAATTTCCCGTAATCCATGATTCTCGCTACCGGCGGCTTCGCGTTTGGAGCAACTAAAACAAGATCCAGATTTCTACGGGCTGCAATTTCCAAGGCTTCAACTTTTGATTTGATACCTAATTGTTCCCCATTCGCATCAATTAAACGAACTTCACGAGCACGAATGCCCTCGTTGACCATCATATCTTTGCTAATATTAAGACACCTCCAAAGGATTTTGTGAATACTTGGGTTTGGTTGGAAAAGAGCGATTCCCCACTATTTCAAATATAAAAAAGTGCGGGTACATACACCCGCACATTAGATTTCCGTGTTCATTCACATCATCGTTTGCCAGTCAAAACCTGTTAACAGCTTAAGCGTCCTCCAGGTGAGAAGCGGGTGCCTCTTCTTTTTCACAAACCGTATTCAATTTCACTTTTTTAAATATAGCATAGATATCCTTCATTGTCAATGCTCGCTTTTATTAAGCAAACACAACAAAAAGTAGTATAACAAAAAAGAAAGAGAAAAACAACATTGTTTAGAAAAAAGTAGGGAATAAGAGCGAAATGTGGGAAATTGTTAAATAATTCACCAGACAAAATATGCGTTCGTTTGATAAAAACACCAACTCTCAAGGAGCTGGTGTCCAACAGTGTCCAACAATATGCGTCTATTTCCTTGCCTCTTGCTTAATTTGCGCTAAGAACGTATCAAATGCCATTGTTTCCGATTTTTGTTCTCCGTATTTTCGGACGTTGACGGCTTTTTCTTCCATTTCTTTATCCCCGACAACAAGCATGTATGGGATTTTTTGAACTTGTGCTTCACGAATTTTATAACCCATTTTTTCATTGCGGGCATCCAATTCAACACGTATACCGGCCTTTTTCAACTCTTCTTGAACGGTTTTTGCATAGTCAAAATGGATTTCAGGGGATACCGGAATCACTTGGACTTGAACCGGTGCCAGCCATGTTGGAAATGCCCCTTTGTATTCTTCAAGTAAATAAGCGACAAACCGTTCCATCGTTGAAACAACACCACGATGGATAACGACCGGACGATGCGGTTTCCCGTCTTCTCCGACATAAGTTAAATCAAAGCGTTCCGGTAATAAAAAGTCTAATTGGATGGTTGACAAAGTTTCTTCTTTCCCAATCGCCGTTTTCACTTGGACATCAAGTTTCGGACCATAGAATGCTGCTTCACCTTCTGCCTCGAAATAATCAAGACCTAGATCATCCATTGCTGATTTCAACATGCTCTGTGCTTTTTCCCACATTTCATCATCATCAAAATACTTTTTCGTATCTTCCGGATCACGGTAGGATAAACGGAAAGAGAAGTCGGTAATATTGAAGTCTTTATATACTTCCATAATCAACGTAACAACCCGTTTGAACTCGTCCTTAATTTGGTCCGGACGAACGAAAATATGGGCATCATTTAATGTCATACCGCGAACCCGTTGCAGTCCGGATAATGCCCCGCTCATTTCAAAACGATGCATCGTCCCAAGTTCGGCAATCCGAATTGGTAGTTCTCGATAGGAATGCTTGCTGTTTTTATAAATCATCATATGGTGCGGGCAGTTCATCGGCCGGAGTACTAATTCTTCACCGTCACCCATATCCATAGGCGGGTACATATCATCATGATAATGATCCCAGTGACCACTTGTTTTATATAAATCGACATTGGCAAGAACCGGTGTATACACATGGTCGTAGCCAAGACTGATTTCTTTATCAACAATATACCGTTCAATTGTACGGCGAACCGTTGCCCCTTTAGGCAACCATAATGGCAGCCCTTGGCCAACGAGTTGATTGATGGCAAAAATACCTAATTCTTTTCCAAGTTTCCGGTGATCGCGTTCTTTTGCTTCTTCCAACATTTTCAAGTGGGCATCCAATTCCGCTTTGGTAAAAAAGGCAGTTCCGTAAATCCGTTGCAACATTTTATTGTCGCTGTCCCCACGCCAATAGGCACCGGCAATGCTAAGCAACTTGAATTCCTTAATTTTTCCTGTCGACGGAACATGAACACCACGGCAAAGATCGAAAAATTCACCTTGTTCATAGATAGTTACTGTTTCATTTTCAGGAATGGCCTCAATGAGTTCCAACTTATATTCATCGCCAATTTCTTTATACATTTGAATCGCTTCTTCCCGGCTGACAACTTTCCGGACAATTTCAAGATTTTCATTGACGATTTTTTTCATTTCTTTTTCAATTTTAGGAAGGTCTTCCGGGGTGATGGATTCCTCTAAATCAATATCATAGTAAAAGCCGTTTTCAATGACCGGGCCAACACCAAGCTTGACGTTCTTATATAACCGTTTAATTGCTTGAGCCATCAAGTGTGCCGTACTATGGCGCAAAATTTCCAGACTTTCCGGATCCTTATCAGTTAAAATTTGGATTTCGCCGCTTTCCTCAATCGGTGTACGCAAATCGATTAATGATCCGTTTAATTTTCCCGCATAGGCTTTTTTCTTCAATCCCGGACTAATCGATGCAGCAATTTCCTCCATTGTTACACCTTTTGAAAACTCCTTCACTGCTCCATCCGGAAATGTAATTTGAATCCTTTCTGACATGATTACTGCCTCCTCAAGTATTTGAAATTTTACCTGGTTTAGATGAGGAACGACTTGGGACTCCTTTGTCGATCACTCACTTCTAAAGAAAGGTGTATTTCCAACTATGTCGAATGAGTATCCCAGCTGGAAATTATACTTTTTTAATGAAAAATAAAAAACCCGCCCCTAAAAGTAGGGACGAGTTTTAAATACCCGTGGTTCCACCCTGATTCTCGCAAAGTTTAAAAAACCATTGCGACTCAAGAAGCCGATAACGGTCGGTTCCGTCAACCATTACTTGAAAATCTTTCACAGTTGAAGTTTAAAGGGGGTAAGTCCATTATTCGTGTTAGGAAGTTTCCACCGTCCTTCCCTCTCTATAAACCGTAACAACAGACCCTTGTCCTTTGCATCACTTTTTTCTATCCATTTAATTATTGTTTAAAAAGAAACTGAGATGTGCTCCCAACGTCAATTTTTTCTCAGTAAAATTGCTTTATAACAAGTCGACTCAGTCAACGTTTTGAGAAAAATAACTCTTAACTAGTATGTAGGTATTATAAGTTTTTTAAACTAAAAATGCAAGTAGTCATTTTTCTTTATAGTCCCCCAAATGGCGTCAGTCTACCCCAGAGTGAATGGAAATGATTTTTTTCGTGGTAAAGTATATATCCGCTTAATAAATGCACGTGATCATTTTTCTCTTTGGTCATAAGAAAAATCCTGCAAAGATAAAATAATTAATTTTTCTTCAAAAATGTTTTTTAGCGTTTGAATAATCCCGTTTTCCGGCTGTTCCGTATATAAATAGATGATTTCAGGAGCAATTGAAATTAGCGGAGCAATGGTGACTGAATCAACATAAACGGGATGATCTGACAATAATTTTCGATCTATTCGTTTATCTAAATCCGAACGTTTGATTTTGTTTTTATGTTCATCATAAAATTGAAATCCGTCCTCATTCACCAAATAGATACATTTCATTTGTGCTGACCGCTCAGCCAAAAAATTACGCAAATAGAAAATAAAGGACTGATAATCCTGTTCCATTTTGTACTCGTCAATGGCAATTTCGAGATAAGATGAAAGTTTTTCAATATAAAAGCGAAGTCGGAAAGTTATCAAGGCATCGATGGACAGGATGTGGCTTGAACGAATCACTTCCAGTAAAGCTTGATCAAGCTGTTCCTCTAAAGAAGCATGATCGATCTCGAATGGCAGATCTTTTCTTTTTCCTTCCATGATCGAGTAGACCATTTCAATAATTTGAATTTGTTCATCCGTATCGGTATAGAAAAAATCATTTTCAAGTATTTCCTGACACCACTCCATCCGTTTTTTTTCCATAATAAATTTTTTTAAGTGTTTATATATGTCAGTTAAAAAATCTCCTTTCTTCATACCCGGAAAAATGAAATCCAGTTGTAAGGATTTCCTTTCAATTTGGATATGTTCCGATTTGTTTTTTAAAAATGATTGATAAAAAAAATTTAAATCCTCTTTATTATTAAATTGAATTGAAAACATCTCCGTCCCCCCTGTGAGGCATTCCTGTTTCATATATATGGGGAGCTTGGTTACTTTAGAACTGAACCTCGCTACATGAATTAGCGAGGTTCCTGTTGTACCTTTACGTATAAGTTTTTTTAGATGTTTCGAGTATCCTTATTAATTATTTTTTGTAAGGTGTTAAAGGTCTCGTCTACTTTCTTTTATTCGGTCCATCAATGGGAACCGGCTCGGCCAAAAATTTGATCCGTTCAATGATCCTTGCAGCTTTAAGTTTTTCCTCTTCCCCGCGTTGTGAGTAGGTTAAATGATGTTCTAACTCATTTAAATTAAAGTTTGAAGTAAAAAAAGTCGGCAACCTTTCCAACATACGGAATTGTAATATCGGTCCGAGAACTTCATCCCTTACCCAGCTCGAAACTGCTTCAGCTCCGATATCGTCGAACATAAGAACCGGCGCTTTTTTCAGCATGTCTATTTTTTCATTTAATGTATGGTCACTAATTGCCTGCTTCATCTCTCGAATTAGTTCAGGAACATAAACAATAATAGATGAAATTCCTATTCCGGCTAATTCGTGCGCTACAGCTCCGAGTAAATAGGTTTTCCCCGTTCCAAAAGGCCCATAAAAATAAAAGCCTCTTTGGAAATGTTCACTTCCATAATTAGAGATAAATTGTTCCACCTTATCAACTGCTTGCATACGATTGTCCGTATCGAGAATGACATTTCCTAAAGATGCTTGCAGGATATCTTTTGGCATGTAGAGGCATTGAATTCTGTTTTCCATTTTCTTTTTTTCATCGGCTAACCGTTTTAAGCGGCATGGCACATAGTGGACATCGATCCCATTATTTACTAGCACAAGTTCCGGTTCATAGCCGGGAATGATATTTTTACATTGTTCCAAAGAAGGACATTCCTTACACCCTCTACTTTGCGAGACAAATTCATATAATTTACCAAGACTGCGGTCAATCATTGGTCCCGAAATTTCATCTTGATGTTCCAAAAGAAAAGCACGTACATCAGGATGGGACATGATTTCCTGCCGTATCATCGTAAATCTTTTTTGAAAATCATCCCGATTACTTATCCGATTTAATGTTTCTCTAATATTTTCCATAGCGGGAGCACACCTCCTCATTTTATCTGGAGTACATATCGGTAAAATCGTTTATCATCATGTCAATTCTCTAATTTTACCATTTCTATTTTCTATATTTTTTCAATCGTTCTTCTAAACTTTTTTTCAATTCGATATCAACCTTTTCATTCTGTTTTTCCTGACCGTCATTTCGGTTTTCAAGCCAGTCCGGTACTTTTTCCGTACGAACTGCTTTTCTTTTCGATGTTGGTTTGTTCTTTTTGTTTTGTTGCCATTCGATATACTTACGATGCTCATCTTTTGCCAGTGCCATTGCTTCTTTAACGGTTTTAATTTTTTTCCGTGCCCAGTGCGATGCAATTTTTTCAACAAAAGCTTTCGATAATTTCATGTCGGTTCTAAGCATGCAATATTGAATTAGGACATTGACAACGCCGGAGTTTAATTTTTGATTAATCATGATTTCCTCAATTAACCTTAAATCACTTTCCGCCGGTTCAGAGCCATCCGATAAATCCGTTAAGACTTGTCGCGGACTCACTGTTTCTAAATAACGAACAAGGCGATCCTCCTTTGTTTTCGGTACATCTGTATCCGACTCGTAGATTGGACTTTGGGTACGATCAATTAATTTTGGCAGAGAGTTATAATGCTCAATTTTATACCAATCTCTTGCCCTTTTCCGCAAAGTTTCCATATCTACCTCATTATCGACATTTAAACTGCCCATGACTATATTTTTCATTTGAATGGCGTCAATCCCATATAAAAACGCTAATTTTAAAATTACTTCTTTAACCTTTTTCGTAATGGCGGTTTTTGGGACAACTGCTTCATCAAGTCCTGCCATGAACAAGTCAAAGTCAAAAAAGTCGGGGGCTACTGTCACCGGCTTGGCCTCCATTTTTCCGGGGAGAGCCTTTGCATCATCTTCTGCATTCAATGCTTCATAAGGGAAAGAATGGGTTGAGCCAAATACTTGTTGGAATGGTTGGGTAATCTTTTCAAAACCATCTGTATTTATTGCTTCATCGGCAAAATCATGTTTTAGACGCTGATAGTAATCATGACCAATTTTTTGATAAAGGTAGATGTTCAATAAACCGTCCGTGAAAAATTGGCGTGGTGATAAGGGAGGCTTTAAAATATACAGGAAGGAACGGGAATCGTTATTTTTTTTTACAAACGACTCCAACAGGCCAATTGCCTCCAATTTTTTTCTTGCATTATAAATTTCGGCCAAGTTTAAATCAAGTAAATTCATAATATAATAGTGTGAAGCTGGTTCAGATTGTAGGCGACTCTTCCCAATTTGGTTCAATAATGTCATGTATAAACTGACACATATCGGGCCGATAAGCGGTTGATATAATAAGGTTAGCACCTTTGAATCATCCACATTTAACGGACCCTCAATCCAAACAATATATTGATCTCCCGGTATCAGTTCCTTCCAATGTGGTTCCATGAAAACAACCTCGACCTTTCTTTTATTTTTTTGTATTTATCCCACTCTAAACGGAGAGTCTAACGACCATCTCAACATTCGAGTCATTCTTTATGCTCTTTTTTTAAAAGGTCTTTCAATTCTTCAATAAATACGTTAATATCTTTAAATTGGCGATAGACAGATGCAAATCGAACATAAGCGACTTCATCTATTTTTGCCAATTTATCCATAACCATCTCACCAATCACTTCACTTTTTACTTCTGAAACGCCGAGATTCCGTAATTCCCTTTCCACTTCAGCAGTGATAATTTCAAGCTGATTTAAACTGACCGGACGTTTTTCACATGCCCGAAGTAATCCGCGCAAAATTTTATCCCGGCTGAATTCTTCTCTTGTACCTTCCTTTTTGATAACGATTAATGGATATTCTTCAACCCTTTCAAAGGTTGTGAAGCGGTAGCCGCATTCTTCACATTCACGACGTCTGCGGATAGCCCTGCCTTCATCGACAGGTCTTGAATCAATAACCCTTGTCCCATTATATTTACACGTTGGACATTTCACCTCTTATTCCTCCTTATTCTTTCTTCCTTATTTTGGGATTTTTTTCATGTCTTATGGTTAATAACTTCCATAGCACAGTTCTTATGTTCGAAAAAATTCAGGATGTCCGTTCCGTTAATTTTTAGCTATAGATTTATTGGTGAAATAATTTTTATCTATTTCATATCCGATTTTGGCAACTGCTTGTCCAATTCTTGATAAAAGCGTAAGACAAGTTTCTTCAATGTCGGGTAAAGACCAAATATCGAAAAAATTTCAGAAGATACCATGAAATCAACGGCGGTTTGAAATGGTCGAACTTGAATAACTGTGACAATAATAAACGCTTTTGGCCTACTTGTCATTGAAACAGAAATTTCCCCGCGGTCCTTAGAAACGGCGGTGATTTTCATTGCCGGATCTTTTTTAAACATATCTTCAACCGTTGTTAATACCTTATCAAACGAACTTTTATAATAATGGCTTTTTAAATCTTTGTCAAAATGATCATCAGACGTTTCGCAATTTTTTTGGAATCGTTGAAAAATTGATGGCTTTCTACTCATTCTCTCAAACATCCTTTTCATTCATTTTTCAAAAATTTTTTATGTTGTCCTTATCAAACGTAAATCTATATAGTTTTATCTTACTACATTTTGTATCTATAAAAAAAGATGATGTTTATACTCAACATCATCTTTTGAAATATTTTTTTCAATTAGACATTTTGTACACTTGGACTTTTCACTTCGATAGGACCCATTCCTCTGGGAAACTCTATCGTCTCTCTTGATGTTGCATTCAATTTTTCCGCTATATAATCCGCGGCAATGGTTGGATCCAAATTACCGCACGTATAAACATCAATACTTGCATAACCGTGCTCAGGAAAACTGTGGATGGTTAAATGGGATTCTGAAATGATGACAACCCCACTGACTCCTTGAGGTGCGAATTTATGGAAGGCAACCTCCCGAACTTCAGCACCGGACTTCAACGCAGCATCAACAAATAATCTTTCAATAAAATCCATATCATTCAGTTTGTTATAGTCACAACCCCATAATTCTGAAATAACATGACGACCCAATGTATTCATACGTACGTTCCCCCTTTAATGATTTTTTCCTGTACATACAGGTAAATGAGTGTACACGACAAAAATTGCATAACTACCACGGGGGAAGTTAGTCCAGAGAGGCCCTAACCCTTTAAGTAGTTATTTTTCCACGCCTATCAGTATACAAGGTTTTCCTATATTAATCAATCAATAAATGCTCTAGGTATCTTAAAAAAACCCTCATATATGAAGCATCCATAACATTATATACATAAGGAATTTGTAAATGTGATTATATTTTGAAACCATGTACAAAGACGATCAAAAAATAATCGTTCTTGGTAAATTTACTAAAGAAAACTCGGCGAGAGCAGAGCCGTAGTTGCACTTATGCGTTAGGAAAGTAGAAATTGAAAAATTTATACTTTCCTATTAGCCAAAAGGAAAAACCCAAGAATACAATCTTGGGTCTCCTTCATATTTTTCAATTAAAACAATTTTACACCGCTTGTATGTTATGTGAAAAAAATACGATTCCTCGTAGTCAAACTATATTATCCACGATTAGGTGTTCCATTTAGAAACTTGGTTCCATCTCTCTTGCCATTTGGTTCGAGACCATTTTTGCTAAATCGACAACGCGACATGAATAACCCCATTCATTGTCATACCATGCCAATACTTTCACCTTATTTCCTTCTAAAACCATTGTCGAGAGTCCATCTACAATGGAAGAGTGGGAATCTGTATTAAAGTCAACAGATACTAATGGTTCATAAGTTATATCAAGAATACCCCGCAAATCGTTTTTACTTGCATAGACAAATGCATCGTTCACCTCTTCAGCTGTCACTTCTTTTTTCAAATCAACTACTAAGTCAACAAGTGAAACATTCGGTGTCGGTACACGTAAAGCTATGCCATGTAATTTTCCATTTAAATGCGGTAATACTTTGCCAATTGCCTTCGCTGCTCCGGTCGTTGTTGGAATAATAGATTGACCGCATGCACGTGCCCGGCGTAAATCTTTGTGCGGATTATCAATATTTTTTTGATCATTCGTATAGGCATGTACCGTTGTCATAAATCCGTTTTCAACACCAAATTGCTCATCTAAAACTTTAATAACAGGCGCCAAGCAATTTGTTGTACAGGATGCATTTGAAATTATTTCATGCTTGTCAATATTTAAAACGGTGTCATTTACACCAACAACAATTGTCACATCCTCATTTTTCCCCGGTGCTGTTAATATTACTTTTTTCGCACCTGCTTTCAGGTGAAGTCCGGCTTTTTCACGAGAATTAAATTTTCCTGTTGCTTCAATGACAATATCAATATTTAAATCTTTCCAAGGTAATTGTTCAGGATCTCTTTTGTTGACTAAAAGTACCTCTTTACCGTTAACTACTAGGCTGTTTTCCCCAAATTCCACTTCCCCGTGAAATCTCCCGTGAACTGTATCGTATTTTAATAAGTGTGCAAGCGTTTCTGGAGGATAACTTGCATTAACAGCGACAATATCGAAATCGTTCATCAATATTGCCCTGCGAAATACCATGCGTCCGATTCTTCCAAAACCATTTATTGCTACTTTTTTAACCATGATGGTCCCCCTTGTTATTTATGATACATAATTCAGATAATCATCGTAATTAGTATAACATATTTTATGAAAAGTTCACATATTAGTTGCCATTTTTCGAAAAAAGTTTGGAGATCGGGGAATACGGGCTCTCCATGTCATCGTATGTGGCGAAAAAGGGGGAAATGGATCCGAGAACGGCTCTTGAGACCAATTTCAGCAGTGAATGAAATGAAATAGTCGCAAGGAAAGACTCTGGGTGCCAAATCCAGCGATGAAAAATGAAAAATGTGCACAAGACGGACCTCTAGAACATAAGAAAAGCGCAGAGCGCCCGCTTAGCGACGTACAAACTGGAGCGCCCCGCAATGAGAACAGATTTGCTTCCTCGAATCGACATCGCACGAAGAAAAAGCGATTAGCTTTTTCGAGGAAAAGGAAACACGGCGAGGGACGAGCCGATGTTGACTTATCGTAGTGAAGCTACTCCTAGAGTGAACTTCATGAGTAATCTTCCTTGATATACTTCATGAAGCTTTGCGACGAGCTGAACATCCGCTTCCTCGAATAGGCTATGGCGCAGGAGCACATTAAAGGGGAGTTAGTTTCTCAGTCGCTGGCGCTCGGAGCTAGACAATAAAACTAATCCCGAGTTATTTACCTGTATTTTTATACTTTCTTATAGTATAAAGAAAACTCGGCGATTGCCGAGCCTTTAGGCGAAAGCAGAGCCGCAAGAGCACTTATGCGTTAGGAAAGTAGAAATTGAAAAATTTATACTTTCCTATTAGCCAAAAAAAGCTTTCTCGGTAAGTACTGCCTCTAAACCATCAGGAAGCCTTGATTCCTACCAAGAAAGCTCGCTTTATAATATTTTCCAATCTTTTAAGATGGATAGTAATTGAGTTTTTGTTTGTTCAATTGTTCCACGGTTATCAATAACAGCATCCGCCCGTTCCCTTTTTTGTTCAATGGAAAGCTGTGATGTGATTCTTGCCAGCGCTTCTTCTTTTGTCAAATGGTTCCTGTTCATCAAACGTTCCAGTTGTGTCGTTTGATCAACATAAACAACTAGTACTTTATCAACCATATACGTCAAATTGCTCTCATATAACAAAGGAATGTCAAGAAAAACAACCTTTTCGCCACGACGAAATGCTAATTCCTTTTCTTCATTCATTTTTTTTCGAACTGCCGGATGGACGATAGAGTTTAATAACAGTCGTTTCTCTTCATTTTGAAACACAAGATCCCCTAATTTCTTGCGGTCGATTTCTCCGTTTGCAAGCAGGATCTCTTCACCAAAATGCTCGACTATTTTTTGATAAGCTTCCTCCCCCGGTTCGACGACAACCCTGGCTACGATATCAGCATCGACAACGGTATAGCCCAATTCCTTAATCATTTTCGAAACCGTACTTTTTCCTGTTGCGATGCTTCCGGTAATCCCGATAACCAATGACAACTTCATCCCCTCTTTATTTCCCATTCTAAAAGCTCACATACTGATATTTTACCATTTTTATCAAGGGGAACCAACTAGGATCAAATTTGAATTTTTCATATATCAAATAAATTAAGTTTAAACATGCTTTACGGAAACGCTACTTTGGACATATCACCAATTTAGATACGTTTCAACATACTTTCCGACAATTCACTTTGGACAAATCGTCAATTTAGATTTTCCATATGCCAATTAAGATAAGTAATAAACCGGGAATAAACGAAAAATGCTTAAATAATTGATTGGAACCGAGTGTTGCACCAAATTTAATGCCGGTTGTAGCAAAGATGGCACTCATCAGCCCAACACAAGCGGCAAGTAAAATTGGTGAAAAACCTAACATTGATGCACCAAAACCGGCACCTAAAGCATCGAGAGATAGAGCTGTACCTAACAAGACAGCTTCATATCCGTTAATCGAACCGGACTTATCTAAATCAGCGGTCATCGGCTTTTTCAAAATTTGAATAACAACACCGATTGATTTCAGTTCAAACTTAACCAAAATTTTTTCATGAACGTTTTCAATTGAATCCGTTTTGTCATCCGCTGTACGGAAAAATTGCAATAATGCCCAAGCACCTAAAAGGATAAAGATGCTTCCTCCAATGGTTTCCGTCAAATGCGGGGTAAGGATTTTTCCAAAGTGACTACCGATAATCGATGCGAAATAGAGGGAAAAAGCGGAACAACAAGCAATGATGAAAATGGCATGAAGCGGAATTTTCACTTTTCTCATGCCATAGGTAAATCCGACATTGAAGCTATCAATACTTACAGCCAATGCGAGTAATAAGAGTGGGAATAGATCCAAATGGAACAGCTCCTTTCAACGATTGCTATCCTATCGTATGAAAGGAGCTTGTCCAATGTTCGTGGTTCTTAGGCGAATAACCTGATGATTGGAAGTTCATCAATAGGAAATGGGTTTATATTTTTACTTTTTGGCAGTTTGGGCAAAAATGAGTACCACGCCCGCCGACTTTTATTTTTTCAATAGGGGTGCCACAGTTTTTGCACGGTTTCCCTTTCTGAGCATAGGCATTTAACTCCAATTGGAACATACCTATCTGCCCTTGGGAATTCACATAGGAACGGATGGTACTTCCCCCTTTTTCGACTGCATCTGCTAGAGTGGCAATGATGGCCTCTCTCAATCTTTTAACTTCAGATTTTGATAATGAATTGGCAAGCCGTTCGGGATGTATTTTGGCCCGGTACAAAGCTTCGTCCACATAAATATTGCCGAGTCCTGTAACAATTGTTTGATCAAGGAGAACCGGTTTAATCATTCTCGCCGTTTTTGCTAGTGATTTTGCAAAGTAGGCTGTTGTAAACTCTTTGGCAAACGGTTCCGGTCCCAGTTGACTGAGCGGTAAATGGTTCATTTCTTCACCGATTGGAAAAATATGCATCGTTCCAAACTTTCGAACATCCCGATATCGCAATTCGGTCCCATCGGTAAATGAAAAAATGACATGAGTGTGTTTATCAAAAGGTTCTTCTTTCGGGTAGAGTCCGTATTTTCCTTCCATCCGTAAATGAGAGACAAGTGCAACATCATTCATGTAAAATATGAGAAACTTTCCCCTTCTTCCCATTGTTTGTATCGTTTGCCCTTTTAATAAAACGATAAATTCTTCAACATCTGGCGGGTTTTTTATTATCTTTGGCCAAAATACTTTTACATCCTTGATTGTTTTCCCGAGGACGATTGCCTCAAGTGTTCGTTTGATTGTTTCAACTTCTGGTAATTCCGGCATAAGTTTTCCTTTCCTTTCATTGTTTAAAGCGAAATGCGCAAAATCACAAGTAAACGGTCTTGCAAAAATGCGCAAAATCAAAATTCCGCAGAGTAATACGAAGGCTTGGGAGGGAAATTAGACATGCCTTAAGGAAAACCAGCCCATTTTTTACTATGGCCGGCTTTTTTCTAGTATAAGGCATTCGTTTTACTTCGCATCAAACCATGTCGGACCGTAAGCATAATCAACTTTCAATGGCACTTTAAGTTCAAGCGCATGCTCCATAACGTCCGGAACAATTTCCTTTAATTTTTCCACTTCATCTTCCGGCGCTTCAAAGATAAGTTCATCATGAACTTGTAAAAGGAGGCGTGCTTGTAATTTTTCCGTCTTTAATCTCTCGGCCATATCGATCATTGCTTTTTTAATGATATCAGCGGCACTCCCTTGAATCGGTGTATTCATGGCTGTCCGCTCGGCAAAACTGCGCACATTGAAATTCCGGCTCGTGATTTCAGGAATATAACGTCTCCGGTGTAATAATGTGGTGACATATCCATTTTGTTTTGCTTCTTGGACGATATCTTCCATATACTGTTTAACTTGCGGATAACTTTTAAAATAGCGTTCAATAAATTGACCGGCTTCTTTCCTTGTAATCCCTAAGTTTTGCGACAAACCATAATCACTGATGCCGTAAACGATACCGAAATTGACTGCTTTTGCCTGTCTTCGCATATTACTTGTCACTTCATCATGAGCAACATGAAAGACATCCATTGCCGTTTTTGTATGAATATCAAGGCCTTGTTTAAAGGCATCGATCAATCGTTCATCTCCCGAAATATGAGCAAGTACCCGTAACTCAATTTGCGAGTAATCCGCCGAAAACATCACCCAACCTTTTTCCGATGGGACAAATGCTTGCCTGATTTTTCGTCCTTCTTCTAAACGAATCGGGATATTTTGTAAATTCGGATCGGTGGAGCTGAGCCGCCCGGTTTGGGTTAACGCTTGATTAAAACGAGTATGGACTTTTCCGTCTTCCGGATTAACGACTTTCAATAAGCCTTCAATATACGTTGATTGTAATTTACCAAGTTGGCGATATGTTAAAATTTGATCAACAATCTCATGTTCCGTTTGCAATTTTTCCAATACATCCGCTGACGTTGAATAGCCGGTTTTTGTCTTTTTAATGACCGGTAAACCTAGTTTATCAAATAAAATGACACCGAGTTGTTTCGGGGAATTGATATTGAATGGTTCACCGGCCAATTGGTGAATTTTTCCTTCAATCTCATTTAACCGTTTTTTAATTTCTTCTCCCATTTCTTTCAAACGGTTTACATCAACTGCTACTCCGGTGCTTTCCATTTCCGCTAAAATTCTCGACAGCGGCATTTCTAGTTCGATAAATAGCTCGTATTGTTCATTTTTCTTCAGTTCATCAATCAAGCGATCTTTTAAATGGTAAATGGCCAAGGCTTTTCGAACGATGGTTTCAGCCCGTTCTTTATCCGTTAATGATGTCCGTTTTGCCCCTTTCCCATAAACTGTATCATCTGCTAATACTTGGTTGTAATGATGGGCTTTTGCGACATCACTAAAATCTTGGATTGTCTCGGACGGATTTAATAAGTAAGAGGCGATTAGTAAATCAAAGTCAAATCCGTTTACGTCCATACCAAGTTTTTGTAATGAAACAATCGTTCGTTTCGCATCATATACGGCAAGTTTCGTTTTTTCATCTTCAAGCCATGCTTTAAAAACCGAAGAAGATTTTACGACATCAACCGGAAGATAGTAATTTCCTGTATCATTGACCAGCCCCAGCCCGATGATTGGAGCATAATGGTAATTATCTTCAATGATTTCTACATATAGCGCACTATTTTGTTGTAATATTTCCTCGGTAATTTCTTTTACAAATTCGAATTCGACTTCTTCCAATTTCTGATCTTCAATCTGAACAGACGAATCCATTTTTTCAAGAAAAGATTGGAAGCCGAGTTCTTTATATAGTGAAACAAGCTTTTCTGTGTTTGCACCTTGATAATTAATGTCAGCTAATCCGATATCAATCGGCGCATCACGAAAAATCGTCGCTAATTGCTTACTCATTAATGCCTGATCTTTGTAAGTCGATAAGTTTTCTTGCAATTTTTTCCCGCTTACTTGGTCAACCGACTCTAATAAATTTTCAACCGAATGATATTGTTTTAACAGTTTGATAGCCGTTTTTTCCCCAATACCTGGAACGCCGGGAATATTGTCGCTTGCATCCCCCATCAAACCTTTCATATCAATAATTTGTTCCGGACTTAAGCCATACTTTTCTTTTATATGGTCAGGTGTATATTTTTCAATATCGGTAACACCTTTACGGGTAACTAAGACCGTTGTTTTTTCAGAAGCCAGCTGGGTTAAGTCTTTATCACCGGAAACGATTCGTACTTCAAAATTGTTTTCTTCAGCTTGTTTCGATAATGTTCCGATAATATCATCGGCTTCATAATTTTCCAGTTCGTATTGAGCAATTCCGTGTGCTTTTAATAATTCACGAAGATATGGAAATTGTTCGGATAATTCAGGGGGTGTTTTTTGCCGACCACCTTTATAATCACTAAAAGTTTCATGTCGAAAAGTCGTTTTTCCTGCATCAAAAGCGACTAATATATGTGTTGGTTTTTCTTCCTTTAAAATTTTTTCCAGCATCATGGCAAATCCGTAAACAGCATTTGTATGTATACCTTTATCATTATTCAATAGCGGCAAGGCGAAGAACGCACGGTATGCGACACTATTTCCGTCAATTAAAACTACTTTCTTATTCAAAATATAACCCCCGTTTCTTTTGACACTCGCTAATATTGTAGATTGCATCCGGCTTCTTATCATATGTTTCAAAAGCCAAATATAGATGAACCGAGTATACGGAATAAAAGAAATAGCCGTTTTCCTTACCTTATTCTAGCATGGAATGAAGGGAAAGGAAAACGACCGCATGATCAATTTACGAAAGTCTACTTATTCGACATATCCTTGTAGTAATCTCGCATATGGAGAGTTGGACGGTAAAATAATGACAGTTTGGTCATTAATTGTCTTTTTATACGACTCCAAAGTTCTAAACAAACGGTAGAATTCCGGGTCTTTCGAAAAAGCTTCATTATAAATTTGTGCAGCTTCCCCTTCCCCTTCTGACCGGATTACCTCGGCATCTGCTTTCGCTTTGGAAATCATTTCTTGGTATTCTCGATCGGTTTCAGCCATAATTTTATTTTTTTCCGCATCCCCTTGAGATAAATAGTCCTGAGCCGTAGATTCCCGCTCACTGATCATTCGGGTATAAACGGATTGTTCGTTTTCAGCAGGCAAATCGGTGCGCTTAATACGGACATCGGATACGACTATCCCATATTGGTCCTTCTTCAAAAGTTCATTTACTTGCTCAGTTACCCGGTCATTCAGGCTTCCGCGAGATGAATTTTCATCATTTATAATTTCATCGTAGTTTAACTGACCAAGTTCAGAACGGACAACGGAATAGACAAACTCCTCCATTCTTGCTTCGGCACTTTCCATCGTTCGTGCATTTATAATTAAGCTTTCAGGATCTTCAATTTTCCAAATCGCATAGTTATCGATAATCATCCTTTTCTTATCTTTCGTATTAATTTCCGACTGCTCGACGTCCAATGTCATTTGATATTTCGGCAATGTTGTGACGGTCTGGATAAACGGTACTTTTATATGAATGCCCGGATCACTGATGACTCGTTTAATTTCTCCAAACTGACGAACGATTTTATACTCCCCTTCTTTTACAATAAAAATATTGGTAAATATCAAGAATAGCAGGAGTAAAGTGATTAAAATAACGATACCGGTTTTAATCCATTTTCGAAATGGAATATCTGTTCTTTTTTTCTCCATATCAATTACTTTACCTTTACTCATTATTTTTTTCACTTCCTTCCTGTTTTGTTCCTGAACTTTGACTCTCGTTCGCGTTATTCTCTTTTCTTTCTAGCGGAGCAATCGGTAAATATTTCAATGTTTCACCATCATCATTCATAATATAAATTTGTGCATTAGGAAGCACTTGTTCTATCGTTTCAATTGTTAACCGTTCACGGGTCACATCCGGACTACTTTTATATTGTTCATACAAACGGTTGAAAACGGATACACTCCCTCTTGCTGCTTCAACACGTGCGGCTTTGTCTCCCTGTGCTCTTGACATAATCGCAGCGACTTCTCCCTCAGCCTCATTCATTTTTTGGTTACGATATTTTTGTGCCTCATTAATTTTTGTGTTCATCGTTTCTCTTGCGTCAGTTACATTGGTAAATGCCGCTCGGACTTCATCATTTGGCAATTCTACATCTTGTAATTTTACAGCCAAAATCGTAATGCCTATATCATATTTCGTGACCAAATCTGATAAAATTTCTCGGACATTCCCTTCAATATCCGCCCTGCCTGATGTTAATGCATCATCAATTTTCGAACTCCCGATAATACTACGTAACGATGCACTTGTCGCATCATACAAGATTTCTTGTGGTGCTTCCGAATTGTACAAATATTTAACCGGGTCTGTGATTTTCCATTGAACAACAAGATCTGCCAAAACGATATTTTCATCACCGGTAATCATTTTTGTATCATTTTGATTCTCTGAAACTACCTTCCCGCCTTTTTCCTTATAGCCAAATTGTAGACTATATGTTTCCTTGGACAGCTTATCTACCGTTTGAATCGGCCAAGGGAATTTAAACTTTAAACCAGGCTCCGTTACTGTATCCTCTGCCTTGCCGAATGTTAAAATAACCGCTTGCTCTGATTCATCAACCGTATACCAAGATGTGAATCCGACTAGTACGAGTAATAAAATCCCGATAACAATCCCCGCAACTGTATAAATCTGTTTCAGATTTACCATATAATCTCCCTCTCTAGATACTGTTTCAAATATATACGGATCAATTAACAGATAGGTTTCAGTAAATTTTCTGGTCCGGCGATTTCGCAGCCAGAAAATAAAAAAAGACTGTCCTATACATGGCTTTTGTCTGCTCTGTTCCCGTTGTTCCGTTTACGAGAAGACAGACATTATACCATAGGACAGCCCTCTATCCATCCAGTTCTTGGACGTTGGGGTTTTCATAACCAATATATACTGCCAATTTAAATTCTATGTGGAGGTTTTGTTAATTGTTTGTAAATTAAACTGTTTTTCCTGATCGTTTATAACTATTACGACTAGGTCATGTCATCTTATGACTTTTGGCATGATTTTCCATAACTTCACAATAAATCTTGACCCTTTACCAACTTCACTTTCAACATGAATCTCGCCATGATGTGCTTCCACAGAATGTTTGACAATGGCCAGGCCTAAACCGGTACCACCGGAGTTCCTGCTGCGTGCCCTATCAACCCGGTAAAATCGTTCAAAAATACGCGGAATTTCCTCCTTTTCAATGCCAATTCCCGTATCGGCAATGGAAATAACAACAAATTCATCATCATCTTGAATGTGAACTTCAACTTTACCCGAGGGCAACGTATATGCAATGGCATTTGACAGTAGATTGATGAAAATTTGTTGCAAACGTAATGAATCCCCTTCAACTGTTAAAGGTCGTTCTTCAAATATTTGAATATCAATTTGTTTATCTTCAGCACGTTTTCTCAAAGAATCAACAATATCATGAATCATTTTGTTCATTTCAACTTGATTAATATTTAATTTTAAATCTTCTTGTTCAATTTTCGATAATTCGAGCAGGTCATATACTAAAGATTGAAGTCGATTGCTTTCTTTCAATATAATATTTAAAAAAGACTCCAATGCCTTTTCATCATGAAGCGCCCCGTCTAATAATGTTTCGGTAAATCCTTTAATTGACGTAACCGGTGTTTTTAATTCATGAGAAACGTTTGCGACAAAATCTTTTCTAACTTTCTCTAATTTTTTGATCTCAGTAATATCATGAAAAACAAGGACAATCCCTTTCCATTCATTATTTGAACTAATAATTGGTGCGCCGTACACTTCAAGATTTTTCATCTGGATATGAATTGGAATCGTAATTTGTCTACGGATTTTTTGCTCTGTCATGAAAATATGTTCAATAATTTGTTTTACATCTTCATGTTCGAAAACTTCCAAATAAGTCTTTCCGATTATTTCGGTTTCTTCAACCCGAAACATTTCTTTGTACATTTGATTGGTTAAAATAATACAACCTTTGTCATCAATTAATATAAGTGGTATTCCCATATTTTCAATGACGGCACGCAACCGGTCATTTTGCATTTCCTGTTCCTTGGTAATCCTTTGCAAGTTTCTGGCTAAAATATTTAGTGAAGAGTTTAACTTGCTGAACTCATTATATGTATATTCATATGTCCGGGCTTGATAATTTCCTTTAGCCAACTCAATAGCTGTTTTGGTGGCCGATTCAACCGGTTTTATAAAATTTCTCGTAATTTTTGATCCGATAAATAAAATGACGATAAATGCCAAGCCAAGAATAACAAACAGCAATAGCCATAATTGTTTATGAGCAACCGTTAGTTCATCCAGCTCTGATGTGATAACTAATATACCGTCCACCTTGCCATTGATTTCAATGACATCCCACCAATAAAAAATATCCAATCCACTGCCAATATATTTCCTTCCGTTTTTATTTGTCTGGATACCTTTGACAATATCGGAAAGTACATCATGATGGTCTTTATATTTTTCGGCAGTTTCACCAATATCATAAATCACTTTACCATCTGTTGATAAAATGGTTATATTGGCATTGATCATTTCTTTTGCTTTCTTAATTTGATCGGTTTGAAGGGTAGAAGTCCCTCCTTGGTCTTCTATTTGCTGTATAATCAAATTCCCCTCTTTTTGAAATTCATCGAAGAAAGAGTTGATATAATAGGTTTTAAATAATTGACCTAGCAAAAGTCCTAAACCGATAAATACAGAAATAACTAATACAATTAGCGCAAGAAATAATCGATAGCGCAATTTTTTCATACTTTTGGCTCCTCAAATTTATAGCCAAGTCCACGAATGGTTTTAATATACTGCGGTTTTTTCGAGTTTGCCTCAATTTTATCCCGTAAATGACTAATGTGAACATCAACAATTCTTGTATCACCGGCAAAATCATAATTCCAAACTGCATTTAATAACTGATCACGGGTCAATACACGTCCTTTATTCTTTGTTAAATATAAGAGCAGTTCAAATTCTTTCGGAGTGAACTCCAGCAATTCCCCGCTTAAAAATACTTCATATCGGTCCGGAAATATTTCAAGGTTGCCGATATTAATTTTTATGCTATCCCCTTCCTTTTCTGACTGTTCAGGAAAATTATTTGTTCTCCGTAAAATTGCTTTAATCCGGGCAACAACTTCTCTTGGACTGAACGGTTTTGTCATATAATCATCGGCACCTAATTCCAAACCAAGAACTTTATCGATTTCATCATCCTTTGCTGTCAACATAAGAATAGGGGTATGTATATGTTCTCGCCGCAACTCTTTACATACTTCCATACCATCCATTTTTGGCAACATTAAATCAAGTACAATTAAGTTCGGGGATTCGGTCTTAGCTCTTTGAAATCCCTCTTCACCATCATATGCCGTCAACACATCAAATCCTGCTTGGCGTAAATTATATTCCAATAACGTAACAATGGATTCTTCATCATCGACAATTAGTATTTTTTTATCCATCCACTAAACTCCTCCATCAATTATTGAAGCCCCAACTTCCACTACTGGTATTTATTACACTTATTTATTTATCGGTTGATTTAAATATACCTGTACTAGTTGTGTCTTTCAAGATTTTTACCCTTTTATAGAATATTCATGTTCTCCCGGCTGTCAATTAAAATAACAAAAGCCCTCCTAAACGGAAAGGCCTGTTGTTACTGCTTTTTATCCAACCTTAACGGGGCAGTAAAACCCCCATTGATGGACTTCATACTAAAACACCAAGTACATTTTTAACTGATTCTGCTGACTTGTTTAATGCAATTTTTTCTTCTTCTGTTAGTTCAAGCTCAATGACTTTTTCAATTCCATTGCCACCGAGGATCGTCGGAACACCTAAGTAGATTCCATTGAAACCATATTCACCTTCTAAATAGGCAATAGCGGGAAGAATACGACGTTGGTCTTTTATAATAGCTTCCACCATTTGCGTAAGGGA
This sequence comes from Caldifermentibacillus hisashii, assembly GCF_039654145.1. Classification (NCBI taxonomy): domain Bacteria; kingdom Bacillati; phylum Bacillota; class Bacilli; order Caryophanales; family Bacillaceae; genus Caldifermentibacillus; species Caldifermentibacillus hisashii. Next base: position 2,709,460 of record NZ_CP155467.1, read on the forward strand.
GGCTGCAGGAGCGTAGTATGCACTGCCATTTCCTAACAAGTTAACAATTTCTCCGCCACCGGTTCTTGTTCTGGCAACAATTTCATCAAGACGTTCTTTTGGAAGCAGTTTTTCTAAAGGAATTCCACCAGCATAGGAGTAACGTACTAGTGGTACCATATCATCACCGTGCCCGCCTAAAACAAAACCTGTTACATCTTTAACAGAAATATTTAATTCTTGGGCGATAAATGTCCGAAAGCGAGCGGTATCCAATACACCGGACTGACCAATCACCCGACTTTTAGGAAGTCCGGACTCTTTATAAACCGTGTAGGTCATCGCATCCACCGGGTTTGTCAAAACAATGATGATACAATTAGGAGAATATTTAACAACCTCATGGGTAACAGCTTTCATAATCTTTTGATTTGTTTGCACAAGGTCATCGCGGCTCATTCCCGGTTTACGGGCAATCCCCGCTGTAATAACAACAATGTCTGAATCCTTCGTATCTTCATAATTGGACGTACCGATAATATTGGCATCAAATCCTTGTACAGGACTCGCTTCCAACATGTCTAAAGCTTTTCCTCTTGTCGGATTTTGCAATTGCGGAATATCGACAAGAACGACATCCCCCAGTTCCTTTTGAGCGATAAATAAGGCAGTGGTTGCACCGGTGAATCCAGCCCCAATGACAGAAATTTTACGTCTTGACATTTTAAATATCCCCCTTAGTTTGAATGAAATTTAGTTTAGAACTAAAGATTTCAAAATCTTTCTCCCAAACAAATTTAAAAAACTTATCGTGATAAAACTCCCCATCGACCAAGTCATAAAAAAATCGTTCTTAATAAAAAATACTTTTGTTCAGAGGATAGAAGGAGCTCCTTCCTCTTTGTTCGCCATGCTTATTTATAACAAAACGGTTTTGCAGAAGAAAAGAAGTCCCCACTCCTATAAACTTCTGCAAAAGTTGTTAACAGTTTATTCACCCATATTTTCAATTAATTTTGTCCCAAACTCAGAACATTTCACTTCAGTAGCCCCGTCCATCAGTCTGGCAAAGTCATATGTAACAACCTTTGAGGCAATCGTTTTTTCCATAGATTGAATAATCAAATTAGCTGCTTCTTTCCAGCCTAAATGTTCCAGCATTAACACACCGGACAAGATGACGGAAGAAGGATTAACTTTATCCAATCCGGCGTATTTCGGCGCAGTTCCGTGAGTAGCTTCAAAAATCGCATGACCGGTTTCATAGTTGATATTTGCCCCCGGTGCAATACCAATTCCACCCACCTGAGCAGCCAATGCATCAGAAATATAGTCACCGTTTAGGTTCATTGTAGCAACAACATCAAATTCACGCGGGCGAGTTAAAATTTGTTGTAGGAAAATATCGGCAATGACATCTTTGACAATAATTTTCCCTTGCGCTTCTGCATCCGCTTGAGCTTTGTTTGCAGCCTCTATACCGTTAGTTTCTTTAATGCGGTCGTATTCAGCCCAAGTAAATACTTGATCACCGAATTCTCTTTCCGCCAATTCATAACCCCAGTTTTTAAACGCACCTTCTGTAAATTTCATAATATTACCTTTGTGAACAAGAGTAACGGATTTGCGGCCTTCTCTTATGGCATAGTTAATCGCAGCACGTACTAAACGCTCTGTACCTTCTTTTGAAACAGGTTTTATACCAATTCCGGATGTTTCCGGGAAGCGAATTTTCTTTACACCCATTTCATTTTGTAAAAATTCAATTACTTTTTTCACTTCCGGTGTACCTTCTTTATATTCAATACCGGCATAAATGTCTTCGGTATTTTCGCGGAAAATAACCATATCTGTATCTTGTGGACGTTTTACCGGTGAAGGAACACCTTCAAACCAACGAACCGGACGTAAACAGACAAATAGGTCCAACTCTTGACGAAGGGCAACGTTTAAAGAGCGAATCCCTCCACCAATCGGAGTAGTCAACGGACCTTTAATGGCAATTATATTTTCACGAATGACATCCAATGTTTCTTCCGGTAACCATTCACCGGTTTTATTAAAAGCTTTTTCACCGGCATAAACTTCTTTCCACACAATTTTTCTTTGACCGCCATAAGCTTTTTCCACCGCTGCATCAAGAACACGTGATGAAGCAGCCCAGATATCCGGACCGGTCCCGTCTCCTTCAATGAATGGAATGATTGGATTGTTCGGTACATTTAGTACCCCATTCTGAACCGTAATTTTTTCTCCTTTTGTCATGTTAGTTCCCTCCAATTTCATGGTGAAAGGCTAGGAAAGTAAACATCTCCTAACCTTTTTATCTTTTTATTTATAAAGTAAAGCTGCAATCAATGGAAAAAATAATATCCCCACTAATTGTCAGCTGAACAAAACGACTTTATCTGGCTAACCTTTTCCGACCATTCTTCCATTTGGGCTGGCAGGGTTTCTTGGCTTACCGTTAGAGTAGGAGATTCATTCTCCATTATCAAAAAATGGATAAATGATTATTAACGTTTTTCCAAAGGTATATACACTTGTTTCGAAGGTCCGATATATTCTGCACGCGGACGAATTAACCGGTTGTTTTCATATTGTTCGAGAATATGAGCAAGCCATCCGGAAGTACGACTAGTTGCAAAAACTAAAGTAAACAAGTCGTGGTCGATTCCTAAGCTGTCATATACAGAAGCAGAATAAAAATCAACATTAGCCGGCAAATTCTTTTCACTAGTAACAATTTGTTCAATTTTTACAGATATATCGTACCATTTTGATTTTCCGGTTAGTTGTGTTAATTTCTCTGACATTTCTCTTAAATGTTTTGCACGTGGGTCGCCATTCCGATATACGCGATGACCAAATCCCATGATTTTTTCCTTATTGGCAAGTTTCTCTCGAATATACGGTTCAACATTTTCTATAGAACCAATTTCCGTCAACATTTTCATTACTTGTTCATTTGCACCGCCATGTAAAGGACCTTTTAATGCACCAATTGCTGCTGTAATACCTGAATAAATATCCGACAAAGTGGCCACACAAACGCGGGCAGTAAATGTTGAAGCATTCAATTCATGATCCGCATGAAGAACAAGTGCTTTGTCAAATGCTTCAACCGCTATTTTGTCCGGTTCTTTACCGGATAGCATATATAAGAAATTCGCAGCTAAACCGAGATCTTTACGAGGTGCGATCGGTTCCAATCCTTTTCGAATTCTCGAAAATGCTGTAACGATTGTAGGGATTTTTGCTTGGATGCGGATTGCTTTTCGATAGTTGGCATCACTTGTTTGAACATCTGCCTCCTCATCAAATAACCCAAGATAAGAAACAGCAGTTCGAAGTGCAGCCATTGGATGGACTTTATCACTTGGATATGCTTTCAAGTGGTCAATGACTTGACTTGGAACTTCCGCATTATTGGCTAGTTGAATTCTTAAATCTTCCAGCTCCACGGCATTTGGCAGGCGCCGATGCCATAGTAAAAAAACTACTTCTTCAAATGTGGCATTTTCAGCTAAATCATCAATATCATAACCAACATATGTCAATGTATCATCAATAATTGAACTAATTGATGAAGTTGCGGCAACTACCCCTTCTAACCCTTTTGTTGCAGTCATCAAAATTTCCCCCTTAATTTGAATTTTAAAAATTATCGTTTTAATATTATACTAGCAAATAATTATATTTAAAACAATCCTATCCCTTTCATTCGTTAACACCTAAAAACCTAGTAAAAATAATTAGAGATTAAATTCACCCTTTCTATGTATACATCAAAATTATAATGAGAATAATTGTTACAGGATATACCTTTATTTTATTATAAGATGACCAGATTTGAAAAAGAAAATGCTTACAAAAAAATATTTTTTAAGAAATCAATCCAATTTTCTTATGGTTTTCAGTTTTTCAATCCAATTATAACCGATAAAAATTAATTTGTGAATGGGGTATGAACAAAATGTGAATGTTTTTTTATTTTTTCACAAAAACATTTACGAACTAGTTTTTTCTTAAACTGGAAATTGATTATATTTACCGTTTTATTCATATTTTTTCTATTTTTTGTATCGAATGTGAATAAAGTTCAAAGGGAAAAATTAAATTTCACATATTTACAATTTTATTTTTTCGTTAATATAAGGTTTGAAGATTTGGTGCATGTAAATTCGATGGGAAAATGCTAAAATATGTGATGTAAGAATGTCTTTTTGCATCTTTTCAAAAATTGTCTTTTATAATGAAGATATTTATTCATATAGAGGAAAAAACGGAATATTTTAGTACAAGGGTTCTTCCAAAAACGCATGCTATACAAAAATTTTAATAGAGCAGGAGGCATTATTATTGAATTCCGTTTATGTTCAACGCACTATCCGTTTCTTATTGATTCTGGCTGCCATCATCGCATTTATTCTTGCAATTTACTTCCTATCTTCATTGACCTATCCTTTCATCATTGCTTGGGGCATTGCCTTTATGATGAATCCGTTGGTCAATTTTTTGCAAGTAAAAGGAAGAATACCAAGGGCTATCAGTGTTTTAATTGTTCTTATATTAATTTTCGGTGCGTTAGCCGGTTTATTAACATTATTGATCACACAATTGATTTCGGGAACTGAATATTTGTCCAACACGCTTCCGAATCATATAAATAATATCGTTAAGTATATAGAGAATTGGATTACCGGTACAGTCACCCCCTTTTTTAATAATTTAACAAGTATGTTCAATAATTTAAATGAGGGACAGCAGGAAACAATTATTCAAAACATCAATGATATCGGGGCTAACATTGCTTCTACGCTCGGAAATTTTTTACAATCGATGCTAAAAAAAATTCCTGCATTTATTTCATGGTTTCCAAACGCAGCAACAGTTCTCATTTTTACATTGCTGGCCACCTTCTTTATCAGTAAAGATTGGTACAAGCTAAAAAGAATGGCAGGGAAATTTATTCCGATTCGGTTTCGGCGAGGTAGTATGAAGGTTTATATCGACCTAAGAAAAGCACTATTTGGTTTTATTCGTGCCCAAGTAACATTAATTTCAATCACTGCCATCACAGTTTTAATCGGTCTGCTTATTTTACGTGTTAATTACGCTATTGCCATTGCTTTTATTACCGGAATCATTGATTTGCTACCGTATCTTGGCACCGGTTTAGTATTTGTCCCATGGATTATTTATGAATTTATCGTCAATAATTATTCGTTGGGAATTGGTTTATTAGTTCTTTACATTGTTGTTCTCGTGCAACGGCAAATCATAGAACCAAAAATTGTCTCTACCAATATTGGTATTAGTCCTTTAGCTTCTTTGGTTTCCATTTTTATTGGCTTGCAATTATTTGGATTTGTCGGTTTGATTATCGGACCAATTGTTGCAGTTCTATTGAATACCTTGTATAAGGCCAATGCCTTTCACCGGTTGTGGGATTTTGTTATCGGGCAGAAGTAGTGTAATCATTGCATCAAGATTACAATAGATGTCGCATAAAACTTTATGTATACGAGAAGTAAATATGCGAAGGAAAATAAATGACAAAAAAAGGGAGGGCGTATTCACCTACTAATGATTAGGTAAATACGGAAACCTCCCTAGTTTATTTAATCAATATAAATTGTCCGTTTATCAATCCATCGTTGAAACCACTTAATAAGGAGCGGTTTAATGAGTTTTCTTGTAGGAGGGAGAAGCAAAATTAATCCAAGACAATCAGTAATAAATCCAGGAGAAATTAACAAGCTGCCACCTAAGAAGATACAGATACCTTCTAATAAAACATCACCGGGAGGATAGCCGGCACGAACCGCATCTTGAGCCTTTCGCATGACTTCCAAGCCCTGCCTTTTTGTCAGAAAGGCACCAAGGATTCCTGTGAAAATAATGATCAGTACCGTATTCCACACGCCAATCGTTTTTCCCGATAATAAAAACACACCTATTTCAAGCGCAGGCAGAATAATAAAAACCAGTATGAAAAATCGCATTTCCCCACCGCCTATCTTCGGTTCCCTTCGTTTGATTGAATTTAACCTAAATGTTTACAAAAACATCAAATCTTTATCTATTCCGGAAAACTTCTACCAACTAAAGAAGTGGGCTTTCTCATGCGGAAAATCTGTAAAATTGATGATAAATTTGAAGCAATTGGCAGTGCCCAATTGCTCCAATGTATATCTATAGTACACTATTATGGCCTTCATAAACAAGCCCGGTGTTTGCATCTACCGTTACTACCTGGCCGTCTTTCAAAATCGACAATGCATCTTTTACACCAACGATGACCGGAATCCCCAGATTTAAGCCAACAACAGCTGCATGACTGGTCAAACCGCCTTCTTCCGTAATCAATGCTTGACATTTTTCAAGTGCAGGCATCATGTCGCGATCCGTTGAAAATGTAACAAGTACTGAATGTTCACTTACTTTTTCCAGTACTTCTTTACTGTTTTTAGCAATGACAACTTTTCCAAATGCATTTTTTCTGCCAATCCCTTGACCTTTTGCCAGCACACTGCCGACCACATGAATTTTCATCATGTTTGTTGTACCTGCTTCACCAACCGGAACTCCTGCCGTAATTACTACATTGTCTCCGTGTTTCACGATACCGCTTTTCAGACTTTCACTTACGGATTTTTCAAGCATTTCATCAATTGATTCTGATCTTTTGCCTAATTGTGGATAAACGCCCCAAACTAATAAAAGTTGTTTCATGACTTTTTCATGACTTGTGACAGCAACAATTGGTGCAGCCGGGCGATATTTTGATACCATTCTTGCCGTATGACCGCTTTCTGTTGGAGTAATAACAGCATCAATATCCAGGTTAATGACAGCATGGGCAACGGATTGACAAATAGCATCCGTAATATTATGTTCAATTTCTTTTGAGCGTAAGGCTAATATTCCTTTATGATTTAATGCACTTTCAGCTCGAACGGCTATATTATGCATCGTTTGTACTGCTTCAACCGGATATTTTCCTGCAGCCGTTTCACCGGAAAGCATAATTGCATCTGTTCCGTCAAAAATCGCATTGGCTACATCACTTGCCTCAGCTCTTGTCGGACGAGGATTTCTTTGCATAGAATCCAACATTTGCGTAGCAGTAATAACCGGTTTGGCCAGTTTATTACATTTTTTTATAAGCAATTTTTGTACCAATGGGACTTCTTCAGCCGGAATTTCTACCCCAAGGTCACCGCGCGCAACCATTAAGCCGTCGCTTACTTCTAAAATTTCGTCAATTTTATCGACGCCTTCTTGGTTTTCGATTTTTGGAATAATATGGATATGAGGCGCATTTTGTTGCTCGAGTAGTTCGCGAATTTCTAAAACATCACTGGGACGTCGAACAAAGGAAGCTGCAATAAAATCAATTCCTTGCTCAATCCCAAAAACAATATCACTTGCATCTTTATCAGTAATACCCGGCAAATTAACAGATACGCCCGGTACATTCACACCTTTTTTATTTTTTAAAACCCCTCCATTTAAAACTTTGGTCACTATTTCTTTTTTATCTTTATGAACATCAATGACTTCAAGTCCAATGAGTCCATCATCCAATAAAATTTTTCCTCCGACTTGAACATCATCAATCAAACCCTCGTATGTAACGGAGAATTTTTCTTGTGTACCGAGAACTTCTTCCATTGAAATTGTTACTGTATTTCCTTCAATCAGTTCGATGGCATCATTTTCCATATTATGAGTACGAATTTCAGGACCTTTCGTATCAAGCAAAAGGGCAACATGTTTCCCGGTAATTTTTTCAGCTTCACGAATATTTTTAATTCTGGCTGCATGTTCTTCGTAGTCACCATGAGAAAAGTTTAATCGTGCTACATTCATGCCTGCTTCAATTAACTGTACTAATTTTTCAACACTTTCACTGGCCGGACCTATTGTACAAACTATTTTTGTTCTTCTCATTTCAATTATCCTCCTGATCTTAAATCGATAATTCTTTTGCCAATCGAATAATTTCATTATCGATCTTATGTGGTTGATTAATAATTTCAGAAATGGCATGATCCACAATAGTATTTTTTACAATTCCTACCGCTCTGCCACCTTTTCCTTCGAGCAGCAATTCTACAGCACGTGCACCTAAGCGGCTTGCCAAAAAACGATCCGTTGCAGATGGAGAACCACCGCGTTGTATATGCCCCAGGACGGATACACGGACATCAGCATCAATTCTCTCTTTTAATTGTTCAGCTAATTTAACACCGCTCATTACACCTTCTGCAACGACAATAATGCTGTGCCGTTTTCCTCTTTGTTTACCGCGATTTAGACGGTCAACGATGTTATCAATTGTTTCTTTTTCTTCCGGAATCAGAATCGTTTCGGCTCCACCGGCAAGACCGGACCAAAGAGCAATATCACCTGCACCTCTTCCCATCACTTCAATGACGAATGTCCGATCATGTGAAGAAGCGGTATCGCGGATTTTATCGATCGCATCAATAACGGTATTTATCGCCGTATCAAAACCAATGGTAAATTCTGTACCGCTAATATCATTATCAATTGTTCCCGGCACACCGACGCAAGGAAAACCGAGGTTTGTTAAAGCGTTCGCACCACGGTAAGAACCGTCGCCACCAATAACAACCAATCCTTCTATTCCATGTTTATGTAATTGTTCTAAACCTTGTTTTTGTACCTCAGGATTGACAAACTCCGGCAAGCGGGCTGAGCGAAGAATCGTACCGCCGCGATGAATAATATCACCGACGGAACCTAACTCCAGTTTTTCGATATTCCCATTTACTAGTCCATGAAAACCATGATAAATCCCGTAAACTTCCAGATCATGATAAATTCCTTTACGAACGACTGCACGGATTGCAGCATTCATACCTGGAGAATCGCCACCACTTGTTAAAACAGCAATTTTTTTCATGACAAACACCTCACCTACATAATTATATTGATATTTCTATATTTCTTTGTTCATTATTAAACAAATTTCATATTTACCTTACCACGATACTTTCTTAAACTCAATAAGATATGGAACCCAAATTTAAAAAACAAAACCATTTTTCAAAAGTAATCGCTTTCTTTGGTGATAAAACGTTATCTATTTTACAAATCTGTTAACATTGTAAAGAAAAGTAAGATTCTGCTTCGTCACTTCTTTTATGAAACTAGACAATAAAACTAATCTAAGTTGTTCACTTGTTTTTATATACTTTCTTATTCTGTAAAAAAGAACGTGCATTATACACGTTCCTCAGCTAGTTCTTAAACTATTCTACGGTGTACTGACCGATCTTAGCAAATTTTTGATAACGGTCTTGAACAAGTTCATTTTTCGATAACTTGGACAACTCATCCAAAGATTTTTTCAAAACAGTGTCAATTAAATTTGCCTGTTCCTTAATATTATTATGAGCTCCCCCCTTGACTTCGGGGATGATCTCATCGATGACTTCTAATTGCTTTAAGTCTTGGGCTGTAATTTTCATTGATTCTGCCGCTTTTTTCGCAAGGGTTGCATCCTTCCAAAGAATCGAAGCTGCACCTTCAGGGGAAATGACTGAATACGTCGAGTTCTCCAACATATGTATATGATTTCCAACACCTAATGCCAGTGCCCCGCCGCTACCACCTTCACCGATAACGATACAAACAATCGGAACAGTTAGCCCTGCCATTTCAAAAAGATTTCTGGCAATGGCCTCACTTTGTCCCCTTTCTTCCGCTGCTTTTCCGGGGTAGGCTCCCTTAGTATCAATAAAGCAAATAATCGGGCGGTTAAATTTTTGAGCTTGGAACATTAGGCGCAATGCTTTTCGATACCCTTCTGGATGCGGCATACCGAAATTACGGCGAATATTTTCCTTCGTATCTTTGCCACGCTGATGTCCAATAACTGTTACCGGCCTTCCTTTGTATTTGGCAATCCCTGCAACAATAGCTTCATCGTCGCCAAAGGTACGATCGCCATGACATTCAAAGAAATCTTCAAATAAATAATTTATATAATCTAGTGTCGTCGGGCGATTCGGATGTCTTGCAATTTGTACTCGATCCCATGGCTCTAAATTTTTATAAATTTCTTCTTCCAAATTGTGAAGTCGTAATTCCAATTTTTCAATTTCATCGGTTAAGTCGACATCGGCATTTTGTGTAATTAATTTTAGCTCGTCCAATTTTTTACGTAAATTAATGAGCGGCTTTTCAAATTCCAGTTCTACCGTCATTCTGTAACACCTCCAATATGATGCAGTTCGAGAATAAGCGATATTTTTTTGCGCATCTCTTTCCGATGGATGACTGCATCTAATTGTCCGTGTTTTAACTGGAATTCTGCGGTTTGAAAATCTTCGGGAAGTTCTTCATGAATGGTTTGTTCGATGACCCGCTTTCCGGCAAAACCGATTAATGCTCCAGGTTCAGCAAGGTTAAAATCTCCTAAAGAAGCGAAACTAGCTGAAACGCCGCCGGTTGTCGGATGAGTCATAACAGTAATGATTAGTCCTCCATGATCGCTGAATCGTTTTAAAGCGGCACTTGTTTTAGCCATTTGCATGAGGCTTAAGACTCCTTCTTGCATTCTGGCACCGCCGGAAGCTGTAAAAATGATGAACGGTAAATGTAATTCATCTGCTTTTTCAATGGCACGCGTTATTTTTTCACCGACAACGGACCCCATGCTCCCCATTCGGAAAAATGAATCCATAACGGCAATGACGACCGGTTTTTCCTCAATCTTTCCTGTTCCGGTTACAACTGCTTCATTCATTTTCATTTTCCTGCGATCTTTTTCTACTTTTTCTACATATTCAGGGAAGCCAAGTGGATTAACGGTAACCAATTCTTTATCCATCTCAGCAAAGGAATTTTCATCAAGAATACTTGATAACCGTTCTTTTGCATTCATTGGGAAATGGTAATCACAATGTAAACAGATTTTCATATTTTGCTCGATTTCACGTGTAAACATAATTTTTTTACAGTTCGGGCATTTCGTCATAATACCGACTGGAACATCATCGGTTGCAGACGGTACAGGAATAGTTGCATATGTTTTCTTGTTTTTAGAAAAAATATCTCTTAGCAAGGTATTTCCCCCTTGTCTCTTTCACTAAGCTTGACTGAAATTACAGACCAAGCAATGTTTATTGTATCGGTTTTGCTTGATCAAAATATAGCATGTAGATAGATAAAGCTTGATCCCAATTTCCGCTATTAATTGCTGTCAGCAGTTCAATATAATATTTCTTTTCGATTGGATTGGTAAATTGGAGTAAACGGATAAATTCCGATAAAATATACCATATTTTTAATAATAACTGATTATCCGTTAAAATTAAAATTCTTTCAAAAAATTTTTCACGATCAAAATATTTTTCATTCCATTGAGAAATATCAATATAAGTCCTGTTAAATACGAGTTTATAAATACCGGATGTTTCAATAATTCTTTTTACTTCTAAAATATCATGATCTGCATTCTCTCTTTGAAAAACAAAACTACTTAATAATTCTACCAGTTGATGTTTTCGAAAATCAACGATAAATGTTCCTTCGCCTCTTCTTGTTTCAATTAAACCAAGTAATTCCATGGCTCTTAAAGCCTCACGAACACTTGATCTACCAACATGTAAAAGATCTGTCAACTCTCTTTCAGATGGGAGTCTATCACCAGGCTGCAAATTTCTTTCTTGAATAATTTTTCTTATTTTTTCGAATGTTTCTAAGTATACTTTTTGTTGGTATTGCCTTTGGCCCACTTTTTTCACTCACCATTTTATATAGTTATCCCTTTTTGTTTTTATTCATCATTGCAAAAAATATTAATCTCTATTTAATTGATGCGATTTCTTTCGTTTTCTTGTGAACATTAGATGGGTCAACTTTTCTGCGTGCCACCCCAGTCTCCATTGCCGCTTTTGCTACAGCTCGGGCAACATATGGAGCCACTCTCGGGTCAAACGGATTTGGAATGACATAATCAGGTGACAATTGTTCATCACTAATTAGGCTGGCAATCGCTTCAACAGCTGCTTGCTTCATTTCTTCATTAATAATTGTTGCTCGAACATCTAAGGCACCACGGAAAATCCCCGGAAATGCCAGTACGTTATTGACTTGATTCGGATAATCAGAACGACCTGTTCCGATTACTGCAGCACCTGCTTCTTTCGCGTCCTCCGGCATAATTTCGGGAATCGGGTTGGCCATCGCAAAAATAATCGGATCCGGATTCATGGAGCGAACCATTTCCTTCGATAGGATTCCACCTGCAGACACCCCAATAAATACATCAGTTCCTTGAATGACTTCTTTTAGCGATCCTTTCTTTCCTTCACGATTTGTAATTTTTGCTACTTCTTCCTTAAGCTGATTCATCCCAAATGGTCGGCCTTCATAAATCGCCCCCTTTGTATCACACATGATTATATCACGGACTCCGTAGTGATAAAGTAATTTAATAATGGCAATTCCAGCTGCACCGGCCCCATTTATAACGACCTTAATTTCATGGATCTTCCTTCCTGTCAGCTTTAATGCATTCATTAAACCCGCTATGGTAACAATAGCTGTTCCATGTTGATCATCATGAAAGACAGGGATATTGGTTTCTCTTTTTAATCGTTCTTCAATTTCAAAGCAATTTGGAGATGCGATATCTTCCAGATTAACTCCGCCAAAGGTTGGTTCCAATAATTTGACCGTCTCAACAATCTTGTCAACATCCGTTGTCCCAAGGCAAAGTGGAAATGCATCAACCCCGGCAAAACTTTTAAACAGGACCGCTTTCCCTTCCATTACCGGCAGTGCTGCTTCCGGTCCGATATTGCCTAATCCCAGCACGGCAGTTCCATCTGTAACAACAGCTACAGTATTGCCTTTCATTGTATAATCGTATACCAGTTCAGGATGTTCGTAAATTTCTTTACATGGTTCTGCAACACCCGGTGAATATGCCAAACTTAAATCCTTCGGCGATTGCAATTGAACTTTAGATACCGTTTCAAGTTTCCCCATGTTCATTTGATGTAATTGTAGTGCTTCTTCCCTTAAACTCACCTTCTCCACCCCTCAAAACATTACGAATATTTATTAAATAGTGGTCTGACCACATATTATTACTAATATAAACATAAATAATCAGATTGTAAAGATATCATTAAAAATATTTTTCTCGTAATGTTTCAAACTTTCGGTCAAGGCCCATAAGAAAAACACCAAAAAATTCCAACTACATCGATCGGCATCCTTCCGTCAAAATTCATCATTTCTAAACGAACTTGGAAATATTTTTGACAAGTTTTATCCTTGACAACCAATCCATATCGAAGTGACGGTCCTTCCTTGTGAGCTAGCTCGTATTGTTTATCTCCACCAGAAAAACAACAAAAGCAGAGCATCGACTTTTCGCTTTCTTTACTTTATGGCAACATTATGTTCTCCCAATAATTTTTTTAATTCTGAGATAGCTGCACTGTCCGGATTAATCCAATGTTCTTTTGCCAACTGGACGGTCTGATGGTTTTTTTCATAATAAAGAATGATTGGCATACTCCCTTTATATTTTTTAATCATATTCTTCAATTTCCCTAATAATTCATTCGTTTGATGATTTGCATCAATTTTAATATACACCTTTCTACTTTCTGGTTCTTTTCGCAGTTTTTCAACGGATTGGATGAAATTAACGATAAATTGCTTTTGACCATGTCGAAAATCAAGCGTACCGGTCATAAAAACAATTTCTCCTTTTTTTACTAAGGCTGAAGATGTCCGATAAACATTTGGGAAGACAACTGCTGACATGTCTTGCGATTCATCACTAATTTGTAAAAAAGCCATTGCTTCACCATTTTTTGTTCTTGTTTTCCGTACTTCTTGAATATAAGCGCCGACATGATATTTTGATCCGGCAATTTTCAGTTCATCCAGTAACAGAGCACCTTGACTTTGAAGCAGCTTGCGATACATGCTGACCGGATGTCTTGAAATAAATAAACCTAAAACCTGCTTTTCAAATTGTAATTTTTTATCAATAGGAATCGGTTCAACTTCAACATATTTCGGCTTAATATCCAGTTCTTCTGAAAATAATGAGTCAATTTGATGATCGTCGGGTTTCATTAATTGAGCATGTTCAATCGCCACATCCAAAGTTGCCAACAGGACTGCCCGGTCATGCCCAAATTCGTCAAAACTTCCGGCATGAATCAAGTTTTCCAACACTTTTCGGTTAACGACTTTAAGTGAAACACGTAAACAGAAATCAAATAAATCGGTAAACGGCCGTTCCCCCCTAGCTTGGATAATCTCTTTTAATGCTTGAAAACCGACTCCTTTAATCGCAGCCAAGCTAAAACGAACTCCATCACGCTCAACTTGAAATTGATAATAGCTGTGATTAATGGATGGTGGATAAATAGTAAATCCGAGATGTTTCAGTTCTTTAATGTACTCAGCGGTTTTATTTTCATTTCCTACGACCGAAGTTAATAAACTTGCCATGAAATACAATGGATAATGGGCTTTTAAATATGCGAGTTGATAACTAATCATGCTGTAGGCAACGGCATGACTGCGATTAAAACCATAATCGGCAAAGCGGACAATCAAATCATATATTTCATTTGCCGTTGTTTCCGAATAGCCATTATTTTTGGCACCGGCTACAAAATGTTGCCTTTGTTGATCCAAAACTTCCCGCTTCTTTTTTGAAACCGCCCTTCTAAGTAAATCTGCTTCCCCTAATGTGAAACCTGCCATTTTGGAAGCAATTTGCATAATTTGCTCCTGATATACGATGACTCCATATGTTTTCTTTAAAATATTTTCCAAGTCAGGATGTGGATAACGGACCGGTTCCTTTCCATGTTTTCGATTAATATAGACAGGAATATTTGTCATCGGTCCCGGACGATACAACGCATTGACAGCAACAATATCCTCAAATTCCGTCGGTTTCAGGCGTATTAACACATCTCGCATTCCTTCCGATTCCAATTGAAAAATCCCTGTTGTCTGACCTTTTTGTAACAGTTTAAAAGTTTTTTCATCATCAAAAGGAATATGTTTTAAATCAATTTTTTTCTGTTGTTTCTTGTGGATGGACCGAATGATTGATTCGATAAGTGATAAATTTCGTAATCCAAGGAAATCCATCTTTAATAAACCGATTTCTTCCAAGGTTCCCATCGGGTATTGGGTCAGCAAAACATCATTTGATCCTGTTTGTAAAGGAATCCATTCAACCAGTGGTCTGTCCCCGATAACAACCCCGGCTGCATGTGTTGAAGTATGGCGCGGTAATCCTTCAATTTTTGCGGCAATTTGGAAAATCTGCTGAAAGTTTTCGTTTTTCATTAAATCTTGTAAAGCTTGGGACTCTTTCGTCGCTTCCTTTAAAGTGATTCCTAATTTGTTCGGTATGCTTTTCGATAATTGATCCAATTCCTTATTTGTTCTTCCAAAAACGCGGGCAACATCCCTTACAGCTGCTTTAGCCGCAAATGTACCAAAAGTAATAATTTGAGCCACATGGGTAGATCCATATTTTTTCGCCACATACTGAATAACTTCATCGCGCCTGTGATCAGGAAAGTCGATATCAATATCCGGCATAGACACCCGCTCAGGATTCAAAAACCTTTCAAACAACAGATCAAATTTAATCGGGTCAACATCCGTTATTTCAAGAACATAAGCAACAAGACTTCCGGCTGCCGATCCCCTGCCCGGTCCGACAATAATACCATTTTTTCTGGCAAATTGAACATAATCCCAAACGATTAAAAAATAATCACTAAACTTCATCTTCTTAATAATGTCAAGTTCATATTTCAGTCGTTCTTTATAAATCGGAGTTGGTGAATCGATTCTAATAGATAAATTTTTTTCACACAGTTCACTTAAAAACACATCGCTTGTTTTTTCATCGAGCGGGTATTTAGGCAATAATTGTTGATGAAAGGGAATTTCAACTTGACACTGTTCCGCAATTTTCAAAGTGTTTTCGATTGCTTCCGGGTATTGTTGAAATAAGCTGTTCAGCTCTTCATTTGTACGCAAGTAACCTTCTTTATCCAAAGCATCTTCAGTCAACTCGGAAATATTTATATTCTCTTTGATCGCCTGCAAACATTTCCATGAAAAATAATCTTCTTTATCCAGAAAACAAACTTTATCGACAGCTGCGACGGGTATATTCATCTCCTCACTCATACTATAAATCGCTTTTCTTAACGTTTCATGATCCCGGGATGGTAATGACTGAATTGATAAATAGAAGGATTCTTTCTCAAATAATTGTTGATAGAAGCTGACTTTTTCCTTTGCACGTCCTTCTTGCCCTTGCAGAATATACGTTTCAATTTCTCCTTCAATACCGGGAGAAATGGCGATCAAACCTGAACAATAATGTTTAAGCCATTTGATTGGGATACCTTTTGGAGATTTTGTCTGAATAGCACTCGAAATTTTCATTATGTTTTGGTACCCTTGTAAATTTTTTGCATAAAAAAGCAGCGGATAGGCGGTCGTTTCGTATTCCTCTTCAATTAAAATATCAGCTTCTAGTCCAATGATCGGTTGTATACCATAGGTCCGGCATGCTTTATAAAAAGGGATGACACCGTAAAGAACATTTTGATCCGTAATTGCCAGTGCATGGAATCCTCTTTGTTTTGCTGCCATAACCATTTTTTCAGGTTGGATTGTACTTGATAAAAGTGAATAGGCACTGTACATATGTAAAGGTACCATAGGCAACACATCTTCCTTCCGTTCATCCTATTTCTTCTCATTATAGCACATATGTTCTTATTTTAACACTGAAAGCAAGCAAAGAATTGTAAAATATTCATATTTACTCCATTGTACCAATAAATTATTAATAGGGGCAGTCCGATTTCGGCTGTTTATGTTAACAGGGGGTTGTTTAAATGACAGAAGCATTTGTACCAACGTTTATCCATAGTTATTTTATCGCACTTGGAGTTATTCTCGGCGGCTCCTTGATTGGCGGTTTATCAGCCTTTTTAATCGGTGAACCGCCACTTACAGAAATCTACCGACTATCCAATAGTTTACGGATATGGGCAATTGTTGCCGCTATCGGTGGAACGTTCGATGCCGTATATAATTTTGAACGTGGATTGATGCACGGACAGACCGGCGATCTTGTCAAACAAATTTTTCTCATTTTATCCGCTTTAGGTGGTGCACAAACCGGAGCACTGATTATTAATTGGCTTACCCAGGGGCATTTGTCATGAGAATCCCTCCCTATTTTTATTCAAGAAGCTTCCAACGATTTTTTTCCGGCGTCGTAATCGGTGCGATCATCAGTTGGTTAATTTTTCTGTACATGTTTGGGCGTATGCAGGAAGAGCAGGTAAAAGTAATCCGTCAGCAAGAGGAATTAATTGCCGATTTAGAAAAAGAAAAAAATATTTGGCAGGAAGATTTCAAAAAACTGAACGAGAAAAATAAAGAGTTGCTTACGGTTCAAGATATATCGATTAAAATCACCAATGGTTCTAAATATAAAATTGATGCATTAAGTATTTTCGAAGTGCAAGAGAAGGTAAAAGAAGATATCAGTAATGTACTGGCGAAAGATTTACATGTTGTTTATACAAGTAAAGATTTATTGGAAAAAGTCATTGAAAATAAGCCGGTTGTCATCAATGACCGCCGTTATCAACTGACTGTACGAAAAATGGTGATTTATACCACCTTGAATATCGAATTAGAACTAACATTGGCACAATAGCAAAAATCAGATGGGCTTGTGGTTAACTAGCCCATCATGGCATCTAAATGTTGCTGTTTTCTTCTTAAGTTCCAAGTGCAGGAAACATCCTTATCCCGGATTAGCGACTAGCTTTGATTTTCCAAATAATCTTGAACAACTTTTTTCAGTTCTTCCATAACCCGGTCTACTTCATCCCAAGAGTAAATTGTTGCACCGGCTGCACGTGGATGGCCACCACCAGAGAATTTTTTCGCTACTTCATTGATCGTGGGGCCATTAGAACGGAGACGAACCCGAATCTGATTCGTTTCTTCAACAAAGAACGCCCATGCCTTTATTCCTTGAATATTTCCTAACACGCTAACCGTTTGTGAAGCTTCTTGCGGTCGTAAGTTATATTTGGTCAACAGCCTTTGATCAATAATAACTTTGGCAACACCGTCAAACTCAAATTCAAAGTTTTGTAAAATATAGCCTTGAAATTTAGCGAGATTTTGTGTTGTTTCATACATTTTTTCAAATAAATCGGTTCGCGAAAATGGATATTTTATTAGTTCACTTACATATTGAAATGTTTTTTCTGTGGCACTCGGATACAAAAACCGTCCTGTATCACCCACGATACCGGCAAATAGAAGTCTTGCCCCTTCCGTTGATAATTTCAATCCATCCCCTTTTCCATATAAAAAAAACTCGTAAATTAATTCACTGGTTGAACTGGCATTTGTATCGACCCAAACAATATCACCATATTTATCCTCATTCGGATGATGATCGATTTTAATGAGAAATGCCCCCGTATGATAACGTCCATCAGATATTCGCTCCCGATTGGCCGTATCACAAACGATGACAAGCGCATTCCGGTAACTCTCATCAGGTATTTGATCCATGGTATTTAAATATTTCAATGTTTTCTCATCTTCACCAACGACATACACATGCTTCTCAGGAAATGAAGTTTGAATGATTTCTGCCAAGCCGCCTTGAGATCCATAAGCATCAGGGTCGGGCCGGATATGTCTATGAATAATAATCGTATCAAACTCTTTTATTTTTTGTAAAATTTGTTCTTTCATATTTAATAGCTCCTTCTCACTTTTTCCATCAAAATTCACTGTAAACGATATCGTCCTTTTTTATGGCATTTTTTTAAATTAGCAGGTAAAATAATATCAAAACAGAAAAGGGAGAGACGGATATATGCCTGTATTTGTTGTGATCATCGTTTTTTCAGTTATCTTTTATTTATATTACAAAGTAAAATCTTTTCAGGCAAAAACTCCGATAGAGAAAAAATGGTGGAATGCCAAATCTTCTATTGCACTCGGCTTGTTTGTCGCTGTCTTTGGATTCAATCGTTTATTCATCACCCAAACCACTGTATCCATTATCATCGGCATACTTTTTATCATCGTTGGAACCATCTCTATCTGGACAAACTTTAAAGCGTATAAATATTATTCACCCTATGTTGAAACAAAAAAAGAGAATATGGAAAAAGGTATGTAAAAAACCAATTGATAGTACAATGTATAAAAATTAACGATCTAAAAATTGAACCATAATCAAAGCTTTTGCAGCAATCATTCCCTTTGAAACTACTTCCACATCTACCTTACCGAACTTTCTCCCAATTTCAAGAATATTCGGCCGGATCGTTATATCATAGTCGATTTGAACCGGCTTTAAATAATATACAGACATGCTTTCAACGACAATCTCACCTTTTTTCTGTGCGCGAAATAATCGATGAACCGATTCGATAATGGTAGAAGTAAGGACACCATAAGAAATTGTACCATGTTGATTTGTCATTTGAGGTGTCACATCAAATTCATAACTAACATCGACACCATCTGTCGTTTCTTTTTTATGTAGGTGGTTAAAAATTAAGTTTTCTATTGTTTCACCCACATGTGGCTGCCTTTGAATAGTTTGGAGTGATTTCAACACATCTTGACGACTGATAATTCCTAAAAGCCGATTTTGGTCATCAACCACCGGCAAAAGTTCGATGCCTTCCCAAATCATAATATGGGAAGCAGATGCTACACTTGTTTTTAATGTGACGGTAATTGGTTGTTTTGTCATTACTTTTTCAAGCGGTCGCGCGCGATCTTCACTGATTACGTCTTTTGAGGTGACCATGCCCTCTACTTTCAGATCGTCGGTAACTACCGGAAACCGGGTATGTCTGTATTTCTCGTTCAATTCATACCACTTTTGAATCGGTTCATTGACTTTTAAATAATACGTTTGTTCGATAGGAATCAAAATATCCTCAACAAGCAATATTTCTTTTTTAATGAGTTGATCGAAAATAGCACGGTTGATTAATGTCGCCACTGTAAACGTATCATAACTAGTAGAAATAATCGGCAGTTCCAGTTCATCAGCCAATTTTTTAACATCATCACCGGTATCAAATCCCCCGGTTATTAGGACGGCTGCCCCTCTTTGCAATGCAGACTTTTGCGCTTTCATCCGATTCCCGACAATGAGCAGGTTTCCCGCTTCTGTATAGCGCATCATTGCTTCAACTTCCATTGCACCGATGACAAATTTATTCAAGGTTTTGTGTAAGCCGCTTTTACCACCTAAAACTTGTCCATCAACAATATTGACAATTTCCGCAAACGTAAGTCGTTCAATATTTTCCTTTCGTTTTTGCTCTATGCGGATCGTACCTACCCGCTCAATGGTACTGACAAACCCTTTATTTTCCGCATCTTTTATCGCTCGGTATGCTGTTCCTTCACTCACCCCTAATTCTTTTGCGATCTGTCTGACAGAGATTTTATCACCAATTGGTAAATTCTGTATGTATTGTAATATTTGTTCATGTTTCGTTGTCATTGTTTCACCTTCAGTCAACATATTTTCATGGATCGTCTCATATGTGCATTATACCAGTTTTTTCAATATCTTTTAAATGATTTCCACGAAAATTAGAAGTTGCCTGTTTCATGATCAACGTAAAAAAGTTCGCTGGTTATTTTGGCAGGGATAAATATTAACCACGCTGATAATACTTGACTTTTCCCCTAGATTTCTGATCGATTTTATGAGGAACTTGCTTGCTTTTTTTCGGTGCAAATAAAACGGCTGCCAGATTACCGGCGAATGCCATAATGAGAAGACTTAGCCATGTCCAAGAAAAATAAACAGATAAAGAATTTCCGTGCAATTGTAGCTCAGGGAGTGCATAGTACAGAAGGAAACAACAAATCAATAAAGATAAAATACAACGATTTTTCATTCTTTTCTCCTGCCTTCTATAAGTCTTTTGTTTTCAATATATGCAAATCTCATAAATAAATGAACCGGAAATAGTTTATAAAGTGAAACTTCTATCCGTGGGGGCTTTATCCCCACGGATGGTTAGTTGAACTAATCGGGCACTTACGGACACTTATCTTCCTCCTTTTACATCTTTGATTTCCCTTAAGCTACAGGAGGAAGATTTAGTGACCGTTTGTGCGAGATAAAGTGAAACTTCCATCCGTGGGGGCTTCATCTCCACTGATGGTTAGTTGAACCAATCGGACACTACGGACACTTATCTTCCTCCTTTACATCTTTGATTTCTCTTAAGCCACAGGAGGAAGATTTGTGCAGGATATAATGAAATTTTTCCAATTAATGGTCGCTGATTGTTTTTGTAAAAATGTGTGAGTATCCTTTTTCTGTAACTAGCCCACTATCTTCTGTTACTATCCTGTTAAAAAAGACGAGTAGACAGATAGACATTACTACCCGCTTACTCGTCCAGAATTCCCTTTATAATTATCAATTCATCTCATCCTTCAATTCCAAAACCTCAGATTCCGTTAACTCTGTCATCTTAACGATAATGTTAATATCTGCACCTTCCATTAACATCTTTTTTGCAATTTCCCGTTTGCCTTTTTTTATGCCCTCTTCTATGCCTTCCTCTTTTCCTTCTCTTCTTCCTTCCTCTTTTCCTTCTCTCATTGCTTCCCCACGAATGGAGTTTATGTCCTTTAATGCTTTTTCACGGGCTTCCGCCAACATCCGCGCTTCCCTGTCCATACTTACTGTGCGCAACATATCTACCGCATTTTCTATTATTGGGTCTTGATTTGCCATCTCTTCCCACCTCGCATCATCTTCATTTGTTAAAAAGCGTATCCATTTTGCCATCCGGTCATTCGGATGAATCAGATTTTCCTTGTCTTGCCTGACAAACTTCGGCATTTCAATAATACGTAACTTAACTCGTTCCTTTCATGTTTATTATACAAAATTTTGGCTTCGATGAATATAACGGAATTTTCGGTCACTTTGAAAAAAATTAGGATGCTTAGTACAGTAAAAAAACGATGAAGGAAGGAAAATCTTTGGGGAATTTTATGTTTATCTTATTCGACAAAAAGACAAAAAATCCTTCAATTTTTTCAAAAAAACTATATAAAAATTTAAGGAAAAATCCCTACTTATAAATCGATAAGTAGGGATTAAGCGTTTATCGCGTTTATAAAGACATGTTTGTATAAAATTGTTGCTTTTTGATTAAAAGTAGTCTTTATAAAAGGTGGATGGTTCGTTAACGGGCTTTTGTCTGCTTCCGGCCGTAAGAATGTAACCGTAGCAGCAAACGAAAACAACTTTTATAAATTAAAGTTCAATTGTTTCTCCCGGTTGTAGCACTTTTCCATTGCCGTCTTCAAGCAAATTAATAAATCGACCGGGATCTTGTTTTATCACCGGAAAGGTATTGTAATGAATCGGGACAACGGTTTTTGCATGAAGCAATTTGGCTGCATAGGCCGCATCTTCCGGACCCATTGTAAAGTTATCTCCAATCGGTAAAAAGGCCAAATCGATCGGATGTCTTTCTCCAATTAATTTCATATCGAAAAATAGAGATGTGTCCCCTGCATGATATATCGTTTTTCCTTCAATGGTTATAAGAAGACCGGCCGGCATACCTGTATAAATAATCGTTTGTTCCCCCGTTTCTACACCGGTACTATGGAAGGCTTGAGTAAATTTCACTTTTCCAAATTCAAATTCATAAGAACCTCCGATATTCATTTCATGGGTTTTTACACCTTGCCAGCTTAAATAATTTGCCAATTCTACCATTGCTATAACAAGAGCATCTTTCTTTTTTGCCAGTTGAACAGTGTCACCTACATGATCCCCGTGTCCATGGGTTAATAAAATAAAATCCGGACTCTCATTTTCAACTTTTAGATC
Source organism: Caldifermentibacillus hisashii (assembly GCF_039654145.1). Taxonomy (NCBI): domain Bacteria; kingdom Bacillati; phylum Bacillota; class Bacilli; order Caryophanales; family Bacillaceae; genus Caldifermentibacillus; species Caldifermentibacillus hisashii. Next base: position 2,732,435 of record NZ_CP155467.1, read on the forward strand.
CGTATTCCCATTTCCGGTGATGAAGGGATCGATAAGAATTTCCTTTCCATCTGTTACTATTTTTACAACTGAATGACCGTGATAGGATACTTTCATTTATAAATACTCCTTTCCAATTATTGAGGGTTATTAAATTACTTCTATATCAGACGGTTGAAATCCTGCTATTTTTCCTTATATTTACTTTTTACTGCATAAGTGCTAACTTAAACTTGTAGTGATTTTGCTAATGATACCAATACATATTCAAATGATTCGGATAATAATAAAATGAACAAAATATTGGTAGTCACACAAACAATTTTTATTTTAATACGAGGTGAAAAGAAATGAAAAAAAGAATTGAACGATTTGCCAAGTGGCTCGAACAAGAAACGATCGATGCGGCCATTTTGACTTCCACGGAAAACGTCTTTTATTTTAGTGAATTTTATAGTGACCCTCATGAACGTCTGTTAGCCATCGTCCTTTTTCCCCATGCTGAACCATTCCTTGTTTGTCCGCAAATGGAGGAAGAAACCGCAAAAGCAGCCGGTTTTGAACAAATGATTATCGGTTACAAAGATACAGATGATCCTTGGGAAAAAGTTTTTGCTGAAATGAAGAAACGAGCTTCAGGTTCAGTTGCTAAGATTGCCATTGAAAAAAGCCATATGAATGTAGAAAGATATGAAATTTTACGAAAAGCTTTTCCATCTGTACGGTTTATCCAAGCGGAGGAAAAGTTAAACGAGCTTCGAGCCGTTAAAGATCCGGTAGAGCTTGAAAAATTGAGGAAAGCATGTGAGCTTGCCGATTTCGCAATTGACGTCGGTATACACGCAATTAAAGATGGTGCTAGTGAATTAGCCATTGTAGCGGAGATCGAATATGAATTAAAGAAAAAAGGTGTCGAACAAATGTCTTTCGCAACCACTGTCCTTTCCGGTCCAAAGGCGGCCTCTCCGCACGGTAGTCCCGATTTGACAAAAGTACAAAAAGGGCAACTTGTTCTATTCGACCTTGGTGTCATTTATGAAGGTTATTGCTCAGATATTACTAGGACAGTCGCTTTTGGTGAGATTGATGATGAAGCGGTTCGCATATATGAAACGGTCCGAAAAGCTCAGGAAGCTGCTGTTTTAGCCACAAAGCCGGGGAAGACGTGTGCAAATCTTGACTTAACTGCTAGAAAAATTATTCAAGATGCCGGTTATGGTGAATACTTTACCCATCGTTTAGGGCACGGTCTCGGTATTAGCATCCACGAATTTCCGTCAGTTACCGAAACAAATCCGCTTGTCCTTGCTGAAGGGATGGTTTTTACAATTGAACCCGGAATTTATATTCCAAATCGGGTTGGTGTTCGGATTGAAGATAGTGTTGCCGTTACTGCAACAGGTGTGGAAGTCTTGACAAAATATCCGAAAGAGCTGCAGTTCGTGTAAACAGAGCAAATAGAAATTTTTTAAAATGGGGAAGTGTAGGCTTCCCCATTTCTCTTTATTGGCATATATTATCGTATATTACCTTATCCCAAAACCAAGGAATCGTTTTCTTTTTTCATATAATTGTAAAATTTTTGCTTTCAAATTCTCTCATTAATAGTATAATAATAGGTAAAGGAGGGGGTTTTATGTCAAATTATAAAAAAATTATTGTTGCAATTGATGGTTCAAAAGAGGCAGAGTATGCGTTTAAAGAAGCGATAAAAATTGCCAAAAAAAACGATAGTACCTTGCTTCTCGTCCATGTCATCGATTTACGCACCTTTGCGACAATTAATGCATACGATCAATCGATTGTAGAGCGAGCTGATTCATATGCGCAAGAATTATTGGAAACCTATAAAGAAGAGGCGATCAATGCCGGAATTGAAAATGTTAGTATTATTATCGAATACGGTTCGCCTAAAGTGAAAATTTCTAAAGATATTGCGCAAAAATATGAAGCGGATTTAATTTTGTGTGGTGCGACAGGACTAAATGCAGTCGAACGTTTTCTAATCGGAAGCGTTTCTGAATATATCGTCCGTCATGCAAAATGTGATGTCCTCGTTGTGAGAACAAATAAACAATAGTTAAAGATCGAATAGCCGCTTAAAAAGATTTTATTATTATTAAGGGTTTCCAAATTTAAAGATTGGAAAGCTATTAAGCAAATGGGACTTATTATTGGCTGAAAAACATTCGCTTTTTTTCGATTTATGCGTCTTGTGCATTTATGGGCTGAAAAAATACTAGCAAAAAAGGGTTCTGACCAACTGTTTGGGTAAGTGGTCGGAACCCTTTAATGATCTGATTTCCCGAGATTTCCGAAACCATCCAATATCTAGTAGTTCAGATTGGTCAAAATCTATCTGGTAACACTCAAAAAGGATTTATGAAAAATATTTCACTGGATAAGGTCTTGGCTAATCCGATACAACTTAATGAAAGATTTTGAAAAAAATAATTGGTTTGTTAATGATTATCTAGTTTCTCTTGCAATAATCGATATTGATAAAACCTTTTTGCAAATGACACCACTTTTTTTGTAATCGCATAGTTGATACCGGCACTGAATACAATACTGAACAGCGAATTACTCGTTTCTTTCTTTTTATTAAAAAGGTAGATAAACCATCCCTTCAATATTTGCGACAATGGTCGTGTCAGCCAGGAAGCGTCTGTAATTTTTTCATTTCCTTCATATAAAAACGGAATACTTGCATTAGTCACCTCTTCCATTAATTCCTGCCAGAACATTTTTTGAAATCTCTTTGGTAATGTTGCACAATAAAAAACTTTTAAAGCAATCATCATTTCAAACGGATATCTCATATCGTAACCATAAGTCGAGCCAATTAACTGTACGGCACGTAAATTAATGGTTAACATTAACGGCAAATCTGCCCCTAGTAATAAGGTATGGCCGGATCCGGACATCCCTCCTTGAAAAAGCGAAAGCAGTTGATGATTGGAAATTTGTTGATTGGCAAAATGATTCAACTGTTCAATTGGTAATAATTTTAAATCGGCGACGGTTTGAATTTGATTGTTATGTATTTGGGCTTGTGTCAATATAAGTTCTATTTTTTCATTTACATTTTGCGACTGTTGGATCGCATTTTGCACATAAAACAACCATTGATCTAAATTATTGAAAAATCTTTCTCTGAGCTCATCAGGTATCAATTCTATCGACTCTTCCAACCAATAATCATACATCCGCTCAAAATCATTGGTTTTTTCCACAAAAAACGTTTCTTCCCAATTCTGCAATTCACGATACAATTTCAACTCATAATCAGATAACCCCATGCGATTGCCACCTCCAAATGAAAGGTTTTTGCCTATTATATCATAAGCCCAATGGCAAATACTATTAATGGAAAAAGGCTATCCTGATGGATAACCGATAAATTTTTTGGATATAATGATTAACATCCCGAAAGGCTATTCAAATTCCAATATTTTGTGTCATACCAAATCTGGTTTAATATATTTTTGTGCTATTTCGTAATAAAATTCCCAAAGAACTGCGGCAAATACTTTTTATGAGCTTCCAACATATCATCCACAATTTGTTTTGCTAACGTGTCTGATGCAACGAGTGGGTTAATCGTTAAAGCTAATACTGCTAAATTCCGGTCACCGGTGACAGCTGCTTCTGCTGCTACTCGTTCAAAGGATTTTATTTGTTGAACAAGTCCCCGAACAGGAACAGGCAAGTCTCCTACAGCAATCGGTTTCGGTCCGTCTTTGGTAATAACACAACTGATTTCAACCGCTGATTCATCCGGTATACTGGCAATGGCCCCGTTGTTTCTTGTATTCACAGGCTGAATATCTCTTTTATCATTGTAGATACTGGAGATTAAGCGTACAGCCGCATCGGAATAATAGGCACCACCCCGCTTTTCCAATTGCGGTGGTTTGATATCTAAATTCGGGTCTTTATATAACTCAAATAATTCCTTCTCAAGTTTTTGGACAACTTCTGCACGTGTCCCTTCCGCCTCTGCCTCTTGTTTCACCTTCTCAAACATTTCCCTCGATTTATAATAATAGTTATGGTAAGGACAAGGAATCACATTGATTGCCTTTAAAAATTCCGGTTCCCAGCCAAAACCGTGGATATTTTTAACAAAGCTGTTATCATCAAGCGCTGTAACCATTTTAATCACTTGATCTTTCACACTCACCCCGTCTAAATATACATCCAAGCCATAGACCATATGGTTCAGTCCGGCAAAGTCGATTCTGATTCGAGAGTGATCGACTTCCAATAATTCGGCAACGGCCATTTCCATACCGATCGGTACATTACATAATCCGACAACCTTATCAATATTGGCATATCTGAGTACAGCCTCAGTGACCATTCCGGCCGGATTTGTAAAATTAATCAGCCAAGCATCCGGACAAAGTTCCTCCATATCTTTACAAATATCCAAAATAACCGGGATTGTCCGTAAACCTTTAAACAATCCGCCGGGTCCATTTGTCTCTTGTCCTAACACACCGTATTTTAGCGGTATTCGTTCATCTTTAGCCCGAGCATCCAACAACCCGACACGAAATTGCGTTGTTACAAAATCTGCATCTTTTAATGCCGCTGCCCGATCCAGTGTCAAATGAATATCGATGGGCAATCCGGCTTTCGCAATCATCCGTTTGGCCAGATTACCAACAATATTTAATTTTTCCTGTCCTTCTTCAATATCGACCAGCCAAATTTCGGAAACAGGTAATTCATCATAACGTTTAATGAACCCCTCGATTAATTCGGGTGTATAACTGGAGCCGCCGCCAATTGTTGCAATTTTAAGACCCTTATTCAAAATAACCTCTCCTCATATAACATGATCATTGCAAAGGGCTGTCCAAAAAGAACTATTTTTCTTTTCGGTACATTCGTGATTTTCTGTTGTTCTGATGTTCTTTTGGCCTAACCCTAGAGTTGTTGACTCTTGAATATACTATTTCCCAAATCTTTTGTACATCTCAATCATTTCCTTAACTAATAAGGTGATGGTTTCTGTACTCATTAATTGGTCTTCCGCATGCATAAATAGTAAAGAGAATTCAACCTTATCTCCGGCTGCTTCTTTTTGGATAAATGAAGCATGAACTTTATGACCTTCTACAAAGTACGTATTTGCCTCCTTCAATTTTGCTTCCGCTAAAGCAAAATCACCTTCTTTAGCTGCGAATAGCGCTTCCATTGCCAGACTTCTCGCCGTACCGGTATTACTAATCATTTGAAACCCAATCATTTCTAAACTTTCTTCACTCAAATTTTTTCGCCACTCCTTCAATTAATATCGTTTGATCACCTATAGCAAAATTCATTAATGGCCTGACACCAAATAAACCGCTTTGATGTATATGATCATGACCCCTTTTATTTTTAAAGCGAATACATGCCTAAGATCCTTAAAAATTTTTCTGTATAATTATTTATTATCAATTAACTTAAGTGCTTCTTCTAACACTTTTTCCCCGTTCATCATTCCGTAATGCTGCATATTGATTGATTCAACCGGAATATTTTTTCCTTGTAGTTTCTTTTCAAATTGAGCCTTCATAAACCGAACTTGTGGTCCAAGTAATAAGACATCAATGTTCTTCTTTTCTAAAGTGCTATCGACTTCGGATGCGGATATAGCAAAAATATCAGCCTCGATATTTTTTGCCTCTGCTGCTTTTTGCATTTTTGTGACTAACAAACTCGTACTCATTCCTGCTGAACAAACTAACATAATTGTTTTCATATCAATTTCCTCCTTGATAGAGATATTTATTTTCCTTCTTCATCATTATACTACGAAAACGCTTAATTTTTTTGACTGTCAGTAAAAAAGAAAGACTTCAAACCCAGTTAAACCCGAAACGACAATTGAAAGGTTGACCAAGGCTTCAGGTAATCTAATAAAAAGATAGCGTCTTCCTCAAGATGCCCAACAACATTTCGGTTTCCTTCATTTTCCATTTCCTTTAATGCAATCTGAGCCTCTCCTTTATATTGACCAAAATGATCGTTACAAATGAGGATATCCCCTTTTTTAATGGGTTCCGTATGATGGGGCGGAATACTCTCCTGTTTATATTTAATACGTGTCGAGGTAGAACGAATCATATATTCCGAGCGATCCCCTCTATAAAGATGAACTTCATCAAAAATTATTTTCTTTTCTACTTCTGAAATACCTTCAGATAATTTTATTTCAAAACAAGGATGCAGGTTTAAATAAGCTTCTGACATTGCCTTTAATTCATTTTCCGTTGCATAAGCATTTCCAATAATTAAATCATCAATGGTTTCCATCAACCGATAATGAGTAACTTGAGTTTGAATAGGCAATTGACGGTGTTGTTCCAATGTACATAAACCAGCTTGTACCGGCCACGGACCGAATTCACCCTGTTGTGAGGTAACAAAAGCAGCAGTATGGATATTGTATTTATTAAAAAGGGCTGTCGTTTCTTCAAAGTGTGACTGTGAAATACCTGAATACCGTTGCGGATAAAAGTTATGTGAAGCGTATAAATTCTCTTTTTTCGGATGGTAACTTAAAATATTTTCAATGTATTTCGTACCGCTGCTCATGTTCACTTCGATTTTCAGATCATAAGGATTCTTAGTCATTTGCGCTTCTTCCAAACCTGTAAAACCAAGATCCAAGCGAATCCCATAAGCTCCGATCTGTTTAAAAAAACCGAGGTTATCATAACTAATATTCAGTTGTTTAAATAATCCGGGGTTAATATCTAAAATGGTTTCCATTCCTATCGAATTACCATACTCAATAATCTTTTTGAATTTATTAATTATCTCGTCTGCATCCCCTTCAATTTCCAATAGGCTTGTAAAAATTCTCTTGAATCCATATTTCCTAGCCAGATCGAGATATTCCTTGTCATGTTCAAAAGTACTTTTTGCAGGGTAAATTGATATACCAATATTTCCCATTTTTATCCTCCTATTAAATTCGTTACTTTTAAATTAATCGGGATCAATATTCTATAAAAGCTCCATTGAACTTTATTTCTTTAAACATTTTTTTCACTCCCTTCCACCGACTTCCTTTCCATAACTAGCTTCTATTTGGTTCAACATCTCATGAAACCTTCTTTTTTTCAACCGGGACCAAATCATCCCGACAAAGGCATCATTGAGTTTTTGAAGATAGCCGTAAGAGTCCATTCTTTCACTATAGGACAATTCGCAAGTTTCTTCAGTTAATGCCCGAAGCTGATAAGATACAACAAAATCATTTTTATCGGTGGTTGTTCGATACTGATAGGACTTATTTTTAATCGCTTCTTCAATCTGGATTGTCGCTTTATTATTTTTTGCAAACGTCTTATTATATTTGAACCCGGTCAGTTGATTTTCTGTCAACTCTTTCCCGGTATGGGAATGAATATCTGTCAAAACAGATTTAATGATCGTTTCATAAAGAAATTCAACCGGAACATTCATTATCCTGACTATTTCCATTTGATTCACCTAGTTTTTTTCTTATTTTGCTTCTTTTCCCTAAAAATTAGAAAAGTTCCAATGATAATAAGAAAGAGTGCAGTAGTCATACTTAGAATATCGTACTTTCCTTTTCGTGCATTTCCACTAATAATCAATAAGAGACAGCCGATACTGAGGAGAAATAGACCGCTTTTAACCATTTCAACCATCCTTTACTTTACAGGGGAAACACGGAAGTAAAGAACCGAACCCCACGGTTGATTTTTAATAGCTGATTTGGCTAGACTCGATGCTTTTTCCAAATCACCTGCGTTTGTCTCAAAATATAGATTAATCCCCTTTTTTTCTTTGTAGGAAAACTGAATTCCATCTTTATTAAGATTATTCAATAACTCAATAATTTTATCTTGATATGCAGCACTGCTAATTTCAATCATCTTATAACTCCTTTTCTTATGATTAAAAAGGGTGAGCAACCTCACAATGGAAGATGCCCCCCAAGTTTTTATCATTATTTTTCAGCTTCTTCACCTAAACTTGGATCCATTTTATTTGCAGCCATAACAAATGGAACCCAAATGAGGAATGAAACAACCATCGCTACTAATGTGACAATCGGTGCACGCCAATCTCCCCCTGTAGCCAAGAATGACATTAAGAACGGTGGTGTTACCCAAACTACTTGTTGAGAGACTGGGTTGACAAGCCCCCAAATTGTTGCAAAATAACCGATTGAAACAGACACAACCGGAGCAAGCAAGAATGGAATAAACATAATCGGGTTCAATACAATCGGTAACCCAAACATAATTGGTTCATTAATATTGAAAATTCCAGGTCCGACAGACAATTTACCAACTGTTAAGTAATCTTTTCGTTTTGAAAAGAGAAGAATTGCCAAAATTAACACAAGTGTCCCACCGGAACCGCCAAACCATGCATAGGCATCAAAAGAACCACGGACCCAATTGTACCCTTCTGAAATAACCAAATCAGCCCCGCCTTTTTGGAACAGGTTCACATTTTGCAATTGAGCTACACCGAAAACGCTTTCCAAAATTGGAGCAAGCACGTTCGGTCCATGAATTCCGAAGAACCAAAACAATTGCACAAACAAAGCGGTTAAGACTACGGCGCCAAATCCTTGAGACAATCCGAGGAGCGGCTCTGCAATTGTTTTTTGCATCCATTGTAAGAAGGTCATATCCGGAACCATTAAAGAGAAGAGCCAATAGAAAATAGCAACTACATATAAAGCGGCCGTTGCCGGAATAATTGATGCAAAAGCTTTAGAAATAGCAGGTGGAACAGAGTCCGGTAATTTGATCGTAATATCTTTTAACATTAATTTTACATATATCATAGTTGCAATAAAACCGATAATCATTGCAGTAAAAAAGAAATTTGCATCTAAGTTATTGAGCGGGAGCCAGCCCCAACCGGTTGCGGTGATTTCTTTCGGTGTTGCTGCCCAACCGGCTTTATTAATAGCTTCTATAGTAGCTGGATCCAAATTTAATCCTTTAAGTTTAATCCCACCGGTGAAAGAGAACGTAATGCCGGCAATTGAAGCTGCCGTTGATACAATCCCACCCGATAGCTCGTTTACCCCATAAGCTTTAGCAATATTGTAACCCCATGAGAATACGAAAATCAATCCGGCGATCGCAAGTGTACCATTCCAAACATATCCGTTAATCGTAATAATTTGTTTAATGACCGGAATAGTCGTTCCATCATATCCATCAATAAATTGTGGTGGAAGATCTCGCAAAATCGCATTAAGCATAACAGCCACCGAACCGGCCATCGTTGCGGGCAGTGTTCCTATAAATGCATCCCTTAAAGCAATGAGATGCTTTTGCCCACCGATTTTACTTGCAAGAGGAAGGAAAAACTTTTCCAGCCATGCAACTAAAGCATTCATGAAAGTACCTCCTTTAAAAAATTTTACGTGTGAGTATAATTTTTAAAACTTGTTCAAAACAGACCGAAGTTACAAAAGGTTGTACTCGTCTTTCCTCAAACGCATCCCCCCTTTCAAGATTTGTAAAATTCACAACAACCAGAAACTCGGAAACGCCTTCAAAATATTAAATGAAACATTCATTTATATAGAGACATGAAAGAATATCTATAAAACTTATATTTTAGTTATCTAAAAATTTAGCTCCAAAGCCTATGTGTCACACAATATACGGTGCATGAATACAGGCAGGGAATGATCCGGAAAATCTTTTTCTTTAGCTCATCGTATTTTCATAGCGAATCAATAGAATAAATCATTAAGCCACAAAGCTGCTGCTCCCAGTACGGTAATGTCATCACCCAGTTTACTTACTTCAATGATTGTTTCCTCTCTGAGTTTATCGATAAGGACTCGCTCATGAATTGTTTTTTTAATGATCGGAAATATAATTTCTTTACTCTTCATCACCCCTCCACTTAAAATGATTTTATCGGGATTAACTGTATGGATGAAATTGACAATCCCAATTCCAATCAAACGACCGGTTTCTTCTAATATATGAATGTATTGTTTTTCACCTTGTTTTGCTAAACGGTAGACTTCCTCTGCTGTCAAGTTTTCCGGTGCGGTCGGTATCATTCTTTTTGCTCTGCGGACAATCGCATCGCCGGTAACGAACGTTTCAAAACAACCGATATTACCGCAACTGCATCGTTCACCCTCCAGCGAAATCGTCGTATGTCCAATTTCCCCCGTAACACCTTGTGCACCATGAATTAACTTATTGTCTACAATCAATCCGGACCCGACACCACGACCAATATTGATGACCGTAAAACGTTTGACAGCGTTTTCATTACCAAACCAAAACTCACCTAAAGCCATGGCCCGTGAATTATTTTCCACTTTAACCGGTAAACCAAATTTATTTTCCAGCGTTTGTTTAATAGGTACATTAATTAAACCGGAATTGACGGAAGAAAGAGAGGTACCGGTTTTGATGTCAATTACTCCGTGCATGGCTACTCCAATGCCTAAAACTTTCCCCGTATCGTGCTGATTTTTCGTTAGTAATTGTTCAACAACTGTAAGCAAGCATTCCAAAAATTTTTCTTTTGTTATATTGGGCCAAATTTCCGCTTCGGCACGGCTATGGATTTGACCTACTAAATCACAGACAATGCCTTTTATAATTTTCGACCCTGCATCGATACCGATTACATAATAGCCATCTTCTTTTAATTGTAGAAGTGTTGGTTTCCTGCCCCCTGTTGATCGACCAATATGACTTTCTTTTACTAAATTTTCATCAATCAATTCTTTGACAATACTGCTTACGGTAGGCGGTGTAATTCCTGTCTCTTTTGCAATATCTGCTCGGGAAATAGAACCAGACAAGCGAATTTTATTTAAAATTGTTGTTTTATTAACTGATTTCATCCATTCAAAAGTTCCTCGTTGCATCTCTCTCGCCTTTCTGGAAATGAATAATTATTTTGGAAGAGATTACTTAATTAAATTAATTAAGTAAGTACAATTAAATTATATATTTTCTTAACCTATTTGTACACACTTTTTTAAAAAAAATTCCAGCAATGGGGAAATTTTGTATATGGTAGCGCATATGAAACAACAGAAAGGCTTTACAGTTAGCAACACAGATGCTTTCGAAAAATTGATTATTCGGTTAGCCAACATATTCTGTTAAGCAATGATTTTTTTATATTAAAATGACCTTCTACCCTGTAAAAGTCGAGTAGAAGGTCAATTACTTTATTTGCTCAAATTATTTAATTTCTTTGCCAATCGTATAACGTCACGCGCAATCATGACTTCTTCGTTAGTTGGGATGACTAAAACTTTTACTGGTGAAAATGGATAGCTGATAAATCTTTCTCCTCCACCTTCTCGATTCAAATCTTTATCCCAATATACTCCCATAAATTCAAGACCACGTAAGACACGTTCACGTACAGCCGCACTATTTTCACCAATACCTGCAGTGAAGATTATGGCATCCACACCGTTCATTCGTGCAACGTAGGAACCAATATATTTATGAATATGGTTGGCAAAAATAGTTAAGGCAAGTTCCGCACGTTCATTACCTACATTTGCAGCCTCTTCAATATCACGTAAGTCGCTGGAAAAGCCGGTTATGCCTAACAAACCGCTTTTCTTGTTTAACACATTAATAACTTCTTCTGCAGATTGACCGGTTTTTTTCATAATAAATGGAATAAGTGCCGGGTCAATACTTCCAGAACGTGTACCCATTGTAATTCCTTCAAGTGGTGTAAATCCCATGGATGTATCGATGGATTTACCGCCATGTACAGCTGCAATACTTGCTCCATTTCCTAAATGACAGGAAATCAGGCGTAATTCTTTAATCGGCTTCCCTAACATTTCTGCAGCTTTCAAGGTTACATACTTATGACTTGTACCATGGAAGCCGTATTTACGAATACCATATTTTTCATAGTATTCATACGGAAGACTATATAAATATGAGCTTTTTGGCATTGTTTGGTGGAATGCTGTGTCAAATACAGCTACTGCCGGAACATTCGGCAAAATGTGACGGAATGCCTTAATTCCGGTTACGTTTGCCGGATTATGCAATGGCGCCAAGTCTGATAAATCTTCAATTTGTTTTAAAACTTCATCCGTAATCAGGACAGAATCATCAAAGACTTCGCCACCGTGAACAACTCTATGACCAACTCCATCAATTTCATCAAAGGAATTAATGATACCTGTCGAAATTAATTGATCTAAAAGAATTTGTACGGCTACATCATGATCCGGAATATCTTGTACTAATTTTACTTTTTCCCCGTTTACCGAAATAGTAAAAACTCCATCATTCAAACCGATTCGTTCAACAAGTCCTTTGGTAATTACTTCTTCCTCAGGCATTTCAATTAATTGAAATTTAAGAGATGAACTCCCGGCATTAATTGCTAAAATTTTTGACATGCTTTTCGCTCCTCATTATAAAATCATTATATCATTATTATGTGCGTTTCTTGAAGAAAGATTTAAGTGTGAATGAATATACAAATGATACCATCCTTCATTTAACCACGATAAAAATAATTATTCAATCATTTTGGGCATTTTTTACCTAGATATTCACAAAGTAATTTAATTGTGATATTTTTAACAAAAACTAGTATTGAATGAATTCTGAATCGCTAAGAAAAATCTATAATTACTGTAAAAAAAACGCTTGGAACCTCCAAGCGTTTTTTTAACCAAATGAGCGATTATCTAACTCATGGCACCATGTGCTTTCTTGTAACACGCATTTAACGAGCTTTATTTTCTCGAAACCAAATATCGATTTTCGCCATAATTGTTTCCATTTGCAATTTATTACTTAGGGAAGGCAGATTAACCAGCAAAACCTCTTTCGGGGGTTTTACTCCTTCCTTTTGTTTTTGTAAAACTAAAATACTTTTTGCGGCCTGTTTGTTTTTGAACATTGATTCCGGCAACTGCAACAAAGCTTGAATATGCATATGCTTTTTCATATATGTATGGAGTTTCATTGCCTCCGGACTTTCAAATAACCCATTTGGAATAACAAAAAATAAATAACCGCCGTCAACCGTATGCAGACAGCTTTTTTCAATAAAAAGATGATGGGCATAGGAGTGACCGGAATCAGCCTTTAATTCATATTCTGCAGCCCTTATATCATTCGGATAATACCCAACCGGTAAATCACAAACAACGACGTCCACCGGGTCAATAAACAACGGTTCAAGGCTATCCTGACAATCCAGTTGCAACGGATGTTCTTGTAAATTTGCACTGACATAAGCAAGTCTGATTAATACATCATCGACATCCACACCATAAGCATCGATTGTATGGTTAGGCAAATAATTCATAATGGTTGTTACAAGATTTCCGGTACCGATCGCCGGATCAAGCAGTGTAAATGTTTTTTTCGCACCAATGAATTTGTTAATTAAATAGCTGAGGAAAATTCCGATTGAATCCGGAGTCATTTGGTGGTTAGGTTGGACATTTTCCCGCATCCCTTTTAAACAAGCTAATTGGAACGCTTTTCGAATATCTTCGGCCGAATAGTTCATTTTTACTAAATCACGATAATACTTCTCTAGCCGCTTCTTCGTCATTTCACTAATGTTCTCTTGCCTTATATCATCTTGAAATATATTCTCACCCGTCTCCGCCAACGCCTCAAGATAGGTACATTCCAACTCGTTGACAAGCAGCCGGGTGGTTTCATTGAATGTTTGAAATAATACTTCTACCGGTGTTTGTATCAAATTTGAAGCCTCCTTACTTCCATTTACATATTCCAATTTATTTTAATAAATTTGGTATAAAATAACAAAGGAATTTTTGCATAAAGAAAACTCGCTGATGGGCGAGTATTAGGATGAGTATGACCACTGTTCATCGAAAAACACTACTCGATATAAGTAGATAAAATGGCCACTAATTCTCTTTAAAAAGCCTTTAATCAATGAAATATTCGATTCACCTCATTTAATAAAAGCGGGAAACTTTCTCTTTAAAAAAAGCCTTTAATAAATGAAACCCCGATTAAGATCGGGATTACTCGTTTTTATATGGTATATGCTTAACACTGGTGGTCATGTACCGGATTTTTTCTATAGTTCACTTGGATCGTACAGTAAACAAGAAACAACTCCTATTTGGCTTGTTTCGCTGCTTCAATTGCTGCTGTATAATTTGGATGGTTCGTAACTTCATTAACAATTTCTTTATATGTAATCTTTCCTGTTGAATCAACAACAAAAATGGAGCGAGCTAATAATCTTAACTCTTTCATAACAACCCCGAACGCTTCACCAAAGGAAAGATCGCGATGGTCGGACAGTACTTGTACATTTTCAATACCTGCTGCAGCACACCAACGTGCTTGTGCAAACGGTAAATCACAGCTGATTGTCAAAATTTTAACCCCCGGAAGACTGGCCGCTTCTTCATTAAAACGACGAGTCTGTGCATCACATACACCTGTATCAATCGACGGAACTACACTAATTAATCGCACATGTCCTTCACTATCGTTTAAAGTCACTTCAGATAAATCATTGGCCAATACGGTAAAATTTGGAGCCGTGTCCCCCACCTTTACTTCATTTCCTACTAAAGTGACCGGGCTACCTTTAAATGTAACTGATGTCATTTTTTCCAACCTCCAATTTTAAAAAATCCTTCAATATTTATCATAAACAAATTCAATTCTTCTTTCAAATTATTACCATCGTAGTAACAGTAATTTGGAATATAACCAACAGTTTGAGCAGATTTTAGGAGGTTCCCTTCCAAATTCACACCTGCTTTTAGGGTATCTGTTAATCCTTCATGAAAAAGAGGGTGCCCAGTCAATCGGAGCAACCTCTGCTTATTTTTACCGCAATTTTCGCTAAAAAACTTTAGTTGAAAGCTTTATAACCAGAAGTCAGATTTATGCAAATGGCGATTTGCCATTGCCCGATTCTGATCGTCTCTTTGTTTCAAAAAAGAGCAACAAATTTTAAATATTGAAATCCGCTTATTGTGATGAATTTCCGGAATTATTCGATTGCTGGTCACTTTTTTGGTTTCCATCTTGTTTTGTTTGATTTTTTGACAACATTTGTTGAACTTTTTCAACCGCACTAGGAGCAAGATCTAAGATTTTTTCAACAAGATGAGTACTTTCATCAATATGTAACATTTTTACTCCCTGACTGTTAACAATTAAAAATGCTATTGGGGTTATTGACACACCGCCACCACTACCGCCGCCAAATGGAAGCTCATTTTCTTTGCTTGACCCGTCAACGGAAAACTGTGAGCCGCCAGCTGCAAATCCAAAACCAACTTTTGAAACAGTTAAAATTACACTGCCATCCGGAGTTTCAACCGGGTCACCTATGATTGTATTTACATCAATCATATCTTTTAAATTTTCCATCGCCGTTGTCATTAGACCCTTAATTGGATGATCAGACATTTTAATCCCTCCTGATTATATTGATTGATCCTCTCTTTTTGATTCAGTTTGCATAGTCTTATAATCGGCATACGCTTCTGAAACCTGCCGCCAATATTTTAATAATTTCATTCCTGCTAAAATAGCATGCCCTATCCTTATCTGAATCATACATCTTAAATATGTTTGAGAAGCAATATGATTAAATACGGGAGTGATTTGCATGTCCGGGTACACTTTTAACGTAAAATAGTGGCTGATTACACCGATTACATTACCTTTTAATGCCCACCCCGCCCCGCAAGCGATGGCAGACGAAGCGGCATCCCCTGTACCGATAGCTGATTTCCATTCAAACTGAATAATTTGTAACTTTTTTAAAAACGATTTCAAAATTTTGTACAGTTCTTGTAAATGGGGAAGAAGTTGTTTAATCGGCGCCAGTGATGATAATCCGTCTTCATTATCGGTCTCTTGAACCATTCCATTCATTTCTTTATCCTCATGATCCGCTTGCAGTTTTTGCCGGTTTATTTTTTCAGAAGGAATTTTGATTCTGTATCGGAAAAGACCAAACAATGCTTTAATCTGAATCGTTGCCCACTGTTCTTTAGGCTCAAATTTATATGTGCAATCAATTTTTAGTTTGGTAAAAATGAGAATCATAAGTAAGAACATAAGTATGACAATCATGATTCCAATAATTTTTAGTATAATCACATTCCACACAACCCTTCAGCCTATTAGTATCGTCAGACTGAACGGAAAATAAACACTTGTATGGAAATAATTTGAATTGCAGAACAAATCGATGGATCTTGGTGGGGATGGAGTAAGCTGGGGGACATTTTATGGTCTTTCGCTTAATGGGTCTTGAAATGTCACATTTCATCTTCGCCTGACTAATTACCGTATAAAAAGGCCAAGGGAACCCCTGGCCAGCGCCAAACTTATTAAGAAACAGCTGCATTTTTTCTTGTTATATTTTTTCTTACGTAATTTTCATGGATCACGGTTGTATCTGCAAAATAATCATGCAATCCTTGTTTTTTCGGTAAAAAAGCTACTAATGCATATAGAATAAAAATACTTGCTGATATGTACCTGCCGATCCACTCCCGAAATAGGACCGTTTGCCATGACAATCGTTTTTCCTTTAAAGGGATAACTTTTATTCCAAAAATCATTTTCCCTAATGTTTGACCAAAATATTTTGTCAGCAAAACAAAGTATAAATAAAATACGACGGCCGATAAAATATTTGGTAAAGAAAAGATTCCATCAGCAGATTCCTGATCCAGAAAACCAAGAATGGGGCTTACGATTAATTGTCTCAATCCTGCAATAACAATAAGATCGACCAAATACGCCCAAAACCTCATCCAAAATCCGGCATAGGCATACAAATCAGCCGATTCTTCATTATCATTAACTAATTTGGTGCTGTTCATTTTGATACCATCCGAATCATCCACAAAATCTTGATTATTCGTATCAAGTAGTTCCTCGTTCGTGCTCTCTTCATTGGTTCCGGTAACTATTTCATTTTCTTCTAACCGATCATCGCCATTATTCATGAAGTTACCCCCTATTCCGAATAAAGATACATTAATCGCGGTGAATTTCGATGGGACAATAACTGGATAAGGGAAGCCGTCTCAGCATCTTTTCCAAACCACTTGCCAACATTCATACCGAGGAATGAACCTAATCCCCAGTAATCATCGACATAGCGAACCACTTGTGCATCATTTAGCTTTTGTTCCTTTTTCATTGCAGCAATGGTGTCATCTAAATAACCAAATTCATCAATCAAATTAATTTCCTTGGCTTGTCGTCCATCATAAATCCGTCCATCTGCAATTTGTCTCACCTGTTCTTCAGGCATACCGCGCCCGTTAGCAATTACCTTAACAAAATCACCGTAAGCATTATCTATCATTTTTTGTAAAATCGCCCGCTCTTCATCGGTCATTTCTCTAGTAGAACTCATTATATCTTTATATGGACCGCTTTTTATTGTCACTGAATCAATACCTAGTTTATTTGCAAGTTCGGTCACGTTATAACTTTCCATAATAACACCAATTGAACCTGTCATCGTGTCTTTACTGGCAAATATTTTTGTGGCAGGTGCGGATATGTAATAACCCCCGGAAGCGGCCATTGAACCCATTGAAACATACACCGGTTTCTTTCGTTTTTGTGTTATTTCAACTAATTTATCATAGATTTCTGCACTTTCAACAACCCCACCACCCGGGGAATTAACACGTAAGACAATGCCTCGAACTGTGCTGTCTTCTTCAATCGCATCCAGTTTTTCCATAAATGAATGATGATTATAAGTTTCAGTGCTCACCAACGAACCTGCTTCACCCGTATCTTGAATAACTCCTTCTACGTTCAAAACAACTATTTTTTTCATCGGGTTTCCTTCTTCAATTACTTCTTCGGTGTATTCCGTTTCAGGAAAAATTAATTTTGATAATGCTTGTTCTCGTTCACTGGAAACAACGGATTGAACAATGGATACACCCGTTGAAATGATTAAAATGACGGCCGCAATCCCCAATGCAGCCCAGCGTTTACCGTTCACTATAAAACCTCCTAATACAAATTGAATCTTCCCTTTTCATAAAAACTTCCCGAACTATCATTATACACGAATTTTTTTTATAATTGTAGAAAATATTTACAGTGTTAAGGTAAAATTTTATAGAAATGCGCAGGCAACTGTTTATCCTAGTACAAACCGGACTCGAGCAGTTGACCTATAATTCTGTTTGGAAAACATTCATCTGCATATTTATATGTACTCATTATTCTATTAACAATAAAAGGACGGAGATTTTATACTCCGCCCTTAAGCCATATATATCATGTTTAGTTATTAAGAAAATCGACCACTCATTTGTTGTTGTGCCATTGAAACAAGGCGTTTTGTGATTTCTCCTCCAACGGAACCATTAGCACGAGAAGTTGTTTCAGCACCTAAGTTTACACCAAACTCTTGAGCAATTTCGTATTTCATTTGTTCTAAAGCTTGTTCTACTCCAGGTACAAGAAGTTGGTTACTGTTATTGTTGTTTGCCATTGTGTTTCACCTCCTTGTGCTATTATAGTGTGTCGAAACAGGAGGATTCATTCATAGCATAAAAAGGTAAATGTTAGCAGCCAATCATAATTTTGCCAAACTTACACATGTGGGATGGTTCATGTCACTTGAAAATTGACAGCAACCAATAATTTGCCAAGCCTCACCCGGTTAAACGTTAAAACAAATCAGCAAAAACATTTTGTTGATTTTCTTCTTGGCTAGACAATTTGATCGTTTCTATATGATTCACAGCCTTTTGAAGCAATGGCTCGAAATCAAAATGGGTTTCATATTGATTGGCTTTATCCCGTTTTGGTTTTGTTTTTGGTTGTGCCGGGGTAAAAATCGTACAACAATCTTCATACGGTCGATTGGATATTTCCAATGTATCAATATCTTCTGCAATTTTAATAATATCTGTTTTATCCATTGAAATTAACGGGCGAATAATTGGTGTATTGGTTACTTCATTAATCGTAAACATACTATCTAAGGTCTGACTGGCTACCTGCCCTAAACTTTCCCCTGTTACAATCGCCAACCCTTCTTGTCTTTCCCGAATTTCATCAGTAATCCGGAGCATCATTCTTCTCATAATCGTCATCGCATAATTTTCATGTACTTTTTCGTATATTAATTGCTGAATTTCGGTAAAAGGTACAATGTGCAAGTTAAACTGCCCGTTGACTCTGGCTAATTTTTTACCTAAATCAATCACTTTTTGTTTCGACCGTTCACTTGTAAATGGTGGACTATAAAAATGAACACCTTCCAGTAACAGTCCACGCCTCATTGCCATGTAGCCGGCAACCGGACTGTCGATGCCACCCGATAACATAAGCATGGCTTTTCCACTTGAACCGACCGGAAGACCACCTGCACCTTTAATCACTTCACAAGTTAAATATACCGCATCTTTCCGCACTTCAACCTTCAATTCCAAATCCGGATGATGCACATCGACTGTCAAGCCCTCTATGTTTTGTAAAAGATGGCCCC
The DNA here is from genome assembly GCF_039654145.1 of Caldifermentibacillus hisashii. Lineage (NCBI taxonomy): Bacteria > Bacillati > Bacillota > Bacilli > Caryophanales > Bacillaceae > Caldifermentibacillus > Caldifermentibacillus hisashii. Next base: position 2,751,941 of record NZ_CP155467.1, read on the forward strand.
CTAACAAATTATTCATTTCGTCGGAGTGGTATGGGAATTCCTTATCTGCTCTTCTGGCTTGAACTTTAAAAGTTTTCCCTTGCGCATGAAGTTTTTGAAATAATTTCAATGAACTTTCTTTGATCAATTCCATATCTTTGTTTACACGGACAACAGGACTGAACGATTGAATGCCAAAAACATTTTTTAACCTTGTACTTACTTCATCAAGTTTTTCACCGTTCAAAATAATATACATCCGGTCGCGATTTGCTTTTATTTTAATCCTAGGAAAATCGCGGAGGACATATTGGACATTTTCTCTCAATTTATCTACAAAAAGACCACGGTTTCTCCCTTTCGTAGATATTTCACCGTAGCGTACTAATATTTGATCATATATCATGTTATCCCCTCATTACCGGTTTTAAATTCTTAATACTTTGTTTGATTATAGCTACTGCTTGTTTTGCCTCTTCCATTGTATTGTCAAATGATAGACTTATCCGGATTGATGTTGTCGCCCGTTCTTCCCCTAAACCCATGGCAAGAATCGTTCGACTTGGTTCATTCGTTCTGGATGAACAGGCACTTGTTGTGGAAACATATAACCCATGTTGTTCTAATTCGTGTACGAGTACTTCCGCTTTAAATCCTTGAACAGAAAAATTAATAATATGGGGAGCCGTATTTTGTTTAGGGGTATTCATTTTCACCCCTTCAATTAATTGCAATTTGTTTATTAAAAAGTCCCGAACATCCATCATTGTATCAATTTTTGCTTCATAATCCAACATGCCGAGTCGCAAAGCTTTTGCCATTGCAACGATACCCGCGAGATTTTCTGTGCCGCTTCGGAAACCTCTTTCTTGTCCCCCACCGGCAAGCAATGGTGCAAGTTTTAAGCCTTTTCGGATATAAATTGCCCCGGTTCCTTTTAACCCATGAAATTTATGGCTGGAAATGGATGCAAAATCAACATTGCTTTCATGGAAGTCGAGAGGTACTTTCGTTACGCCTTGAACATGGTCGACGTGAAATAATGTTTTCGGATGGTTTTTCAACAATTCTCCAATTTTTTCGATCGGTTGAACGGAGCCAATTTCATTATTAACATGCATAATGGAGACGAGAATTGTATCTTTACGAAGAGCCTTTTTTACATCTTCTACTCGAACTCGCCCTGTTTCATCCACAGGTAAATAGGTGACATCAAAGCCGCTATTTTCCAATTGAATACAAGTATTTAATACAGAGGGATGCTCAATCATCGTCGTAATCATATGATGACCCCTGTTACGGTATTTCTCTGCAACGCCTTTGATTATAAAATTATTTCCTTCTGTACCCCCGGAAGTGAAAATAATTTCCTGTTCATCGGTCTTAAGCAATGTTGCGATTTGATTTCGTGCCTGACTTAACAAATTCTCTGCTTGTAGACCTAGATGGTGAACAGAAGACGGATTACCAAAATAATTTTCTGCTACTTTATAAAATGTATCTAAAACCTCTTTTTTCGGTTTCGTTGTCGCACTATTATCAAAGTAAATCATGAATGATCTACCCTCCTTATATTTTGTCTTTTATCCGAACTTAAAATACAGAAAGCCAAATAAAATGCACTTCAAGCAGTGGGGGTTTCTATATCCCCACTGATTTTTTGGTCATTTCGTAAAATTTCGGCCTTTTCCAGTTTTTAACGTATAAAAAAAGGAAATCACATGGACGTGACTCCTTTCATTTATCAATACACGAAAACACAATAGAATAACTTTTTTTCATTCGATGGTAGAAAAAATATTGAAGATTATTCAATGCACATCTTGCTCATATTCTTCGTTGATTAACTCTTCAATTTTCTTTAATGCACCGGGTTCAGCCTCTTCAACTGCGGCAGCTGCTTCTTCAAACGCACTACTATAATCATAACGCCGAAATGCTTCTTCTGCAACAGTTAATCGCTTATGAACAGCCGGATATTTTCTCCGGTATCTGTTTCCGTATTGAATAATTTTCTCAATAAAATAGACGTTTTCAACCATTTCCACTACTTGGTTATGAATGTCATTAACAATCGACTCCGCTTTTTGTAAAGAAGTCTGGACAAACTGCATTCTTAATGGTTTTTCATCTAAACTATTGAAGCAATCTTGGATGACCTCCTGTGCGTCTAATAATTTTGTTTCTATGTCTTGTGGAACCCCGGGAAGATTACTCCGTTCCAACAATCTTGCAGTATCTTGAAACAATTTCCTCAAATTTTTAATTTTTTCCCTGGCTTCCATTTCGTCTTTACGAAGAGCTTGCAATATTTCTAACAGGGATTGTTGTTTATCCTCTACCTCTTTCATGTTTGCAAAAATTTCTTCAACCTTGTCTCTTAATACGGAATAGGCGGCCGATGATAGATTTTCATTTGTTAACATGAGTTCAGCCATTTTTTTCATTGTTGCTGTTTTTTCTTCAAGTTCACTTAAGATTTCCAGTTCGGCTTCAGACATGTGATAGGTCTCTTTTACTTGTTCAACTTCATTTTTAAGGGATTCGTTTTTAGCGGTAATATTCGCCAAAGACTCGGTAATTTGTGATTGATTCGATAAAACATATTTTTTCGCCGTAACTTCTCCCTCTAATAAATCGTATATCACTTCAATTTGCCCTTTTATTTCTTTTAAACCATCTTCAATCCCGTCAATTTCAGCCGTTTCAATCGAACGAGTATACGATTGGAGCGTATCTTCCAGTTTTTTAATGACTGCAGAAAGCCCAAGATGTTCAAGATGATATCCCTCTTCCACCATCTCATTTATTCCGTTTTTTATTTCCTTCAATTGCTCCGGTATTACATGGAGACATTCATTCAATAAAAGTGGTATGGATTCCATTTTTACATTTAGCGATTCAAGTTCTTTCTTCAACTCCATGATTATTTCCCGTGCAGTTAAGTAATTTCCTTTTTCCGTTTCCAAACCAAATTGATCCATTTTTTCGGTAGCGGATACGATTTGCTGTTCTAAATTTTTACTTGCTTTTCCATACGCATATTGATGAGCAAGTAATTCCTTTTTCAATTTCTTGTATAGTTCTTGTAAACCGATTATATCTTCTCGATTTTTTTCTTCACTGCCTATGATATCATGTAAATTTGCTACCATTTCATCAATTTTCATTTCCGCTTCTTTTAAGGAAGTTTCAATTTTTGTATAAACTTGTTTGGCTTTGGAAAAACGGTATTTTTCAACCAGGTCTTCTGCCTCGTATAACATCTCTTCAACATTTGGTAATTCTTCTGTTACAATTTCATCCCAGGCAGTCCGCCAGCGTTCAAAATATTCTTCCGTTTCCCCTGCCATTTTTAACTTCTTAATTTTGCTGACCTCGTCTAGTACCGGTCGGTTCATTAATTCAATTTTCCATGCTTCTAATCGATCAATATAAGTAAAGTTCTTTCTTTTTACAAAATAACCGATTATATATAAGACAATAAGTATCAAAATGATTCCAATTATGTATATCATCGTATGCCCCCTGTCAAACCCATACTATCTATGTCAATGAATGGAAAAATCTTATTATTGCTTATATGATACCATGAGAATGACAATTTTTGACGTTATTTTTCAATTTTTTTTGCGTTTTTTTGAAAAAACTACCCAGTTAAGGGAAAGGACAAACACCTTCATGAGGACGTCAAATCTGAGGCAATCCGCTTCTTGCTTCAAACATTCCCCGTTAATGAAACATTTTCCGTTTCAACCAGGGTATTATCAATCCAGTGGATAATATGGTCTTTATATTTTTCTAAATAATATTGTTCTTGATAATAAATATTCCAAACTTCCGACGTATAAATAGAATTTAAAAACGGCATCGTCATGATTCCCTTTAATTGGGTGATGATTACTCCAACGTGAACTTTTTTCAATTCCTGACTTTTCATCCCTTTTTCGAGAATGGATTGCAGTAAATATCTTTCTTTACGAAAATAGGTCGTCATTGTTTCCCTGACAATTTGTGAGTCGATGGAAACTTCGCGCCAAACGAAACGAGATAATTCAAAATTTTGATATTGATAATTCATCAATTGATTAATTACATATTTTAAACAAGCCAGTACAGGCTGTCGCTCAAATTTTAATAGGGAGTCTTCGATAATATTGATATACGGTTCAAAAAAGGAGATAAAGGCATATTTCAATAATCCGTGCTTTCCTTGGAAATAATAAGAGATGGTGGACACATTCATATTGGCGGCTGTAGCAATTTCACGTATCGATGTACCACTATATCCTTTAATATTAAATTCAGATAGGGCAGCTTTAAAAATTTTTTCTTTCGTCTTTAATGTATTGTTCAAAATGTACACATCCCTTCTTTTATTGTAAAGTAATTAAATGCCATATATATTAAAAATTATTCGAGCCATGACCTCTTTCTTCCTTTAAAAATTTATCGACAAGTTCTTTCTTTCTTTGCTAAAATGATTAATAAATTGAAGAAATAAGGTGATTTTCCATGTTTGCTGTCGAAAAATATAAGGGACCAAAGGAAGAACAATTTAATCTTGTTGTTAAACAATTAACAGCTTTAATTGAAGATGAAGATAATATGATTGCCAACTTAAGTAATGCTTCTGCGTTATTAAATCAATTTTTAGAACGGATTAACTGGGTTGGATTTTACTTATGGGATGAAGAAAAAAATGAACTCGTACTCGGACCGTTTCAAGGGTTGCCGGCATGTGTGCGAATTCCGTTTGGTAAAGGAGTGTGCGGGACGGCTGCGGAAAAGAGGGAAACTTTGGTTGTTCCGGATGTAAACCAATTTCCCGGACATATTGCCTGTGATGCAAATAGTCAATCAGAAATCGTGATCCCAATGATAAAAAACGATCAACTAATCGGGGTCTTGGATATTGATAGTCCGGAAGTAAATCGTTTTGATGAAATAGACAAGAAGAAACTGGAAGAATTTGTCGCCGCATTAGTTAATCATTTATAAGAGTAAAAGAAGCGTGAGAGCCTATTTGCGATGTGCAGACTGGCCGGCTATGTTGCAACTCATGGCTAACCACGTCCTGTAGCCGAGCGCCCCGATGAGAACAGATTTGCTTTCTAAACGTATAAACCGAAAAACGACCTCTCATATGTTGAGGCCGTTTTTTAATGACGAATTAGAAGCTTTGGATTATGATCTTTTGCTTTCAAAAGGAAGTATCGACGAATGACAAGTGCCTGTTATCCGCTTGGTTTGGGAGGGCACGATGTTGGTTACATAAGTTTTGCCATAAGGACGTGGGAGATTTACTGTGTTCCTTCACCACTAACTCACAGAAGTTACACTATTTTACACTGGCAATCGCCCGGTTTTTTCCTCGGTTTTTCGCCAAATAAAGGGCCTCATCCGCTTTTTTAAACAACGAAAAAGGACTTTCTTTGTTTTTTTCGTTCCAATGAGAAATACCACATGAAATTGTAACCGGGGGATCAATCGAATTGGATGTCTCCAAAACCAATTGTTCTCCTAAAGAAAGGCCTTCTTCCAAAGAACAATTTGGCAAATAAATAGCCAGTTCTTCTCCGCCCCAACGTGCACCGACCTCATTCATCTTTAGATTTTTTTTGATAATCTTAGCAATCTGGATCAAAATTTGATCACCGACTTGGTGGCCGAACGTATCATTGATAATTTTAAAATTATCAATATCAATTAACAAAAATGTACCTTGTTTATCTTTTTCTATCGATTTTTGCATTTGTTCATCCAGGTAATTTCGTGTATATAATTTTGTTAAATAATCCGTGATAACAAGCTGCTCCAACCTTTCACGTAATATCGTGTTTGTAAAAGCTAATGAAACATGCTGTGTAATCGATTGAAGCAATTTAAAGGTATTAAAAGAAAACTTGTAAGGAATACGATGTAAAACAATGATGAAACCGATTTTATGTTGTTCCCGTTTTAACGATTCAGCCATAATTGAACGAAAGGGACTAACCAGATCGTTATCATCAGGTTCAAAATTCCCGATAAATAGAGACTCCTCCCTTGTGTCCAAAAAGTCTTTAACAAATTGAAGGAATGGGAAACAGTCCTTATCATTGAAAAAGGGTGTGCTTCCGGTTAATACATTAAATTGATTTTCCTCAAATAAGATAATTCCTACCTCTTCCGCATAAAAAGCAGACTGTAACTCTTCGGAAATATTATGGACAAGTTCTGTCAGGCGTAAATTGGCATTTAATTTTTTTGTCACTTTCGTAATCAATTGTAAATCATTGACCAGTTGTCTGGACTGTTGATACAAATGGGCATTTTCCATCGCCGTACTTGCTGTCCCAATAAGTATGGAAATAAATTCAATGTCCTGACCGGATATAAGGATCGTCTTTTGGGCCTCGATCTTTAAAACCCCGTATATTCCTTGTTTCCCTTTTAATGGAAAATATAAATAACGTTTTGACAGTTTTAATTCATGTTCAATTTTATAATTACCGGTTATAAAAGTTTCCATGATCGCTGCATTACTCTTGGTATAATCAAGCGGTTGAATTCGGGAATCATCGTTATCTATATTATTATAGTTTGATAAGAAAATTTGGTATTGAAAATAAGGATAGAACTCCTCCAATGAATCCAGCACTTTCCTCAATACCGCATCGATATCAATGGTCGAATGCAGTTGACTTGTTACATTTTGCAATAATTTATAACGTTTCTTTTCATGTTTTAAAATGCACAATTGCATGACCTTTTCAAAATATTGATAGACAGTTTTTGATAATGTTTCCCAAAAAGAATCTGAGAAATGATGATTTTTATCTGGAAGTTTAAACAGTAGGATGCCAACTAAATCATCATGTTGACCAAAGACAAAGAGGGATTTATCGAATGGAACTTGGTCATACCTTTCCATAGGGAAATTTACTATAAATGCTCCTTCCCTTAAATATTTGGTATACATATCTTTTTGCCATGTATCAAAGAACGACAAAGAAGGCGTTTTAAAAGAAAGAAGGAACTGTTCGTTTTCACTTAAAACATTTTTATAGATTAAAAAATGAACATGACTCAATTGAAGTTCACACTTTAAAGCATTAAAAAAAATTGAAAAATAATTAAAATCATCCTGTTCTTTTTCCAAAATCTTAAAGTCTGAAAATATTTTACTTCTAAGTTTTAAAATAACCCTTTCTTCTAATTTATCCATAGGCCTCACCTAAAATATATCATTTTTATATGAAACAAAAAAACAGCCATTATTTTAGAACTAGTACTTTTATATCATTTTTCAACAAGACAAACAAGAGATTACCATCAGATAGTGAATAAATACCGGTAATATTTTCATAATCCGCAATTTCAAATTGAAAAGATTCATTTTTTAATTGAATTTTAACTTTGCCATCAGATTCAAGCCGGTAGGGAAGTGTTTTATTTGAGTGATCATCACGATAAAATTTATCCCGCTTTTCCTTGATCAATTTGGCATTATAAAATGTCCATTTTTTCTGTACCAAAGTCCATACGCCATTTTTATTCCGGTCGGCCAGCAGACGAATTGGTTCATTATCGATTTCGACTTCTTTTATAGCTTTAAACCGATTTTTATCCATTCGGTCAATTTCATATAGTATCAATAAGTGCTTTCCATTCAATCGGCGATATACTGCCACTATAGGTGAATCCTCAAGTTTTTCAGATCGATGGATGACAACAGCCTTCATCTCATATTCTGTATTTTCTGTTTCTTTTTGTTGTAAAAAAAATCCGATTCCCACAAGGATGATGGAAAGGAATATAATTGTTATTCTAGTTGCCCTTTGCCTGTTTGTTTCATTCATAACATTCACTCAAAACTATCTTTTTTATTGTCTATTATATCATGTTATTGAGAAATTATGGTCATTTGCTATCGTAATCTTTCATATTTTCATTGGGAATTGTTGGTAAATAACGAAAACAGGTAATTGCGAAGCCGCTGTAGAAGTGCTGAATAATTATAAGATTATTTGTTAAACACCATATTTAGATCTATTTTTGTGGTTTAACCTTCTATATATTGTGTAAATGAACTTACTTATTCAAATTGATTTTCAGTGGCCCCGTAATTGCCTGGGACAAAGAAAATCCTCATTGGTTGAGATTCACTTTATTTTCTTGACTTCTTTTGTTGTATCCCATATAATATTCGTTGTGTAAAATATGGCAGCCTATGTGTACATGTTTATGCGTACATTTTGTTGGTCATATAAAGAGGCAGGATTCCGCGGCTTTAAATAATCCTGCAGAGTTAGCAATTTTGATGACTTTATATGAGCTGTATCGTGTAACCCTCTGCTGCTAGGGCGATGGTACATGAAAACAAAATGGCGGTAAATGATGTATACATCTGTTTTTATTTTACAAAATAAAAACATTAAAGGAGGAGCTTTCATGGCTCGTTATACAGGTCCAAGCTGGAAAATTTCCCGTCGTCTTGGTATTTCTTTAAGTGGAACCGGTAAAGAATTAGAAAAACGTCCATATGCCCCGGGGCAACATGGTCCAAACCAACGAAAAAAATTAACTGAATATGGTCTGCAATTACAAGAAAAACAAAAATTACGTTTTATGTACGGCTTGAATGAACGTCAATTCCATAACACATTCATTAAAGCAGGTAAAATGAAAGGTGTTCATGGTGAAAACTTCATGATTTTACTTGAATCACGCCTTGACAACCTTGTTTATCGCTTAGGATTGGCTCGTACTCGCCGCCAAGCACGCCAATTGGTTAACCATGGTCACATCCTTGTTGACGGTCGTCGAGTTGACATCCCATCTTACATTGTAAAACCGGGTCAAACTATCGGCGTTCGTGAAAAATCACGGAATTTACAAATTATCAAAGAAGCTATTGATGTGAACAATTTCGTTCCTGACTTCTTAACTTTCGATGCAGACAAATTAGAAGGTACTTACAGCCGCTTACCGGAACGCTCTGAACTTCCAGCAGAAATAAACGAATCGTTCATCGTTGAGTTCTATTCACGTTAATAATTTTTTTAATACAAAAAAGCCCACAAAGTCTCGGTATACGAGTTCGATGTGGGTTTTTCTAATAATCCTGTATTAATTTTGCTCTTTCAAACTCCTGATCTCGTCGGCTGATAACCCTGTAAGCGAAATAATCAGGTTTATGTCTAAACCGCTATTAATCATTTTTATTGCTATTTTTCTCTTTTCTATTAATTGGCCTTCCATAATTCCTTTGTTCAGTCCCTCTTTGATCCCTTCTTCTCGCCCTTTTTCTCTACCTTCCTTTATTCCTTCTTTGATTCCCTCCTTGATTCCTTCTTTGATTCCTTCTTTGATTCCTTCTTCTCTTGCTTCTTTTTTCCATCTTTCAAATAACTCACCAAATGTAATGACTTCTTTTGTTTTTTCAGCTTGAGCCATATCGACACCCTCCTCCTTAAATATTCTGAAAATTTCTTTCATAAATTTTTCATGTAAATCGTCAGGCAAGTATAAAATAGCATCAACAAATATTAAAAGTTTCATACCAATATCCGACTCGACAAATGAGTATCTTTCTTTTATTATTTGTGCCAAATTTACTTTATATGTGTAGCGTTGCTCAGCATTAAATCTCGTACTTGCCTGATATTTCCCTGCCAAAAGTGCTAAAGCAAATGGATTGTCTGAAGTAAATAGTTCCGTTTCTGTGAAGTTGTTAAGATGATGGACACGAAATTGAAATTGTACACTAGTCCCTAAAAAGTGATGATCAAACGTGGTTGGATGTTGCGCTGATGGATCAGTAACCAGTACAATGGAATATATATTTTTTCTGCCTTTATCGAACAGTTTGTAGTACATCTTGAACATTCGTTCGGAAATGTCTCGTCCATCCCCTTGAACCTCGATATGAATGGTTGCTTTTTTCATTGCATATTTCCTTTTTAATTTTACATCAAAAATCTTGTCCGCAATATGCTTTCCTATCCTTTGCTTTGAATGAATTGGAAATAATTCCTGCTCCATCGGTTGTAGCTTTGCCGCAAAGTCAATTTGTTCAAAAAGTTCCGGCTCCAATAAAAGTAAAAAAGAATCTAACATACCGGCAATGATTTCTTTCCAATGGCGATCAAAGTCAATCTTATTTGCATCATACATCTCCTGTCCCTCAAAAATAAGACTGTTTAACAAATTCATACCTCCCTCTAATTCTACCATTATAGCAAAAGCAAAAATAATTTTCCATTATTTTCAATATTTTTACGACCAAACAGATAGTAATTTTTGGTGAATTTATATTTATCATTCGTTTTATTTAAAGAAGGCCAAGGAAGTCACGAAAAATTATTATTGATTCATTGATGTTTTAATAATTACTACAATATAAATTTCAGGTGGTGTATAAGTGACAAATCCTTCATTTAGTATTTGACTCCCATATTCCTGTTACAGATTATCGTTTTTTTTTAATCTTTAGCGACGTCTACATATAAATTCCAACAGAAGAGTCTATTTCCTTCTCAACGCTCTTCGTTCAGCGTATTCCAGGCATAGTGGACAAACTTTTATTGGTCTTCCACTATCATCCAAATAATTTATCATATTGCTCCTATTTTTCTTGCAAAAGTAACATGTTTTCCTGCTAAAAAGTCCCTTAATTATTTTCATATTGCAACCCCCTCTTCTCGATAAATTTCGACAAAAAGAGTTAAATTCCTCCAATCCCACAGGAAAAATATTACGGATGATAATTTTATGCATAGATTTTCCGTAAACTACCAAAGTTTGATGAATACCATAAAAGTACTTAATTTTGTCACGAACACAAAAGTCCTCAATTGTATAACTTTTGTGTTCGTATTTTTCCAAACTGTAATTAGAATCTTATTAGTGTGAGATTAGTTGAAGCTTTTGCAAAGATTACCCATTTCTATTGCTCCAACAGCTGCTTCGTAACCTTTATTTCCTGCTTTTGTACCCGCACGTTCGATAGCTTGTTCGACTGACTCTGTTGTTAAAACACCAAACATAATAGGGATTCCACTTTGCAACCCTATATTTGCTACACCTTTCGCTACTTCACTGCTTACATATTCAAAATGCGGTGTAGCTCCTCTTATGACTGTTCCTAGTGTAATAATTGCGTCAAAGCCACCTTGGTCTGCTAATTTTTTTGCTGCAAGGGGGATTTCAAAAGCTCCTGGTACCCACACGACTGTCACATCATCCTCAGTGACACCATGTCTCTTAAGGGCATCTTCTGCTCCATCCAGTAATTTACTCGTAATAAACTCATTAAATCGCGAAACGACAATTCCAATTTTCAGACCTGTACCAACTAAGTTTCCTTCGAGTACTTTTTTCATAATTATATTCCGCTCCTTCAAAAAGTTAATAAATGTCCAAGTTTTTCCCTTTTTGTTTTTAGATATTGTTCATTTTCTCTTTTTGGTGGCATTTGCAGAGGAATGCGTTCGACAACCTCTAAGCCATACCCAGCAAGACCTGTTATTTTTCGAGGATTGTTCGTTAATAAACGCATCTTTTTCACTCCAAGATTTCGTAATATTTGAGCACCAATCCCATAATCACGTAAATCATCTTTGAAACCCAATTTATGGTTCGCTTCAACTGTGTCGTAACCTTCTTCTTGAAGTTTATACGCTTTTAATTTATTGATGAGACCAATCCCTCTTCCTTCTTGTCTCATATACAGAAGGATGCCCTTCCCTTCCTTATGTATTTGAGAAAGAGCAGCATGAAGCTGAGGTCCACAATCACAACGATTAGAGCCAAACACATCCCCCGTTAAGCATTCTGAATGGACTCTTATAAGAATAGGCTCTTCTGCACGAATTTCTCCTTTCACAAGTGCAACATGCTCCTTGCCATCACTTTTACTCGTAAATCCGATAGCTCTAAAGTCGCCAAATTCAGTAGGAAGATTGATTTCCACTTCCCTTTTTATTAATGTGTCATGTTTGAGTCGATACTTAATCAAGTCTTTGATTGTAATTATTTTTAAATCAAACTTACTCGCAACCGCTTTTAAGTCGTCCACTCGCGCCATTGTTCCATCATCATTCATGACCTCGCAAATCACACCTACTTCTTTTGATTTTGCTAATCTAGCTAAATCGATGGCAGCTTCTGTATGACCAGCGCGCTGTAACACTCCACCTTTCTTCGCCACAAGTGGAAAAATATGTCCGGGTCGTCTGAAATCACTTGGAAGAGCGCCTTCATTAAGTAATTTTTGAACGGTTAGAGCCCTCTCATGTGCACTAATGCCTGTTGTAGTTTCAATATGATCAATGCTAATGGTAAAGGCCGTTTCATGATTATCTGTGTTGACCTCGACCATTGGTTTTAATTCAAGTTTTTCAGCTATTGCCTCAGAAATGGGTGCACAAATGAGTCCTCTTCCCTCTTTGGCCATAAAGTTAATCATTTCCGGCGTCGCAAACTCACCCAACCCCACAAAATCTCCTTCGTTTTCACGATCCTCATCATCACAAACAATAATCACCTTTCCTGCCTTTAAATCTTTTAATCCATCCTCGATTTTATGGAACATCACTCGATTACTCCTTCCCAATTGTTTCAAATAGAAGATTTCCACCTATTTACATAAATCCGTTTTCTTTTAGAAAATCAATTGAAATCTTATCTTTATAATTGTGTGGGTCTTTCCTTTCCATAAAGGAATATACATACTTGCCGATCAAATCGAATTCGATGTTCACCTTATCCCCAACCTTTTTCGTACCCAGGACACTTTCCTTTGCGGTATGAGGGATAATGGACACGGTCAATTGATTATTGGATGTCCCAAATATAGTTAAGGAAGTGCCATCAAGTGCAATAGAGCCTTTATAAAGAGGTAGATGGCTGTATTCATAAGGAAACTGAATGTCAAAATATACAGCATTTTCTTTTCGTTCTCTTTTGACAATTTGTCCAACTGTGTCAACATGGCCCATAACAAAGTGACCTCCAAAACGTCCATTGGAACTCATGGCCCTTTCTAGATTAACTAGTGAACCTTGTTGCAGGTTAGATAAAGAAGTGCTGTGAAAGGTTTCAGGCATAACATCCAGGAAAAATGAATCATGGGTAAGCTCCGTTACGGTTAAACAAACACCATTAACTGAGATACTATCTCCAAGCTTTAGATCTTCTAAGACCTTCTTTGCCTGAATATTCAGGACAAGTGTGTTTCCTCGGGACTTTACCCTTTGAATGGTCCCTAATTCTTCAATGATTCCGGTAAACATTTCCAGTCTCCTCCTGATTAAGAGGTTTGGCTGTAATTTTGATATCTGGACCGAGCTGTTTAATCTCTGTAAAGTGGAGGTGTTTTCCTAACTTCACAAGCTCCGAACCAACCCCACCGACAAAAGGAAAAGCATCTCTTCCGCCAATAATTTTTGGAGCAACATATGTAATGATTTGTTGAAAAGCGTTTTCCTTGATGAAAGAAGCATGAATTTCTGATCCGCCTTCTACAAGAACGGACATCATCTTCTGCTCTCCTAACGTCTTCAGTACTTGCTGCAGTGATAGAATAGGTCTATCTTGGGAAATAATAGTTACACCAAACCTCTCAAGTTCTTTCTTCTTTTCTAAATCAATCTGATTTCCTGTAAAAATGATGGTTCTCGCAGAGCGATCTTGCACGACATTTGCCGACGTTGGAATTTTTAATTTCGTGTCTAATACAATTCGAATGGGATTTATTCCACCTCGGGGTCTTCTGGTGGTTAAAAGAGGGTTATCTTGTAAGATGGTGTTAATTCCTACTAATATTCCATCATGTTCATGACGAAGATGATGTCCATCTTGTCGTGACTCAGGAGAAGTAATCCATTTACTATCTCCAGATTTTGCTGCTATTTTTCCGTCTAATGAAATGCCTGCTTTAATTGTTACGAATGGAGTGTTTGTTTGGATAAAATGAAAAAACTTTTCATTGAGCTGTTTCGCTTCTTCTTTGCATAACCCGACCTCTACCTCAATGCCTGCCCTGGTTAACTTTTCAACACCTTTGCCTGCAACAAGGGGATTTGGATCTAGAGTTGCTACAAAGATCTTTCGAATACCAGTTTTTATAATAAGGTCAGTACATGGAGGTGTTTTTCCTTGGTGGCTACACGGCTCAAGTGTAACATACATAATGGCTCCCTCAGCAGAGATCCCAGCTTCATTGATTGCATGAACTTCTGCATGAGGAGTCCCAGCTTTCAAATGTACACCCGTCCCCACCAACTGGCCATCCTTCACTAACACTGCACCAACACTCGGATTTGGACTGGTTTGACCTAAAGTAGCGCATGCTAGCGAAAGAGCAAGGTTCATATATTCATAATCATTCATTTTAAAAAAATGCTCCCCCTTTCATAATAATCTCTCCAAACAAACAAATCTCCCTTACCTATTTTGGCAAGGGAGAAAAAAAGCATTAACAAATAAACGTCAAAAAGCAGCATTTTTGAACAATTTGTTTTTCCTTCTCCCATCCAGACTTTTACTGTCGGCTTTGGAATTTCACCAAATCCACCGTTTTCATATGATCTATGAATCCGGGTCACGGGCTAAGAGGCATGCCTCATCACCGTCGGTTGGGAATTACACCCGACCCCGAAGGAAATCCTATTGAATTGAAGAAATAATAACATAACCAAACCAATTATTCAAGGGTTACACTTTATTGAAAATATGGAGTCCCTGCAGGTAACAATTCCCTTGACGAAAAGTTAAGAAACAACGGCCTTTAAACGAATAGACCTTAACCGAAAATATATGATATTTTTTTGTAGAACTACGCATCACCGGAATCGTGCCAGTTTAAGGAAGAATGGGGTCCAATTTTTAAAATCGTCAGCACTCATCTAAGTGAATGAAATAAACGACAAAGTGTTATTGTATTGCCCCTAGTAAGATATGTTATATGTTACTTTTTTTCTTATTTTTTGTTCATCTTTTTTCATTCCGGCTACTATGAGCCTAATTAAACTGTTTTTTTTTTGGCTTATCAGATGGAAATATTTTGATCGATATAGATATTCTGACTTTCGTATGTAGAACTTGGAAATACCCCCCTTTTACATTTTCTCAGATAGATTTACTATCTGAATCCATGTTTGAAAATAATTTGACTTCTTTCTGTATCCAATGTAATATATAGTTTGCATATGCAAACTATATTTAACATTGAGTAGGGTGGGAAATGAAGAATAATGTGAAAATAGCAAGGATTAAAGCCTCTATAACCCAAGAACAATTAGCAAAAAAAATTGGTGTAACTAGACAAACTATTGGTCTTATTGAAAAGGGCGAATATAATCCTAGTCTAAAATTGTGTATTGCAATAGCCAAGGAACTCAATAAAACTTTAGATGAATTATTTTGGGAGGTCGATACTTAATGAAATCTTGGATATCCTTCTTATTACCAAATGATGAATATAAGGAAAAAAAGATGTTATATTTTTTCTCGGAGGGCGCAATAATTCTTTTCTTATCCCTTATTGTTATGATTATCTGCAACAAGTATTTTAATCTAGACGTAGAAACTGTCTTATTGGCAGCCATTGCCATCTTTCTCTTTTATGTGTCAGGAAGATATATAGTATCAGGTATTGAATATGCAGACATCACAACGGAGAGTGCTTACAGAAAAGAGTTAAGAGTTATATTCATTAGAACGATTGGGTTTGTGGTTATTTTTATGATATGCTATTTGATTTTCACTAACTCCCCCAAGAATCTCGACGAATGGTTTGAAATTTTGAGTTTATTAATAGGTGTTAGTGTAATATGGTTTTTATCTAGTTATATCTCTTTAAAGCGTTCCTATAAGAAAAACAAGGAACTATTATAAATCCCAATATACTAACGTATTGGACTAATAAAAGATGAACAGGTAAAGGAAAAATTGTTAAATAATCTTGAGTTTTGCATCCGAAAGAAGCGTTGACGTTTCATAAATAAAGAAAACTCGGCGATTGCCGAGCCTTTAGGCGAAAGCAAAGCCGTAGTCAGCGAAAATACATTTTCGCTTGCGAGGTAATGCTACCGAAGCTTTTCTAGTTCACCGAAAAAATATAAAATTTTTTCGGCTGCGATGTATTCCAGTGAAGCTTTCCTTATGCACTTATACTTAATTCTTAAAATTTCCAACTACGTCGAATTCGCTTCTTTGCTGGAAATTTATACTTTCTTAACGTACAAAAAAGGGGGTTGCTCGCTTAAAATTTCCGACGAGAATAAGTCTGTGGTCAAAAATTGAATTTTTGCCTTAAAATGGTGACAAGAACGGGTTTCGTCAATTTTATTGATTTTCTAAGGTATGAAACGTAAGTAATAAAAATTCCGAGATGGAGGGGGGATGTATTTTGATCAGGAAAATTTGGATTTTATTTTCAAGCTTTTTAATCATTCTGCTCATTGCATGTAATAATACTGACAATAAACCAATAACGAGTGACGTTACATCCACATTTACAGGAACTATTACTGAAATATATGATCAAACTGCTCTTGTTCATATTGACGAAGGGGAAATCACTAAATCCGGAAGCAGAGTACATGTGGATCTTTCAAAGAATAGTGAAACCACTTTTCATGTCGGGGATAAAGTTAAAGTCGGGTATGACGGAGAAGTGCGTGAATCTGACCCACTTCAAATCAATGTGGTGTTTATTGAAAAAGTTGAATGATTATTCTTTAGAAAAAGACCCTATGTGCATAATCAACGCAGTCACAACAAAAGAAAAAACGGGAAACTCATAAACCAAAGTTTCCCTTTTTGCAAAAATTGCAGAACCTAAAATTTAGTGTGAGCTCGCAATCGCTTGAATCAAATCACACCACATTCGTCTAGGTTAATATTGTAAGGCCTTTTCGTTGCTTTAGTTCCAAATTTTTCCAGATTTAGGGCTAAGGTCAACGATGAAATTATTCTCTTTCTCTTGCTTTCTGTGTATCTCGAACATTCTTCTGAACCGTTATCGCAGCAAATAAACTTAATATAAATGCCATTCCGTAAAAACCCTTTTCACTTAAAGTAATACTTCCTGCATTATATAAACCAATTGCCATTAAAGAAATAGCTACAATCATTGCAAACCAGCTAATCCCGCAATAAATACTGGTAACCGGTATTCCTTCATCCTTATCTCTTACAGCTTTTTGCAAAGATACAGCCGCATATAGTCCAAACACTAAAACGGCAAAATAATACCCTTTCTCATTCAATTGCATCGTTGCATTATACAATCCTATCAAATATGATATAATGCCCAACAACAATGCCGCCCAAGATGCCCTTTAAATGCGGCAGTAGGTTCCCCTTCTCTCCTTTCATATTTATGGTTAGGCTTTTTTTCAGTCTCCAAGTTATTTTCTTGATTTTCAAACATTTCACTTCCTCCCTTTCACAAAATATATGTATCAATCATGAAAAAAGAGCACTCATTATTCCGAAAGACACATTGAGTGTTCTTAATAAAAATAACTAAAATTAAAATATAATTATATTTTACAAAATTGATAAATATTAATACATTTGATATTATATTTTAAATCAATTAATTCTTCAAGTATTATTAGGCCTGTCCATTTTTGAAAATATTTTTTCGTTTCAAAATTTGCAACCTCCGTACATGCCCCATCCAAGGACCAATAGTAAAAACAGAGAAAAAGAAACAATAAAACTTGGTACGTTTGACCTACATAATATTTTGCATAATTTTTTACTTATAAACTCAACTTTCGCACCTAAAAAATAAGCATTAATCATTGGTTTTATTGAAACCAGAGTTTATCAAATATATTCGTTGACAAATTTAAATAATCATGAAAAAACACCTCGTTCTTTGGTATAGTGTAATTGATGAAAAACACTACCATACAGAAGAGGTGTCCCCTATATGATAAACCAAAATAGCCAATTTAATCAACTACCAAAAGAACTTGACTCTGTTTTTTCTGAGCTTGAAATAAATAAGCATCTACGCCAAGCAGGAATTAAAAAATCGTTTGGCTTTAGCTGTTCTTACTTATTTCAACTTATTTTTTGTTTGATTTTTCAACATAGAAATTGGTTTTCCCTACTGGATTCAAAGAAAGCAGATCAATTTCCAGCTAAGGACGCTGTTTATCGTTTTTTAAACCAAGCAACGTTCAACTGGCGCCGCTTTTTATTACTATTGAGCACTTTTACCATTCGAAAAGTGGCAAGTCTTACGAATCGAACACGACCAAAAGTGTTCATTATTGATGATTCTTCCTATGATCGAAATCGCAGTAAAAAGGTCGAATTGCTCGCTCGTTGTTTTGATCATGCTTCACTTAAAATGCGCTTTTATAAAGGTTTTCGTATGCTTACTTTGGGTTGGTCAGATGGCCATACATTTATGCCAATTGACTTTTCTTTAGTCAGTTCGAGAAAGTCACAAATCAATGGTATTTCTGATCACATTGATAAACGCACATGTGGCTATAAACGTAGACAAAATGCACTTCAAACAGAGCCTGAACAGATTCCTGATATGATTAAGCGTGCATTAACGAGTGGAATCGAAGCCAGCTATGTTCTTATGGATTCTTGGTTTACCTTGCCACCACTTGTTAAAGCGATTGTCGATCAAGGATTAGATGTCATAGGGATGGTTAAAGAAACAAAACAACGCTATAACGTAAACGATAAAATGGTTTCACTAAAGCAACTTTATCGCTTAGCTGTACCTGTTCCATCCGGGAAAGGAGTTCTTCGTTCAATTCATACAACAATGGCTAACGGGACACCCGTTAAAGTGGTATTCATTCAAAATAGAAATAAGAAAAGTGAGTGGCTTGCCATCCTTAGTACCGATTGCACGCTCTCCGAACAAGAAATTGTGCGAATCTACGGAATGCGCTGGGATATCGAGGTTTTCTTTAAGACAACCAAATCCCTTTTAAAACTTGAAAAAGAGTTCCAAAGTCGTTCATATGATGCGCTTATTGCCCATACAACGATTGTATTTACACGTTTTATTGTACTCTCTTGGCAGAATCGTTGTCATACGGATGAACGAACAATTGGTGGTCTGTTTTATGAACTATGTGATGAAGTAAATGAACTTGATTGGGCTGTCGCATTGCAGCAGTTAATCGAGCTTCTTCAAGATGTAATAAAACAGACCAACAAGAAAATCAAAAAATTAATTCAAAGTCAACTAGAACAGTGGATATCCAACCTTCCTAGCTATATCAAGGCTTATTTGCCAATTTCAGTCTGCGAAAGTTGAGTTATAAATTATTTCTCCGCTTATAATTTATTGTTGATTAGCACCCAAAAATTCGATTTTCCAAATTTCGTACATGGTTTTTATTTGTTTGTCTGGACGAAACTTTTTGAGGCTAATCAGCTTTTCATTCTCCACCTTAATGAAAGATACCGGACTCTTTTGCCTTTCTTCTTAAACTTTTTGTCTTTTCGTTAATAAGATTTTTTAGATAACCACCAAAAATGAAGGCAAACAATCCAAAAATTAGAAGATAAAGAAGATCAATTCCAACTCTTCTCCATAGAATACCACCCGTTGCCTCACGCATAATATCAATTGCATATGTGAAGGGCAAGAACGGGTTTATTTTTTGGAAAAACTCAGGTAATAACACGACTGGATAGGTTCCTCCCGATCCTGCAATTTGAAGTACTAACATAATAATTGCTAAGGCTTTCCCGACATCGCCAAAAACGGAAACTAAAGTATACACAATCGTTATAAAAATAACACTACAAAAAATCCCAAATAAAACAAACCAAAAAGGTTCAACAAGTTTCACATGTAGTATAAATATATCTCCTAATGTCACAATTATTGACTGAAGAAATCCAATACTTAAAAACGTTAATAAACGACCGATATATATATCTTTTGTTTTAAATCCTTCTGTATGATGAATATCTGTGGATATAAGCGAGATTAATAATAACCCACCGACCCAAATTGCAAGTACTGTATAAAATGGAGTCATTCCCGTTCCATAATTTGGAATAGAAAAGACACTATTTTCTTTTAATTTAACAGGTTCAGCAAAAAAATTTTTTTCTGATTCCGGGTCATGTTGAAGGAGATCAATAATTTCATTAATATCTGTTTCACCTTTTATTTTTCGTAATTTATCAGCTAGATGTATCACTTTATCGTTAATAAACGGAAATTGATTTGTAACATAGGCGAGCATTTCTCGCCCTTCCGACAGGTTTTTATCCGTTCGATTAAGTACACCCTGTACTTCCGGTAATGTTGATTGGATCTCAGTTAATATATTTCGTGCTTCCGCTAATGTTGATTTCACGTCCCCTACCGTCTTTGTTATGAATGGTTCCAGTACATCTCGATAATCTTTAGCAAACGCTTCTACATGACCTTTTATTGACTCTGCATTTCCTTTCATTGCTTTAAAAAATTTATCTATTTCGTTCTGATTGTCTCGAATCAATGTATCTAATTGCTCTGCTTGATTTTTAAGTACTTGGTAATCCCCTCTTACATTATCCAAAGACGACAATGCCTCATTTAACTCTGGCGCTTCCGTTTGGTTCAGGTCTTTTAGGTTATTTAATGTGGTTTCAATCGTTTCAATTGCTTGGCCAATGGATTCATTTTTCTCTATGATCGTTTGACTCAACGATTGCTTCTTATCTGTCGGTATTGTTGATAAATCAATATTTTGTATTAATTCATTCGTTTTATCATGCAGTTTCATGATTTTAGCGATATTTTGCTCGATTATAGGTTTCATTTCATCTAATCTTGCTTCGGCTTGGTCAATAAATTGTGAAGTATCATCTATAGTTCGTAGACTTTTATTTGTTGCTTCCTTTACTTGCGGCAAAATGGTTTTGGCTTTTGTTATCAATTGACTGGCTCGGTTTGCATCATTTGTTGTATTATTTAAAAGTTGGTAAATCTCCGGTAAATTACTTTCAATTGTAAAGAGATAACTTTCAAATTTTTTAATATCAGGTAAGTTTTTTTGCAATTCAATTCCTAATTCGTTAAAAATATCGAAAATGGTCTTATTTACAAGAGAAATAAAATTACTACTTATTTGTTGAACAATCACACTGGCACCTTTCTCTGTAATTTTTGGAGCAATCGCATTTATTTTCTCATTCACATAGTAATCTATTTCTGCTTTTTGCGGTTTTTTGCTTATTACTGTTGCCAACCGTTTTGAAAAATTTTCCGGTATAACAATGACAGCATAATAATCACCATACTTCAGTTTTTCCATTGCTTTTTCGCGATTAACAAAGCGCCAACCCATTTTTTTATTGTCTTTTAATGTCTGGACTAGCTCATCGCCTACTTCAATTTTTTTCCCGCGAACTTCTGCCCCTTTATCTTCATTGACAACACCAATTGGAATTTGACCGGTTTGTCCATACGGATCCCAGGATGCTTTAATATTGAACCAAGCATAAAGAGAAGGTAATATGATTAGCCCGGCGATAATGATTGCAGCAACCCAATTTGTACAAATACTTTTTATATCTTGAGTAAAAATCTTCCACCCATTTCTCATCATTAATAACCTCTCAGAAACGATATTTTATGTCAATTTACTAATAAATGCTTCCACTATCTTCCAAACATTTTTGGAAAGGCAGCTTTGATTAGTTTATCCTGTTGTTTCTGAATCATTAAAAGAAATAGGTACCATCTTTTGTCAAATTTTTTATTGAATTTTCCGGAACCCCCCTGAGGGAAATTGCCAAAAGCAAGGTAAAATGCGACGCCACTGAAAAACAATTCGAATAAGTTCACTTACACAGTATAAATTAGTATAAACCACAAAAACACGTCTAAATATGCTGTTTAGCAAGTAATTTTATAATTATTTACCGCTTTTTCAGTGACCTCGTAAAATGCCAATTAAGTGTTTTGAAAGGCGTCGTCACATCCCTGCTCCACCTTGCCTATCAGATCTGCAATTCACTTTTACGTCTTGCACCATACTAAAATAGTTAAAACCTAAAATTACATATAATTGTTTTGGAATAGGACAAAAAATTGACCGTTGGGATGATGTACTTATTAATTTTGGTATTTGATCGTGCAAGTTTAACTTAATTTGTTACAGAAGTTTTTATCGGTAGGGAATGATACGAGGCGCTTAGGCATAGAAAAAGCACCTCCTTATAATGATAGTCCTATCATATAAGGAGATGCTTTATGCTTTGTTTGAATTCGTCTTATAACTATTACATTAAGTGGATTAAGTGGAAGACGATACCAACCACGAACAATCCTAGAATCATAACAATTGGAGAAACTTTCTTCTTAAGTAACCACATGCAAAGAAGTGTTAACAGCAAACCGGCTAAACCAGGAATTAAGCTATCTAAGTTGTTTTGTAAAGTTGTTACTTTCACATCACTCAATGAAAGACCTGCAGCTTGCTGTTCCAAAGCAGTTCTAATTCCTTCCGCTCCAGAAGGTAATTTATCCCAATCAATATAAGCGCCTTTGTCAAGTTTTACTTCAGATACTACTGGCGTGAATTGTACAGATACCCATCGGTTAACTAATGAACCAAGGATGAACATACCGAGGATCGATGCACCTTTTGTAATATCTTGCAGCAATCCGCCAGATAAGTCGTCAGTAATTCTTGAACCGGCTTTATAACCAAATTCTTGCGTATACCACATAAACAGCATACGAATAACGTTCCAAAGAACAAAGTAAAGAATTGGTCCAAGTATGTTTCCGGTCATTGCAAGAGAAGCTGCTAATGCACCAAGGATTGGTTTTACCGTGAACCAGAAAACCGGATCTCCAATACCTGCTAAAGGTCCCATCATCCCGACTTTAACCCCTTGAATGGCTACATCATCAACAGGGGCGCCATTTGCACGTTCTTCTTCAAGTGCTAAAGTAACACCTATTATAGGTGAAGCTACGTACGGGTGAGTGTTAAAGAACTCCAAATGACGTTGTAGTGCAGCTGCACGATCTTCTTTTGTTTTATATAATTTTTTGATGGCTGGAATCATTGTAAATGCCCAACCACCGTTTTGCATACGTTCATAGTTCCAAGAACCTTGAATGAAAGTTGAACGCCACCAAATAGAAATACGATCTTTTTTAGATAATTTTATTTGTTCTGCCATTTCTATGTCCGCCTCCTTCTTAGTAATTATCAATAATGTCGCCTAATGGATCACCAAAATTACCGTTTCCTCCATTACCTGAACCGCCTTGTTTAGAAAGAGCAATATAGATAAGTGCAAGAGCCACACCGATAGCACCAAGACCGATAAGTGTAATATCTGAAACAGTCGCTAATACGAAACCAATGGCAAAGAACGGCCAGACTTCTTTTGTTGCCATCATGTTAATAACCATTGCATAACCAACGGCTACAACCATTCCCCCGCCGATTGCTAAACCATCTGTCAACCAATTTGGCATAGATTCGAGCAAGTTTCTAACCGGACCTGCACCAATAGCCACAATTAATATAGCTGGAATTGCAATCCGCAATCCTTGCATACAGATAGCAATGATATGCCAAAATTCAACCTTTCTGAAGTTCCCCTCTTTAGCTGCAGCATCCATAAAGTGGACAAATGCTGTTGCAATCGTACGTACGATGATTGTCAACAATAAACCTGCAACTGCAAGCGGAACAGCAATCGCAATTGCAGAAGATACACCTTCTCGACCTTGTCCACCTAAAACTAAAATAATTGCGGATGCGACTGAGGCTAATGCAGCATCCGGTGCTACGGCAGCTCCGATGTTTGCCCAGCCTAAAGCGATCATTTGAAGGGTACCGCCTAAGATAAGACATGGTACTAAGTTTCCTGTTACTAAGCCGATTAGCGTACAGGCAATGATTGGTTGGTGGAAGTGGAATTCATCCAAAATTCCTTCCATACCGGCTAAAAACGCTACGATAAAGACTAATATTATTTGAATAATATTCAGATCCATATTATTAATCCTCCCTTTTCTTCTAATAATCAGGATTATTTTTTCTTGTTTAACTCCTCTTGAGCCTTCTTGAGAATTGCATCCATGTCGCCTTTTGTATCGTTCGGAACTTTACGTACATCGAATTTCAAACCAAGTTCTTTTAACTTATTGAAAGTATCAATATCATCTTGGCTAAAGGCTAACACCTTATTCGGTTGAACTTTACCAGGTGAGTGTGCCATCGAACCAACATTAATTGTCTTTAATGGAACGCCACCTTCAACCGCTCTAAGCACATCTTGCGGGTTTTCAAAAAGAAGCATTGCGCGCTGGCCGCCGAAATGTTGATCATCTTTTGCAAGTTCGATCATTTTCTTGACAGGAACAACGTGTGCCTTGACTCCCGGTGGAGCAGCCTGTTTGATTAATTTCTTACGAAGATCATCCTTTGCTACCGCATCAGATACAATGATGATACGAGTAGGTTGTGTTGTTCTTGTCCAAGTAGTTGCTACTTGTCCGTGAAGTAAACGAGTGTCAATTCGTGCCAACACGTATTCAAATTTACCAGGGGCACCTGCATTTGATGGTCGACGAGCAGATGCAGCAGATGGTGTTGCCGGTTCTAATTCTTCAGGTCTTACTTTAACCCCTTCTTTAGCTGTGTCCAAAATATGTGCAGCAATTTCACGTGCTGAGTTCATGGATAAGCGTGATGCAAAAACTTCAATCAACATTGGCAAGTTCATACCAGCAACAATTGCCCATTTGTCTTTGTGTTCTTCAAACAAGCTATTTGCCTGGTTGAAAGGAGTTCCACCCCAAAGATCGACTAAAAATAATATTTCGTCTTGGTTGTCGAAAGAGGCGATTGCTTCTTTCATTTTTGCTTTTACATCATCAGGTCCTTCGCTTGGCATCAATGTAACTGCTTTTACATTTTCTTGTTTTCCAAAGATCATCTCTCCGGATTGCAAGATACCATTGGCGAAATCACCGTGACTAGCAATGATAATTCCTACCATCTTCTTACCTCCTCTATGATTATTGGTACAGTAAAAGGACATGGTAAAATCTACCAAAGTACTTTTTTAGCTGTATCTTTTCAGCTCATCTAAAGCGATTACAGTTTCAACTAAAAACAAAAAAGCATGAGTAAAAAGCCGATTAAAATGAAGTTATGTTTATAGAATGCCCATAATTTTCATTTCAATCAAAACTATTCACTCATGCCTGATCGAATCAGTAACACGTAAAATATAATAGCTAAAGTATTCAATTGTTTTTTGCAAACACTGTAAATAAAGGAACGATAAACAGCTTTTGCAACAAATAGATTCTTTTTAAATGTTCAAAGTATCACTTTAATGAGCTTCCATAGGAATTATAGCACACCAAATATTCTTCTTTCAAGAGGAAAAATATTTTCTGTGTTTTCCTCCCTATCGAATTTTCATCTTTGCTAGAAGTATATCCTATCACGTTTAAAACAAAGTTCTTCTAACCTGTCTTGCCATGTAAAATAATTACTTTTTAAATTTACTCTTTAGGCCGCGTTTAACAACATCAAAGAAACTTAATGATTGGACCATTTGTTTCGGGTCAACGTATTCACGAATTGCCCGCAATACTTTTTTTGGTTCTTTTGAGGAAAAGGAAAACGTTCCATTTCGCTTCGTTTGGATCGCGTAACGCGGGATCCATTTCCCTTTGAACATGACGGAAGCGATCACGTAATCAACTTCTTCCCATGGAATTTGAATAAACTTACGGGCATCACGATCATTGTAGAATTCAAATCCCTTGTCTCCGATCATGATCTTGCCATACTCCGGAAGTCCCAAATGCGAGGTTGCATCAATAACTAAATCGACTTTTGTATTGATTGATTGGACCATTTAATCTGCTCCATTTCTTTCTCTTAATAAAAATATTATACTGTGTCTTCTTACTTTAAGCAAAAAATATTTTGGGACGATAACAAGAAATTGAAGCAAGGAGAAAAGTTAACTTAATCATTTACTTCCCCTTTTTGATACACAATGTATCATTTTGGTCACTCTTATCGCATTGATTCAACTGGATCAAGTCTTGATGCCTTATTCGCAGGCAAAATACCAAATATAACACCAATTATCATAGAGAAGAGCATTCCACCGATGATTATCGGCCAATGCCCTTATATTGTATTGTATCCAAATCTGCCCTTATACTAAACAGGAACACAATGCCATTTTATGCGATATAAAACCCATACTTTCCTTAATTTCATATATAAGTTCTGAACAATTACGTCTTTCTCTTAGTGGGATGATAAGAAAAGCGCAGAGCGCCCGCTTAGCGACGTACAAACTGGAGCGCCCCGCAATGAGAACAGATTTGCTTCCCCGAATAGGCATCGCACGAAGAAAATGCGAATGCATTTTCGAGGACTTTGAATAATCTTCCTTGAATAAGCATCGCACGAAGAAAAAGCGAGTAGCTTTTTCTAAGGAAAAGGAAACACGGCGAGGGACGAGCCGATGTTGACTTATCGTAGTGAAGCTACTCCTAGAGTGAACTTCATGAGTAATCTTCCTTGATATACTTCATGAAGCTTTGCGACGAGCTGAACATCCGCTTCCTCGAATAGGCTATGGCGCAGGAGCACATTAAAGGGGAGTTAGTTTCTCAGTCGCTGGCGCTCGGAGCTAGACAATAAAACTAATCCCGAGTTATTTACCTGTATTTTTATACTTTCTTATACTATAAAGAAAGAAAAAACCACAAAATCGATTCAACTTGTGGTTTTGTTTTAACTAAGATTTAAAATTTCAAACCGAACCTTTTCTGTTCGATTAAGTAAAAAAATAGGGGGCTGACCGTAAAAGTTATTAAATACTAACTTTTTGTGGTCAGCCCTAATCCTCTTATAAGCAAGCGTCTTTAATTCTTCTTTTTAGTATGATGTACCTTATTAATTCGCATCAATCCGGGAAAATAACGGGTTATTTATTTTTTATGGTGGTCTTGTATTTTCGATACATTGTCCATTTGCCGATATCCTGAAATCCGAGACGTTTGTAAATTCTGCCCGCCGCAGGGTTATCATAAAACAAGCAAAGGATTCGACCTTCAGCAAGTACATCGCCGATTAATTTTTGCATGATTGCTGTTGCCAGTCCGTTATTGCGGAAATTTTTATGAGTACAAACACCGACAATCATCGCAGAGGCAGAATTTTCCGCTGCAGTTGAGGCACAGGCAATGATCTCGTTATTATCCTCAATAAAATAAGTTCGTCCGGTCCCGTTTTCGATATCTTGGACAATCATTTTTCTCCCCTCTTTGCTTAAAGAAAACTCATCAATTTGCATCCGCAGATTTAAAATTCGATCAACATCATCGATTGTAGCAATCTTTATATTATATTCAGTATGATTAATGGGAGTGAGTTCCCGGCACTCCGCAAAAAAGGTGGCCTTCTTCGGACCCAATTCAATCCCTTTCACATGTTCAAATTGCTCAACAATAGAAGCTTTCCCGGACATGATCGGTGTTGCTGAGTAGTTACAAATAAGATCGGCAAACCCTTGAACGTCAAATTCACCTTTTGCATAGGGGATGAATGATTCGAAATATCGTAAAAGAACAGCGTTAAGTTTGCCATCTTCATGAAATTCTCCCCATAATTCTTGGAAATCCGTCTCATATCCAAATGCCTCGATATCCCCAATAATAAATAAATTGATGGACGGTTCTTCACTTAAAAAATCCATAACTGTTTTATGGTCTTGGACTGTCAGTTTTCTAATCATTCAGCTTCACCTGTCTTATTAATGATTGTCTTTCAGATTAAGAGTTGATTTTTATTATAATATAGAATTTGTGGAAAATCCATAACTAGTCTTCTAATATACTTTTAAAAACACAAAAATAGAGTTTTTTTCATTTGAAACAATAACCGCCTTATAATTTACGGGGAGCGGGCATATAGAAGCTAAACGAGGTGGACGAGCCTACGAACAAATTTCTTCGCCTTGTAATTCATCGGGAGCGGGAACATAAAAGTCTGTCTGATGAAGTGAAATCCACTTTGATTTATAACTTTTACTTAAAATAATGGGGATAAAATTTGTATAAGATACATCAATGTTTTATTTATAGAACAGTATTATACAATTGTTTGGAAATTTTCCCGAAATACCGGTGGCCAAGACAACATTCATTCTGCCCATTTTCTTGTCGCAAAACATCAAAATGAAGAATATGGTAATAAGAAAGTTCTTTTGTGAGGTGACAGTAATGAAGATACATGTTGTTCGAAGCGGAGATAATCTTTGGCGCATAGCACAAATGTACGGGACAACAGTTAATCAAATCGTTGCAGCAAATGGGCTCTCGAACCCGAATCAGTTGGTCATTGGTGAAGCATTAGTTATTCCTCCGCCATATCAACAATATGTCATACAGTCCGGTGATACGCTATGGTCAATTGCTAACCGTTTCGGGGTCGCATTACAGAATCTTGTTGAGACAAACCGATTAACAGACCCATCAAACATCTATGTCGGGCAAGTGTTAACGATACCGGTCACCTATCATACGGTTCAACCGGGTGAAACATTGTATTCCATTGCCAGTCGTTACGGGACAACAGTTGCGGCAATTGTCCAAGCGAATAATATCCAAAATGCAGCACTCATTTTTAGCGGACAAAGATTAAGAATTCCTGAGATGCCAAAACCTACGATTGAAGTCAATGCTTATGTAACAACGATGAATGAAGCAGGAGCCAATCTTGTTGCACCTTTAACACCAAGTTTTACTTATATTAGTCCTTTTAGTCACGGGGTAATGGAGAATGGTCAAATTTCCACATTAAATGATGAACCGATTATTCGTGTAGCTCGAAATAACAATGTTGCTCCACTTCTTGTCCTTACTAATTTTGTCGGCAGAAGGTTTAGCTCCGACCGGGCAGCGCTCATTTTAAGAAATCCCGATCTCCAAAATACTTTAATCACAAATATTTTACAAACGTTGAGAAATAAGGGTTATACTGGCTTAAACATTGATTTTGAATATGTGTATCCTGAAGATCGGGAAAATTATAATAATTTCCTTCGTCGGGTAGTTGCTCGTTTACACCCGGAAGGATTCACGGTCTCAACAGCGCTGGCACCGAAAATTAGTGCTGACCAATCGGGATTGTTATATGAAGCACATGATTACGCTGCCCATGGTGAACTGGTCGATTTTGTTATACCTATGACGTATGAATGGGGTTGGGCCGGTGGGAGACCTTGGGCTATTGCGCCGATAAATCAAGTTAGAAGAGTACTCGATTATGCCATAACAGCCATTCCTCGCAACAAAATTCTTATGGGTGTCCCGCTCTATGGCCGTGACTGGAAAATCCCGTGGGTTCAAGGAACTTATGCAAGAACAGTCGGTCCAAGAGAAGCCGTCAATCTTGCAGCAAAATATGGCGTTCCGATTCAATATCATGAAACCTATCAATCTCCGTTCTTCCGCTACACAGACGAATCGGGTCAACAACATGAAGTCTGGTTTGAAGATGCCAGAAGTATGCAAGCAAAATATGACACTGTAAAGGAATACAATCTTCGCGGGATAAGTTATTGGGTACTTGGTCCGGAATTTCCGGAGAACTGGCCCCTATTACATGCAAACTTTCATATAAGGAAGAGGATTTAAGGGGTAGCCACTCTTTAAGCCAAGTGAATCCCATAAAATTACATGTAAATTTTCATAATTAGGAAAGAGGTTGTAAAACGGTATCTCTTGAGCCAAGTAAACCATGCAAACTCATATAAGAATGAGGATTTAAGGGCTCTCACGGTTAATTAAGGAAAAATGAGAACTGTTTTTGAAGCGGTAACAGTTCTCATTTTCATGTGTGTTTACATTTTATAATCCATTCTTTTGTATTATTGTCTTTCTATAATTTTTCGGTCCTTATCAATTCCGCTACTTCAGCTAAATCTGAACAGATACGATATGCTCCTTGTTTCATTTCATCATTCGGCTCGACTAAATCTGGGACAATGATGCAACGAATATTTGCCCTTATTGCTGCACGGAAACCATGAAATGAATCCTCCAGAACAAGTGCTTTTTCTGGATCTACTCCACCACGTTTACACGCTTCAAGAAAAATATCCGGGTGAGGTTTTCCTTTTTTAACTTCTCTTCCGCTTAAATAAAAATCGAATCTATCCTCCAATCCGGTAATAGCTAAATAATTTTCAATGACTTCTCTATTACTTGACGAAGCTATACACTTTTTAAATCCTTTTTCTTCCAATACTTCTAATAATTCCAAAGCACCCTTTTTAATGGTAATTCCCTCTTCAGCTACTGTTTTATTGAATTCCTCTTGAAAATGATCTAAAACATTTTTCTTAAAAAACTCTTCCCCGTATAGATTATGAAGAATTTGATTTGATGTAGGTTTACTAACACCAATTAATTTTTTATACGTTTCTATAGAAAATTTAAACCCTGCTTTTTCGGCAGTCTTTTTCATAGCTAAAAATGAGGGGCGCTCAGTATCAAATAGTAATCCATCCATATCAAAAATGGCAAAGTTTATCTTTTGCATAATAACTCCTACTTTATAAATTATTTTTTTACTTCACCTTATTCCATCAAACTAATTATTATTAAATTGACAATTCCCTCGATAACTCAATCATTTTTTTATCTATTCTATGAGTACTGCTTAAAATATCAGAAAAAGCGTGATCATCAATTTCATTATTCATAATTCCTACAGCTCTGTCTTGTTTCCCTTCTATCAATAACTCTACTGCCCTTGCACCTAATCTGCTGGCTAAAACTCGATCAGATGCAGTAGGAGATCCACCTCTTTGGATATGACCTAAAACAGAAGCTCGCACATCAAGATTCACCCTTTTTTCTAATTCCTTAGCAAAAGTTAATCCGCTTCCGACACCCTCCGCAATTATTATAATAATATGCCTCTTTCCTCTTTCTTTTCCCTTATTTAAACGGTCTACAATTTCATCCATGTTATAATTTTCTTCAGGGATAAGAATTGACTCCGCTCCACCGGCTAATCCGGTCCATAATGCCAAATCTCCCGCATTTCTTCCCATTACTTCGATAACAAAAGTTCTCTCATGAGAAGAAGCTGTATCCCGGATATTGTCAATTGCTTGAATCACGGTATTTAAAGCCGTATCAAAACCAATTGTAAAGTCTGTCCCTTCTATGTCATTATCAATTGTTCCCGGTACACCAATACAAGGAAAACCTAATTGACTCAAAGCATTTGCACCACGATAGGAACCGTCGCCACCGATAACAATTAATCCTTCTAATCCAAAATTATTTAACTTTTCAAGTCCTTTTAGCTGAACATCTTTTTGAGCAAATTCAGGGAGTCGTGCCGATCGAAGCATTGTCCCACCCCGGTGTAAAATATCACCCACTGAACCCAGTTCTAGTTTTTCGAATGTTCCGTTTACTACACCTTGGTATCCATTATAAACTCCGTATACTTCTAAGCCGGAATAAATCCCCTTACGAACAACCGCCCGAATAGCAGCATTCATCCCATCGGATTTCCAGACGGTTAACAAATTCTTCAACTTGAGACAAGATTTTTTCCGAATCCAATATAGTGATAGAGTCAATGACCCGTTCCAACGAACAATTCCAGATAATATTTTTATTGATTTCTGCAAAGTGCTCTTCCGAAACAATCGGCACAAATATTTTTCGCATCTTCTCTTCCCCGGTTCCGGTAATAATATCCTCGAGGGATAAATAAGGAACTTGTTTAATACCCGGGTCTGCCGTTCCGACGATGGCTAGAACATCATAAACTTGAAAAATCGTTTCCGATGTTCCTAATTCTTTCAATCTATTAAAATCATGAGCAAGCACCTTAATGCCCAAATCTTCCGGGATACTGTCATGTAATAATTTCTGAATTTGGATTGCAGTTCCCATCCCAGTTTGACAGGATGTAATGATTACTTTTTCCTTTTCCTTCCTCGGATAAATGATTTTATAGTCCATTTTATTTGCTTTTTCCAGCTTTTCAATCATCTCTTCCAAAAAAAGCTCTTTATCCAACATACTCCCCAAGTATAAAGCCATTTGCGTGGAAACATTATTAATTATAGCAACAGGACCATTTATATGCTTTTTAAACAGTTCATCAATATCCGTTAGTGATCCCATATCAACTAGGATAACGAGTCCTCTTGAAACATCATTGTTGTCAACATAATTCAAAACCTTTGCCGCAATATCCTCAACCGATATATCAATTGGCATATCAAAGGATTCAAAGAAATTTTTACCTAATAAACGATTCGCTACATTGGCGATACTACTTGCCGTCGCATAGCCATGAGCCAAAATGATCGCCTTAATTTGTCCCATACCCTCATCAATCTTTAAGCCCCGAAAATAGACAGCTAACATAATTTCATCTATTGGATCCAGTTTGACATCCAATTTACTTTCTAAAATACTTTTAAATTGGTCAACCAGTTTTTGCTCCGGTTTATAAAATTGCCCGATATATTGGGCTAGTTTTTCAATTAACGATTCCTGCCTTTTTGTCCACCGTAACGCTATATTGCCTTTATAATAGAGAAAATGAGCAATGGCATAAATACTATTCCCATTAAATTTGACACTATAGTTTTTTTCTAAGTAGTCAATCGTTTCTTGTACATTGGCAGTCATTAACTCCAACATAACGTTTGCCTGTTTTCTTGTATGAAATATTAAGCTATCTAAAATGACATTGACTTCATTGATAAAATTTTGTTGAAAATATTCCCGGGAAAATTTTTTTGTTACCATTTCCTGGTACAAATTTAAAATTTTTTCATAAGATGTTTTTATCTGTTGTAAATGAGATACACTCACCTCATATAATTGTTCTAAAGTGGAATTTTCATCGATTACAATATCACTAGCATTTTTTAATTTCGTCTCGGTAAAACGGACAGTGTTCTCTAAAATGTTTTCCGGCAGGTCTTGAAGGGTTATTCGCACTTCATTTTCATCTCTATTTTTTACAAAGGATGAAGCAACAATATATTTTATTGTATTTTTTAAGTCGCCCATATTACCTGTATAATTATGCAGTGTCAAGGTATCGAGTGCGCGATTGGTAATTCGGATGGGTGTGTGGAGTTTTTTCGCTTCATTAATTAAAAATAGATAAATAAATTGTTTTTTCTCTTTTCCCCCCCGTTCATCAAGGCTTGGCATTGTTACCCGAATTGGAATCCGTCGTAAAAAGGTTTGTAAAAAGTTTTCTTCTAATTTTTCGGTCGTCGCAAAGATAAAACGGATATTTACTTTGTGGTTTTCTTCACTTTCACCCATACGACGGTAAACTCCTTGGTCCATTAGTGTAAATAACTTTTCTTGGCCTTCAGGATTTAGGCGGTGAACTTCATCAAGAAAAAGAATGCCCCCATCCGCTGCTGCAATCATCCCGTCCTTTGTTGTATTTGCTCCGGTAAATGCACCTTTGACATAGCCAAATAAATTACTTGATAACAGTTCCGGGTTGTTTGCATATTGGGCACAGTTGAAACTGATAAATGGTGCCTTTTCCGGTAATATTCCTTTTTCTCTACTATATTTATAGATGAGTTCAGCGGTAAAACTTTTCCCGACACCGGTAGGACCGCATAAGATGATTGGGAGTCCACCCGGATAAAAAATCGATGCTTTAATTTGACTGACCGCCTTTTTCAAACTTCCATCCGAACCGATTAATTGATCAAAAATATCCTTTGATTCTTGTTTAGAAGGTTGAAGATCTTGCAACTCTTGAAAACTGTTAAATAACGTCGTTGGGATTGAATAATATTTTTGTTCAAAAATTGGCCGATTCAAAAAATAAACCGGTCTTGTATTTATCTTGATAATTAAGTTTTCATCAAACAGTTGATTTAAATAATGACTGACCGTATTTCGCTTAACCTGGAAAATATTAGAAATGACATTTGCCGTTAATTTTTCTGAAGGATTCTCAAATGTAAACTGAGCCGTTTCCTTTTCTAAATGCGCCATTAAGTCTTCTTTTAATCCCATCTTTCCACCTCCAAATCATTTTTTCACATATTTAACTTTCTACTCACAGCCGGGGAATTTTTTATTTAAGGGAGATTTTTTGCAACTCGTGCAAAAGTGCTTGAATTCGTTTTGCTGTCCAGCTCCGTGCGACGTGCACTTTTCTTAACCTGTAATATGAGAAAATGGATTACCTGCTTGTATAATTAATCGTTTGAGTTACCGCTTTCATTAATACTTTACTCTTTAACAATAGGAAGGTATAAGTTATTTTAATATAGAGCATTATTTAAATCTATAAGTGAATAAGATCCTCGTATGTATTTTACTATAATATATTGCTACATAAAATCAAGCAACATATAGAAACTTTTTTCCTGTTTTAGTATTAAATGTAAGTTCATCATTACCTTTTTTATCATAGCACATACTTGAATTATAAATAGAATCACTAAAATCCCTTACGAACTAACAGAAACCCAAGAATGTTACTATTATCAACATTCTTGGGTGTTTGTTTCCAATTCCAATATATTATTTAGGTAACGAATGTAATCGGTTTGCTACATCATGATAATATCTGTAAATGGAAAAATAACCGGGTGTATTGGATCCAATAAAATTAATAAAATCCATATGATCCCAGCCTTCCATTACAGGGAATGAATTCCAAACACCTTGTTTTATCTTACCGTCATATGGGCTATTTGGATGACCAAACGGATATTTTGCAGATACAACATTTACAATTCCATCATTTGGTAACCAGCTGCGATCAATGACAGGTGCCGGGCTTTGTCTGGTATAAGAGCCCATTTGTAACTAATCAGTGTAAACAATGGATGCATTGTTCCGATTAGACAATAGTTTTCAGTAACATATACAGTATTCATAATAAATATTTTCGAAATCGTATTCAATACAAAATTTAGAATTAATTAAATATTTCTAAAATATTAATAAATATAAATAAACCTTTTCCCCCTTACAATTTTGTTTTGGATGAATGATATTTGTTATATTTGCCAAAATAAACATAAAGGTGGTGAGGATCATGGCAAAAAAAGGAATTCAAAACTCAAGTATTGAGCAAATTCGTAACGATCATGAAGAGGAAACAGCTTTTTTAGCTGATAATCCGAAGAAAAATAAAAAACAAAACAAGAAGTAATCTTTTGATTCATAAGTATTAAAAAAGGGCTATTCCAAAAGTAAGGCTTAACTCATAAATCAAACCGGTTTCTTTTGGATAGCCCTTTATGTAATTTAGGATTATTTTCAAGAAAAAAGAGATGTTGAAACGGCTTTACCTAATATTTATGAAATTTCTCTACGGCTTCATCGCCATCAAAGCTTGGACTACCTCATAATCTACCTTTTGAAAGATGCCTTTCATACTTGTCTAATTGCATATTCATCTTCAACGACTATAATTTTCATCGGTGCTACCTCCTGAAAACCTAATGCAATTCCGTACTCTTTCTTTTCCTTCTATACATTATCACACAAATAAGTCAGTAAAAAGTCAAAGTCATTTTAATTTGATTTATGCTATGTGCTGTTTACCAATCATCATGTAAAAGTCTGCTTATGAATTAGCTAACGAGAAATAAATTAAACAAAAAATGACAATCAATCTAAGTTACATATTAATTTTATCTATTTTTTATATTGATTAGATTAATCTCTAGTTATAAAATTTTTCTATACACAAAATTTTCAGATAGACAAATTGTATGAAAAAACGCTCATGAAATAATGAATTCACATAATATATAACGAGGAGATTGATTCACTTGAGTACAACATCAATAATCAATGACGAATTAAAAGTGGCGACTGAATATGTCAACAATGTTTTTGAAACAGTTAAAAAACGAAATGCCTATGAATTTGAATTTCAACAAGCCGTAAAAGAAATATTTGATTCCCTTATTCCTCTTTTTGCTAAAGAACCGCTTTATATACAACATAATATTTTGGAACGAATTGTTGAACCTGAAAAAATGATTACTTTCCGGGTTCCTTGGGTAGATGATCAAGGAAATGTACAAATGAATCGCGGATTTCGTGTTCAATTCAACAGTGCACTCGGTCCCTATAAAGGCGGGTTACGTTTCCATCCTTCTGTAAATGGGAGCATTATTAAGTTTTTAGGTTTCGAACAAATATTTAAAAATGCTTTAACCGGACAACCAATTGGCGGTGGAAAAGGCGGTTCGGATTTTGATCCTAAAGGAAAATCCGATGCTGAAATTATGCGTTTTTGCCAAAGCTTTATGTCTGAATTATATCGCTATATCGGACCAGATGTGGATGTTCCTGCCGGTGATATCGGTGTGGGGGCGAGAGAAATCGGCTTCTTATTTGGACAATATAAAAAATTACGTGGTGCTTTTGAAGCAGGTGTCCTAACCGGCAAGAGCCTTGGATTTGGCGGAAGCATCGTCCGTAAAGAGGCAACAGGTTATGGTCTTGTCTATTTTACTCAAGAAATGTTAAGAGAAAAGGGACTCGATTTTAACGGTTCAACTGTTGTCGTTTCCGGTTCAGGTAATGTGTCCATTTATGCCATTGAAAAAGCACAGCAATTCGGTGCAAAAGTTGTTGCCTGCAGTGAT
Organism: Caldifermentibacillus hisashii; assembly: GCF_039654145.1. NCBI lineage: Bacteria > Bacillati > Bacillota > Bacilli > Caryophanales > Bacillaceae > Caldifermentibacillus > Caldifermentibacillus hisashii. Next base: position 2,788,604 of record NZ_CP155467.1, read on the forward strand.
TCCAACGGCTATGTGTATGATCCGGATGGAATTAATCTTGACACGGTAAAACGTTTGAAAGAGGTAGAATGCAAACGGATTAAAGAATATGTTGATTTCCATCCGAATGCTGAATACTATGATGGATGTACTGGAATCTGGTCGATTCCTTGTGATATTGCCCTTCCTTGTGCGACCCAAAATGAAATTGATGAAGAATCAGCAAAAACGCTTGTCGCCAATGGTGTGAAAGCTGTTGCAGAAGGTGCCAATATGCCATCCACAATTGAAGCAATCAATGTTTATTTAAATAATGGTATCTTGTATGGACCGGCAAAAGCTGCCAATGCCGGTGGGGTTGCCGTCTCCGCCTTAGAGATGTCTCAAAACAGCATGCGCTTGTCTTGGACTTTTGATGAAGTTGATCAAAAACTGCAACAAATCATGCACAATATATATCAAGCAAGCATGGAAGCTAGTGTTGAATACGGTCATCCCGGTAACTTAATGGTCGGTGCCAACATCGCCGGCTTCAAAAAAGTTGCTGAAGCGATGATTTCGCAAGGGGTGATTTAATTTCCTCCCTAATTTCAGGGACTGGTTCCTTTAATTTTCAAAGGGACCGGTCTTTTTTTAAAAAGGGTTGGCAACCACCCGGGAATATGAAGGTCGGATTTTATCCCTATTTGTTGTGGTTGAACGGACGAAGAGTAATCGGACGAAGAGCAATCGTACTCAAGTGCGACTTAACTTCAATCCATTCATTGCCATCGATTCACCATGGTTCTCTAAAGACATTCCGACCGTATTCGTTTCCCTGGCAAATCCATATCATTTAATCGATGTCCCGTACGTATCTACATTCATCAATGGATACTCGGACAACACATATACAGTCGATGCGATCGTGGAAAAAATGATGGGAAATTCAGCATTTAAAGGAATTAACCCAGTTGACCCATATTGTGGCAATCGTTGGGATGTTCATTTGTATGATTAAACTTCTTTTTGCTATCAAGAGATTTAAGTCAATGTGTTCCTTGTCAAGATCTTTTAACAGAACAAAATTCAAGAGTTGAAACGAGTATAGATGAACATAAACAAGCATGTGTTGAGAAAAACGGAAAATTTGCCTGTAATTATTTTCCAACTGGTGGAGAAAAAACACTCAAATCAAACTGGACAATTGGCAAAGATTTACAAATATGGTGGTTTAATCCTAGAGACGGAAAATGCTATTTACAAAATAATTCCATTACCTATAATTCCAATGAGGATTTCTGTACTATCAAAAATTGACTTACTAAAAATTAAAACTCCGACCTCTGGGGATGAACAAGATTGAATATGCATGATTGAACACACCGACAATAGTACAACAATTCTGGAAAAGGCACAGATTTATGGTGAAACACCTGTACCTCCTGGGATTAAAAAAGTTTTTGCATGGTAACAAAATCATTTTTAGGTTATAGATAACTCTCAATTCTTTAAGCTCCGGTTAATTTCGGGGCTTAAAGCATTTTTATCCAAGATGCATGAAAATAATTAAAGCTTCTAAAGGCATTTGTGAAATTGACTTTACACTTTATTAGCAAAAAAAATAAAGCCTTCATTGGCTTTTTTATTGTTGGCTTATCCGCTCCATCTCAACTTCAAGCTTATAAACTCTTTTATTTAATACTTCTGTTTTGTTATCAACATATTCTTCTAAATTTTTCGAATACTGACTAAGACTTGTAGAAATATCTTTAATTATCTGTTGCTTAACTTGTCTGATTTCAACCAGCAATTCCTGTTTAACATTCTCTAAACCCTGTTTAACATTCTCTAAACCCTGTTTAACATTCTCTAAATCTTTTTTAACAGGCTCGATTTCTTCTTTTATTACGGTTCGTAAAGCTTGCAATAACTCTACATCCATAAACCCTTCTCCCCTCCTTTTTTCCTATTATATCACCTATTTTACAAAAGTAGGCATAGAATTTTCAAATCTTATCAATCTCGCCCTAGTTACGTTGAGACAGTTAAACCATGAGAAAACCAATGTTGAAAGTGAATGCATTCAAATACTCAATGTTTACCATCGTTACACTGCTCATCATGAATAAATTAGCTTAATAATGTCTTCCATGCTAATAATTCCAATATACTGGCAAAGTGGGAAATTAATTGCTGCTGCGATGGTCGGTATTTTATTGTTGCCAGCAGGAATTATCAACGGGATGTCTCAGCGGTTTCCTGTAAATTACACGATAGATTTGGGACAAAATAGCTTGTTCAAATGTTCAAATTGGATTTGTTTTAATATTATTGCTGCGATAATACTTTTGAAATTAATAGTTCCTCTTCTGTTTTGTTTGTTTTAGGAGGAAATATTTTACTTATGATTGTACACCGTCTCCTGCTCAAGCAAATGGTTTAAATGACTTGCCGAGGGAATTATCTCCTGACGGTAATGCAATTTTGAACACTGCTCAACAAGTCAGCGTGGCATTTGCAACTGCTCTAACTACAACATTTATATCTGCAGGAGTGTCAGCTTATTTGATCCATAGAAGTCGTACAGCAGCTGTAACAAATGGTGTGCGATGCGGATTTGCGTTTACGGTCGTATAAACAATTCTTGGTCTAATTCTCTCATTTTTTGTCAAACCAGCAGGTGCTTTAGACTAAAAAAAAGAACAAAAAGAACTTCAACCGAAACAACAAACTGATTTTTAAAATATTTTTATTAAAAAACCTCCAAAGAACATGTGCTTGGAGGTTCTTCATATTTGTTAGTGTTTCACCAATTGATTCATCAGCGCAATCCTTTCTAAATACCGTCCGATTACTTTTACAATCCGTCTTTGAGTGGTTCGATCGACGGTAATTAAGCAGGATTGTTATTGTAATTTACTAGCAAAGAATGTAACTGGTAGCTGTTCATTTCAAGTCACATCAATTATAGTTGGTTCTTTTCAGTTATTATATTATATATTTATGATAAGTTAAGAAAATGTAAAATGGTAGTCTTAAAATCACATTAATCACTCTTTACTAATTTTCCGTTATAAACGCATGATATAAGTTAGTTTATTCCCAAAAATAGCAAACCTACTTATTCAAAGTGTAGGTTTGCCAATATTTCATACAAAATGTTTTTTAAACTTGAAATTATTTATGATTATTCCAAGGATGATATAAATGAATATAGACACTATTTAAAAGTTGAACGACAATATATTGAAATTATTAAACGGTTTTGGGGGATAAGTCCAGTTTATATCCTGAACAATATGAATACAGAACTTTTAGAGTTTTTAAAGGATTATACAGATGAAAAAGAAGGTTCCTTATTAAAGTCAATCAATGATCAAACAAAAGAACATAATGGTAGTTTATTACTATATGAAAAATTTTCTGTGATACAACTTCTGGCTAAGCTAAGTTTACGGGAAAAGTTAGAGTCATGTTTTGTCTTTCCTAATATGAAGATGATTTTATGGATTAATGGGCTAATTTGTAAGGTTTTTTTAGGTGATAATCATTATAAAGAATTAGTAAAATTAATATCCACAACGCATGGTCTTTATTTGCGGAAAGTATAATTAAAAATTTGCCAATCGACATTTCAACTTGAATGAACGGTTCCAAAAATTTTTAAAAGTGGATGGACTTCAATTGAAATCCATCCACTTATTTTTTTATAACAAAGACTTATACAACATTTCAATTTCCTCAATACTCGTATCACGCGGATTCCCACCTGTACATACATCTGCAAAGGCGTCTTTGGCAATGGCAGGAATGCCTTCTTCTTTGACACCGAGTTCAGCGATTGTTTGTGGAATGCCAACATCTTTGCCTAATTGGGCGACTGCTTGAACTGCAGCAACTCTCGCTTCTTCCAGGCTCATTGCATCGACATTTTCTACACCAAGAGCTTTTGCGATATCCCGATATTTTTCACCGGTGTAATCTGCATTGTATTTCAAAATCGTTGGTAAAAGTGTCGCACAGGCAACACCATGTGGCGCATTGTAACGAGCACTTAATGGGTGGGCCATACCATGAACAAGTCCAAGACCAACATTAGAGAAACCCATACCGGCAACATATTGTGCCAATGCCATATCTTCTCTTGCCTTTACATCACCGGCAACCGATGCACGCAGCGAACGGCCAATGATTTCAATCGCTTTAAGATGAAACATGTCTGTAAGTTCCCAAGCTCCTTTTGTGATGTATCCTTCAATTGCATGAGTTAATGCATCCATTCCGGTTGCGGCAGCAAGTCCCTTTGGCATCGACATCATCATGTCACTGTCAACGAATGTGACAACCGGAATATCATGGGCGTCCACACATACGAACTTGCGATGGTTATTTTCATCGGTAATCACATAATTGATTGTTACTTCCGCAGCTGTTCCGGAAGTTGTCGGGATAGCAAAAATTGGTGCACTTGGATTTCTTGTTCCCGGATCTCCTTCAAGACTTAACACATCCGCATGTTCAGGGTTTGTTACGATAATTCCGATTGCTCTTGCCGTATCGATTGGTGAACCGCCACCGATAGCAATGATGTAATCTGCTTCTGCTTGTTTATAAGCTTCAACCCCTGCTTTGACAACGGCAACAGTTGGGTTTGGTACCGTTTGGTCAAAAACTTCATAGGCTAAGCCGCTCGCATTTAATAAATCGGTAATTTTACTGACAACATGAAATTTGACTAAATCAGCGTCTGTGACAATCAATGCTTTTTTGAATCCCCTTTTTGCTGCTTCTGCCGGAATATGTTCAATTGCACCTTTTCCATGATAGGATGTTTCGTTTAAGATGATTCTGGTTGCCATTTGCGTTTCCTCCTTGTGATTATTTTCACATATATGTTGATAGGTAAATCCTGAAGAAAGAATCCCCGTATAAGGAACCGGGATTGGGATTTCCCTGTACATAAATCATTTCGGTTTATCATACGAATAGAGCTATTTCTGACAACTCCCACCACTAAAGAAGCGGGCTTTCTCGTTCGGAAAATTTTTAGAGGAACAACCCGAAACTCGTTTGTACGGACGGGCGTTCAGAATTTTTCATCAAATTAAAGCTCTAAAAAACCTTCCCTCGGTGTAACGCCAAAAGCATCAGCCAAGTCTTTTAATTGCTGATCGGTGATGGCTTGTTTCGCACCACCTTGAGCTTGCACATAGGTGTATACTTTTGCCGCTTTTTCTGCCGTTTCAATGAGGCCAAACACCTCATCCATATTACGACCGGCACCGTAAATACCATGAAACGGCCAAATCACCAGATGAAATTCATGCATTTTGGCTGCGGTTGCTTCACCAATTTCGTTTGTGCCAGGAACGAGCCAAGGAATAATTCCCACCCCTTCAGGAAAGACAACAAGACATTCGGTACACATTTGCCATAATGTCCGAGTTAATGCTTTTTCTTCTAATGGATGGGTAAATGTCATTGCCAACAGGTGAGTCGCATGAGTATGCATAACGATTCGATTTTCCGGATCGACTTTCATCCGGGCAATATGGCTCATAAAGTGAGAAGGCAATTCACTTGTCGGTCTTCCACCATCTTCTAGGCCCCATAATAATTCAAGATGTTTTCCATCTGCTGCAACACGGATAACACCAAGGTTTACAGCCGGATCATCAATGACATTTTTAAAATATTTACCGGATCCCGTAACGATAAAATATTTACCGGCCAATTCTTTTCCATCAAATTGCATCGGGATTGTCCGAACCACTTTTTCAATATCTAAATATGCCGCCACTTCTTCTTCCGTTAAAAGATAGCTAATGTTTCCGCCATTTCTTTCATCCCAACCAAGGCGATACATATTTGCTGTTACTTTCATCATTTCTTGTGTAAATGATGCGTCAATTATATTCAATTTTGTCATCGTATATACTCCTTCCATTCTTGCTGCCAAAAAATTATGCTCTATTTAAAAGAATTTCTTTTTCATATTGTTGAACTTCTTTAAACCAATCGAATCCGACAGGTACATTATTTTTTACACAGAAGTAATTCCAAACATCACCAAACGGGAAGTCTTTTAATTCTTCTGTATACGCTAACCGGGTTGTAAAGTCACCTTCTAATTCTTTTTGTTTTAAAAATGCTGTAGGTTCAAGCAATGCTCTTAACAATGCTTTTTGTGTGTTTCTTGTCCCGATGACCCATGCTGCAATTCGGTTGATGGTAGCATCAAAGAAATCCAGTCCGATATTGGTTCTTTCCAGTAAATTATTGCGGACAATTTCCCTGGCAATAGCTTGTAATTCATCATCCATAATAACAACATGGTCACTGTCCCAACGTACCGGACGGCTGACATGAAGCAAAATTCCTTTACTGAATAAAGAAAGTGCACTTAATTTATTGGAAATCACTTCAGTTGGATGAAAATGTCCGGCATCTAAGCAGACAAGTTTATTTCTGGAAATCCCGTAGCCCATGTAAAATTCATGGGAACCGACCGTATAAGCTTCAGCCCCAATACCGAATAATTTACTTTCAACCGCTTCTTGGGTAAAGTCTTCATTTAATTGTTCGGCAAAAATTTCATCCAATGCTTCCATTAACCGTTGTCTTGGTGCCAAAGTATCAACGGGATTGTCTTTAAAACCATCCGGAATCCAAAAATTATTAATGCTTGTTTGACCGATTTCTTTCCCGAAGTATTCGGCAATTTTCCGAGTACGTTTCCCATGTTCAACCCAAAAATCACGAACTTCCTTGTCCGGAGACGCAAGGGTAAATCCGTCTTTAAACATAGGATGGGAGAAGAATGTCGGGTTAAAATCAAGTCCTAAACCTTGTTCTTTTGCCCAATCAACCCAAGCTGTAAAATGCTTTGGTTCGATTTCATTTAAATCTACTTTCTCGTCTGTATCAAGGTAAATCGCATGAAGGTTTAATTTATGTTTGCCCGGAATTAAAGAATACGCTTTTTCTAAATCTTGCCGTAATTGCTCCGGTGTCCGTGCTGCTCCCGGGTAATTGCCGGTTGCCATAATTCCACCGGTCAGTTCGCCGTTCGGGTTTAAAAAGCCTTTTACGTCATCACCTTGCCAGCAATGGACGGAAATTTTCATATCCTGTAATTTTTTTAATGCTTCTTCCGTATCTACACCGATTTCTGCATATCGTTCTTTTGCAACTTCATAATTGCGGACAATTTGGTCTTGATTTGCCATTATTTGCAACCCTCTTTCAATGTTTTTTAATAGAATGTAAAAATTGTTTGTAGTCGGCAATGACTTCTTGCCAGTTTCCGTCTTGCGGTTTATATGTGGTCATTTCAAATGATTGCCTTGTCATTGCTCTTACTTCTTTTATATTTGAAATTTCGTTTTTTGAAATCATTTGAACGAGTAGATTCCCTATTGCGGTCGCTTCCGACGGACCGGCATAGACATGAATATTTGCCAGATTTGCTGTCAGTTGATTTAAAAAATGAACATTGCTGCCGCCACCGACAATATGCAAGTCCTGCACTGACCGATCTGTAATACGCCTAAGTTTTTCCAACTCAATTGCATAACAAAGTGCTAAATTACTATAAATACAGTTCGTCAATTCGCCAATTGTCTCCGGTACTTTTTGCCCGGTTTCCATGCAATAATTTTGAATTTCTTTTACCATATTTTCCGGGTTGTTAAAACGTTGATCATTGACATCGATAAATTGTTGAAAAGGTTCGCATTTTTCTGCTTGCTCGGCCATTTCGGCAAAACTGTATGTGTAGTCAAAATTTCTGGCAATTTCTTGGACAATCCACAGTCCCATAATATTTTTCAAAAAACGGTATGTGCCATATGCGCCCCATTCATTCGTATAATTTTCTTCGTAGGCTTCCTCACTTGTAATTGGAACCGTTAATTCCATGCCAAGCAGTGACCAAGTTCCGCTGCTCAGGAAAGCCCAGTTATCACCGAACCCCGGAGTTCCAAGTACGGCTGATGCGGTATCATGGGAAGCAACAGCAATCACTTCGCACTTTGGAAGGTCATATTTTTCATACCATTCTTCCTTTATCCCACCCAGCGAAGTTCCTGACTCTACAAGGGGAGCAAATTTGTCCTCAGTTACATGTACATGGTTGAGTAAATCTGTATCAAACAATTTTTCACGTAAATTCAGCATTTGTGTTGTCGAAGAATTGGTTACTTCACTGACGGCTTTTCCGGTAAGAACGTATCCAATATAGTCGGGAATGAGTAAAATTTTGTCTGCCAGTTTAAGTAACTCTTTATCTTCTGTATATAGTTGGTAAAGTGTATTGAATTCAAGAAACTGAATTCCGGTTTTTTCATAAATATACTGTTTCGGATAGGTTGATGTTAATTTATCAATAGCACCGATTGTCCTTGTATCACGATAACTTATCGGATCAGCAAGTTTTTTTCCGGATTTATCGATCAGTACATAATCAACTGCCCATGTGTCAATTCCTAAAACGCATTCATTGATACCCGCTTTTTTCACTTTTTCTAATCCGATAAAAATTTCGTTAATCAATTTGTCGATATCCCAGCGGTCATGTCCGTCTGTTTTTGAAAAACCATTTTTGAAGCGATGGATTTCTTGAATTTCGATTTTACCATCTCGAACATTTCCTAAAATCAATCGGCCGCTTGAAGCCCCAATATCAACCGCAAGATAATTTCGCATCACCTGTTCATTCACTCCTTTCGACAACTTTAATTGTACTTTCTTTCCAAGGATCATAGTTTTGATTAATATCTTGTTTTTTGAATTGTTTTCTTCCTACACAAATATCGTAAACGTTATCAAAAGAAAAATCATGATACATTATTGGTATTTTATTGTACTATCTTGGTAAGTTAGAAATGTTGTGGCATAATGAGGAAAAAGGAAAATTGGAGTAGTGATTATTATGGAGAAATATTGGGAAAAAGCAGATCATTCATGGACGGATGATTCCATTCGAATCTTTAATACTCCTTCTACACGGGCAAAACAACTATTTTACTATATTCAGGAGATCGGCCATTTTAAGGCAATGAAACCTTATTTTACGGAGAGACAAAACTTGAAGTCATATTTATTGAAGTTTACTTTTGGCGGGAAAGGGCGGCTCCGCTATCAAGGGCAGGTGTATACGATTGAAAAAGATGATATTTTTTTTATTGATTGTATGAATTATCAGCATTACGCGACTGTCAGTGATGAACCATGGGAGATGGACTGGATTCATTTTTACGGTCCGAATGTTGAGGCCTTTTATGAAGAATATATAAAAAACGGCAGTAATGTTTTTAAGGCCAAAAACGATCGGATCCATAAGATCATCAAAGAGATCATGGACTTGCAACAAACGCGTAATGCCAAGACAGAATTTCAAATTTCGTTGTTAATCCATGAAATGCTAAATGAAATCTTGATGCAAAAATATGATCTTGGTTTTGAGGAAAAAAATATCCCTGACTATATTTTACAAATAAAAAATTATTTGGAAGACAATTTTAAGAAGAAAATTGGTTTACAAGATCTAGAGCATATGTGTAGCTTAAATAAATTTCAATTAAGCAAGGAATTTACTCATTTTATTGGGATTCCACCGATTGAATATTTAATTAATTTTCGAATTAACATAGCAAAAAGCCTGCTTCGTTATACCAATAAAAGCGTAAAGGAAATAGCTTATGAGGTCGGCATTGAAGACACCCCTTATTTCAACCGGCTGTTCAAGCGGAAAACGGAAATGACACCGTTGGAATATCGGAAGAACGGGTAACTGATGAATAAAGATGAGAGACCGGCTCGGCCAGTTTGACGCGAGAAACACCTTAATTTGGCGACGAGACTCTTCTCGTCACCACTTTGAGTCGAAAATTGCTCGTTTTTGACGACGAGACCCTTTCTCGTCGTCGTTTTGAACCGGAAAGCCTACCTTTTTGGCGACGAGACCTATTCTCGTCACCATTTTAAGGCGGAAATTGCTCGTTTTTGACGACGAAACCCTTTCTCGTCACCTTTTTGGGGCGGAAAATACTCGTTTTTGGCGACGAGACCTTTTCTCGTCACCATTTTGGGGCGGAAAATACTCGTTTTTGGCGACGAGACCTTTTCTCGTCACCACTTTGAGCCGAAAATTGCTCCATTTTGGCGACGAGGCCCCTTCTCGCCGTCGTTTTGAACCGGAAAACCTACCTTTTTGGCGACGAGACCTTTTCTCGTCACCATTTTGAGCCGAAAATTGCTCGTTTTTGGCGACGAGGCCCTTTCTCGTCACCATTTTGGGGCGGAAAATACTCGTTTTTGGCGACGAAACCTTTTCTCGTCACCATTTTGGGGCGGAAAACCCACTTTTTTGGCGACGAGGCCCCTTCTCGCCGTCGTTTTGAACCGGAAAACCTACCTTTTTGGCGACGATACTCATTCTCGTCACCTTTTTGGGGCGGAAAATGTTCGTTTTTGACGACGAAACCCTTTCTCGTCACCATTTTGGGGCTGAAAACTCACTTTTTTGGCGACGAGACCTTTTCTCGTCGTGTTTTGAGGCGGAAAACCTACCTTTTTGGCGACGAGACCACTTCTCGTCGTCGTTTTGAACCGGAAAACCCACTTTTTTGACGACGAGATCCGTTCTCGTTGTCATTGCTTTTTTCGGTTAAAATTGATCAATTCATCCACAGTTAAAAATGTTTGCTTCAAACCTAGTTGTTTTCCAAGTTGTGTGGCATGGGGAAGTTCCAAATAAACGTCACGAATCAATTGTTCATGAGAAAAAACCTCTCGAGTTGGTCCATCCAAAACGATTTTCCCTTGGTTCATAACAATCGTACGTTCAAAAGTTTCTGCAACAAAATCCATATCATGAATAATCGATAAAACTAGGACACCTTCTGCACGCAGATCCTTCATGATTTTTTTCAAACGTTCTTTACCGAGATAATCTTGTCCCATTGTCGGTTCATCGAATATAATAATTGGCGGTTTCATGGCCAGAATAGAAGCGATTGAAACAAGTTTCCGATCAGATAAGCTTAAGTCATATGGATTTTTATCGGCTTCATGAACGATTCCCATTTTTTCCAGTGCCAGCAAACCGTTTTGTCTGGCCTCCTCCGTTGACTGACCAATATTTTTTGGACCAAACATTACTTCTTCAATTACCGTATGTTTAAAAATTTGATCGTTCGGATTTTGAAATACGAGGCCAATTTGACTTGCGAGTTGCGCTACCGTATATTCTTGCGTATTCATTCCATTCACGTAAATATTTCCGACTACCGGTTTCAACAAGCCTTTAAGCAATTTGACAAAGGTCGTTTTTCCTGCTCCGTTTTGCCCGATGATCGCTGTTGATTCTTGACGAAAATGAACATCAATGTTAGACAAAACCGGTTGACCTTCAGTATATGAAAAAGAGATATTTTCAACATTTATTTCATTCATTATTCTCACCGCCCAAAAGTGAAGAAACTTCTGTCAATGTAACCGGGTAAGTATTGTTATTCTTGTTTTTCATCCCCATTGCTTTACAGTAAGTTGTAAAAATCGGCGGGACTACACCATAGTCATGTAAATCATCCCGAGAAAAAACTTTTTGTGGAGTGTCAAAGTCGATCTGCTTACCTTCATATAGCAAGAGAATTCGATCCGTAAAACAGGCTAACTTTTCCATCTTATGTTCCGCAATGACAATGGTAATACCTTCCTGACTCAATTGTTGGATCACTCGAAATACTTCTTCGGACGCTTGAGGATCGAGTTGCGATGTTGGTTCGTCCAAAACTAAAATCTCGGGACGCATGGCAATCACACTTGCAATCGCAACCCGTTGCATTTGTCCGCCAGATAAGTCAAATGGATTTTTGTCCTTTATGTTTTCAATCCCCATCATTTTTAAACTCCAATCGACCCGCTCAATCATTTCTTCACGGGACACCCCTATATTTTCCAATCCAAATGCGATTTCGTCATAAACGGTATATTTAGAGGCCGTCATTTGGGTAAACGGATTATCGAAAACAAGTCCGGCTTTTTGAGAAAGATCAGTGATTGTACTTGTCTTTACCTCAATGCCGTCAATCAAAACCTTGCCTCCATACGCACCGTTAAAAAAGTGAGGAATTAATCCGGTCAATGCCAAACATAAAGAAGATTTCCCGGCAGAATTTTGGCCGACAATCCCGATGACTTCACCTTCTTCCACCTCAAACGAAACATCATTTAAGGCCAACTGATCTGTGTCAGGATATTTATATTTCAAATTTTCAACAATTATTTTTTTCATAGGAAAATCCTCCACAGGATAGCAAAAATGAAAATGAGTATAAGAACAGCTTGTATCACTTTTGCATATTTGTATGTATGGACTTCATGTAAAAAAGTTTTCTTTTGCTTAGCATTGAATCCGCGAACTTCCAAAGCAATAGAGCGCTCTCGTGTTGAGATTAATGAATTCATGATAACAGGTCCGATTAAAGGTAAAAAAGCTTTGATACGAACCAATAAACTTCCTTCTGTTTCTAATCCGCGTGAACGTTGGGCATCTTTAATCGTTGCAATGGTTGCACTCATTTGAGGTATTAACTGAAGCACAGAACCGATTACGTATCCGATTCGCGGTGACATTCCTTTTTGGATGAAAGATTGAATCAGATCGTCCGGTTTTGTTGTCAAAATCAAAACACCGAATGCACAGAGTAAATTAATCACCCGCAGCATTAACAACAAACCATAGGAAAGACCTTCTTTATAAAAAATGATTGGTCCGAAATGAAAAAGCGGCGTTACATTATCCGGTCGGAAAATACCTTGGATGATAACTAATGAAACGATTAAAAATAAGCTGAGACCAATTAAAGGAATAATCTTTCGGAACACTTTTCCGACGACAAGTAGAATTATACTAATAACCAATACAATCAAAGCTACTGTATGGGACGGTAAAATATAAGGTAATAAGGCTGCAACTATTGCATAAATCACCTTTGTAATCGGATCAATCTCATGGATCGGGGAATCCTGCTTGACGTAAAGGGTCATTGATTTCATTTTTCATTCACCAACTTCTTGATATTTCTATAGTATTAAACGGTTGAAAAACGATGGATAATTTTTTCTGTCTAGCTTCGGGCGCGAATGAGAAAAGCATGGCTTACCTCAGTTTGTAAGGTACAACTTGTACTTTTTAAAATCCCCGAATATGGAAAGGGAAAAAGCAGTATCTTCCACCTTTTCCCAAAAACAAATACAGTTACAATTCTTCAAAGCGTTGATTGTTTTGATATAATCTTTTTACATTCTTCGGTAATCCTTTAAAAATAAAGAAACATAACAGTACGCTAATTAATTTATCCGGCAAATCGACCACAATACTATCAAGGAAGGATGCCAACCATATTGGTCCGTTTTGGGATAGAATATAGGCATAGAGCGCATCTCCCCATACATTTCCTGTTTGACCTTCCCAAAAGATCATATTTAATGGTGTTGAAACTGTTGCCGCTATTGCACCGACAACCAGTCCTAACAAAAGCGCTTTGGCAAAATTATTTACCCATCCTTTATAAGCTAAAGCACCGACGACAATGCCGATCACACCGCTCGTGATAGCGTATACGGTTGATACCGGGTCAAGTGTAATTCCATAAATAATATTATTGATAATGCCTGATAACACACCGACAATCGGTCCAGCCAACATACTTGATAAAATCGTTCCTAATGAATCGAGCCATAAAGGGAGTTTTAACCCGGCCGCAATTGTCTTCCCAATGTAGTTGATTCCAATTGCAATTGGAATTAATACAAGTGCCGCCGTAGATAAGCGAAATGACCACATGCTTTTCGTTTTCATTTTCAAAACACTCCTTCCTTTTTCAAGTGCCCTTTGTCCAGTTTTTGATAAAATGGACCTTTTGAATTTTTTTAGAAAATTATAAAAATACCATACTTCTAATTCAAACGCATCACCTCCATAAGCTTGATAGCATGAATTTTTTTCCAGGCGTCAATCTCTTTCATTCTTCACCTTATCTAATAAAGCAAATGTTTCTAAAGCAAGAAGAATCTCATTTTTTTCTCCTTGTTCGGCATTCCTTTCTCCGTCAACATAGTCGTTAATTCCTTCATGTAAGTCTCCTGATGCAGAAACAACCACATTTAGGATGGAGGCAGCTTGCAGATTCCTAAGGACAGAAATCACCAGTAAAGGAGCCGTTTCCATATCTGAAGCCAAAACATTTCTTTTTGACCAAAATTTGTCAATATTCCCCTCATTATCAGTATAAAAGCTGTCATGACTTCTTACAATACCAAAATGATGTGAAATTTGAAGACGTTCGGCTGCAATTTTTATAAAAAACAATAGTTCCGGATTGCTTACGGCCGGGTAACCTTTTTCGATATAGGCTAATGAGGCTCCGTCATTACGGACCGCTCCGGATGCAATGACCAAGTCACCTATTTTCAAGTGCGGTTGTAATGCCCCGCAACTGCCGATTCGAATAAGTGCAGTAACGCCAATATTATTCAATTCCTCTACCGCAATTCCGAGTGACGGGCCGCCGATACCGGTAGATACCACCAGAATTTTAACACCCTTATAAAAGCCAATGGCACTGCGATACTCCCGATTAAATGCTAATTCTTTCGGCGAATCAAGAAACTCCATTACTCTTTCAACACGCTTTGGATCTCCCGGCAAAACTGCATACGTAACATTTAAGTCATTTCCAAGTCGAATATGTGGTTGTAATAATCCCATAACATTTTTTACCTCCTTTTTTTATTCTTTGACTTCCATTGGGTGCTGCCAATTATTCGAAAAAATTAAGTAAAGATCGTCCAAAGAAGATTTCGAATCATGCTCTTTTGGACAATATCCCTAGAAATCAAAACAGAAATGTCTATTAAAACAATTCTATTGGACAATTTTTGTTGAAGCATAAGCTAAATTGTCCATTAGAAGGGTTTCGATCGTGCTCTTTTGGACAAAATCGCCAGAAAGTCGTGCAGAACTGTCTATTAAAATGATTCTATTGGACAATTTTTGTTGAAGCATAAGCTAAATTGTCCATTAGAAGGGGCCCAATCGCACTCTTTTGGACAAAACCATCAAAAAACCGAACCGAAATACTGGGAATTACACATTACTAACATATATGAAAAGGTCCATGGAATAAACAATCCATGGGCCTGACGCTTAATTACTTACCTTTCCGAAATAATCAAGTAATATTTCTTCTTCCCTCTACGAATAATCGTAAATTTGCCTTCAATTTTGTCCGAGTCACCCAATACATACTGCACATCAGTTACTCGGTCACCATTAATGTAGATCGCACCGTTTTGAAAATCTTCCCGGGCTTGCCGCTTCGATGGGGAAATTTTTGCCGCCACGAGTAAATCAACCAAGTTGGCTTCTGCCTCCGTATTTGTAAATGAAGGAACATCTTTAAAACCTTGTTCGATTTCAGCACCGTTTAATTCTTTAATATTTCCGCTGAACAACGCTTCGGAAATGCGAATTGCTTGTTTCAATGCCGCTTCCCCATGGACTAGTTTTGTTACATCTTCCGCTAACGCTTTTTGGGCAAGACGTTTTTCCGGTTGTTCCGCTGTTGCTTTTGCCAATTCCTCAATTTCTTCATGGGAGAGGAAAGTAAAGTATTTTAAGTAATTCACAACATCACGGTCATCGGTATTAATCCAGAATTGATAAAATTCATATGGTGTTGTTTTTTCCGGATCAAGCCAGACTGCATTTCCCTCTGTTTTCCCAAATTTTGTTCCGTCCGCTTTCGTTACAAGTGGAACCGTCAATCCAAATGCTTTTGCCTCTTCATGTGTTTTCCGAATCAATTCAAGCCCGGCTGTAATATTGCCCCATTGGTCGCTCCCACCGATTTGCAGACGACAGTTTTCTGTTTCATATAATTTTAAGAAATCAAGGGACTGCAAAATCATGTAACTAAATTCAGTAAAAGAAATCCCGGTTTCCAGACGGGATTGAACCGTATCTTTTGCCAACATGTAGTTTAATCCAAAATTTTTCCCAACATCCCGTAAAAAAGTAATGACATCCATCTTCCCTGTCCAATCATAGTTATTCGCCATGGTGGCCGGGTTCTCTTTGCTGTCAAAATCAAGAAAACGGGATAATTGTCCTTTTATGCTTTCCACCCAATTTTCCACGGTTTCTTTTGCATTTAGTGTCCGTTCTGCTTTTTTACCGCTCGGGTCACCGATTAATCCGGTTGCTCCGCCGACGAGCGCAATTGGTTGATGTCCAGCCAATTGAAAACGACGAAGTATTAAAATCGGCAACAAATGCCCAATATGCAAACTGTCTGCTGTTGGGTCAAATCCACAGTACAATTTAACACTTTCTTCGGCTAATAATTTTTTTAAACCTTCTTCATCTGTAATCTGATTGATTAACCCTCGGTATTGTAAATCCTCTAATAAGTCCATCACTCAATCTCCTTTTCCAAAATAATAAGCAAAATGAAAACTCTCATTTCACATCACAATTTTTTCCCTATTGTCCTTTTAAAAAATTGGGCAAAATAAAAATCCCTCCGAATCAATCGAAGGGACGAATCTATCGCGGTACCACCCAACTTGAGGAAAATTTCCTCCACTCATTTTGCTAACGGACAACCGTTCACTGCTACGAGCCACATAAACCTTGTTCACAGTGAATGCTCAGGGATGTAATTCGTTTTCCTATTTGTACCGGTTTCCACCACCCACCGGTTCTCTCGAAACAGGGATAGCAAAACTACTAAATTCCCATCATTGCTTAATTATTCATTTTGTTACCATATTTTTAGCATATTCATCAAAAGATGTCAAACTTTGTTGTTGCCATTTAATCAAAATGTGAAAAATTCGTTAAAAAGAAAGGTAAGCGGAAAATTGGTATGCTATAATGGATTTGATTCCAGGAGGGGTGCTATGAAGGAATATTTCAATACATTGATCAAACAACTAAAACCGATTAAAGAAAAGTTATTCAATCCAAAAACAGCAAAAATTTTTCGAATTACCTATTCTGTTGTATGGAATCTGATTTTAATTGGTATTATATGTTTTATTCTCGCTGTTTCATTAGGATTGGGGGTTGGTGCCGGATATTTCGCTTCCCTTGTCAAAGATGAATATCCTCGGTCTTATGAAGAATTAAAAAAAGATATCTATAATTATGAAGAACCGTCTGAATTATATTTTGCCAATGATGTCTTTCTCGGGCATCTTCGGTCGGATATTGTCCGGGAAGAAGTGAAGATCGATGACGTATCTGATTTTGTCAAAAAAGCTGTCATTGCAACGGAAGATCAAAATTTTAAGACCCATAACGGTGTTGTTCCTAAAGCTGTGCTACGGGCATTGTATCAAGAAGTCACCAATTCAGCCGTTCAAACCGGCGGCAGTACATTAACACAGCAACTGGTGAAAAACCAAATATTAACGAATGAAGTTTCGTTTGAAAGAAAAGCGAAGGAAATCTTGCTTGCTTTAAGAGTTGAGAAGTTTTTCAATAAGGATGAAATTTTGGAAGCATATTTAAACGTATCATCATTTGGGCGAAATTCTTCCGGACAAAATATTGCCGGAATACAGGCGGCAGCGAAAGGAATCTTTGGTGTCCCGGCAAAGGACTTAAATCTGGCGCAAGCAGCTTTTATCGCCGGTCTCCCACAAAGTCCATACGGCTACACTCCTTTTACAAATAAAGGAGAACTCAAAAGCGCAGAAGGACTGGAGCCGGGCTTAAAACGCCAAAAAGTTGTGCTAAGTCGCATGCTCGAAATGGGGTACATCACGAAAGAACAATATGATGAAGCGGCTACCTATGACATTGTGAAAGATTTTATCCCTCCACAAGATTCAATTATCGAGCAATATCCATATTTGATTATGGAAAGTGAAAGAAGAGCTATTGAAGTGTTAATGGGAAATTATTATAAAAAAGACGGTTACAAAAAAGAAGATATCGATAATAGTAAAGTTTTATATAACCGTTATTATACACTTGCCGAAAGGGATCTTCGTCAAAACGGATATAAAATCTATACAACCATTAATAAAGATATTTATGACAAATGGCAGGAAATAACGAATCAATATAAAGAGACCGTCCCATACCAAACGGTACAAAAAAAGGATCCTGAAACAAATGAAACCATTCAAGTGAAGGAGCCGCTTGAAGTAGGCGCCATGCTAATCGAAAATAAAACCGGAAAAATTATCAGCTTTGTCGGCGGCCTTGATTATCAACGGGAAAATCTAAATCACGCAACACAAGCATTTCGTCCGAACGGATCAACCATGAAACCATTGGTCGTATACGGTCCTGCTATCAATATGGGGCTTGCCGCTCCGGGAACGGTTTTAGCGGATGTTGATCTCGGTCTGAGAGGTGATTCCGGAAAACCATGGCCGACCAACTTTTCACCGCGATATTATGGGCTAACTTCGGCAAGAACAGCATTAACCCATTCCTATAACGTGTCTGCTGTTTATTTAATGCAAAAAATCATCTCGCATGATCCGGTCCAATACTTGGAAAAACTAGGAATTAGTCGGATAACCAAAGCAGATCATACCAATTTAGCCATTGCCCTCGGCGGTATTACAAATGGCGTAACCGTGGAAGAAAATACGAATGCCTATACCGCATTTGCCAATGACGGGAAATTTATTGATGCATACATGATTGAAAAAATTGTTGATAATGACGGGAATGTCGTTTATGAACATAAAAGTGAACCGGTTGAAGTATTTTCCCCACAGGCCGCATATTTAACAATTGATATGATGCGGGATGTCGTTCGAAGTGGTACAGCCAGAGCATTGCCGAGGCAACTTAAATTTTCTGCTGATCTTGCCGGGAAAACGGGGACGACCAATGACACGGAAGATGTTTGGTTTGTCGGGCTAAATCCTAATTTCACTGCTGGTATTTGGTTCGGATTTGATCAACCGAAGACGATACCGGAAGCGTTCCGAAATAAACATTTATCACTTTGGGCAAAATTGATGAACGCTGCCTATGATGTGGCTCCGGACGTAATTGGTGTTAAAGACCGCTTTAATATGCCTGGCGGAATCGTTAAAAGAGCTTATTGCGGTGTATCCGGTCTGCTTCCATCCAATGCGTGTTCGAAAGCAGGTCTGACATTATCGGATTATTTTATCGCTGATTATGTACCAACAAAAGTTGATGATAGTTTAATTGACGGGAGATTTGTTACCATTGGTGGTCAAAAATATGTAGCACTTGATTCAACACCGAGCGAATTTACCCAGTCCGGACTGATGTTAAATCCGGATTTTGTCAAACAAGTAGCTCCAAATCTTAAAAATGTCAATCAGCTGATTCCGAGTACCGGAAATTGGTCCAACATTTTCGTTTCGACAGCAAGAATGAATGAAAACGGGAAAATCCCTGATCCATTAGGGGTATCATTATCTAATACAACGATAAGTTGGAACAGACATCCCGAAAATGATATTGTCGGTTATCGAATTTATCGAGTGACAAATGGCGGACGCGGCGAAAAAATCGCAAGTATTATTGCCGGCTCATCGCTTGCCTATCATTTGCCGGGCAACGGTCAATACGCTGTAGTAGCTGTTGATATTGCCGGTAATGAGTCTCCATTATCAAATGTGGTGACAGTTGAAAATACCAGTCCAACACCGACACAGGATTCTGCGGATGACAATTATATTGATGAAACTGCACAGGGCGGTTCCCCAGTGCAGTAAAAACGGAAAAACCCCAAGAACTTAGCATTCTCGGGGTTTTTTCATTTCCAAATTTTGATTACCTCAATAATTAATCTTCCATTGTCGAGAGATCACCTGTTGGCAAGTTCAATTCCCAAGCTTTCAGTACTCTTCTCATAATTTTTCCGCTTCGGGTTTTCGGCAATTTATCAACAAACTCAATTTGTCTCGGTGCAGCATGAGCAGCAAGACCGGTTTTGACAAATTGACGGATATCTTCTTTTAATTCATCCGATTGTGTGTATCCTTCTCTCAATGAAATAAACGCTTTAATAATTTCACCGCGAACAGGGTCCGGAATACCGATGACACCGGCTTCCCGTACAGCAGGATGCTCAACCAGTTTACTTTCAACTTCAAACGGTCCGACCCGCTCACCCGAGGTATTAATCACATCGTCAACCCGGCCTTGGAACCAGAAATAACCGTCTTCGTCCATATAAGCTGAATCTCCGGAAACATACCAGCCATTCGGGAAGAAGTAAGACTCATATTTTTCAGGATTATTCCAAATTTTCCGCATCATGGACGGCCAACCTATTTTAATGGCCAAGTTCCCCATCTGATTCGGTGGTAATTCATTGCCTTGATCATCAACAATGGCAGCAACCACTCCCGGTACTGGTTTCCCCATCGAGCCCGGACGAATATCCATGCAAGGGTAGTTACATATTAAATGGGCCCCCGTTTCTGTCATCCACCATGTATCATGAATGCGATGTCCGAATACTTTTGACCCCCAACGAATAACTTCCGGATTAAGCGGCTCTCCAACACTTAAAATATGACGTAAAGAAGTTAAATCAAACTTATTTACGACCTCATCGCCGGCACCCATTAACATCCTGAAAGAGGTTGGCGCACTATACCAGACAGTTACGCCGAAATCTTCAATCGTCTTATACCAGGCTTCCGGACTAAACCTTCCCCCAACAACTACATTCGTTGCCCCGTTTAGCCAAGGACCAAATATACCGTAAGAAGTTCCCGTTACCCAGCCGGGATCAGCAGTGCACCAATAAATATCGTCCTCTTTCAAATCAAGTACCCAATAGGCAGTCATATATTGTTGAATCATGGCATTATGGACATGCAAAACCCCTTTTGGTTTTCCTGTTGAACCGGATGTATAATGAAGTATGTAACCATCTTCACGGTCTACCCATTCAATTTCCAAATTTTTACTAGCCTCAGCCAATTTTTTATTAAAATCAACATATTTACCGTTTTCCTCAACATTTTCACCAACGATAAAAATGGTTTCCAAGTCCGGCAATTCATCTACCGGTACACGTGGTAATAATTCCGGTGTTGTCACTAAATATTTTGCACCACTGTCCAGCAGGCGGTCTCTTACTGCTCCTTCCATGAATGCCTCGAATAACGGCCCAACGATTGCACCTAATTTGATAGCTCCGAGGAAGGCAAAATAAAGTTCCGGCGAGCGCGGCATGAAGACAAATACACGATCCCCTTTTGTAACACCGTAATCTTTAAATACATTTCCGGCTTTATTCGAAAAATCCTTCATTTCTTTAAACGTATATTTTTCTAATCGACTCGCATCCCGGTAAATAAGCGCCACTTTGTTTTTGCGAAAACTCTCTGCATGACGGTCAATCGTCTCAAAAGCAATATTTACTTTCCCGGTCGAATGCCAAGAAAAATATTGTTCAGCTTCCTCCCATTTAAAGGTTTGGTACGCTTCCTCATAATTTTTTAAATTATGTTCCCCTTTTACTGCTGATAACGTTTCCAATTTCATTAATATTCCCCCTTGCTCAAATATGCAACAAAATATCCCATATAATATATTTATTTCATAATTTTGTTAAAAATGCAAGTTTCTATTAAGCTAGTTTTCAAATATTATAATAATAGGGATAGTAAAGTGAGAAAATTCGCTCGCTTTTTGAAACCACTTTCAAGTATAATAGAATTAAATTCGTATGAGGTGATATTTTGGAACATAAAAAAACCTACTATAAAAAAGAGTGGGAAACGAAAAAAGGGACTTTAATTATTGAAGGCCCTGTACCATCAGAAACGCTTTCCAAATACCATTTTCATGAAGGTTTAGTAGCGTTTCGACCGGCTAACGAACAAAAAAAAGCGCTTGTTTCAATCGCCGCCCTCCCGGAAGGCAGAATTATTATTGCGAGAGATGGAGATACGGTAATTGGTTATGCCACCTTCCTTTATCCTGATCCATTGGAAAGATGGTCAGAGGAAAAAATGGATAATTTACTAGAATTAGGTGCGATTGAGGTTGCTGCACCATATCGAGGGATGGCTGTAGGAAAACAATTATTAATTGTTGCCATGATGGATGATTCGATGGAAGATTATATCATTATTACCACTGAGTACTATTGGCATTGGGATTTGAAGGGGACAGGTCTGAATGTGTGGGAATATCGGAAAATCATGGAAAAGATGATGAATGCCGGCGGTCTTGTTTGGTTTGCCACCGATGATCCGGAAATTTGTTCCCATCCGGCCAACTGCTTGATGGTGAGAATCGGAAAACGGGTCGACCAAGCCTCGATTGAAAAATTTGATCGTCTTCGTTTCAGGAATCGGTTTATGTACTAAAGCGAAGGCTGAAGTCAGATGAAGGCGAAAAATTTTTACATGGATTGTACGAGAAACAAGGAAAGAGAGGAAAAACGGGAAATCGAGGATCGGTTAAAGGGAAGGAATGTATGCTTTGATTATAATCAAGACAAATATTTTACATCCTAGTGGAACGTTACGTATAAGGGGGTATTCTTTTGCTTGTTGAAGAAGTGATGAAAACAAATGTATTTACATTAAAAGAAAACGATTCGATTCAATCCGCCATCTATTTGATCGAAAATAATCAAATACGGCATATTCCAATTGTTGATGAACAAAATCGATGCATTGGGATCGTTTCCGACAGAGATATTCGTTCAGCAGTTCCGTCAATCTTTTCCAAAGGGAATGATTCGGGAATTTTCGATAAACCGATTCATCTCATTATGACGAAAGATGTCATCACCGTACATCCGCTTGATTTTCTTGAGGAAGTAGCTGCATACTTTTATAAATATCAAATTGGTTGCCTGCCTGTTGTTCAAAACGGGAAATTAATCGGCATTATAACAGAAACCGATGTGCTTTTTACCTTTGTAAAGTTAACCGGAGCCGATCAACCTGGCTCATTCGTTGAAATCCGTATGTCCAATAAACCGGGCAATTTATCAAAAGTATTAGAGATTTTTAACAGCTTTCGCGTAAATATTGAAAGTGTCCACCTTTACCCGGATAAAAAGGAACAGGATAAAAAAATTATTGTTTTCCGGCTGAATACAATTAATCCACTTCCAATCATTGAAAAGTTAAAAGCAGAAAAATATGAGGTTTTATGGCCAAATTTTCCGGGGATGACCTATGAAAAATAATGCTACTTTTGTGTATTCGCCGGAGTTATTGTCCTATAAATTTAATCAACATCATCCGTTCAATCAAAAAAGACTGGAGTTAACGGTTGATTTGTTGAAATCAATACAAGCGCTTTCAGATGAACAAATCGTACCGCCCCGAAAAGCGAGTGATGATGAATTACAATTAATTCATGATGAAGATTTTATCGAAGCGGTAAAAAGAGCCGGAAGACAAGAATTACCGATGGACAGGGCAAACAATTTCGGTTTAGGTACGGAGGATACACCGATTTTTCCAAATATGCATGAAGCAAGCAGTCTCATTGTCGGTGGTACGATTACGGCGGTCGATTCTGTTATGGAAGGGAAAAGTGATCATGCCTTGCATCTCGGCGGTGGATTGCATCACGGATTTCGCGGGCGAGCTTCCGGTTTTTGTATATACAATGACTGTTCAATTGCCATTGCTTATTTACGGCAAAAATATAATGTAAGAGTTCTTTATATTGATACAGATGCACATCATGGGGATGGGGTTCAGTGGGCATTTTATGATGACCCTGACGTCTGTACATTATCCATTCATGAAACAGGGCGATATCTTTTCCCTAGTACGGGGCAAGTACATGAACGCGGGACCGGTCAAGGTTATGGATTTACATTCAATATCCCCTTGGATGCTTTTACTGAAGATGAATCTTGGCTGCATGCTTATAAGACATCCGTTGAAAAGGTTGTAGAATATTTTCAACCGGATATTATTGTGTCGCAAAACGGAGCTGATGCGCATTACTATGATCCATTAACGCATTTGTCAGCTTCCATCAAAATTTACCAAGAAATCCCGAAGTTAGCCCATGAAATCGCTCACAAATACTGTGATGGGAAATGGATCGCTGTTGGCGGGGGAGGCTATGATATTTGGCGAGTTGTTCCCAGAGCTTGGTCGTTTATTTGGTTAGAGATGACAAATCAACGGGATAAAGCAACTGGGAAATTGCCGGAAGATTGGTTGGAAAAATGGACCGCTCAATCACCTGTTCCTTTACCGACAGAATGGATGGACCCGGTGGATATGGTTCCGGTCATTCCAAGAAAAAAAGAGATTGAAGAAAAAAATGCACAAGTGGTTGCGATGGCTTTAAAAATTATTCAAAACAGTAAACTGTAGGATAAAGTGAAACTTCCATCAGTGGGCTGTTTCCCCACTGATGGTTAGTTGAACCAATCGGGCTCTTACGGACACTTATCTTCCTCCTTAACATCCTTGATTTCCCTTCTCTGGCATCGGAGGAAGATTTAGTGGCCGGTTTGTGCGGGGAAAAAGGCCCGATAATGATGAGTTTTTCAAAAAAATGGTATGCTCATCACCATTCGGGCCTTTGATATTGCTGATCTAGTTCAACATTTCTAGTTTTAGTTTCCGTCTTCTTTATCATCATAGGCAGGATCCATAATAACAATCTCGACGCGGCGGTTTTTTTCCCAGTTTTCAGGACCGTCATTCGGAGCCACCGGCCTTGTGTCACTATATCCGGTTGCAATAAATCTTTCCGGCGCCATATGATGGATATCAATAAAATAGCGAATAACACTGCTGGCTCTGGCTGATGACAATTCCCAATTGGACGGATACTTTGCATTATGAATTGGTCGATTATCTGTATGTCCTTCCACTTTTACCACGTTAGGAATTTTTATTAACAGCGACGACACACGCTCCAAAAAAGGAACAGCGTTATCCAGGATTTCTGCCGCCCCTGATTCAAAGATGATTTGTTCAGGAAGGACGAGGACAATCCCTCGTTCCGTTCTCGTTGCAACAACAACATCCTTTAATCCGGTTTCTTGAATGTAGCCGTTTATTTCCGCTAACAATTGATCAAGACGGTCCCCTTTTTTTGGCAGTTCCTGTTTTTTATCCTTTCCGCCATCTTCTTCCTCTCCCTCAATCGTTTGATCCGAAGAAGGTTCAAGGGGAATGGCAGAAGGATAAAAATCAAATATTTGTCGTTCTTTTAATGACTTTGACAACGCTTCAAACTTTTGAATATCCACTTGGGACATGGCAAATAGCAAAATGAAGAAAACAAGGATTAAAGTAACTAAATCAGAATAGGTTACCAACCATAAGGGAGCACCTTTTCCGGAGGGTTTTGACTTTTTACGCCTCATTCTTATCCCTCCTCACCGGGATATTCTTCTGAGGTGAGTTTCAAGTCCGATTGGGAAATAAATGCCGATAATTTTTCGGTAAGCAATTTCGGATTTTGACCTGACTGGACACCAATAATCCCTTCTACAATGACTTGCTTAACAAATACTTCTTGCTCTGTTTTATCGGCTAATTTTGCCGCGAGAGGCAAGAAAAATAAATTTGCTAACAGGGAACCGTATAAAGTTGTTATAATCGCAACAGCCATACTCGGTCCGATACTATCCGGGTCGTTTAAATCGTTCAGCATAAGAATGAGTCCGATCAATGTCCCGATCATCCCCCAAGAAGGTGCATACTCACCGGCTTTTTCCAGAATGCTTCTTCCTTTTCGATGCCGTTCTTCCATGGCGGAAATTTCAGCAGTCATGATATCGATAATGATATCCGGATCAATTCCGTCGATAGCCAGAAGTATTCCTTTTTTAATAAAAGGATCATCCACTTTTTCAATTTCTACTTCCAAAGAAAGTAATCCATCTCTCCTGGCACGGTCTGATAAATGAGCAAATAAATCAATTAATTTGCCGAGTTGGAAATCTTGATGAGAGAAGGCTTGTCTAATTATGACAAACATTAATTTTAATTCTTTCAACGGAAAACTGATACATAATGCCGCTGTTAATCCGCCAAAAACGATAATGATAGAAGGTATATCAATAAACTTTAGAAAACCATTGACACCTTTTGAGGATATTACACCAAACGCAAACACCAAAATCCCCAAAATCATGCCAAAAGGCGTTAAAATATCAAAACGTTTCATATCCATCTCCCGCTATAAAAGGAATTTTTTTCTGTATGTAATACCGTACCAGGAAAGCTCTTTTGGATAAGCTTATCTTTTTGAAAGAAGACAACCTTTTCGTGAAGTCTCATTGAAAAGCTTATCAGGACCGCCTTCCTTTTCTTTCTTCCTTTTATATCGGTACAATTCTTATTTTGTTGAGTTGCGAACTTCAATTCGATGCGGAAGAACGACTACATGATCGGTTACTTCTTCTTTATTCATATATTTCGTTAATAACCGCATGGAAACAGCACCAATATCATATAAAGGTTGAACAATAGTTGTTAATTGCGGGCGAACCATTACAGCCAACCGAGTATTATTGGCAGAAATAATTTCAATATCTTCCGGAATTTTATAACCTCTATCTTGTAGGCCGTGAACGACACCAATGGCCATTTCATCGGTACCAACACAAATGGCTGTTGGTTTTTCGTCCAGTTCCAATAATTTTTCTGCGGCTTCGATACCCGAATCATACGTATAATCGCCGTCAAATACATAATTTTCATCGTATTCAATTCCTGCTTCAGTCAATGCCCGTTTAAAACCGGCCATCTTTTTCACACCATTAATCGGTTCTTGTAACGGACCAAACACATAACCGATTTTTTTATGCCCTTTGTTAATAAAATAGGTCGTTGCATCATATGCCGCCTGTTCATAATCGATATTTACAGACGGGAGTTTCCCTGTTTCTTCAATAGAGCCGGCTAAAACAATCGGTACCGATGATTTTTCAAATTCTTCCACATGTTCCTTGGTTACATTGCCACTCATGAAAATAATCCCGTCCACTTGTTTTGCGAGCATCGTATTAAGTAAATGAAATTCTTTTTCTTTATTTTGGTCTGAATTACTTAAAATAATATTATAGTTGTACATCATGGCAATATCTTCAATCCCACGAGCCATTTCCGAAAAGTTTGTACTCGAAATATCGGGGATTATCACACCGACCGTTGTTGTTCGCTTACTTGCAAGACCTCTTGCCACAGCATTAGGGCGATACCCTAAACGATCAATAACTTCCATAACTTTTTTTCTTGTGGCGGGTTTCACGTTCGGATTGCCATTAACTACCCGTGATACCGTAGCCATAGACACATTTGCTTCCCTTGCCACATCATAAATTGTAATATTATTCACTTTCGACAACTCCTTTTTCCTAAATGAATTTATCCATTGTTTCGTATCATCTTTTTTATGCCGATTTCAAAAAGGCTAAGTATCCCTTTTACTTATTTTACCCTATTTAGTTTTAGAATTCTTAACTTTTCGGGTTCATAAATAATTTATTTTGGTCTGGCATTTATATCATTAAAAATCCCTTCTGTTAAAATAGACAAAAGGGATAATGTCCATTATAGCACATATTTAGCTTAAACGTATATTTTTTTAGTAAAAAAGGAATTTTTAACGAAAAATAGATATTTTTTAGTGAATGATAAGTCACTTTATATTATCCTAAAATTATGGTAAATTGCAAGTAGCAGGAACAGTTGGTGTGTAAGGCTATTTGGTAAAAGACTTTATAATATCCCTTCCTAGGTTAAGAGGTGTTTTGATGAGGGAAAATAATCAAATTTTTGCTTTAGATATCGGAACAAGATCTATAGTCGGGATCATATTAGAAAAAGCAGAACAAGCTTTTGTTGTAAAAAAAGTGGTCATGAAAGAACACAAACAAAGGGCAATGCTCGACGGTCAAATTCACGATGTTACGGCTGTTGCCCATATAATTGGTGAAGTAAAAAAAGAATTAGAAGAAGAATTCGGTCCGCTAACGAAAGCTTGTGTCGCTGCAGCAGGTCGATCGCTGAAAACGGAAGAAGCGTCGGCAACCGTTTCCATTAAAGGACGAAAGTTGGAAAAAGACGATGTTATCCACCTTGAGCTGATGGCGATCCAAAAAGCGGAACAGCAAATAAAAAATAAATTTGACGATGTGAATGCCGAGTATTTTTGTGTTGGCTATTCTGTTTTATATTATTATTTAGATGGTCAGAAGATCGGGAGTTTAATCGACCAAATTGGAAATGAGGCATCTGTTGATATTATTGCGACGTTTTTGCCGAGAATTGTCATCGATTCCTTAGCTACGGCATTGAAACGATGCAATCTCGATATTGAGGCGCTGACACTTGAGCCCATTGCAGCCATCCACGTTCTCATTCCGCCTTCGATGCGCCGGTTAAATGTTGCCCTTGTTGATATCGGAGCAGGTACATCTGATATTGCCATTACAGATCAAAGTACCATTGTCAATTATGGGATGGTTCCGGTTGCCGGAGATGAAATTACCGAAGCAATCAGTGATCAATTTTTATTAGATTTCCCGATGGCCGAAGAAGTGAAAATTCAATTAACCGATCAAGCTACGGTCACCATCAAAGATATTTTAGGTTTCGAACAAACGATGGAACGAGCGGAAATCATACAATCTATTTCCCCCGCCATTGATCATTTAGCGACAAAAATAACGGAAGAAATTTTCCGGCTCAACGGTCTCAAGTCACCAAAGGCAGTCATGTTAATTGGAGGCGGAAGTTTAACACCCGGTCTTGATGAAAGAGTTGCTGAAAAATTAAATTTACCGAAAAACCGAGTGGCCATTCGCGGCATTGATGCCATCCAAAATTTACCACTAGAAGGCGTCGAAGTTACCGGTCCGGAAATGATTACACCGATTGGCATTGCTGTTTATGCTAAGCAAAACCCGCTTCAATTTAAAACGGTTTATGTTAACGAAATCCCTGTTCGCATGTTCGAAGTAAAAAAATTAACGGTAGGCGATTGTCTTATCCAAGCCGGTGTAAAATTAAGTCAATTGTACGGAAAACCGGGTCTCGCCAAAATCATCACTGTAAATGGCAAGGCAATGACCATCAGCGGTTCATTCGGTTCACCGCCACTATTATTAAAAAACGGGCAGGCTTGTTCTCTTGACGACTATGTTAATGATGGCGATATCATATCGGCGGAGAAAGGCAATGACGGAAAAAGTGTCGAACTAGCTTTAAAAGATTTATTGAATGATTTCAGAAAAAACATTACCTTTAATGGGGATCACTATGAAATTTTACCAACTGCAAAGGTGAACGGTCAGACCGTTACAGAAGATTATATCATTAAAGATCGGGATATAATTGAATGGCGTGAGTTAAACACAGTCCAAAATTTATTAAGTCAATTACATTTAGTACCCGAACCATTTATTTTGAAAATTAATGACCAAGAGACGACAATTCCTCAAAAATCGGATAAAGTGTTGAAAAATGGAAAAGAGGTCCCGTTGAATACCCCGTTTGCTGACAAGGACGTAATTGAGTTTATTCAAGCTGCTCCCCCGACTGTGGAAGAACTTGCATTTCTACTAAATTGGCAATTGGAGACATCTTTACCGATTACATTTAACGGGAAAGATGTCCTGTTAAAGAAAAAAATAACCGTCATTAAACGGGACGGGATAGAACTGGAAAAAACGAGCCGCATTTATAACAAAGATTCGTTGATTGTCGAGCATATTACTTATAAACCATTTATTTTTCAAGACGTATTTCGTTTTGCCGATTTCGAACTGCCGTCGAACCCAAATGGTGACTACCTTATTTTAAAAAACGGCGAACAAGCGACTTTTATCGAGGAACTGGAACCGGGAGATCAATTGGAAATTAAATGGTTGGCAAAACATAGTAATGAATAAAGTGAAACTTCCATCAGTGGGGTTCTTCCCACTGATGGTTAGTTGAACCAATCGGGCACTTACGGGCACTTATCTTCCTCCTTTACATCTTTGATTCCACTTAAGACTTAGGAGGAAGATTTAGTGACCGTTTGTGCGGGATAAAGTGAAACTTCCATCAGTGGGGTTCTTCCCACTGATGGTTAGTTGAACCAATCGGGCACTTACGGGCACTTATCTTCCTCCTTTACATCTTTGATTCCACTTAAGACTTAGGAGGAAGATTTAGTGACCGTTTGTGCGGGATAAAGTGAAACTTCCATCAGGGGGGTTCTTCCCACTGATGGTTAGTTGAACCAATCGGACCTTTGCGGGTAGTTGATCGCCCCACCCACCATTTTTGTCAACTCGAAAGTCTTTTCGATGAGGTCTACTGGCCGTTTAGGTGGGGTACTTATTTCCACTGATGCCTTTATAAATCCCCTTCTTGAACTTGTTTTAACGGTCGTTCTGCCGGTCCTTCCACAACATCTCCATTGATGGCAAAGCGGGATCCGTGGCAAGGGCAGTCCCAAGTTTTTTCACCGCTGTTCCACTTGACTTCGCAACCCATATGTGTACAGGTGGAATCGACCAAAAACAGCTTTCCATTCTTATCTTTATAGGCACCGCAGCGTTTCCCGTCAACTTGAACGATGGCACCTTCCTCATTTTTTAAATCATCCACTTTTTTCGTCGGCTTTTTCAACTTCCCCTTTACTAAATGTTTAGCAACATCGACATTTGTTTGAATGACTCGTTTTACAGAAGGATCGGTGACAAATCTTGACGGCACGTACAAGGTCTCATACGGATTTTCCTTATCTAAAATCAAGTCGCGAAAAAGGAGTGCTGCGACATGGCTATGAGTCATTCCCCATTTACGAAATCCGGTCGCCACTAATATGTTCCGATTCGAATCCGTCAGATAACCGATGAACGGGACTTTATCGAGGGTCGAGTAATCCTGAGCACTCCAGCGATAGACAAATTCCTTCACTTTAAACGTGTTTTCCGCGTAGGTTTGTAAGTTTTGATAATGTTTATCTGTTGATTCTCCTTGTCCGGTTTTATGATGATCACCGCTGATAATGATGAGTTTCTCATTTTGGTATGGTGTGTAGCGGATTGATCTCGTCGGTTTTTCGGCATTGATATACATACCGCCCGGAAAGTCATCTTCTACTAATGCTCCGACAACATAGGACCGTTCCGCATACATTCGGGCAAAATAAAAACCTTCATCATGGAATGGAAAATGCGAGCAACTTAACACATATTTACAAGTGACCGTATGACCATCTTTTAACAATACTTTTGGAGCTTCACCCATCTCTACTTTCGAAGCAACGGTTTGCTCGTAAATGAGACAACCGGCTTGTTTTAACTCTTCCACAAGTACACGCAAATATTTTAACGGATGAAATTGGGCTTGTTCCGGCATGATTAAGGCTTGCTTTACCTTGAACGGCAACGTGGTTTCTTCAACTAATTTACCGGGAATTCCTAATTTTTCATAGGCATTCATTTCTTTTTCCAATTGACTGGCCGTTTCGTCATTTTCGGTAAAAACATAGGCATCCTCTATCTTTAAATCACATTCAATATGATGCTTTTCAATTAAACTTTTGGCAAACTCCATCGCTTCTTTATTCGCCTGATAATAAAGCTTGGCCTTTTCTTCACCAAAATGGCTGATTAGTTCATCATAAAACAAACCGTGTTGCACAGTTAGTTTTGCTGTCGTGTTTCCGGTTGTCCCGGTCATTAACCGGTCCGCTTCGACAAGAGCGACTTTTAAACCTTCTTGGGTTAATAAATACGCCGAAGTAACTCCGGTAATACCGCCACCGATAATTGCTACATCGACTTCTATATCTTCGTTTATGGAAGGGAACGCAGGAAACTGCACACTATCCTGCCAATAAGAGGTCGGATTTTGCGGAAGTTGTTTGCTCATTTAAGTATTCTCTCCTTTGAAAGGTATCTTCCATTATTTTTCCCATTCAAAGGAGAGGATATTCATCAGCATGCTCAACTTTGCTCCCCCCTTGAAAAAATTCCTTGAGGTTTTACGGTCAAAATAATAACAAGTAAGATAAACGCTATTAAATCTTTATAATCATTTGATATATACGTTGCACCGATACTCTCGGTAAATCCGAGAATATACCCGCCGAGAATCGCCCCGGGAACACTTCCCATCCCGCCAATAATGATAATGACGAATGCTTTTAAAATAACGAGGTGACCCATTGAAGGAAAAACAAGGTTAATCGGTGCTGTCAATGATGAGCCAATAGCAGCAAGAGCGCCGGCAATGAAAAATGTCAACATAGTTACCCGATTGGTATTAATGCCCACTAGTGATGCCCCCTCGCGATTTTGAGCCATTGCAATAATACTTGCACCGATAAATGTTTTTCTTAAAAAGATGGTTAATAAGACCATCACCGTTACCGCTGTGATAACAATGATTAGCCGTTGGAAAGTTACTGTGAGGCCAAATACATTTATGACATTAAACTGTATTTTTTCAACTCTTCTCTGGCAATGGTACGGCGATGGACTTCATCCGGTCCGTCAGCAAGTCTGAGTGTCCGGATATTGGCATACATTGCAGCAAGTGGTGTATCCTGGCTGACACCGGCTGCTCCAAAAGCTTGAATGGCTCGGTCGATCACTTTTAATGCCATATTTGGGGCAACTACTTTAATCATGGCAATTTCTGCTTTAGCTGCTTTATTGCCAACCGTATCCATCATGTATGCTGCTTTTAAAGTCAACAATCTTGCTTGCTCAATTTCCATTCTTGCGTTGGCAATCCATTCTTGTATCACGCCTTGGTCCGCCAATTTTTTTCCAAATGTTTCCCGTTCCTTGACACGTTTGACCATGAGTTCCAACGCTCTTTCCGCGGCACCGATCGTCCGCATACAATGATGAATTCTCCCCGGTCCAAGCCGTCCTTGAGCAATTTCGAATCCTCTTCCTTCACCTAATAATATATTCGTTGCGGGAACGCGAACGTTTTTAAATTCAATTTCCGCATGACCATGTGGGGCGTGGTCATAGCCAAAAACAGTTAACACTCGCTTGACGGTAACTCCGGGTGTATCCAGCGGGACGAGAATCATCGACTGCTGTTTATGTTTCGGCGCAGTTGGGTCACTTTTCCCCATAACGATGGCGATTTTGCACCTTGGGTCACCTGCACCGGATGACCACCATTTCGTTCCGTTAATAACATAATGGTCCCCATTGCGAACAATACTTGCTTGGATATTTGTCGCATCGGATGAAGCAACATCCGGTTCGGTCATGGAAAAACAAGAACGGATTTCCCCGTTTAAAAGTGGTTTTAGCC
This sequence comes from Caldifermentibacillus hisashii, assembly GCF_039654145.1. Taxonomy (NCBI): domain Bacteria; kingdom Bacillati; phylum Bacillota; class Bacilli; order Caryophanales; family Bacillaceae; genus Caldifermentibacillus; species Caldifermentibacillus hisashii. The sequence continues at coordinate 2,821,880 of NZ_CP155467.1, forward strand.
ATTGTTCCTGCTGTGCTTCTGTTCCGTATCGGACAAGCACTTCCATATTACCGGTATCCGGTGCCGAGCAATTGAATACTTCCGGTGCAATTGGCGACCTTCCCATAATTTCACAGAGCGGGGCATATTCAAGATTTGATAATCCGGCTCCATACTTACTATCCGGTAAAAATAAATTCCATAATTCTCGTTCTTTCGCTTTTTGCTTCAATTCCTCCATTATCGGTGGAACAGTCGCAAAACGGTCATATTCATTTAATTGCTCTTCATAAACTTTTTCATTTGGATAAATAAATTCATCCATAAATTCTGCTAATCTTTTCTGAAATTCTTGTACTCTCTCGGAATACATAAAATCCACCCGACTCACCTCCGCTTTCATTTCAATCGTATTTGGAAGAAAGCCGGACGTTGGAACCTTTTGTCCGGCTCTTCACACGAAAATCAAACAACACTTTTTAAGCTTGCCTATTTGCCGATCGTTTCAACAGAAATCATACTGCATCATATAGCCTAAAATGAACGCTTCCCTTGACAACCTCTTGGCCATTTTCTTTAACAGCTTTAACATTGAAAAACAGATTATTTCCACTCGTTTCTGCTAACTCCGCTTTTAATGTCAATACATCATCAAGAAAAACCATTCCTGCAAAGCGAACTTTATATTCCTTGATAAAACCTTTTTCTAAAAAAGGAGTAAATAGTTTGCTTAAGTTTCCCATTGTCCACATACCATGAGCAATGATTCCCGGTAACCCCGCTTTTTTTGCTTCCTCGTCAATCGTATGAATCGGGTTGAAGTCACCGGAAGCTCCGGCATATTTAATTAAATCCAATCTTGCTACCGGGGCTAATGTCACTTCCAAGGTTTCTCCGGGTTTAAACTCTGTCATTGTTTTCACACATTTATCCCCTTTCGTACGGCTTCTGTAATAATAACATTTTGGATTTCGGTAAAAATGGTTTTACCTTTTGTATCCTCGCCCACTCGTTTGATGACCACAAAACCCATGTCACCACTTTTTCCCTTCTTTTCATAATAGTCCTGAATAATTGTATAACAATATACTTCTTCACCGACAAGGAGAGGACGTTCATATTGATACGTTTCTTCGCCATGAATTAACCCTTTCATTGGAAGATCGACTCCTTCCAATACGCCATAGTCGAATACCCTTGGGAATGTGGGCGGCGCGATATTCACGCCATACTTTGACTTTTCCCCGTATGTTTCATCGACAAAAATTGGATGCAAATCACCGATTGATTCAGCAAAACGTTTCACGAGTAATCGATCAACGGTATTTTTCACTTTGTTTGATGTCTTGCCAATCCATTCTTTTGACATACTTTTTCCCCCTTATGCTTTTGGTCCGCCGGCAACATACAGGACTTGACCGTTTACGAAAGATGATTTTTCATCGGCAAAAAACGCGACAGCATTGGCAATATCTTCCGGTTTCCCGCCTCTTTGGACCGGAATTTCTGCGGCTGCTGCTTTCACAAATTCATCAAACGGTACCCCGATTCGTTCGGCAGTAGCTTTTGTCATTTCTGTTTGAATAAATCCCGGCGCAACTGCATTGGTTGTAATCCCATATTTTCCCAGCTCAATGGCCAATGTTTTTGTAAACCCTTGTAAACCTGCTTTTGCCGTGGCATAGTTGGCTTGACCTCGGTTACCGAGAGCAGATGTAGATGATATATTTATGATTCTCCCATACTTTCTTTCTACCATATATTTTTGTGCCGCCCGTGCCGCATTGAATGACCCTTTCAAATGAACATCCATCACTTGTTGCCAATCGTCGTCCGTCATTTTAAATAGTAAATTGTCACGGATAATTCCGGCATTGTTAACAAGAATATCGAGCGACCCGTACTTTTCGACAACTTCTTGCATGGCAGTTTCTACTTCATTGGCGTTGACGACATTAGCTGCCTTTGTATAAACATCGAATCCCGATTGAGCAAATTCACTGGCTGTTTCATTCAATGCTTCCTGATTTATATCAATAATGGCTACTTTAGCACCTTCCTCCAAGAAAAGTTTTGCTATTCCTTTTCCGATGCCGCGGCTGCCTCCTGTAACAAATGCCACTCTTCCTTCAAAACGTTTACTCATATTTTCGACCTCCAATTGAATTTTTTGTTTTCCTGCTATTTTTACCGACTAATCATTGTCTCAAATAAAATCCCCGATATGAACATGACCTTTTAATAGATTCCGAGAAATAATCATACGCTGGATTTCATCCGTACCGTCGTAAATGCGCCATAATCTTGCTTCCCGGTACCAACGTTCAATCGGCAACTCCTTCGTATAGCCCATACCGCCATGAATTTGTAAAACTCGGTCAACTACCCGATTTCCCATATTTGACCCGTATAATTTTGCCATTGAAGCTAAATGGCGGTTATCTTCTCCTTGATCAAGGGTAAAAGCAGCGTTTAACACCAACCATCTGGCCGCTTCAATTTCGACGGCGGAATCGGCAATCATCCATTGAATGGCTTGACGTTCGGCAATCGGCTTTCCGAAAGTGACCCGTTCTTTTGCATAATCAATTGCCATTTGTAATAATCGTTCTGCCGCACCGACTGCCCGGGCACCGACAATCCATCTGGCAAAACCGATCCATTCCAAACCGAGTTTATAGCCACCATGCAATTCTCCCAAAATATTTTCTTCCGGTACGCGGACATTTTCAAAAATTAAACTGGCCGGTCCCCATTCGCCCATTGTATGAATATATTCCGAGCGCCAGCCCATATCACGGTCGACGATAAAACAGGTAACCCCTTCTCTTCCTGTTTTTGCATGCCTTTCTTTATCGGTAATGGCAATGACCATAACAAAATCGGCTTCGTTCCCACCGGTAATAAATGTTTTTTCCCCGTTTAAAACCCATTCGTCCCCGTCTTTTACCGCAGTCATTTTTATATTTCTTGTGTCACTGCCGGCACCCGGTTCTGTCATGGCAAAACAAGATTTTTTCTCTCCGTTAATTGTCGGGATTAAATATTTCTTTTTTTGTTCCTCGTTACAATAGTAAAGAATATTATCAGCTGAACCGCCGAAACTGAATGGAACAAACGTTTTTGAAATCTCCATGGTAACGATTGCCTGCATCATTTGGCCGAGGTCAGCCCCGCCATATTCACTAGGTGTATTAATTCCCCAAAATCCTGCATTTTTCGCTTTAAGTTGAAGTTCTTTTACTTTTTCTTGCGGCAAGCTTGGTCTTCCTTCCCGCTCATTTCTTAGCACATCATTTTCCAATGGGATTAGTTCTTTTTCGACAAATTTACGAATCGTTTCTTGAACCATTTTTTGTTCTTCCGTAAGACGTAAATGCATAAAAAATCTCTCCTTTATTAAAATTTATGGCGTCTGTAAAAACGATCGCTCTATACTTTTACAGGGTGCTCTTTAAAACTTGTTTTTCTATTTTCCGGCGGCTGTTTCGGTAAGTCTTTAGCATAGTCTGCCGATAAGCTTTTCAGTGCCGATTATTTATGGACTCTAAAGCAACTCAATCATCATCGCCATGCCTTGCCCCCCGCCAACACACAATGTGGCGATACCAAATTGTTGTTGCCGTTTTATCATCTCATAGAGAAGGGTCGTTAGGATTCTGGCACCGGTTGCCCCGACCGGATGTCCCAAGGCAATCGCACCACCGTTTACATTTACCTTTTCATAATCAAGAGATAGTTCACGAATACATGCCAATGCTTGTGAGGCAAAAGCTTCATTCAGTTCAAAAAGATCAATATCTTGAATGGATTTGTTTTGTTTAGCTAACAACCTTTTCACTGCGGGAACCGGTCCAATTCCCATAATTTCAGGAGACACACCGGAAACAGCCCAATCGACAATTTTGGCTAACGGTTTTAACCCTAATTCTTGAGCTTTTTGCCGCTTCATCATGACAAGCGCCGCTGCACCGTCATTCCTACCGCATGCGTTTCCCGCTGTCACAGTCCCGTTTGGTTTAAAAGCCGGTTTTAATGTTGCCAACTTATCCAAGGTTGTCGTGAATCTTGGATGTTCATCTTGAGTGAACTGAAAGGACTCTTTTTTCCGGTTCACTTGTACAGGAATTATTTCTTCTTGGAAGCGCCCTTTCATAATTGCCGCTTTTGCCCGCTTCTGGCTCTCAAGGGCAAAAATATCTTGGTCTTCTCTGGAAATCTTGTATGTTTCCGCCACATTTTCAGCGGTCATCCCCATGCCAAGGTTAGCACCATAAATCTCTGTTGGTTGCTGGCCCGCTTCTGTATTGGAATCTACTAAATAAGGTGTTTCATCGCCAAATCGGGCGCCACGGAGATAAATCGGCGAACGGCTCATACTTTCTGTTCCACCGGCAACGACAATTTCCGCATCCCCGCGAAGAATTTCTTGGACGCCGGATGCAACAGCCTGCATTCCCGAAGCACAAAGACGATTAACTGTAAATGCAGGAGTCGTCTCTGGAAGCCCAGCCCTAAGTGCTGCTACCCTGGCAACATTTGATGATTCGGTTGTTTGACGGACTTCTCCCATAATGACTTCATCTATTTGATCCGGTTGGATACTTGCTCGATTGATTGCTTCCTCAATGACGAGTGCGGCCAGATGTCCGGAGCTGATATTTTTGAGAGAGCCACCAAAAGTACCAATCGGCGTCCTGACAGCGCTTACAATAACAACTTCTTCGTTCCCCATTTACGCCCTCCTTTTTCAGCTGTACTCTTTCATTAACTGTTTTGCAATAATATTTTTCTGTATTTCAGATGTACCTTCATAAATTCTTGTAATCCGGGCATCTCGGTAAAATCGTTCAATCGGATATCCGGCAATATATCCTAATCCGCCATGAATCTGCAACGCTTTATCGGCAACACGGTTGTAAGTTTCCGAACCGTATAGTTTTAACATTGCCGCTTCTTTAATGACATTTTTTCCCTCATCCACCATCCAAGCTACACGGTATGTAAAAGATCGCAAAGCTTCTATTTCGACTGCCATTTCAGCAAGCATATGGGCGACTGCTTGATGTTCGATGATTGGTACCCCGAACTGTTTCCGTTCTAAGGTATACGTTGTGGCCATATCCAATAATTTTTGACAACTTCCCAGATTTCTGGCAGCCAGACCGGCACGACCATTCGTCAAGATTTTTAATGCATTTATATACCCTGCCCCTTCTTCGCCAAGCATGTTTTCTACCGGAACTTCACAATCTTCTAAAATAATTTCTGCGGAATGAGACCCGCGTAATCCCATTTTTTGTTCAACCGTGCCGATGTGGAATCCCGAAAAACCTTTTTCAACTATAAATGCGGTTATTCCACGAGCACCTTTTCTGCGGTTTGTTACCGCCATGACAGTAAAAATATCTGCTTCCGTTGCATTCGTAATATAATGTTTTGTTCCATTTAAAATATATTTATCTCCCTTTTTTACTGCGTTGTTTGCAAATTGGCGGCATTTGATCCGGCTTCCGGTTCCGTCAGCGCAAAAGCGCCGATTTTTTCACCACTTGCCATTGAAGGCAAATATTTTTCTTTTTGTTGTTCGTTTCCAAATTCGACGAGTCCAACAGTGCCAATCCCTGTATGGGCGCCAATTAAGGTCGTGTAACCGTTATGAGTTTGTCCAATCTCCTCATAGATCGCACATTTACCAACCATCCCGATCCCCAGACCGCCATATTTTTCCGGAATACTTAAACCGAACAGACCTAATTCTTTCGACATCTCAATGATATGTTGTGGAATTTTATCATCAGCTTCAATTTGCTCGGCAACCGCTTCAACCTCTTTTTGGATAAAGTCTCTGACATTTTCTTTCAAGAGTAAAATATCTTCATCCAGTTGAAAATCCACTCCCGTCACTTCCTCGTTTGTCAAATTCTTGTCACAATTTTATATTGCAAGTAGTGTGCCAACTTTTAAACGATAACAATATGCATAATCAAGTGAAACTTAAATCAGTGGGTTTTTATCATCACTGATGGTTAGTTGAACCAATTGGACCTTTACGGGCAGTTCATACCCTACCAATCTTCTTTGTAACTCAAAAATCTTGAGGTGAGGGACTTACTGCCCGTTAAGATGGGATAAAATGTAATGCAATTATGAATTATTAAACCATATTCCTATGTTTCTATTTGATTTAATTTTGTATCGAATAATTCATTTTTGAATTAAAAAACACTCGACTTTGACACGAAAGCCAAAGTAAACAGACTGAGAACATGGTTTCACCCTATGATTTAATTTAATTGTCAAAATTGAAAAAAACTGCTCCGGACAATGGGTTGGAACAGTTTTTCAATCCTTCACACTATTCATTTTTTACTTTGATGTTGTATTTCTTCAACTTGCGGACGACGGTTGGCTGACTTGTTTGCAGCGCTCGTGCAATTTCATATGTATTTTGATATTTTTTCGCCGCCTGACGCAACAGCCTCCTCTCAACGTCTTCCACGGCTTCTTTCAATGAAAGTTGAGTTTGTTGTCCAACGATTTCCGAGGAACGGTATTCTTTTGGCAAGTGATCAATTCCGATTTTATCTTGATATACGGTAACCACTAATCGTTCAATCAAATTAGAAAGTTCACGAATATTCCCCGGCCAATCATACACCGTGAGAAAATCAATCAGTTCGTAATCAAATTCCTTATACAACTGATATTTTTGATTATATGTTTTTAAAAACAAATGGATAAGCGGCAATATATCTTCCCGACGTTCACGCAACGGAGGAATATGAATTGGAATCACATTGAGTCGATAATAGAGGTCTTCCCGAAATTCACCCTGTACCACCATCTCATATAAATTTCGATTGGTTGCGGCAATAATATGGACATCAACCTTCTTCGGCTTCGTTCCCCCTACACGTTGGATTTCCCCTTCCTGCAGAACACGTAAAAGTTTTACTTGTAAATTTAATGGTAATTCAGCCACTTCATCAAGGAACAATGTACCGCCATTCGCTAATTCAAACATACCTGGTTTGCCATTCCGATTCGCCCCGGTAAAAGCACCGGCCTCGTAACCAAATAATTCGGATTCAAGTAATTCCGGCGGGATGGCACCACAATTTACTTTAATCAGTTTTCCGGTTTTCACTCGGTCACTATTTTCATAGATAAAATTTGTTAAAACATCCTTTCCGACACCGGTTTCCCCTAAAATTAAGATGGTTGCATCAAAATTAGCAATTCGTTTCGCTGTTTCAAAAATGGCTAACATTTGCTCACTTTGAACAACAATCCCGTACTTTTCCTCATATTCATTTTTTGGTTGCGGGGCCTCCGTCTGGAATTCATGGTCTTTAAGATAATCAATTTGTTCCGCTTGGATTCGATTCAAATCAGTGAGGTCTCTAATATTGGTAACAATCATATCAATATTTCCTTGACTGTCAAGTACCGGAGTTCCTGTTAAAAGCGTAATATTTCCAATATAATTTTTTTGGACAAATGACACCGTTTTCTTTTTCTTCAATGCTTCTTCTGTTACGGAATTTTTTAAAATCCCCCGTCTTACTAAATCCTTTACATTTTTCCCAAGATAATAATGTTTCGGGATCCCGGTAATTCGTTCAATTGCAGCATTTGTCCGAATCGTCACTCCTTCCCGATTTGTCAAATAAATACCGTCATAGGAATGTTCAAAAACAGCTTCCAATTCATACTTATGTCGTTTCAAATCATTCAATGCCTCGAGCAAATCGGTGACACCGCTTGTTTCAATTCCGACTAATAGATTTTCATTTTGCTTGATTTGTTTTTTAATAACTAAATAATCTTTCCCGGTGATTTTTGCCATTAATAAATTAGGGTCTGATTGATTCGGGACCACTTGTAAATAATCGGTTATGTTTTTATCCTTTCCTAATCCTGTTAACAATGATTCAAATGCTTGGTTGTATGAAACGAGTTTGTCATGATCATCCATAATAGCGAATGGGATAGGGAAATGGTTCCACTTTTGCAAAAAAATCACCTGCCTTGATAAAGATTGTTGCCGGGTTTTCGTTATTTGGCGGTCATACATGCTTTTGTACCAACGAAGCTGTCTTATTAAGTGGCACCACCTATATGAGGGGAAGGCTTATTTTAAGAAAAGGACTGTCCCCATCAGAACTTTCCTTAGGACAATCCCTCTTCTCTTGTTCATTGTATGATCTTATAAGGTAACTTTTTCTATCGCTTCTTTCGTTATCTCGCCGTGAGAATTGTGCCACTGTACCTCTCCGCTCTTAATATAAAAGATTTGCGGGGATTCATGTTTAATTGCAAAATGGTCTGCGATATAATTGGACAATGGTCTACTTTCTTGGACCGTTAAATAATATCCGTTGATTTCATTATGTTCTTCCAAATAAGCAGTAAATTGGTCAAATGCACCTCGGCTAAATGGACAAGTTAAACTATGTTTGAATAATAAGAATGAACTTTCTTTTTCCAGAATCGATTTAAATTCACTTTCTTCGTATATTTGTTTGAGAGGCAAATTATTTATCCCCCTTATTTTTTAAAGCTGCCAATTTCTCATCAATTTCATTTGATAATTCCTCAATTGTTTGCTTGGCATCTTCTAATACTTCTATGGCTTCATCATCGGATTTTTTTGTCATTGATTGTACGGCGTCGACTAAGAAGTTTGTTTGCTCTTGAACAGCTTTCGTTAATTTTTCTTTGGCATCATTGGCAAATTCCCGGACATCATTGCCTTTTTGAATCACAATATTCTTGACTTGATCACTTTTATCTAAAGCAAAATTGGCCTTTGATTGAATTTCGCTACGTTAATCTTTTCCGGATTTTGGTGCAAATAATAGAGCTGCAAGCGAACCAATTACACTCCCGATAATCACACCTGTTAAGAAATCCTTTGTCTCCCTTGTTTCCGCTTTTTTGTTTTCTTCCATTTTCATCATCCTCCTACTCTGTTCGATTATCGATGACAATATTTGCTTCCTTATTATGTTTTCTGCGTTCCTTAATTTCAATCCATTTGTCCTTCAGTTCGCCGGCAAGTTTCCCCCAGCTGATAACTTGTGAAATTTTATCCTGATTATCTGCCACTTTTTGAATGACTGTGTTTGAAATACTATTCACTGAATGATTAAATGCCTGAAGGGTGTGTCCGACTTCTTCTACCGCTATGACGACAGAATCTAGTTTTTTTGACTTTTGTTGGATATCAGCCGCCAAATCATTGGTTTTTTTGAGTAAATTTTCTGTTTCCTTTGTTACCCCTTGCAATTGCCCTTCCAAACTTTCTACAGTATGTGAAATATGGTTTAACGTTTGTGTTAATGATTTTAATGTTTGTATAATATAAATGACCAATACAACAAAAGCAACGGCCACTACAGCCACACTTATGTACAAAATCGCTTCCATTATGAAAAACTCCCTTCTATTTCCTCTCTTACCAATCTTTACATTCTATTCTATTTCAATTAAAACATTTTTACAAAGAAGAATCGAGCCTATATACTAATTTTTTATTAAATATTTCGTACAGGTATCTGAAAAAGTACCGAAAAGCTCTCCCGTATACAAAAAAAGCCATCCAACAGGTCCTTAACGAGCCAATAATCCGGTCAAACTTCCGGTTAGTGAATCGCAAAACTCCGTCAGACAGCTTTCCAATTTTCTATCACCTTATACGGTTTTATGTTCTTTTTTCAAATAGCGTTCATAGGCTTCTTGATATTTATGAACATCCCCGGCACCCATGAACAAGACAACACTGTTTTCAAAATCAGCTAATTTGGCAACATCTTCTTCTGCTAAAATTTGTGCTCCATCAACCTTGGCTTGTAGATCTTGGATAGATAAATTTCCGTGATTTTCCCGAGCCGATCCAAAAATTTCACAAAGGAACACTTCATCAGCTGCACTTAAACTATTGGCAAAATCATTTAAAAAGGTTTGTGTTCTTGTAAAAGTATGCGGTTGGAAGACGGCAACCAATTTTCTATCCGGATATTTTTGTCTTGCCGAATTTAGTGTTGCCCGGATTTCGGTCGGATGATGGGCATAGTCATCAATTAATATTTGCGAACCAATTCTTTTTTCAGTAAATCTCCTCTTTACGCCATGAAATGTTTTTAACCCTTCACGAATAATCGAAACATCAATATCCTCATAATGACAAATCGTAATGACACTTAATGCATTCAATACATTATGATCGCCAAATAACGGAATGAAGAAGGAAGAATAGAAATTGTTACGAACAAAGACATCAAAAGTTGTTCCTTCCTGTGTCGTTTCAATATTTCGTGCCTGAAAATCATTTTCATCACCGAAGCCATAAAAAAGTACCGGAACTTTCGCTTGAATTTTTTGCAGATGCTCATCATCACCGCAAGCAATAATTCCTTTTTTCACCTGCAATGCGATTTCTTGGAAAGCAGAAAAAACATCCTCTACATTGGCGTAATAATCGGGATGGTCAAAATCTATATTTGTCATAATACAGTAATCGGGAAAGTATGAAAGAAAATGGCGACGATATTCACATGCTTCAAAAACAAAATAAGTGGCGTCCTTAACCCCTTTCCCTGTTCCATCACCAATTAAATAAGATGTTGGTTTTGCCAATTCCATGACATGCGAAAGAAGCCCGGTTGTCGATGTTTTCCCATGAGCACCGGTAACTGCGATACTTGTATAATTTTGAATAAAATCTCCTAAAAAGCGATGATAACGTATGACCGGCAGTCCTAATGCCAACGCTTTTTGAATCTCTTCGTGGGAATCAGGAAATGCATTTCCCGCGATAATTGTCATTCCCGGTTTTATATTGTCTTCTTTAAAAGGATAAATGGGAATTCCTAGTTTTTCCAATGAATCTTGCGTAAAATAATGTTTTTCTACGTCCGATCCTTGGACTTTGAAACCCATATTATGAAGGATTTGTGCAAGGGCACTCATCCCGGATCCTTTAATTCCTACAAAATGGTAAATAGTCATGTTAGAACCTCCAACAATGTCACTATATAATATGCATTATATGTATGAGAGAACTTATTTCGTGTTTCGTACAAATTTCAAAAAGCCATTTTCCAAAAGTTCGTTATTTTTTAAAATGAACCGACCCTTTCGCTCAAGCAAAGACTTTCGCCGGCTTCCAAGCTTGCAAGTAACGTAAAATATTCACGACCGTTGGCGAAAACAGCCTTTCAAAAATTTCCTGTCCCTAATCCAATTAGAATTGTTCACTACATAATGCGCTGAACCGCACTTTATGTATTATAGCATTTTCATTTCAAAAAAACTATCGCTTATCTATATCCTTGCCCGCCAAACCTAAAATTTTCAACAAAAGCCGAGTTTTATAAAATTTTTTTTGAATCGGGTCGGTAGGATTTTTCGATCAGTCGACCCGGTTTCTGCAATTTTATTTGCATGTTTCCATCTTTATAGAAGCTCCTTCAACTGGTCTAAATCGTTATTTGTCATTAATACATCACGCGGTTTACTACCCTTTGCCTCCGAAATCATGCCTTTTTCTTCCATCAATTCAATAATTCGTGCTGCCCGATTATAGCCGATTCGAAAATGTCTTTGTAAACTTGATGTAGAGATATTTCCTTGTTCTAATGCATATTCACAAGCCTCATAAAGAAGTTCATCATTCTCGGCTAAATCAGATTTTTTAATAAGTTCTTCTTGTTCAAATAAGTAATTCGGTTCACCTTGGGTCCGAACATGGTCAACCACTTTTTCAATTTCTTCATCTGTAATAAAAGCACCTTGAATGCGGACCGGTTTTGCCGTTCCGTTTGCCACAAATAGCATATCGCCTTTTCCAAGCAGACGTTCCGCTCCACTAATGTCAATGATCGTACGGGAATCAATTTGACTCGATACGGAAAAAGCAATCCGTGTCGGTACATTTGCTTTAATCAAACCGGTAATGACATCAACAGAAGGTCGTTGGGTCGCAATCAACAGATGAATACCACATGCACGAGCCTTTTGGGCAATTCTGGCAATCGCTTCTTCGACATCAGCCGGTGCCATCATCATTAAATCAGCTAATTCATCAATAATAATCACAATATATGGTAATTTTTGTTCTTGCATTTCACACTTCTCGTTAAATTTACTAATGTCACGTACACCGGAATGAGCAAACAATTCATATCGTCTTTCCATCTCATCGACCGCCCACTTTAACGCCTGGGTTGCTGCTTTCACATCGGTAATGACGGGACTAATTAAGTGTGGAATGCCGTTATATGGAGACAACTCCACCATTTTTGGATCGATTAATAATAATTTTACTTCTTCAGGTCTGGCCTTATATAAAAGACTGATAATAAATGTGTTAATGCAAACACTTTTTCCGGAACCTGTCGCACCGGCAATTAAACCATGGGGCATTTTTTTAATATCGGTCATAATCGGTTTACCCGTAATGTCGAGACCAAGAGCCGCTGTTAATGGAGAGTTTGCATCAATGAAACTCGGTTGATCGATGATGTCTCGCAGATAAACCGGCCGGCTGATTTTATTCGGTACTTCAATCCCGATTGTGTGTTTACCCGGAATCGGTGCTTCAATTCGAATTTCTTTCGCGGCAAGACTTAGTTTTAAGTCATCCGTCAAGTTGGTAATTTTACTTACCTTCACTCCCATATCAGGGGATAATTCAAAACGAGTTACTGTGGGACCGACAGAAACATCAACGACTTTCGCACCGACATGGAAACTCCGTAACGTATTGTTTAGAATCGCTTTTTGATCCTCAATCCACTCGTCATTGGATTGTTGAAAAGTAAATTTATTTAAAAGATTACGGGACGGGAATTGATAGTCCTGTTCTTCAACTGTATTGGTTTCTGTAGCGGCAGCAGCCATTTGTTGAAAAATTTGCTGTTCCGCTTTCTTTTTCAAAAATTCCCGGTCTTTTTTCAACATAAGAACATTGAAAGGAAGATGTTTTTTCGTTGTCGGTTTCGTCGCTTGTTCTTGATCGTTTCGTTTACCAGATTGTTTTTCTTTCGCAACATTTTCCTTATGTTCATTCATTGATTTTGCTTTTTGAATTTCTTTTGCCTCTACCTTTTCCATATTGTTATTTGTTGGGTCGATCTCCACTGTATCGGTTAATTCCTCGACAGTGACTGTTTCCTTATTCAAGTCATCATCCGGTTCTTTGGCAAATTCATCTTCTCGCATGACCGGCTCTTGATTATTTTTTTCGAATTCAAGCGCTTCTTGTTGCTTGGAATCTTGATTTACAGTTGGGACATCTTGCAAATAGTGCTTCTCTGGTTTATCTGTTTCAATACTCCACTCGGTCAGTTGTATATCTTCCCCGGATTCAGCTGTTTCTGATGACGTTAAAAGGGGGGCTTCAGTCCTCTCCGCTTTCATGAAATCATCGTTAATTTCTTGATTTTTTTCTTGTTCCGGAGTTGTTTCTTCCATTTTTCCGATTGCTTCCTGCGACAACGAAGAAAGATCTTGTGTTTCGGTGTCAAAGTCAGATTGTTTTGATTGGATCATATCCGGAAATGAGGTTGACGTATCACCATTATTTTCCGTCTGTACCTCTATTTTCATTGATAAGGAATTTTCTTTATCTGTTATCTGACTATTTGTGGCAGCCCATTGCTGACTATATTCCGGCTGATCCGGTTTTTCCTTCCTATTGGGAAGTTGATTGATTGTTATTTGTTCTTTTTCTTGACCATCCTCATATAAATTTGAATGATCTCTGCTTTGAACAGTTTCCCTTATCTCATCTTGGTCATCATGGAACTCGTGACCAGACAATTTTTTATTTTCTGCATTTCTCTCAAAAGTGGTCAGTTCAAATTCAATGATGTCATCCTGTTTTTTTCTCCTTTGAAACCCGTAAATAGGTGAAGGAATTTCAGTTGGATGAAATGGTCGCTTTTTATGAATCTTTTCTTGCCGAACCTCATGAACATCATTGCTAATTGCTTCAGATGCTTGATTATTTTGTTTTGAGGTGGGTCCCAATTGCGGTGCAGAGGATGTCTTTTCCTTTTTCTTTTCATACCGGCGAATATCAGCTTCGTGGCGCCGCTGTAAAAGATCACGAATATCGGACATACCTTCTTTCATGTTTGCACGATGATGAATGATATGTTTGCCCTCACCCTTTTCAATTAAAGGCCGATTCGTGGAACTTTTTGGATATTGATATGTTACTTTTGTCTTAAGCTCTTTGCTTTGAACCGCATCGTTAGTTGGGCCTAGCCATTCATCCTCATCATCTTGGTAAAAAGAAAACCATTTTTTATACCAATCCATTTCCATCACTCTCTTTCAAAACATACAATAACATTTTACTATAAAATGAAGTTGAAAGGGGGGAAAACTAACATGACAATTGAAGCAGTCATTTTACAAGTTGATCATTTTTTTTACATTTGCTCAGGAAATAGAAATTCCTCAACTAGGAAAGGGGGGGCGCATTAATGTGACTGACGAGAGATTTGTCCTCGTCGCCAAAAAATAGAATTTTTCACCCAAATACGACGACGAGAATAGGTCTCGTCGCCAAAAATAGGATTTTTTCACTTCAAAACAGCGACGAGATTCAGGTTCGTCGTCAAAAATGAGCATTTTTCGCCTCAAAGTGGTGACGAGATTCAGGCTCGTCGCCAAAAACAGGCATTTTTCACCTTAAAACGGCGACGAGATCAAGGCTCGTCGTCAAAAACAGGCATTTCTCACCTTAAATCGGCGACGAGATCAAGGCTCGTCGTCAAAAACAGGCATTTCTCACCTTAAATTGGCGACGAGATCAAGGCTCGTCGCCAAAAAATCAAGATTTTCACCCAAATACGACGACGAGAATAGGTCTCGTCGCCAAAAAAGTGCGTTTTTCACCGGAAAATGGTGACGAGATTCAGGCTCTTCGCCAAAAATGAGCATTTTTCACCTTAAATCGGCGACGAGATCAAGGCTCGTCACAAAAAATCAAGTTTTTCATCCAAATACGACGACGAGAATAGGTCTCGTCGCCAGAAACAAGCATTTCTCACCTTAAAACGGCGACGAGAACGTATTTCATCGATTTGATTGGTTTGCTAAAACGCAAAACTAAACCATATTATTGTAATGTTTGATTTAGGATTCTGCCTCTTATTTGAAAAGCGCAGTACCAGTGATAACACACTACCAGAACTTAAGATGCTTGAGTTGCAACTGCAGCCAATTTAATCTTGTTTTTTAGCTGCTTTTAATATTTAAATTCAGTTCCTACCGTATATGTATCTTCCAGAACAAGAATCCCTTTTTTCTCCGGAGCATTTGGAAGTGCTAATTCCCGGGCTGAACAAATCATTCCTTGTGAAGATATACCGCGAAGTTCAGCAGGTTGGATAACAAGACCGCTCGGCATCACTGCACCAATTTTAGCGACAACGACTTTTTGCCCGGCATCCACATTAGGCGCACCGCAAACAATTTGTAATATTTCGGTTCCAACATCGACTTTACAAACACTTAATTTGTCTGCTTGCGGATGCTTTTCCTTTTCTTTCACATAACCGACAACAAATTTTGGTGAAAGATCAGCAGTTAACTGATCGGTGAATCCGTGACTGTTTATGATTTCATTTAATTTCGCCACCAATTCCTCCGTCAAGTCTACAAGTCCTTTCGTCACAGTAAAAGAAACATAGTTTGAGGCATTGAAGAGGTTGAACCCTGCTGTCTCACCTGTCTCACTGTTTACGATTTTTACAACATCATCTTTTTTCTCATATGTAAAATTTGCTTGATTTACCGGCTTCAACGAAATTAAAAATATATCGCCGACTCCTTCTTTATTGTAAAAAATGTTCATTCGATTACTCCTTTCTAATCGGCCGGTTTTTGGCCATAATAAAAATCGGTTCGAGTTTCCCATCTTCATAATAAAAAGAGAGGGCAGTAATTGGAATCGCTCCATTTGTAAAAAAACTCATCGTCATTTGGGCCAATATATCATATCCGATATCATTTTTTATGTCAGCAAAAATCAAAACATCTTGATGGGGAATGGAGATAGCGAGTTTCCCTTCAACCTTTTCTTCCATTTCTTTCAATAAGTTTTCATTCAAAATCCGGCTCGCATCATATCCGTCATTCGTATTTAAAAAATAAAAGTCATTCCCGCGGACGGAGTCTTTTTTCAACGGATTAGCAAGGGATCGTAAATTAAACTTGGCCATTTCCCGGATCATGTTCGGCTCCCAATTTTCTTTTGCTAACATGTTTTCATCAATTAGTCGATATGTATTGCCTAAATCCAAGGCATAATAAATCCTCGTTTCCGCGGTATGCTCATCCACTAACATTTCTCCACCTGTATCTGTTCTTTTCGGAAAAGAGGTGGAACGAATGACCGGAAAGATGTTTTTCTCCTGTCCGGTCAATTCGATTGATGACGTCATCGCTTTTAATGCTGCTTCTACATAATAGACAACTTCATCAATAGCATGGTCCCGTTCTTTTTCCCATTTCCCGATAATTGGTGGTAAAGAAATATTAATCCCTTTTTTGATTTTTGTATCTTCCACCCTTAATTCATCTTTATCACGATTGAAAGTAATTTTCCGGTTGTCGCCTGCTAAACGTTGTTCTAAAATTTTTTTCAAGGTTGTAACCGACATTTTCATAGGAATCACTCCATATTATGGATGCACAGGAACTACTTTAATGAATCCATAAATTTTTCCACTTCTTCTTTTGTTTTCCGATCTTTGCTGACAAAACGTCCGATTTCTTGACCATCTTTAAAAACAACAAAGCTTGGGATGCCAAAAATATCCAGTTCCCCGCATAAGTCGATAAATTCGTCCCGGTCAACGGAAACAAAAGTGTATTCTTTATATTCATTTTCAATTTCCGGCAAAAATGGTTCAAGGAAACGGCAATCCGGGCACCATCCGGCCGTAAATAAAAAGACATGACTTCCACTATTCTTTAGCGATTCAAATTGTTCAACGGATTGTAATTTTTCCACTTATAAACCCTCCAGCAATATTTAAAAATTTTGGTTGGAAATATTCTCTTATAGAGTTTAGCAAAGGAGGACAAGACTTTCCACTATCTTGTTTTTAGTACCTCTTTTGCAACTTCCCTCGTGGAGGTCTCCAATGTGAAGATGCTTTATCGCGTCAACTCGTTTTTGTCTTCTTTAAGTCTCCAACGCAACATATGGTACCAATTAGCTGTTATTATCCCTTTAATTCAATAGAAGATACCACTTTCATCATCGTTTCCGCATCCTGGGTTAATCGCTTCATATCTGTCATGGTAGTCATTTTATAGCCGCCGATTCCGACCGTCAGTTCATATTCATCTTTGTTTGTTTCTTTTAAAAACACATAACCGAACTTATTTTTATTCGTAAATGTTTCAGTAAACGTATAGGAATTAGCTTCCTTTAACATCGCCTCGTAAACAACCCGGCTATCCTCTTTTTCATTCTTATTGATGAATAAAATAAATATTTGGTCTCCTTTTGTAACAAGGATATTATTTGCATCCGATTCATTCATTTTCATTGCGAAAGGTAAATAGAAACGAATATCATCGGTCTCTTTATTTGGTTTCTCACTTTCAGCCGTCACACTTGACTCCAACAGCTCTTTAACATCTTGCTGTTTATCCTGAAGTGATGAAGTACAAGCAGATAAAAGAAAAACGAACAACAGTAATTGAATTACTTGTAATTTTCGAAGCATGATCAGCCCCCGTTACTTGTTTTGTTGGCATAATCGAATTGCCCTTTTAATAATTTCACTACCTGTGTAAACATCTCAACCCGGTTTACTTGGCCATCGGTAAAAATTCCGATTGCCCCTTCATGAGAACGAATATTTTCTTGTTGACAAAAGTCATCCATTACCGGTCCCAATTCTTCCCCATTTCTTAATCTCTGACTAATATAAGCAGGCAAAACAATTCGTGCACCGCCGGCGATAAAAGGTTGTTCAGAAAATTCGCGTATAACAAGTGCTCCCCAATTGCACAACATTAATCCGTGTAGTGATTCATTTACCCCTCCTTCCAAACCAGAACCAATATCAGCATCCGTTTCAGCAATGGCATTTTTTGCTCGATTGATCGCTCCTTGGATCGTTTCCTCATCAGAAAATGGCTGTTCGCTTACATTGGATGGAACTTTGCACGGGATTATATCCGCCCCATTATAAAATATATTATAAATAGCCTGCAATTTTGCCTGATTTGTTGTACCTGCCGCCAGTCTCATGATCATTCCTCTTTCTCTTAAAAGAATTTTTGTAAAAAAAGATAGGGTAAAAACAACAGTTCCTACCCGATGGCTTCATAATATATAAATATAGAAAGAACTCAATGATTGGGGGCGTTTCCGGGTAAAGCGGAAAACGTGAGCCCCCTAAGAATAAGGATTTCAATTTACGATCTTATTCAGTTCCGCTGCTTGCGTAAATAGCTTTCGATTAAGCTTGATCAAGGAAATATACGCAAATCGATGGTTATACATTGGCTTTTATACTCGCAACCGTTGTTTTATCAGCGGCTTTGACAAGTTTGATAAGCAATTCTTTCGCTGCCAAATAATCATCAACATGAATAATGGATGCATGCGAATGAATATACCGTGCACAAATTCCGATTACCGCACTTGGTACTCCTTCATTGGCAAGATGAACTTGACCCGCGTCCGTACCGCCACCGGAAACAAAATATTGATACGGTATATGATTCGATTCTGCCATATCTAATATGAATTCCCGTAACCCCCGATGTGTGACCATGGTTGGATCATAAATGCGAAGAAGCACACCTTCACCCAGATGACCAAATTGGTTTTTATCACCGGTCATATCATTTGCCGCACTGGCATCCAAAGCAAAGTATAAATCCGGTTTAATCATGTATGCGGAAGTTCTTGCCCCGCGTAAACCTACTTCTTCTTGAACGGTCGCTCCGGAATATAATGTGTTAGGCAATGTCACTCCTTGAAGCTCTTTTAAAAGTTCAATGGCAAGTCCACAGCCATAGCGGTTGTCCCAAGCTTTTGCCATGATTTTCTTCGGATTGGCAAGCGGTGTAAACGGGCAAATCGGGACAATTTGTTGCCCGGACTTAATTCCGATACGTAAAGCGTCTTCTTTATCGTCGGCACCGATATCAATTAATAAGTCTTTTATTTCTGTTACTTTGTTCTTATTTTCAGTACCTCTTAATAAGTGTGGGGGAATCGAGCCGATCACACCATCCACCGGCCCATTGTCCGTAAATATTTGGACGCGTTGTGCTTGTAATACTTGGGGTGACCAACCACCTAAAGGCTGAAAACGGATCATTCCGTTTTTTGTTATCGCTGTAACCATAAAACCGACTTCATCCATATGACCGGCGACCATAATCTTCGGACCGTCTTTTTCACTATGTTTTATTCCAAAAATACTCCCCAGACCATCTTGAACAATTTCATCCGCATATTTCGTCAACTGTTCTCGCATAAAATTTCGGACAAAATGTTCATTTCCGGAAGTTCCCGGAAGTTCAGTTAACACTTTAAATAAATCCAATGTCTCTTGATTCACATTATTACCTCATTTCTTTAGGATTACGAAAAATATGTACATTGTTTATTTTACAGAACTTTTATCGCTTATGCCATAAAATGAAACTTGAAGAAAATCGGACACTTACGATAAGTGAAACTCCTATCAGTGGGGGTTTTCCACTCCACTAATAGATAGTTAAACCAATCGGACCTTTACGAGCAATTCCCCCATCTATCCTCTTTGTAAACTCGAAAATTTTAAGGTGGAGACTTGACTCGCCGTTAAGGTAGGATAAAAAACCGGTTTTCTTTATATACCAAACTAAAATTAGCTATAGTATTTTATCTGAAAACTAGGTATACTTTTTCATAGTAGGAGGCGAAATGAATGAACAAAAAAAGTTTTCTTGCCGGGATCATGTGCGGAATCGCTTTTGGATTTCTCTCAAGCAAAGCAATGACAGAAAACCGCAGCAAATTTACATCTGAAGAAATTTTACATCTCATAAAAAACACTGCAGGGGCAAATGGGAAAGTGACCGGATCATGGATTATGACTAAACCCGAAACTTTGAATCAAAACTCATTCACATATCAAGCGTACCGTGGCGGGATTACGAAAATAGAAGACAATGATGAAAAACATTTTGAATTTTTAGCCGATGCCAATACAGGGGAAATTTTGGAATGGTCAATCGTTTAAACTACCACTAGGCTATAGGCGTAAGGGTTTTACGCCCATTTTAAAAAAATTTCAAACCGGACATCTCAATATGATACGAAAACCCAGGATTGCTGAAACATCCCTGGGTTTTTTCTTGATAACTCAATCGCCGTTTTAAAGTAATTTTTGCGACAGGTTAAAAATTAATTTTTTTGGATCGCAATCGACTGAACGATATTCCCTTGAATATCCCATTTAAGCGCACGATAAACAGCATCATGATAAAAGGTAAACCAAGCATTATGTTCCTCTGCATAAAGAATCCACTTTTGCTTTTCAGCGATGGAGTTCATTGGATAATCGTCATAGGCCATTACCCAAAGTACATTTTGATGTGCATGTGTCGGTAACAGGTCAGCCAGATGGATGGCCGTTTCCCCCTCTGATTCCATGATTATAATTGCATGACCGTTACTGTGCCCGCCTGTATGAACCATGCGGATACCGGGTACAATTTCTAATTCATTATGAAAGGTTTCAACTTGGTCTTCAATTCCCTTCCAATTATTTTCCCAATAGGTTGATTTTGAGCGTATATTCGGATTCCGCATTTCATCCCATTCCGTTTCTGTACAATAAATGATCGCATTTGGAAAACCGGGTACAAACTTATCTTCTTTTGGTAAAGTTAATCCACTCGCATGATCAAAATGAAGATGAGTCATCAATACCGCATCGATATCGGTTCTTTTCAATCCAAGTTCAGCCAATGATTCATCGATCTTAGATTCCTCTGTAACACCATAATTTCTTTTTTGCTTATCCGTTAATTTTCCATTGCCGATTCCTGATTCGATTAAAAAGCGTTTTCCATTTACTTCAACAAGAATTGGATCTGTTCGGCACTCAATTTGGTTTTTATCGTTAACTGCATATTTTTTCGTCCATAACGGTTTCGGGACAACCCCGAACATGGCCCCGCCGTCCAAATGGGTCACGCCACCATTCAGCCAAGTCAACCTTATTTTCCCAATATGTAATTGTTCCATTCTCCCACCCTTTCCGGAAAACCTTATTTATCAAAATATTAATCTAAAGTTAAATATTATTACAAGTAAAATCTATTTTCCGTCTAGGGGGGTTGGAAAAAAATTAGATTTTTACCAATGATTCGAAAATCAATGAATGCTTTTCTTTTTGAATTGCCCACCTTTTACATCGCTAACATCCGTCATAGCCAAAAAAGCATTCGGATCAAAATAGCGAACAATCGCTTTTAATTTTGCTTCCTCCAAGCGGGTTATCACACAATAAATGACCTTCTTCTCCTCTCCGCTGTAGCCTCCCTCACCGGTGAAATATGTAACTGTTCTCCCTAAACGATTCAACAAAGCTTCACCGATTTCTTTATATTTATCCGAGACAATCAAGACGGATTTCGATTCATTCATACCAACAATAACAATATCAATAACTTTAAAAGCGATAAAGTAAGCAATTAACGAGTAAAATGTACTGTCAATACTAAATACGAAACCGGCGCTACCAAGAATGAAAATATTAAAAATCATAACAACTTGTCCAACAGAAAATGAGGTTTTACTACTGATTAAAGTGGCTAAAATCTCTGTGCCGTCGAGTGCGCCATTATTTCGCAAAACCGTGCCGACACCGACCCCGAGTACGATTCCGCCAAAGATCGCTGCCAACAACGGATCGTCAGTGATTGGCTCAACATGGTGAAATAATTCCGTAAAAATGGATGCCAAAATAATCCCGTATAAACTTTGGAATGCAAACGATTTCCCGATTTGCTTGTAGCCGATGAATAAAAAAGGAATATTTAAAACAACGAGGAAAATACTGAAAGGGATAGGTACAATGAGTTCATCTAAAATTAATGATATACCGACAACGCCGCCATCGATCACTTGATTGGGAACTAAAAATGTTTCCAATCCATAAGCAAATATAATTGCACCAATTGTTATAAATATATAATTCTGAAAAATCTCCTTGAATGAATTTTTTTCTTGATAACGATCAGACATAAAATTCCTTCTTTCCTTATAAAATAAACTTATCTTTATATACTATTATAAAACGAAACTTTTTTATAAGGAAAGAATTTATTATTAAATTTCCAAAAAAAATTTTATGAGCAATATTTTCGTTACGAGAAATAGTCGCTGAAAACTTTGTTTGTCCGCGGCACAGTCAACTTATTTGGCAAACTAATCATACGGAAAACCAAACATTACAAAAAATAAAATCTATCTAAATTTTTATTTGCTAATTGTAGGAAATTGCACTTCACAACGATAAATCCGATTCCCTTTTTGTAAAAATTTCTCTTCATATTCGGTCATTATATTCCCTTGAAAATCACTATTGTGTAAATCAAGGCTAATATATTTCAATTTCAGTCCGTATTCAGAAAAACTAATAAGGGAATATTCAAACAAAGCTTGATTATCTGTTTTAAAATGCAGTTCGCCTCCACTAACCAAAACCTTCGCGTACATGTCTAAAAATGATTTATAAGTAAGCCTCCGCTTCTCATGCTTATTTTTTGGCCACGGATCGGAAAAATTTAAGTAAAGACGGTCAATTTCACCCGGACCGAAAACATCAATCAATTTTTGGGCATTCATATTGAGCAATTTTAAATTCGGTACTTCAGCTTCAATGGCACGGTCCAATGCCGAAACAATCACGCTTGTATACGCCTCAATCCCGATATAATTGATTTCAGGATTCGCCTTTGCCATTTCCGTAATAAAACGCCCCTTTCCCGTACCAATTTCTATATGAATAGGGTGATTATTACCAAAAAGGTCATGCCATTTTTCCTTCCACGTTTCCGGATGATGTACAACAAATTGCGGATAGTTCAACAATTTTTCTTTTGCCCACGGTTTATTTCTTAATCGCATCTTGCCACCTCTTTTGTTAAATGTATTACTTATTTTTGCATCAATCATTAAGTATAAAAACTGAAATTTGTTATATGATAAGAAAAACAGCAGCGCCAACTTAGCGACGTACAAATCGATCGGCTAAAAGCGCAATGCTTTGTTGATACAGCTTAAAGGCCCTGACGCCGAAGTTTTCTTTATATTATAAAAGATCTCATCAAGGGGGAATCATGATGCCTATCCAATACACTGATCAAATGAATTTGTTAAAAGATATTTTACAAAACCATTCTAAAGATTGCTGCGGATCTGTATCAGAATGTGAACAAATTGAACGACTCGCCAAGGCTTTGATGGTTAATCAAAATATTGATCAAACCGGAAAAGCAATACTAAGCGAAATTTATTCATACGGTCAGAATGGAAAATATACCCAACATCTTGATGAACATATATCAAATCACCAAGATCAATTAAACTCTTGGGTAGACCAGATTAATCAATTCAGTTAGTTCAATTCAGATAACGTGAAAAAATCTCCCTGACTTCGAAATTAGGGAGATTGTTTCAGTCGGTTTTCTTCGTACATCTTACTTGATTGTGTCTAAATATTCAAGCCAAAATACACGATCTTTTTCATTTCCTTTACTATCAAAAAATTGAATCGATAAGAGCGTCTGATAATAAACATACCATTTTAAACGATTATAGATGGAATCAGTCAAGTATATCCCATAATTATTTAACCAATTTTCCCATTCATCCTCGGGTACGTACCAATATAATAACGGTCCAAGATCGAAAGCCGGATCCCCGATAATGGCACTTTCCCAATCAATTAAAAATAATTCATTCTCATCGGTAATCATCCAATTATTATGATTCATATCTCCATGGCAAACTGCCCAATTATTCGGTCGTATTTCAGGTACATGTTGCTCCAAGTAACGAATCGTCTTGGAAATAGCGAATTCTTTTATTAAGTTCGCATTAAGTTTGCTCTGTAGTTGAGTAAGTAATATTTCAGGGGAAAAAGGTGTTTTTCCTAATCTTTTCATCATTGATAAAAGAGGCTTTGAACGATGAATTTTTTTTAATAATTTGGCAACATCTTCACCACTCATATCATTCGGTTCAAGTTTTCTGCCCTTGATCCATTTTTGTGCAGTAAACACATCCCCACTTTCCGACCGCTTTGTCCAAATCAATTTGGGAACAATTCCTTCAGCAGAAAGCACGGCCAAAAATGGTGATGAATTTCGTTTTATAAATAGTTTTTTGTTTTCATGAGAAGCGATGAAAGCCTCACCTGTTAAACCGCCGGCCGGTTCTAACACCCAACCATTTTCAAGTATATGTTCCACCGTGTTCACCCTCAATGCTGCTCTTTGGTCCCTAATAATGCATCGTATATAGAAAAGAAAAAATGATAAAGTTGCCGTTCAATAATAGTGACTTTATGATTGTATCCCTTTGTGAACGTTTGCGTCAAGTCAAAATTTCCTAAATCCTGCCATATGGAATATATTTACACAAAAATGCGAGCGCAAACTTTGTAGTGGGATGATTTAGTAAATTCTTGACTTGGAAACAGAATGACAATGAATAAGTAAAGCTCTGGCCGCTTTCAATTGTCCGTTTTTCATTGGTGCTTTAAATTCTCGCATTCTTTCAAACCATTCGGGATAGTTCCGATGGTCAACCAATGTAATTCCGTACGGAGCAGACGGAAAATCAATGAAACCGTTGCGGCTGATCAATACTTTTGATATCGGAAAATCAATATTTGCTTGCTTCCATATTCCTTTTATAATCGATTCCGTACGATTTAATGCAATAAGTGGGTTTAAAAATTTTTTCCGTTGATGATTAACCCTTTTTTCCCAAAAATGGTCTTCCGAGCCTATATAGACTGCTTGATCCTCTGATTCTATAAATTTTATACAAACAACTTCCAACGGGGTTAACAAAATGGTCTCGGTTTGAATCTCGGCCTTTTTTAAAGAAAATACCGGTTTATACAAAAATAAAAATGTATCCGGGAACCGTAACATAAAATATTTCAGGTTTTTTTCCCAAAAATAAGAAATGTCGACATTCGATTGTTCAAAAACGGTTGAACTTGCCCACTGAATTTGTACTTTAAATATTTCCTCCAAAAATTGGTACTTTAACTCGTCAACTGTTTTAGGCATTGTTTCAAACTGGAATGGAAATCTGTTCATGTTCGCGTCTTCATCGTCTATTATTGTCCATTCCTTGACTTGACCCGCAGCATCTTCCTGCCATTCTTCTTTATTTTTTGTAAATACCGATTTCATTTTTCCCCAGATTTTTTCCTTCCCTGACGGTTCTTCAGTCGCTGTACTAATTATTTCAGGGCTTGAATTTACTAATACGCCTTCATCCCAAGCTTTATACAATTGCTGCCACTGCAATCTTTTCAAACGAATAAAGCGGGAAGGATATTTATATATATCCAGTTCATATCTGGAAACATAGTCTTGCAGTTTTATCAATTGTCCCATTATTTCTACCCTTCCTTTTTAATACATCAGAAAAAATACTGAAGAACAGCCTATACATACGCTTTATTGTCCGGTCACAGACGGCATGTTCTTTTTCTTACCATCAAGCATCCAGTTGAAACACATGATATTCTTTATATTTTGGCGTTTGATCAAGATGTGTTTCATATAAAACAATTTGATTAACAGAAAATGAAAAAGATTTCCGGAAGCTATACAGATCCAGCAGGTTCATTTGGAAAGGATCGGTTCCACCCCATTTTCTGGCTAATGTAATATGAGGGCGGAATGGTTTTTTATCAAGAGAAAACCCGAGTTTTATACATTGATTATACACGTTTTTCTGTATACCTGTTAACCGTTCACAAGTTTTAACATCCAGCCAAAAAATCCGCGGTTCCGTCGCCTTTCCAAATGTCCCCAACTGATGAAAAGTAAGCTCAAATGGTTTTTCTTCCTTTGCGATTTTTTCAACAGCAGCGATTGCTCTTTCTAACATTTCTATTTCTTGATCCCCTAAAAAAGCAAGGGTGATATGATAATCTTCGGGATGGACCCAACGTTTAAACGGAAAATGCTCTTTATTCGTCATAACCCATTGGTGAATAAATTTCTTCGCTTCACTCGGTAATTTTACGGCAAAAAAATAATGATTCCCTTTCATAATGGTACTCCCTCGTACATTTTTATTCATTATTTATTGTACACCAAAAAAGGGAGTAGTACTCAAAGATTTATAAATAAACAAACTGTAATTGTTAAAAAATTATCTTATCTTTGGCCATTCCGTTTCGTGTAGAAGTATATTTGTAAGAGACAATTATTCCACCTTGCTTAAAAGATGACCACATTCATGCTCTATTTCTTGTTCAAATAATGTTTGAAGTTTTCTCGTTACATCCCCTGGCGTCCCGTTTCCAATTTTTACACCATCTACTTCAACAATCGGGATGATTTCCATTGTCGTACTCGTTAAAAACAGCTCGTCGGCATTTTGTAATTGTTCCACAGTAAAACCGGTTTCTTCATAAGGCAGTTGGTTGAAGTCAAGCAATGAAATTACTTTTTGTCTGGTAATCCCATTTAAAATAAATTGATTAGCCGGATGAGTAAATAGCTTCCCGTTTTGAACCATCCATATATTGGTCGAACTACCCTCTGTAATGATGCCATCTCGATGTAAAATTGCTTCCAGACAGCCGGCATCCGTTGCTTTTTTCTTTGCCAAAACAGCTCCTAACAAACTGATCGACTTTATATCACAATAATGCCAGCGTAAATCCTCCGTAATAACGGCTTTCCCCCCGGTTTTCATTAAATCAACCGGACGAGTACCGGGCATAAGATAACCGATCAAGGTGGGTGAAACCGTTTCAGGAATAACATGATTTCTGGGAACTACACCTCTTGAAATTTGCAAATACAGATTACATGTAGAAGCATTCTCTTGTTCAAGCAAATTGATAATTAAATCCGTTATTTCTTGTTTAGAATAAGGAATCTCCATATAAATTTTTTGGGCACTTGCATAAAGCCGATCAATATGCTCTTTTAATGTAAAAGGCTTTCCATTGTAAATCCTGATTACTTCATAAACACCGTCACCAAACTGAAATCCGCGATCCTCAATATGAATGATCGCTTTTTCCCGATCAACAATATGACCATTAAAAATAACTTTTCCCAATGTTCTCCCTTCCCTTCGTTGAAATCAGCCTACATTTAAGTGAAATCTCACCTTTGCTGGAAATTTATTCTTAAACGTATAAGAAAATAACCTATTACCATTCAAACATCTATTGAATGAATTTCTTTGAATATTTTATAACATTATTCATATAATGGCAAAAAAGGAGGTGAATATTTTATTAGCTTTCTATTAAACTTCCGAAAATCTTACGTAACTATTAGAAAAGACCGTCATTACATAATTCTTGACAATAGAGTGAGCCTTCCATCAGTGGGGGTCTCATCCTACTGATGATTAGTTAAACCAATCGAGCACTTACGGCACTTATCTTCCCCCTCCTTTCCATCTTTGACTTTCTTTTAACCATAAGAGGAAGTTTTAGTGACCGTTTGTGTGGACAAATTTAACAAGATATTCAACAATTTGTTCAAAAAAATTTATTTTCTAATAATATAAAAAGACTGGCAATTTAAATGTCAATTCGTTATAATATTAGTATTACATTTTCCATTTATCAGAAATCAATGTCATGAAACCTCATGATATAGCTATTGAGATGATATGAGGAAAAATATTTTCTTAGATATGAATGGTAAGCAAAAGTTTTTAGTCGAGCCTTATCCTAATGTGAAAGTAATTTATTGGAACATGCATTGTTAGTAAAAATCCTTATCAAAACAAATGGTTCTATGTGCTGTATTACTCCATTGAGAAGTTAGGTTTTACTAAAATGGAAAAGGTGCAATTAGGAGAAGTTTGCGTAGATAAGAACCTGCCGACGATAGTTGTGCAGAGTCTCAGAGAACAGGGATGCTATTCCCCGTTGTCGTTTGCAGTTCGCCAATTAATAATTTTATAGGGGTGTGGTTTTTTGAAAAACTCAACAGACCGAATGCTAACTCGAATCAAATCCGTATACATGTTTATTTATGAAAACGGAACGGTGTCAACACAGGAATTAGTTGACGAGTTTGGCACGACTCCTCGGACCATTCAAAGAGATTTAAATGTTTTGGCATATAATGGCTTAGTTACAAGCCCAAGCCGAGGCAAATGGACAACGACAGATAAAAAAGTGAGAATTTCATCTTAGATATAAAGATTTATATAGGGATCGCCTTTAATTGGCGATTTTTTTCAGCCCGCACTTCATAATTATAAAAAACAGGTCATTGCCTATTTTTCAGAAGATCGATTTCTTCATCGGTCAGTTCTCGATATTCCCCTTCAGCTAAATCCCCATCCAGCTTAATCGGTCCCATGGAAAGCCGCTTTAGATAAACTACTTTTTTTCCTACCGCTTCAAACATGCGTTTCACTTGATGAAATTTCCCTTCTGTAATCGTCAATTCAATTTCCGACCGAATTTCACCGCTCCGTAAAATATTGAGTTGAGCAGGCTTTGTGACATAACCATCATCAAGCTTAATTCCGGCTGCAAACGCTTTTTTGTCTTCCTCCGTAATGGTTCCATCCACTAATGCATAATACGTTTTCGGTACATGCTTTTTCGGTGACAACAGCTGATGCGCCAATCCCCCGTCATTCGTTAGAAGCAACAGACCCACTGTATCTTTATCGAGTCGTCCAACGGGAAAAGGCTCATAAACAGCATCCTCCATTCCTAACAAATCAATCACGGTTTTCTCACGGACGTCTTCTGTCGCGGAAATCACACCGGCCGGTTTATTCATCATTAAATAAATATATTCTTTGTATTCAATTTTTTCCCCATAAACAGTCATTTCATCTTTTTTTGGGTCGACATGAGTTTTCGCATCTGTCACGGTCTCTCCATTTACAGTTACCACCCGATTCTTTAATAACTTTTTCACTTCTTTCCGGCTCCCATAGCCGATATTTGCCAAAATTTTATCAATTCGCATTTAACAGCCTCCTAACGTCTTTCGGCTATAATGACATTCTTCCCATGTTTTTACATAGGAAAAGATATTGGACCCTTTAATGACCACAAATTAGCCAATATACTCTTTCATCCACATGCAAATTTCTTAGCAAACGATATTTTTCGATTGCACATTAGGGTAAAAATTCTTAAAACCATTCCCTAAATTTAAAGCAGACCATATATTTTTTTCCACGAATCAGGCTAAATTTTCTTAACTCCATTCCCAAAAATTTAAAGCAGATCATATATTTTTGCCCATACTTTAGACTAAATTTTCTTATCTCCATTACCAAAAACTTATTAAAGCAAACCACCTCTTTTTTAATCAAGAATTAGGCATTCCAATCAGTCCCTTTTAGTTATATGCACATACACTAATTACTGAGATTATAGAGGAGGTTATGTTTATGATTGATTACTACCGGCAATATCAATTTCCCGGCCAAGGACAATTTCCAGGAATGGATCAATTTCAAACCCCGGGACAATTTCCGGGACAGGGGCAATTTCAAACCCCGGGGCAAACCGGACAATTTTCCCCCGGCTTTCCGGGAACAGGTACACAAACCCGAATTGACAGATTAGAAAGGAATGTAAACCGTTTGGAACGGGAAGTCGACCGCTTGGAAAACCGACTTCGCAGAGTAGAAAGACGTTTAGGTTTTTAATTTGAAAAGTTCAGGACACGCACCTAGAGACATCCAACCAGGTCAGCTAAAGACATGATTCGTCAACTAACGATCAGCGGGGGAACGATTTCCTCCGCTGATGTAAGTTTGACTCTAACTAGATAACTTCTTTTTCAAACTTTGCATTTGTTCAGGAAACAAGAAATACAATAAGCGTGACTTGAAACTCAAGTAAAAATAAATAACCGCTCCAATTATTGTACAGACCAAAATAATCAGTAATGACATGGATTTTGTTTCCGGTGCTATGAATAGGGTGATTAGTTTATAAAACAGAAAAACAGAAATACCCATAATTACATTAAATATAATAATCAAAATCCCCCGTCGGAATACAAGACGATATTTATAATTGGCAAAATATTTTATCACGATCAAATTGATTATGATTGTGACTGAATATCCGATAACGGTAGCATAAATCGCCCCGAACGTTTGAAATCGCTCAATCATCGGTGTATTTAAAATAAGTTTAAACAAAAGCCCTAACAACAAGCTGAACACCGTAAATTTTTGTTGATTTAACCCTTGTAAAATCGCAGCGGTTACGGAAAATAGGGCAAAAAGGATGGCAACCGGTGCATATATCATTAAAATTTTGGTACCGAATGGATCCGGCTTATAAAAGAATGTATAAAACGGTTCGGCCAAAATAGAAATTCCAATCGATGCAGGCAATGTTAAAAACAATAACACTTGAAACGTTTGATTCATTTGTGATTTCAATTGCTTTTCACGATGATTAACAAACGCATCGGTAATTGATGGGACAAGCGAAACGGAAAAGGCGGTCGCCAGTGATACAGGGATAATGACAATTTTATGTGAATTTACGTTTAAAGCTGCAAGACTTGCATCAGCAATTTTTGCCAAACCGATATTTGCCATTGCCTGATTATGGATTAACTGATCGACTAATTGAAATAAGGAATTCGCGATCCCAACGACAACAAACGGAATTGCCGATATAAAAATCTCTTTATAAATCTCTTTTAAGGATATTTGAATAGTTCCCTTATCTTTTCGTAACAATTCATCCAAATACGGTTTTCGCTTATACCAATACCATAGTAAAACAATTAAACTGCCGATCGCACCAACAAAGGCTGCAAATGTCGCCACTTGGACAGCTGTAACAACAGAACCATGAAATACTTTTAAAACGACAAGTGCCCCGATTAAAAGAAATGCAACCCGAACAATTTGCTCAACGACTTGTGACACAGCAGACGGTCCCATGGATTGATGCCCTTGAAAGAAACCACGTATGAGACTCATAAACGGGACAATGATTAATGCAAAGCTGACTGCCCGAATAACTGACACAACATCATCAGACTTTATTATTTGATCTTTATCTGCAATGATAATATCAGCAAATGTCGGAGCCAATAAATAAAGAATGATAAATGAAGCCAAGCCTGTCAAAAGCATGACAACCAAGCCTGACTTAAATAATTTCCGCCCAACACCATACTCTTCCAAGGCATTGTATTTGGAAATAAACTTGGAAACAGCTAAAGGAATGCCCGCCGTCGCAATACTAATAAAAATCGTATACGGTACATATCCGTAATTATAGAGTGCGTTACCATTATCTCCAACCAATGCAAAAAAAGGAATTATGTATATTAAGCCAAGAAATTTTGAAATATATGTACCAAGGGTCAGAATAAACGTACCCCGCATAAATTTTGAACCCATACAATCCCAACCTAACAGTTTTTCTCTTTTAATAATATTATCTGCTCAACATTATGACAAATTTTTACGTTAAAATACACTAATCTAGTTTACATGTTTTTATATTGAATTGACAATTTACTTTTATATTTTTTGCGAACTTTTTAGGGATGAAGCAGATTGAACTGCTTTTTTTATTTTTCTGTCGAAATTCAAGTGATTTGTTGTTGAATTTTTCCTTCCGTAGTTGAATTTGAGGAATCTGCTGATGAATTCGATAGGTTGCTGTTGATTATAGGTGCCCTGCTGTTGAATTTTTCATTTTTACTATTGAATTAAGGCTTGTTTGCTGTTTATTTTTCTCTTTTTACTGGTGAATTAGATGGGGGGACTGTTGAATAAATTAAGATATCTTACGGTTGAATTCGGCAGCGGTACTGTCAAGTCGCCATGGGAACTGCTGATTTCACCCTGTACGATCACCCACCTTGATCTATCAGTAAAAAAACTTAAATCCACTTTCTTTCTGATTTCCCCTTTTATATAATGAATGAAGTTATAACCTGATAATGAAAAAGGTGATTGTTTTGAATGTAGATGTATTCGTAATAGGTGGCGGTCCGAGTGGATTGATGGCGGCAATTGCAGCAGGAGAAACAGGGGCGAACGTGTTGCTTGTCGATAAAGGTGATAAGCTTGGTCGAAAGCTTGCTATTTCCGGTGGCGGGCGCTGCAATGTAACAAACCGTCTTCCGGTTGATGAAATTGTTAAACATATTCCCGGGAACGGCCGCTTTCTTTACAGTGCCTTCTCTATTTTTAACAATGAGGACATTATAAAATTCTTTGAAAATTTAGGTGTGAAGCTGAAAGAAGAGGATCACGGACGGATGTTTCCGGTCACAAACGATGCAAAATCAGTCGTCAATGCATTACTGAACCGATTGAAAGAACTTGACGTAATGATTAGAACAAATACCCCTGTTGCGGATATCAATTACGAAGACGGTCATGTGGCAGAAGTTATTTTAAAAAATGGTGAAAAAATAAAGGCCCGCTCTGTCGTTGTTGCGGTCGGCGGTAAATCGGTCCCTCACACCGGTTCTACAGGTGACGGATATCCTTGGGCGGAAAAAGCCGGACATACAGTAACTGAACTCTACCCGACAGAAGTTCCTTTACTTTCGGATGAACCTTTTATAAAAAATCGTACATTACAAGGATTATCGCTTCGAAATGTAGCTTTATCGGTATTAAATCCAAAAGGAAAACCGATTATTACCCATCAAATGGATATGATTTTTACCCATTTCGGTATTTCCGGACCGGCTGTTTTACGGTGCAGCCAATTTGTCGTTAAAGCAATGAAAAAATGGAATCTGTCACATGTAACCATGAAACTGGACACAATTGTTGACCGGACCGAAGAAGAAATTTTTCAGGAAATTGTTTCTCATGTAAAAGAAGAAGCGAAAAAAGCGGTCAAAAATGCTTTGAAAGGTCTTTTACCGGAACGTTACCTTTTATTTTTATTGGAGCAAGCAGAAATTGACCAAGACCAGCCGATGAACACCATTGCAAAAGAGAAGCTCCGAAAGCTCGCTCAACTTTGTAAAGATTTCCGCTTTACTGTTAACGGTACCTTACCTTTAGAAAAAGCCTTTGTAACAGGCGGTGGAATTTCTATAAAAGAAGTCGAGCCAAAGACAATTGCATCGAAAAAAATGGAAGGACTTTATTTTTGCGGGGAAATTTTGGATATTCACGGCTACACAGGGGGATATAATATTACGTCGGCTCTTGTCACCGGAAGACTTGCAGGCTTAAATGCGGCAAAATTTGCTTTAAAACTGGAAAACGAGTAAAAAACCAGGAGCACTGTGTTCCTGGTTTTTTTCAACTCATTTCCGATAAATAACCATAGCCGAAAAACAATAGATTTGATCTTCATCATCTTCTTCATACATTGCCGCAACATGATATTTAATATCTATTAGCTGATCTTCATCAAGTTTTCCTAAAAAATTATTCATTTCATGTTCCAAGTCTTTTTCATGTTCATAATCGAATACCTTTACCTTGACCATTTTCCTTTAACTCCTTTTTTACAGTATAGGAAAATATAAAAATATTGGTGAAAAAGTAGACTAAGTTTTATTGTCCGGATTTACAAGAGAAGTTCCGCCAACAAACAAAGCACTTTCACTATTGTTATTTTCATCATGGCCAAGTTATCCGAATTTTATAACACTTTATTTAAAAATTTTATGAATTTTGCTCATTCCATTCTAATTCACCGGTCCACTCAAGCATTCCGCCAATCATATTGACGACTTTATAGCCATGGCCTTCTAAAAATCCACACACTTGCCCGCTCCGATTTCCCGAACGGCAAATGAAAATATATTCTTTATCTTTGTCAAGCTCTGTCATTCGTTCCGGAATTTGCATCATTGGGATATGTTTCGCACCCGGAACCATTCCTTCTGCTATTTCTTCTGGTTCACGAACGTCAATGATGTGCAGCTTTTCCCCTTTTTCTATTTTTACTTCAAGTTCTTCAGGCGTAATGACCTTCATCTTCCATCATCCTTTGTAAAAAATATCATGCGTTCATTTTAGCATAATAGATTCAGTAACGAGGATTAGTTTGACTTGGTTAATTAGTGATGGGATACGTAAATCTTTTATTATAACAAAATTAGCGACGAGAAAGGGTCTCTTCGTCAAAAAAAGGAAGTTTCCACTTCAAATTGGTAACGAGTTCGAGGCTCGTCGTCAAAAATGGGTGGTTTTCGGCTCAAAACGACGACGAGAACAGGGCTCGTCGCCAAAATTGAGACTTTTCCATCTCAAAATGGTGACGAGAATAGGGCTCGTCGCCAAAAATTCAAGTTTCTCGCCTCAAAATGGTGACGAGATTCGCCCTCGTCGTCAAAATTAAGCGGTTTTCACCAAAAAAAGGTGACGAGATTGAGTCTCGTCGCCAAAAAAGAGCGTTTCTCACCGAAAAATGGTGACGAGAACGGGGCTCGTCGTCAAAAACAAGCATTTCTCACCCAAAAACGGTGACGAGAACGGGGCTCGTCGCCAAAAATTCAAGTTTCTCGCCTCAAAATGGTGACGAGATTCGCCCTCGTCGTCAAAATTAAGCGGTTTTCACCAAAAAACGGTGACGAGAATTAGTCTCGTCGTCAAAAAAGAACGTTTCTCACCGAAAAATGGTAACGAGAATAGGGCTCGTCGTCAAAAAATTGAGTTTTCCGCCCAAAAGTGGCGACGAGAAACGAGGCTCGTCGTCAAAAAAGAGCGTTTCTCACCGAAAAATGATGACGAGATCGGGTTTCGCCGCCAAAATAGAGCAGTTTTCACCTCAAATTGGTGACGAGAATAGGTCTCGTCGTCGAAAATGAGACTTTTTCACCCCAAAATGGTGACGAGATTCGCCCTCGTCGTCAAAATAGGTCATCCGTAAAAGATGACCTTTTTCCAAAATTAATTTGCCACGATATTTACCAATTTTCCCGGTACGGCAATCACTTTACGGATTGTTTTCCCGGCCAATTGGGCTTGAATGGCTTCATCCGCTTTTGCCAATTCCTCCAATTGCTCCTTACTGCTATCCACCGGCACCATTTTCTTAGCCCGAACTTTGCCATTCACTTGAATAACAATTTCGATTTCATTATCAACTAATTTACTTTCGTCAAAAGTCGGCCAAGTCGAAAAAGTAATCGATTCATGATGCCCTAATTTTGACCATAGCTCCTCAGCGATATGCGGGCAAACCGGTGATAACAATTGCAAAAATCCTTCCGCAAATTTCCGCGGTACTTCCCCAACTTTATAGGCCTCATTGATAAATACCATTAATTGGGAAATTGCTGTGTTAAAACGAAGGCCTTCATAATCCTCCGTCACTTTCTTCACGGTACGGTGATATGTTTTTTCCAATTCATCGCCAACTTTGTCGACAATCTTATCAGAAAGCGTGCCATCCTCGTTAACAAAGAGACGCCAAATCCGGTCCAAGAACCGGCGCGAACCGTCAAGTCCGGTTGTTGACCAAGGTGCGGATGCTTCCAGCGGTCCCATGAACATTTCATACAAGCGCAATGTATCGGCTCCGTGGCTTTCCACAATTTCATCCGGGTTTACAACATTGCCTTTCGATTTACTCATTTTTTCATGATTTTCACCGAGGATCATTCCTTGGTTAACCAATTTTTGGAATGGTTCCTTCGTAGGTACTACCCCAAT
Organism: Caldifermentibacillus hisashii; assembly: GCF_039654145.1. Lineage (NCBI taxonomy): Bacteria > Bacillati > Bacillota > Bacilli > Caryophanales > Bacillaceae > Caldifermentibacillus > Caldifermentibacillus hisashii. The sequence continues at coordinate 2,857,779 of NZ_CP155467.1, forward strand.
ATCGTATAGTACTTTATGCCAGAACCGGGCATATAGCAAGTGTAGGACTGCATGTTCAGCTCCACCGATGTACAAATCAACCGGCAACCAATATTTCAATTTTTCCGGATCTGCGATAAATTGATCATTGTTCGGATCGATGTAGCGGAGATAATACCAGCAGCTACCGGCCCACTGTGGCATTGTATTTGTTTCCCGACGTCCTTTTTTGCCTGTCACCGGATCAATGACTTCCAACCAGTCTGTCGCATTGGCAAGCGGTGATTCCCCGGTTCCGGACGGTTTAATTTCTTTCATTTCCGGTAAAAGCAGCGGCAATTCTTCTTCCGGAACAGTTGTCATGGTACCGTCTTCCCAATGAATAATCGGAATCGGTTCACCCCAATAGCGTTGACGGCTGAACAACCAGTCACGCAATTTGTATTGAACTTTTTTCTGCCCGATGCCTTTTTCTTCTACCCAAGCAATCATTTTTGCAATGGCATCTTGTTTATTCAAACCATCAAGAAATCCGGAATTTACATGCACGCCGTCACCGGTATACGCTTCTTTTTGAATATCCCCGCCGGCAACAACTTCACGGATCGGCAAATCAAATTTTTTCGCAAATTCATAGTCACGTTCATCATGTGCCGGTACCGCCATAATTGCCCCGGTACCATAAGTGGCCAGCACATAATCGGCAATCCAGATGGGCATTTTTTCACCGCTTGCCGGATTCACTGCATAAGCGCCGGTAAATACACCCGTTTTTTCTTTTGCCAAATCCGTCCGCTCCAAGTCAGATTTTGTTTGGACTTCTTTAAGGTACGCTTCAACTGCATCCTTTTGTTCAGCTGTCGTAATTTTCTCGACTAAAACATGTTCTGGAGCCAAAACCGCATACGTGGCACCGAACAAAGTATCCGGACGTGTTGTGAAGACGGTGAAAGTATCGTCGTGACCGTCAATTTGGAAGTTAATTTCTGCACCCTCTGAACGGCCAATCCAGTTCCGTTGCATTTCTTTAATACTTTCGGACCAGTCCAATTCATCCAAATCTTCCAATAGACGATCGGCATATTCAGTAATCTTTAACATCCATTGTTTCATCGGTTTCCGAATTACCGGGTGGCCTCCGCGTTCACTTTTCCCATCGATGACTTCTTCGTTGGCAAGAACTGTTCCAAGCGCCGGACACCAGTTAACCGGCACTTCATCAATATAAGCCAGCCCTTTTTCATACAATTTGATAAAAATCCATTGGGTCCATTTGTAATAATTCGGATCGGTTGTATTCACTTCCCGCTCCCAATCATAGGAAAAACCTAGATCGTTTAATTGTTTCTTAAATGTTTGAATATTTTTTTCAGTAAATTCAGCCGGATCATTACCTGTATCAATTGCATATTGTTCGGCAGGTAATCCGAACGCATCCCAGCCCATTGGATGAAGAACATTATAGCCTTGCATTCTTTTCATACGTGCAGTAATATCAACCGCCGTAAAACTTTTCGGATGTCCGACGTGAAGACCTGCCCCTGATGGATAAGGAAACATTCCCATTGCAAAAAATTTCGGTTTATCTTTGTCTTCGGTTGTTCGAAATGTATGATGTTCTTGCCAATAGTTTTGCCATTTCTTCTCGATTTGTCTATGGTTGAAACTCACTGAAATTGCCTCCTTTAACTTTTTCAATTATCCTCCATTTTGACCAATAGCTTTCTTTTCAAAACATTCACAAATAAAAATCCCCCCATCCCAAAACTGATTTGGGACGAGAGGATTGTCTCCCGCGGTACCACCCAATTTAATATATATCAGCATATAATGCCGAAATATATTCACTTGATTAGCCCGTAACGTGGGTCGAGCCGGCAAATATTACTCAATTCATATTTGCAACTCAGAGGCGAGTTCATGTTGCTGATGACTAACTCCCACCGACCGTTAGCTCTCTTTGAACAACAGCGGACATTACTACTCCTCGTCACCGTTTTTATCCAGTTAGTATGGCAATATTATAGTGAAAAATTTGGAAAAAAGCAAGCAAAGTTCGAGAAATTTCGATAATTCACCCCGCTCATTAACAATCAACAGGGGCCATCTATCTCTCACTTAGTAAAAATGAATCGGACATTTGCAAAATTGCTCTTTTCCTTCCCCTTATTATCCCGAGTTTTGAGACTGAAGTTTGATTTGTCGTTAAACTCGGGATAAACTTACATTGCCATGCTATCGGGATTAAACTTTGTCAGTGGCAGGTGACTGAGAACATAGTTTTTAAAAGCTTATCTGGTCGAAACGAATTGATAGTTAAAGTCAATTTCAAAACCGAGATCATCCAACATTCGTAAATCGGCTGAATCTGCTTGACCTTCTGTAGTTAAATAGTCGCCAACAAAAATTGAATTGGCCGGATATAACCCGAGCGGTTGCAGACTGCGTAGATTTACTTCTCGACCGCCGGCAATCCGAATTTCTTTTGAAGGATTGACAAACCGCATCATCGCTAATACTTTTAAACAATACCGGGGATTTAATTCCTTTGTTCCTTCCAAAGGGGTCCCGCTTATGGCATTTAAGAAATTTACTGGAATGGAATCAGCATCTAAAGCTTTTAAACTGAAAGCCATATCAACGACGTCTTCTTTCTTTTCTTTCATACCAACAATAATTCCTGAGCATGGAGAGATTCCCGCCTGTTTTACCCTTTCAACAGTATGTATCCGATCTTGATAGGTGTGGGAAGTGGTAATTTCGGGATGATGTCTTTCTGATGTGTTTATATTATGGTTATAACGATCGACTCCGGCTTCCTTCAGTTTTACCGCTTGTTCCGGTTTTAAAATACCTAAGCATGTACAAATCGTTAACGGATATCGCTCCTTTATCTCCTTGACAGCTGCAGCAACGGTTTCAATTTCGCGATTACTTGGTCCTCTCCCACTTGCAACAATACAATACGTACCTATTTTCATATCATAAACTTGTTTCGCACCGGCTAAGATTTCTTCTTTTGATAACATCGTATATTTTTCTATCGGTGCTTTGGAAATGCTTGATTGCGAACAGTAGCTGCAATTTTCCGGACAAATACCTGATTTGACATTTTTTATTTTATTTAACTTCACTTTATTTCCATAATAATGGTGACGAATGATATATGCACCGTGAAGAAGTTCCAGTAATTGTTTATCAGGTGTTAGTAATATTGATAATGCCTCTTCATATGTTATTTCCTTGCCATTTAGTACTTCATATGCCAGTTCTTTCCAATCCACAAGATTTCCTCCTTTTCCCCTTGTTTCTCTGTCAAAGCTATGCACCTAATTTCAATTTTTTGAATTGGCCTTTTGAAAGGATGGAAACCCGCATGCGATGAGCAAAGATTCCGGCAACTACTGCAAGAATAATGTCTTTAGGAAGCGGCGGCAACATCCAAAGCCATGCCAATCCATATGAAAATCCGTCCGGTGCATCTGCCCAAAATTTATAAGCGAAATACATCCAGTTCGTCCCGAATAAATAATTAATCGCAGTGGCAACTAATGATGCAAAAACATACCATGATACAGTTTTTTTCTTTTCAATAATTTTTCCGCCCACGTAAGCAGCCAAAATGAAAGAAAGTATAAAGCCAAAGGTTGGGCTAAGAAGTGAACCAAATCCACCGCTAAAACGGGCAAAAACCGGTAATCCGACAAGTCCCATAAATGCATAAACACTTGTCGTAATCGCACCTAGGCGACTCCCTAGTATTAAACCGGATAACACGGCAAAAAATGTTTGTAAAGTGATCGGCACCCCACCTACTACCGCAAAGGGAATAATGGATGTAATATTTGCTCCGATTGCAATTAAAACAACAAACATACTAACCAATGTGATTTCAATAGTTTTCATTCGCGTTACCTCCTTTAAACAGTTGATATTTTAAAAATAATGAATAAGGAGGTATTTGTCAACTTATTTTTAGTATTAGTTAACATATTTTAAAAATAATTTTTAGTTCGCCTAGTTCAACAATCTTACCCGGATTTAACAGTATAGGACCAATTTCAATAGTGACATCACGATATTTCAACAACAAGATTCCCAATTCAATAAACCCACCCTTGAATTCAACAGTAACCCCCGCCAATTCAACAGTAAAAGGAAAAAATTCAACAGTAGATAGACGGGAATTCAACAGTAAATAGAAAAAATTCAACAGTAAATAGAAAAAAATCAACAGTGCACTCTTAAAATTCAACAGTACCCCCACCGATTTCAACAGTAAGATACCTTAATTCAACAGTGTATCCTAAGTTTCACCAGTGCCACACCAAAATATCAACCGCAAAAAAATCGCTGCCCGAAATGAGGCAGCGATTCAGTGAAGACAGCTTTACACAACTTTTGTCTGAAATTTTTTGTCCAAACCTTTATCATAAAAAATCGTTGTAAACATTGAAATAATGTACAGAAAAAATAAAATAATAATGAGGATAGACATCCCAAAATGATCGACAAGAATACCACCTAAAATCGGTCCGACCATCCTTCCTGCGGTTGCAGCACTGTTAATAATACCTTGGTAAAATCCTTCTTTCCCTTTTGGTGCCAATTGATCTGCGATAGTCGGAATGGCCGGCCAAACGAGCATCTCTCCACAAGTCAAAATAATCATTGCAGACATAAAACCGCTGAAATCGTGAGAAACGGCAACAACACCAAAGGAAACCAAGAATATGAAAGTGCCGATGATAATTTGTATTTTTAAAGATCGGGCAAACTTTTTCACAAATACGGCCAATAGCGGTTGTGCCAAAACAATTAATGCACCGTTCACTGTCCACAGAAGGCTGTATTGCTCAAGGGAAATATGAATTTCTTGCGTGTACGTTGCAATTGTTGTTTGCCACTGAACATAGGCAATCCAGCAAAGTGCATAACCAATAGAAAGAATAAGCAGGGCACGCATATTCCGTCTATAATGATGTACATTTTCTCCTTGAATTTTTATGGAGGAGATTCCACTGACAGCCTCATCGGAAATATTTCGATAAGACATAAATGCAATGATAAAAAAGATAAGGTATAAGACCATATTGGAAATAAAAATTAAATCAAAAGAAATAGATGCAATAAAGCCTCCCATTGCGGAACCGATAGCAACACCGATATTTGCCGCCACATACATCGCATTAAATGCTTTTCTGCCTCCATCTTTCCATGCTGCACCGGCTAAAGCGTAAATGGAAGGGTTGACAACCCCGGAGCCCAAGCCGATAAAAACAAGTAGAATCGCATAACTTGGCCAACCATGTGAAAATGTTAGAGCAATTAATGCGGCCAGTGTAATTCCGGCACCGGTAATAATGGCCTTAAAACCACCAATTTTATCAAACAAATAACCGCCTAACAAATTCCCAATGACCGAAGCTGCCGCATTTAACATTAAAACAAAACCTGCCAAAGATAACGATTTTCCTAAATAGTCGTGTAAATAAATGGTATTTAACGGCCATAAAAAAGAGCCTCCGGTAGTGTTGATCAAATGACCAATAAAAATAAACCAAAACGGACGAGGCATGAAAAACACTCCTTATAAAGTTTCATCCGTGGGATCATTCTCCCACGGATAGTTAGTTGAACCAATCGGACCTTTATGGACAGCCCTTCACTACTCTTCTTTGTAAACTCAAAATCATGATGTGGGGTATCACTGCCCAATAAGGTGGGATAAAAATTTTTCTAACAATATATTTAAGTTCACAAATTATTGTAGGAGTTTTTTTATAAACATGCAAAGAAAAGTTTTTGTGCAATAATATTTCTTTTTACATCAAATCATAAATATATTCAAAATCATTTTAAAGAAAACTCGGCGACTGCCGAACCTTCAGGCGTTGGCAGAGCCGCTAGAGCACTTATACTTAATTCTTAAAATTTCCCTCTACGTCGAAATCGCTTCTTTGCTGGAAATTTATACATTCTTAACGTACAAAAAAGGGTACCTAGAGGAATAAAGAAAATAATTCCTAATTCCAGGCACCCTCAAGTTCATTAATGATGGTCGAGCAATGTCATTTCATTTTGCAAAGATTGGATTTGTAATCTCATCCGATGAAGACGGTCTCTTTGCACGGCATTGGCACTCCTATACACGGCCATTAGTTCATTATATTGGTCTTCCAGCCTTTGTTGTGCCTCACGATATTCTTGATCATGAAAATGCCCTTGTTTTGAACCGTCGATTAACTGTTCTTGTGCAAATTCAACCGTTTGCTGACATTGGTAAAGAAAATCCTCCATAGACTTTCTTGTTGTCATCCACGCCCCTCCTCAATACCATCATTCATGTCCTTTCACATTTATTTTCCTCGTTTCATTGTAAATGTTGTCTCTCAATTAATGGGAAAATTGTCAAACACGATTTTTCCTTTAAGAACATGCAAGATATGAATAGGGATGATAAAATGAAAGTTATGGAATAAGTTAGTCATAAAAAACGCTCCTTATAAAGTGAAACTTCCATCAGTAGGGATTTGATGGTTAGTTAACCAATCAGACGCATGCGGGCATTTTCTTTGTAAACTATAATCTTGAGGGTGGGTCTTGACTCGCCGTTAAGATGCGATAAAACTGAAAGGAAGTTACGTTACGCAATGAATCCATTTCCGTATACAAATGATCATAAACGATACCATACTTGGAATTATCATCTAAGAAACCAGTTTGGCCATAAAGTTTTTAAAATTTCGTTGGACGGCGGGTTCGATTGTCCAAACCGTGATGGCACGGTCGCCTATGGGGGCTGTACGTTCTGCAGTGCGGCCGGATCCGGTGATTTTGCCGGTAATCGAGTTGAACCGATTGAGGTCCAATTTCAGTCAATAAAAGAAAAAATGCATCAAAAATGGAAAGACGGAAAATATATTGCTTATTTCCAAGCTTTCACCAATACACATGCCCCCGTTGATGTTTTACGGGAAAAATATGAGACGGCACTCAAGCAAGACGGTGTTGTCGGTTTATCGATTGCAACAAGACCGGACTGCCTTCCCGATGACGTCGTCGAATATTTAGCTGAGTTAAATGAACGGACCTATCTTTGGGTTGAATTAGGTTTACAAACGGTCCACGAGCAAACAGCCAAACTCATTAATCGCGCCCATGATTTTCAAACCTATGTAGATGGTGTTGAAAAATTGCGCAAACATCATATTCGCATCTGCAGTCATATTATTAACGGGCTGCCAATGGAGACACCGGAAATGATGATGGAAACCGCAAAAGCAGTCGCAGCTCTTGATGTTCAAGGAATTAAAATCCACTTGCTCCATTTATTAAAAGGAACTCCAATGGTAAAACAATATGAAAAAGGAATGTTGAAATTTTTAACCTTTGATGATTATGTCAATCTTGTTTGCGACCAATTAGAAATTTTACCCCCGGAAATGATTGTTCATCGGATTACCGGTGATGGTCCGATTGATTTAATGATTGGTCCGATGTGGAGTGTAAACAAATGGGAAGTGCTGAATGCGATTGATGCCGAATTGGAACGGAGAAACAGTTATCAAGGGAAGTTTTATCATGCAACTGTTGATCAGGAAGTGCATGGGGTATGAAGTTAGAAAAAATCTTGCCCTATTCACATTCTTTGTTGGAAAAAGCGGCTGCGACCGGTGATGTTGTTGTTGACGCCACGGTTGGTAACGGCAATGACACAATTTTTCTTGCCAAATTGGTCGGGCCGACTGGAACGGTTTTTGGCTTTGATATTCAGCAGGAAGCGATTGAGCGGACGAAGGAGAAATTGGCAAATAATGGTTTGCACGATTCGGTTATTCTGTTCCAAAGTGGGCATGAAAATTTGCTGGATTGCATTCCGGATTTATACCACGGGAAAATTAAAGCGGCCATTTTTAATCTTGGTTACTTACCAAATGGTGATCATTCAATCGTTACAAAACCGGAAACAACAATTACAGCCATTGAACAGCTGTTAGAAATAATGGATGTGGAAGGGATTATTGTCCTTGTGATCTACCAAGGCCATTCGGAAGGAAAAATTGAGAAGGAAGCTTTACTTAAGTTTGTAACTAATCTTGATCAACAAAGAGCACATGTATTACTTTATCAATTTTTAAATCAAAAAAATGACCCGCCATTTATTGTTGCAATTGAAAAACGGTAAGGGGGAAGTAAAAACCTTTTGGGAAGTAGCCAAAAGGTTTTTCTTTACTGTCTGATAGTGAGCACTCAAAAAGCTAATTGAATATTTTCCGTGTTGCTAAATGGCCATTCGTCCTGTATCTACGTTAAAAAAACATTTTTCATCCTCTGTAGTGTAGCCCGCTACATGGAGACCTTGAGAATTTTATCACAAAATCTATTCAGTACCAATCAAAGCATCTCATCCGCAATCAACGCATATGACTTCAGCTTATCTTGAAAGTCATAAGTGATTGAAACGAGCATGATTTCATCTGTTTGGTAAAGTTCACTTAATTCTTCAAGCTTTTGTTTGATTTTATTCGGATTCCCGACAATCATCCGCTTCCGATTTTCCTGAATTCGCTTAAGCTCAAAAGGACTGTACCGATAACTTATCGCTTTTTCCGGACTCGGTGTTCCTTTCGATTCCATACCTTGCTCCAACATAATCATACTTAAATCTATACTTGATGCAACTCGTTCTGCTTCTTCATCCGTTTCGGCACAAATAGCAAATACCGCTACCATATTTTTTGGCTTCTCCAAATAGTTTGACGGAGTGAAATTATTTATGTAGTGATTCATGAACGATACCCCGCCCTCGCCATTAATAAAAAGGGCAAAATTGTAGGGCAACCCCATTTTTGCCGCCAACACAGCACTTGCCGGACTGGAACCTAACATCCAAAGCTCCGGTACAGTCTTAACCATTGGAGATGCCTTCAAGCCATATAAAGGGTTCGTCTCCGGAAGATCATCATATAAATATTGCAGCAATTCTTCTACTTTTTCGGGATAATCATCGACATTCCGAGTACGACTTTTATTCAAAGCGATTGTTGCACGCGGCATTCCACCGGGAGCACGTCCGACACCTAAATCAATTCGTCCCGGCGCCAATCCCTCCAATACGCGAAAATTTTCGGCAACCTTATACGGACTATAATGCGGCAACATCACGCCACCTGAGCCGACTCGTATATGCTCAGTTTTTGCAGCCAAATATGCTAACAACACTTCCGGGGAAGAACCTGCTAAACTATACGTATCATGATGTTCTGATACCCAAAATCGGGTGTATCCCCATTTTTCGGCAGATTGAGCTAATTCTACCGTATTTTTCAAAGCTTCCTCGGCACTTTGCCCTTCTGATACCGGTGATTGATCTAAAATACTTAGTTTTAAAGACATTTTTCCATCCTCCTTAAGCGTTTTTGTTCAAATGATATGAATTCGCATATAGTGGAAAATTTCAAGTTTTAAGTATTAGTTCGCAAGCCGAAAAAATTTTATATTTTTTCGGTGACCAGAGACTTCGATAGCATTACCTCGCAAGCGAAAATGATTTTTCGCTGATTCCGGCTCTCCTCCTACCTATTACTGAGTTTTCCTTGCTTGATATTTTCGATAGGCTTTTGCATTTATATAAAAGAAGTAGCTTTTCGTACCACCTAATTTTAATAATTTTTGTGACAGTTCCTTTAATGATTGTTGTTCATCAACTTTCCCGTCGGATAAATATAAACCAAGTAAGCCGCGATTAATTAACTGATGAAATTTCCGATCCGGTAATTCCTTCGTATGTGTATCTGCCTCTTGTAAAAATAATCGAAACCTACGATACAGCTGTTCATGATTTTTATAATAAAAACAAAAGTTCAAATCACCGCCTTCCCGATCTTCTTCCTGGTCAATGAAATAATCGAGGAGGATGTGGAGCCCCTGAATATATGGAAAATAACCGTTGCGAATGGCTAATCCATCTTTTTCGGTAAAATCATCCCGCGTCGCATAGGCAACTAAACAAAAAATCCCTAATGTTGAACCGGAACAAGCGGAAAATTCAAACCATTCCATTTCCGGGAGATTCGTTTTTGACTCGTTAAACCATTTTTGTAACCGGGGAATCCGCTCCTCTACTTTCACATGTTTATGTACCTGTAAATCACAGTAATACTGGCATAGCTCAATTAAATATTCTTTAATCATTGGGTAATGCTTTATTTTTTTCAATACATTTTGGCAAGTTGTTACCAATTCCTGCAAATAGTTGCCATCCTCTTGATCATCCCGGTACCTGTAATAGTTCGTTCCCCCTTTTCCGACAGTCAATGCGGTTATCATGGATTCATGAAGTGCTCGAAAATCTGTCGGGTCTTGTGAATTGGAACGATCACATAAATTATCCAAATAATCACTGATTGTTTGATAAGCAATAATGAAGGATATAACTTTCGGATAGTTTTTCTCTGCCAAAAGAGCCAATATTGATCCACCTTCACAATGGAATCGTTTATTCTTAATACTTAAAAGCGCCTGTTTTCGCAATTCTTCATTCGGTATTTCATTCGCCCGCTTTTTCCAATAGTCTAGTTCCTTATGAACAGCTGGAAAAATTTTCTTATATGAATGAATCATTAACGTTATTGGGCCAGATGGAACTGCCACTTGATTCGCCTCACTTATCACTTATTACAATATAGTTTTTTTATATAAAGTATATTATATCGAAAAACAACTTGAATTTGTAATGACCTGTTTTTTCCGGCGTAGTTTTCTTTATTCTAACTTTACTCCTATGTTAAGCGTGAATAATTAATTATTATCATGTAAAATAGACTAGGTAGATTTTCATGAAGGGTGGAGTTGGATGTATAAAATATATCCCTATAAAGGGAAATACCCAAAGATTGCTGAAACGGCTTATTTGGCTGATTTTGTTACGGTAACCGGAGATGTGGAAATTGGGGAATATTCCAGCGTGTGGTTTCAAACGGTAATTCGTGGTGATGTGGCGCCGACAAAAATCGGGAATAACACAAATATTCAAGACTTATGCATGCTTCACCAAAGTCCCGGTAATCCGTTGATTTTGGAAGAGAATGTGACTATCGGGCATCAGGTTACCTTGCATAGTTGCATCATTCGTAAAAATGCGCTTGTCGGGATGGGTTCCATTGTTCTTGATGGCGCGGAAATTGGCGAACATGCTTTTTTAGGTGCCGGAAGTCTTGTCCCACCCGGCAAAAAAATCCCGCCACATACAATGGCTTTCGGCAGACCGGCAAAAGTAATCCGGGATTTAACTGACGAAGATTATGAAGAAATGAATCGGATTTACAAAGAATACCGGGAGAAAGGGCAATATTATAAAAATTTAAGAGACAATAACTAAAAAGACCGGATATCTCATTTCCCGGTCTTTTCATCCACTGCAAACTATTGAATAAAATCTACCTTTGGACCAAAGAACTCATAGCGAATATGGTGTTCAGGCAAACCCATCTGATTTAATATTTGAACAACAGCTTTCATAAAGGGTACCGGTCCACATAGATAACAAATAGTATTTTTAGATACAACCTTTTGTAAAAATGAAAGATCGATATAGCCGATATGATCACAGTCGGTCTCCTCAAGATTTTTTTGTTCTAAAACTGTATAAACTTTTGCCTTGTTTAGTTTTTTCGCAAGCTCCTTAACATAATCACCGAACGCTTGCACATTTTCGTTTTTGGCAGCTTGGATAAATGTGATTTCACGTTCGCTATTATCCTTAACCAATGTCTCAAACATACTTAATAACGGCGTAATTCCGACTCCACCGCTAATGAATGCGACAGGTTCAGTTTCTTCCGTATTTAATACAAAATCTCCAGCCGGTGCACTGATTTCTAGTTGATCCCCGACATGTACATGATCATGTAAATAATTCGATACCACACCCAACGGTTCACATTCATTTTCCCGTTTTACAGAAATGCGGAAATAATCATTCCCGGGTGCACATGATAAACTATAATGGCGATTATGTTTGAATTTTTCATCGGGTATGCTTAGGCGAACTGTTATGTATTGCCCGGGTAAGTAAGTTGGAATAGATGCGCCATCCGTTGGTTTTAAATAAAAAGATGTAATTACTTCACTTTCTTTAATTTTATCAATAACTGTAAATGCTTTAAAGTCAGTCCAACCGCCTTTTTGTAAGCTGGCTTCCCGATACATTTCCCCTTCAACTTGAATAAATACATTGGCAATTTCCTCATACGCTTCTGCCCACGCTTGCAAAATTTCATCTGTTGCTGCTTCACCCAATACCTCTTTAATTGCGGCCAATAAGTTTTCACCAACAATCGGATAATGTTCCGGTCTAATGCTTAAAGCCCGATGTTTATGGGCAATTTGTTTTACTGCCGGTAAAATTATCTCTAATTCATCAATATGTTTTCCTGCAGCAATGACTGTGTTGGCTAAAGCAGTCGGTTGAGTTCCTCTTCGTTGGTTCACATGGTTAAAATAATTTAACAGTTCAGGATGATTTTGAAACATTCTTTTGTAAAATGTGCTTGTAATCGTTGTGCCATATTCCTCTAATACAGGTACGGTTGATTTTACAATTTTGACTGTCTTTTCAGATAACACTATTACCATCTCCTTTAACATGTAAATTAAATACATCTTTAATCTAAAATAATTCTCTCTTTAAAGCAATATTTAAAATACATCTTTTAAAAAACGTTCACAATTAATAAACTGGTACTTTAATCGGTGGAAGAATTGATTGTCAGTTGAACTAATCAGATGTATGTGGGTACCCCCTCTCCTACCTATTTTCCTCGTTGACTATAATTTTTTGGGGCCTAACCTTGCTGTTATCTGTGGGATTTTCTCCATTCCCCACTCATGGTCAGTTTTGAACCAAACGGACGTATGCGAACAGTTCATCCTCTACCTTCTTTATAAACTCGAAAATATTGAGATAGGAATCTTCCTGCCCGTTAAAATAATAAATGTAGTATAATTGAGATAGCCGTAGTGATAATAATCTATCCATGCAAAATCTATGATTGGTGATGATAATGAAACTGACTTCTTATACAGATTTTTCTTTACGAACATTGATCTATTTAGCTTCACTTGAAACAGATAGACTTTGCAATATTCAGGAAATTTCAGATGCCTATGGTATTTCAAAAAATCATTTAATGAAAGTGGTTCATCACTTAGGAAAGCTTGGAATTATTGAAACCGTACGGGGAAGAAACGGGGGTTTTCGTTTGGCCCTTCCACCCGGCGACATCAATATCGGTAAACTTGTCCGGCAAACAGAAGATGGTTTTTATTTAGTTGATTGTTTTAATCCCGACACCCCGAATGCTTGTGTCATTACTCCGGTTTGCGGACTTTCTCATATATTAAGAGAAGCTTTACAGGCGTATCTTCATGTTTTGGATAAGTATACACTGGCCGATATTGTAAAGTCGCCCGAGGCCTATCAGGAATTACTATTTAAAGAAATACAATGAGTAGCAAACCATAGTTATACAAATCTGAAATCAATTTCTAAAATCTCTTTATTAGGATTTAACTTCTCCCATGGACTTTATAACTCAAGAAAGGGGCTGTCCAGAAAGTCATTTTTTCGACTTTTGGATGCCCCTTTCTTGTTTAAAAAACTTGATAAATCAATATTTTAAATGATTCGATATTAGAAGTTCTCCACAATAATTATCCCATTGCTGCTTTTTTCAATAACTCAGCTTTATCTGTTCGTTCCCACGGCAAGTTTATATCCGTCCGACCAAAATGTCCGTATGCCGCTGTTTGTTTATAAATCGGTCTGCGTAAATCAAGCATTTTGATAATTCCGGCCGGTCTTAAGTCAAAATGTTTACGGACTAGATCAACTAAAACTGCTTCATCAACTTGCCCCGTCCCGAATGTATCAATAGAAATTGAAACCGGTTGGGCAACCCCAATCGCATAAGCAAGCTGTACTTCACATTTATCGGCAAGTCCGGCTGCAACAATATTTTTCGCCACATATCGGGCAGCATAAGAAGCGGAACGATCCACTTTCGTCGGGTCTTTTCCGGAGAACGCACCGCCACCATGATGAGCATAACCCCCATATGTATCGACAATGATTTTTCTCCCCGTTAACCCGGCATCACCTTGTGGTCCACCGACAACAAAACGGCCAGTCGGATTAATAAAAAATTTCGTTTTATCATCAATAAACTCGTTTGGAACAACCTTTTTAATAACGAATTCATGAATATCCTTTTTTATCTGATCCAAATTTACTTCTGGGTGGTGTTGTGTTGAAATAACAATTGTATCGATTCGAACCGGTTTGCCATTTTCATCATATTCTACAGTTACTTGAGTTTTCCCGTCCGGACGCAAATATGGAATAATTTCTTCTTTTCTAACTTCAGCAAGCCTCCGTGCCAGCCGATGCGCTAATGATATCGGAAGCGGCATCAACTCACTCGTTTCATTGCAGGCAAAACCAAACATCAACCCTTGGTCTCCGGCACCGATTGCTTCGATTTCATCATCAGTCATCAAGCCTTCGCGCGCTTCCAAAGCTTGGTTAACGCCCATCGCAATATCCGGTGATTGTTCATCGATGGCTGTCAATACGCCACAGGTCTCTGCATCAAACCCATATTTTGCCCGCGTATAACCAATTTCCCGAACCGTATCCCGTACTATTTTTGGAATATCAACATAAGAAGTTGTGGAAATTTCTCCAAATACAAGCACTAACCCGGTTGTAATGGATGTTTCCGCAGCAACACGGGCATTCGGATCTTCGCTTAAAATCGCATCCAGAATCGCATCTGATATTTGATCGCAAATTTTATCCGGATGTCCTTCCGTTACCGACTCTGAAGTAAATAGATGTCGTGTCCCCATAATTTTCCTCCTTAAAATCGCGCTGGCATTCATTTTATAAAAGTAAAAGCCAGCTTTTTATTTGAAACGGATACAAGCCAATGCCCAGGATCAACATCGGAACGTTTTTAAAACATCTGCTTTATTATATTAATAAGCATTCCCCATTCAAATTGGAGATATAATTATACAAAAATCTAAAGAAAACTCGGTGACTGCCGAGCCATTAGGCGAAAGCAGAGCCGTAATTGCACTTATGCGTTAGGAAAGTAGAAATTGAAAAATTTCTACTTTCCTATTAGCAAAAAAAAACACCTTCCCATGAGGAAAGGTTGCGCACGTCTTCCTTTCACTCTTATCGTTCAAGGAATCACCTTGCATCGGTTAGCACCTTACTTGCAATAAGTAGGTTGCCGGGTTTCCTCGGGCCTGTCCCTCCACCATCTCGGGATAAGAGTATCCGTTATAGATAAATCATACATGATATGAGAAATATGTCAATTGTTTTAAACAGAGATTAAAAAAGTTTTTTAGAAAACCAATTCAATTCCGTTATCTAAATTAGAAAAATGAGCTTAAAAATGAATGGAAAATGGGGCAATTTTTTTCTTTGAATAGTATAGACTAATAAAATATATATGTTATACTATTTTTCGAAGGGTATGAGAAAATAACAAAGGGGAAGGTTTACTAATGAAAATGGTAAGTACGGTAAACAGTCTGTATGAATTAGTAAATGGAAATAATATTTTAGTACAATTATCCGTTCCACAGTTAATGGAAAAAATTATTAACAATAAAGAAGGCTTACTAACTGACAAAGGTGCAATCAGTGTAACAACCGGGAAGTATACGGGGAGATCACCGAAAGATAAATATATTGTTCAAGAAAACTCTGTGCTGAATAAAATCGATTGGGGCAGTGTCAACCAACCAATCTCAAAAAAAGTATTTAACAGATTGTATCATAAAGTTTTGCATTATTTAAAACACAAGAAAGAACTGTACGTGTTTAAAGGATTTGCCGGCGAAGACAAATTATATCAACTGCCAATCCAGGTGATAACCGAATATGCATGGCATAATTTATTTGCCCATCAGTTGTTTATCCGCCCAACCGAAGAAGAATTGAAAAATCACCAAAGTCAATTTACAGTTATTTTTGCACCGGATTTCAAAGCTGATCCGGTCATTGATGGCGTTAGATCGGAAACATTTATTATTATTTCTTTTGAAGAGAAGGTTGTTCTGATTGGTGGAACAGAATATGCCGGTGAAATGAAAAAATCAATTTTTACAATTATGAACTATTTGCTTCCCGAGCAAGATATTTTCTCTATGCATTGCTCTGCCAATGTCGGGGATGACGGGGATGTTGCACTGTTCTTTGGCTTATCCGGTACCGGTAAAACAACGCTATCAACAGATAAAAACCGGCGTTTAATCGGGGATGATGAACATGGCTGGTCGAATCACGGCGTGTTTAATATTGAAGGCGGATGCTATGCGAAGTGCATTCATCTATCCCGAGAAAAAGAACCGCAAATCTATGATGCGATTAAATTCGGGGCCGTTTTAGAAAATGTTGTAGTAAACGAGAATACAAGAATACCGGATTTTGATAATGGTAGTTTAACGGAGAATACACGGGCCGCTTACCCGATTGATGCGATCGATAATATTGTTCAACCAAGTGTAGCCGGTCACCCGTCAACGATTATTTTCTTAACGGCCGATGCATTCGGCGTACTTCCACCGATTTCAAAATTGACAAAAGAACAAGCCATGTATCATTTCTTGAGCGGGTATACAAGCAAACTTGCCGGGACAGAACGTGGGGTGACTGAACCGGAAGCGACCTTTTCCACCTGCTACGGTGCACCGTTCTTACCTTTACCGGCCAAGCGTTATGCGGAAATGCTCGGCAAAAAAATTGATGAGCATAAGGTGCAAGTATTTTTAGTCAATACCGGTTGGACAGGCGGCGTTTACGGTGTAGGCAACCGTATGAAGCTTGCTTACACTAGGGCAATGGTGCAAGCTGCGATTGAAGGAAAATTGAAACATGTGGAGACCGTCAAGGATGAAATTTTTGGACTTCATATCCCGGTTCATGTTCCCGGTGTTCCGGATGAGGTGCTTTTACCGAATAAAACATGGAAAGATGAATTGGCCTATAAAGGAAAAGCAAAAGAATTAGCAGGGAAGTTCCGGGAAAACTTTAAGAAATTTACCGATATTGATGCGGAAATTGAGAAACTTGGAGGACCAATTGCGTAATAACTGATAGAAAAAACAAGGACCGGATATGGTCAGCAATCCACCATTCACGTTTACAGGGCTGTCCTAAAAGTACAACTTTCTAAATTTTATTGTTAAAAGAATAGATTCGGTTTATTTTCGTTTCAGTGGCGGACGCTTTCCGCGGGCACGGCCTCAGCCGCTTCGTCGCTCGTTACCTCGATCCTGCAGGGTCTTCGGCTCGTGCTGTTCCCGCAGGAGTCGCCGCCACCTTCACTTCAATCAAACTATTCAAATTAAATTAATTTTTGACTTTCTATACAGCCCTGTTCTTTTAATTGCTCCCAACATGGAATATCATTTGTCATTCTTTTTGCCAAAGTCCATTTTCTTTCAGTCTAGTCATAGTAAAACCGCTTCGGCAATGAGCTTGTCGAGTTTACGGATATCGACTCCTTTTTTTACATTCACTTTAATATGGCCGGCTCTTGTCCATAATTCTACTTCGGCATTAACATCCAAAAAAGTGCCTGCATTTTCAGTCGACCACATATTGATTGATGAATAAGGAAGCGAGTATATTTCAACCTTTTTCCCGGTTATTCCTTGAGCATCTCTGACAATTAATCTTTTGTTTGTAAAAATGGCACTGTCGCGAAATGTTTTATAAGCAGCAACAGCAACTTCCCCTTCCACCAAGATGTCTTGAACGTCATTTGGAATCGGACATTCGGAAATCAGCGTCCATTCCAAAATTGCTTGTGTTTCAGCCATAAATAATACCCTCCTTTTATTCTTTCATTCTAATTAGGATTGCACATCGACTTCTGGAATTTTCCATTTAAAAAAAGCATACCATGAAAAGTGTGGCCCAACATATTGTATTTTGAGCGTAAGTTTTTAGAAAAACCAGCTTTTTTTGTGTTTACTTGTGCCTTAATTAATTGTTTTTAATGCTGTCAACCTGTATATGATCGTTGTTTTTCCTTCAGACCATTCCAGCTTGTTAATTACACCTGAGCCGACAATTTCATCATCTTCCATTCTTTTCACTATTAAAGATGTATCCAATGGAAAAAGATGATATCCTTCTTTGACAATTTGAAAATAGTTTTCTTTTAAACGTGTTTCTTTTCCTGTAATGACAATTACCGACTCCAATTGAACCGGCATACCCATAAAAAAACCTCCTTATTTTTGTTAGTTTTCCTTTATATAAAAAATGTGTAATCAAAGTTTGAAGACAATCCGGTACATCTCAATTATATCATTTGTCATATTAAATATACGCCTTATCTGACAAGAATCCCTGCAATGATGTGGAATGCTAATGTAAAAGTCGTAACTTTTCACATGCTCGTCCCTTTAAAAAATAGGCATTCACACATTTTTTTCAACTTCATACAATAATGTAACAAATTGACTCAATCATTTTGGAGGAATGAGTATGAATAAGTTGATGAAGAGAGGTTTGATCCTTCTTGTAACAGTAGTTGCTGCAATTGGATTAACGGCCTGTAAACAGGAAGATAAACATTTACAAAAAATTCGTATTGCCGAAGTTACCCGCTCCGTTTTCTATGCGCCACAATATGTAGCCATTGAAAAAGGTTTTTTTAAAGAAGAAGGGCTCGATATTGAACTAACAACTGTTCCGGGCGGTGATAAAACGATGACTGCCCTGATTTCTAACGGAGCGGATATTGCTTTAGTTGGAGCAGAAACAAGTATTTATGTAAACAGCCAAGGAACTGAAGATGCAATCATTAATTTTGCCCAACTGACACAAACAGATGGAACTTTTCTTGTTTCGCGGGAACCAATTGACAATTTTACTTGGGATATGTTAAATGGTTCAACATTCCTCGGACAACGAAAAGGCGGGATGCCACAAATGGTCGGAGAATTTGTCTTAAAAAAACATGATATTGACCCGAAAAACGATCTTGAACTCATTCAAAACATCGATTTTGCCAATATATCTTCCTCCTTTGCTTCCGGTACAGGTGACTTTGTTCAACTATTTGAACCGACGGCCAGTATTTTTGAAAAAGAAGGAAAAGGTCATATTGTTGCTTCATTTGGAAAAGAAAGCGGCCATGTTCCGTACACCGTTTTTATGACAAAAGAAAGCTATTTAAAAGAAAACAAAGAAACAGTTGAAAAATTTACTCGGGCTTTATATAAAGCACAACAATGGGTTTATGAACATTCATCAGAAGAAGTGGCAAAAGTAATTCAGCCATTTTTTGAAGATACGGAGCTGGACATCCTTACGTCCTCCATTGAGCGTTACAAAGAACAAAAATCGTTTGCGGAAAATCCGTTATTGGATAAAGAGGAGTGGAATCATTTACAAGATATTATGGAGGAAGCCGGTGAATTGCCTGAACGATTGGATCACAGTAATTATGTGAATACGGAAATAGCCGAAAAAATTACAAACGAGTAATTTACATCAAACGAAAATTATCATTAGTTGCCGAAAGAACAATGAATCATGTGGATAGTCTTTTATTTTTTATCCCAAAAATATTCTCGTTTAGTACTTTTATCCAATTATAAAAACCGTATTTGAATATATTGAAGTATCTGGAATTTTTCACAAAAAATAAGGAGGCTGAAAAAATGAGCTTTTTGGAGATTCAAGATGTAACCCACAGTTATTTTTCGAAACAATCAAAGACGACGGCTCTTATTGATGTTAGCCTCTCCATTCAAGAAGGTGAATTCATATCTTTTCTCGGACCGAGTGGATGTGGAAAAACGACTTTGTTATCCATCATTAGCGGATTAATTGAACCAACCATTGGTCATGTTTTGCTGGAAAATGAAAAAGTAACCAGGACGAACAAAAAAACAGGCTATATGCTTCAACAAGATTACTTATTCCCATGGAAAACAATTGAGGAAAATATTTTCATCGGTTTAAAACTAACAAAGCAACTAAATGAAAAAACAAAACAAAATACTATTACCCTTCTTGAAAAAATGGGATTAAAGAATGTAAGTAAACAATTTCCCTCCCAGCTGTCGGGCGGCATGCGACAACGGGTAGCACTTGTTCGTACACTTGCGACAAATCCGAAATTATTGCTTCTTGATGAACCATTTTCAGCACTGGATTTTCAAACAAAATTAAAGTTGGAAGATCTCGTTTTTTCGACATTAAAACAATTTCAAAAGACAGCTATCCTTGTCACTCATGATATTGGAGAAGCGATCGCAATGAGTGACCGAATTTATTTATTTACTAACCGCCCCGGTACAGTCCACCGTGTCTTTCATGTACCTGATGAACTAAGAAGAGAAATCCCTTTTCATGCTAGAAGTCATGAGCAATATTCGGATATTTTCCAGGAGATTTGGAAGGAGTTGGAAGAACTTGAGCAAACAAACGATGATTGAACAGCTCCATCGAGATTACAAAAGGTCATTGACCAGAAATAAGCGTTGGGTCCACTTTTTCCAGATTATTATCTTTCTCACATTCTTTGTTTTATGGGAAATTGCCAGTCGCTTTCACTGGATTGACCCGTTGATTTTCAGCTCACCATCCAAGGTATGGGAATTATTAAAGGAAAATATTTTAGATGGTTCTATTTTTCCACATATTTGGACCACTGTATTTGAAACGATACTGGGCTTTATAATCGGGACGGTTGCCGGTACAATCTTGGCTGCGATTCTTTGGTGGTCACCGTTTTTGTCAAAGATTTTGGATCCATACTTAGTTGTGTTAAATGCGATGCCAAAAGTGGCAATCGGCCCGATCCTGATTGTTGCCCTTGGACCGACCATGACGTCTATCGTTGTCATGGGAGCGATCATTTCCGTTATTATTACAACCATTGTCGTTTATACGTCCTTTCGGGATGTCGATCAAAATTATCTGAAGGTCCTGCAAACATTCGGTGCAACAAGATGGCAATGTTTTAAAGAAGCGATTCTTCCCTCTTCCTTTCCAACCATTGTTTCAACATTGAAGGTCAATGTGGGGCTAAGTTGGGTTGGGGTTGTTGTCGGCGAATTCCTTGTTTCTAAACAAGGACTCGGTTATTTGATTATATATGGATTTCAAGTGTTTAACTTCACCCTTGTCATGCAATCCCTATTCATCATCGTCATCTTTGCCACCATCATGTATAAGTTGGTTGAATATATAGAGAAAAAAATCGTAAAAAACGGATAACAATCGTTGTCCGTTTTTTTTAATGTATACAAAATGGTGAACAGCTTTTTAAAAAAACTTTATCCGGACGATCTGGGCATTTCTTAAAGTACATGATTCTCTTTAATAAATGCAATACATGATTGGATGACTTCATCTTTCATAATGAAACTATATTCATCCGTTAAACTTTCAGGTGTTAATGATGCCGAACTTAGAACCGGGCCATCCGTTTCAAAATATTGGTCATATTTTTCCATGCTTTTAATTTTTGCATAGTAAACGTTTTTGACAAAATGCTCATTTGAGCCAATAACCTCATATTGACCAATATACAGTAAAGAATCGATTATTGCCCCGGTTTCCTCCTTCACTTCACGAATCGCCGCATCTTCGGGTGTTTCCCCTGGTTCCACCTTACCACCCGGAAATTCCAGTCCTCTTTTTTTATGTCTTGTAAACAACCACTGATTTTTATAACGGCAAATGATCAATACATGTTTTGGTTCCATGGCAAAAGCCTTTTTGGAAAACGATAAGTGCACGGTATTTCCATTTACATCTTGAAACGTCTTCATTTCCTGTCCCTCTTTCCAACCTTCTCCACACATCTTATCATATAAACTATAAATGGTCCGAATAATCGCTGTTTAGAACGCCCATTGATTGAATATGATTTTTTGTTTCCTTGTCTCCAAGTTCATACAACAGCGAATACATTTCCTTTATTCCATTATCATATATCTCATTCTGTCTGTCATGATGATATTCTAAAAAAGGGATATGTGAACGGACAAACGTTGCTAAGTTCGCCTGATGAAGATTGTTAAATATTTCTCTTAATTTTTTTATATCACTATCTGCCGCATGGATTACATAATGATATGTATCCAATTCACTTTTACTTATTTCACCATTTACTATATCTATATAGTATTTTTGTGTTTCCATCAATCTTTCACTCCCTGCAAATTTTTGCCTTTTCAAATATCATAACTAGTTTTACATCAAATAATTACACATTTCCTAAGTTAAAATTTTTAAAATTTATTGACTAAATAATAAATCAGCTATAAAATTATCATTACAAATAATTTTTGAAAATAACTTAGAATGATTTTATTTCATTTAGGAAGGAAGACAACAAATGAATCAAGTCTCAAAAATTGATTTTATCAAAGCAGAGAAATTAAAAGAAAAACCGGACCCGGATACGCTTCAATTTGGTAAAAACTTTACAGACTATATGTTCATGATGGATTTTGATGGAGAAAACGGTTGGGTAAATCCGATCATCAAACCGTTTGAGTCGATTACATTATCACCGGCATCTTTTGTTTTCCATTATGGTCAAGCTGTTTTTGAAGGGTTAAAGGCTTATAAAACCATTGATGGGCGTTCAGTCATTTTCCGACCGGAAAAACATATCGCTCGCCTGAATGCTTCTTGTAAAAGATTATGTATTCCACCATTAGACTCTGAATTAGTATTGGAAGCCTTGACCACACTTGTAGAATTGGAAAAAGATTGGATTCCGGAAAAAGAAGGCACCTCATTATATATACGGCCTTTTGTCATTTCCACAGAACCATATCTCGGTGTTCGGCCTTCATACCATTATAAGTTTATGATCATCTTGTCGCCGGTAGGGGCTTATTATTCAGACGGACAATTAAATCCGGTAAAAATTTACGTGGAAGATGAATATGTTCGTGCGGTTAAGGGCGGTGTCGGTCATGTTAAAACCCCGGGA
The DNA here is from genome assembly GCF_039654145.1 of Caldifermentibacillus hisashii. Taxonomy (NCBI): domain Bacteria; kingdom Bacillati; phylum Bacillota; class Bacilli; order Caryophanales; family Bacillaceae; genus Caldifermentibacillus; species Caldifermentibacillus hisashii. The sequence goes on from NZ_CP155467.1 coordinate 2,880,815, forward strand.
AATTATGCAGCAAGTATTTTGGCCCAAGAAAGAGCAAACGAGGTCGGCTATGAACAAGTACTTTGGCTCGATGGCAAGGAAAATAAATATATTGAAGAAGTTGGAAGTATGAATATCTTCTTTAAAATTAACGGAGAAATTTATACCCCGAAATTGAACGGCAGTATTTTACCCGGGGTCACGCGTGATTCCGTTATCCAAATTGTACATGATTGGGGAATCCCGCTCCATGAAGAACTAATTTCGATTGATGATCTTTATGAAACATATCAAAAAGGACAACTGGAGGAAGTATTCGGTACAGGAACGGCTGCAACCATCTCACCGGTGGGAGAACTAAAATGGGAAGAACATGTGATGACGATCAATCATTTTGAAACCGGCGAATTTGCCAAAAAATTATATGAAACAATGACCGGTTTCCATTACGGTAAAATTAAAGATAAATTCGGTTGGATTAAAGAATTATAATCAAGAAAACTCGGCGACTGCCGAGTTTTCTTTAAATGGTGTTATAAGTTTGTTTATTTTTACATATAGATATAAAATATAGGTAGTAAGGCTGACAGATTGTTTGTTCGATGATTGCTCCAAATTACAGATAAAGGAGGTTTTGGATCATGAAGTTCGTCGATGAATTATATGATTTTCACAAAAAGAAATTGACTGCTGACGACGAAGATATCGAGATTTTAGTAAGTTCAATCATGCAGGAATTATCCAAACAAGATATGTTAAACATTCTTTCCGAGCTGAATCAGCAGGAACTTTATCAAATAACCGGTACATATATAGCCTATAAATTGCGAGAAAAACTAGTCCAAGATCAACAATTAGGCTCAATTCATGACAAGGATACATATATTCATTAATAAAAACGGCTGTTATTGGTAATAACAATACATATTACCAATAACAGCCTTTGTCATTTGCTTATTTTCCTAAAAAAGCTTTAAACATCCAAATATGTTTTTGGAAGCTTTCACTGATTCCCAGTAATAAATCGGCGGTTCCTTCATCATCACCGGCCAATTCCATTGTAGCTGTTAATTCCTTGTCTATCGTTTCTAAATCGTTAACAAGCTCTTCCACCATTTCAACATCGGTTCCGACTTTACTTGCTTCTTTCACTGTAGCAAGATCGAGACATTCTTTTAATGTGGAAATTGGTTTTTCATTTAATTGTAATAACCGTTCAGCAATACTGTCGTTATGTTCGGTTACTTCATTATAAAGTTCTTCAAATTTTGCATGTAAAGTAAAGAAGTTCGGGCCTTTCACAAACCAATGGAAGTGATGAATTTTCATATAAAGGACATTTAAATCCGCAACCAATTTGTTCATATTTTGTTTTAATTCTGCGTTCATAATAATTCCTCCTTATTTATGACACATTTCTTTATATACTTTTTTCAGAACATGATACAATTATGTAAGAAAAAAGCAAATAAAAAAAGCATATTAGAGAATTAGGAAATTTTTACTAAGTAATCCTTAATTCTCCATAGCTTTATTTTAAAACAATTACTTTGAACAAGCTATAGATATAATTTGAACATTTCCCCATGACCAGGTTATTTTATTTCCCAAAAAGGATGAAGCAAACAATGTTAAAAAACATATTTATCGGGCTCATTCGTTTCTATCAAAAATTTATTTCCCCGGCGACACCACCAAGCTGTCGATTTTATCCTACTTGCTCCCAATACGGTTTGGAAGCAATTCAGCGATTCGGCGTATTAAAAGGCGGCTATTTAACGGTCAAACGAATTTTAAAATGCCACCCTCTCCATCCCGGTGGTATCGACCCCGTTCCACTTGAATGGTCGTTTCGGTCTAAAAAAGGAGATGCGAATGAAAAGAATTCGAACCCAAATATGAAAAAAGTTGAGAAATAAAGAAAAAAGTTTCCCATCTTAACGGGCAGTAAACCCGCCCCAAGATTTTCGAGTTTACAAAAAAATAGGTGGGGGTTCAACTAACCATCAAGACCCAAGTTTCTTTTTCAAATTTTTTCTTGCATAATGGAAAAAAATAAATTATGATATTAATATGCTAAATCGTAATGAATACGATTTATCTTAGAAACTAAATCGTAATTATTCCGATTTATAAATCACCAATTATTTAAGGAGGAATTTATGGGTAAAGGAAAATTAGCTATTCTCACACTCACTTTTATTTTTACCGTTATTTTAAATGGTTGTGGACCAGAAAATAAAACAAACTCTGCCGACACAAAATCAGATGGAAAAATTTCCGTTTACACGACCGTATTCCCGTTGGCTGACTTTACGAAAAAAATTGGCGGTGATTATGTTGATGTTCAATCCATCTATCCGCCCGGTGTTGATGAACATTCCTATGAACCGACACAAAAAGAAATTATTGACATGGCGAATGGCGATTTATTTTTTGCAATCGGATATAACCTTGAAGGATTTGTTAAAAAAGCACAACCGATTTTAAAAGAAGAAGGAGTTAAGGTTGTTCCGGTTGGGGAACAAGTTCATCTGGCAACACATGAAAATGACAACGGGCATTCAGATCATGCAGAACATTCAGAAGATGAAGAGCATGGACATGATCATGGCGGCGTGGACCCTCATATATGGTTAGACCCAGTTTATTCCATTGAGCTGGCCAATGCAATTAAAAAGAACTTAATAGAAAAAATGCCCGAACAAAAAGAAACGTTTGAAAAAAACTTCGAATCATTAAAAACTCAGTTGGAACAGTTAAATAAACAATTTACAGAAGTTGCCAACCAGGCAAAAGTGAAAAAATTTATTGTTTCCCATGCAGCCTACGGATATTGGGAAGAACGCTACGGACTCGAACAACTCAATATTTCCGGCATATCTACTTCTCAAGAACCGACGCAAAAGCAATTAATGGCAATAGTCGATGAAGTAAAAGCCAATCAATTGAAATATATTCTCGTGGAACAAAATGTCCACAATAAACTTGTTGATGTGATTCAATCTGAAACAAATATTTCAACACTACCGATTCATAATTTATCGGTTTTGACTGAAAATGATCTGAAAAACGGTGAAGATTATTTCTCATTAATGGAGAAAAACTTGGAAACATTGAAAACAGCATTAAATGAATAGTCCAATTAGCACTCAAAAAGGTCCCCGGAGAAATTATTATTCCCGGGAGACCTTTTTATTGTTAAGCTTTTCTTTTAACACTCTGCGAAGGACTTTATTCGCTGCGTTTTTCGGTATTTCATCCAATTCAATCCACCGCTTTGGAACTTTATACTTTGCTAATTTTTTTACACAAAATTCCTCCAACTCGATATTTGTCACTTGACAGCCATCTTTTGCGACAAAAAATGCCACCGGAATTTGTCCCCAAAAAGAATCTTCCATTCCGACCACACTGACCTCTTTTATGGCAGGATGTCTATGAATCACGTTCTCAATTTCAGAAGGATAAATATTTTCGCCACCGGAAATAATTAAATCCGAACGTCGATCTAAAACAAACAAAAATCCTTCTTCATCCAAATAACCGATATCCCCGGTATGAAACCAACCATCTTTTGTAAAACTTGTTTGATTCGCTTCATTTCGATTAAAATATCCCTTTGTCACATTCGGGCCTTTGACAACAATTTCCCCTACTTGATTAGGCAAGGCAATTTCGCCATCTTTTTCAATGCGAATATCACTAAAAAATAATGGCTTACCGGCAGAACCAAGTTTTCTAATACTATCTTCCGGTGCCAACGTAACAATTTGTGAGGAGGTTTCCGTTAATCCATAGGTCTGAAAAACGGGAATATTTTTCTGGTTACATGTTTCTAAAAGGCTCAACGGAACCGGTCCCCCACCGGTCAACATGCAGCGAAATGAAGGATGATAATTTCGGCTGCCAAGTTGCTGAATCATTCGTTGGAGCATGGTGCTTACCACTGACATGATTGTTGCTTTTCCGTCAACTAATGCTTGATTAATTTTTTCCTCCTCAAATTTTTCAAATAATACAATCGGAATCCCGTATAAAACACTTCGAATTAAAGTGGAAAAACCGCTAATATGGAAAAGCGGTACAGCAGTCAGCCAGGCATCATTCTCCTGTAAACCTAAATTCAATGCAGAGCCAATTGCACTTGACCAATGATTCCCGTAAGTTTGCATAACCCCTTTAGGTTTGCCTGTTGTTCCCGATGTATACATAATGGTGCAAACCTCATCAAACGGAAAATCAGCCACTTCTTCAAAAGACATCCTTCCATAATGATGAAATTTTTCAATCCATAGTATCGGCTTGGACCAAAATGACTCTATTGCTGAACATTGGTCCGTGAAATCCGCTTCACTAATTAAATATTGTGCACGACTGTCTGTAATTTGAAAAATCAGTTCATTCGCTTGAAGCCGACCGTTTAATAAAACGGCCGGACAACCAAGCAATTGTAAAGCATGAAGAATAACGACCATATCCAGATGATTCTTTAGTAAAACCGCAACATGGTCACCTTTTTGCACTCCGGCACTATGGATTTTTTCCGCTGCTTCTTTTGCCTTTTCGTACAACGCTTGAAAAGTTATTTCTTGACCATTGAAATGGACAGCAACTCGGTTCGGAGTTAAATTTGCCCGTTTCCGTAACCAGTTCGGAATTGTTTGAAAACCTGTCATTTTTCCACCTGACTTTACTTTAATGCTTGAGGATGAAAATTGAAGGGGCTCAGTTCAGCCCCTTGTCTACTTGATTTTTACGGAAATCTCGGGAATTGGTCAAAGTCCGGTTTCCGTTTTTCTTTGAAGGCATCCCGACCTTCTTTTGCCTCATCCGTTGTGTAAAATAATAATGTTGCGTCCCCTGCCAACTGTTGAATACCTGCCAACCCGTCAGAATCAGCGTTAAAGGCAGCTTTTAAGAAACGGATAGCTGTCGGACTCTTTTCTAAAATTTCTTCACACCATTTCACAGTTTCGTCTTCCAACTGTTCTAACGGTACTACCGTATTGACAAGTCCCATTTCCAGTGCTTCCTGTGCATTATATTGGCGGCATAAATACCAAATTTCCCGCGCTTTTTTATGACCGACAATTCGGGCCAAATAACCGGCACCATATCCGCCGTCAAAACTGCCGACTTTCGGACCGGTTTGTCCAAAAATGGCATTGTCTGCAGCAATCGTTAAATCACAGACAATATGTAATACATGTCCGCCACCAATGGCATACCCGGCTACCATTGCAATTACCGGCTTTGGAATTACCCGGATTAGCCGTTGCAAATCCAAAACATTCAGGCGTGGAATATTATCTTCACCGACATATCCTCCATCCCCACGGACCTTTTGATCACCGCCGGAACAGAATGCTTTATCGCCGGCACCGGTTAAAATAATCACCCCGATTTTCGAATCATCACGGGCGTAACTGAATGCGTCAATCATTTCTGTAACAGTTTTTGGTCGGAAAGCATTTCGAACTTCCGGACGATTGATCGTAATTTTGGCAATGCCATTATAGGTTTCATAAATAATATCTTCATATTCCCGTTCACGAATCCATTCTCTCGCCATTATAATCCTCCTTCTTTAACTGTATTCACGAAAATTTATTGGATATTTTAACAAAATGTCCATATTTATTTTACCAAACTTATCCCATTTTTCCACGGGATTAACCCGGGGAAGAGCAAAATTTGTTTTTCCATCTTATTTTTTCATTTTTATGAGGGATATTTCTTGAACTTTTATCCTTTTATTAAAATTGCACGTTTTTACTATACTGATCCCGGTTTTCTACGTGATTTGCTTTTAGAATCTATCTCTTAAATTTGATACTTCCATTTAATATTGTGAGTTTATGATCATTCTATTTCCCCGGAAACTTTTTTCGATTATCTGCTAAAGTCCGATGTTCTGATGTTCTTTACCGGATAATCTTATTTCCAACAATTACATACAGATTCGCTGAAAAAACTTGTCTATTTAATTGACACAATTGTACCGAATCCATAAACTGAAGATAGGGATGTTCACAAGTTTTTCAAAAATATTTCTTTTAGAGGAGAGAGTTTTATGCAACCTGGGATTCAGTCAAATCAGGCAAACTTGAATCCTAATAAAAAGGAATGGCAAGTATGGTGGCAGCTGACGAGACCGCATACATTAACCGCATCATTTGTGCCCGTCATTTTAGGAACGGTGATCGCCTATGAAATAACGCCAATCAAATTCGATCTGTTTCTTGCCATGCTAATTGCCAGTTTATTAATTCAAGCCGCTACAAATATGTTTAATGAATACTATGATTATAAAAGAGGGTTGGATAACGAAAAGTCCGTGGGAATTGGCGGTACCATTGTTCGTGAAGGAGTTCACCCAAAAGTAATTTTAAATCTTGCCATTACTTTAATTGCCCTGTCTGTTTTATTAGGGGTCTATATTTCCATGAACAGCAGTTGGTGGGTAGCACTCGTCGGGTCGGTATCCATTCTTATCGGTTATTTATATACCGGCGGACCTTTACCAATCTCATCAACACCCTTTGGCGAGTTGTTGTCAGGTTTATTTATGGGAATAAATATCATCTTGATTTCATTTTATATCCAAACGGGGACAATCACTGCAACAAGTATTCTTGTCTCTATCCCGACTACGATTTTAATTGGGGCTATTAATCTATCGAATAATATTCGTGATCTGAACGGAGACAAAGAACATGGTCGAAAAACCTTGCCGATTCTGGTCGGACGGGAAAATGCCATCAAAATACTGGCAGTTGCTTTTCTTATTTCTTATTTATGGATTCTTGCACTAATTTTATTTGCAGATTTATCTCCATGGTTACTTGTTGTCTTTCTCAGTTCACCAAAAGCTTATCAGGCAGTAAAAAAATTTATTGGAAAGACGATTCCCATTGAAATGATGCCGGCAATGAAAGCAACCGCCCAAACCAATACCTATTTCGGATTCTTACTTTCAATTGGGTTTATTATTTCATATCTTTTTTAAAACAATGGTTTATTCATATGCCCATCCAATTGGTTCAACTAACCATCAGTGGGGAAGAAAACCCCCACTGATGGAGTTTCACTTACTTTTGTTCTCCGTTACCATCTGAGTCAATATTTCTATCAATCGATCTCCTGTTTCAGTTGTAAGAGATTTCCCACCTAAATCCCTCGTTAAGTACCTTCCTTCTTTTAATAGGACTCTTATGGATTCAATAATATAATCTTTCCAATTACCTTCATGAAAATATTCCATCATTTGAGCAACAGACCAAATTGCGGCAAGCGGGTTCGCAATACCTTTCCCGGCAATATCAGGTGCGGAACCGTGAATGGGTTCGAACATTGGTGGAAATTGCCTTTCCGGATTAATATTTGCACCAGCAGCAAGACCAAGCCCTCCAGTAATGGCAGCACCCAAATCTGTAAGAATATCGCCAAACAAATTGGTCGTTACAACAATTTCAAATCTTTCAGGTTCCTTTATAAAATACATACTCGCGGCATCAACTAAATACGAGTACGTTTTTACGTCCGGATATTCCTGACTAATTTCATTGAACACTTGATCCCAAAATACCATTGAATAATTCAATGCATTTCCCTTACTGATACTCGTCAACGATTTTTTTTGGCGTCGTGCTTCTTCAAAAGCATAACGAATAATTCGTTCCGTGCCCTTTCGAGAAAAAACACTGGTTTGCAACACAACTTCTTCCGGGGTTCCTTTATTCATCCATTCACCAACGCCGGCATACTCACCTTCACTATTCTCTCTAATAACAAGAAAGTCAATATCTTTTTCACTTTTATCCTTTAATGGTGTTAATGATTGATTTAATAACGTTATCTCCCTTAAGTTGACATACTGATCAAATCCTTTTCGAATTTTTAACAACAAGTCCCATAATGACACATGGTCCGGGACGCTCGGATGACCCACTGCACCAAGATAAATTGCATCAAAATCTTTTAATTGTTCCAAACCATTATCGTCCATCATTTTTCCGTTCTTAACATAGTAATCACAGCCCCAAGGGAACTCTTCAAATTCAAAAAATAAGTTATTATCGATTTTATCAATTGTTTTTAATACTTTTACACCCTCCTGAAGAACTTCTTTTCCAATACCATCACCAGGTATTAAAGCTATTTTCAAACGTTTCATTATAAACCCACCTTGCGAGTTAATATTCGATTTTCTTTCAGTTGCAATGATATTCGGGAAAACTTAAGTATCATTAATTTCGAACCGGATTATCCAAACAATTGGTTATAATTAACCATTGTAGACGGTTTTTCCCCTTTTATCGTTTTTATTAAATTTTCCGCAATAATTTCTGAAGTCTTCCTTGCAGCTTCAACACTTATTCCCCCCATATGAGGAGTCATAATTACTTCATCCAATTCAAAAAATGGGTGATTTTTATTCGGGGGCTCTTCAGAAAATACATCAATTCCCGCTCGAAAGATTTTTTTCTCTTTTAGTGCTTCATATAAATCGATTTCATTTATGATTCCGCCTCTTGCTGTATTAATAAGTACAGCAGTTGGCTTCATCATATGGAAAAATTCCTTGTTTATCATGTTCCTCGTATCGTTGGTTAATGGAATATGCAAGCTAACAATATCGCTTTCTTTAAATACTTCATGAATTGATGTTGTTAGTTTCAAATCCAAAGATTTTGCTATTTCCATCTTTTTTTGGTTCATTTCACGGACATAGGCAATCACTTCCATATCAAAACCAACACGCATAATTTTCGCAACTTTTTGGGCAATGGTACCGAAACCAACTAATCCAAGTGTTTTTCCCTTCACTTCATAAGTAAATTGACCATCACGGAAATTGAAATTCCCTTTTTTAGTTTCTTGATGAAATTGAATGAGATTTTTCATTGTTGCCAAAATTAAACATACCGTATGTTCAGCAGTTGCCTGACTATTTAATTTAGGTGCATGTAGTACAGGAATACCTTTTTTCGTCGCATAGTCCACATCAATATTATCTAAACCAACACCTGCCCCTGAGATTGCCTTAACATTTTTACACGCATCAATGATTGCTCGGGTAATTTTTGCAGGCGCGCGCAAGATGATTCCATCAACATCCTCATTGTCATGTAAAAACCGAATAATTTCCTGTTCATTAAATGTAACAAATTTCGTTACTTTGGCACTCCTTTTTAAAATTTCTTCACCATGAACATGATACATGGGCAGAATTTGGAGAATATGGATTTCACACATAGAAAACCTCCCGTAAATTTATTGGAGCTTATAAACAATGGAATTTCCGGCAATCTTATTATATTAATATAATGATTCTACAACAGTTGTAATTCCTTGCCCTCCACCAATGCAAAGTGTGACTAGACCGTACTTTTCTCCTCTTCTCTCCATTTCATACAGCAATTTTGTCATTAAAATCGCACCTGTAGCACCTATCGGGTGTCCGAGTGCAATCGCTCCACCGTTAACATTGACTTTATCCACGTTCAAATCCAGTTCTTTGATGACGGCTAAAGCTTGGGCTGCGAATGCCTCATTTAATTCGATTAAACCGATATCTGCCAAAGTTAACCCACATTGTTTTAAGGCTTTCCTTGTCGATTCAACAGGTCCGATTCCCATGATTTCCGGGGATACCCCACTTACGGCTTGTGCAATGATTTTTGCCTTAGGTTTCAGTCCATATTGCTTCACTTTTTCTCCACTCATCATTAAAATTGCAGCCGCACCATCATTTCTTCCGCTTGAGTTTCCTGCCGTTACCGAACCGTCTTGTTTAAACACTGCGGGAAGCTGTCTTAATTTTTCTGTTGATGTTAATCTGGGGTGTTCATCAACTTCAAACAATATTGTATTTTTTCTATTCTTTATTTCAAAAGGTACAATTTCATCTTTAAATCGTCCCTCTTTAATTGCCCGGTCGGCTAAAATTTGGCTGCGATGGGCAAATTCATCTTGCTCGTCACGGGAAATACGATATTTTTCCGCTAAGTTTTCTGCAGTAAGTCCCATTGTTAAGTTTCCATATTTCTCCCTTGGTTGTGAACAAGGCTGACTTTCTGTATTTGGATCAAGTAATTCACCGTTTCCGGCACGGTACCCAAATCTGGCATGACGCAAATAATAAGGTGCAGTACTCATACTTTCCGCTCCACCGGCAATAATCACATGAGATAAACCGAGCATGATTTGCATATGTGCATTATTAATGGCTTGCAGTCCTGAACCGCATTGACGGTGAACAGTATACCCGGTCACGGTGACAGGCAACTCCGCACGTAATGCAGCTAACCGAGCTAAGTTCGATGTGTCGGCACTTTGTTTTGCTTGACCTAAGATGACCTCGTCCACTTCCACCTCTTTTCCATATCGATATAAAACCTCTCGAATAACCTTCTCAGCAAGTAAATCGACGGTTACATCTTTCAATGTACCCCCAAGTTTTCCAATTGCAGTACGAACAGAACCAATGATATACGAATCTACCATTTCCTTTACCCCCGTCTTCTAAACTCTCTTAATAATTCATTGGCAATGATGTTGCGCTGAATTTCTGAGGTACCTTCATATATTTTTGTGATGCGGGCATCTCTGTAATATCTTTCAATTGGATAATCTTTCATATAGCCGATTCCGCCATGAATTTGTACGGCCAAATCCGCCACTTTATTATAGACTTCCGATCCATACAGTTTTGCAATGGCCGCTTCTTTTACCACCCGTTGTTTTTGGTCAGTCATCCAAGCCACCCGGTACGTCATCGACCTTAACACTTCAATCATCATACTGATTTCCGCTAACATATGTTGAACGGCCTGAATTTCAATAATTGGTTTTCCAAACTGTTTTCGCTCATTTGCATAAGAAAGGCAATATTCCAATAGTTTTTCACAGGAACCGAGGTTTCTTGCAGCAAGACCGGCACGACCGTTTGCCAATATTTTTAATGCATTCACATACCCTTGCCCTTCTTCTCCAAGAACATTTTCGACCGGAACTTCCATATTTTCAAAAAATAACTCTGCTGAATGAGAGCCTCTTAAGCCCATTTTTCTTTCCACATTGCCTAATACAAATCCAGGAAAATCTTTTTCAACAATAAAAGAGGTAATTCCTTTTGCCCCTTTAGCCGGATCAGTGACAGCCATAACCGTAAAAACATGCGCCTCAACTGCATTGGTAATATAATGTTTTGAACCGTTGATAATATATTTATCTCCTTGTTTTACTGCTGTCGTTTTCAGGTTGGCAGCATTTGAGCCTGCTTCCGGTTCAGTTAATGCAAATGCACCGATCCATTCCCCCGATGCCATCTTCGGTAAATATTTCTGCTTTTGTTCCTCTGTCCCGAGCTCAACAATCCCGACAGTACCAATTCCCGTATGGGCACCAATTAATGTTGTGTATCCATTATGTGTTTTTCCCAATTCTTCATAAATTGCACATTTTCCAACCATATCAAGGCCTAAACCGCCGTACTCTTCAGGAATACTAAGGCCAAAAAGCCCCATTTCTTTTGATTGATTAACGATATCTGCAGGAATTTCATCATTTTCTTCAATTTCCATCGCTCTCGGATCTACTATTTCTTTAACAAATTTACGAATATTCTCTCTTAAAAATTCAATTTCTTCAGGTAATTGGAAATCCATGTGTTTTCTCCTCCCGTAAAAAAATATTTATCTATTTTTAAAGTTTGCTTCCCGCTTTTCTATAAATGCTAATGTTCCTTCCTGTTTATCTTCCGTTCCCAATGCAACAGCTTGTGATAATTTTTCTAGCCACAGTGCTGTATCGGTATCAATGTCAAATCCTTTATGAACGGCATATTTGGCAAGTTGAACGGCAATTGGTCCTTTTTTTATCACTTTTTCGGCAATTTCAGCCACTTTTGAATGGAGTTCTTCCTCATGTACATAATAGTTTGCTAAACCTATTCGTTCCGCCTCCTCACCGTCTATTATTCTCCCAGTTAAAATCATGTCGAGGGCACGACTTTTCCCGACTAAACGGGCCAGCCGTTGTGTACCGCCGGCGCCCGGGATAATCCCCAAGTTCAGTTCCGGTAAACCAAATTTCGCCTTATTCGATGCAATCCGGATATCACAAGCCATTGCTAATTCGCATCCCCCGCCCAGTGCATAGCCATTAACAACAGCAATTGTAACTTTTGGGAAATTTTCTATTTTCGAATATAATCCTTGCATTCCGGGGATAAGAGCTTCTAAAGGTTTCCTGGCATGCAATTGCTTTATATCTGCACCGGCGGCAAATGATTTTCCACCTGCACCTTCTATTATTAAAGCTTTTACTTCATCATTTTGTTTTGCCTCATCAAGAGCCGTATCGATTTCAGCGAGCATGTTATTATCCAGTGCGTTACGAACTTCAGGACGATTTATGATAAGCCGGAATATTCCTTTTTCAATTTTAATTTCAATGCACTCATAATGGTTTGATGGTTCAGTTGTATTCATAAAAACCTCTCCCACTCTTTCTTCCTAGTCTTCCCGCTTTTACATATTTTACAAGAATAGGAGAAGGACGATATTTTTCCCCTAATGTTTGATATAAATACTCCATATTTCGAAGGCGTGTGTCTAATCCCACAAGATCGGCTAATTCAAGCGGACCCATCGGATGATTTAAGCCAAGCTTGATGGCTTTGTCGATATCCTTGGCACTGGCTACACCTTCCATCAGCATATTCATTGCTTCATTTCCAACAAGGCAATTCATTCGAGAAGTGACAAATCCGGGAAATTCATTGACCTCAACATATTCTTTTTTTAATTTTGTTGCGACTTCTTTTGCGAATTGAACGGTTTCATCTGATGTTTCTAAACCGCGAACAATTTCAATCAGTTTCATTTTATGGACAGGGTTAAAGAAATGCATGGCAACCACTTTATCCGGTCTTGACGTTTGGGCGCCTATTTCTGTTGGACTCATTGTTGAAGTATTCGTTGCTAAAACAGCATCTGACTTACATAATTTATCAAGTTTTTGAAATACATCCGCCTTTATATCCATTCTTTCTATAACAGCTTCTACAACTAAATCAGCATCCTTTACCGCTGAGGCTAATTCCATATCGTACTGTAGGTTCTCCTTAGCCCGGGCATATTGGACCTCGGACAAAAAACCTTTTTGGAAACTATCGTTAAGCAATTGATTAATATCCGCTTCTGCCTTTTGAAGTGCTTCTAAACGAATATCATTTAAAACCACTTGAAAGTTTGAGATGGCAAATGCATAGGCAATTCCCTTTCCCATGACACCTGCCCCTACAACCGTAACACGTTCCATTGGTAAACCTCCCCGAATATGTATGGAATGAGCTGTTAAGGGCTGATTCCCAAACAATTTTCACTATCAAAAAAACCCTTTATAACTGTGCATGCCGGTAAAATTAGGTTCTAATTTCTTATTAATTCTTGGCTAATTGTAAAATTTGCGCCTGTGATTTTTTGTAATTCTTCTAAACTGATATCGCTTAATATCTCTACAAGCTCCACTCCTTTATTTGAGAACGTAAATACCGCATGCTCTGTTACAAGCATATTAGCTTTTTTTCCACCGCTCGTAGGATATGTAAGCTTTTTTACTAATTTCGGGCTACCGTCTTTAGCCTGATGTGTTGAGGCAAGAATAATTTTTTTCGCTCCGGCAACGAGATCCATTGCTCCGCCGACACCAAGGACGTCTTTTCCCGGTACGGACCAGTTGGCGATTTCACCAAATTCATCCACTTGAAGGATTCCCAGCACTGCAACATCAATATGCCCCCCGCGAATCATCACAAAGGAGTCGGAACTATCGAATAAAGAAGCACCTATTTCCATTGTAATCGGTTTCTTACTTGCGCTGATTAAATCCATATTTACTTGCTGCGGTTCCGGAGTCGGACCCATCCCTAGAAGACCATTTTCTGATTGTAAATAAACCTTTTTATCTCCTAAATAATCCGGAATCAATGTGGGGATACCGACCCCCAGATTAACTATCTCCCCATCGGATAATTCTTGCGCGATTCTTTTGGCAATCTTAATCCGGGCTGATTGACTCAACGTACACACCTCCTACCTTCACATAGTGACTGGCCACCACATAGTCTACATAAACATGTGGCGTGACAATTTCATAAGGTGACAAAGTTCCTGCCTCAACAATTTCATCAACTTCAGCAATAACAATTTTACTTGCTGTTGCCATAACAGGATTAAAATTCCTCGCCGTATATTCGTAGACCAAGTTACCAAGGGTGTCCGCTTTCATTGCCTTTATTAAAGAAACATCTCCTTTGATTGCTTTTTCCAAAATATATTTTTCACCATCAATCTCTTTTACTTCCTTACCTTCACCTATTTTGGTTCCGAGTGCCGTTTTTGTATAAAATCCGCCTATTCCGGCACCACCACATCTAATCGCTTCCGCAAGTGTCCCCTGTGGAATTAACTCAATTTCGAGGTGACCTTCTTTCCATGCTTTTATTGCATCCCTGTTTGTTGTAAAATACGATCCAACCGCTTTTTTCAAACAACCGGAGAGAAGAAGTTTTCCAAGACCTTTTCCCGGCTCTCCCAGATTATTACTGACAACTGTTAAGTTTTTTAAGGATGACGAAGCTATTTCATCAATCAAGGTCAGGGGTGTACCGGACAAGCCAAAACCACCAACAAGTAATGTATCTCCATCCTTTATTAATTTTAAGATATCAGAGCTTTGGATGAACTTTTTCAAAATATCTCCTCCAAACAAAAGATTAACTCGTTGTTTGTCCTCCTTTTTAATTGTTTTTCCAAAATATTTATTTATTGAAAAAATATAAGTAACTTCTGAGGTTATCTTTTAAACGAATGGCAGACATCAAAGGTAACCGGGAACCCCAATTAAAGAAATTGCCCTTGACTAAGGTTTAAGTATTTTTCACCTGACAGTCTGTTGGATTATCCCCTTTATCAAGGGCTTTTTTTATCCTATATTTCCATGATTTTCCTTACTCTACATCAATCTGGGCCCGTTGTAATTTCCCACTATAATCCACATAGACAGCTCTCCATTCGGTAAAGACATCAAGTGCTTGAATACCTGAGTCGCGATGTCCATTCCCTGTTCCTTTTGTCCCTCCGAACGGGAGATGAATTTCCGCACCTGTTGTTCCCGCATTCACATAAACAATACCCGTATCTAGATCACGCTGGGCCCTGAATACTTTGTTTACATCTTGAGTAAAGATTGAACTGGACAAGCCAAATTCCACACAATTATTGACCTCAATAGCCTCTTGAAAACTTTTAACGGGTATTAGCGATACAACCGGACCGAAGATTTCTTCTTGAGCAATTCGCATCGTTCCTTTAACATCTGTAAATATAGTCGGGGCAAAATAGTTTCCTTTTTTCAAATCCCCTTCTATTAGTTCATATCCACCGGTCAGCAATCTTGCTCCTTCTTCTACACCAATCTCAATATACCGTTTAATTTTTTCAATTCCTCGTTTATTAATAATTGGACCGACTTTTACCTCCTCATTTAGCCCGTTACCGACCGTTAAATGTTTAATTTTTGCAAGC
The DNA here is from genome assembly GCF_039654145.1 of Caldifermentibacillus hisashii. Classification (NCBI taxonomy): domain Bacteria; kingdom Bacillati; phylum Bacillota; class Bacilli; order Caryophanales; family Bacillaceae; genus Caldifermentibacillus; species Caldifermentibacillus hisashii. The sequence goes on from NZ_CP155467.1 coordinate 2,896,393, forward strand.
AATCTCGCTTCCAATTCAACCTTTACTTTCTCATGAACAATGACTCGGCTGCATGCGGTACAGCGTTGCCCACTCGTCCCGTAAGCACTCCAAATGATTCCATCCGCTGCCAATTCGAGATCCGCATCATCCATGACAATGACCGCATTTTTTCCACCCATTTCCAAAGAAACTTTTTTGAGCTGTCTTCCACATTCAGCAGCAATGTTGCGACCGATTTCATTGGAACCGGTAAAAGAAATGACTTGAATATTCGGGTGGTGTACCATTGCATCCCCAACAGTTGAACCCGAACCGAATACTAAATTCATCACTCCTTTTGGTAAACCGGCTTCTTCTAGAATTTTTGTCAGCTCATAGGCCATCATTGGTGTTTCTGTTGCCGGTTTCCAAACCACTGCATTTCCGGCGACGATTGCCGGAAAAGATTTCCAAGAAGCAATGGCAATCGGAAAATTCCATGGTGTTATAATGCCTATTACACCAACGGGAACCCGCACACTCATCGCAAACTTATCTTTTAATTCCGACGGTGTCGTCTGGCCAAATAGTCTTCTCCCTTCACCGGCCATATAAAATGCCATGTCTATTGCTTCTTGCACTTCTCCTCTTGCTTCTTCCAAGACTTTTCCATTTTCCATAGTTAATAATCGGGCTAATCTTTCTTTTTGCTCCCTTAATAAGGTACCGGTCCGGTAAAGAACTTCTGCACGTTGAGGAGCCGGGACAAGCGCCCATTCCTTTTGTGCCTTCTTTGCTGCTTGAACTGCTTTTTCCACATGTTGTTCACTGGAAAGCGGAACTTTAGCAATTTCTTCTCCGGTTGCAGGATTTATAACCGGTGCGGTATGTTCTGCCTCCATCCATTCTCCGTTAATATAGTTGGCCAATGTTTTTGTATCCATTTGTTTCATAATTGCATTCCTCCCAATTAATCTTTTTTTAAAAAAATCAAAGCAACTTTTTTACCCCACCTTAACGGCGAGTCAAGAACCCAACCTCAGGATTTTCGAGTTTCCAAAGAGATAGGTGGGGGACGAACTTCCCACATGTACCCGATTGGTTCAACTCTTATCTTGGTTTCTAGAAAACTAGTGTTTTAAAACGCCGAATGACCTCATTCAGTTTTTCTTCTTTTACGGATAATGAGATCCTTATATATCCTTCACCCCCATTACCAAAAGCAGATCCGGGTGTGACGATTATTCCTGTTTCTTCAAGTAGTCGATTAACAAAAGATGATGAAGTGTAACCGTCCGGAACTTTTACCCAAAGAAAAATGGAGCCTTTTGGTTTATCAGTTAATAATCCAATCCCATTTAATGCCTGATGAAGTTTTTCCATTCTCTTTTCAAAAATTAAATTGTTTTTCCTGACGATGGTTAAATCACTTCGAAGTGCTGCAGCTGCTGCTTTTTGAATAGGTATAAACTGACTGGTGTCCATGTTGCTTTTTAATGTTGCAAGAGCCTTAATCACCTCTTGGTTACCAACAACATAGCCAATTCGCCAGCCGGTCATATTGAAACTTTTAGATAGTGAACCAAATTCAACCGCATATTCTTTTGCATTCGGAACTTGAAGTATACTTGGTGACTTATATTCACCGAATGTAACAAGGTCATAAGCTGCATCATGCGCAAGTAAAATTTGATTCTCCTTTGCAAATTGAACTGCTTCTTGAAATACCGGTAAATCTACTGTTGCTGCAGTCGGGTTACTCGGGTAATTAAGAAACATTAATTTCGCATCTTTTTTGTCTTGTTCTGTTAAGGACGTATAATCCGGGATGTAACCGTTTTCCTTATTTAGATACAAAGAAATACATTCACCGCCTGCTAAGTATACACCCATGCGATAAACAGGATAACCCGGGTTGGGAATAATCACCTTTTCCCCTGGGTTAATAACGCTTTGAATCAGGTGGACAATTCCTTCTTTTGAACCGATTAATGTTAAAATTTCCGTCTCAGGGTCCAATTTCACACCATAATGCCGGTCATAAAATTCAGCTACGGCTTCACGAAATTCGATACTTCCGTTATAAGGAGAATAACGATGGTTGACTGATTTCCTCGCCTCTTCCACCAAAACATCATAAATAAAATCAGGCGTTGGTAAATCCGGTGCCCCTATTCCTAAATCAATTACATCTACACCAAGTGCCTGTAGTTCTTTTTTCTTTCTTTGAAAATCTGAAAAAACATAAGGCGGTATGGATTGAACCTTTTTGGAGACGAAATTTCTGTTATTCATGGATGCCCTCCTTTCTTTACCAATGATTTAACATACCCCAAAATGTGGTGAATCTGCTTTTGTTTGATGAAAAGTCTAGAGACGAAAAATATTTATTTGATTAAGAGAAACTTAAACGGATCCCTATATTCTTTTTTACCGCTTTTTTATATATAAAATTAGCGACTACGATATCAAACAGCGCCATTCCTGTTGATTTAAAAACAATACTTTTTTCGCGATTAAGAATTATTTTTTCTTTGTTTACGATATAATTTGACATATGGATAATCGAGTCTCTGTGAATCAATTTCTTTTGAAGTGGAATGATAATATCACCGGTTTCTTTTATTGCATCCTCACTATCAACAAAAAGGTGTTCAGCCGTTTTATACAATGCATCGGGGAATTCTTGCATTTCTTTTTGAAAGGACCCAATCCCTATCACAATTTTATTTTTATATAATTCCTGTTTATCAGGAAGAACGGGTTCATAAGAGTTTGTTGCTGTGATAATGATATCCGCTTCTTTTACTGCATCTTCTGCATGTAATACTGTATGAATACGAATATCTGTACCAATCCATTTTTGTAATTCCTTTTTAAACTGCGGAATCTTATCACGGGTTCTGTTAAACAAATAAATATCCGTCATTCGTCTTTCCGTACAAGCGGCTATTGCTTGGTACAGTCCTTGAACCCCTGTTCCGATAATAGCTAATTTAGTTGCTGTCTCCGCGGCTAAATGGCGGATGGCTGAACCGCCAATGGCACCTGTTCGAAATCCCGTTAAAAAAGATCCATCCATAATTGCTTGTATTTCCCCTGTTCTTGGATTATTTAAAATAACTAAACTATGAAGTGTCGGTAATGGTGTGTTTTGAGGAAATACGGTAACAATTTTTGTACCAATCGCTTGATTAATAAAACAGGGCATTAAAAGAAGAGTATTCAAATTGTTTGAGACTTGCATCCGCTGTGGCATCAAAAATTCTTTCTTCTCATATAATTTGTATGCTTCATCAATGGAATCAATGGCATCTTTCATTGTAATAATTTTTTTCATATCGGATTGGTTTAAAAATAGTATTTTCCTCACTCCCTTCAAATGTTTAATAAATTCCTTCTTCTACAATCAGTTCATTTCGCTCAAATCGCTCATAGGACAAGGGGGATAAATCAACCGTCCTATACCTGCCTTCCCTAATTAATTCTGACATTCCTTTACCGATTGCCGGTGCTTGTTGCATACCATGACCGCTGAATCCACAAACTAAATAATATCCGGTTAACTCAGGATGTTCCCCAATAATGGCGTTTTGATCTTTTGTATTGTGGTCATAAAGCCCTGCCCAACCACGAATAATTTTTGCCTGTTCAAAATTGGATACCCTATGACTTAAAATTGGCCATAGCTGTTCTAAAAAAAGTGAACGTGACCAAGTAAAGTCTATTCCCGGTTCCACCTCTTCGGCATAACCAACAATCAATTGCTCTCCCTCGTGGCGAAAATAAACACCTGTTACATCAATTGTTAACGGGAGTTTCTTTTTTAATGGAACTGCAATATCAAATTGTGTAATCTGTCTTTTTAATGGAATGACCGGAATGGGAAGTCCGATTTTTTCACTTAAAGTCGACGCCCAGGCACCTGCCGCATTAATAACAATGGGCGATTTGTAGACAACCCCGTTTTTCAGTCGGACCCCTGAAATCTTATTGCCTTCCGTAAGAATTGTGTCCACTTCTTCGTACACATACTGACCACCCAGTTGTCTTGTTTTACGTGCATATCCTTGTAATACCGAATAAGGGTCTAAATAGCCATCTTCACGACAAAATAGTCCTCCTTCCAAATCATCAATATTTAATTCCGGAATAATCGAAAGCAGTTCTTCTTTTGATAAAAGTTCAGAAGGAGCGCCATTTTCACTCTGAATTTTGTGTTGTATTTTTAAATCATTTATATTTTCCTTATTCCCTAATAGAAGATATCCTCGCTGTTTCAAATCAATTTCCGCTTTTTCATTACCAATTGCCATGTCTTCCGCAAAGGTTAAATATTTTTTTAAACTGTATCTGCTAATTTGTACGTTAATCGCTGTTGTATACAACTGTCTTATTCCACCGGCACTGCGCGGTGTGGATGCATATTGATAAGTCGGATCCTTCTCAAAGATTGTAATTTTCCCTGTGTATCCGTCATTCAGTAAATTATATGCAATGCTTGACCCCATGACCCCTCCACCAATAATTACTATGTCCGATTTTCCCAAAATAGTTCCCCCTCTTAATCTTCTTTTTCTACATTTAAGCGAAAAACAGATAATAATTCTATGGTTAATATGCACAAAATTTTTACTCTTATTTATATTTACATAATGTTTTAATTAATGTTAATATAAATAAAAAACATCTTTATAGGGGGAATACTCGATGGAAGATTTAGTACAGTTTGCACAAAAAGTTATTTCATCGATATCGCAAATTTTACCATTTCCAATTAGTTTAAGTGATAAAGATGGAGTCATCATTGGTTCGACAATCCCGGAACGAATTGGTACTGTGCACCCCCCTTCAAAAGAAGTTTTGAAGAAAAATACTTATGTCGTTTTTGATGAAAATAAAATAAAAAATATGGAAAATGTTTTACCCGGGATTGCTGTACCACTAACTTTTGACAATAAAACAATCGGTGTTTTAGGAATCATTGGTCCACCAAATGAAGTTAAGCCTTATGCTCAATTAATTAAGAAATCTGTTGAGTTGATGTGGCAGGAAACAATTTATAAACAATCAGAAAATTTACGAATGCAAACTTATGAAACTTTTGTTCAATATATTCTGTTTGAAGAAACCCCCGACCCCGTAAAGATTAAAGAATTCTGTCATACGTTTCAAATTCAGGATTATAAAAAACGCTTTTGTATCTTGATCGACATAGGGAATACCGGACTCATTGAGGAGAGAATGAGAAGGGAAAATATAAAAAGACAGTTGCTCGAACATACATGTAAAGCTTTTGAATGTGACACTGATGCGTTATGTGCGTTTTTATATACAGAGAAAATTGTTTTATTAAAACCCCTTTCAAACGAAAAAGATTTTCTTCATGAGTTAAAACAATTTGAAATTCAAGCAAAAAAATTAATTAATACGTTTGAAACGATGAGTATATCTGATATTCGGATTTCAGCAGGTAACTGGCGTAGTCGTTTGGGTGAAGTCAATCACTCTTACCGGGAAGCGGAAAAAATCTTAAGTTTTGGCAAGATCTCCAAGATAAAATCTGGAATCTATAGTTATTATAATTGGGAAAGCTTATTATCAATGTTACCGCATTATTTACATGATCAATTTCAAGATGATGTCTCGATCCGACTGAAACCATTAATGGAGAATACTTCCTTTCCTGAACTCGCCAGAACATTTATCGAATACTGTCATTCCAATATGAATATTAGTAAAGCTGCCAAGAAATTGTTTATTCATCGAAACACGCTCATCTATCGATTGCAAAAGATAGAAGCACTAACATCCTTAGATACAAAATCATTTGGAGATAGTGTTATACTATATTTAGCTATAAGAACTGTGAAATCAAAGCAAAAAAGTAGTTAAGTTAAATCAAAAGGATGTTTATTTAAAGATAACTCGGTGAATGCGAGCATTTAGGCGAAAGCTAAGCCGTAGTCAGCGAAAAAACATTTTCGCTTGCGAGATAATGCTACCGAAGCTTCTCTAGTCACCGAAAAAATATAAAATTTTTTCGGCTGCGCTGTATTCCCGCGAAGCTTTCCTTGTTCACCGAAAAAATATAAAATTTTTTCGGTTGCGATGTATTCCCACGAAGCTTTCCTTGTTCACCGAAAAAATATAAAATTTTTTCGGTTGCGATGTATTCCCACGAAGCTTTCCTTGTTCACCGAAAAAATATAAAATTTTTTCGGTTGCGATGTATTCCCACGAAGCTTTCCTTGTGCTCTTATGCGTTAGGAAAGTAGAATTCGAAAAATTTATACTTTCATTAGCTAAAAATAGGAGGTTACAACATGTCCATTGCTGTTCTATACGGAGGAACAAGAAACCAAGGGAATTCAGAAATATTAACGGAAATTGCTGTGAATCATTTACCTGTCGAACGAATCTATTTAAGAAATTACAATATTCAACCCATTAAAGACGGACGCCATAGTAAAACCGACTTTCAAGAAGTAAATGATGATTATCATACGGTCATTGATCAAATTCTGCCACATGAAATTATTATTTTTTCTACCCCAATATATTGGTACAGTATGTCTGCAACGATGAAGCTATTTATTGATCGGTGGTCACAAACATTCAGAGATGCGGATTATCCCCAGTTTAAAGAGATAATGGCTGACAAGAAGGCATACGTTATTGCCGTTGGAGGCGATTCTCCATCTATAAAAGGTCTCCCACTTATTCAACAGTTTAATTATATTTTTGAATTTATGGGTATTACTTTTTCCGGTTACATAATTGGTGAAGGAAACAAACCGGGAGATATTTTACACGATGAGAATGCAGTACATGCTGCAACTCAATTAAATAAGGTGCTATTGACTTAGTCCCATTGAATAAGTACAGGATTTATCTTTTAGATGAATCCTGTATTTTTTGTATTGTGTTTTTACTGAAAACTTTCGAATTCCACATTTGTCGGTGTTTAGTTTATCCTATTTCTCCAAAATATTATTTAAAGCATCCTTAGGCTTTAATTTCCTGCCAGTTAGTTAATCTGCACAATTAGATTTCTTTGATTTTTCTGATGTGTTAAATTTCCTTCCATTACAAATATAATTTTCCTTCCTTTTTTTTGTGCAATGCAACTATAGACTTTTATCCAAAAATTAATTATAAATTTATTAATCAAGTTAGAATTTTTTTAATTTACTATAATGAAATAATTTTTAATGAAAGGAAGTGATTTAATTAGGAAAAAATTCGTTTGTTTAATAATATTATTAGGTTATGAAAGCGCTTTTATAAAAAATTACCCCTTAAGGAGGAAGTTTATGAACACGATTTTGATTATATTTATTTTGTATTGTATAGGTATTTGTACAATTGGTATCTATTTTAGCAAGAGCATACAAACGAAATCAGATTTTTTATTAGGAGGGAAAAAAATACCAGGTTGGGTCTTGGCGTTTTCAGAAAGAGCAACCGGTGAATCTGCTTGGTTACTCCTGGGTTATACAGGTTTCGTCTTTATGACCGGTTTATCCGGTATATGGGTAGCAATTGGAATTTCGATCGGAATTATTTTTTCATGGGTTTTTTTAGCAAAGCGTTTTATGAAAGAAACTGAAAAATACGATGTCTTAACTCTTAGTGATTATTTGGCGGTTCGCTTTGGACAAAAAGCAAATGTCATTCGCTGGTTAGCAAGTTTGTTAATCGTTGGCTTAATGATTTTTTATATTGGCGCTCAAATGGCTGGGGCAGGTAAGATTCTTTTTACAACTTTCAATTTGCCAATTATTGTTGGTGTTGTATTATCTTGTGCTGTTATTATATTTACATCTTTTTCCGGCGGCTTTATTTCAGTGGTCTGGACAGATATGATTCAAAGCCTAATGATGATTGTTACGTTGGTTGGGCTACCGATTGTTGCATTTACCCATATTGTAGCAAATGACATCTCTGTTACTGATTCACTACTAAGAGCAGGTGATTCCTTTGATGCTTGGTTTGGAGGTTTATCCGGATTTGCCATAGGTGTTCTCTTTTTTAATAATTTCTCTTGGTTTTTCGGCTTTTTAGGTGGACAGCCACAATTAAGTGCCCGTTTTATGGCATTAAAAAATGAAAAAGAAGCCAATCAAGGAACGATTGTAGCAACCGTATGGACAATTTTAGCGTATGTTGGTGCTTTTTCCATCGGGATCGCAGGAATTGCTCTTTATAATCAAGGGTCATTTTCAGATGTTGAAACCATGATGCCAACAATGGTTTTGGAGTTAATGCCACCTTGGATAGCAGGAATAATTCTTGCCGGGGTTTTAGCTGCTATAAACTCAACTGCAAACTCACAAATTATGGTTATCACAAGTTCCATCACTGAAGATATTGTCCACAAAACTTTAAAACTTCGATTAACAGAAAAGCAACTAATTCTTTTATCTCGTATTTCCATTATTATTATCGCTTTAGTCGGTATGGTAATTGCTCTTGTCTCGGATTCTTTAGTGTACCTAGTCGTCAGCTGGGCTTGGGCAGGGATTGGTTGTACGTTGTCTCCTGCCATTCTTATGACATTTTTTTGGAAACGTTATTCAAGTATTGGAGTAATTGCAACAATTATTTCAGGATTTGTTTCAACTGTTTTATGGATTAGTACGCCTCTAGAAAGCATCATTACTTCCCGTTTTACAACATTTTTCATTGCAGCATTTTTCGGAATCGTGTTCAGTCTCGTTTTCCCAGATAAAAATAGGATAGATAAGGATGCTGATACAGAGGTTGTTGTGTAATAAGATGTTCAGCACGTCGCATCGCTTCATAGTAGTTTACAGTATGGAAGATTACTCATAAAATCACTCAAGTAGTCTTGCCTCACCTTGTTTGTTTTTCCTTCGTGCCATTCAAATTCGAGGAAGATTATTCAGTGTCCTTGGAAACCTAAAAGTACAACTTCTAAATTTTTATTGCTAAAAGAATAGATTCGGTTGATTTTTAGTTTCGGTAGCGGATGCGCACCTTAGGGCAGGACTTGAGCCGCCTCAATGCTCGCTTCCTCACGCCTGCTTAGTTTGGCTCGTGTGACTGTCGCTATCGCTTTCGTTACAAAAGCTTTTTCGCTGCCGCCTATGCTTTTGTCGAATATGTGTGCTGTTCCCGCAGGCAACTAGTATTAATAGTTGAATTTTTATCAAAAAGGCGGACCCATTAAACATGGTGTACGCCGGTTTTTAGTATAGTTAACTGAAGTCACAAGTGTTCAGGGCTTTCCAATAAAGTAAAAACCACACATAACTTATATGTGTGGTTTTTACTTTATGACCCCTACGGGATTCGAACCCGTGTTACCGCCGTGAAAGGGCGGTGTCTTAACCGCTTGACCAAGGGGCCTACAAAATTAGAATGGAGAAGGCGGGATTCGAACCCGCGCACCGGTAACCCGATCTAACGGTTTAGCAAACCGTCCTCTTCAGCCACTTGAGTACTTCTCCATGGCTCCGCAGGTAGGATTCGAACCTACGACCGATCGGTTAACAGCCGATTGCTCTACCACTGAGCTACTGCGGAATAATTATAATACTTGTAAAATGGGCCTGAATGGACTTGAACCATCGACCTCACGCTTATCAGGCGTGCGCTCTAACCAGCTGAGCTACAGGCCCATAAATATGGAGCGGGTGATGGGAATCGAACCCACGACAACAGCTTGGAAGGCTGTGGTTTTACCACTAAACTACACCCGCATTATTTAATTTTATTGTTGAGACTGGACAGCTTTCCGTCATGTCTCCTCCTCTACCAACCCATTCCGAAAAGCTACAAATATAAGATAGGGCGACTAGTGGGAATCGAACCCACGAATGTCGGAGCCACAATCCGATGCGTTAACCACTTCGCCATAGCCGCCATAATAGTTGGCTCAAAGTGGTGGCTCGGGACGGAATCGAACCGCCGACACAAGGATTTTCAGTCCTTTGCTCTACCGACTGAGCTACCGAGCCATAATAGTTAATGTTATGGTATGGCGGTCCGGACGGGACTCGAACCCGCGACCTCCTGCGTGACAGGCAGGCATTCTAACCAGCTGAACTACCGGACCAATATTGCGGGGGTAGGATTTGAACCTACGACCTTCGGGTTATGAGCCCGACGAGCTACCAGACTGCTCCACCCCGCGATAATAAAATTATTAATATATGGCGGAGGAAGAGGGATTCGAACCCCCGCGCGGTGTAACCCGCCTGTCGGTTTTCAAGACCGATCCCTTCAGCCAGACTTGGGTATTCCTCCAAACAAATATGGTGGACCTTGTAGGACTCGAACCTACGACCGGACGGTTATGAGCCGTCTGCTCTAACCAGCTGAGCTAAAGGTCCATTGATACGTTTTAAAAAATTTTCCATTTTCAATAACTAAAATTTATTCGTACCCATACCAAAAAACTTATGGGTATAATAAGAGATTTAGTCAAAGACGCTTTGCACTAACCAGCTAAAACTAAAGGTCAATTTTATTATTTACTTTAAAACATAAAATAATAGCGGCGGAGGGGATCGAACCCCCGACCTCACGGGTATGAACCGTACGCTCTAGCCAGCTGAGCTACGCCGCCATATTAAATTATTATAAATAATAAATGGTGGAGCCTAGCGGGATCGAACCGCTGACCTCCTGCGTGCAAAGCAGGCGCTCTCCCAGCTGAGCTAAGGCCCCATCATATTTTTGCTATCGGGAAGACAGGATTCGAACCTGCGACCCCATGGTCCCAAACCATGTGCTCTACCAAGCTGAGCTACTTCCCGTATTAAAAACGCGCCCGATAGGAGTCGAACCCATAACCTTCTGATCCGTAGTCAGACGCTCTATCCAATTGAGCTACGGGCGCATTTAATGGTGCCGAGGACCGGAATCGAACCGGTACGGTAGTCACCTACCGCAGGATTTTAAGTCCTGTGCGTCTGCCAGTTCCGCCACCCCGGCGTTATTCTGGAGCGGAAGACGGGATTCGAACCCGCGACCCCCACCTTGGCAAGGTGGTGTTCTACCACTGAACTACTTCCGCATAAATTAATAGACATGCGGGTGAAGGGAGTCGAACCCCCACGCCTTACGGCGCCAGATCCTAAGTCTGGTGCGTCTGCCAATTCCGCCACACCCGCAAATGGTGAGCCATGGAGGATTCGAACCTCCGACCCTCTGATTAAAAGTCAGATGCTCTACCGACTGAGCTAATGGCTCATTTCTAAAACTTGTCCATATGGTGCCGGCCAGAGGACTTGAACCCCCAACCTACTGATTACAAGTCAGTTGCTCTACCAATTGAGCTAGGCCGGCATAATATTATAATGGAGGTTGACGGGATCGAACCGCCGACCCCTTGCTTGTAAGGCAAGTGCTCTCCCAGCTGAGCTAAACCTCCAATGCCTGGCAACGTCCTACTCTCGCAAAGGCAAAGCCTTCACTACCATCGGCGCTGAGAAGCTTAACTTCCGTGTTCGGGATGGGAACGGGTGTAACCTTCTCGCCATTATTACCAGACCATAAGTAAAACAACAATATGTATTATAATATGTTCTTTATCATTTTGCAAGAGAATTTTTCATTCTCTCAAAACTAGATAACGTAAGGCAATTTTCCGAGTAACGTTCTTATCTGTCTTGCTTCGGCTCCTAGCGACTAGCGCCACTTCACACTCACTCACTACGATAAGTCAACATCGGCTCATTACTTCGCCGTGTTTCCTTTTCCTCGAAAATGCATTCGCATTTTCTTCGTGCGATGCAAATTCAGAGAAGTAACTCTGCTCTCATTTCTGAGTGCTCCAGTGCGTACGTCGCTGAGCATAAGGAATGCTTCGTCAGCATTACCTCGCAAAGTAAAATCTGTGATTTTACTTGAGTCGCCTCAGCATTTCTAATAGGTTAAGTCCTCGAACGATTAGTATCCGTCAGCTCCACACGTCACCGTGCTTCCACCTCGGACCTATCAACCTTGTCATCTTCAAGGGTTCTTACTTCCATAAAGGAATGGGAAATTTCATCTCGAGGGGGGCTTCATGCTTAGATGCTTTCAGCACTTATCCCTTCCGCACATAGCTACCCAGCGATGCCTTTGGCAAGACAACTGGTACACCAGCGGTGCGTCCATCCCGGTCCTCTCGTACTAAGGACAGCTCCTCTCAAATTTCCTGCGCCCACGACGGATAGGGACCGAACTGTCTCACGACGTTCTGAACCCAGCTCGCGTACCGCTTTAATGGGCGAACAGCCCAACCCTTGGGACCGACTACAGCCCCAGGATGCGATGAGCCGACATCGAGGTGCCAAACCTCCCCGTCGATGTGGACTCTTGGGGGAGATAAGCCTGTTATCCCCGGGGTAGCTTTTATCCGTTGAGCGATGGCCCTTCCATGCGGAACCACCGGATCACTAAGCCCGACTTTCGTCCCTGCTCGACTTGTAGGTCTCGCAGTCAAGCTCCCTTGTGCCTTTACACTCTGCGAATGATTTCCAACCATTCTGAGGGAACCTTTGGGCGCCTCCGTTACCTTTTAGGAGGCGACCGCCCCAGTCAAACTGCCCACCTGACACTGTCTCCCAAGCCGCTAAGGCTTGCGGGTTAGAATTTCAATACAGCCAGGGTAGTATCCCAAGGTCGCCTCCATGGAAGCTGGCGCTCCCACTTCTCCGGCTCCTACCTATCCTGTACAAGCTATACCAAAATTCAATATCAGGCTACAGTAAAGCTCCACGGGGTCTTTCCGTCCTGTCGCGGGTAACCTGCATCTTCACAGGTACTATAATTTCACCGAGTCTCTCGTTGAGACAGTGCCCAGATCGTTACGCCTTTCGTGCGGGTCGGAACTTACCCGACAAGGAATTTCGCTACCTTAGGACCGTTATAGTTACGGCCGCCGTTTACTGGGGCTTCAATTCGAAGCTTCGCTTCAAGCTAACCTCTCCTCTTAACCTTCCAGCACCGGGCAGGCGTCAGCCCCTATACTTCGCCTTTTCGGCTTTGCAGAGACCTGTGTTTTTGCTAAACAGTCGCCTGGGCCTATTCACTGCGGCTCTCGCGGGCTTACACCCACAAGAGCACCCCTTCTCCCGAAGTTACGGGGTCATTTTGCCGAGTTCCTTAACGAGAGTTCTCTCGCTCACCTTAGGATTCTCTCCTCGCCTACCTGTGTCGGTTTGCGGTACGGGCACCCGGATTCTCGCTAGAAGCTTTTCTTGGCAGTGTGAAATCAGGAACTTCGGTACTTAAATTTCCCTCGCCAATCACAACTTGAGGTTATGGTCATAAGGATTTGCCTCACGACCCCTCTTATTGCTTGGACGCGGACGACCAGCGCCGCGCTTACCCTATCCTCCTGCGTCACTCCATCACTCAAACGAATCCATAGGTGGTACAGGAATATCAACCTGTTGTCCATCGCCTACGCCTTTCGGCCTCAGCTTAGGTCCCGACTAACCCTGAGCGGACGAGCCTTCCTCAGGAAACCTTAGGCATTCGGTGGATGGGATTCTCACCCATCTTTCGCTACTCATACCGGCATTCTCACTTCTAAACGCTCCACCAGTCCTCTCGGTCTAGCTTCTACGCATTTAGAACGCTCTCCTACCATAGACTCTAACAGAGTCTATCCGCAGTTTCGGTGATACGTTTAGCCCCGGTACATTTTCGGCGCAGAGTCACTCGACCAGTGAGCTATTACGCACTCTTTAAATGGTGGCTGCTTCTAAGCCAACATCCTGGTTGTCTATGCAACTCCACATCCTTTTCCACTTAACGTATACTTTGGGACCTTAACTGGCGGTCTGGGCTGTTTCCCTTTTGACCACGGATCTTAGCACTCGTAGTCTGACTCCCAAGCATAAGTATTTGGCATTCGGAGTTTATCTGAATTCGGTAACCCGATGAGAGCCCCTAGTCCAAACAGTGCTCTACCTCCAATACTCTTATCTTGAGGCTAGCCCTAAAGCTATTTCGGAGAGAACCAGCTATCTCCAAGTTCGATTGGAATTTCTCCGCTACCCACACCTCATCCCCGCACTTTTCAACGTGCGTGGGTCCGGGCCTCCAGTAAGTGTTACCTTACCTTCACCCTGGACATGGGTAGATCACCTGGTTTCGGGTCTACGACCCTATACTTATTCGCCCTATTCAGACTCGCTTTCGCTACGGCTCCAGTTTCCACTTTAACCTTGCATAGGATCGTAACTCGCCGGTTCATTCTACAAAAGGCACGCCATCACACATAATTGTGCTCTGACTACTTGTAAGCACACGGTTTCAGGTACTCTTTCACTCCCCTTCCGGGGTACTTTTCACCTTTCCCTCACGGTACTGGTTCACTATCGGTCACTAGGGAGTATTTAGCCTTGGGAGATGGTCCTCCCAGCTTCCGACGGAATTTCACGTGTTCCGCCGTACTCAGGATCCACTCAGGAGAGAACGAGAGTTTCAATTACAGGGTTGTTACCTTCTCTGACGGACCTTTCCAGATCGCTTCATCTACTCCGTTCTTTTATCACTCCGTATTGAGTGTCCTACAACCCCAAGAGGCAAGCCTCTTGGTTTGGGCTCTTCCCGTTTCGCTCGCCGCTACTCAGGGAATCGAAATTTCTTTCTCTTCCTCCAGGTACTTAGATGTTTCAGTTCCCTGGGTGTGCCTTCCTTACCCTATGAATTCAGATAAGGATCCTCTTCCATTACGAAGAGGGGGTTTCCCCATTCGGAAATCTCCGGATCAAAGCTTACTTACAGCTCCCCGAAGCATATCGGTGTTAGTCCCGTCCTTCATCGGCTCCTAGTGCCAAGGCATCCACCGTGCGCCCTTTCTAACTTAACCTTCGACGAATGATAAGCGGCGGATTTCTTCGTCGACTTCCCTTTCTCCACTGCTCATGTACCCTTTAAACGTACATTCCGCTGTTCGAAAGCTCGTCTCCTCGAACTCCTTGCTTCTAATTCGTCTCTTCTGATGAATAAGCTTCGAATGACTTCGTTAGCTTTAAATCCATCTTTTTGATTAAAAAGATTTTGTTACTTCCATGATGAGCGATCATCATTTCCGTAAACATTTTTACTCGGTTTATTTGTCTAGCTTCGGCTTCTAGCGACTAGCAAACTTCACCCGCCTCCACTACGATAAGTCAACATCGACTCGTTACCTCGTCGTGTTTCCTTTATCTCATTGCGGCGTGTTCCAGTTTGTACGTCGCTGAGCAGTCGCCTCAGCTTTTCTTTTCGCCTTACATTGTTATCTAGTTTTCAAAGAACGAATAATGATTGAGAGTATTGAACCCTCAAAACTGACAAGACAAAGACGTTTGTCACACGTTTACGTGTGTTCCATAAATTGTCTAGCTTCGGCTCCTAGCGACTAGCGAGACTTCCTTCATCCTCCGTACGATAAGTCAACATCAATTCGGCTAACGCCTCATTGTGTTTCCTTTATCTCCTGCGGATTCAGTCCAGTCCGTACGTCGCTGGGCATAAGGAATGCTTCGTCAGCATTACCTCGCAAAGTAAAATCTGTGATTTTACTTGAGTCGCCTCAGCCTTTCGTTTTCCTTAGAAAGGAGGTGATCCAGCCGCACCTTCCGATACGGCTACCTTGTTACGACTTCACCCCAATCATCTGTCCCACCTTCGGCGGCTGGCTCCTTACGGTTACCTCACCGACTTCGGGTGTTACAAACTCTCGTGGTGTGACGGGCGGTGTGTACAAGGCCCGGGAACGTATTCACCGCGGCATGCTGATCCGCGATTACTAGCGATTCCGGCTTCATGCAGGCGAGTTGCAGCCTGCAATCCGAACTGAGAATGGTTTTCTGGGATTCGCTTATGCGTCGCCGCTTCGCTGCCCTTTGTACCATCCATTGTAGCACGTGTGTAGCCCAGGTCATAAGGGGCATGATGATTTGACGTCATCCCCACCTTCCTCCGACTTGTCGCCGGCAGTCGCTCTAGAGTGCCCAACTGAATGCTGGCAACTAGAACCAAGGGTTGCGCTCGTTGCGGGACTTAACCCAACATCTCACGACACGAGCTGACGACAACCATGCACCACCTGTCATCCTGTCCCCGAAGGGAAGACCCTGTCTCCAGGGCGGTCAGGAGATGTCAAGACCTGGTAAGGTTCTTCGCGTTGCTTCGAATTAAACCACATGCTCCACCGCTTGTGCGGGCCCCCGTCAATTCCTTTGAGTTTCAGTCTTGCGACCGTACTCCCCAGGCGGAGTGCTTAATGCGTTAGCTGCAGCACTGAAAGGCGGAAACCCTCCAACACTTAGCACTCATCGTTTACGGCGTGGACTACCAGGGTATCTAATCCTGTTTGCTCCCCACGCTTTCGCGCCTCAGCGTCAGTTACAGACCAGAAAGCCGCCTTCGCCACTGGTGTTCCTCCACATCTCTACGCATTTCACCGCTACACGTGGAATTCCGCTTTCCTCTTCTGCACTCAAGTCCCCCAGTTTCCAATGACCGCTTGCGGTTGAGCCGCAAGATTTCACATCAGACTTAAAGGACCGCCTGCGCGCGCTTTACGCCCAATAAATCCGGACAACGCTTGCCACCTACGTATTACCGCGGCTGCTGGCACGTAGTTAGCCGTGGCTTTCTCGTCAGGTACCGTCAAGGTACCGGCATTTCCTCCGATACTTGTTCTTCCCTAACAACAGAGCTTTACGATCCGAAGACCTTCTTCGCTCACGCGGCGTTGCTCCGTCAGACTTTCGTCCATTGCGGAAGATTCCCTACTGCTGCCTCCCGTAGGAGTCTGGGCCGTGTCTCAGTCCCAGTGTGGCCGATCACCCTCTCAGGTCGGCTACGCATCGTCGCCTTGGTGAGCCGTTACCTCACCAACTAGCTAATGCGCCGCGGGCCCATCTGTAAGTGATGGCAATAGCCATCTTTCCTTATCTCTCCAGGCGGAAAGATAATCTATCCGGTATTAGCACCGGTTTCCCGGAGTTATCCCGGTCTTACAGGCAGGTTACCCACGTGTTACTCACCCGTCCGCCGCTAACCAACAAAAAGCAAGCTTCTTATTGGTTCGCTCGACTTGCATGTATTAGGCACGCCGCCAGCGTTCGTCCTGAGCCAGGATCAAACTCTCCAAAAAAGAGTTGATTGCTCAAAATTAAAACTGACTTAAATGGTTTATTAAAACGCTTTGTCTTGTTCAGTTTTCAAGGTTCAAAACCAAAATCGACTTACTTATTCTAACCAATTTTCTTCAATTTGTCAACTGCTTTTTTACAAAAGCAAAAAGATTAGAAAAGCAACTTTTAAGATACTAACAAAAAAACTTTTGTAAGCCGACATTCTAAAGTGACTCATCTATATTATCATCACTCAATCCGAAAGTCAATTGATTTTGAAATCAACTACTTTCTTAACGACAAGATTTATTATATCACCGGCAAATCTATATGTCAATAAATTATTCTAAAATTATTTTTTAGAGTTAATGTTAGTGTTAGAATTAACCTAGAATTATTTTGAAATTACTTTTTTACTCTTAAAGTAGTTTACTTCCTTGCCTGACATAATCCTATTATAAATGAAAGTCTCAGCATACACTAAAATCTAATCTTTTTTTTACGAATTAGATACGATATATTCCTTCCATTGCAATTTGTCACATTATAGACGTTCATTTTTACAATTACCTTCAAAATTTATTGGTGAGCTTAAATCTCTCTTACATTAAATAAGAAGGATTCCAAAGATGACCACTTGTGTTTTTCGAAAACCACAAATTCTTTATTGGCAAAATCGAATATTGGAGGTTTCTGCTTCCATAATCCTTTCAAATACATGATAGTCACCCATGTATCGCCAGGCTGCACCATAGAGGATGAAAATGGTTTTTTCATGGTTGTAAAAATTTTTCGTGCTTTCAATTTGCTTCAATCAGTAAAAGGGCTAAGTAAGAGCATTATTTACATTTGGTTACTTTTACTTTTAGCAGAGCCTAATGAAAAAATGATTAATCCACTTATCACAATGAATCCACCTACCCATTGTGTCCAGATAAGTTTTTCACCAATTAGTATATAAGCCAGTATGGCCGCTCCAACCGGTTCAAATAAAATAGCCATCGATATAATATTCGTACTTACCCATTTTAGTGCTAAGTTGAATAATGAATGACCAAGCAAATTTGGAAATATCGCCAATAACAAAAAATAAATCCAATCTGTTGTTGGATATGGGTAGAGCGGTTCTTTCTTTATCATTACATATAGTAAAAGTGCTACAGTGCTCATAAAATAAACAACAAATGTATAGGATACCACAGAAATTCTTTTTCGAACCGCTTGACCAATTAACAAATAGGCAGTGATCAATGCACAGGCTATAAGTGCCAATATGTCACCAATCAATGCTTTTTCATTTAAATAAAAATCTCCCCAACTAATCATAACACTTCCAGAAATTGCGACAACAGCACTAAAAATTGTTTTTACTGATATTGGTTCTTTAAAAAGCAAATACGTTCCAAAAAACGAAAATAATGGTTGTAATGTTACTAATACAGTAGAACTCGCAACTGAAGTATAGTCCAAAGATTCAAACCAAAGGATGAAATGAAACGCAAGAAAAACACCGGCTATGGTTGATAATATGTAGTCCTTTTTTGTCATATTTCTTAGCTCTTTAACGTATTTTATAAGATATATTGGCAACATTATTAGCACGGTGAAAAACAATCGATAAAACGCAATAACACCTGAAGGGGCTGTTGAAAATTTAACAAAAATGGCCGACGTTGATACGGATAATACTCCAATAATGACAAATATATATGGGTTTACTTTTGGTTTTTCCATACTTGTTCTCCCTATTTTCTTCATAATTATGTTTTATTTATTACTTTCATATAAATTGTTTCGTATAATAGCATTATATAGTATAGATGATAATAAAAAAATTACTAGATTGTAAGAAGGGATAAGATTGCTCGAATATATTCATTGGGAAGTATTGGTGAAATTAGGAGTTACAGCTATTCTTGGATTAATCATTGGTTTAGAGCGAGAGATTAAACGGAAACCAATTGGCTTAAAAACATCACTAGTCATTTCGATTGTTTCCTGTTTATTAACCATTGTGTCGATTGAATCTGCCTATCGGGCTACTAGTGCACAACAGGGAGTTAACATAACAATGGATCCGCTCAGACTGGCTGCACAAATTGTATCCGGGATCGGTTTTTTAGGAGCTGGTGCGATTTTAAGAAGGGGAAATGACAGTATATCCGGATTAACGACTGCGGCCATCATATGGGGAGCTGCCGGAATAGGAATTGCCGTTGGAGCCGGATTTTATTTTGAAGCGATTGCTGGTGTTGTTTTCATTATGATTAGTGTTGAATTAATTCCTTCCATTATGACTTGGATCGGACCGAAGCAGTTAAGGGAAAAAGAAATGAAGTTAGATATCATTGTTCATGAAAATAAATATGTTAAAACCATCATTGATACCATTCAAAATAAAAAAATTTCTGTTTATCATATCCGTATTCGGGATTTAAAAGATGGCGGGCATTTGATTCAATTGAATATTGGAGTTAACTACAAATTGAAACTAACGAATTTATATGAACTGATCTCCAATATGGAAGGCGTTAAACAAGTGGAAATTGAAAGTCTTCACTAAAAAATTCTTTACTCGATAAGTTGCACCATGGTATAAAAGATTTTTCACATGTCCCGAGTCAAAAAAATGGGAGTGTTGCCTTTTGTAAAATCGGTTATAGGCAACATTCCCCTATTTTCCTTTATGCCATTCATAACTTTTCATGTGTAAAAAATAACCATTCCTTCTATTATTTATATGCTCGAGTCATTTCAATAACTTATTACATGTATGAAATCTTGCTCCATGTCATGAATCATGTACAATATATACTTGAAACCCTGCATTTCTCGCTCTCTCCGCTAAAGCTTCAGCATTCTCCCGCTTTGAGAAAGCACCGATTTGAACTTTATATAAGGTATTTTGGTTTACCGACGAAGGTGGTGAGGACGGGATCGGGTTTACAGGTGCACCGGTTTTCCTTGGTAATCTAAATGCCCTCGCTAAACCGTTCACATGTCCCCGTGCAATCCGATTAATATATGCAGGATCCTTCAATTTATTTGCATCCGTAACATTGTCGACAAAACCATTTTCAGTTAGCAGTGCCGGCATATTTGATTCTCTTAACACGTGAAAATTTGCCTGCTTTTGTCCCCGGTCACGATAATCTGTTTGTTTTACCACTTCTTCATGAATGGCATCCTGATAACTTTTTGTTAATGCATCTACATTCGGATATACATAACTTTCAAAACCGGTTCCGCCACCGGAATTTATATGAACGGACAAATAAAAATCAGCTCCCCAGCTGTTTGCGGCAGATGTCCTGGCATTTAGGCTAACGGTTTGGTCTGTTGTTCTACTCATTCTTACAGAAACATTTTGGTATTCATTCAATAAAATTTGCTGAATTTGATTTGCAATTTGTAAAGTAATATTTTTTTCACTGATGCCATTACCAACTGCACCAGGGTCCGAACCACCGTGTCCCGGATCGATAAAAATTTTAACCAAATTTTTCACCTCTCCAATTTTTTTAGAATTTGAAAATTGTACCCGAATCCAGTAGAAAACATGACTATACTCGCCGGGATTTCACAATTTTTATCACAAATATAATTAGGAAATGTAACAGTTCCTTTTCCTTGATAGTCAGTCCCAAGATGAAAGACACAAAGACCGGGTATAAAATTAAAGACTTCCTAATTTATTTATATGTAAGAACTAAAAAAGGGTTAAGAATTCTGTCGTTGGTACATCGGAGGAAATTTTTTAAAAAATCGGCATACTGATTATGGTACAAATATTGTTTTTGAGGTTTTTTGCGGCATGATTTGTTTCTAATAACTGCAAAAAATGCAAGGCCTATTTCAAGATAAGCGGCTTGCATTTTTCACCAAAAATATTGGCATTTCAAACGAGTTGTCTACTCTGTTCATATGCTTCAATTTTATCTTTAAGTAATAAAGTTAAGTCAATATCATCCCAACCATTTACTAATTTTTCCTTATGATAGGCGGGAATGTCAAACGCAATAACTTGGTCACCGTCAGTAATTGTTTGTGCTTCAAGGTCAACAGCCAGTGTAAATGAATCCCGTTCGGCCTTTTCCATCCAATCTTGAATAATAGATTGGTCAAGCATAATTGGTAGGATACCATTTTTTAACGCATTATTGTAAAAAATATCGGCAAAACTTGGTGCAATTACAACTCGGAAACCATAATCAAGAAGAGCCCAAGCCGCATGTTCACGTGAAGAACCGCAGCCAAAATTTTTTCCTGCCAAAATAATGCTGGCACCGTTGTATTTTTCATCATTCATTGTAAAATCTTGCCGAAGACTCCCATCATCATTGTATCGCCAGCTATAGAATAAAAATTTCCCAAACCCCGTTCGTTCAATGGCTTTCAAAAATTGCTTCGGGATAATTTGGTCGGTATCGACATTTTCCCGATTTAACGGGTAAACGAGTCCTTTATGATATTGAATAGCTTCCATTATTTATACCTCCTTTGAAAGATGTAACAAGTCTGTCCGACGTAATTCCAAAATTTGTAAATAATGCATAACATGTTTAAACCGTCTGATTAGCGATAGATTTATTCATGTTCCTGCATGATCATGTGCCAAAGGTGGTTCATTGGACAGACTCACAGGTCCGTGCTTAATCTTTTATAAACGATTTCAACTATACAAATTACCGTTCATAACCGATTACTGAAGGACTTGTTGAAATTTCCGGACATCGATAAAATGACCGGTAATCGCCGCAGCGGCCGCCATTTCCGGACTGACCAGATGGGTGCGGGCACCATTCCCTTGCCTTCCTTCAAAATTCCGATTTGAGGTTGATGCACATCTGCCACCGGGTGGTACAATATCTTCGTTCATCCCTAAACACATACTGCAACCGGCATCCCGCCATTCAAATCCGGCATCCTTAAAAATTTGATCCAGTCCTTCCTTTTCCGCTTCCATCTTTACGAGAAAAGAACCCGGAACAACGATGGCCCGTTTAATATTTGGATGAACTTTTCGGCCACGGACAATTTCTGCCGCTTTCCGTAAATCACTTAAGCGGGAATTGGTGCAAGAGCCGATGAACACATGATCTATATTAATAGAAGAAATTGGTTGATTTTCTTCCAATCCCATATATTCTAATGCGCGGCGGACCTCCTCTTTATTTTCAACTTCACTAATCGCAGGTGTCGAACCGCTAACCGGCACGCACATACTTGGATTTGTCCCCCATGTGACTTGCGGTTCAATTTCTTCCGCATTAATCGTTAATGTTTTGTCATAAGTCGCTCCCGAATCAGTAGCCAGCGATAACCAATTTTCAGCAATCTCTTCAAACTGTTCCCCTTTTGGCACATATCTTTTTCCTTTTAAAAATTCGACCGTTTTCTCATCGGGACTAATTAACCCGGCTCGAGCCCCGCCCTCAATGGACATATTGCAAATCGTCATCCGGTCTTCCATCGAAAGTTTTCGAATGGCATCCCCCGTATATTCAACAACATAACCTTGGCCAAAACTTACTCCAAATTTTGCGATTATTGCCAAAATTAAATCTTTCGCAGTTACACCGGGACCTAGCTCTCCAACAACATGGACATTCATTGTTTTTGGTCGTTGTTGCCAAATCGTTTGAGTAGCCAGTACATGCTCAACTTCACTTGTTCCGATCCCAAATGCCAATGCACCAAATGCACCATGCGTCGATGTATGACTATCACCGCAAACAATTGTTTTACCTGGTTGTGTTAATCCGAGTTGAGGTCCGATTACATGAACAATTCCTTGGTCCGGATGAAACATATCCGCCAACCGGATTCCGAACTCTTCGCAATTTTCCTTCAATGTTTCCATTTGTTTTTTCGAGATTGGATCGCGGACAATTTCCCGGTTTGCTGTCGGAACATTATGATCCATCGTCGCAAAAGTTAGATCTGGTCGCCGTACTTTTCGATTATTCATCCGCAACCCTTCAAAAGCTTGCGGTGATGTAACCTCATGAACAAGATGCAGATCAATATATAGTAAATCCGGTTTTCCTTTCTCTCTGTGAACAACATGATTTTCCCATATTTTTTCAATAATCGTTTTCGGTTTTCCCATATTTAAACCTCCTGCAAAATCAAATCATTATCAAGGAAAAATAATGCATAGTCAAACATTACTAACTTTTCCCCGGTGGTTACCGGTACTAGTGCTTCCGGTGCCGATCCAATGAACAGAGTCATACATTGCTAAACTTTTTCCCGTTGATTACTGATTGTAATTTTTCTGTAATGACTTCCGTTATTTCGTTTGTACTGAGTTTTGTTCCGTTTTCTATTTGTAAATCAGCGGTATGATAACCGTCTGATAATGTTTCATTGACTGCTGCTTCAATCGCACTAGCTTCTTCTTCCATAACAAAAGAGAACCGGAGCATTAATGCCGCAGATAAAATCATCCCAATCGGATTCGCCATTCCTTTACCGGCAATATCGGGTGCCGATCCATGAATCGGCTCATACAAACCGAACTGATCGGATCGGATACTGGCAGAAGGAAGCATACCTAATGATCCGGTCAAAACCGATGCCTCATCACTTAAAATATCGCCAAACATATTTTCCGTTACAAGAACATCGAACTGGCTTGGGTTGGTTATTAATTTCATACTGGCGGCGTCTACTAAAAGATGTTCTACTACTACATCTGGGTATTGACCGCTTTTTTCATTGACAATTTCCCGCCAAACCCTGCTTGATTCCAGCACATTTGCTTTATCAACAGAGGTAAGCTTCTTCTTCCGCATCCGGGCAAATTGGAATGCCTTATCTACAATTCTTTCTATCTCATACCGTTCATAATATAACGTATCGACAACGACTTTCCCGTTTTCACGGCGTTCACTCGGTTTACCGAAATAAATTCCGCTCGTTAATTCACGGACAATTAAAATATCACTATCCTTAATAATATGTTCTTTTAACGGAGATGCATGGAGCAATGAAGCAAAAGCTTTAATCGGGCGGAGATTGGCAAATAGACCAAGTTCCTTTCTAATTTTTAACAGCCCTTTTTCCGGCCGAATGTCAGCGGGCACGTTATCCCATTTTGGCCCGCCAACTGCCCCTAACAGAACCGCATCGGCATTTTTACAAGCATTAACCGTTTCATCCGTCAAAGGAACTCCGAACCGATCAATTGCATTACCACCAATGGCATGTGTTTCATATACAAAACGATGATTAAATTTTTCTTCCACTACATGAAGAACTTTTACTGCCGCCTCTAAAATTTCCTTTCCAATGCCATCACCGGGAAGGAGAATAATACGATTTTCCATAGTTTTCACCTGACTTTTCTTAGCAAAATAGGTTGAATTTTTATCGATTCTACTATTTAATCGCAGTCGGCTCTTTGACAACTGAGCTTTGTTTAATTAAATACTTATTGACCGCATTAATGTAGGCATGTGCTGAAGCTTCCAATACGTCAGAAGCTGTGCCACGTCCATTCATAATTTCACCGTTCACCTTTACCTGAACATAGGCTTCTGCAAGCGCATCTTTTCCCCCGCCAATCGAACTGATTTGATAGTCTAAAAGATTTGTTTCTTCTGTAATCAAGGCCGCTATTGTTTTATATAAAGCTTCCACACTGCCATTTCCTGTACATGCCGTTTGCACGATTTTATCTTCTGGCGTTTTAACGGATACGGTTGCTGTCGGAATATTGGCTGAACCATATTGGACCTGGATCATTTCTAATTGATATTTTTGGACTGTGTTCGCATTGGTTTGGATTTCCATCAAAATTGTGAACAAATCTTCATCGGTCACTTCTTTTTTATGATCGGTTAATTGTTTGAATTGTCCGAATGCTTGGTTTAGTTTTTCCTCAGAAAGTGTAAAGCCGAGCTCTACTACTTTTTCTTTAAATGCATGTCTGCCGGAATGTTTTCCAAGGACAAGATTATTGGAATGAACGCCAACCAATTCCGGTGTAATAATTTCATAGGTTTGAGCATTTTTCAGCACACCATCTTGATGAATCCCTGACTCATGAGCATAGGCGTTTCGGCCAATAACCGCTTTATTCGGTTGTACGACCATGCCGGTTAGTTTTGCGACTAAATCACTGGTCCGCTTCAATTCATCGAGCTTCAAGTTCGTTTCATACGGGTAAAAGTCAGAACGAATCTTAAGGGCAATTACGACTTCTTCCAATGCTGCATTTCCGGCCCGTTCGCCGATCCCGTTAATGGTCCCTTCAACCTGGGTTACCCCGTTTTCAATCGCAGCCAAGGAATTTGCTACAGCCATGCCTAAATCATCGTGACAATGACAAGAAAGCGCCACTTGATCAATATTCGGCACATGTTCCCGAATATACCGGAACATTTTTCCATACTCTTCAGGCGTTGTGTAACCGACCGTATCCGGTAGATTAATCACATTGGCTCCTGCTCCAATGACTTTTTCAATAATTCTTGCTAAAAAGTCCAAATCGGAGCGTGACGCATCTTCTGCTGACCATTCAATAAACGGAAATTTTTTCTTTGCATATTTCACCATGTTCACTGAAGTTTCAATGACTTGTTCCGGTGTCATTTTTAATTTGTATTTCATATGAATTGGTGATGTGGCTAAAAACAGATGCAAACAAGGTTCTTCAGCAACTCGCAAAGCCTCCCAAGCCGCATCAATATCAGATTGAACCGCTCTGGAAAGCCCAATCACCGAGGAGTTTTTAATTGTTTGGGCAATCGCTTTTACAGCCTCAAAGTCACCTTTGGACGAGGCCGGAAACCCGGCTTCAATTCGGTCGACACGAAGCCTTTCAAGTTGTCTGGCAATCTCTAATTTTTCCAGTTGATTCAAGTTTACACCCGGTGATTGTTCTCCATCCCTCAAAGTCGTATCGAAAATTTTTATCATCGTCATACCCATCCATCCCTTCTTTAAAATTTTTTGCTTGATTTTTCATAACACATAAACAGTATCGCCATAATCTGACTGGAGACTTTTCCTTCTTGCCGGTAACCTCAAACCGATGATTATTTATAAAAAAAGGCTCTCTTCTCCCACACAAATCTATATTTAGATTCATGTTGGGGAGAAAAGAGCCTTTCCTCGGTACCACCCAAGTTCATAGCATCCTCGCAGATACTATCTCGTGAAGCATGAAGCCTCGTTTTGGTAACAGGTGTTAGAGTTACACCCGGCGAAACTTAATGAGATGAATCATCCGTTCAGTTTCACACTCAGGGATGAGACTGGAACAATATGTATTTCCGGGCTTCCACCGCCCCCGGATCTCTGTGAATACATGCCCATTGTTCCATAATCCCTTCATTGCTTTCATCTATTTTTAAAATTTCGTCATCAACTAATATTGTCATTTATCATAAAACATTTTATTTAAAAGAGCAAGAGGTTTTTATAAAAAATTTTATATAAATCTTTTTAAAAATAATTATCTAAAAAATCATGACAAAGCTCATTTAATTAAACCATTCAATCTGTTCTTGCAAGCCGTTTTAGACTACTTCGACAAATCGATTCCTGTTCCAATTGTTTCCGAGTTAGCTGCTTTCCTGCTCCAAAATGTTGCCAACAGCGGACCTGAGATATTATGCCAGACACTGAAAATAACACTTGGCACTGCCGCTAGCGGTGAAAAATAAGTCATTGCCAATGTAGTGGCCAGTCCGGAGTTTTGCATACCTACTTCAATTGCGATTGTCTTTTGGCTCGGATAATTGAGCTTGAAAAGTTTCGCTGACCAAAAACCAAGCAATAAACCGAGACAATTGTGTAAAACAACAACAATGAAAATGAGCAATCCATTTGATAATAGATTATCTTTATTCACTGCCACAACTGCCGAGGCGACTCCAACAATTCCGATAACCGAAATTAACGGTAACACAGCCGTACTCTTCTCCACTTGTTTGGGAAATAGATAATGAACTAAAACCCCTAAGACAATTGGTAACAACACAACTTGTACAACAGAAACAAACATACTCCAGAACGAAACTTCCATCCATTGCTTTGCTAATAACCATGTTAAAAACGGTGTCATTATAGGAGCCATCAATGTGGATACTGCTGTCGCACAAACAGATAACGCCGCATTTCCTTTAGCCAAATAAGCCATAACATTCGATGCAGTCCCACCTGGTGCACAACCGACAAGAATAACACCCGCAGCTAATTCCGCTGGCAACTTGAGTAAAATGGCTAGCGCAAAGGCCACTAACGGCATAATCGTATATTGACTAACTGCAGCGATAATGACACTTTTCGGTGCTTGGAAAACAGCCTTAAAATCATCAACAGATAATGTTAATCCCATTCCAAACATAATGATGCCCAGCAATAACGGAATATGAGGGGCTATCCAAGTAAAGCCTTCCGGAATAAAGTAACTTAATAGTGCAAAT
The DNA here is from genome assembly GCF_039654145.1 of Caldifermentibacillus hisashii. NCBI lineage: Bacteria > Bacillati > Bacillota > Bacilli > Caryophanales > Bacillaceae > Caldifermentibacillus > Caldifermentibacillus hisashii. The sequence goes on from NZ_CP155467.1 coordinate 2,923,892, forward strand.
AAAATGATCCAAACAGCAAATGTATTGCCGGCAAAATTACTGACTTTCGCCAATTGATTCAATGTAATCACCCGCTTTTATAGTTTAATTAATGATTATAGTATAAATTTTTATTTTTTCAATACTGTTATCAAAAGATATTTTTTAGAAAAATTTTTAAAAACACTTGACTTATGCGTGAAATTCAAATAAACTATCTTTTAAAATAACGGTTAAATTGATTGATAATTTATACAATTACTGTATAAATTTTAAAGCGATGACGGGAACGGGGAAGCAAAACCAATGTGTAAGCAGCGAATCGGGGATGGTGAAAGCCCGGTTACACAGTTTGTTTCCTGATCATCCCGGAGTGCCGGACTGAACAGGGTTAACCTTAGTAAGTTTGGCCGGGTACGAACGATCAGTACCTGTTATCAAAAGAAGCTCCATGCTTCATGAGGTAGTATCTGTGAGGATGCTATGAAGTTGGGTGGTACCAAGAAAAGCAACTCTTTTCTTCCCAAACATGTCATAATTGTTCTGGGTTGAAAAGGGTTTTTATTTTTAAGCAGTCTATCTAATTTTAATTAGCCGACTCATTTGAAATATTTATTTTACTCATCTTTTACAAATTTATAAAATATTAACAAATATCCTATTGACCCTTTCAGAAAAATATTTTATTATTAACGGCAAAACAATCTTTTTTAACGCAGTGCAGCATAAATTTAATAAAGTGTTCTAAATCATTTAAGATATTTTTAACACGATGACGGGAACGGGGAGCAAAAATCATGTATTTGCAGCGAGTCGGGGATGGTGAAAGCCCGGTCATACATTTTGTTCCTGGATCATCCCGGAGTGCCGGTTTGAACAGAATTTCCAAGTAGGATCGGCCGGGTGCTTCGTTTGCACCTGTTATCAAAAGAAGCTCTATGCTTCATGAGGTAGTATTCGCGAGGGTACTATGAACTTGGGTGGTACAGAGGAAAGAGATCTCTTTTCTCCCCAAAAATTCTGCTTGATGTAGGTTTAGGGGGGTAAAGAGCTTTTTTTATACTTTCTAAATTTCTTACCAAAATACTCAATTTATTCAAAGGGGAGGTTTCTTTCGTGAGTCTTAAGGTAAAGAATGAAGAGGATATGCAAGTTGACCAAATAACTGGTGCTGACCTTTTAGTCGATACACTGATCAATGAAAAAGTGGATACGATTTTTGGGTACCCTGGGGGGGCGGTATTACCTATTTACGATGCTTTTTATCGTAAAAAAGCACCTTTCAAACACATTTTAACGAGACATGAGCAAGGAGCCATTCATGCGGCGGAAGGATATGCCCGGGTTACAGGAAAACCAGGAGTTGTGTTTGCTACATCCGGCCCTGGTGCGACCAACTTAGTAACAGGAATTACCGATGCCATGATCGACTCAATCCCGCTTGTTATTTTTACAGGTCAAGTTGCAAAAAATGTAATTGGTACTGACGCATTTCAAGAAGCAGATGTTATTGGAATTACAACACCGATTACAAAATATAATTATCAAGTGAACGATTTGGAAGATTTACCGTCAATCGTTAGGGAAGCTTTTCATATTGCATCAACAGGAAGACCCGGTCCGGTTGTTATCGATATTCCTAAAAATATCGCAACGAGGTATGTTAGTGGCAACTATACGTACGTTTCTGAAATCAATCTGCCCGGTTATCAACCAAATTTTATGCCGAATCCACTGCAAATTACAAAATTAGTTGAAGCGCTCAAAACAGCCAAAAGACCGCTTGTATTGGCAGGTGCCGGAGTATTGTTTGCCAATGCGACAGAAGAGCTGAAACAATTTACTGAAAAATACCAATTGCCTATCACTAATACATTACTTGGATTGGGAAGCTTTCCCGGTGATCATGAACTGTTCCTTGGCATGGCCGGTATGCATGGAACTTATGCTGCAAACATGGCCATATCTGAATGTGATTTATTAATTAATTTTGGCGCACGTTTTGATGATCGGCTCACCGGGAATTTGAATTATTTTGCGCCTCATGCCAAAGTTGCACATATTGACATTGATCCTGCCGAAATAAGTAAAAATGTCGAAACCCATATCCCGATCGTGTGTGATGCCAAAGAAGCACTAAAAGCACTGTTAAAATGTGAGCTTGAGGTTTCATCGCATAATGAATGGAATCAGAAACTAGCTGTCTATAAAACTGAAAAACCGTTATGGTATGAAAAGCCAAAAGAATTCGTGTCACCTCAATGGTTTATTGAACAAATATACAAAATTACTAATGGCGAGGCTATTGTGACAACAGATGTCGGTCAACACCAAATGTGGGCAGCTCAATACTTTCATTTTAATAAACCAAATTGTTGGGTAACTTCAGGAGGTCTCGGTACAATGGGATTCGGTCTTCCGGCTGCGATTGGGGCACAAATTGCAAGACCGGACGAACTCGTTATTGCGATCGTCGGTGATGCCGGTTTTCAAATGACCTGTCAAGAGCTTGCTGTTATAAGGGAAAGAAACCTTCCAGTTAAAGTTATTATTGTTAACAATGCTGCGCTCGGAATGGTTAGACAGTGGCAAGAAATTTTTTATGAAGAAAGATACTCAGAATCTATACTTACATTTAACCCGGACTTTATTAAACTTGCTGAAAGTTATGATATCAAGGGCGTAGTTATTGATAATCACGAAAATGCCGTTCAGCTATTGGAAAAAGCCATTCATTATAACGGACCGGTTCTCATTGACTGTAGAGTCCCTCAAAATGAGTGTGTGTATCCGATGGTTGCACCGGGAGCCGGCCTACATCAAATGGTGGGGGTGACAAAATGAGACGGATTATTACAGCAACCGTCCAAAACCGAAGCGGTGTTCTTAATCGAATTACCGGAATGTTGACAAAACGCCAATTTAATATTGAAAGTATTACGGTAGGCGGCTCAGAAAAAGACGGTATTTCAAAAATGACCTTTGTTATCGATGTGGCCGACCCGCTGAAATTCGAACAGTTAACAAAACAATTAAATAAACAAATTGATGTTATTAAAGTAACCGACATTACCGAAAAGGCTCATGTTGTTCGTGAATTGGCTTTAATTCGCGTCGCAGGCTCTCGTCAGCAACATGCAGAAATTCAAAGTGTCATTGCACCTTTCCGTGCCTCAATTATTGATGTGAGTAAAGACAGTTTGATTATTCAAGTAACAGGGAAACCGGATAAAATTGACGCTTTAATTGAATTATTGAAGTCCTATGGAATTAAAGAATTGACAAGAACAGGCATCACCGCATTTTTACGGGGAAATCAACCGCAAGTAACAGAGATGAATTCACTTTCTATCTAAAGAAAAGCAAATGCCCATTTCGAACGTATAGCTCGCATTGCTTTTGGTGAATTTACTTCTATCTAAAGAAAAGCAAATTTCGAAAGTAGAGCTTGGATAAGTTTTGATGAATTTACTTTCTGTCTATCACTAAAAACTGGAAAAATATAACTAATTTTTGGAGGGAATAATTATGGTAAAAGTTTTACATGATGAAGATATCCAAAGAGACGTACTAACAGGAAAAAAAGTTGCCGTCGTCGGCTATGGCTCACAAGGCCATGCCCATGCACAAAATTTGCGTGACAGCGGTTATGAAGTTGTGATTGGGTTACGTGAAGGAAAATCTGCCGCACGTGCCAGGGAAGACGGCTTTACGGTGTTGCCTGTTGCTGATGCGGTAAGTGTTGCAGATGTTGTCATGATTTTAATGCCGGATGAAACCCAAGCAAAAGTATACAAAGAAAGTATTAAACCTAACCTAAAATCAGGAGCAGCCATTGCTTTTGCACATGGTTTCAACATTCATTTTGGTCAAATCGTACCCACTGATGATGTTGATGTATTCATGGTTGCACCAAAAGGCCCGGGACATCTTGTCCGCAGAACGTATGAGGAAGGTGCCGGTGTTCCAGCTCTTTACGCGGTGTACCAAGATGCTACCGGTCAGGCAAAAGATTTAGCATTAAGCTATGCGAAAGGAATCGGTGCTGCCCGTGCCGGTGTGTTGGAAACGACATTCAAGGAAGAAACCGAAACCGATCTCTTTGGTGAGCAAGCCGTCCTTTGTGGTGGTCTCACAAGCTTGATTAAAACCGGTTTTGAAGTACTGGTGGAAGCAGGATATCAACCGGAAGCCGCCTATTTCGAATGTTTACACGAAATGAAATTGATTGTGGATTTATTGTATGAAGGTGGCCTATCCAATATGCGGTATTCCATTTCAGACACCGCACAATGGGGCGATTTTGTATCCGGACCGCGTGTAGTTACCGCCGAAACAAAAGAACGGATGAAGGAAATTTTAGCTGATATTCAATCCGGTGCTTTTGCAAAGAGTTGGATTTTGGAAAACCAAGTCAATCGTCCACAATTCAATGCGATTAACGCACAAGAGTTGAACCACCCAATTGAAAAAGTTGGTCAAGAGCTACGTGCATTAATGCCGTTTATTAAACAGTCTGTAAAAGATCAAGAAACAAAAAAAGTGGCTGTAACTAAGTAAAATGAAAAGCGGGGCTATGAGTTAATAAAAATCAGTCTGTTAACTTATTATTCATATTTGATTAGGGAACAGATTTAATAGATTTTGAAACTGATAGTCCCGCGCAAAACGTCGTTATGTTTTTTTATAAGGGAGTGTGAAGAAATTGGGGATTGTTTTTTAACTGAAAAGAAAATTTATTCTGCGATGAACGCCTTATCTCCGTTCGTTCACCGCACACCAATATTTACTTCGGAAACAACCAATCGGATTGTTGGGAAAAAGGTATATTTTAAAATGGAAAACCAACAAAAAACAGGTGCATTTAAAATACGGGGTGCCACCTACAAAATTATGCAATTAAAACGGGAGGAGCTTATGAAAGGGGTCATTACCGCTTCTGCCGGCAATCATGCTCAAGGAGTAGCTCATGCAGCCAAGAAAGCAGGAACAACGGCAACAATCTTTATGCCGGTACACACTCCGCATGCTAAGATTGATGCGACGCGAAACTATGGCGCAAAAGTAGTTTTAACGGGTGAAAGTTTCCAAGAAGCATATGAGGCTTCCCTTGAGTTGCAAAAGGAAACCGGTGCAGCCTATATTCATCCTTTTGATGACTATGATGTCATGGCCGGTCAAGGGACAATTGCACTTGAGTTACTAAGACAAGAGGATAGAATTGATACAATCTTCGTTCCTATTGGTGGCGGTGGATTGATCAGTGGTATCGCAGTAGCAGTAAAAACAATCAATCCCCATATTAAGGTGATTGGGGTTCAAGCGAATGGAGCTGCTCCGGTCTATGACAGTTTTCAAAAGAAAAAACCTACAAATTGGGACCGCGTCTCAACGATTGCAGAAGGGATCGCCGTAAAACAACCGGGAAAAAGTACATTGCCGATTATAATGAAATATGTAGATGATGTGGTGACCGTAACGGATGAACAAATTGCTGCCAGCATCCTTTATATGTTGGAACGGGGTAAAACGTTAATTGAAGGAGCAGGTGCCGCATCCATTGCCGCCTTATTCGCCTATCATCATCATTTTAAATCGAAACATTGTGGACTGATTGTTAGTGGAGGAAATATCGATCTTGATGAAATGTCGCATATTCAAAAGCTCGCCGCCATGAATCATGTCGGCAGTGAAAGTATCGCGATGAATTCATAAAAGAGAGTATCCTGATTAAAAATATTCGATTTCAGATTGTTCCTTTTTCATTCTGTTTTTAAACAAAATTAGCTTACATTACGTTGAAAACTCGCCAGAATATTGGTGAGTTTTTTGTTAGCTAATAGGAAAGTATAAATTTTTCAATTTCTACTTTCCTAACGCATAAGTGCACAAGGAAATCTTCGTGGGAATACATCGCAGCCGAAAAAATTTTATATTTTTTCGGTGAACAAGGAAATCTTCGCGGGAATACATCGCAGCCGAAAAAATTTTATATTTTTTCGGTGACTAGAGAAGCTTCGGTAGCATTACCTCGCAAGCGAAAATGTATTTTCGCTGACTACGGCTCTTGGTTGCCTAAAGGCTCGGCAATCGCCGAGTTTTCTTTATTACTATAAAATGGATAGCAAGGTTTTTTAAAGGATAGAATATTAATGTTTGAACATATTGGACACTTATTGACACCTAAAATTATCGTTCTACACCTAGGAGGCATATTTATGAAAGCAAAATGGAAAATGTATGCAATATTATTTATTCCTTGGTTAACGGTGAAAAAGCTTGGTAAAGAATCATTTATTCGATATTTCCCTACAATTGTATTTAGTAACTTAGTTATTGCCTTAATTAGTGAATTATCTAGGGCGTTAAAATGGTGGAAAGTGAGAACTCCCATTTTTCCAAAGTTAGCGACAGATATATCCTTTGTATTTGGTCCTTTTATTATTGTGAACTTGTGGATTTTCAAGCTTACATATAAAAAATTCTGGGTATATTTATTAACCAATATTTTTGCAGACTTCTTATTTGCTTATCCGTTAACAACCATCGCAGAAAAATTACGAATCTACAAAATGGTAAGAATGTCCCGTAAACAACTTTTTTACCTATGTTTTGTTATAGCGATTTTTAATTACCTGTATCAATTTTTCATTGTTGAATCGTTAAGAAAAGGAAAAAACCTAATAAAAAATGACGTATGATTTGTCCATACGTCATTTTTTATAGACTTAGTTCGTCAACGCTTGAATCGGTGCGGGAATTCTTCCACCACGCCGAATAAACTTTTCCGAACCATACCCGTTTACCGCCATGACCGGGGCGCGACCAAGTAAACCGCCGAACTCAATCATGTCCCCCTCTCTTTTACCAGGAACCGGAATAATTCGGACTGCAGTTGTTTTCTTATTAATCATTCCAATGGCTGCTTCGTCGGCAATAATTGCGGATATTGTTGTAACCGGAACATTCCCGGGAACAGCAATCATATCAAGCCCCACCGAACAAACACAAGTCATCGCTTCCAATTTTGATAGACTGAGCGCATTGTCCACGACTCCGCGAATCATTCCGTTATCTTCACTAACCGGGATAAACGCCCCACTCAAGCCGCCGACATAAGAGCTCGCCATTGTTCCACCTTTTTTCACGGCATCGTTCATTAGAGCTAAAGCGGCAATTGTTCCATGTGTCCCAACCCGTTCGAGCCCCATTTCCTCTAAAATTTCGGCCACACTGTCATTCATCGCATTGGTTGGTGCCAGTGATAGATCCATAATCCCAAACGGAACACCGAGACGCTTAGCAACCACACGACCAATAAACTCACCGGCTCGAGTAATTTTAAAAGCAGTCTTTTTTATGACTTCAGATACTTCACCTAAATCAGCTTCCGGGTGCCGCTTTAATGCATTCAACACAACTCCCGGTCCACTAACCCCAACATTTAAAACGACTTCCCCTTCTCCGGTCCCATGAAATGCGCCTGCCATAAATGGATTGTCTTCAACCGGATTACAAAAAACAACCAATTTTGCACAAGCAAGTCCATTTTGACCCTTTGTCCTTTCCGCTGCTTCTTTGATAACCTCCCCCATTTTCCGAACAGCATCCATATTGATACCGGATTTGGTTGTACCGATTGAAACGGAGGCGCAAACTCGTTCGGTGACACTTAAACTTTCCGGAATCGCTTCAATTAATGTTTGATCTGCTTTAGTCATTCCTTTATGGACAAGTGCGGAAAAACCACCGATAAAATCGATACCCAATTCTTTCGCTGCATTATCAAGTGTTTTGGCTATTTCAATTGCTTGTTCCTTTGTCGCATCACCTAAAATTTCCGCAATCGGTGTAATCGAGATTCGCTTGTTAATGATTGGGATACCATACTCTTTCTCTACTTCCTCAGCAGTTTTTTTCAAATGCTGTGCATGGGTAGTGATTTTATTATAGATTCGTTGATTCATTTTAGAAAAATCGGAATCAGCGCAATTTTTCAGACTGATGCCCATTGTGACTGTTCGAATATCAAGATTTTCCAATTGAACCATGCGAATTGTTTCCATCATTTCATTATATGTAATACTCATTTTTGTGGACTCCTTTACAACAATCAATTAAATTCGATGCATAGCTTGGAAAATATCTTCCAGTTGGATATTGATTTTTAGATTTAGTTTTTCTGCAAGTTCATCCATCTCTTTTTGCAAGTCCTCCAAATTAGCTCCCGTCATATCGACAATCATCATCATTGTAAAAAACCCTTGAAGGATGGTTTGGCTAATATCCAGTATGTTAATTTTATGATTGGAAAGGATCGTCGTAACATTGGCAATAATTCCGATCTGATCTTTTCCAATAACACTGACTACTGCGCGTTTTTTCTCCATTTTTGTCACCTCATGTTTATAAAAAATAAGATTGGATATTTCCAATCTCAAGACAGAATAACATAGAAACAGATTGTTACTCTTCTGTCCTTTTGCCTGAGATTGTGAATCCGTCGGCACCGGGATACCCGGTCTCTCCAGAAGCTGCTCCTTTTGTAGTGTTACCCACAAAATTCATCGCTTAAATTTTCTAATGAATATAGTCATATTATCAATGAAACGGGGGATGGTCAATAGAAAACCGACGCGAAATTTTGTCAATTCAGTTGGGATTTTTTGCGGAATTTCCGGTATTCTAGCAGGACTGGCGAATTTTTCGATTTTACTGTTGAATATGCGGGGGAACTGGTGAATACACGTACCCTGTTGGTGATTTACTCTTTTTTACTGTTGAATTAGCAGGTACTACTGATGAATTCTCGATTTCTTTTGTTGAAATTTTCCACTTTTACTGTTGAATTTCTTGATTTTGCTGTTGAATTACGGGGATGGACTGGCGAATCTAGGGGGACTGTTGAACGGCCGCCTACTATTAAATACTTCAATTTCCTATAAATTTAAAAATTACCTGGACTGGCGAATTCCGAACCTTTTCTTTCTTCCTCTTCAAAATAAGAACTTTTTGTAAATTTTTGTAAACACTATAGACGTCATTCGTGTGAAATTGTACACTCAAGGTATAAAAGATTACAATATTCAATTTATTATTGGGGGAAGGTCAAATGGCTACAGAAGATGATTTTAAAACTATGGATCAAATCATTTATCGAGTTGCCGCAAAACAAGTTTACGACCAATTAAAAACAAATAAAGACGGTTTATCATCCGAAGAAGCCAAAGAACGCTTACAACAATTCGGTAAAAATACAATTAAAGAAAAACAAGGGAGACCGCTATATTTACAATTTTTATCAAACTTTATCAGCATGATGGCAATTCTTCTCTGGATTAGTGGCGGTATTGCCTTCGTTGCCAAAATGCCCGAACTCGGAGTCGCTGTTTGGTGCGTCAATATTATTAACGGAATTTTTAGCTTCATTCAAGAATACAAGGCAAGTAAAGCAACAGAAGCATTAAAAAGTATGCTCGCTTCCTATGCCAGAGTGATCCGTGACGGGAAAGAAGTACAAATCTTGACCGATGAGCTCGTTCCCGGTGATGTGATGCTCATTACAGAAGGCGAAAAAATTTCTGCTGATGCCCGTCTTATTGAAGCAAGTGATCTGCAAGTGAACCAATCTGCGCTAACAGGAGAATCAAATCCGGTGCGAAAATTTTCCGATGCTATTCACCGAAATGATTTGACGAATCTTGAAATAGCTAATCTTATTTTCACGGGAAGTACTGTCTCCAGCGGTTCGGGAAAAGCGGTCGTTTTCAAAACAGGGATGGACACTGAACTTGGCAAAATTGCCGGGCTAACCCAAAACGTCACAGATGAACAGAGCCCGCTGCAAAAAGAATTAAATCGACTAACTAAACAAATCTCCATCATTGCACTGACATTCGGTTTTATTTTCTTTGTTCTTGCTGTTTTCTTCGTCAAAGACCCTGTAGCAGAGTCGTTCATCTTTGCATTAGGAATGATTGTTGCTTTTATCCCGGAAGGACTTTTGCCAACAGTCACCCTTGCCTTAGCTCGTGGTGTACAAAGAATGGTAAAGAAAAATGCACTTGTAAAAAACCTCTCCTCTGTCGAAACACTAGGCTGTACTACAGTCATTTGTACGGATAAAACCGGTACATTAACGCAAAACGAGATGACTGTAAACCATCTCTGGCTCCCGGATAAAGAGCTGGAAGTCACCGGAACCGGCTATGCACCAAAAGGGGAAATTATCGACGGAGACCATAAGATTACATCCAAGACGAATCCTGATGTTAATCTTCTCTTGACTGCTGCCAGCCTCTGCAGCAATGCGCGAATTTTGCCACCCGATGAAAAAAATCCACGCTACACTGTACTCGGTGACCCGACCGAAGCCTGTTTAGGCGTCGTTGCTGAAAAAGCGGGTTTAAAACTTGAAAACATACAAAACGAACAACCGCGCATCCGTGAACTCCACTTCGACTCGAGAAGAAAACGAATGACGACCATTCATCAATTAAATAAACCGATTCACGGAAAAAATCGGGTTGCCTACACAAAAGGGGCACCGAAAGAGTTAATTGAGCTTTGTGAAAATGTTCTGATTAACGGTCAAATCCAGCCAATAACCGATGATATGAAAAAAAAGGCTATGACAGCAAACGATAGCTATGCACGTCAAGGTTTACGGGTTTTGGCTGTTGCCGTCCGATATTTAGGTCTAGACGACCAAGATATCCCGACATCTTTAAGTGCTTATACACCCGAAATCATCGAACAAAAAATGACGTTTATCGGATTAGTTGTCATGGCTGATCCTCCGCGTCCGGAAGTCAAAGAAGCTGTGCAAAAATGTCATCAAGCAGGTATTCGCATTGTTATGATAACCGGTGACTATGGACTCACTGCCGAAAGTATTGCAAAGCGGATCGGCATTGTGACAGGCGATCACCCTCGCGTTATTTCCGGACTCGAACTAGAAGGAATGTCTGATGACCAACTGAAAAATGCCTTAAAGGATGAAGTCATTTTTGCACGGGTTGCGCCGGAACAAAAATATCGAGTCGTCGATAATCTCCAACAACTTGGTGAAGTCGTTGCGGTTACCGGTGATGGTGTTAATGATGCGCCGGCATTGAAAAAAGCCGATATTGGTGTAGCAATGGGAATCACAGGAACGGATGTTGCCAAAGAAGCCGCCGACATGATTTTGACTGATGATAATTTTGCTTCCATTGTCCATGCGGTTGAACAAGGACGAGCTGCCTACAACAATATACGTAAATTTTTACTTTATATTTTGAACAGTAATGTCCCGGAAGCTGCACCATCAATGGCGTTTTTGTTATCAAAAGGATCGATTCCACTGCCGCTCACCATCATGCAAATTTTATTTATTGATCTTGGTACCGATTTAATCCCGGCGCTTGGTCTTGGCTCTGAAAAACCGGAAGCCGGCATTATGAACAAGCCACCAAGAAACTTGAAAGAACCTTTATTAAATCGAACCATTTTGATTAAAGCATTCTTTTGGTACGGTATTTTAGAATCCATTGTTTCTCTATCTGCCTATTTCTTTGTCAATTCCATCAATGGTTTTTCGTTAGGAAATTTGGCTGAGGAAGGAAGCGCAACTTATATTGCTGCTACAACAATGACACTGGCTGCAATTGTTTTTTGCCAAATTGGTGCGGTTATGAACTGTCGTACAGAAAATGAATCCGTATTTAAAATCGGTTTTCTAAAAAATGTAACGATTAATGCAGGGATTATTCTTGAGGTCATTTTGTTACTGGTCATTATGCATGTGCCTTTATTACAAAAAGTCTTTGGTACAGCGCCAATCGGGGTACAAAGCTGGACTTTCTTAATCTGCATTCCGCCTATTATTTTAGCCATTGAAGAAATTCGTAAAGCAATTTCGAGGAGAATAGTGCAAACTCATAAATGAACAGAAATGGAGTGAAGGAAAATGCGGGATATCATTGTTGGTTGTGGTCATATGGGAGCAAGTTTGGCGATGAATCTTCAATTAAGGGGACATGATGTAACGATCATTGATAAGGATAAAGAGGCTTTTAAAAAATTACCTCCTGATTTTTCCGGTGTAAAAGTTGTCGGTTTTGGAATTGATAGAAAGATTTTAGAAGCTTTACGAATTGATCAAGTGGATGCGCTTGTTGCTTGTACGAATGATGATGAAACAAATGCGCTATTGGCCCGGATTGTAAAAAATCAATATCGGGTTCCTCAAGTGATTGCTTTACTATACGATCCAAGGAAAGCGGATATTTATCAAAGTTTCGGTATTCAAACAATTTCTCCAGTTTCCTGGGGAATTCAAAGAGTTACGGAATTATTAAGCTATAATCAACTGGATACTGTATGGTCCCCTGATAATGGTCAGGTGGAGATAATTCGGGTAGAAACTCCCCCACTTCTCATCGGTCATACCGTAAAAGAACTGATGAGTATGGGCGAAATTATGATTGTGACGATCAGTAGGGGGAATCAATCTATCATCCCTGTGTCGGGAACCATTTTACAGGCGCATGATGTTCTGTATATCGCTGTTGTTATGACTGCTAAAAATAAATTAAAAACGATGCTCGGATTAAGATAAGGGGTGAGTAATATGAATGTGATTATCATCGGTGGCGGGCAAGTTGGTTCTTATGTCGGAAAACTCCTGGAAGAAAATGGTATTCAAATAAAAATAATTGAAATACGTGAACATTTGATCGACAAGTTAATTGAGGATTTTTCCAGTGAGGTAGTTATTGGGGGAAGCGGAACAGACCCAAATACGCTAGAGGAAGCTGGAATTAAGTCAGCTGATGTTTTGGTGGCTGTTACCGGTCGTGATGAAGTAAATCTTGTCGCTTCCACCATTGCAAAGTTTGAATTTGGGGTGCGCCGTGTTGTCGCCCGTGTCAACCATCCGCGTAATGAGTGGCTTTATACGCATTCGATGGGCGTCGACGTTGCGATTAATCAATCGAATATTATGGCCCATATGGTCGTCGATGAAATGGATATGGAAAATTTGTCTACTTTAATGAAGTTAAACCGCGGCAACTACTCAATTGCGAAAGTCGCTGTACATGAAGGGTCTAGTGCAGTTGCAAAACCAATTAAAGATTTGGGGATACCCCCGAAATGCGTTTTGATTGCGGTTTTACGGGATGAGGAGGTCATCATTCCCCGCGGAGAAACGTTCATTGAACCGCATGATTCAATTTTGCTTTTGACAGATGCGGACGCAGAAAAAGAAATTAATCGGATTTTTGCGGTGAGTTAAATACCTATGAAAACGTATTTGCACTCCTGTCATAAATAAATGAGGTTAACCGATGAGCTAAACTTATTACCCTTTAAAAAGCACATAAAAATGTATTTGTGCCTCCTATCTTCGGTAATGTGGATAACTAAACTAAAACTACCAACTATCCGTTAAAAGCCTGAACGTTCTTATGAATACTTTTGTTATGTTTTGTTCATGAGAACTGGGCTTTTTGTGCACTGTGATTCCTTTTTTCCATAAGACCAGTGCTAGCCGATTCCTTCAAACCCCGATTATTTATTTATAACTAGTTCTTTTAATATCCTTACAAAAATTTAATCCCGCCCTCTTTCAGTTTGATGACTATTTATTTTTAGAAGTTGATGATAAAAATATCCTTGGATGATAAAAATATCCTTGCAAAATATTTTTATTGGTTATATAATAATTTTTGTCAGCGTTATAAAAAAAGAATATGGGGCATTAGCTCAGCTGGGAGAGCGCTTCGCTGGCAGCGAAGAGGTCAGCGGTTCGAACCCGCTATGCTCCACTACCAAAAACCCTAGATATAATAGGGTTTCTTTTAATTTTTGAAGATTGGTTTTTTCGAAAGACTTCGGATTTGTATTGATTCTTCTATTAATAATTCAAACAGCCCCATCCACCATTCGAATGGAGCTGTTTGCATTTTTCGCTATTTTATAGAATTAACAACATCTCGAAACTTTTCCACCTTTTGCATTGTAACGCTCATCTTGGGCTTCGCAGAAAAATTCCTTCCGAGACTTTATTGGTTCACCCGGATGATGTTTTTCCATATGCTCGACATACGTTTCGTAACAAGGAACACCGACTAACAAACTAAAAAATTGTTTCCGGTATCTTAATACTTTCTTAATCCATTCCATTTTGTTATGCCCCCGCATTAATATTTTCTCTAGGTATATACGGACTTTCATGAAGTTCCAGTTTTTGATTTTTCAATATTTTAATCCAAATCCGAATGGCAGAAATAAATACCATAATAACAACAAGCATAAAGATGGCGCAAAGGGCTGCATCAATATAATCGTTAAACAAAATTTGTCGCATTTCACCTAAGTCTTTCGCCGGTGCTAACACTTCCCCGTTATTATATGCCTCTTGAAACTTGTTTGCATGAGATAAAAAACCGATTGCCGGATTCGAATGGAAAAGCTTTTGCCAACCGGCTGTCAATGTAACAACAAGTAACAAAACTGTCGGGATCAGTGTAACCCATGTATATTTTTTCTTACCCATTTTAAAGAGAACCGTTGTACCAAAGATTAAGGCAATACCTGCGAGCATTTGGTTTGAAATACCGAATAGCGGCCATAGAGTGTTAATTCCGCCAAGTGGGTCAACTACTCCTTGATATAAGAAATATCCCCAAGCAGCTACACTCAATGCGGTTGCAGTAATATTCGGTAACCATGCTTCGGTATTGGCGAAAGGTTTATATACCGTACCGATAACTTCTTGAATCATAAAACGGCAAACCCGTGTCCCTGCATCAATTGTGGTCAAAATAAACAATGCTTCAAATAAAATCGCAAAATGGTACCAGAATGCCATTAATGCTTTCCCGCCGATTACTTGGGAGAAAATTGTTGCCATTCCAATCGCAAACGTTGGTGCACCACCTGTACGGGATAGAATGGATTCTTCTTCAATATGATTACTAATTTCAGTTAACATATCCGGTGTAATGGTGTAACCCCACTCTGAGATTGTTGTTGCTGCGGTCGTCACATCGGTACCAATAACCGCAGCCGGGCTATTAATTGCAAAATAAATACCCGGTGTCAGTACACAAGCTGCAATCATCGCCATAACCGCAACGAATGATTCTGTCAACATGGCACCATAACCAATTGGACGCGCATGAGATTCCCGTTCAATCATTTTCGGTGTTGTACCGGAAGAAATTAAGGCATGGAAACCGGATACGGCACCGCAGGCAATGGTGATAAATAAAAACGGGAATAAATTGCCTGAGAAAACCGGACCTGTACCGTTGATAAATTCAGTTACGGCAGGCATTTGCAGATGTGGCATGGCAATAAAAATTCCAATTGCCAAACCGACAATCGTTCCAATTTTTAAAAATGTACTTAAATAATCCCGCGGAGCAAGCAGTAACCAAACCGGTAAAACGGCTGCCACGAATCCGTAAATAATCATCAAAATGGCAATCGTTTCTCCGCTCAAATTAAATATGGCCGAAAGTTCCGGATGTTGACCGATATATCTACCAAATACAAGTGATAAAATTAAAAGAATAATACCTAATACAGTGGCTTCACCAATTCGCCCCGGTCTGACGAATCGCATATAAATCCCCATTAAAATCGCAATCGGAATCGTTGAGGCAACCGTAAATAATCCCCATGGACTACCGACTAACGCTTTAACAACAACAAGGCCAAGTACGGCAAGCAAGATAATCATGATACCTAAAATACCAACCATGGCAATAATTCCGGTTACTTTTCCCATTTCATCTTTAATCATTTCACCAAGGGATTTCCCATTGCGTCGAGTCGAAGCAAAAAGAATAATAAAATCTTGAACAGCTCCCGCCAGAACAACCCCTACAACGATCCAAAGGGTTCCCGGGAGATAGCCCATTTGTGCTGCTAATATAGGTCCGACAAGCGGTCCTGCACCGGCGATGGCTGCAAAGTGATGGCCGAACAAAACAACTTTGTTTGTCGGTACAAAGTCCTTCCCATCATTATTAATTTCACTAGGCGTTTTGCGATTATCATCCAGTTCAAAGACCCGTTTTGCCATAAATTTACTGTAAAAACGATAGCCAATCGCATAAACGCAAATCGCAGCGGTGATCAACCAGATGGAGTTAATTGATTCCCCTCTGTTTAAGGCTAAAATACCAAAACTTGCCGCCCCCAGTGCAGAAATCAAACCCCAAATAACAATTGATTTAATCGCCTTCATTCACTTACACCCACCTTTACAATATTTTGATATCGTCCATTGTTCAGAATTATACCACCCATTAAAATATTTGTATAATATGTTAATTATAATGATTATTAGATATTTATCTAAAAGTACGATAATTTATAAAACATAAAAATAGCACTCTTATATTTACAGAGATTTTCGGAACATCAATTGATAAAACCGTAGAACTTTATGTAGAAACATTTAAAGTCAATCCAAGATTAATCAAAGTAGGGGACTTCCAGGCGGGGCAATGGAACTAGGCGAAAGTTTGGAGGAAACTGCCAAACGGGAATTACTTGAAGAAACAGGGTTAAAAGCAAGAAAATTTAAATTCATTGATGTATTATCGGGAAAAGAGCTTTACTTTAAGTATCCTAATGGTGATGAAGTGTATAACGTTATATGCGTTTACCTAGCCAAAGAAGTTTATGGTGAATTGTCGATGACTGATGGAGAAAGTATTGATTTAAAATACTTCTCACCAAATCACTTACCTTCTAATCTTGATGATAGAGCGAAATTAATTATTGAAAAACACTTTAGATAATATCTGTTTCGAACATAACAACGCTTGGAAAATTGCCCAAGCGTTGTTTTTTCTGCTAGTTTTATTGCTAATTCGTGTTCGATAGCTATTATTTTTTACATGAGTATTTTTCACATTGATTGAACTGCTTAACTTCTGGACAGTCTTTTCTAATCCCCTAGATCGGGTCATTATCATTTATATAGTGTTACGAACCATATTCATTTAGTTCTCCAATGGGCTAAGATTTATCGTTCTGTTTGTTTGTTCATGTCACTCTTTCTATTGACCACTTTACCATATCTTCCCAAAACATTTGAAATCAGATCTCTTAGTAAACAGTTAGAATACAAATATTTACATGAAGTAAACAAATTGTTGACTTGAATATGAAAAATTGGATATCATATAGTTTAGGGAGGAATGTAGAATGAAAACAATTTTTGAGGAAATTGGAGAAAAAATAATTCATTACATTGAAAAACATCAAATAAGTCAAACAGAATTTGCTGAACGAATTGGTGTTTCCAAACAAGTAATGAGCAAGATTGTTAAAGGACAAAAGGCCACAAATATTGAGGAAATAAAAAAGATTGCAGATGTCATGAATATTTCTGTCGATGAACTAGTTCACCATGAATCAGAAACGAATGTCATTGAAGATCCCATACTATTTATGATGAATCAAACAGAGAATGCAAAAATAAGACATCACCTTCAATATTTAGACTACGTCATGGATGAAATGATTGAATTGGAAGAACTAAAAAAAACAAGGAGCATCGACCGTGACTAAGATTTCATTTTTAACAGAACCAGAGATGGAAGAAATTGAATTGAAGGCAAATGGAAAATTGAATGAACTTCATAAAACTTCAAGGATACTTGGTAAAGAGGTTTTTAGTATAATTAGAAAAGAAGCCATCCTCTTGCAATCCCCATTTTCAGATGAAGAATTGTGTGCATTTGTCTGTCAAAAAAAGGGTCGTTTATTTGTTTATATAAATAGTCAAATACCTACAGATAAACAGAATTTTGCAGCCGCCCATGAACTATATCATATTTGGTTTGATAAAGAATACCTTATAAATCCCCAAATGTTAGAGAGTAAAATATTAAATGACGAAACAGACAATATACGAGAATTACGGGCGAATTTATTTGCAGCCATGCTATTAGTTCCAAAACACGTATTAGAACAGGAATTGTTATTTTTAGATATCCAAAAAAATGCTATTACCGCTAATCAAGTTGTTGAATTGTCTCATGTTTTCCAAGTTCCATATAAAACGATGGTTCGGAGACTTTTTGAAATAAAATTTATCGACAAAACTCTAATGGAACAATTATGGAAAGAACCAAACGTTGAATTAATTCGTAAAAAATTGCAATTAGACAGTCCAAAGGTTGAAAGACCAATTATTCATTATGAAGGTTTAGCCAAAGATGCATGTGA
Source organism: Caldifermentibacillus hisashii (assembly GCF_039654145.1). Classification (NCBI taxonomy): domain Bacteria; kingdom Bacillati; phylum Bacillota; class Bacilli; order Caryophanales; family Bacillaceae; genus Caldifermentibacillus; species Caldifermentibacillus hisashii. The sequence goes on from NZ_CP155467.1 coordinate 2,942,108, forward strand.
TCTCTATCAAGAAGGACTTATATCCCCCAAAAGATTGAAAAATCTATTATCTCTCATTAATAAAAAACCTGAGGATTTTGACATCGATTTACCAAATAACCTCCCAACAGAAGATGAAATAGATAAACTGTTAGAGGAATTAGATGAATAATTCAAACACATACATTTGGCCAGTTGCCATACTAGATGCAGACTTTGCTATTAAGGTTGGGAGAATAAAGAAGTACAATATACTAGAAGATATACTGCCAAATTATATTGGTAAGCTACTGATTCATGAGTATGTATATGAAAATGAGGTATTATCGCCAAGAGGAGCAAAGAATCAGATTGATGCCCTAATTCAAAAAAGTCGTGCAGAAATTGTTAATGAAGAGACAATAGCTAAGATGGGGAAGCTAGCATTAACCATTTACGAAAATACAATTGAAAAATTGAGACGAGTAAAAAATACAAGAGAAAATGGAAATCATTGGGGAGAAATCGTGTCGATTGCGTTTGCCCAGACAGTAAATATTCCCTACTTTCTTTCAGATGAAACGGGTCAACAATCATTCATTAATGAGAACTTTTCATCTCCTATTCAAGTCGTTCGTATTGAAGATTTAGTTCGAACAATTAAAGAAACAGGAGGGAAAAGAAAAGATGCATTATTAATTTGGACAATAGCTGGATATGGTAAAGAACGCTTTAATGATGACTTATGGCCGCTGGAGTAAGCAAACTGTTACTCTTGGCCTTGTCAATTTTTATTTTTAATAAATTTATAACATAATTTAATTTCTTTGTAATTTGTACGTTTTTTAAAAACCCTTACAATATATTTTATCTTTTAATTTGCCAAGTTTAGGAAAGTCGTATTAAGGCATTTACTAATTTTTTTGGTTGTCAACTGTCAAACTTCCAAACCCTCCCCCAATTCAATAAGTTGCTTTGTTTGAAATTTTTATCACTAGTGTTTATACTACAGTAGTGTAAGGCAGATTGTTCTATTATGAACATTCCTCGTCGAATTTTTCCTTTTGGCTTTGTATGGGAAACAGCTGAAGGGAAATACTATTCATTATAAAAAATTGGCATGGGGTGATATTAATGAGTAAAAAAATTGCTGTAGTTCTTACTGATGAATTTGAGGATATTGAATATACATCCCCGGCTCAAGCGTTTAAAGAAGCCGGCCATGAGTTAACGGTTATTGAAACAGAAAAAGGTAAAACCGTTGTCGGAAAACATGGGGAAAAAGTTCCGGTTGATGCTTCCATCGATGACGTAAAACCTGAGGACTTTGATGCACTCTTGATTCCGGGCGGCTTCTCCCCTGACCTTCTACGTGCCGACGACCGCTTCGTTCAATTTGCGAAAGCATTTATGGATGCGAAAAAACCGGTATTTGCGATTTGCCATGGACCACAATTACTAATTACTGCAAAAGCATTAGAAGGACGGAAAGTGACCGGATATAAATCGATTCAAGTCGATTTAGAATATGCTGGTGCAAAATTTGTTGACGAAGAAGTTGTAGTTTGCTGCAATCAATTGGTCACAAGCCGTACACCGGATGATTTGCCTGCTTTTAATCGAGAATCTTTGGCTTTATTGGAAAAATAAGTTTTTTGAAGATGGCTTAAAATGACAAGCCATCTTCTTTTATAACTGTACTAATACCGCTTTGCTTTTTTTCTTGATGAGTCCGCCTTTTTCCTTCCTGTTTCCCTCGTCGTTGTTCCTTGCCCTTCCGTTTCCGGTGAATTTAAACCAATTGTTGATGAATCTGCTTTTCTTTTGGACACATGATCACCTCCAAGTATAGTGTTCCTTAAAATCATCTTCAGTATGTTTTTACATTAAACCTAATATTCCGCCCTTGATTGTTTCCGGACAGTACACATACTTACCTTTATATTTTTCGGTTATGCCACATTGCATTGGAGCCTGATTGAGACAAGCGGCTATAGCGGTTAGATGTCGCTCAGTGGTTATTCCACATCATATTGAAGCCAAATTTAGCTGATTCCAAGATTTCCCACTTCAATTAGAAAATTAATTAGTGCAGAAATTTTTTGTTGAATCAAGATAGGGATGTAAAAATCTTTTCGAGGAGGAAATTTTGTGAAACTGGCTGCACATGAATTACACGATTTCAATGAACTAACGATGAGCTGTGTGAATTCGATAACCAATATGGCTTACATGCTTCAACATGTCCAAGATCCCGAATTGAAAGCCATATTGGAACGTCATTTTCCGCTACATATCAGGGATTATAATATGAAGGTGGAGTTTCTAAATCAAGCGACGGGTGCCCATAAGGAGTTGCCGTTACTTAAAGAAAACACAACACTTGAAGACTTAACGAGTTCAAATTTAAGCATGTATCCACCGGTTCAGCCGAGAACGGTCGTGGAGAATTTTAATGACCGGGAAATGGTAACTGCCTACCTGTTAACCTTAAAACGAGCCGGACGAGAATATGCTTGGTCGGCAATGGAAATGGCGAATCCGGAAATTCGGTCGTTTTGCCAAACTGCTTTTATGATGAGTTGCTCCCATGCCTATGATGTTTGGCAGTACATGGCAAAGAAAGGTTACTACCCATTGGAACCGGCAGATTCAACGATGACGCTTAAGATAGGCGCTATGTATCAAGTTGTACCGGAAGATATCCCGCAATTCCAGCAATACATGAGTCAACATGAGAACCCGACAGAAGGAGAGAGTGATCAGTTATATCAATAAAAAATCAAGGTCAAACCCAATGAAGCCATTGGCTATTTTCATGGACAAAGAATGATCTGAAAATCCCCATTCATTCTTTTATCCAAAATAAGCATTTGAGTCCGGAAAAGTGACAGTATTTGAAAATGATTCGAAAATTTGCCGGATCGGGAAATTTGAATCTGAAAAAGTGGCAGTAAGAGACGTCTCTTCAACAAAATAAGTGTTTGAAAACGGAATATTTCTGAAGAAGAGGCGCATCTATAAACCCTTAAGTGCGAAAACGTTTACCTCAACAAAATAAGTATTTGAGAACGCAAAAATGACAGAGTAAAAAACCTCTTCACCAATAGACCCCTTTGTAACGAGGCCACTGAAAAACATTTCGAATAAGTTCACTTGCTCAATATATAGTAGGATAGATCACAAAAATACATTTTAATATAGTGTTAAGCAAGTAATCTTATAATGATTTAGTACTTTTGCAGTGGCGTCCTTTGTGACCAAAAAAGTATCCGAGAAAAACCATCTCTTCAATAAAAAACAGGTCAATCCCGAGGCCACTGAAAAACGATTTAAAAAGTTTTACTAACATAATATATAGTATGATAAAACTCGGGAATACATCTAAATACGGTGTTTAGCAAGATTATTTCGAACTTTTTCAGTGGCCTCCTCAATTCCCACAAAATTGCCAAAGAGAATATGTCTCCCCAACAAAATCAGGCAATTTTTCTCAAATCAGAATTAATTCCTCCGGTAAATAATGATCTATCGTCTATAAGTTCTTAGGGTCAAACTATAGGAAGATGATCCAAAAAGTTTTGATAGGCAAAGCCACGGACTTCCTCTTCTTTATAGTACTTGAGCAGCTTTAAAATCAGGTTCTGTGTCATCCCCGTATTTTCCAAACCTTTTACTTTATGAAAAATTCCGTCAAAGTCGGATCCGAGACCAATATGTTTGACCCCGCCTAATGAACAAAAATGATCAATATGTTTTATCAAATCATCAATACTCGCTTTGCCATTTTCTGTAATAAATGGCGGGTTGTAAACAACATGGATAAGACCGTCTTTTTCAAACATCGCTCTTGCCTGTTCATCTGACAAGTTCCGCGGGTGGTCGCATAGTGCTTTTGCATTGGAATGGCTGGCAATCGGGTATTCCGCCAACTCCATCACATCCCAAAACCCTCGCTCCGATAAATGGGAAACATCGGTAAATACTCTCCTTTCATTATTAAGATAAACAATTTCTTTTCCAAATAATGTCAAACCCCTGCCTCGCGGTTCTCCGGCACCATCGGCAGCTAAATTGGCATTATTCCATGTCAAGCCAACCGACATAACACCCAATTGGAATAATGTTCGCAGCTTTTTCAAGTCATTACCGATTGCATCAACCCCTTCCAACGTTAAAAAAGCACCGATTTCCCCATCCTGTAAATGATTAAAGTCAGACCAAGATTTTAAATGTTTCATTTCCGAATTTTTTCTAAGTACCTCTTCATAAAAATAATCTATCTGATCCAATGCTTCCTGGAATTTTTGATCAGACTCCAAATTCGGCTCAATAAAAATCGCAAAAGCTTGAATTTTTATCTTCCCTTTTTGTAGTCTAGTTAAATTTGTATCCAATTCACTACTATTTCGAAAGGATAATTTTCCTTTTGCTTCTGATAATTTCATTAATGCATCACAATGAAGATCAATGACTTCCATTAATTAACCCTCCATGCTTTCCTTAAAGTTGATTAAGTAGGTTTTCTTTCGAGCAGATTCAAAAAGTCAGGAAAAATAGTTTTTGTCTTGCTTATGAAAAAGAAATGCTCCGGTATTCAAAGCTTAGTTCCCGCAAACTTTTAACCTTCTTTTTGAACATGCCAGATGAGACACCCTTTCTTTTACATTTTTTATTGATAAATCATATTCCTAAATTAGGCTTATCGTCAACAAAATTTTTTTAAAACCAACATATAGAATAAACTTTTTTGACAAGGGTGATAATGGATATTATATATTTCAACAAGAGGAGACGTATATGAATTTGCATATTTTCAATTGGTTTTTACGTTTTCCGTATGTTGTTCGGTTATTATTTATCGTGATTTTTATATTAATTGCCTTTGGCACGATCATTCATTTTATTGAGCCGGATAATTTTCCCACCATTTTTGACGGGATTTGGTGGGCAATTGTTACAACTTCGACTGTTGGATACGGTGATTTTGTACCTGGAACAGTGAAAGGTCGAATCGTTGCCATGCTACTAATTTTTTCCGGTGCCGGACTCGTTGCTTCTTACTTTGCTGCCATTGCTTCAACTACTGTTAAAAAAGAAAATGCCATAATAAAGGGAACAGCCCAAGTCCATTGGAAACATCATTTTATTATTGTAGGTTGGAATGAGAGGTCACGGGAAATTATTGAATCCTATAAAAAAATTCATCCGAATCAATCTATTGTTTTGATTGATTCCACCTTAAAAGAAAGTCCGTTTGCAAAGGGAACAAATGTCCTTTTTATAAAAGGAAGCGCAACGTCTGATACGATCTTGCACCAAGCGAATGTGAAAGAAGCGAGTCTTATCTTAATCACAGCCAACCCAACAATGTCGGAATACAGTTCGGATATGAATACGATATTATCTATTGTGGCCATTAAAGGGTTGGTCCCGCAAATTTATTGCATTGCAGAAATTTTGACCGATGAACAAGTGATTAATGCAAAAAGAGCAGGTGCCGATGAAATCATCCAATCAAATAAAATAGTAAGTGCAGTTATGAATCATACCATGCTTTCTCACGGCATATCGGATGCTATTTTAAATTTACTCGACACGTACCACGGGGTAGAACTAACTTTTATTGAAGATAAAAGTTTAAGTGGACATACGTTTGAATCTGCAGTTAACATTTGCCTAGAGGAACAAAAAATTCTTCTTGGTTTTAAAAGAGGAGAAAAAACAGAAATTGCTCCTGCAAAAGAAACAGTATTGTTACCAAGCGATCAATTGTTGGTAATTGTTCGTCAGCAATAATTTTTTCGGAATTGACACGTCCAACATTCGTAAGGGGAAGTCGTTATCCCCGACACATGCGGCACCCCCAATCTATCTTAAACCCTTAAACTTGGGGGCTTAGCTTACGGGGATTTTAAAAGATTAAAATAGGGCCTTCTGTATCAAGAAAGCCCTTTTGTTTAAAGAAAAATCGATTTTTCAGTTAAGAATTTAATACGGATGCCGTTAGGATAACTTGATCCGCTGCTTGCACTTTTCCGGATAAAATCGGTTTTTCAATTTTCTCCATTTTATCCGTATTTGTTATGATAATTGGAATGATTGTACTTTTTGCCTTTTCCTTAACCAACTCCAGGTCAAATGTTACAAGAACATCGCCAACTTTTACTTTTTCTCCCTGGCTAACATGGGCATTAAATCCTTCACCATTCATAGCAACTGTTTCCAAGCCGATGTGAATTAAAATTTCAACACCATTATTGGTTTTAATGCCTATTGCATGTTTTGTCGGGAAAACTTGAATTATTTCTCCATCCACAGGCGATACGATCTTCCCTTCTATTGGTTCAATCGCAATTCCATCCCCCATCATTTTTTCTGAAAAAACGGGGTCAGGTACATCTTCTAATTTGACGATAGTACCTGAAGCATATGCTTTTAACTCTATCGTTTTCGGTATGGTTGTATTCTTGCTGAAAAATTTTTTAAACATAGAAATCCTTCCTTTAAATCGCAAGTGTTTTTATTGTTTAGAGAATGTTCAAAAACTTTAAAGAAAATTTATAAGCTTGCATCCGATATTCCAAGGATGCGCTTCTTCCTTATTGTGAACACGTACTTATTATTTTATCATAACATAATTGTATCCTTACCCAAAATTCTTGTATTTTTTAAGGCACCTCAGTATTTTTGCTAAAAAAATGAAAACCGAATACATTGATTTATCGCATCCGGTTTTCCCAATAATATCGACATGTTGACACAGATAATTAGGCAACCATCTTACCAGTCTATATATTACGACTGCAAACGTTTTTCCAATTCAGCCTTCTTTTCTTCAAAGCCCGGTTTGCCAAGTAAAGCGAACATGTTGACTTTGTATGCTTCAACACCCGGTTGGTCGAATGGGTTGACGCCAAGTAAGTAACCACTTATAGCACAAGCCTTTTCAAAGAAGTAGACTAAGTAACCGAATGTGTAGGCATCCATTTGCGGAATTGTCACAACTAAGTTTGGTACATTTCCGTCTGTGTGGGCCAAAATCGTTCCTTCAAAAGCTTTGGTGTTGACAAAATCAACTGTTTTTCCAGCCAAGTAGTTTAAACCGTCTAAATCGTTGTCTTCAGCTTCAATCACCAATTCATGGCGAGGTTTGTCCACTTTAATGACTGTTTCAAATATGTCGCGACGGCCTTCTTGCACGTATTGACCTAAAGAGTGCAAGTCCGTTGAAAAGTTTGCCGAAGAAGGATAAATTCCTTTTTGGTCTTTTCCTTCACTTTCACCAAATAGTTGTTTCCACCATTCAGCGAAATATTGCAAACCCGGTTCATAATTAATGAGCATTTCAATGGTTTTGCCTTTATTATATAAAATATTACGGACGGCAGCGTATTGATAAGCCAGGTTTTCTTCCAATTCCGAGCTGGCAAAATCTTCACGTGCTTTGGCTGCTCCCTTCATCATCTCTTCAATATTGACGCCACTTACGGCGATAGGCAGAAGTCCGACCGCAGTCAATACTGAGTATCTCCCACCAATATCATCCGGTACAACAAAGGTTTCATAGCCTTCTTCCGTAGCTAAAGTTTTCAAAGCGCCACGAGCCCGGTCTGTTGTTGCATAGATCCTTTTTCGTGCTTCATCCACTCCGTATTTTTCTTGTAAAAGTTTACGAAAGATCCGGAAAGCAATAGCCGGTTCCGTCGTTGTACCGGATTTTGAAATCACATTGATGGACCAGTCTTTCCCCTCAAGTAAATCAATCACATCCGTTAAATAACTGGAACTGATATTGTTTCCGGCAAAAATTACTTGCGGAGTACCACCGCGTTTTTCTTTTGGCATAGCATTGTAAAAACTATGATTCAACATTTCAATGGCTGCACGGGCGCCGAGATAAGAACCGCCTATTCCGATAACGATCAATACATCGGAGTCGTTTTTAATTTTTTCAGCTGCTTTTAATATCCGGGCAAATTCTTCTTTATCATAGTTAACCGGCAGATCAATCCAGCCGCGAAAATCGTTGCCGGCACCGGTTCCTTCATGTAAGGCATGGTGTGAAACTTTTACTAAATCTTTCATTTGCGTTAATTCATGTGGTTTAAAAAACGATAACGCTTTTGAATAATCAAATTGAATATGTGTCATGTCAGAACTAACCTCCTGTAACTTCTTATTCTATTTTACTCTAGCGAATGAAGATGGAATTGGCAAGCTTTGGAAGAAAAACGGTATGTATTGTTAAAGAATTGTCAAATTTATAAGCTTGCCCGATAAATTGCTTCTGTATCTTCTGCATTTAATCTCGTGAAATTGCCATATTCCCCGTTTTTCATAGCCCGGTCTACAAGCAAATCAATTTTGCTGTCGTCAATGCCATAATCGGACAGGCGGCTTGGAGCACCGATGCTATTCCAAAATTCTCGTAATTTTTCAATACCTGCAAGTCCGACCTGTTCATCAGCTTTTCCGGTTGGATCGACCCCAAATACGCGTACGGCCAGTTGTTTGAAGCGTTCCGGTTTTACGTGTAAATTATGCTTCATCCAGTTCGGGAAAAGAATCGCTAATCCCCCACCATGTGGAATATCATAGACAGCTGATACGGCATGTTCGAGATTATGCGTTGCCCAGTCACCGCGGAAGCCCATTTGCACCATCCCATTTAACGCCATCGTTCCACAGTACAAAATCGTTTCCCTGTACTCGTAGTTTTCCAAATCATTGAGTAATTTTGGTGCTGTTTCCATCACTGTTTGTAAAAGCGACTCACACATCCGGTCTTGCAATGGCGTATTTTCATCTAGGTGGAAATAATGTTCAAATGTGTGGGCCATCATATCCACAACACCGTAAATGGTTTGATTTTTCGGAACAGTGAATGTATTAACCGGATCTAGGATTGAAAATTTTGGAAAAACAAATGGGGATCCCCAGCCGTACTTTTCTTTTGTCTCCCAATTTGTGATTACGGATCCGGAATTCATTTCTGATCCTGTTGCCGCTAATGTTAGTATTGTTCCAAAAGGTAGGGCATCTGATACAGGCGCTTTTTTAATAACAAGGTCCCACGCATCACCGTCATATTTGCTGCCTGCCGCAATCGCTTTTGTACAATCGATGACACTGCCACCACCAACGGCTAAAAGAAATTCAATCCCTTCCTTTTTACAAATATCGACTCCTCTTCGAACCGTTGAGATTCTTGGATTCGGTTCAACACCGCTCACTTCATAAATTTCCGCGTTGATATCATTCAGTATGCCGACAACTTGATCATAAAGACCATTTTTCTTAATGCTGCCGCCGCCGTATACAAGCAGCACTTTTTTTCCATATTTCGGGACTTCATCTCGTAGTTTTTCTACTGTTCCCCGACCGAATATTAACTTTGTCGGATTATAATATGTAAAATTTCTCATATCAATCGCCTCCTTATTTTCCATTATAATATAAAGTTTTACCAAGTTATATTAAGTTTTTTTTACTTCACATGCATAGATTTTCTATTTTTTCACCATTCTATTAATGAAATGATTTTTTACTATTGGAGGGATAATTATGAGCGGTTTACAGCGAATCGCACTATTGTTAACCATTATCGGAGCAATCAACTGGGGGCTAATCGGTTTATTTCAATTTGACTTGGTGGCCGCAATCTTTGGCGGACAATCTTCGTTAATTTCTCGTATTGTTTACAGCCTTGTTGGTATTGCCGGGTTAATTAATCTTGGTCTCTTGTTCATGTCAAATGGAGAAGTAGAACGTTCCGCTGAACCAAGAACAACCAGATAATATCGTATCTGAAAGTAAAGAAAACTCGGGCGTCCGAGCCTTTATGCGAGAGCAGAGCCGTAGTTCAGCGAAAAAACATTTTCGCTTGCGAGGTAATGCTACCGAAGTCACTCTAGTGCAGCGTTAGGAAAGTCCTGCTATTAGCTAAAAAAACCGGGGCTATATGCCAACCGGTTTTTTTAGTACGTTAAGGAAACAGTGCTTCAAGAGTGAAGTACTTTTTCAATTTTATCAAATGCCCAGTCCAATTCGTCCTTTGTGATAATAAGTGGTGGGGCAAATCGAATAACATTTTCATGGGTTTCTTTACAAAGTAGCCCGACCTCTTTCAATTGTTCACAATACAGACGTGCCGGTTCATCCAGTTCAACACCAATAAACAAGCCGCGTCCCCGAACTTCTTTTATATGGGGATTTGAAATCGTCTTCAATTTACCGATAAAATATTCCCCCAGTTCTAATGAACGTGCAGGTAAATCTTCCTCCACAATTACATCAAGGGCTGCAATGGAAACGGCACAGGCCAATGGATTACCGCCAAATGTCGAACCGTGCGAACCCGGATTGAAAACGCCAAGTATGTCATCATTGGCTGCTACACAAGAAATTGGCATAACCCCTCCGCCAAGTGCTTTTCCTAAAATATATACATCCGGCTTGACTCCTTCCCAATCACAGGCAAACATTTTACCGCTTCTGCCTAAACCGGATTGGATTTCATCAGCCATGAACAAAATATTGTTTTCTTTACAAATTTCATAGGCTCTCTTAAGAAATCCTTCAGGTGGTACGATAATACCGGCTTCTCCCTGAATCGGTTCAATCAGGAAAGCGGCAGTATTTGGTGAAATTGCAGCCTGTAACGCATCAATATCGCCATACGGAATACGTTTTATTCCCGGCAACATGGGTCCAAAACCGCGTTTATATTCCTCTTCGGATGATAAGGAAACCGCTGTCATCGTCCTTCCGTGAAAATTCCCTTCACAAGCAATAATCTCAGCTTGATTTTGCCGGACACCTTTCACATCATAAGCCCAACGTCTTGCAGCTTTAAATGCCGTTTCAACTGCTTCGGCTCCGGTGTTCATTGGTAACACCATATCTTTTCCGGTTAATTTTGAAACTTTTTCACACCAAGGCCCTAGCTGGTCATTATGAAAAGCCCTTGATGTAAGTGTTACTTTATCTGCCTGTTCTTTCAATGCGCGGATAATTTTTGGGTGACGATGACCTTGATTAACCGCAGAATAGGCACTTAACATATCCAAATATTTCTTTCCTTCAGGGTCCTTTACCCATACTCCTTCTGCTTCCGCAATAACAATCGGTAGCGGATGATAATTATGAGCTCCATATTTATCTGCCAGTTCCATTAATCTTTCGGATAATTGTTCCTTCATTTTTCTCCCCCTCTCATTCAATAGTTTATCATATCCTCACGAGAGCTCAACAGGGCAATCATATGCCGCTTGCCGGAAATTCACACTTTTTTTAAAATGTAAAACGAAAGTCTTCAAAAGGAGGGAAATTGCGCCAAGAATTGCAGGAAAGTTTAGTTCCTCTGAAAATTCTCCATATTTATCCTGACACGTTTGGCATTGTAACAGTCAACTTTGAGCTCCTCGTCAAAAAATTCCCCATCCTTTCCTAAACATGTTTGGCAATGGTAATTCCGTCACCACAAGCCCCTAAACATAAATTCTCCATACAGCCAATTGCAGAAAAACTCAAGCTTTTTCCCGAACTTCTTGAAATCCTCTTTTAACAAATAAAAGTATAGCATCTATATACTATACTGTTGTAAAGTAACGATATTCCGAATCATCAAAAATTTCATGGAGCAAATCGACGAAATTAAATCCTTATACAGCGACTATTTCTTCTGAATCATACCTTCATTCTTTTTTGATTCTTCAATCCACTCGGTAAGTTTTTCTTTCAGCGAATTAAACCCTTGACTGGATGAAGCAAGTAACTCTTCCAAATGATCTTTATTATATTCCTTATGACGGGGATTTTTTTCATTATGGTCCGAATCGGTAACCGCCTTTAATGATAAACTAATTTTTCCGCTCTCTTCATCAATCGCTATAACTTTAACAGAAACCTCATCGCCTACTTCTAAATAATCATGAATATCTTTTACATACCCATTGGTTATCTCAGAAATATGAATAAGTCCTTGCCGATCCTCACCGATTGCAATAAACGCACCATACGGCTGTATCCCTGAAACTTTTCCTTTTACAATACTACCCACTTCAATTTTTTCATTCATGAAAACACTCCTAAGTCTAAAATCCATTATAATATTTTACCATATACAAAATTGTTTTTCAAAACTTGGTAACAACTTCTTGCAATTTTAATAAGTTTAAATTTCTAAAAAATGTCACTATTTTAAATGCAATCAAGAAACAAATTATAGTATAATTAACTTAGAAATATGACAATAGGAGGGGAGAAAGATGCTTACAATTGGACAAAAAATAATGGAATGTCGGGAAAATTTTAATATGTCTCAAGAAGAACTGGCAATGCGGATTCGAAAAAGTTTAAAAATGGTTCAACAGTTGGAAGAAAATCAAATGACCCCTGATCAAGATACCCTTTTTAATTTATCCAGTGTATTGGATATTCCAATTTCAGACCTGATCGATTGCTGTAATGAACAAAAAATACTTCATTAATCAAGAATTTTTTTCAAGATATGTATATATTTAGTCATTTAAGGCTAGACTACAACTACTAGGCTTTCAAGTATTCCCCCCTTTTTGATGTGGACAACCTATTTTGGTTTGTCCTTTTTTATTTGCCTTTTATCCGAACAACTTAGCTTCTGGAGGGAAAAAATTGTGGTTACCCCATTAATCAACACGAAAAACTACGTTAATGTCAGAGAAATTAATGGAATTGATTTTTACTACGAACATTATCAAAACCGAAATGCAACAAAAACCCTATTTTTCATTCATGGTTTCCTATCATCAAGTTTTAGTTTTCGCTACGTAATTCCTGAATTAATGGATTCATATGAAATTGTTTCAGTTGACTTCCCCCCTTTTGGCAATAGTGGAAAAACGTTGGACTTCACTTATTCTTATAAAAATATAACTGCATCGCTGTTAAAATTAATTCATGTTCTAAACTTAAAAAATGTTTCCATCATTGGTCATTCGATGGGCGGACAAATTGGCCTCCATATGCTTTATCAAAGTCCGGAAACTTTTGAAAAGACGGTCTTATTGGCAGGTTCCGCGTATTTAAAACAGGTTCGAAAATCGCTTATTGCCCTCAGTTATTTGCCGTTTTCCGGTATGTTTGTGAAAAGATGGTTAATCAAATCAGGCGGTGTTGAAGGAAATTTAGCCAAAGTGGTTTATAATAAAACTATTATCACCGATGAAATGGTAAAAGGATATTTGGAGCCTTTTATCAAATATGACAATATATTCCGTGCCCTTGCAAAATTTATTCGTGACCGAGAAGATGATCTGCCGCAACCAATTCTAAAAAAAATAAAAACTCCGATCCTCCTTGTTTGGGGAGATTCCGATAAAATCGTACCTATTATCGTCGGTAAACGGTTGAAAAATGATTTGCCGGACTCAGAATTAGTTATTTTGCCAAAAACCGGACATCTCATCCCTGAAGAAAGACCAGAACGAACGGTTGAACTGATAAAAAAATTTATTCAATAATATAGGTTTTGGGTGGCTTGTTAAAACTGGACATCTAATACTAATCCGGTCAACTGAAAAAAATAAAGGCTTTGCGTGGCTGAATCGGGAAACCGGATATCTATTCTGACCAGCTATTGAACTGATTAAATTTTGCTCAGGCTCAATCGGGTAGCTTGCCAAATCCGGCATTTTCTTTTTACAGATAGACCAGAATAAACAATTTATTATAATCGAATTGAATGTGTTATGATTAGAGAAAAAATGGGGGGAATGAACATGAAAGAATTTGATACATTTATAGAACGGAAAGGTACAGACTCCGTGAAGTGGAATGCTTTAAAAACCATTTATGGTACGGATGACCTGCTGCCTATGTGGGTGGCCGATATGGACTTTGCCTCGCCGCCGGAAATTACTGAAGCCATAGAAACGCGGGCCCGTCATGGTGTTTTTGGATATGGGCAAGCTTCACCGGATGTTTTCCAAGCTGTAAAAAATTGGGTTCATAAGCGGTACCAATGGGATCTTGAAGAAAATTGGCTTCTTCCCAGTCCCGGTGTCGTTACCGCTTTGGGTTTCGCCATCCAGGCTTTGACGGAAGAAGGCGATAAAATCTTAATTCAAACACCGGTATATCATCCTTTTTATCATATGATCGAAAATAATCACCGCATCGTTGTGAAAAATCCATTACTTTTACATAACGGAAAATATGAAATTGATTTTGCAGATTTTGAAGCAAAATTAAAATCCGGGGTGAAGCTGTTTATTTTATGTAATCCGCATAATCCGGTCGGGCGTGTTTGGCGTCGAGAAGAGTTGGAGAAACTCGGTGACCTTTGTCATAAATATAGCGCCAAAATTGTTTCAGATGAAATTCATGCCGACATTATTTATAAACCGAATCAACATATTCCGATTGCCAGTTTAAGCTCGAATTTACAAGAATTGACCATTACCTGCATCGCACCGAGTAAAACGTTTAATATTCCGGGCTTGCAGGCGTCATTAATGATCATTCCCAATGCTGAATTGCGTAAAAAGGTGCAAAGTGTGCAAGGAAAAATTAGTTTTCACGGACTAAACATATTTGGTCGCGTCGCATTAGAAGCCGCATATAAACACGGTGAAGCGTGGCTTGAAAACTTGCTTACCTACTTACAAGACAATCGCGACTATGCGCTGCAGTTTATTGAACAGGAAATTCCGTCGGTGAAGGCCATCTCCCCGGAAGGAACGTATTTACTGTGGATTGACTGTCGCAGCCTCGGGTTATCTGACAACGATTTAAAAAAATTGTTGGTAGAAAAAGGAAAATTAGCTTTGGAACCGGGCGGCAAGTATGGTGTCGAGGGTGAAGGATTTGTCCGGATGAATATCGGCTGCCCGCGATCATTGCTGGAAGATGGGCTGGGACGTTTAAAAAAGGCTTTATCTTAAACTTGGTTTAAAGCGAGGTCGCCAGAAAACTTGACTGTAGAGTGGCTCGATGAACAAGCTTTTGCGAGAACTTATAGAGTGGCTCGATGCAGATTTTTATAAAATTGGTCTCGAATACTTTTTCGAAAATTCGCCTGTATTTGTCCTTTAAAATCTGATACAGCATAAATAAAAGGGGTGTCCGAAAAGTCATTTTTTCGACTTTTGGATGCCCCTTTCATGCTTTAAAAGATTGAAACATCATATGTTTATTAGGGGATTTCTACTTTCCGGACAACCCCTTCACCGTTTTCTCCCCGTTTCATCCAAATTCTGTTTAATTTGCTCTTCTAATTCCTTTGTCCGCAGTTCTTCCTTTTTTGAGTATTTAATAATCCAACGAAAAGTGAGGATGCAGAAAATCAAAAAGATCGTAAATGAAATTAGCGCCGGAATATATTCTGATTTATCTTCCGGAAAATAGAGATAAAGCATCCTAAAACACCCCTAATATTCGTTCAATTTCTATAATTATAGCAATTTTTCAGATACGTTGTAAAGAAAACTCGGCGACTGCCGAGCCTTAAGGCGATGGCAGAGCCGTAGTTGGGCTTATGCGTTAGGAAAGTAGAAATTGAAAAATTTATACTTTCCTGGCCAAAAAAAGGAAATCGGGTCGCTACCGATACAAATAGTCGACCCTTCCATATTATTATTCGGCGACAGTAATTTTCTCAATTATAACATTATCAATTGGACGGTCTCCGGCACCGGTCGGAACGGTAGCGATTTTATCAACAATATCCATCCCTTCGATAACTTGCCCAAATACAGTATGACGGAAATCGAGCCATGGTGTCCCGCCGTTTTGTTGATAATGCTCTATAATTTCATCCGGATAACCGGCACGTTTCATTTGATCGGCAAAACCGGATCCATATCTTGTTTTTGTACAATAAAAAATTGGCTTCCGTTCGTATTCGGTCCGGCATTCGCCATGCTCAAAGCCCCGCGGAAATTGAACAAGTCCGGGGAAAACTCATCTTCAAACGAATGACCGTAAATACTTTCCCCACCCATACCTGTTCCGGTCGGGTCTCCTCCTTGAATCATGAATTCTTTAATCACACGATGGAAAATAATCCCTTCATAATAACCATTTTTTGCATGGGTAACGAAATTTTCCACTGTTTTTGGCGCATATTCAGGAAATAATTTCAATTTAATTGTCCCTTGATTGGTCACCATTTCAGCGACAATTTCATTTGCTTGCACTTCCGGAGTAAATTGTGGATACATTTTTTCGCTCATTCCTTCATCTCCTTAATTAATGGGATTCAACCCGATAAGTCAAAATATTATGTAAAGTTTCCTCGCATGAATCGCCACTTTTTTCCTTTACCTTTCTGTATGGTAAAACATCTGAATCACATTATCAAGTTTTCTTAACTTTTATTTGATTTTTTAGGCTTATCTTTTGAAAAATATCTCGTTTTGATCAAATCGCAAACTTATCCAATGGTAGTTTTGTTAACAGGAAATTTTTTCCTATAGGCACATTTTTATCCCTTTAAAAATAAAATATTTTATCGTTGCAAAGAAGGGGTGTTTATCAATGTGCGGTATTACAGCTTGGATTGACTTCCGAAAAAATTTAAAAGGTGAATATGATACGGTAAGAAAGATGACGGAAACATTATCAAAACGCGGACCCGATGACACAAATATTTTTATTGATTCACATGTCGCTTTCGGTCATAAACGATTAGTTGTTGTCGACCCAATCGGAGGCCGGCAGCCGATGACAAAAATATTTGAAGGCAAAACCTATACAATGATTTATAATGGTGAGTTATATAATACTGAAGACATTCGGCGAGAGTTGATAAAAAGAGGCCATCAGTTCAAAGGCCATTCGGATACAGAAGTGTTACTTACCTCTTATATTGAATGGAAGGAAGATTGTGTCCGCCATTTGAACGGAATTTTTGCCTTTGTCATTTGGGATGAAGCAGAAGAAAAAATCTTTGCAGCGCGTGATCGGCTTGGAGTAAAACCATTTTTTTACAGTGAAAAGGGCAGTTCTTTAATTATTGGTTCGGAAATAAAAGCGATTCTTGCCCATCCGGATGTTGAGGCAAAAATTGGCTTTGACGGATTATCGGAAGTCTTAGCTTTAGGACCTTCCCATACTCCCGGACATGGCATTTTTAAAGGAGTCATGGAATTGCGCCCGGCCCATGCCCTCACTTTTACCCGGGATGGCTTGAAAGTTTGGCGTTATTGGCAGGTGAAAAGTGAGCCACACCCGGATTCTGTGGATGAGACGGTTGAAAAGGTACGTTCTCTAGTGAGAGATGCCGTTGTTCGTCAGCTTGTTTCCGATGTGCCGGTCTGTACATTTTTGTCCGGCGGTGTGGACTCCAGCGCAATTACCGCGATTGCGGCGGAGCATTTTGCCAAAGAAGGAAAAGGCCGACTTCACACGTACTCCATTGATTATGAAGGGAATGACCAGTATTTTCATGCAACTGAATTTCAACCAAACTCAGATGCTAAGTACATCCAGTTGATGTCAGATACATTTCATACGGTCCATCATAGATGTGTAATTTCCAATGATGAGCTTGTTGAATACTTAACAGAGGCAGTCCTTGTCCGTGATTTACCCGGAATGGCAGACATTGATTCTTCCTTGTTATGGTTTTGCCGGGAAATAAAAAAGGATTTTGTTGTAAGTCTTTCAGGAGAATGTGCCGATGAAATTTTTGGCGGCTATCCGTGGTTTCATAAAAAACATGAGCTTTCATCCAGCCAATTTCCGTGGATGCGATCAATTAATGCTCGTAATCATTTATTGAGTGAAGGGTGGCGTCAAAAATTAAACATCAATGAATATATCGAGGCTCGGTACTTAGAATCGGTAACAGAAACGCCGCTACTCAATGGAGAATCTGCTGATGAGGTGGGGCGCCGGCAATTATTCTATTTAAATATGATATGGTTCATGACAACCTTGCTTGAGCGGAAAGACCGGATGAGTATGGGGGCGAGCCTCGAGGTCCGCGTCCCGTTTGCCGATCACCGGCTAGTCGAGTATGTTTGGAATATTCCATGGGAAATGAAAACATTGGGCGGTCATGAAAAAGGCATATTGAGGAAGGCTTTGGAGGACATTTTACCAAATGAAATCCTTTATCGTAAAAAAAGTCCGTATCCGAAAACCCATAATCCGGGTTATACAAAAGGAGTTATCCGGTGGCTTGAAAGTATTTTAGCAGACAAAAGTTCTCCACTCCATGAATTTTTCAAGAAAGAAACGCTTTTGGAATTGGTTCAGTCCGGTGGGGAAAAATTTGACGTCCCTTGGTTCGGGCAACTAATGACCGGTCCACAGCTTCTCGCCTTCCTCGCCCAGTTCCATGTATGGTTTAAGGAATATGGGGTGACGGTGGTAGAGTAGGATGATTATATGAGATTCATGGCAATTTTTCCTTATAAAATCGGTCAAAGCCGGAAATTATGTTTGCGAGACCGTTTCGCAAATAAAATTAGAAAATTACTTATATTTTATGTTTTGATTAGCGCCCAAAAAGGTTTGATGAAAAGATTTTCAACAAATATCGTGTGGACTTTACCGAGATGCAATTTGAGCGTTCTTTTTTGAATAAATCCCATTCTAATTTCGTCGCTAAACTTGAGCATCTCTCGGCTTAAAATGGTGACGAGATTGAGGCTCGTCGTCAAAAAATGGGGTTTTCCGGCTCAAAATGGTGAAGAGAATAGGTTTCGTCGCCAAAAAACGGGGTTTTCTGGCTCAAAATGGTGACGAGATTTGGTTTCGTCGCCAAAAAATGGGGTTTTCTGGCTCAAAATGGTGACGAGATTTGGTTTCGTCGTCAAAAAATGGGGTTTTCCGGCTCAAAATGGCGACGAGAACGAGTTTCGTCGTCAAAAAATGGGGTTTTCCGGCTCAAAATGGCGACGAGAACGAGTTTCGTCGTCAAAATTGCGCTTTTTCCAACTCAAAATGGCGACGAGAACGAGGCTCGTCGCCAAAAAATGGGGTTTTCTGGCTCAAAATGGTGACGAGATTTGGTTTCGTCGTCAAAATTGCGCTTTTTCCAACTCGAAATGGTGACGAGATTGAGGCTCGTCGCCAAAAAATGGGGTTTTCCAACTCAAAATGGTGACGAGAACGCGTCTCGTCGTCAAAAAATGGGGTTTTCCGCCTCAAAATGGCGACGAGAATAGGTTTCGTCGCCAAAAAATGGGGTTTTCCGCCTCAAAATGGCGATGAGAATAGGTTTCGTCGCCAAAAAATGGGGTTTTCCTCCTCAAAATGGCGACGAGAATAGGTTTTGTCGCCAAAAAATGGGGTTTTCCTCCTCAAAATGGTGACGAGAAGGAATCTCGTCGTCAAAAAATGGGGTTTTCCTCCTCAAAATGGCGACGAGAATGAATCTCGTCGTCAAAATAGTGCTTTTTCCAACTCAAAATGGTGACGAGAATAGGTTTCGTCGCCAAAAAATGGGGTTTTCCGCCTCAAAATGGTGACGAGATTGAGGCTCGTCATCAAAAATACGACTTCCTCGCCCAAAAACGGCGACGAGATTCACTCTTATCGCCAAAAAATACCACATTTAGATAAAAAACGACCAATATTTCGAAACCCGAAAGTCTTTATTTAAGATGAAAAACTATGTATAATAGTTAGAGATACGAAATATTTTATGAAGGTGATCACGATGAAAGCAGAAAAGAGAAACTTATTAATTATGTGGGTCGCCAATTTTTTAGTTGCTTCCAGTACAACGATGATTATGCCGTTTCTATCCCTTTACATTAATACAATGGGGGAATTTACAACAGAATATGTCCAAAAATGGGCAGGATATGTGTTTGGTATCACGTTTTTAACTGCATTTATTTTCTCACCAATATGGGGACGGGTTGGCGATAAGTATGGATACAAGCCCGTTTTACTAATAACAGGATTTGGGATTGCCATTAGTCTTTTCTTTATGGGCTTTATGCATACTGTCCACCAACTGTTTATTCTTAGATTTATTATGGGGGCGGTCACCGGGTTTATCCCAACATCACTGGCAATGATTGCAGCTCAAACACCGAAGAAAAAAGTTGGTGAGGTTTTGGGACTTCTGCAAACAGGAAACGTAACCGGTTCTCTCTTTGGTCCACTTATCGGCGGAATGCTGGCCGATCAATTTGGCTTTAAATATACATTTACCTATACAGCCATTGCTATATCAGTAGCTTCCTTGTTTGTTATTTTTGGAGTAAAAGAGGTTCGGCAAACAGAGAAAAAAGCCAAAACAAAAGAATTTACGAGACGAGAAGTCCTTGAATTTATTTTGCAAAAAAAAGTTTTAATTACAGTCATGATTATTTCACTGCTAGTCCAAGTAGCCAACTTCACTATTCAGCCGCTCTTGGCAATCTATGTCAATGAGTTGGCACATACGGAAAGTGTAGCCTTTTTAGCCGGACTTGCTTTTTCAACAACCGGTTTTGGGAATTTACTGGCAACACGGCGTTGGGGTAGACTTGGAGACAAAATTGGCTATGAAAAAGTAATTATGGCTTTACTGATCGGTGGGGCCATTGTATTTATCCCTCAAGGAATGGTAACAGCCTTGTGGCAACTTGTGATCTTGCGCTTTTTGTTCGGTATGGTAACAGGAGGAATTATCCCTTGTATGACCGCTTATATCCGGCAAGTGGCACCGTTACAAGTTCAAGGTGAAGTGAACGGTTATAATGTCAGCTTCCGATTTTTAGGAAATGTCATTGGACCGGTATTAGGTGGAACCATTTCGGGATTTATCGGCATCCATTCTGTGTTTTTTGTAACAAGCGGCATCCTATTCTTCGCTTTCTTCCTCTTACTTTGGAGTGTAAAAAGAGACCAAAAAGATCTAGAACAAGGCAATTTCAGTACTTTGAATTAATTTTTCACTATTTCTCAGCAAATGTTAAGAAGGAAAAACTAAACTTTAGGGCGAATATAGATATATATCAGTGAAACTTCCACCAGAGGGCTTTTGTTTGTCCCCACCTATCGTCTTTGGAAGCTCAAAAATCCTGGGTGTGGGTCTTGACTCGCCGTTAAGGTGGCATAAAAAGTTTTATAAGGAGTGAAGCACTTGTATTCAAAAGGACTGACAGATAGTTTAGGAATAGAAATAAAAATTTTAGAGAAAGGATATGTAACGGCGACAATGCCGGTGGATGATAGAACGAGACAGCCGCTGGGGTATCTTCACGGAGGTGCCTCGGTTGCGCTGGCTGAAACAGTTGCAAGCCTCGGAGCCTATCTACTGATTGATCAAGAAAATGAAACATGTTTTGGTCTGGAAATTAATGCAAATCATGTACGTTCAAAAAGAGAAGGAATCGTTACGGCAGAAGGGAAAGTCTTGCATCA
The DNA here is from genome assembly GCF_039654145.1 of Caldifermentibacillus hisashii. NCBI lineage: Bacteria > Bacillati > Bacillota > Bacilli > Caryophanales > Bacillaceae > Caldifermentibacillus > Caldifermentibacillus hisashii. Next base: position 2,963,420 of record NZ_CP155467.1, read on the forward strand.
AGGCCGGACCACCCAAATTTGGGAAATCCAAATCAAGGATGAAGAGGACAAACTGATTTGTATCTCAAGATGCACGATAGCAGTTGTGCCTCTAAAGCATGACTAGCTTTCTTTATCCAAAAGTAACATAATTTATATGGAGGATTGCGGATTAGCATTTCCATTATACAATAGTATGTTATAAAGTGAAGCTTCCATCAGTGGACCTCTCCACTGATGGTTAATTAACCCAATCGGTGATTCAGTAACATTACTTTTAACTTTCATTATTTTATAATCGCCACGTTCAATATGGGTGATGATCCCCTCAAAGTTCAGAAATTTCCCCTAACTAAGCTGAATGAACTGCATTTGAAAAATCATCTCAAGTGTGAACATAAACATAAGGGCGTGCTTTATTACCTATAAGGCTGATCCAGTAACCAAAATTCATTTCCTTGAGCAATGATAAATTTATCAAGCCATTCTTGAAATGTATAATTAAATTTTTTTGAACCATCCGACAGAGAAAGGTATTGTCCCCCGTTTTTAAGATCCTGAATGTTCACGACTAAATCGGCATTGTCTAATAAATGCCCAATCGGATATGTATCCTCGATTTTCAAGTTATTCACATAGAAATTTTTCTCTTCAAAAATTTTATCCAAAGAATATAATTCAAGTAATGCCCGGCTACCTTTATAATCATCGGTAAACAGTTCTGCTCCATTAGATATTTTTAAAAATTGAAGATAATCCACCGGTAATGGAATACTACTATATTTTTTTAGTTCTTCATCAGTACAGGCAGGGAAAAACTTTACTTTTGAGAGAACTACATTTCCAAAATAAGTGTTCCGATACAGTGCACTATTTTTATCTAACCTATTTTTTAATGAAGTTATTAATTTTTCTATATATACTTCATTTTTCATATTGATGTTCACCTTACTTGTTATAATGGAAACACTATTTTGTTATTCTTCCTAGCGAGAAAATTGCCCAATAAATTAATTCTCGAAAAAAGACACCAAGTCAAGTACATGCTTTCCTTAATGTCTTTTCATTTACGCTAATAATGTCCGGTCGGTTACGAGCTTTTCGCCGCGAATTCGCTGAAACTCTATTAATAAATCATCAATCGTCAGTTGATTTTTCTTCGCTTCATTAATATCCAAAATAATTTGACCGTTATCCATCATAATTAATCTGTTTCCTAAGTCTAAAGCTTGCTGCATATTATGAGTAACCATCAGCGTAGTAAGGCCATATTTTTTTACAATTTGCTTCGTAAGTTCCGTAATTAGCTGAGCTCGGTTCGGATCTAGGGCTGCGGTATGTTCGTCTAATAATAAAATATCCGGTTCTGTGAATGTTGCCATCAGTAAAGAAATTGCTTGCCGTTCCCCACCGGATAGAAGACCAATTTTGGCATTCAGGCGATCTTCCAATCCTAAATTTAATGAGGCCAACGATTCGCGGAAATATTCTCTTCGTTTTTTTGTCACCCCGAGACTAAGTGTCCGTTTTTTATTTCGCGAATAGGCCAAGGCTAAATTTTCCTCAATCGTCATGGACGGTGCGGTTCCTGCCATCGGATCTTGAAACACACGTCCAATCAATTTGGAACGTTTATATTCCGGGATATTCGTTACATCGTTCCCGTGAATGACTACGTTACCTAGATCAGGAGAGAGCACACCTGATATAATATTCATCAACGTTGATTTCCCTGCACCGTTACTTCCGATAATTGTGACAAAATCACCTTTTTCCAAAGATAGATTAATATGATCGAGGGCGATTTTTTCATCCAATGTTCCTTCATTAAAAATCTTTTTAATATTTTTCAGTTCAAGCAACAGATTCACCCTCCCCGTTTGCTTTACTGTTCGATTTTCCTTGAAGCTTGTGTTTTGCTTTCCGATTTTTCTCCCGTTGTTTATCGATTAGTTTCGGCAAGACTAAGGCCAAAATCACGATAACCGCAGTAACTAACTTCTGGTCACTGGCATCCAAGATCCCTTGATTTAATGCAATCGTGATAAAGATTCGGTAAATAATTGCACCAAATACAACAGCTAAAGTTGTGCGGGCGATCGTCTTCTTCCCGAAAATAGCTTCACCAATTATAATCGATGCCAGCCCGACCACAATCATCCCAATCCCCATTCCAACATCAGAAAATTGATTGTATTGGGCAATAAGGCACCGGAAAATGCAACAAATGCATTAGAAATACCGAGACCTAAAATGATCAAGCCGTCTGTATTTGCTGAAAAACTACGGATCATTCGTTGATTATCACCTGTTGCCCGGATGGATAAACCAATTTCCGTTTTAAGAAAATAGTCTGTTAAAAATTTAAATATCAATGTGACAATGATCATAAAAATTAAAATTCCGTAATCGCCAAGTCCGATTGAGTTAAAAAAATCCCCAACTTTTGTAAAAATGGTGTCTGTATTTAATAACGGAATATTCGGACGTGAAACACCATCTTCCAGTGTTAACCCCATAATCCGTAAGTTAATAGAATAAAGGGCCAGCATCATGAGAATTCCGGAAAGTAAATCATTGATCTTTCCTTTCGTATGAAGGAGACCGGTTATACATCCGGCAAAAAAACCGGCAATCAATGCAGCCAATGATGCCAATATAGGTGAATAACCATTTACAATCATTACCGCAGCAACAGCCCCGCCGGTAACAAAACTGCCATCCACCGTCAAATCTGCAAAATTAAGGACACGAAACGATATATATACACCGAGTGCCATAATCGCAAAAATAATTCCCATTTCCGAAGCATCAAGTATCGCAGGTAAAGTCATCAACATCTCTCCCATCTTTTTCTATTGTTGCTGAAGTTCAATTTTGAAAATCCCCCTTTGCGCGCCAACCACTTTACCCCTTTAAAGCAAATATTTATTATTTATATTTGACACCTTATTAAAAAAATTGTCAATAGATATTCAAGTATTTTTTTATTAAAATAACCTTAAAATAATTTCCATTGAATAATTATGTGATTAGTACCCAAAAAGGTTTTATGGAAAAATTTTAGCTAATATAGTATTATCTATATTTATCAAAACACAATGTATTGTGATTTAAGCGTTAGTTTTTTGAAAAGGGGGCTTTTTGGCGGTAACCATTATGTTTAACCTGCTTTATTTTTTTGACAGTTCGTTTTCAAAATAATATTTTTTTAACTCATCTTCAATCGATTTTTCAGTCAGTGGTACTCCGTTACGATAGGCCGATCGAGCAATGAGATGAGCAGCAACAGGAGCTGTTAAAAACACAAAGAATATTCCCATTATGAGCCGAATACTAAAATAGCCTTCAGAAATTAAAAAGTAGAGTAATGTCCCGACTAATGTACTTAACACACCTAATGTCGAACTTTTTGATGCTGCATGTGAACGAGTATAGACATCCGGTAGGCGGATAATCCCAATAGCACTGACAAACACAATAATGGAACCGGCAAGAATAAAAAGTGCGGCAATTACTTCATCACTTCCGTGCAACAATATCACCTCTTTCAATTGATTATACTTATACTAACGGACTTATCTTCAATGCCCTTGGTATAACCACTTTTCCGAAATAACTTTACCCTTCATCTTTCTGCTTAATTACCATACCTCTTTCTGTGAATCTCGCAAAAGCAACGGTTCCGACAAAAGAAAGAATGCCAATCAACAAAATCAAATCAAAAAAGGCATGGGTGTGCAGGAGAACGGAAAAAACAGCAATACTGGCAATTAAATTAATACCGATTGCATCGAGAGCCTGGATACGGTCAGCACTTGAAGGACCTTTTACAACTCGATAAATATTGGCCAAAATCGATAATGTTAATAAACATAAAGATACAATCATAATAATTTCAAACGTCATTTTCTGGTCACATCCTTTATCGCCTTTTCAAAAACCGCCTTTGATTTGAGCACGGATGGTTTTGATTCGGGAATATGCAGTGCATGAACAAACAAAGTCTTTGCATCCGGTGTTACTTCCATCACGACCGAACCCGGTGTTAAACAAATGAGCAGAGACAATAAAGTTATTTCAAGATCTCCCTCTAAATCCGTCTCCACGCGAAAAATCCCCGGTTTGATATTTATTTTTGGTCTTACGATATGTTTAATAACAAAAAGACTTGATATTAATAATTCATATATAAAAATAAGAAACAATTTTCCTATAGCAAGAAAGGTAAAAAGATAAAATGGCTTATGAAAAAAACGTCTTAAGCAAAATAAAATGAACAAACCTACTAAATAACCACTGAAAAAAGTAAGGAAACTCGCTTCATCCTGTAAAAACATCCATAACCCGGCAATAAATAAGTTTATTAACACTTGAAGCGGCAATTATATCCCCCCTTTATCCAGTACGGCAAAAATATATTGGTTTGGATCAAGTAAACCTTTTGCAGCTATCAATACATACTCGTGGATTCCTTCAGCACCGAGTCCGAGCGCAAGACTGATACCTGTCAATAAAACAATTGGTAACATTACCCCTTTTGTTGTTCCTTTTTCCTCATCTTCGCTCATCACCGTTTCTCCCCAGAAGACATCCATAAATACTTTTATTAATGAATAAAGAATGAATATACTCGCTAATAATCCGAACCCTCCTAACCAAAAATAGCTTGCTTCAAATGCTCCTTTCGTAATATATAACTTTCCAAGAAAACCGCTTAATGGAGGAATTCCTACCATAGACAATACAGCAATGAAAAACATCCAACCTAAAGCCGGGTGTGTACGAATCAGTCCACTCATATCTTTAAGCTTGCTTGTTCCGGTAAGCCCTATAATGGTCGCACCGATCAAGAACACTAAAGCTTTTATAATCATATCGTGGATTAAATAATAAATAGAGCCCAAAAGACTTTGTTCCGTAAAAGCAACTAATCCGATCAAAATAAAACCTACACTAATAATGACATTGTATGTTAATATTTTTTTCAAATCCCGATACCCGACTGCTCCCATTGCACCAAGAATCATTGTTAGAGCTGCTAAAATACCAATACCCATATGGGTGACTTGTGGCTGGTGATAAAAAATGAGGGTAAACATCCGAAAAATCGCATAAATACCAACCTTTGTCAAAAGTGCTGCAAAAATAGCAGCGATTGCGCCAGGTGGAACGCTATAAGAACCAGGTAACCAATAAAAGAGAAAAAGACCTGCTTTTAAACTAAACACAATTAAAAACAACAAAGAAATCGTCGTAATCAATCCATCTTGTCCCGCTTCAGCAACACGAACTGATAAATGAGCAAAATTCAATGTTCCCGTTACAGCGTACAAATACGCAACACCTACGAGAATAAAAGCGGAAGAAATTACGTTGATCATGATGTACTTCAATGATTCCCGCAGCTGGTTACGAGTACCTCCTAAAGTGATCAGTACATAAGAGGACACAAGAAACACTTCAAAAAAAACATACAGATTAAATAAATCTCCGGTTAAAAATGCACCGTTAACTCCGGTGATTAAAAATAAAATCAGCGGGTAAAAATAATGTTCTTCTCTCTCTTTTCCAATCGAGTGAAAGGCATAAAGCAGACAGCAAAGAGATACAATACTTGTCATAAATAGCAGTATTGCAGCAAACATATCCGCAACAAAGCTGATTCCATAAGGAGCTTGCCAGCCGCCCAACTGCAATGTTTGAATCCCGCTGTCTTTTATTTGGTTCATCAAAATTAATGCAACCGTCCCCGGGAAAATACATGCAACCAGGCTTAACAACCGGTGCAGCCAAATATTTTTTCTGAAAATAATTAACAACATACCAATGAATAACGGAAACGCAATAGGTAAAATTAATAGATTATTCATCCGGATTTCCCCTTAGCCGTTCCATATCATCCGTCTTAAAAATTTGATAGGAACGATAACTTAGCACAAGCAACAGGGCTGTTACCGCAAAGTTAATAACGATTGCTGTTAAAATCAATGCTTGCGGCAATGGATCGGTAAATCCGGCCATTTTTTCATCAAGTAACGGGGCACTTCCGGTTTTTAAACCACCCGATGTTAAAATTAATAGATTAACAGCATGACTGATTATTGACAATCCAAAAATAATCCGTAACATTTGTCTCGATAAAACTAAATAAGTACCGATCGTAAATAACAGTCCGACAAGACAAGCCATTATCGTTTCCATAGAGAATCCCCCTCACTAATACTCAGAATGATGCTCACGGCTGTTCCAATTACTGCAAGAGCGACACCGGTATCAAAAATTAGTGCCGTAGCCAATTCCGTTTTCCCAAAAATCGGTAAATTTTTATCATTAAAATATTGAGTTAAAAACGAGTCACCCGCCAACATACCCGTAAAGCCTGTACCAATGGCAATTAAAACCCCAAGTGCGGCCAGTTTCTTAAAATCAATTTGAAAATTTTCCCGGACTTTTTCAATATCAAATGCTAAAAAAAGCAATACAATTGCCGCTGCTGTACTCAACCCGCCAATAAAGCCGCCTCCCGGATGATGGTGTCCGTTTAAAAACAAATAAACAGAAAAGGTAAAAATAATGATGACAGTCACTTTGGTTACACTTTGTAAGATGACGTCATTCGGCTTCATTGTGATCACTTCCTTTCATTCGGAACCGAGCCAATGTATACACCCCAAGCCCGGCAATACATAAAACAGAAATTTCAAGCATTGTATCAAACCCGCGAAAATCGACTAATATGGCATTAACAATATTTTTTGCACCGGCCAATTCATACGCATTTTCAAAAAAATAAGAAATCGGTTCAAACAGCTTATGACTGTTGCTTGACAAAGCAAGTATAGTAATTGTTAATCCCGTTGCAACGGACACAATCAGATTTGTTAACTTAAACTTGATCCGACCAATATTCTTTTGTAACATTGGCAAGTGATAAAAGCAAAGTAAAAATAGTACGGTTGTCACTGTTTCTACAACCATTTGTGTAAGTGCCAGATCCGGAGCACGAAAGATAACAAAAAACATTGTCACTAAATAACCTACGACACTTAGTGCAACAATGGCCGTCATTCGATTACTTGTAAATAGAACCACTAATGCGGCTATCATTACCCCCAAAACTAAACCCATATCATAAATACAGATGACATTGTCTTCGGAAACATCAAATTGGATACCGTGTAACAACAAAAGTGAGCCGGCTAAAACAATGACAAAAAACGAAAAAATATAGATAAAATAATGGCGGATCGAACCGGTCATATAGCGATTTGTTATTGTAAGTGAATAGCGCTCGACTTTTTCCAAAGATTTCTCAAACAAGTTATTTAACGTAAGCCATTGCGGATATTGTTTAAGCAAAGGAACCCACCGCTTGACTGTAATAAATAGGAGACTTCCCATAATTACAACACCGATAGTCATCAAAAGTTCAGTATTCCATCCATGCCAAGCACTAATTTTGATATCCACCTTATCGATCGTAAACATCGGTAGGATGGCAACGAATGCCGGTTTCAACAAGTATTTGGAAAAAACATTTGGAAAAAAGAAAATAACTACGACGAAGAAGGCGAGTATTACAGATGGAATTAACATACCAAAAGGTGCCTCATGTACATCCCGATTCAACTTTTCCTGTCGATATTTCCCGGAAAATGTCTTAAAAACGAGAATCATAGAGTAAACAAAAGTAAAAATACTGGCAATCCATGCAAGTAAGGGAAATAGCATACCAAGTGTTTCAAGATGAAATATTTCCGCCACCCTCACATCATTGACTGCTTTAAAAAACATTTCCTTACTTAAAAATCCGTTAAAAGGAGGTAATCCGGCCATAGAGAAACCACCAATTAGTGCAACAGTAAACGAAACCGGCATCAACTGCATCAATCCGCCAAGCCGTCTAATATCCCTTGTTCCGGTTTCATGATCAATAATTCCGACGACCATAAATAAACTGCCTTTGAACATGGAATGATTGAACAAATGAAAAATTGCGGCAAAAATGGCCATCGAATAGGTAACACCATGTTCACTCGGTCCAAAATAAAAAGTGAGTGAACCAATTCCTAATAAACTCATAATTAAACCTAATTGACTAATCGTCGAATAGGCCAGTAACGCCTTTAAATCAGTTTGTCGAACTGCTGTAATTGAGCCATATAATAAAGTAATGATTCCTATTCCCGATACTAGCCAAAACCAAACGGAACTTCCGCCAAAAACGGGTGTAAATCGAGCTACCAAATAAATTCCCGCCTTCACCATCGTCGCCGAATGAAGGTATGCACTAACGGGCGTCGGCGCTTCCATTGCTCCGGGCAACCAGATACTGAACGGAAACTGGGCTGATTTTGTAAAGGCTCCGAGTAGAATGCAAATAATCACGGGAATAAATAATTTATGTGCTTGAACGAATTCCACATTAAGAATCATTTCGCGAATACTATATGTGTCGGTGATAAGAGTTAACATAATCATTCCTGCAAACATACAAAGCCCGCCAAAGACAGTGATAAGCAAAGATTTCATTGCCCCATCTCTTGATGACTTTCGTTCATACCAAAATGCGATTAGTAAAAATGAGGAAATACTTGTCAGTTCCCAAAAGCCATATAGGATAAAAATATTATCAGAAAATACAAGACCCAGCATAGCGCCCATGAACATCATTAAATACATATAAAACTTATGAAGTTCTTCTCGGTGCTTTGATAGATAAAAAATGGAGTAAATAATGACAAGTACACCCATACCGGAAATTAATAATCCGAACAATAACGCCAAACCATCGAGATAAAAATCTAAATTCATCTCCATTGAAGGAAGCCACGCTAAGGAAGTTGTCAGATGATCACCATTTGCAACTAAGGGAATGTAGCGAAGAAGGTATAAAAATATGACCAAAGGAATCAGTAATACAAACCAACCTAAATGAATTTTCGGATGAAACAACTTATACAAAAGCGGAATTGCCATAGCAAATACAAAAGGAATAAATATCAGCATGTGTAACGAATTCAAACGGCATCCCCCCAACAATTTCATTCAATTTCGGAAGCCACGAAAAAGGCCAAAATTCTTGATCATATTCATTTTCACAGCATAACTTTATACTGAGAGCTTTTACCATACGCAACCTATGCATGTTGCCGATATACTTACAATTTTCACAGGACTACTTTTTTTACTAAGGCTTTACCATGTGACAGCCTTACATTTTTCATGTTCCTAAAATTTGTTGAAAAATGAAATATAGGCAGTTTTGGATTGACTACTCTCGTTCCATCGGTTATAGTTCTACATAGTCAAATAGGTGATTCCAACAAAAACATTTGAGGTGAATCATAGATGGAAGCAAATTTTTCAAATGAAAGAATTCTTGTTTGTGTTTACTATGGTCCAAATGGAGAAAGATTGATTCGACGTGGCTGCCAAATTGCAAATATGCTTAAAGCACCACTTTATATATTAACGGTTGATTTAGCCCCTTTTGATGAATTAGACGCCGAAAAAGTAATTTATATCGAACAGTGGAAAAAATTTGCTGAATCGCACCCTTCTGCTCAATTTATCATTAAAGATAATGAAAAACGTCCGGTGGCGAAAGTAATTGCTGAAGTGGCCAGACAGAATCACATAACCCAAATCATCCTCGGGCAGACTGCTCAAAGCCGCTGGGAACAGATTACAAAAGGTTCAATCATTCATGCGCTCTTGCATGAAATTCCTTTTGTCGATCTTCATATTATTTCTGTCTCCAGATATATTCGTGATGAAGAGGGTTTATTTGAAAAAGGAATCCGTGCATACCTTGTTAAATCCGGTACAGAATACCGTCTAACATTCAGTCATACAAAAGATATTGAATATGAAGGTATTTTTTTCAAAGAAGTCGGTACGGATTTTGATAACGGAATTTTCCGATTTATGAACGGTTGGGAAACCCGGCAAGTCCAAGTCACTGACGGGATTATTAGAGATTTAAAAAATATGGACTTGAACAAAATTGATTTAAATAACACGGATTGATGTTTAAATCTTTAATTATAAATTCACATCGACCTTAATGAGCTTTTGTTCGTTTTTATCGATTCCAATATATTTTAAAGTTTCTGCTGTGGAGTGCTGGTTAAAAATATTTTTTAAAATAGAAATGGCCACCCCTTTACGATAGGCATGATATCCGAACGTCTTTCGAAGCGTGTGGGTTCCGATTTTTTCCTGGATCCCTACTTCTTTTGCAGCATGATTGATGATTCGATAGGCTTGTTGCCTCGTAATTGGATGGTTATTTTTTTTTGATTTAAATAGAAAATCATCCGGCTGCAATTCGTTGCTTGCCAAGTAATCCCTTAATACTTCTCTTACTTTGCTGTTTAAATAATATGCTTTTACTTCCCCATTTTTTTCATCCTTTAAGTAAAGAAACTCTCTTGTTTGGGAACCGTCCCATACGTCTTTAACCGTTAAATACAATAAATCATGTACTTTAATTCCCGTATTTATCCCAATAACGAAAAGGAGTAAATCCCGAAGTGAAGATTGACTTAAAACCTTTTTCATTGCTTGTATTTTTTCAATTTTTTTAATTGGGTTCACATACTCCACAAAATTCCCCTCCAATAATGTTACACAATATTATTTTATAACTAATTATGTAACATTGTAAAGAAGTTTACTTTATTTTGTTAAAAAAACGTTTTTTTCAACTGCTTGGCTTGTGTTGTCAAAAGGTGTCCATGTGATTCGAAGCTTTCCTTGTGCAATTTTACTTAAATCGTAAAATTCCCTTTGCATCTTTTTCTTTGCCGGAATTTTTTGCTTTTACCCACAAAAAAATAGGAGCTGAACAATTAAGTTATTTTAATCATTCAGGCATCCTTATTGATAATCATTTACTATTTCGCATCCCAAGACATGTGGAAGTTTCGTCGATAAAATTGAGTAGTTCTCAGAGGCCACTGAAAAACTATTTGAATAGATTTACTAACACAATATAAAACCCGGAAATACATCTAAATGGTGTTTAGCAAGATTGTTTCGCACTTTTTCAGTGTCCTCTAGTTCTCGACCAGAGTTGTCGACGAGTTTGCCTTTCGTCCTAAGGTGGGAAACTCAAGTTATTTAATAAAGTGAAGTGTCCTTACTGCACGTTAAACTAGGTCAAATTGACACTGTTCATGGTTTCTTTTAAAACACGAATAGAATGATTGAGTCGGTCTTTCTCGGTGGCGGTCAATTCCATTTTAATCACGCCACTAATTCCATTTCTTGTGACAATAGCCGGTACACCGATAAACAAATCTTTATGATCATATTCACCGTCCAAATATGTAGAAACCGTTAAAATGGAATGCTCATCTTGTAAAATTGCCTTTGTTAATCGAACCAACCCCATTGCGATCCCATAGTAAGTTGCACCCTTTTTCTCAATGATATGATAGGCAGCATCGCGGGCTTGGACAAATATATCATTTAAATCCTCCACTTTGTATTTCGGGTCCTTTCTCATCCAATCAAAAATGGGAATCACGCCAATCCCTGCATGACTCCATACAGGAAGTTCCGTATCACCATGTTCACCTATAATATATGCATGGACATTTCTAGTGTCTACATTGAAGTAATCACCCAACATGTAACGTAGACGGGCAGTATCTAATATTGTTCCGGAACCGATTACGCGTTCTTTTGGTAATCCCGAAAATTTCCATGTTGCATAAGTAAGAATATCAACCGGATTTGATGCAACGATGAAAATTCCGTTAAAACCGCTGGCCATGACTTCTTCAACAATACTTTTCGTGATTCTCGTATTTTTTTCAACAAGGTCAAGACGTGTTTCACCGGGCTTTTGAGCTGCACCAGCTGTTAAAACAACAATATCAGCATTATGACAATCTGAATAGTCACCATGACGGATAATCATTTTGGCAGGCGCAAATGGAAGGCCATGATTTAAGTCCATTGCATCCCCTTCCGTTTTCTCTTTATTTACGTCAATCATCACGAGTTCCCCGGCAATTCCCTGATTTAATAAGGCAAAAGCGTAACTGGAACCAACAGCACCGGTTCCGACAAGTACTACTTTACTTACACGATTAGACATCAAATCCACTCCTATACAATATTTTTGGAATTCCTTTAAAATTTTGCGAAACATTTATAGATCACCGCTATAGGTGAATAATTCAAAGTCCTCTTGAAGAATGTTACCAAATAACTCCAATCCATTCCATTTCTTTTTTCTCTATGGATATTGTTTCCCAAGATAAAGAAAATAATTTTCATCTCTTCGTGGTTAAAAAAATCCGGGAAAATAACAGTCGATTTTTTATAGGATGCTATACCTCTCTTAACGTATAAAAGTATGCGTCCCGTCGTTCAGTGACCATTCACTTTATCTTTAGCCTTTTTGCCCTCTTTTTGAAGAAGCAATGTTAGGATTTTTCTCCACCTTATTTATTTTTTAACGGTGTCAATAGTGTTATGAACTTATAAGGAGGTTTTTCCAAATTTGTTCCTAAGCGGAAAGGAAATCATGTGATCTTTTTCACATTCCTATTATAGCAATAAATGGAAGGATTGGCGAGCCTTCCTAATATATTTAAAGAATTAAACTATGAAACCGCATTTATTTTTTCCGTCCTTAAAATAAATATATAAAAACCGATTGACATCAAGATGGAAAGGGCAGCTGCTAGATAAATACTGGCATATCCAATCCAATGACCGATTTGACCGAACAAAATCGCCCCAAATCCGACTCCGAGATCAAAAAAGGAAAAAAAAGTTGCATTAGCCATGCCACGACGATTTTTCGGTGATCGTTCCACCGCCCATGCCTGAAGTGCCGGCTGAATGGTACCAAAACCAAAGCCGTAAAGAAATGCTGCAATAAATAATATGAAGCTATTTGGCAACCAAGCCAAAAATAACATGGCAAGAAAAATAAGAAGCGTTCCGGGAATAAAAACAGCACGGTGCCCTTTGCGATCATATAACTGACCGGCAAATGTTCTTGTTACCATTAACGCCATTGCGTAAATAAAAAAATACGTTTGAATGCCTTCTACCCCTTTTTGCACTGTATATAGAGGTAAAAAGGAGGCGATTCCTCCAAACGTAACGGTGATGAAAAAGGCAAGAGCGGAAGGCTTTAACGCTGACTTTTCATAGAAATCCCATTTCCCAACTAGAGTCGCTTTTTCTTTTTGTTCCACTTTTTTAAACGAAATAAATGATGAAAGGATAAATGCCAACAAACCAAATATGGCACAGATGATAAATAACGATTGAAAGGAAACATGTTCCACCAAAATTAATCCGAGTGATGGACCGAATGCCAATGCTAAATTTCCCGATAACCCGTAATAACCTAAACCTTCACCTCTCCGTTTTCCCGGAATGATATCTGTCGCAATTGTTCCTGAAGCTGTCGTTGATAATCCCCAACCTAAACCTTGAACAATTCTCATGACAAAAAGGAATAATATGCTTGCGGTAACACTAAAAAATCCGACCGATAGGAAAAAGATCAATAATCCGGATAAATAAATGATACCTCTCCCCTTTGTTTCTAAAGCATGCCCGGCAAATGGACGAATCAATAATGCCGAGAAAGTAAAAATTCCAACCGCCAATCCAATTAATTGATCCCGCCCACCTAACGCTTCAACAAATAACGGAAGAGTTGGCAAAGTCATTTGGAATCCTAAAAAAACAAAAAAATTGGCTAAACAGATTAAAATAAAGTCCTTTGTCCAAATTTTTTCAATCCTAGTGCCGGTAACAGTATCTTTTTCTATTACTAATTTGGCCATTATTATCCCCTATCCCTTTGTATATCCAAAATGTTCATATTGTTCTATACAATTATATCAAAATTTTTTGCATTTAGAAATGATTACACTTTCAAATTTGTAAAAGGAAATTTTTAGCAGCTACGTACAGATCAGTACGACAGAGGAAAAACCGTTAAATGTTGTTACTGAAATGCGCCGTTGGTTTGGACAAATCGGATTCTATGGGACAAAACCACCGGAGTTTGAAACAAAACTGTCCCATAGAGCGGCTGTATGGGACAAAACAAGCGGAAATTCAAGTTAAAATGTCCCATAGGATTGGACGAATCGGGTTCTATGGGACAAAACCACCGGAGTTTGAAGCAAAACTGTCCCATAGATCGGCTGTATGGGACAAAACAAGCGGAAATTCAAGTTAAAATGTCCCATAGGATTAGACAAATCGGATTCTATGGGACAAAACCACCGGAGTTTGAAACAAAACTGTCCCATAGATCGGCTGTATGATACAAACCAAGCGGAAATTCAAGTTAAAATGTCCCATAGGATTAGACAAATCGGATTCTATGGGACAAAACCACCGGAGTTTGAAACAAAACTGTCCCATAGATCGGCTGTATGGGACAAACCAGGCGGAAATTCAAGTTAAAATGTCCCATAGGATTAGACAAATCGGGTTCTATGGGACAAAACCACCGGAATTTGAAACAAAACTGTCCCATAGATCGGCTGTATGGGACAAACCAGGCGGAAATTCAAGTCAAAATGTCCCATAGGATTGGACGAATCGGGTTCTATGGGACAAAACCACCGGAGTTTGAAGCAAAACTGTCCCATAGATCGGCTGTATGGGACAAACCAGGCGGAAATTCAAGTTAAAATGTCCCATAGGATTGGACGAATCATGTTCTATGGGACGAAACCACCGGAGTTTGAAGCAAAACTGTCCCATAGATCGGCTGTATGGGACAAAACAAGCGGAAATTCAAGTTAAAATGTCCCATAGGATTAGACAAATCGGATTCTATGGGACAAAACCACCGGAGTTTGAAACAAAACTGTCCCATAGAACGGCTGTATGATACAAACCAAGTGGAAATTCAAGCCAAACTGTCTCATAGCATCCAATCAATTTCCATTTAATTAATAAGTTGCACTCGAAAGATATCCTTCACTTCTGTTCATTTAAAAAACCCCTGCACATGACAGGGGATTTACGCATACATCTTATTTTCTTCCTTATTAAAGAAACTCTTCATCGCATGAAAGACATCTGCTTTTTGTCTTAATATAAAATAACGGAATCGCTCATCATTTATATTTTTATAGGCGGACATTAACGTACTGTGACGATTGTATTGATTTACTTCTCCATAATAAAACATGTTTGAAATTTCCATCAACTCATTAACCAATTTTACACAACGCATATTATCAGACGTTAAATTGTCCCCATCTGAAAAATGGAACGGATAAATATTGTATTGGCTCGGTGAATACTTACCATGAATCAACTCCAACGCCAATCGGTAAGCTGAAGAACAAATCGTCCCGCCACTTTCCCCTTTAGAGAAAAATTCATCCTCTGTTACAACTTTTGCCTCCGTATGGTGGGCGATAAATTCAATTTCCACTTTTTCATATTTCGTACGTAAAAACCGGGTCATCCAGAAAAAGAAACTGCGTGCCATATATTTTTCCCAGATTCCCATACTGCCACTTGTGTCCATCATTGCCAAAACAACAGCCTTTGACTCATAACGGATTTTTTCATTCCATGTCTTAAATTTCAAATCTTCCGGGTAAATCGGATGGAATGAAGGCTTCCCACTTAATGCATTACGTTTAAAAGCGGTGAGCATGGTTTTCTTTTTATCAATATTTCCCAACAAACCGGTCTTTCGAATATCATTAAATTCAATATCTTCCACAATTAATTCATGATCATTTTTTCTTTGCAGATTTGGTAATTCAAGCTCACTAAACAGTGCTTCTTCCAATTCAGCAAGTGATACTTCTGCTTCGTAATAGTCTTCTCCAGGTTGGTCCCCTGCCCCTTGCCCTTTTCCGGGTCCTTTTTCCGCTGAACCGTCACGGGCAATGACATCACCAATTTGGCTGTCGCCATCGCCTTGGCCCACGTGTTTATTCTTATCATAATTGTAACGAATTTTATATTCATCAAGTGAACGTATCGGTATTTTTATGACATCTCTTCCATTTGATAAAATAATGCTTTCTTCAGATATTAGATCAGGCAAGTTTTTTTTGATTGCTTCCTGAACCTTTTCATTATGCCTTTGTTGATCTTCGTGGCCTTTTCGATGGAGGGACCAATCCTCTTGAGAAATGGTGAAATGGTGTTTATTATAATTATTCATCCTAATTCATTCCCTCCTTTAATTTTTTTGTCACATACAAAACTTCTATCGCATACAATGTACTGTATGTTTGAATGAAGTTTAGGGATCGTTCATCCGGTCATGGTGGTATGGTAAGAGGATAAAAGTTGATATTTCAATAAAAGGAATAAGTAGTATATTATTAAAAATTACAAAAGGTCCATAAATTTAAACTATATTTTCTTGTATTACTTTATACTATGCATAGTGGACAAAAAAATTTACTACCAATTTATATTTTTCATATAAAACAGCTAATGGGCATTCCATTAGCTGTTTTATTAGTTGTTGATATTAGTTAAACTACCTTTTCTAAGCAGTATACAAAATGTCCCGGTCGTACCTCATTTTCTGCTGGTGTTCTTCTGGGGATTGATGAGATTTTCCCAAATACCGGGCAGGATTCGTTTCCTTACTAAAACAGCTTTTGGATGATCTACTTTTGGTGCATTCGGAAATAAGAGCCATGATTTTACAAAACACCAACATAAGTACATATTTCGTAGCTTCCCTTTTAGAACTAAACAATATTTTAAGCCGTATTTTTTGACTTTGTCTGCAAAAAAAGCCGCACTTTCTGCAGTACGGCAATTAAAATTTTATTATTTTTTGCTCCTGATTAACGATTCAACAGACTTCCTACATAGCGAAGCAGTTCGTTTGCGGATGTTGAGTTATAACCGTGCTCATCAATTAGCCTGGCAACCACTTCATTAATTTTCTTCAATTGTTGTTCATCCGGTGTCTTTGTTGATGTGGTAATTTTTACGACATCTTTCAGGTCTGCGAACAACTTCTTCTGGATTGCTTCACGAAGGCGTCCGTGAGAATTATAGTCAAATCGTTTTCCTTTCCGGGCATAAGCTGAAATCCGAATTAAGATTTCTTCCCGGAATGCCTTTTTCGCATTTTCCGATATGCCAATTTGTTCCTCAATCGACCGCATGAGTTTTTCATCCGGATTAATTTCTTCTCCTGTTAACGGATCACGCAGCTTTGTTTTATTGCAATAAGCTTCAACATTATCAAGATAATTATCCATCAATGTTTTCGCAGATTCTTCATACGAATAAACAAACGCTTTTTGCACTTCTTTTTTCGCCAATTCATCATATTCTTTCCGGGCAAGAGAAATAAAGTTCAAATATTTTTCTTTTGATTCAGGCGTAATCGACGGGTGCTGTTCAAGTCCTTCTTTCAAGGAACGTAACACATCCAATGCATTAATCGATTTTACTTCTTTACGAATAATTGTTGAAGAGATCCGGTTGATGACGTATCTTGGGTCAATTCCGCTCATGCCTTCATCCGAATATTCCTTTTTCAGTTCCTCCACATCAATCGCACTGAAACCTTCAACATTTTGCCCGTCATAAAGCCGCATCTTTTTAATTAAGTCAATATCCCCTCGTTTCGGTTCTTTTAAGCGGGTTAAAATGGTGAACATAGCGGCAATTTTTAATGTGTGCGGGGCAATATGGACATCGGCTACATCACTTTCACGAATCATTTTTTCATAAATTTTTTCTTCCTCAGACACTTTTAAATTATAAGGAATCGGCATTACAATAATCCGGGAGTGGAGTGCTTCATTTTTTTTGTTGGAAATAAAGGCGCGATACTCAGTTTCGTTTGTGTGAGCCACGATTAACTCGTCAGCTGAGATAAGTGCGAACCTGCCTGCCTTAAAGTTTCCTTCTTGCGTTAGAGACAGTAAGTGCCATAAGAACTTTTCATCACATTTTAGCATTTCTTGGAATTCCATCATCCCGCGATTGGCTTTGTTCAATTCTCCATCAAACCGATATGCACGCGGATCTGATTCCGAACCGTACTCGGCAATTGTCGAAAAATCAATACTTCCTGTGAGGTCGGCAATATCTTGTGATTTCGGGTCTGACGGGCTAAATGTACCAATACCGACGCGACGGTCTTCTGAGAAAAAGATCCGTTCCACTAGCACATCCTCAATCCGTCCCCCGTATTCTTGTTCAAGCCTCAACATATTAAGCGGTGACAGATTTCCTTCGATTCGAATCCCGTATTCTTCATAAAAATCTTCACGTAAATGCGGAGGAATGAGGTGAAGCGGATCTTCATGCATCGGGCAGCCTTTAATTGCAAAAACGGCACCGCGATCCGTTCTGGAATATTGTTCAAGCCCCCGTTTTAACATGGTTACCAGTGTTGATTTTCCGCCACTGACAGGACCCATTAATAATAAAATTCGTTTCCTGACATCCAGACGTTTTGCCGCCGGATGAAAATATTCTTCAACCAACCTTTCCAGAGCCGTTTCCAACCCGTATAATTGATGGCTAAAAAATTTATATCTTTTTACACCGTCAACTTCTTCAACACCGGCATCTTTAATCATATTGTATACCCGAGAATGGGCAGATTGAGCAATCCACGGTTTTTCTTTTACCAATTCCAAATACTCAGCAAAGGTACCTTCCCATTTGAGTTTTTCCTCCTCTTCACGATATTTAGCAACTTTATCTAATATACCCATATAGTACCTCCCTATATTTCTAATGATGATGCCAAAAAGTTAAAATTGTCAGCTTTTGTAAGAGCAACTTTGACTTCACATTTAACTATATTTACCTATAAATATATGAACATGCCGTCAAAATGATGATAAATAATATGAAAAGTTTCCTTTTTAACAAAAATGAACGAACATTCTGTAGATAAAATTTATATGTCGCATTATAATAAATATGAGTAAATGAACATAAGGGGGATAAAAAATGGGAACTGTCTTAATTCTTTGTGTTTCGGCAGCATTTTTAGCTGCTATCTTTACGGCGGGGTATGAGGATCGACCGCGTACATATAAGAAATAATATGTTTGGGGAGAAATTTAATAACATTTTTTATGCCTAGTTTGTATAAAAAAGAGCGCCTAAAAGGAAAAGGTTGAAAATGAACCTTTCGAAGCGCTCTTTTTATGTTCTTTCCGGTCACATTTCTTGTAAAAACGGCTCTACCAAAAACCACTCATTATTTATTCAAATGATGCTTTTTGATAAAATCATGCATGTACATACGATTTTTCATTGCAAATGTTGCCGAGACTTGACCAGTCCAACTGTCTTTCCGTTTTCCGTTTGTCCTTTTATTATAATAGTCTCGGATCGTCTTGTTATATGCGTTCAGTTGAGTTATGTATGCTTCCTCATTTTGTTGATATGTGTTTTCATGGTAAATATGATTTAACGGCAAGCGGGGTTTTTGTTCATTTATTTTTTCCGGATAACCAACCACCAGACCAAATAAAGGAATCACTCGTTTTGGAGTTTTTAAGATTTCACATACTTTCTCTAAATTGTTTCGCAACCCGCCGATATAACAAATCCCTAACCCTAATGATTCCGCGGCAATTGCGGCATTTTGAGCTGCCAGGGCCGTATCAATTAAAGCAACCATAAATTTTTCCGTACTGGCAATGGATTCTTCCATATTGACGTTTTCCATTTTGCTGATTATGTCGTAACGATGAAGGTCGGCACAGAAAACGAATAAGTGACCATTATCAGCAACATATTTTTGATTACCGGCAACTTGTGCAAGTTGTTGTTTTTTGCTTTGATCAGTTACCCCGATAATGGTATAAGCTTGTACAAAACTCGATGTCGAAGCAGCCTGTGCACAGCGGACAATCGTTTCAATCTGCTCCCTTGTTAATTTTTTCTCTTGAAAATGCCTTACCGACCGATGTTTTAAGATCGTTTCAATCGTTTCGTTCATGATAATCATCCTTTCTTATATAAAAATCAATACCGTTTCAGTTTCAGGGCGCCTGTTGCAACCATTTCTCCCATTCTAATACCTATTTTATCCCAAAACAAATAATAGCAAAAAGGGTTCAAAATGAGTTGACCTTATTTTAAACCCTTACCGATTTTCACTCACTGTATTTAATTTTTAAATGGGTAAAATTTTGTTGCCTCAAAGCCTCGTACACTAAAATGGCTGCTGTATTAGACAAATTTAGCGAGCGAACATTTGTCGTCATCGGAATCCGTAAACACCGATCTTGATTTGCCTCTAACAATTCTTTCGGCAAGCCTGTTGTTTCTCTGCCAAACATAAAATAGTAGTCTTTTTCCGGATTACTGTAATCGAAATCAGAATATGCCTTATTCCCGTATGTCTCAATATAATAAAATTCTCCCTGATTTTTCTCAAAAAATTCATCCAACGAATCATAGTAATGTATTTTTACAAACGGCCAGTAATCAAGTCCGGCTCTCTTTAACATTTTATCATCCGTTGAAAATCCAAGCGGGCGAATTAAATGAAGCTGCGAGTCTGTTGCTGCACAGGTTCTTGCAATATTACCTGTATTGGCCGGGATTTCTGGTTGATATAAAACAACATGTACTGCCACAATTTTCCACCTCAACTAATAAATCAATCATCATCTATAATTGTAAAAAATTTGTATTGGATATTATCTGTATAGGCTGAAGAATCTTCATAAGACCAATATCGCATTCGGCTATTGGTTGTATGAGCGTTTACCAACGGCATCCCATATGCATCTTTTGCCGTAACGATTGTAGTATGATTAAAGCGGCCGTCTCCTTCAAAATCATAACATATAATATCGCCTAGTTGTAACTCCCCCGGATCACTCACTTCTCTTGCACGCAAACCTACTTTGGAAGTACCTAAATACCATCGAAGCGAATGGGCTACTGACCAGCTATAACTCCAACTGTTTCCATTATACCACCAACCGCTCGAACGATTGGAAAAACCCCGCATCGGAGCTCCACCGGCATGTAAACATTGTGAAATATAATTCGTACAATCAACATCAAATTTATGATATTGCGGGTTATAGTCATTCCACCAACGTTCGGCATACTGAACGGCTTTTCTCCGGTCATAATGGTATGAAATCCTTTCTAAATTTTCATGGCGATCAATTTTTATTTCAGGGATTTCGAATGCTGGCGTTTCAAATATTTCTTCATCCGTTAACAGTGTACTTTTATAAAAATGGGCTTTTCGTTTCTCAACTTCTTCTTCAATGTAATATCGCTTTTCTTGTTTGATTAAATATTGAAAATGGACGTTGTAATATATATCAGTATGGTCTCCATTATTCATTTTATCGGTAATATGCCCTGTCGCCTTTGCTTTAACAATTTCACCATGGCGATTTGCCAAACATTCTTTTTTGCGCTCAATTTTTGAACATTCCGCTTGCCGATCACTTACACATTGTTGCACCCGTTGTTCTAATAACCTTTGTAATTGATCAATCATGGCAACACACACTCCTTTAATTAAGTGTATGTTCCACCTTCGTATTCGGTGTGATGCAAAAATTGGGCATTTTAATTATTCGGCAAGTGCCACTTCAATTTCCCGCAATACATCTTCATCCTTTTCCTCGATTTTTGCCTTCGTAAGTATTTGTTTCGCTTTTTCTGTCCCAATTTTACCTAATGCCCAAGCAGCTGTTCCCCGAATGACCGGTCGCGGATCGTTACGAATAACATCGCTTAACTCATCAATCGCCGTTTCATCTTTAAAATGACCGAGTGCAATGATCGCATTTCGCTGAATCGGCTTTTTCCCACGCCAAGCACCGGAAACACGGCCATATTTTTCTTTAAATTCTTTGTTGCTTATCTTTAGCAGTGGTTTAAGCAATGGTTTTGCCACTTCCGGCTCCGGTTCAAATTCTTCGTGAAAATGGAAATCTTTACCTTTGTTATAAGGACAAACGATTTGACATGTATCACAGCCATATAATCGATTCCCAATCACGCTACGATATTCGTCCGGTAAAAAATCTTTCGTTTGCGTTAAATAGGAGATACAAATTTTTGCATTTATTTGCCCCGGTTGGACTAACGCACCGGTCGGACAAGCTTCTATACATTTATTGCATGTTCCGCACATATTTTCTATCGGCGTATCCGGCTCAAAAGGAATATTTGTAATCATTTCACCCAAATAAACGAATGATCCATACTCCGGCGTAATGATGGCACAATTTTTCCCGCTCCAACCGATACCTGCTCGTTCCGCAACTGCCCGGTCAGATAATTCACCGGTATCGACCATTGATTTGCATCGGGCATCAGGCATCTTACTGTAAATGAATTGTTCCAGTTTGCTTAAGCGATCACGTAATACAAGGTGATAATCTTCTCCCCAAGAAGCGCGGGCAAATAAACCTCGCCGCTCACCCTTTGTCCCGCGAACATGCTTATTCATTTTCGTTGGATAGGCCAGAGCAATGGAAATGATCGATTGGGGATTGTCAAAAAGAAGGGCAGGATTCGTTCGCTTATCAATATCTGACTCTTCAAACCCGGACTGGTAATTCAATTCTTGCTGACGGATAAGTCTTGCTTTTAATGTTGTAAAAGGGGCTGCCGTGGCAAAACCAATTTTATCAATTCCAATGGATATTGCGTAGTCGATAATTTCTTTTTTCAAAGCTTGCGTTTCCAAAACGGCCTTTCCTCCCTTCAATAAATATCCCGTATTTAATCAATAACCATTTTATCTATTTTATCATTGTTATATAGTGCACTTAAAGATAGTAAAAAACGCAATGCTTCGTTCTTTCCGAAACGAAACACTGCGTTAGTCATATGTATGGAGCGGGTGATGCGAATAAAAACCACAACACCTTCTTGATAAGAAAAAGTTGTTCAATAAATAACAACGAATAATAATATACCACCCTTTCCGTCATTTGTCTACACCATTCGTCAAAAAATGTATAGGAAAAAATTACCTGTCTACTTTCGCAACTATTACAAAAAAATGCCCTCACCGATTATCAGAAGGATCGATAAAAAGAACAAATAGTTAAGAGCGTTCTATTCTTTTTTGCTTAATGAATATTGACTGCGAAACACTTGCATCGCTTCATTTTCGTTCAATTGTTCAAGTTCTGCTGCTGTCAGCGATCCATTCCCTCTTTTAACGACATAAACATTAACTTCTCGTTTTCCCCATTCACTATATACATCTTCTACAGTTTCAAAATATAAATCAATTTTATTCCCTCTGATGGCTCCACCTTTATCCGCCACAACGCCAAACCCGTAGCCTGGAATAAACAAAATTGTACCAATGGGGAAAACATTCAAGTCAGCCGCAATCGTGGAATATAGGTCCCTTTTTACTTTCACTCCGGAGTACGTAATTCCATAAGAAGGATCATTAGGATTTTTCCCGGTCGACTCATATCCTGCTGTATATCCGGTCGCAATGACTGAATGACTTGGATATTCTGCTTCCCAATTAAATGCTTCCTCTAAACTTGGAACTTTTCCTTGAATTTCTTCACTTGATGAAATTTTTGTTGCTGAAGTTGTAGCAACCTTCAAAGATTTTAATTGTAAATTGATAGACTTGAAAGAATGTAACATTTTATTTGTATTTCTTTTTTTGTCAGATGCTTTTTCATAATTATATTTATGGTCTGGTAATGTTTCAGCCTTTACTCCGGATACAGTCTGGAAAGTAATTAGCAGTGCAATAGTAAACAAAATGACCATGATAATCCGTTTGGACCATGTTTTTATTTTTACCATATTTTTCACTCCTCTCGTGTCTATTTCTTTCCCAAAGAAGAAAAAAATATTCACAAAGAGGAGAAATTCTTATTCTATTTTTATGAAAATATTAAAAATATACATTAATTAAAACAATTTACCGACAACTAAAACATCCGATAACCTCTTTTTCGTAACGCTTTCATTGTAAACCCGGCTAAAATTGTGCCTGCTAGACCACTTAATAATACAGTAATGTCAGCAGGAGCCAATGAACGTAAATTGGTTCCTAAGGTTTGAAAAGCTTCTTCAGGTTCACGAAAATAGGTGATAAAAGGGATATTATCTACAATAAAAATAACAACAATTGGATATATGCAAGTCATAATCCATGTCATCCGCAAAAGCATATTTAATATAAAACCAATTCCGAAAAACAAAACGAAAAATAACAGGATTGAAATCATTAATTGAATGATTGAGAATGGCAAGGTTTCCCTCCCCCCTTCTTGTTCCATATAACGGAAAACGATTGGCATGATGGTCATGGATTCACGTTAAGGTAAAAGACCATCTTGATTAACATAAAAGTCGTTTCCGTCATCTTTTTTTCTGAACTTTAACATTACCCTTTACTCAGTTTACTAAAGCAAAAAATATTTCGTCAATTATCAAAGCTTTGAAATGAACAAACGGCCTGCGCAGTTCTTTTTTTTACAAACTTTAGAAGTGAATCTTTCGGAATTGCTAAAACTTATGATAAAATATTTGTGAATGTTAATTGGAGGGATACCTTTGAAAGAAGATACACAAGTTTATGATATAACGATAATCGGTGGCGGCCCGACCGGGTTATTTACCGCTTTTTACGGTGGCATGCGAAAAGCAACCGTTAAAATAATAGAAAGTTTGCCGCAATTAGGCGGTCAATTAACGGCGCTATATCCGGAAAAATTCATTTACGATGTGGCAGGTTTTCCAAAAATCCGAGCTCGGGAGTTGGTAGATAATTTACAGGAACAAATTAAATTGTTCGAACCTACCGTCTGTCTGGATCAATCCGTTGAAAAACTGGAAAAACAAGAAGATGGCATTTTTAAGTTAACAACAAATCAGGAAATTCATTATACAAAGACGGTTATTATTACGGCAGGCAACGGGGCTTTCCAACCGCGAAAACTGGAATTAGAAAATGCCAGAGATTACGAAGGGAAAAATTTACATTATTTTATAAACGACATGAATTATTTTCAAAATAAAAAAGTAGTCATCTTTGGCGGCGGTGATTCTGCAGTAGATTGGGCACTTATGCTTGAGCCGATTGCCGAAAAAGTGACGATTGTCCATCGTCGCGATAAATTTCGAGCTCATGAACATACCGTCGAAAACATGCGTAATTCGAATGTTGAAATAAAAACGCCTTTTGTTCCGGTCGAATTGATTGGTGACGGGGAAAACATCAATCAAGTCAAAATCCAAGTCGTCAAACAGGAAGAAACCGAAATCATTGATGTCGATGATGTGATTGTCAACTATGGATTTGTTTCATCTTTGGGTCCAATCAAGGAATGGGGCTTGAATATTGAAAAAAATTCAATTGTCGTCAATTCGAAAATGGAAACCAATATCGAGGGTGTCTATGCATGCGGTGATATTTGTACGTATGACGGGAAAGTGAAATTGATTGCAACCGGATTTGGAGAAGCCCCGATAGCGGTAAGCAATGCAAAAAAATATATCGATCCAAGTGCAAGAATTCAACCTATGCACAGTACTTCCTTATTTGAGTAATGAAAAAAAACTCCTCTTCGAACATTTACCGAAGAGGAGTTTTTTTCTTTTAGTATAAGAAAGTATAAAAATACAAGCAATTAACTTGGGATTAGTTTTATTGTCTAGCTACGAGCCCCAGCGACTAGCAAACTTCACTCCCCTCCACTACGATAAGTCAACATCGGCTCGTCCCTCGCCGTGTTTCCTTTTCCTCGAAAAAGCTAATCGCTTTTTCTTCGTGCGATGTCTATTCGAGGAAGCAAATCTGTTCTCATTGCGGGGCGCTCCAGTTTGTACGTCGCTAAGCGGGCGCTCTGCGCTTTTCTTTTCCCAACCATTTATTCGTATCCCGATTTGTCATCTTAATGTTAACAATCACCGGGTGCTCCGGCATTTGTTGCGGTACGGAAAGATGAGCCGCATCCGCAAGTGGCAATTGCGTTCGGATTATCAATCGTAAAGCCGCCTCCGAGGAGAGACTGTTTATAATCTATTTTTGTTCCTTGTAAGATGGCAGCATCTGTTTTCTCAACAAGAACTTTTATACCATGTTGTTCAAACTCAATATCCGTTTCTTTCACTGTATGTTCCAAAGTCATCCCATAGGATAAACCACTGCAGCCGCCGCCTTTAACAAAAACACGTAAATACGCATCTTGTTCATTATTTTGTTCCATCATGTCTTTTACTTGGTATGCGGCAGATTCCGATAAAAAAATCACATTTTCCATTTTGAAACCTCCTTCATGTATCAAGGATGTTTTTCCTTTTTTAACTATACTTTTAGTATAAACATTCTTGCTGTAATTCACAACGAAATGGAATTGATTATTTCACAATGTTTTTTCGTGTTCCGGGTCGGTTTCCTATCCAATTTGTTGTGAACCCGCTAAAATAGTAAATATCGGTTGTATATTTCTTATCATTCAAATATAATTTTATTGAATATGTTTTTCAGAAATGAAAGGGGATTCACTTCCAATTTTATAATATTAGAAAAATAAAAGTTTAACAAAAATTGAGGAGTAACTAGAATCAAACAAAGGGGAAAATACCATGAAAAAACTTGTCATTTTAGGCGGCGGTTACGGTGGAATGCGGATTATGCAAAAACTTTTCCAAAGCGGAGTTCCAGAAGACATTAAAATCGTGCTAGTGGATAAAGCACCTTATCACTGTTTTAAAACCGAATTTTATGCCCTGGCAGCCGGGACTATCCCGGATAACCACATTCGGGTAGCATTTCCGAATCACCCGCAACTGGAATTTATTAATGATGAAGTGAGTCATATCGATTTGCAAAACAACCGAGTTGAATTGCAAAACCATGAAGCAATTATTTACGATGATCTTATTATTGGATTAGGCTGTGAAGATAAGTACCATGATATTCCGGGGGCCGATCAGTATACGTACGGAATCCAATCCATTGAAGCAACGAGACAGACAAATAATGCGTTAAATAATTTGCCTAGAAGTTCAAGAGTGGCGATTGTCGGTGCCGGATTAAGCGGAGTAGAAATTGCCAGTGAGCTTCATGAATCAAGACCTGATTTAAAAATATTTTTGTTTGATCGTGGCAAAATGGTTCTCTCAAAGTTTCCGGAGAAGTTGAGTAAATATGTCAACGATTGGTTTCAAGACCATGGAGTCACCATTGTCAACTATGCAAATATCACAAAAGTGGAAGAAGGCATTTTATATAATCATGATGAACCAATGAAATTTGATTGTATTGTTTGGACAGCAGGGATTCGCCCAAATAAAGTTGTTCGCGAACTTGATGTTGAAAAGGACGAATCCGGGAGAGTTGTTTTGACACCTTATCATAATATTCCCGGAAATGAACATGTTTACGTAGTCGGTGACTGTGCAAGCTTGCCGTTTGCACCGAGTGCCCAACTTGCAGAAGCACAAGGCGACCAAATTGCTCAAGTATTATTAAAAAGATGGAATGGGGAAGATTTGCCGGATGAGTTGCCGGAAATAAAATTGAAAGGGATTCTTGGTTCGTTAGGGAAAAAACAAGGATTCGGTCTCGTCGCTGAGCGTCCATTGACCGGACGTGTAGCAAGACTATTAAAATCCGGGATTCTCTGGCTGTATAAATTTCACAACGGTTGAAAATATAGTAGACAATTTCCTCGATTTGAGGAAATTGTCTTAATTATTATAAACATACATTGTTTGCCGGGATAAACCTTTTTTAAAGTCCAGCTTACTTATATCCGTATTTTTCCATTTCTGCGTAAATTACCTTTAAATTTGGATTCCCTTCCGCCACGATTTGATTACCAATGACGACAACCGGGTAAAACAAATCTTCCTCAATTACCTTTTCGGCGAATTGCCGCTTTTCCTCATCATCAGGCGGATTCATAATATCGACATAATCAATCACAAATGGTTGATTCGGATATTTTCTTGAAATTGCAGCCTGCAGCCATTCATACGTATCTTTTGATGATGGCAGATTAACACAACTTGCACAAATTTGTTCCGCACCATAAATGGTAATGACAACCGGATTGAAAATTTCCATAGGTATTCTCCTTTCTCCCTTACATTTTACAATCATCTCAAACAATGACAATGAGTACAATTTTTTAACCACTAAAAGTAAAATTTCCCAGATTCTAAGTAGTTGAAAATTTTAGGACTTAAGGTTAAGCCCACAAGGAAGCTGCGAAAGATCCATTTACAGCCGATTTCACTGAACCATGCATCAAGGGTCAAAAAAATTAGACCTGGGATTCTTTACAAAACTAACAAATGGATTTTTCTCTCTATCCTTATTATAATAGGATTTAGAAAGGAGTGCGATGGAATGCCTGAATTAAAAGAACAAGTCCAAGAGGTTTTAGATAAACTGCGTCCGTTTCTTCTCCGTGACGGCGGGGATTGTGAACTTGTTGATGTGGAAGATGGCGTTGTTAAATTGCGGTTACTTGGTGCTTGTGGAACATGCCCAAGTTCGACTATTACATTGAAGGCGGGTATTGAACGGGCATTATTTGAAGAAGTCCCGGGTGTTGTAGAAGTTGAACAAGTGTTTTAAATTGATTATAGGGCGGGGGATCTTTACCCCAGCCCTTTTTTCTCAGCGTAACGCATGGAATAAATTTTCAATCATTTAGCTAAAAACACTGCTTCATTCACTATACTAATCGGCTTTTCATTTTTCAAAATCAACTCGATATTCCGGCAACAAAGCTTCATCATTGCTGTTCGTGTTTCAATTGATGCACTGCCGATATGCGGGAGAGCAACTACATTTTTCATTTTTAAAAAAGGATGTTGCGGATCAATCGGTTCTTTTTCAAATACATCAAGACCCGCTCCGGCAATTTCTCCTTCTCTAAGTGCCAACAGTAAATCTTCTTCTATCACTACCGCACCTCTGGCCACATTGATAAAAAATGCCGTTTTTTTCATTTTTCGAAATACGTCTTTGGTGAACATTCCTCTTGTTTCTTCCGTCAGCGGGGTTAAACAAACAACATAATCGGACTCAGTTACAAGATCAGGAAAAGAGCGATAGTGAACCCCTAATGCTTTTTCAACATCCATTTTCCGATGACGATTATGGTATAAAACGTTCATATCAAAGCCTAATGCCCGTTTTGCCAAAGCTTCACCGATCTTCCCCATGCCAACAATTCCAATTGTTTTATGATGGATATCCGTACCTGCCATAAATAGCGGGCTCCAACTTTTCCACTCTCCACTTTTTACCAATTCTACGGACTCAGCTAAACGTCTCCCCACCATTAATAATAAGGAAAAGGCCAAATCAGCAGTCGTATCGGTTAAAACATCGGGTGTATGGCAAACAGCGATTCCGTATTTTGTGGCAAGTTCAATATCAATATTGTCATAGCCGACCGCCAAGTTTGCAATTACTTTCAATTTTTCGCCTGCTTGAAAAATTTCTTCATCAATACGGTCAGATAACATCGTTAACAGTGCGTCCGCTTTCTTCGTTTCCTGCAATAATATTTCCCGTGGAACCGGTTCTTCTTCTTTTTCCCACATGCCAACATCGGCAAATGTACAAAGATTATTAATTATCTCTTCCGGCAGTTTTCTTGTTATGTATATATACGGTTTCGATGACATAACTAACCCTCCAAAACTTCAATCTATTCTACTGCCATTATTATATCATAAAAATAAAGTGAAATTTCCATCCGTGGGGGTTTTTCCCACGGATGGTTAGTTGAACCAATCGAGCTTTGGTAATTGAAGTGAACGATGAGGAGCTCCGGCCATATCATAAAAATGAGCCAGGAAACGTTCATAATCACCGGATTGATTGAGAATTTTCTTTATTTCTCCTGTCATGCTATTGTCAAAATTATCTGCCAAACGGGCGTAATACAATTCAATACATTGAAAGTAGTGAATTGGCAAAACTAAACGGGAATACAGTAACCGCCAAGCAAAAGGAGATAAAGACGTCTGTGTTTCGTAATCTTGAATAAATTTTTGAATTGGTTTCTGGACCATTTGCGGCTGGCTGAAATACACATGCCGAATCCATTCTGCAATATCCCGCACCGGGTGATCAACAATCCAATCAAAAGGATCTTTCAAAATGATCGGATCTGTCCAAGTATCCATGGTAAATCGTTCATGGCAAACGGTCGCAACATCAAAACCGGCCGGTTGCTCATCGATCGTCGTATCTACAAAATATTGAATGGCATTTTCAGTCATCCCGGCATAATAAGGAAAAGAATCAATAAAAAGTCGTTCAAAGTCATTATTCGGTTGATTCATTACGTTCTGTTGCCATATTTTTTCTAGCCGATCAATGCGGCTTTCCCATAACTCTTTCCATTTACCAAGCCGATTTAGTACATCTTTTTCTGACCGAAAATATTTCCCATGGTTATGAAAGTAAGCCAACCGCCTGCCCGGAAATTGATATCGTTTATTTCGCCATTGCTCTAACTTTAAAACAATATAATAATTTTCATCCAGCTGTTTAACAAATCTCCCGTCCGTGGCAGCGAAAAAAGCAGGAACAAACTTTTCGCCATTTTGCCGAAGATAATTTGTCATTTCATAGCGAACCTGTAATTCTTCCTGCTCCTGTTCATATACTTTTATCAAAATATAAATATGATGACCATCATAATAAGCATCATATTGGCGGATTTTAAAAGATTGACCCGGGAAAATGCCAAACTCCTGTTGCAAGAACTGAATCATGCGCTGTTCCCCTTTTTAACATTTTTTTAAAATCATTGTTATAATTAATATTATGATGGATTTACCAAATATATTTTCTTTTACCTAACTATACATATCAGGTATTGTTTCAAATTAATGAATAAGGACTGGTGAATGATATGAATGAACAATCAAATATGTTTCCACAAATAGGAGATATTGCAAAAAAAGCGTTGGAAGATCGGGGTGTAACCATTAAAAATATTGCGGAATTAGTCTATTTTCTACAAAAGGGCTATCATCCTGAATTACAATTACAAGACTGTATTGAAAACGTTGAAGCTGTATTGAAAAAAAGGGAAGTGCAAAATGCGGTGATTACCGGGGTTCAATTAGATGTTCTTGCAGAAAAAGGATTATTGGAAGAACCACTGTTGTCAATTGTTAAAACGGATGAAGGTCTTTATGGAGTGGATGAAATTTTGGCATTTTCGATTGTGAACGTCTATGGTTCAATCGGTTTTACGAATTATGGTTATATTGACAAATTAAAACCGGGAATTTTGAAGTATTTGAACGATAAATCAACAGGGAAAGTTAATACGTTTTTAGATGATCTTGTTGGGGCGATTGCTGCCGCAGCGTCCAGCCGTCTTGCCCACAGAGCAGCGAATGTAGAGTAACATACATTCCAAATTGACAGAAATAGCGGCAGTTCAAAATATGTGGTAAAATGTTAAAAAATCCCTTTTTTAGGGATTTTTTAACATCTCCAATCAAAACTCCCATTCATCCAGTGAATCAATTGAATAGGTCGGTTGTTCACGGAATTCCTTCAATTTCTCTTTACTCGTTACACCGGTATGAACGATTAACGTGTCAAGACCGGTACGAATCCCTGCAGCAATATCCGTATCGTAATTGTCACCAACCATCAACGTTTCCGTCTTATCCGAACCGATTACTTTTAAAGCTTGTTCAATAATAATCGTTTCCGGCTTTCCGATGAAAATTGGTTGTACTTGCGTTGAAGTACTAATTAAAGCCGTCAGCGCACCATTACCGGGCATCAATCCGCGTTCTGTCGGCAAAGCAATATCACCGTTTGTCGAAATAAACTTGGCACCATTACGTATAGCCAGGCAAGCTACCGCTAATTTTTCATACGTAATTTCGCGATCAAGACCGACAACGACAACATCGGCATTTTCTCCGGCGAAACGAAATCCTTTTTCTTCCAAGGCGGTTTGAAGTCCTTCTTCTCCAATATAATAAACCGTTGCATTTTTATCTATTTCTTCTATGTAATTAGCAGTTGCCATACTTGTCGTAAATACTTGCTCTTTTGTTGCAGGAATATCAAAGGATCTCAATTTCTCCGCGACTTGTTCCGGCGTCCTTGTTGAATTATTCGTTACGAACAAATAGGAAACGTTATGCTTCACTAAACGTTGAACAAATCTGCCTGCCGCTTCAATTTTTTCTGATCCCCGATACATCGTTCCATCTAAATCAATCAAATAACCTTGATACTTTTTCATTCGTTCTCCTTTCAATGTTTACGAACCTATGTTCGAAAATAAAATTCGTTTAGCAAACCGGTTTACCATGAAAATAAACCTTTTTTATTGTGTTTGGTGGAGGTATGATGTTGACCGCCCTGTTTGTTATGATTTTCTAATGACCAATTTTCAGCTTTCCTTTTTTCACTTACTTTTAAATGCAGATACCGGTCCCAGTTCTTTTGCTAAGTATGTTCTGACATGGGTTGGAAAATCTATAAAGGCCTGCAAATTTTCGTTTACAAGCCGATACAGTTCTTCATGATCAATGGATGTGAAAAAGAGAACTAAACTTTTTCTAAAAGGAATTAGTTTTTTCAGCTGTTCCCCATCTTTTTCGCCAATTACCTGCTCGTCCAAAAGGATATCAATAATATCCTCATAACTTCCCGGATCACGCATAATAAAACCGTCGATAAGGCTGTTACCGACATCGATGACGGATTCTAACATCATTTGGGCCACCCGCTCCAGTGCCGCTTTTTGCACTTGGTTTTCAATCTGATCCAATTGATTAAAAATGTTGATTTGTCCTTCTAAAAAGGTAAGGGTATCTTCAATTTTTTCCCGATCGACAAAAAACATGATGGGTCATCTCCTTTTATAACAACAGCTCATTTGATTACGATCTTCTTTTATGTTGAAAGAATCAATCGTTTTAAAACTTTAATTACTTGTCCACTTTTTTTAAAACAAAATAGGGACAGCCAAAATTGCAATATTCATAAAGATATTCCGATAATGTACTAATTTTCGTATCAAAGGTTGCTTTTTGATTCTGGTCATCAAAAAAACCTTTTAGCCTTAATTGACCATATCCCCAGTCACCAACAATATAATCATAGCGACTTAGTATCTCACTGTATCGTTCACGAAAAGCTTGTTCATTAAACCCGTTTTTTCTTTCTTCCACCAATTCATAACAAAAATTGTAGATACAAACCATATGTATATCACCCTCATCTTTGACAAAGCCTATAAAATGATTATACCCCATTTTTCGTGTTCAATCACTAATATCGTTTGCTTAGAAAACACACTGTTTTTACCAAAATATATCAATCATGAATGTTCAATCGGATGCAAAAATTAGCATTATACAATTGGGAGGTGTAGTATTTGCGCAATATTATACATATAATCACAATCTGCTTTCTCCTCACCTTATTTTATCCCGGAAATGTTTTCGCTGCCG
This sequence comes from Caldifermentibacillus hisashii, assembly GCF_039654145.1. Classification (NCBI taxonomy): domain Bacteria; kingdom Bacillati; phylum Bacillota; class Bacilli; order Caryophanales; family Bacillaceae; genus Caldifermentibacillus; species Caldifermentibacillus hisashii. Next base: position 2,996,861 of record NZ_CP155467.1, read on the forward strand.
ATTCGGAAAGAGAGGAATTATATCAAAGGCGAATGGTGCTTTATAAAAAGATCGAAAGCGTTACTTTTATACCTTGGTATTATTTAGCTGCCATCGATCAATATGAAAGAAATATTCGCTCAGTCCGGAAAGATTTACCGAAGCCAACCGGATTAACGGGGATTTATATTCCGGCTGAAAAGTGGTGCGGTCTTCTCAATCCGGATCAAGAAGATACGAATCCTCTAAGTATAAAAATTTTTGGCGGGATTGGTCAGGATGGTAATGGTGACGGCAAAGCGGAAAGAACAAATGATGAAGATGTTTTATATACCATGGCCAATTACTTATTGAATTTCGGAACAGATGAAGACCATATTAAAATAGGGCTTTGGGAGTATTATAAACGAGATAAAACGGTAGGAATAATAGTCAGTTTTGCAAAAATGTATCATACCTGGCAAACGTTAAATTTGGAGGAACATCACTTTCCTCTCCCGATTCGGGCAAACTTTAGTTATCGTGATACATGGGGAGATGCCAGGGGTTGGGGCGGCCGACGGATTCATGAAGGAACAGATATTTTTGCCGATTATGGCGTTAATGTCTATTCAACCTGTTACGGTGTGATTGAAATGAAAGGTTGGAATAAATATGGAGGCTGGCGACTCGGGATTCGTGATATAAACAATACGTATCATTATTTTGCCCATTTGAACGGATTTGCAAAAGATTTAAAGTTAGGCGATATGGTAAAACCGGGGCAATTAATCGGCAGTGTCGGAAGTTCCGGATATGGACCACCGGGCACAGCGGGGAAATTCCCCCCGCATCTTCACTATGGAATGTATAAAGATAACGGAAAAACCGAATGGTCTTTTGATCCATTTCCACACTTAAAACGATGGGAAAGAGAGACAAAAAACAAAAAATAATTATTTTTACAGAATATTTATATAAGACTACAGTTATCAGATACTGTAGTTTTTTTCTATTAATGGAATATTTCCTTCCTTAAAAAATATACCCACTTCAGATAAATATTTTTATTTTTAAAAAACAACTGGACGAAATGAAGTTTATGATTTACAATATCTATATATTGATATAATTATATTTTTATTCACTCACTTCTGACAATTATCTGTTGCTAGATCTACTTGGATTAAATCTAGTAATCTAACATTATTTGTCAGAATTATCACTGAATTATAAAAGGGGGATATGTATGAAAAGTAGTATTAAGAAAATTTTGGTAGCCTCTACATTGTTTGCCGGTGTATTGGCCGGTTGTTCCGGGGGGCAAAATTCTTCCGGTGGTAATTCCGGTGGTGGTGATGCCAAAGGAGATACGATAAAAATTGGCGCAAACCTTGAGTTATCAGGAGAAGTAGCTTCCTACGGTCAATCGATTTCTGAAGGCATGGAATTAGCAATTGAAGAAATCAACGATAGCGGTGGTGTAGACGGCAAAAAAATAAAAGTGGTTAAAGTGGATAATAAATCTGACAACGCTGAGGCTGCCAGTGCTGCTACCCGCTTAACAAGCCAAGAAAATGTACTGGCTATTATCGGTGCGGCAACCAGTGGGAATACGATTGCACAAGCACAAATCGCAAATGATACGAAAACAATCTTGTTATCACCATCCGGAACGGCTCCAAATGTTACTGAAAATGAAGATGGTTCCATTAATGAGTATGTGTTCCGTACGTCTTATATTGATCCGTTCCAAGGTACGGTAGCTGCAAACTTTGCCGCAAAGGAATTAGGTGTAAAAACGGCTGCTATTTATAGTGACAGTGCCAGTGACTATGCAAAGGGTCTGGCTGCCGCATTTAAAGAAACATTCCAGAAGGCCGGCGGAAAAATCGTTGCCGAGGAATCTTATGTAGCCGGTGATACAGATTTCCGTTCCACTTTAACTCGGATTAAATCTGCCAATCCGGAATTCGTATTTATTCCCGGCTATTATGAAGAAGTTGGATTAATTGTTAAACAAGCCCGTGAATCAGGTGTGACTGTGCCGTTAATGGGCGCTGATGGTTGGGATTCACCGACACTTGTTGATTTGGCCGGTAAAGATGCGTTAAACAATACATTTATTACCAACCACTATTCAGCTCAAGACCCGGATACAAAGATCCAGGAATTCGTAACAAAATTTAAAGAAAAATATAAAGATAAATCACCTGACGCATTTAACGCATTAGGTTATGATTCTGTTTATCTATTAGTGGATGCAATTAATCGTGCAGGAAGCTTAGATCGGGAAGCCGTTAAGGATGCGTTGGCAGAAACAAAAGACATTTCACTTGTAACCGGTGTTGTTACGATCGATAAAAAGCATAATCCGATAAAATCTGCAACCATTTTGGAATATGTGGACGGAGAGCAAAAATTTAAAGTAAAAGTTGATCCGGAATAAAGGTGAGACGACTTTTCACGCACAGCAAAATGGGAGGTCTTTTCCTCCCTTTTTCCAGTTAAGCAAACAAGTAATTAATATAGGAAGTGCAGCTTAATAACTGCAACTGCAACTTTGACCTTTTTCCGATTAAGCCAACATGTACTTATATAGGGAGTGAACATAATGGAATGGATACAGCAGATTGTTAACGGCATATCACTCGGTAGTATTTACGCATTGATTGCTCTCGGTTATACGATGGTATATGGAATTATTAAATTAATTAACTTTGCTCATGGCGATGTATTCATGATTGGCTCATTTGTCGGCTTTTTCGCAATTACCGGCTGGAACCTCGGTTTCTTTCCCGCCTTATTATTATCGATGACGGTTTGTGCAATTCTCGGGGTTATTATCGAGCGGGTTGCTTATAAACGGTTAAGAAACTCAACTAGAATTGCCGCCTTAATTACCGCAATCGGTGTTTCTTTGTTGATTGAATACGTAGTCATCTACTTCCGTGGAGCCCAACCGGAAGCTTATCCGAAAGAAATTTTGCCTGCTAAATCATTTGAACTGTTTGGAGCGAAAATCGACAGTCAATCGCTTTATATATTACTAATTACAATTGTCCTAATGGTTCTCCTTCAATTTATTGTTCATCGTACCAAAATCGGCAAAGCTATGCGAGCAGTGAGTCATGATCAAGATGCTGCCCAGCTTATGGGAATAAATGTAGATACAACCATTTCCGCAACATTTGCCATCGGTTCTGCCTTGGCCGGTGCCGCCGGAGTCATATTCGGACTATATTATATTAAAATTGATCCTTTAATGGGGATTATCCCGGGATTAAAAGCTTTTATCGCAGCTGTATTGGGTGGAATCGGGATTATTCCCGGCGCCATGGTCGGCGGTTTCATCCTTGGAATTGTGGAAGTTATCGTCAGTGCCTTTGGTTTTTCCTCATGGCGAGACGCCGCAGCTTTCATTATCCTAATCCTGATTCTCATTTTTAGACCATCCGGCATCTTTGGAAAAAATACGCGGGAGAAAGTGTAGGTGAAATGGATATGAAAAAGAGTAAAAGCTTTTTTCTCATGTTCGGGCTTGCGGTTGTGATCTATTCCGTTATTCAATTTTTATTATATAACGGAATATTAAACCCGTTTTATGAAAATACATTGATTACCATATTAATTAATATTATGCTGGCAGTCAGCCTCCATCTGGTCATCGGGATTACCGGTCAGTTTTCCATCGGTCATGCCGGATTTTTGGCGATTGGCGCTTATATTGCCGCTATATTTACGATGAAATTACAAATGCCGTTTATTGTGGCTCTCATTGCGGCAGGTCTTGCGGCAGCCATTGCCGGACTGATTGTCGGTATTCCCAGCCTGCGTTTACGAGGAGACTACTTGGCCATCGCCACATTAGGTTTTGCTGAAATTATTCGCATTGTCTTCTTGAACTGGGATTTTGTCGGTGGTGCCCGAGGAATGATGATCACCCGGATGACAGATTGGACCATTGCCTTTATTTGTACCATTCTCACCATACTTGTGATCGCCAATTTTACAAATTCCCGACACGGACGAGCCTGTATTTCCATCCGCGAAGATGAAATAGCCGCTGATGCAATGGGAATTAATACGACATACTATAAAGTCATTGCCTTTGTACTCGGTTCCTTTTTTGCCGGTATTGCAGGCGGATTGTATTCCCATAATTTTTATATTATCCAGCCGGGTAACTTCGGATTTCTTAAGTCCTTTGATATTTTAATTTTTGTTGTTTTAGGTGGTCTAGGCAGTATGTCCGGTGCTGTCATTTCCGCAATTTTATTAACCATTATTTCAACATTTTTACAAGAATATTCAGAAACAAGGATGATTATTTACAGCCTTGTCCTAATTATTGTTATGTTATACCGACCACAAGGGTTAATGGGGACAAAAGAAATTACCCAACTTTTTCAAAAGAAAAAGAGTTTCAAAGGGGGCAAACAATATGGTCATTTCGAAAGCTGAGCCTCTTCTCGATGTTCAAAATCTCGGTATCCGCTTTGGCGGTTTGAAAGCTGTATCTGACTTCAATATGACCATTAACCAAGGAGAATTGTTAGGTTTAATCGGTCCGAACGGTGCCGGAAAGACGACAATTTTCAACCTGTTAACAGGCGTCTATGCCCCAACAGAGGGTCAAATTATTTTTACCGGTAAAAAAATTAGTGGACTTCCGCCTTTTAAAGTAACAAGAAAAGGAATTAGTCGTACGTTCCAAAATATCCGTTTGTTTAAAGAATTATCCGTTTTGGACAATGTAAAGATTGCCTATCATCCTTTGGCGACACATAGTATTTTCAGTTCCATATTGCGCCTTCCTTCCCATTTTATAAACGAAAAGGAAATGGAAGAAAAAGCAATTGGGTTTTTAAAAATTTTCGGACTTGATCATTTAAAAGATGAAAAAGCAAAAAATCTTCCTTACGGGGGGCAGAGACGATTGGAAATTGCCCGGGCACTGGCCGCTGATCCTAAGCTGTTATTATTGGATGAACCTGCAGCCGGAATGAACCCGCAGGAAACGAAAGAATTGATGGAACTTATCGCTTTTATCCGAGAAAAATTTAATTTAACGATTCTGCTTATTGAGCACGACATGAAACTGGTTATGGGAATTTGTGAAAGAATTTTTGTACTCGACCACGGTCAATTAATTGCCCAAGGGTTACCTGAAGAAATTCGTAAACATCCAAAGGTTATTGAAGCATATTTAGGTGAAGAGGTTGGTGAAGACCATGCTTAAAGTGGAAGGGATTGATGTTTTTTACGGCAATATTCAAGCGTTGAAAAATGTTTCGTTAACCGTGGAAGAAAAAGAAATTGTAACCCTAATTGGGGCAAATGGAGCAGGAAAAACAACGCTTTTAAAAACATTATCCGGATTATTGCGACCAACTGCCGGAACAATACATTATTTAGGTGAATCCATTCGTGTAAAACCCGTTCAATCGATTGTGAAAGCCGGAATTTCCCATGTTCCCGAGGGGCGAAGAGTTTTTGCCAATATGACTGTGGAGGAAAACCTTGACCTCGGCGCTTATTTACGGAAGGATAAAAAGGGAATAAAACAAGATTTGGACAAGGTATTTTCGTTGTTTCCAATATTGCATGAACGGCGGAACCAATTATCCGGAACTTTATCCGGCGGGGAACAGCAAATGCTGGCAATCGGTCGTGCGCTTATGGCAAAACCAAAATTACTGTTGCTGGATGAACCGTCCATGGGCTTGGCTCCACTTTTAGTAAAACAAATTTTCAACATTATCCAAGAAATTAATAAGGACGGAACGACAATTTTGCTTGTGGAACAGAATGCACATATGGCCCTTTCCATCGCAAACCGGGCTTATGTTATCGAAACCGGTTCCGTTGTTTTATCCGGGAATGCATCAGAAATGCAAAACAGCGAAAAAGTAAAAGAAGCCTACTTGGGCGGAATATAAATAAATGGCTTGGACCGGGGAAGTTTTTTCCTCGGTCCTTTATCGTCTACATATCAAAATAAAGATGATAATGTAGCGCACATTTCTCGTTAAATAATTCTTATCGATCAAAAAATTTCTAGTCTTTCGTTATTCGAAGTGAGTAACTAAAACGGCAAGATCCCTTTATTCCTTTTTATCCTTTTTTTCCTTCTCCTCAGGCAACACAATCGAAGGCGTCAGTTGTCCGCCTCCGCTATTATAAAACTGCGGGACATCACCTTTCATTTCACCTGAAGCTAATAGCACATTTCGCTCAATCATTTTCATTTCCGATGTAAATGGAACAAGCATTTGAATGCCGACTTTAATATGGAGGCGGATTTCAAACCATGTACTATTAATTTGATGTTCTTTTGTCGTTGTCTCAATATTCGATTCAATATCACCGATCGCTTTAAATTCAACCGGAATATCAGGTCCTAAATTTGCCAATAAAATATGATCTGTAATTCTACCAAAAGGAACCTTAAATTGAATCCCACCCGCAGCACTTGGTTCAACTTCTTTAATTTCCCCATCTGTCGCAAGGGCCGGCGAAAACCCATCCATATGCTCCATTGAATTAATATTTTTTAAAATTTGATTTGTGATCCGATTTGCTGTATCTTCTATTTTTCCCATATTAAAAGAAGTTAATGTTGAATTGCCGTACGGATCTACTTTAATAATGTCATTTAAATCGAGTCCGTTATCAATTTCTTGCCTGATTGATTTATTTATAATATATGTAGCCAAATTGATTGATTGTGATTCTGCGTACGCCATAAGTGTTGGCTTTAAGGCACTGTTGACTATCCATAATCCCAGTGATGTTGATAATAGAAAAAAGACAAAGGACAGTAAAACAACATAGCGAAACGGGAGTGGTTTCGGTTTTATCGGTTTATAAGGTTTATATACTTTATATGGCCTAAATGTTCGAAAAAACAGAGAACGTCGTGGATATCGGCGAAATTTTACCAATAATAAATCCCCCCTTACAAATTATACTTATGCTTGTAAAGGGGGATTTAACGCTTATCTTTAAAATATTTTACATGAATAGTAGTGCTTCTTTCCCAATCATTCCCTTTTTAATTCCCCGGCTTTCCGCTTCCTCTGTTACAGATTCCAGTGGCGCATTTAACAATTCATCAATCGTTTTAACACCAACTGCTCTGGCGGCGATGATTTTCCGATCCTTTAAACGGTTATTAAGCAAGTGAACATCTAAAGCACCACACATAATATAACCTTTCTCACTTGTAACAGCCAATAATGTTGTTTTTGGCAACTTTACGACAACCGCAATAAAAATCCGATTTTCTATTGTTAAAGGTTTGATATCAATCATTTTATTCGCCCCTTTCCATATTACATTATGAAAATAGGGACGATATGTGCAGATATGACCGGTTAGTATTCGCTCTTTACCGGATAATTACACTTTAGTTTCCATCTGAGCAGGTCTCTTAAAAATTCCGGTAAGTAATATTTTTTCTCAGCCCGGGTTATTTCCGGATAAAAGCGGGCAAATGTAAACATATCCAGCGTGGCAACCGTATAATTTCGCTCCATTTGAAGGTCTTCGCCATTAATTTGGATTTTTATCGCTGATCCTTGGCCGCTGATTTCAATTTGATCATAAATGATTTTCCCAAAAATACTCCCGCGAAAACCAAATCCTTTAATTTCTAAAGTTGTATATTTATCATCTACCGTTTGGACGATGACTTCTTTTAATTCAGCACCGGTTAATCGCACAGTACACGGGTTAATCGGATGCGGACAGATCCGATGAATATCATAATCGGTCACTATGCCCGGACCTAAATGATCTAACAGAACACCTGCATTGAGAAAGGAACAATCTGCCTCGCACCATTCTGTTAAGGACGCACATAACAATTGATTCAATTCAGTATGATGAAACCAGTCTGTTTCCAGTTTTTTTGGCAAATAGGCAACCGGATTAGACAGAAGTTCCTTTCCTTCTTCAATCAATCTTTGGTCAAAATTTTCTTCCTGATCTTCTTTATCCAAATTTCTTGACGGGATTAGTTCAGCCCTTTTTTTGATCGTTTTCTTTTCATGATTTAGCAATAATTCTACTTTACCTAAGTTTAAGCCAAATTTACCGGTACAACATAATAAACAACCATTAACCCATTTTCCTTCAGGCAAAATATGATGAGTATGCGCACCTAAAATAACATCGACTTGTGGAAATTGTTCGGCAATCCTTTCATCATCAGACAGACCTAAATGGGATAGTATGATTAAAACATCCACTTTTTCCCGCACAATCGGAATCCACTTTTCCAACTCTGCAAATGGATTCGTTACCACCCAGTCCAGTGGTTCATAAAAATTAGTAAAGTTAATCGTCACACCAATGACACCGATTTTCGTTTTCTGCAAGGTTTCATAAATGGTATATGGTTTCGCCCAATGTGGTCTGTTACCTTCATTATCATATAAGTTGGCGACAATGCAATCAAATTGTGCTTCATCATAAAGGTGGAGTAAATCTTGATGTGATAAGGTAATGCCTTCATTATTGCCAATGGTAACAGCATGAAATCCAACGTCATTGAGCAGGCGAACATTCCCTTTCCCTAAAGTTGCTTCTGTAAATGGGTGGAACCGGTCTAAGTGGTCACCGATATCAAATAAAAACATTGACTCATGCAACTCTTTATGGATTTGCTTTTGCTTTAATAGTTTTTGGCGGATTCTTGGCCAATATTGAAAATGACTGTGTAAGTCATTCGTATGATAAATTATAATCTTTTCATTCATCTTATGTCCCTCAATGTTTAGCAATTTTTGAGGCTGAAAGAGGCCCGCTCTTACTTAAATTCTATCATTTTAGTATGTGAATATCCACCTCGTACATGTTTAGGTAATTTGTATCATACAAAAAAGAGAAGGGTATTTCCAATTTACCGTTCGCATTCCCTTCCCTGCCGAAAACATATCCATTAAAAGCAATGATAAATTTATCTTTGCTTTTGCACCCTGCCGAAAAACCTATCCAAATTACAATTAAATAATCCTCACTTTTATCACACCATTTATTCGGCTAATATTTTCCGTTAGTTCATTCCGTACTTCGCTTGGAATACCATTATCAATATCAATCATCGTATAGGCAAATGCTCCTTTACTGCCATTAACCATATTTGCAATATTGATCGAATGATTAGCAAGATAACTCGTAATTTGACCGACCATATTCGGTATGTTTTTATGAATAATCGAAAGTCTCTTATTCCCGACATACGGCATGCTGATGTTTGGGAAATTAACAGAGTTTTGAATATTGCCGGTTTCTAAATATTCCTTAATTTGGTTGGCAGCCATATAGGCACAATTTTCTTCGGCTTCCGTCGTTGAAGCACCTAAATGCGGAAGTGCGACAACATTTTTCATTTGTAAAATTCTTTCTGTCGGAAAATCGGTTATATAGCCGGCAATTTTCCTTTCTTGAAGAGCGATCTCCAAGTCGTCTTCGTTTACTAACTCACCCCGGGAAAAATTAAAAATATGCACATGATTTTGCATGATTTCGAAAGCATTTTGGTTAAGCATCCCTTTTGTTTCTGATGTCAAAGGCACATGGATGGTAATGTAGTCACATGATTGGAAAATTTCATTGACACTTTCCGCTCTCTTTATATTTCGCGATAATTGCCAAGCTGCATTAACCGAAATGAACGGGTCATAAACCATAACCTCCATTCCTAATGCATGTGCATCATTAGCAACAAGTACGCCAACTTTTCCAACACCAATCACACCAAGTTTCTTCCCGGAAATCTCCGTTCCTACAAATTGCTTTTTCCCGTTTTCAACAAGCTTTGGAACATTTTCTCCCTCACCAATTAATGATTTCGTCCAGCTTACTGCTTCCACTAAATGCCTGGAAGTTGCTATTAAACTCATAAGTAATAATTCTTTCACCGCATTGGCATTGGCACCGGGCGTATTAAAGACCACTATCCCTTCCTCTGTCAAACGATCAACAGGAATATTATTTACACCGGCACCTGCCCGGGCAATTGCCTTGACAGATTCGGGAATCACTTCTTCATGTAAGTTATAGCTACGTAATAAAATCGCATCCGGATAATCACTTGCATTTATTTCATAGTTATCTGTAAAAACATCAAGACCTCTTTTGGCAATTGAATTATATGTGCGGATGGAATACATGCTTTCAACCCCTTAAATATGTTTTCTCTCAAATTCATTCATGAAATCAACTAACGCCTTGACACCTTCAATTGGCATCGCGTTGTAGATGCTCGCACGCATTCCCCCTACGGAACGGTGACCTTTTAATTGATGTAATCCTTCTTGTTCAGCTTCTTTTACAAATAATTTATTCAGTTCATCGGAATCCGTCATAAACGGAATATTCATTAATGAACGGTCTTCTCTTTTCACGTTTGAATAAAATAATTTGGAATCTTCTATTGCCTTATATAGGAGATTGGCTTTTTCTTTGTTTCTTTCTTCTATGGCTGCGACTCCACCTTGTTCTTTTAACCATTCCATCAAAAGCATTGTTATATAAATTGCAAAAGTTGGTGGTGTATTATATAAGGAATTATTTTTCGCATATGTTTCATAGTTGAGCATGGTTGGAACATCTGCTTTCGCATGTCCAATCAAGTCTTCACGAATGATGACAATGGTCAACCCCGATATGCCTAAATTTTTCTGAGCACCGGCATAGATTAAACCGAATTTTGACACATCCCATTGTTCTGATAATATATTCGATGATGCATCAGCTACCAAAGGAACATGACCGGTAATTGGAAATTTTGTAAACCGTGTACCCTCAATTGTGTTATTTGTTGTAATATGCACATAGTCTGTTTGTTCATTAATTTGTTGTAAATCTTGCTCCGGAATATATGTGAAATTCTGATCATCTGAGGAAGCCAAAATTTTTGCTTCTCCGATTTTTTTCGCCTCAGAAAGGGCTTTTTTTGACCATGACCCCGTATTCACGTAGTAGGCATGTCCGCCGTCCTTTAATAAATTTAACGGAACCATAGAAAATTGTAATGATGCTCCCCCTTGAATAAACAGCACCCGGTATGTTTCAGGTATTCCCATTAATTCCCTGATTAGTTCTTCTGTCCGCTCAATAATTTTCTTGAAATCAGAAGAACGATGGCTCATTTCCATTACGGACATACCCTTCTCTTGATAGGACAATAATTCTTCCTGAGCCCGTTCAAGAACTGAAACCGGTAGTTGTGCAGGACCCGCTGAAAAATTGTATACTCTTCCCACGTATAATTTCTCCTTTTCTCTGACAAAAATAATAATTTGATAAAATATAGTATAACATAAAAATTGATAATACAATTATAAAACCAATAATTTATTTAATTAATATATTATCATTTTAATACGAAAAAGGATATGGGAAATAAAGAATTTTTTGCGTTTTCCTGTTGACGCTGGTGAATTAGAGGGGGGCACTGGTGAATCGCAAAAAAAGCATCCGGCCAAGTAAAACAATACTTAGTCGAATGCTCTTTTTACTTATAAATTCAATTACCCAATACTGCCTTCCATCTCGAATTTGATCAATCGATTCATTTCAACGGCATATTCCATTGGCAGTTCTTTGGTAAATGGTTCAATAAAGCCCATAACAATCATTTCTGTCGCTTCTTCTTCAGAAATCCCTCTACTCATCAAGTAGAATAATTGTTCTTCAGACACTTTCGACACTTTTGCTTCGTGTTCCAAAGAGATGTTATCGTTTAGGATTTCGTTGTATGGAATCGTATCAGAAGTTGATTGATTATCCATAATAATTGTGTCACATTCAATATTGGCCTTGGCACCATCTGCTTTACGGCCGAAGTGCACTTGACCACGATAGGTTACATTTCCGCCGAGTCTTGAAATGGATTTTGAAACAATCGTGGAAGAAGTATTTGGTGCTAAATGATACATTTTTGCCCCGGCATCTTGGCGTTGACCCTTACTTGCAAATGCAATGGAAAGTGTCATGCCTCGTGCACCTTCACCTTTCAATAACACGGAAGGATACTTCATAGTCAACTTCGAACCGATATTGCCGTCAATCCATTCCATTGTTGCCCGTTCTTCACAAACTGCCCGTTTTGTTACTAAGTTATAGACGTTATTTGCCCAGTTTTGAATCGTTGTATAACGGCAATATGCGTCTTTTTTAATAATAATTTCTACAACGGCACTATGAAGTGAGTTTGTTGTGTAAACAGGTGCTGTACATCCTTCTACGTAATGGACGGAAGCCCCTTCATCAACAATGATTAACGTACGTTCAAATTGACCCATGTTTTCCGAATTAATCCGGAAGTAGGCTTGCAGCGGTGTATCTACTTTCACACCCGGTGGAACATAAATAAACGATCCTCCCGACCAAACGGCAGAGTTTAAAGCTGCAAATTTGTTATCTGTATAAGGGACGACTGTTCCGAAATATTTACGGAAAATATCTTCGTTTTCTCTTAATGCCGAATCGGTATCTTTGAAGATAATTCCCATTTTCTCCAAATCTTCCTTCATATTATGGTACACAACTTCAGACTCATATTGGGCGGACACCCCTGCTAAATATTTTTGTTCTGCTTCAGGGATACCCAATTTATCAAAGGTCCGCTTGATTTCTTCCGGTACTTCATCCCAAGTACGACCTTGTTTTTCGGACGGTTTGACATAGTAAGTAATTTCATCAAAATTCAATTCGGATAAATCTCCACCCCATTGTGGCATTGGTCTTGCATAAAAATGTTCCAATGCTTTCAATCGGAACTCAAGCATCCATTCCGGCTCATTTTTCATTTTTGAAATCTCTTCAACGACTTTCCGTGTCAATCCTCGTTCTGTTCGGAAAACAGAAACGTCTTTATCGCGAAATCCATATTTGTAATCGCCAATCTCAGGCGCCTTTTTTGCCATTCTTCCTTCCTCCATTCGTCCGATAATTTCGTTGTGCTTCCTACGAAAATTTTCGCCTGTTATTCATTAGTCGAAAGTAATCCTTTTTCCATTGCTTTCCAGGCAAGTGTCGCACATTTAATTCGTGCCGGAAATTTGGAAACACCATGTAATGCTTCGATATCACCTAAATCCAGATGTTCATCATCATAGTCTTTTCCTTGGACCATTAATGAAAAAATACGGGATAATTTAAGGGCGGTATTGATATCTTTTCCTTTTATAAGCTGAGTCATCATTGAGGCAGAAGCCATGGAGATGGAACAACCTTCTCCTTCAAATTTTACATTTTCAATAATGCCGTCCTTTTCTTTCATTGTTAAGCGAATACGATCACCACATGTCGGATTATTCATGTCAATCGTTACATTTCCATCCGGTAAAACCCCTTTATTCCGAGGCTTTTTATAGTGATCCATAATCACACGGCGGTATAACGCGTCTAATTGTTCAAAAGACATCACTGAAAAACTCCTTTGCTTTGACGAGCCCCATAGCCAACCGATCCACATCTTCTTTTGTATTATATAAATAAAAGCTTGCCCGTGCAGTCGCCGTTACATTCAACCATTTCATTAACGGTTGAGCACAATGATGTCCCGCCCGAACGGCAATTCCTTCTGTATCAAGGACTGTCGCAACATCATGGGGATGAACACCATCAATGTTAAATGTTACAACTCCGGCACGTTTACTTATTTCTTTTGGACCATAAATCGTCAACCCGTCGATTTCGGATAATTTATCGATCGCATATTCGGCAAGTTGATGTTCGTGGTTTTGAATCTCATTCATTCCAATGGACTCTAAGTAATCAATTGCTGCCCCCAGACCAATCGCACCGGCAATAGTCGGGGTGCCGCCTTCAAATTTCCACGGTAATTCCTTCCATGTTGAATCATACAATTCAACAAAATCAATCATTTCTCCGCCGAACTCGACCGGTTCCATTTGTTCCAATAAATGTTCTTTTCCATATAATACACCGATTCCCGTCGGACCGCACATTTTATGCCCGGAAAAAGCATAAAAATCACAATTCAAATCTTGGACATCTACTTTTAAATGAGGTGTACTTTGGGCACCATCCACGACAACAACGGCTCCTTTACTATGGGCGATTTCAACAATTTCCTTAATCGGATTTATTGTACCCAAAACATTGGAGACATAAGTAATGGCGACGATTTTTGTCTTTTCCGAAATGGTATGACGAACCTCCTCTAAAGAAAGCGTACCATCTTCTTGAAGCGGAAAATATTTTAGCGTAGCTCCCGTCTTTTTGGCCACTTGCTGCCAAGGGATGAGATTGCTGTGATGTTCCATATAAGTGAGCACAATCTCATCACCTTCTTTCACAATTTCCCGTCCGAAACTAGTTGCCACAAGGTTGATGGATGTTGTCGTACCTCTCGTAAAGATGACTTCCTTCGTTGACTTCGCATTTATGAAATTTTTTACCTTTTCCCGTGCACCTTCGTAAGCATCCGTCGCTTTTGTTCCAAGTGTATGAACCCCTCTGTGAACATTGGAATTATATTCACGATAGTATTGATTTAATGTTTCAATCACCGATAACGGCTTTTGCGAAGTAGCCGCACTGTCCAGATAGACAAGGGGATGATTATTGACATTTTGGTGCAAAATCGGAAAATCTTTACGAATTCGTTCGATATCCATCATTTTACTTTCCTTTCAATAACTTCTGTTAACTGTTTTTTTACCCCTTCAACCGGCAATTGGTTGACAACAGGTGCCAAGAAGCCGTATATAATCAATCGTTCTGCTTCGGCTTTCGAAATACCACGGCTCATTAAATAATAAAGTTGAGTCGGATCAACCCTGCCTACCGAAGCAGCATGACCTGCCATAACATCATCTTCATCAATTAACAAAATCGGATTTGCGTCTCCGCGTGCTTTATCACTTAGCATAAGGACACGCGTCTCTTGTTCGGCGTTGGATTTTGAAGCGCCATGTTCAATTTTGCCAATTCCATTAAACACTGTGGTGGCATTATCTTTAACCACACCATGTTTTAAAATGAATCCTTCCGTACCTTTCCCATGATGGATAACTCTTGTTGTAAAGTTTTGAATTTGTTTCCCACGACCAACAACAACTGTTTTTGTGTCAGCAAAGGAACCGTCACCATGTAAATTGGTCGTATTATCAGAAATCGTATTCCCGTCATTCATTAATCCTAAAGCCCATTCGATTCGAGCATCCCACCAAGCATAACCGCGTCGGTTGACATAGGTGGTGACTCCTTTTGCCAACGTATCAACTGCACCAAATTTTACATTGGCATTATCCTGTGCAATCACTTCTGTAATGATATTGGCAATGCCCTCCAATTCATCATTTAATGAAAAATAATTTTCCACATAGGTTACTGCACTATTTTTATCCGCAACAATTAACACATGGTTAATCAGTGGGGCATCCGCATTATCATGGACAAAAATGGTTTGGATCGGCTCATTGATTTGAACGTTTTGCGGAATATAAAGAAATGCTCCGCCGTTTACTAAAGCCGTATGGAAAGCAGTTAACCGATTTTCGTCAACTTTCACAGCATTCGTCATAAAATATTTCTGAACAAGATCTCCATGTTCCTTAACTGCCGTTAATAAATCAGTAAAAATAACCCCTTTTTGTTTCAATTCGTCCGATAAAGAAACAAAACCGGCTGTTTGATTATGTTGAACATAAAGATTTTTCACACCACCTTCAACATTAATCAACGACTTCACTTGTTCAGGAAGTTGATCGACATTAGTATAGACAGAGCTTGCCTGAGCGTGTTGTTGAAAGTGAGTAAAATTCCATTTATCGATTTTTGTCCGGTCCGGATTAGGCAACGGTAATACGTCAATTTTTTCCAATGCAGCGAGACGTAAATTTTTAAACCAATCAGGCTCGTTATTTTGTACAGAAAATGATTCAATCAGGGCTTGATCGAATGGATATTGTACTTGTGTAGTCATGTTTATCCTCCTAACTGTGGCAATTCTTTATTATCCGACTTCTATTTCGTCCTCGATACCAAGTTCTTTTTTAATCCAGTCATAACCTTCTGCTTCCAGACGTTGAGCTAATTCAGGGCCGCCTGATTTAACAATTCTTCCTTGTATCATTACATGCACGAAGTCAGGAGTAATATAGTTCAACAAACGTTGGTAGTGTGTAATAATTAAGCAACTAAAGTCATTGCTGCGCATCGCATTAATCCCTTTTGATACAACTTTTAGCGCATCAATATCAAGACCGGAGTCAATTTCATCCAAAATGGCAATACTTGGTTCAAGCATCATTAATTGAAGAATTTCGTTACGCTTTTTCTCCCCGCCTGAAAACCCTTCATTTAAATAACGTTGAGCCATATTTAAATCCATTTCTAAATACTCCATTGTTTTATCTAGTTTTTTTATAAATTGCATTAACGGAATTTCATTACCTTCTTCGCGTTTTGCATTAATCGCTGAACGTAAAAAGTCTGCATTTGTCACCCCGCTAATTTCACTTGGGTATTGCATTGCTAAGAATAAGCCTGCTTTTGCTCGTTCATCGACTTCCATTTCAAGAACATCTTTTCCATCCATTGTAACAGTACCGCTTGTAATTTCATATTTAGGATGGCCCATAATGGCTGAAGCTAACGTTGATTTACCTGCACCGTTCGGCCCCATGACCGCATGAAATTCACCGGGTTTTATCTCTAAATCAAGTCCTTTGATAATCTCTTTATCTTCAATTGCTACATGTAAATCTTTAATGACTAATGTTGATCCTGCCATTTTGCTAACCTCCATTTATATATAAGATGTTATTCTCAATTTATTATCATTCTAATTTTATAGCAAATTCAAATTAGAATCAACTGATTGAGTACTTATTGTATATATAAATTTATTATATACCTTTTTACAGATAATGAGAATCAATTGGGATAAATGATAAGGGGATTTTCGTGGGGATTTATTAAGAAAGGACCGGAAAACATTCCGACCCTCTCATTTTACACCCAATATTTTCAATTTACAAACGATGAACCAATTGCTCACTTTACATTTAGTTTCTGTCCAAATTATTTGTACTTATTCAAAAGTTTATTTGATTCCTTTTTATTCCCCGTCGACCGGAACGACTGAACCGCCCCATTTATCAAGTATGAATTGTTGAATTTCATCAGAGTGCAATACATCTACCAAAGCTTTAATTTCTTCTCTGTTTTCATCACCTTTTCTAACTGCAATGACATTTACATAAGGAGATTCACTGTCTTCAATTGCAATACTGTCTTTAACCGGATTTAATCCAGCATCAAGCGCATAGTTGGAATTGATAACGACCAGATCACCTTCACCGTTATTATAAATTGTCGGTAGCATATCCGGTGCATAGTCATATTCGAATTTCAAGTTTTTCGGATTGCTCGCAATATCATCAAGGGTTGCTCCCGTTTTATCAGTTCCATCCTTTAATGTAATTAATCCTTTTGCTTCAAACAATGTAAGGATACGACCATGATCAGGAACATTGCTGCTCATTATGACAGTAGCCCCATCTTTAACCTCATCTAATGATTTATATTTTTTGGAATAGATTCCAATTGGTTCAATATGAATCCCGCCTGCATTGACGAAATCATAGTTAAATTCTTTATTTTGTGCTTCTAAGTAAGGAATATGTTGGAAAAAGTTTGCATCCAGATCTTTATCTTTTAATGCCGGATTAATTAATTCATACTTACTGAATGTTTTAATTTTCAAATCAATCCCTTGTTTAGCTAAAATCGGCTTTGCTTTTTCCAAAATTACTGCATGTGGTTCATTCGTTGCACCAATGACTAATGTTTTTGTATCCTTTCCACTGTCTCCGTCACTTTCACCCGCTGTTTTGTCGTC
Source organism: Caldifermentibacillus hisashii (assembly GCF_039654145.1). Taxonomy (NCBI): domain Bacteria; kingdom Bacillati; phylum Bacillota; class Bacilli; order Caryophanales; family Bacillaceae; genus Caldifermentibacillus; species Caldifermentibacillus hisashii. Next base: position 3,014,709 of record NZ_CP155467.1, read on the forward strand.
CTTCCCTCCGCAAGCTGCCAGAGTGAAAACAAGAATTGTACTGAACAATAATGTAAGTAATTTTTTCATTTTGGTTTCCCCCTCATTCATCTTTTATCAATTTTTTTTGTTATTATATCTCCAATAAATTGGATGATAAATACGATAATTAAGATTAATAGTGTTGCAAATAAAGTTACATCATTTTGATTACGAGAAAATCCATCTAAATAGGCATAATCACCTAAGCCGCCAGCTCCGATGACACCGGCTATCGCAGTGTAACCGACTAACGCAATCGCTGTAACTGTAATTCCGGAGATAATCGCAGGCATTGATTCCGGAAGCAATACTTTAAAAATAATGGTACTTGTCTTGGCCCCCATCGCTTTTGCAGCTTCAATGACTCCTTTATCAATTTCCCTTAAGCCAATTTCAACCATTCTTGCATAAAATGGTGCGGAACCAATGATTAAAGCCGGTAATGCCGCTTCCATACCGATCATGGTGCCTACTAATACCCTCGTGAACGGAATAAGTAAAACAATCAATATAACAAACGGAATGGACCGAAAGATGTTGACAACTGCTGAGATGATCCAATTAATGAATTTATTTTGCCATAAATTTCCTTCTGATGTTAAAAACAGTAATAATCCTAAAATAATACCGATAATGAAAATCCAAACAAGAGAGATCCCGGTCATATATAAAGTTTCAACCGTCTTTTCCCAGGCTTTTTCCCAATCAACATTCGGGAAGAGTGTTTCAATCATTTTGTACCACCTCCACCCCGACTTGATTTTTGTTTAGGAAGTCGATTGCCGCCTCAATATCACTTGGATTTCCTTCAATATGGATAAATAAAGTTCCATAGGCACCGTTTCGTGTTTGTGATACTTTTCCTTGCAAAATATTAACAGTAACCGGCAGCTCTCTTATTAATCGTGTAATTATCGCTTGTTCAGCTACATCACCGATAAACGATAATTTTGCAATTTTCCCGTCCGGATATTTCTCTAATAAATGGTCAATTGTCTCTTTCGTTTCTTCCGGTTCTGTCACCTGACCAATAAAGCGTTTTGTAATTTCTTCTTTTGGATGTCGGAATATATCAAGAACAGGTGCAATTTCAACAATTTTTCCACTGTCCATGACGGCCACACGATGACAGATTTTTCGAATGACATGCATTTCATGGGTAATTAAAATAATCGTTAAACCTAATTTCCTGTTAATATCCACAAGCAGATCAAGAATTGCGTCCGTCGTTTGCGGGTCAAGTGCTGATGTTGCTTCATCACATAATAATACTTTTGGATTATTAGCGAGTGCCCGGGCAATGCCGACCCTTTGTTTTTGACCGCCGCTTAGTTGGGATGGGTAAGCATCTTCTCTACCCTCTAAGCCGACAAGTTTAATTAAATTCTCTACCCGTTTTTCCCTTAAAGCCTTTGGAACACCTGCAATTTCCAGTGGGAATGATATATTACCGCGTACCGTTCTCGACCAGAGAAGATTGAAATGTTGGAAAATCATACCAATTTCTCGACGGGCCAAGCGTAATTCTTTCCCGCGAATATTTGTAATATCTTTATCGGCAATGGTGAGTGAACCTTCCGTAGGTGTTTCCAGTCCATTGAACATACGGATCAATGTGCTTTTCCCGGCACCGCTATAACCGATGATTCCAAAGATTTCTCCCTCATCTATCGTAAAATTCACATGATTTACAGCCGTTAATGGCCCGGATTTGGTTGTGAAAACTTTCGTGATATTTTGTACATTGATCATTTCACACCCTCCTTCAGTCTAAACTTCTCCTTTTTGTAGGAAATGATCAAAATGTGAGACGAATTATTTTATTTCTTGTTTAAAAATAAAAGCCTTCCTACACTGATAAGTAGAAAGGCACGCGAATATAATCGAATGTCCTTTCTCTTATCTCTCAAAGTCTTTAAACTTTGTGTGAATTGGCACCATTTCAATAAAAAATTGACGGTTGCCGGGCTTCATCGGGCACATCCCTCCACCTCTCTTGATAAGAGTTAGACGCTAGTATTTATTTTATTTAATATAAGATTCATATTATCATTAAAAAATAGTTGAGTCAATAAAGATTTTTTTATATACTAATGAAAAATTTCCAACTAAATTTTTTCGGTAACCCCAAAACTCGGTAATTGCGGTGTTCATTTTTTTGAAACACGGGCTTTTTCGACTATATCCACCAATTAGGATATATTTATCCAAGAACCGCACCCGCTCTAGCCGTTAATTCCCCCGAACCCGATTGATTCCTTATCCTTCTACCCGTTGGAGCCAGAAAAATGATTCAAGCAAAAGCATTGTTCGGTAATTACATTCAATTTGAACATGACGTAACTTTATTGCTTCTTGCAGCCGTATTTTTCCATCAAGGATAGATTGAATCATCTTTTCCTCTCCTGACAACTCACAATCTATTTCACCATTATATTCCTTTATGAATTCAACCTTGTCTTTAGAAAAAATGAGATAACAAGCGTCTTTTCGGTTCCGAATCAGAACAGTGACCGGCTCGTTCGGAACTAAAATTCGAACAACCGGTTGATGATTGATCCTCTTTAGAAAATTATCGACAGCCACCATACTGAGATACCCCCGAGCAATATTGAGCCGAGTACCGTTTTGTAGCAATGTTACGTTCATAATCAGGCTCTATTTATATTAATTCTCTATATGTTAAAATTCTCCTTTTTTAAAAAAAATAAAATAGCCGCCCTTTCAAAAGGTTATTTTGTCAATTTCACATAAACCTTTTAGGACAGCATCGGATTAAAGTTTTTTTAATTTTTCATATAAGTAAGGAACATCTTGAAAGGCATAAATTTTTTCTTTCACTTGATGTTCATTGAAGAGGACTAAACAGGGAACACTTTCGATAAAAAATGTCTCCGCAATTTCCGGTAAATAATTTATATCGGCTTTCCCAATCGGTAAGTCCGGCAATAATTTCGTGATCACTTCTAACATTTTTCCTGCTACTTGACAAGTACCACATAAAGGGGTGTATAAGTAAAAGGCACCTTTCTTCCCGCTCTTTAAATATTGGTAAAATGTTTCACCAGTCCATTGTTCCATTTGATTCATCCCTTATTTCCATATGGCTTAAGATTACAATAAATATTTTGAATGTACTTGTATATTTGCTTGTAAAAGAACAGTCGCAACATGATTTTCCGGGACTGAAGCAACTTCCCGATAGGTACGATCAATGTATATATGTTTTGCTTCCGGAAATTCACGTTTGAATTGTTTTCTCAATTTGTCTCCTGAGTCATCAGCATCAAAAAGCACAAATACTTCTTTATCATATAACATATCAATTAGTTCATCCAATTTGCTCAGCCCAATCGTTCCATTTGTACAGATGATTTCTACAGATTCATTTATTACCTCTTGTACTTTTTTCTTATCCGATTTTCCCTCTACAATTATAACTTTCTCAACAGCTTCCTCCATTTTCGATCACCTATCCAACATGATACAAAGAAACAACAAGATAGACAACTAATATGTTCCTTTTTATATTACTATGCAACTTTGAAAAATTATTGAAGGAATAGGGAAAAAAGGAAGAACACATTAGCTTGACTCCCCCTATTTTCCTTTATCTGTATGCGAAACATATAAAAGGAACGAATCATATTGTACATGAAATTCCAATTTTCCCCTGACAAAATTAAAAAAAGGACATCTAAACTCAGATGCCCTCCAAAATATGTATCTCATTTATTTTGCTTCATTAATCATTTGATCGTATTCGTCGGCGTTCATTAATGTTTCTAATTCAGAAAGGTCTTTCGGTTCAATGACAACCATCCAAGCTTGTTCATATGGAGATTCGTTAACTAATTCCGGACTGTCGGTTAATTGTTCATTAACTTCAACAATTGTCCCGCTGATCGGTGCATACAATTCAGAAACTGTTTTTACCGATTCCACACTTCCAAATGGCTCATTCACCTGTAATTTTTTTCCAACTTCAGGAAGTTCCACGAAAACAATATCACCGAGTTCTGATTGAGCAAAATCACTGATACCGACCCGGACTTTATCCCCTTCTACTTTTACCCACTCATGCTCCTTGGAAAAACGAAAATCTTTTGGTGTTCCCATGCTAATCCCTCCAAAAATGATGTATAGAACAAATTTATCATACAAAAGCGATTGTTAAAAGTACAACTAAACGACTATTTATTTACCCGTTCTTTTTGGAACTTGTTCATCACCTACATTGCTAATTAACTCGTACAATAAACGACTATTTATCTTAAGATTCTTATTAAAACTTGTTCACACACATCGCGAATTAACGCGAACAATAACTATTTATCTAACCACTCCTTTTCGAACTCTTCTTCTTTAAAACCGACAGTCACTTTCTCACCATTTGTTACAATCGGCCTTTTTAAAAGCATGCCATCAGAAGCTAAAAGATCAAGTAGCTCCCCTTCTTCTAAAGTGTTTATTTTATCTTTTAGGCCCAATTCACGATATTTTTGACCACTCGTATTAAAAAACCTTTTCAATTCCAACCCGCTTTTTTTATATAATTGCTTAATTTCATCACAATTGGGGGGATTTTCCACAATATGGACAGCATGATAGGAAACCCCGTGTGCATCTAACCAGTTTTTGGCTTTACGACATGTCCCGCAGTTCGGATACCAATAAAATGTTATCGACATTTTAACACCACCTTATCATTTACAATCCTTCTTTTTCTATTATAGCATGTAGCGTTAGTTTGAAAAGAATCAGCCTTTTACCGATTCGTAAATCTCCTGTTTAGGAAAAATAGTTTGTGTAATAGTAGCCGGAAAGAAAAAACAGTTCATGTGAGTGGATCCTTTCAAGTAAATCTTGCAAAAATAGTTACAAGACCTGACCTTTGAATCCGTCCCACCATGAACTGTTTTACATGTAAGAGAATGAATTTTGTTAATTATGATTGTTTAATATCACATTATACAATATATTTTTCTGCTTCAATTAATTTATCTGCAGCTTCCCGTTTTTTCGGAATCACATTAATTGGTGTGTAACGGGTTAATTTGCGTAATGAAGATAATAACATCCGCTGAGTATCACCGTCGGATACAGCAATTAATGTTTCTTTTGCATCCGCTTCGATTCGGTTGAAGGCGGCTTGAGCAAAAATTTCTGTATAAAGCAGTTTTTGTTTGCTCTTTTCTAAACCGTCACGGGCAATCGCCTTTTCTGTGCGTAATACTGCAGATTCCATCGCATAGGTAAAGGAAACGATATCAGCAATATTTACAAGGATTTCTTGCTCCTCTTCCAGTTTTTCTCCAAATTTTTGAACTGCAAGACCGGCTGCCATTAATGCGATTTTCTTTGCGTTACGGACTAAATATTTTTGCAATGCTAATGGTTCATCACCCGGTTCTTCCGGCATCAGCATCATAAGTTCTTCTTGTAAGCTTTGTGCTTTTTCAAATAAAGGCAGTTCACCTTTCATTGCTTTTTTCACATAGGTGCCCGGGACGAGTAAACGGTTAATTTCATTGGTTCCTTCAAAAATACGATTGATTCGAGAATCACGGTAAGCCCGTTCGATTTCATATTCTTGCATGAATCCGTAACCGCCATGGATTTGTACCCCTTCGTCAACAACATGGTCTAATACCTCTGTGGAGAAGAATTTATTTAAGGAGCACTCAATGGCATATTCCGCAATGGAAGCGGCAATTGCTTTTCCGTCTCTTGCTTCTTCTTCACTAAAACTGCCCATTCTTTCATCAAATAGGCCGACTGTGCGATAAACAGAACTTTCTGCGGCATAAATTTCAGAAGCTAATGTCGCTAATTTTTCTTTGGTTAAGTTGAAGCCGGCAATTGTACGGTTAAATTGTTTCCGTTCTTTGGCATACTTTACTGTTAGTTCAAATGCAGATTTGGAACCGCCGACTGCCCCAACACCTAATTTATAGCGGCCAATATTCAAAATATTAAAGGCAATCACGTGACCGCGGCCAACTTCACCTAAAACATTTTCAACAGGGACCGGAACATCTTCTAAAATTAATGTACGAGTGGACGAACTCTTAATTCCCATCTTCTTTTCTTCTGCACCGGTAGATACGCCCGGGAATGTGCGTTCAACAATAAATGCAGTGAATTTTTCACCGTCGACTTTAGCATAAACGACAAATACATCAGCGAAGCCGGCATTGGTAATCCATTGTTTTTCACCGTTTAAAATATAGTGGGTACCTGCTTCATTTAATTTTGCCGTTGTTTTTGCACCTAATGCGTCCGATCCGGATCCGGGTTCTGTCAATGCATAAGCGGCAAGCAGTTCCCCGGATGCAAGTTTCGGTAAATATTTTTGTTTTTGTTCTTCATTACCGAATAGAACAATCGGCAATGATCCGATTCCGACATGGGCTCCGTGAGAAATCGAGAAACCACCGGCACGAGACATTTTTTCAGCAATCAGCGCAGAAGTAATTTTATCTAAACCAAGACCACCGTATTCTTCCGGTACGTCTGTCCCAAGTAAACCAAGTTCCCCGGCATGCTTTAACAGTTTCACAGAGTATTCGAACTCATGATTTTCCAATTTTTCTACGACAGGCATGACTTCATTTGCAACATAGTCTTCTGTTGTTTTTGCAATCATTAAATGTTCTTCTGTAAAATCTTCCGGTGTAAATACTTGATCCGGACCGATTTCTTCAATTATAAAACTACCACCTTTTACAATTTCATCAACAGATTTTGCCATGAAAAATTCCTCCCTAAAAATTATATTTAGTTGAAAAGAATATGAAAGGAGCAACTCTCATATTCTTATTGTTTCCAATTTCCTTACAGCAGTTCAAACACACCTGCTGCACCCATTCCGCCTCCGATACACATTGTGACGACACCAAATTGAACATCTCTTCTTCGCATTTCATGGATAAGAGAAAGCGTTAATTTTGCACCGGTGCAACCAAGTGGATGACCTAAAGCGATTGCTCCGCCATTGACATTGACAATCTCTTCATCTAAACCTAATTCCCGAATCACTTGAATCGATTGAGAAGCAAAGGCCTCATTTAACTCAATTAATCCGATATCAGACAATTCTAACCCGGCCAGTTTCAGTGCTTTTGGAACTGCGACGACAGGACCAATTCCCATAATTTCCGGCGGCACACCCCCCACTGCAAAAGAACGGAATTTGGCAAGCGGCTTTAACCCTTCTGCCTTTGCTTTTTCCCGATCCATTAAGAGAACCGCTGCCGCACCGTCACTTGTTTGTGAAGCATTACCGGCCGTAACCGTACCTTTGACATTGAAAGCCGGGCGTAATTTCGCCAAAACTTCCAAGGTGGTATCCGGTCTAACACCTTCATCAGTCGTAAATTGAACAGTTTTTTCAACGAGTTTATTGTTTTCATCGACGGAGCGGAAGGTGACATCAACAGGGACAATTTCCTCATTGAATTTCCCTTCAGCAATCGCTTTTGCCGCTCTTTGATGGCTTCTCACGGCAAAAGCATCTTGTTCTTCCCGAGTAATGCCGTATTTTTCCGCAACTTGCTCAGCTGTATGACCCATGCCCATATAATATTCCGGTGCCGTTTCAGCTAAATTTGCATTCGGGCGAACCACATGTCCCATCATTGGCACCATGCTCATGGATTCAGCACCACCGGCTAAGACAGCTTCTGCCCCACCAAGCATGATTTTTTCCGCGCCATAGGCAATTGCTTGCAATCCCGATGAACAATAGCGATTAATGGTAATTGCCGGTACTGTATATGGGAGACCTGCCAATGCACCAATATTTCTTGCCATATTTAATCCTTGTTCGGCTTCCGGCATTGCACAGCCGATAATTAAATCATCAATCGGGCCTTCATAATCATTTGCTCTTTTTAATGTTTCTTTTACAACCAGTGCACCTAAGTCATCCGGTCGCGTATGACGAAGTGTTCCTTTTTTTGCCCTTCCCACAGGTGTCCGCGCACCGGCGACAATTACTGCTTCTCTCACATCGTTTCCCCCTTTGTACTCGAATAAAAAAGTATAGTAATTGGATTAAACCTTTGACAAGTTTTCCTGCCTGGCTCCACTATGAAAGCTTCGACAGCAATCCTTCTTCTCTTCTATTCTATTAATTCCTTAACGGTTTTCCTTTTACCAACATGTGTTGCATCCGCATTTGCGTTTTCGGTTCTGCTATTAAACTTAAAAATGCTTCTCTTTCCAAGTCAAGAATATATTCTTCATCTACTTCTGTTCCGAACGGCACTTTACCGCCAGCCAATACGTATGCAAGCTTTTTGGCTATTTTTAAATCATGCTCGGAAATATAACCGGATAAATGCATCCCTTGTGCACCAAGGAGTAATGTTGCATAACCGGTTTCCCCGACGACCGGTACTTTTTTACGCACAGGTGGATGATAACCGCTTTCATAAAGTTCGATAACAACTTGTTTGGCATCATAAATGACATGATCCGGATTTTTGCTAATTCCGTCAAGATTATTTAAGAACCCAAATTCTCTTGCCTCTTCAGCTGAGGTGGATACTTTTGCAGTCGCAACTGTTTCAAATACTTTGTTTGCAACTTCTTGTAAGTCGAATTTGACTCCTTTAGGCATGCTGTTTAAATGTTTGATATATAACTCTTTTGTTCCGCCACCGCCCGGGATTAATCCAACACCGACTTCCACAAGGCCGATATAGCTTTCAGGTGATGCTTGAATTCGTGCAGCCGGCAGAATTACTTCAGCTCCTCCACCGAGAGCCATTTGATGTGGTGCGGCCACAACCGGTTTTTTACTGTATTTAATATTTAACATCGCTTTATGGAATTGGCGAATCACAAAATCTAGCTCAAAAATATTATCGTCTTGTGCTTCCATTAGCATCATTGCAATATTCGCACCGACACAGAAGTTTTTCCCTTGGTTTGCGATGACAAGACCTTTATAGTTTTTCTCCACTTCTTCAATGGATTTGTTAATCATTTGAATGATATCAAGTCCAATGGCGTTGTTTGGTGAGTGGAATTCAAGTAATGCTACACCATCACCGATATCGATCAAGCTTGCCCCGGAGTTTTTCATAATCACGCCTTTTTGCTTTTTCAATAGTTTAAGATTGATAGATTTCTCGTTTTGTTTAACCGGTTTATATTCTCCGCGGTCATAATACAGGATTGTACCGTTATCTTCTTTATAGAAAGATGTTGCACCGTTTGCGATCATTTCTTTAATCCAGCTTGGAACAGTCAACCCTTCACTTTCCATACGCTGAACTGATTTTTCAAGACCAATAGCGTCCCAAGATTCAAACGGACCTTGTTCCCAACCGAAGCCCCATTTCATTGCATTATCAACAGCAACTATATCATCGGCAATTTCATAAAGTAATTCTGAAGAGTAAACCAATGTTTTGGAGAATACACTCCATAATAGTTTCCCGGCACGGTCATCGGCATAAACCAATGCTTGGAGTTTTGCCTTTGTACCCTTTTGTTGTTTTGCCAGTTCGGTTGAAGGCGTTCTCAGTTTTTTGACCGGTTCATATTCTAACGTGTTTGGATTTAACTCATGAATTTCCTTCCCTTTTTTCAAGAAAAATCCTTGACCTGTTTTCGCACCTAACCATTTTCTTTCTAACATCTTTTCAAGTAGCGGTGGAACGGTAAATACTTCTTTCTCTTCTCCTTCTACTTGATCTTTCACATTGTTGGCAACGTGAACAAATGTATCCAGTCCGACAACATCGAGGGTACGGAATGTGGCACTTTTTGGTCTGCCAATCATCGGTCCAGTAATGGAATCGACTTCACCGATGGAATAACCATTGTTTAATACTTCCTGTAAGGTGATTAATAACCCGTATGTTCCAATGCGGTTGGCAATAAAGTTCGGTGTATCTTTGGCAATGACTACCCCTTTGCCAAGGACATCTTCACCGAATTTTTCCATGAAATGAACGACTTCCGGATCGGTATCTTTTGTCGGAATGACTTCCAATAGTTTTAAATAACGCGGCGGATTGAAAAAATGCGTGCCGAGAAAATGTTTTCTAAAATCTTCTGAGCGACCTTCCGCCATTACGTTGACGGAAATTCCGGATGTGTTTGAGCTTACAATTGTTCCCGGTTTCCGATATTGGTCAACTTTTTCAAAAACGGATTTCTTAATATCCAATCTTTCGACAACGACTTCAATTATCCAATCAACTTCACTAAGTCGCTCTAAGTCATCTTCTAAGTTTCCTGCTTCAATCAGGGATAGATTATCTTTTGTAGTCAACGGTGCCGGTTTTTGTTTAAGTAATTTTTGTTTACCTGCTTCTGCAATTCGATTACGGACGACTTTATCATTTAATGTCAGTCCTTTTGCAGCTTCTTCTTTTGTTAATTCATTTGGTACAATATCGAGCAATAATGTCGGGATCCCAACATTTGCCAAATGTGCTGCGATGCCGGAACCCATGACACCGGAACCTAGTACGGCGGCTTTTTTAATTTGTTTAACCAAAACTTCTTTCCCCCTTTGTTCAGTCTTGAATGAACACTCATTCATTTTTAGTCGAAAAAAAAATTTCTAAAATAATTTTCCATCCATGTTTTTAATATACATAATTTTTCCCAACATTGCAATATATAATCATCTAGAATCACGAAATTTTATATAAATGTAGTAAATTTCAATCAGCTGAGGCAGCAATATCCCAAATAATTCTTTATTGAACTAGGTAAAGCATGTGTGCATCCCCTCTCTTGCCTGTCTTGAACAATTTAAATTTGTAGGGGGAGTTTTCCCGCCGACCGAAGTAGGATAAATAATTTTTCGGTTTAAGTGTATAAAAGCATATTTTACATAAATTAAGGAAACAGTGGAAAGATATGAGTAGTAAAAATAAAGGAGGCCACTATATGGAACAGCAACAAACACAGCAAAATCAAAGCGGGCAAATTATGCAAGAGCCGCCTAAAGTCGTAACCGTAAAAGATTCTTTATATTTAACCGACATGTTGTCTTGGAATTTGATTGCTATGAAAAAAGCTCATTTTTTCGCAAATCAATGTCAAGATCCGGAAATTAAAGCAGCTCTTCATCATGCCGGGCAAATGCATCAAAAGCATTATCAGACGATCTTAACCCACTTAAATACATCCGGCAGTCAACAAACCGGTTTCAGCGGCAGTCACTAAACATAATCGAATCTTGGGAGGTTACATAAATGAGCCAACAAAATAAAATTCAAAATCCTGCTGTCCAATTACAAAAAACTCCGGATATGAATGACCGGGATTTTATTAATGATATGCTGGCAACGGAGAAATATATGACTTGGGCCTACAGTACTGCGTTGAATGAAACAAGTTATTCCGATTTATATCAAGATGTTTTGGACATTTTTACTGAAACACAAAATTGCCAACGTGAACTGTTTGAAGTCATGTTCAAAAAAGGCTGGTACGGTTTTGAGGCAGCTGATCAGCAAAAATTACAACAATCTCACCAACAATTTCAAGGCTATAGCAACCAGTTTCCTTACAACAACCAACAAATTCAATAAATTTGCTTTTAATGAGGCAATTTCTTGACGGGAAATTGCCTTTGTTGATTTTGTTAAACGGAAAAATCGCTCATTGCCATTAACTTCTTCAATAAAAAATATGTGCCGGATAAAACATTTTTCTTCCCGCCTAATCACTCTTCCCCTTTAATCAACACAATAAAATTGATCCCATTAAAATTTTCTACATGAATATTTGAAACCTATGGAAATTTCCATCCGTATTCTATAATATTAACTTATACATAAACGGAAGGAGTTTGTTCGGTTGTTTAAAACTAAATTACATTTTTGGACATTAGAGATTCTGCTTATCGTCGGAATTATTTACATATGTACCAAAATTTCGTTTCTGTTTAATCCGATTGTCGTCTTTTTATCCACTTTGTTTTTCCCGATATTAATAACGGGTTTCCTTTATTTTCTCTTTAATCCGATCGTTTCTTTATTGGAAAAAATAAAAATTCCACGAACTTTGGCCATTTTTATTTTGTATGTATTATTTATCGGGCTCGTCGTTCTTATCGTAGCATTAGTAATCCCAATTTTATCACAGCAATTTCGCGAGCTTTTTGCAAATATTCCAAAATATATCGATAAGCTTCCAGAGATCATCAATGATATATCCAAGTCAGACGCGTTCCATTGGATTCAAAATCAAGAGTATGTAGATCTTGATCAAATTCAACATAATTTAATGAGTTATCTTTCGGATATTCCAACAGCTGTCACAAATAGTCTATCCGGCTTAATTGGTGCGGTTGCGAACATTACTTTAGTCATTGTGACGGTACCATTTTTACTTTTTTATTTATTAAAAGATGGGCATAAACTGCCGAATGCAATCTTACGGTTTTTGCCGAAATCGTATCGTAAAGAAGGCTTAGTTATTTTAAAAGATACAACAAACACTTTAGCAACCTATATTCAAGGACAGATAATCGTTTCACTATGTGTAGGTACATTGTCATTTATCGGTTACATGATCATTGGCTTACCTTATGCATTATTATTAGGATTAGCAGTTGCGGTGACCAATATTATTCCATATGTCGGACCGTTTTTAGGGGCAGCTCCTGCTTTTATCGTCGGGCTATTTATTTCCCCATGGACGGCTATATTGGTCGTTGTCGTTGCCGTAGTCGCTCAGCAGTTCGAGAGCAATTTTATCTCACCGCTAGTCATTGGGCGAGCTCTGGATACCCATCCGGCGACGATCATTATTATTTTATTGGTAGCCGGAAACATTGCGGGGATTTTGGGTATGATTTTAGGTGTTCCGGTCTATGCCGTTTCAAAAACGATTGTTTTAAACATCGTTCGACTTGTCCGGCTACACCGCGAGCATAGAAAAGAGGCTACTATCGGATTAAACAAAGAATAACAAATGCTCCCTATCCTAAAAATAGGGAGTTCTTTATTACTAAACAACCCTGACTGAAAAATAATGCCCCTCATCCATAAGTGAAACACACTCCATAAAGCATGTTGCTATTAAATTTAGTAAAACATTTGTATAATAAGGACAAAACGGAACGAATGGGGAAATCGGTTATGGGGCTTTTTAAAAAAAAGAAAAAGGTTATATTGGAGTTCTGTACCAATAATTTAAACCAATTTTATGATGATGATCTGTTTGACGAATTAGAGGAATTGGTCAATGAACAAGACTATCAAGTGAAAGAGATGGATTGCTTAAGTTATTGTGATGAATGTACATGTTCTCCCTATGTTTTAGTTAATTCGACTTTTGTTGAAGCGGAAACACCGCGGGAATTAATCATGAAGCTGAAGGAAAAGAATACATAAGCTGTGGATAATCTTTTATTTTAACAAAAAAGGACAGACCCCTATGGATCCGTCCTGTATATGCTAATCTTCATCATCTGTTGTCAATCTTTTCAAACGATCTTCTTCTTGAAGAAACTTAATAAAATTCTCCATAGCCATAACCGGTTTCTCATTAACAAGATGAATATACTGGTTTTTTCTTTCACTTGTTAAATAGCGGCTTTTTTTCATCCGTTCAATAATATAGCGAACGCCGATACGTTCTATTTCCTTTTTGGTTAGTTTTGTTTCCCGTAAAAGAGCAAATCCAAATGCACCGATGACCGCATAAATAATTACCGGTATATAAAAATCTCCGTCTCTTGTTGTAAAAAACAATAAATAGATAAGATTAATCATCGCAATACCAATAAGTGGAAATGTCCAAAACATATATTTCGAAGTTTTCCTCGCCAATGGTAAAATAAGCTTTTGAATCTGTTCTATTTCTTTCTTAATATTCTCTGGAAAACTATTCATTAAAAAGTTGTCCATATAATCACCTTTTATAATTATATTCCTAACATACCTATTCAATCACACGGTTAAACATGCAAAAAAGAAATAAAGAGACCTACCTTCATTCAATAATGGAGGTAAGGTCTCGCTAACAATCAATATTGCCAACAAAGCCGAGAGAAAAAAATCTCCGTAATGACGACCTCGCTGTAGAAGCTACTCCCCTTATCAAAAACAGATAAATTATTGATTACAGATATGATACTATATAAATTTCATACTGTCAAAACATACGCAAAATTAGTTTGCGCGTATTTCTTGCCGCATGAATAAAATGTAGGCAATGACAAAACAAATCATTGTTGCGGCAATCATTCCGGTTAGCTGCGGCCAAATTAATAATAAACTAAATATTTATTTTATTACAGAAATACATTATCATAATACTAGAAATACTGTAATACTATTCATGGTTTTTTTTAAAATTTGGAGGTCTTTGTCAATGAGGAAATTTTTTGGTATTATTTTAGGTTATTTAATTGGATTCGGTGTTTTACTGCTTATTGGAATCGATATTACTTTGGATACTTTGAAAATATTTTTATTTGCAACTATTATTGGTCTTGTCATTGGTGCAGTCGTAAATAGATTATGTAAAAAAAGGTAATATACAAGTATGGTGTTAAATTATAAAAGCAAGCACCCTACAGATAGGGCTATTTATGGACACCGGCGGGATTCCGATTACTTACGGCCTCTATCCCGGGAATATGTTGGATAAGCAAACCCTGATCCCAATGCTTGGAAACATTCAGCGCAACTTTTCTCTCGGGCGCATCATTGTGGTGGCGGATAAGGGGATGACCGCGGGAGATAACATTTGGTACACCCTTTCGTCCAAAAATGGTTAAACTATTATCTGCTTGAGTATTTAGATGAGGTGCTTGTCGACATCTGCAAGGAATTGGGAATCGATTTTGGGAAGAAATACATGTCACTCGGAGAAATCAAAAAAATTTTAGGAGACGTGAAAAAGGAATAATTTTCCTTACAACACTGTGACAGACAAAACCAGCCCTAAACATTTGTTACTACTAGGTTTAGGGCTGGTTTTTTACCATATAAGGTGCAGAAGTCAGAATACTATCTAATTTACATACTGTCAAAACATACGCAAAATTAGTTTGCGCGTATTTCTTGCCGCATGAATAAAATGTAGGCAATGACAAAACAAATCATTGTTGCAGCAATCATTCCGGTTAGCTGCGGCCAAATTAATAATAGACTTTGAGATAACGGCAACGGACTCGCTACTGCCCCAACCGTTTGCTCCATGGTTAGCGGCCCCAAGCTTCTCACGGTTGGCGAGAGCAAGGTTGTCGTTGCTTCACTAAATAAATAGTTTGGCGATAGTCTGAGCAAGTTAAGTACGAATTCTTGCCTGCCGACTGCCTGTTCAACTGTTGTAATGGAATCATTGTTTAAAAGCGGCTTTGCAATCAGATTGATAATCATCGTATAAAATACACTAAAAAATAACCAAACAGCAATTGAAGAAAGAGCCGATGTTGCCGCCTGACGAAAAATGACTGAAAACAATATACTTAAGTTTAACCAAAAGGCAATATATACGATACATGAAATAAGAAAAAACACGATCCGGAAGAATTCTTCTAAAGTTGGCGGTATACCCAAAATTAACATGCCCATAGACATAACTAATAATCCTAAAGTGAAAAATAATAAACTACTTAGTAATAAGGCAGCGACAAATTTGCCGTTAATGACATAATCTCTTGGAATCGGTTGGGCCATTAACCGACTCAATGTTCCCTTATTTCGTTCTGAGTTAATCGCATCAAAACCAAGAGCAATTCCTAACAATGGGCCTAAAAATCCAACAAAAGTGATAAACGAAGGTAAAGTTCCATCACTCGTTGTAAATAATTGCAAAAATAAATACGAACTCCGCCCAATTTCCTCGGCCGATTCATTGGCGTCAATAGCATCTTGAATAGTTGTAACAGCAGTATAAAGGGAACCAACGCATGTTAAAAGAATAATCGCCAATAAAATAATAATTCGCCAGCTTGATATATAATCGCTGAATTCTTTTTGGACAATGACCCAAAATGTGCTGTTGTTCCTATGCTTTTCCGTATGTTCCTTATTCATAAGTAACGACCATTTATTTTTTAGTGAGGCCAATTCCATCCGGATTACCTCCTTCAAAATAACGATGGTAAATTTCATCAAGTCCAAAATTTTTCTTTTGTAATTGATAAAGGGAAGCGCCTGACTCGATAATCGCTCTACTTATTGCGGCAGAAACATCTTCTTTACAATAGATTTCTATACCACTAGGAACGGTTTCTACTTTATTGACATTCGGGATGGTCTGCAATCGTTCTATTAATTCCTTATGAATAGGTTGGGCTTTAATTTCAATCACAAATGTATCTTCAACAAACAATTGCTTTGCCAGGCTTTCCATATCTCCCGCAGCCAATAATTCTCCATTGACAAAAATTCCGACTCGATCACAGATTTGTTGGACCTGATGTAAATGGTGGGAGGATAGAAGAACGGTCATTTGTTCCTCTTCGTTTAATTCCCGGATTAATTTTAAAAAATCACGAACGCCCTCAGGATCAATCCCTAAAGTCGGCTCGTCCAAAATAATGACTTCCGGTTTTTTCATGAGTACATCGGCGAGTCCGAGTCTTTGCCTCATCCCCCGTGAATATTTTCCTGTTTTTTTATCGGCGGCATCCAGTAAATCGACTTTTTGTAATAAATGATGGGCCCTTTTTTTCGCTTCATCTAAAGGAATTCCGTTCAATTGCGCTGTATACAATAAATTTTCCAAACCGGTCATATGTTGATAAAAACCGACATCGTCCGGAAGATACCCAACTTTTTTCTTAACTGCAATTGGATTTCGGGTCGGGTTTATTCCACAGACCGTAATATTTCCTGAAGTTGGTTCACTTAATCCCAACATCATTAATATCGTTGTCGTTTTGCCTGCACCGTTTGGTCCCAGTAACCCAAAGATTTCACCTTTATGAATGGAAAGAGATAAGTTATTAACCGCAAGTTGTTCTTCATATTTTTTCGTGAGTTTGTCCAATTGGATAATTGGGGTTGTCACAGCTATCTCCTCCCATATTTTTTAACAATGTAGTATAATCCCGCTACTACTCCTGCAATGATGAGGACAGCAACAATTCCCCAAAGTGTTGATGTTTTAACCGAAATTCTGAAGGTGGCATCCGCCGATTTTTCTGCCGCTGTAGCAGTAAATGTTGTTACATAGTCACCGGCAATCGCATCATCAGAGGCTTTTATTTTTGCCTTTACAGTTGCCGATTTTCCGGGTTCGATTTCGGGAATCGTGCTTCTGTCAAATTCCGACTCCCAGTTTGGAGGAGTTTTCGCTGTAATACTGACATCTGTCAATGGTGCAGTACCGGTATTTTTAATAACTAAATCAACTATTTTTTCTTTACCGGCAGTTATATCTGTACTCAATTTGCCTGAAGGTGTGGTTAATTCTAATTCGTAAGTACCGGTAATAACAGCCTCCAGTTCCAGTTCTGCTGACGTATTACCGCTCGTTGCCTTGATTGGGATTTTATAGGTTCCGGCTTTCACTTTTTCCGGCGGTGTCACCTCGACAGTAATATCTTGTGTATCATTCGGCTCTAATTTTACAGATGTAACTGAATCACTGCCTGTTTTAAAGCTTACCCCCCATCCTTTCTCGGCAGAAGAACTTAATGCATAATTTTGAGTATCGGCTGTTCGGTTTCGCAATGTGACCGTATAGGTGAATTTAGAATCAGCATTCCCTTGTAAATTTGCCTGGTCGCTTGTCAATGCTGATGCCAGTGCTCCTTGTTCACTGATTGAGATTAAAAATGGTAGTTTTGAATTGCTGTTTCCGTCCGATGCAACTAACGAAAAACGATAATCTGCTTTTTGGACATCGAGCGGTGAAGTAATGTCCAAAGATATTTTTTCTTCACTGTTTCCCCGGACGGACAGCTCCTTAATTTCTCTACCGTCTGCTGTTATTTTATACTGCCAGCCGTCGGGTAAGCCTTCAACGGAAAAAGACATATTTTTTATACTCGGGCTACTGTTGATAACGGTAATAGAGTAATTGATTGTTTCACCTGGCGTTGCAGATAATCCTGTATACGGTGTAAATAATGATACACCTTCTACAGCCAAAACTTGTCCGGGCTTGATAAAAGTAAGAAGGATGAAGCCAACTGCGATAATCGAAATCATCTTTTTCAATTTACCTGTCATTTTCATTCCCTCCTTTTAGATTTTCATATTTAATACGCAAAAATATCAATTTTAGATTTGTCATTTTAAAAATTTGGTGATAAATTTTTTATGAAAGTTGTGATCGAATTAGCAAGAGCATTTTTTTGAATGGACTTACTTTGAAACACAGCAAAATATGGTTAAACCTTTTAGGGCTAATTAGCAAATGAACCTTTCAACAACGTTTTAGCTTTTAAGGGGGGCGTTTCTGATGAGTAATGATCAGGAAAATATCCAATTATTAAAGGATATTGCAGCCGGCTCCCGACAAGCTTTTGATATTTTTTATGAAAAATATATTTCCTTTGTTTACCAAATTGCTTTTTCCATCGTTCATAATCACGCAGAGGCTGAAGATATTTGTCACGATGTATTTTTGGAAGTTTATCAAAAAGCAAGGCAGTATTCAGAGGAAAAAGGAAGTATCAAAGCTTGGCTTGCCGTGAAAACAAAGAGCCGTTCACTGGATCGGTTACGGAAAAATAAACCTCTTCTTATTCATCGTCTTGAAAATTTATCGGGGAGCAAAAATATGGAACCGGGAGCAGATTTACAATTTTTTCATTCATTAGAAAAGCATTTAATTGTTGAAGCATTAAAGGCAATCCCGATTGAACAGCGGGAAGCAATTATTCGCTCCTATTATAATGGGGAAACACATAATGAGATTGCAATGACTATGAAAAAACCGTTAGGCTCAGTAAAATCACTCATCCGATATGGACTGAATAATTTACGAAAGCAAAAAGCACTGATGCAATGGGTAGGTATTGATCGAGGTGAGAAAAAATGATGAAATCTAAGCACATCCCTGAAGAACAACTGGTTGACTATCTATTGGGAAACATTGGGGAATGGGATGCGAAACAAATAAAAGCTCATCTGAACCATTGTAAAAAATGTCAATATTTATTGAGCGATTGGCAGTTTTTATTGAGGCAAGATCATAAGAAATTTCAACCTTCTCAGTCAATGAAAGATCGTATTCAACATAGTATCAATCAGATGGAAGGAAAATCATTTAAACGAAGAACCGTGATTGGGAAACCCGGTCTCCTTTTTGCAACAATTGCATGTGTATTCCTAATTTTTTATAGTGTTCATAGTTATTATCAAGATATCAACACGAGGAATTATGAAATTGCCGAAAATGATGAAATACCACCGGAAACAATTCAAAGCGCACCTCATACCCAACAAATAAAAGTCACTCCGGTATCTGAATTTAATCAAATAAACGGTTATGTCTGGGTAAATCGTAATCGAAATGAAATGTTGTTGGAGGTAGACGGGCTTGAAGAGTTAATCAATCAGGATTATCAATTATGGATCATTTACATGGATAACTCGATCGATCATGAAATCCTACCGACTCAAAACGGAATGACAAGAATGCTATTTAGAGATATTGATGTAGATGAATTTAAAAAATTGAAAGCAAGTGTCGAACCTAGAGGCGGAAGCATTGAACAGACAGGGCCCGATACGTTCATTGTTGAATTTCAATAAACAGGCCTTCTTTTTGCAAATCAAAATAAGCATTATGCCCCGATACATTCATTGTTGAATTTCCATAAGGTGTCAGATTTCGTTTACGGGTTCTGACACCGATTTATTTAAGAAGACTAACCCATTTAATACTAATCGCCCGCTCTGAAACTGATTTATTCAAGCAGACCTAAGAACGCTTTTGTCCGTTCATTTTTCGGGTTTTTAAAAATTTGAGCAGGAGAATCGGATTCGATAATTTCCCCTTTATCCATAAAAATAACCCGGTCGGCAACTTCTTTAGCAAAGGCCATCTCATGGGTTACGACGACCATGGTCATTTGTTCATCGGCCAAATCTTTCATAACCTTTAATACTTCACCGGTTAATTCAGGATCAAGTGCTGACGTCGGTTCATCGAAAAGCAAAATTTCCGGGTTCATCATTAATGCCCGGGCAATGGCAACCCGCTGTTTTTGACCGCCGGATAGCTTTGCCGGAAATGCGTCTGCCCGATCAGCTAAACCGACTTTTTCCAACAATGCGCTACTTCTTTTTTCCAAGTCACCGCTTGCTTCCTTTCTCACAAGTTTCGGAGCCAATTCTAAATTTTGTTTTACCGTTAAATGAGGAAACAGGTTAAAATGTTGAAAAACCATTCCCATTTTCGCAGTTATTTCTTTGATTTCTTTTGGTTTTGCATACACACCATTCTTTACTAAGTTGCTGCCATCTACCGTAATGGTTCCGTTATCGATAGTTTCTAAATGAACGAGACTTCTTAATAATGTACTTTTTCCCGAACCCGATGGACCGATAATCGCAACAACCTCATTCCGTTCAACGGTAAAACTAATCTGTTTCAATACATCCAGGCGATCGTATGACTTTATCAAATTGGTAACTTCTATAAACGCCACAATATCACACTCTCTTATTCAAATTGATATTTTCTCTCGATTCTCTTTAAAATCATTGTCAAAAGCAAGGTGATGACCAGATAAATAACTGCTGCGACAAAATATGGGACGATTGTAAAATCCCGGTTAACAGCCGTTTGTGCATAATGGAGCAATTCCGGTACTGCAACAGCATACAATAAAGAGGTGTCTTTAACTAGCGTAATCGATTCATTAGCCACGGTGGGTAAAGCAACACGAAACATTTGCGGTAAAATGATTCGGGTCATCGTTTGCCATTTATTAAAACCAAGCACCTGGGCAGCTTCATATTGACCTCGATCGATTGCGAGTAACCCGCCGCGGAAAATTTCTGCAAAATAAGCCGCATAGTTTAATACGAAACCAAGACATGCCGCAACAAACCGGTCAAGAACTAAATAATCACCGATCACCGGTAACAGAGGCAGTCCAAAAACAATAAACAATAATTGCAACAATAGTGGAGTCCCGCGCATGACATAAATATAGGCATGGACAATTAATGATAATGGTTTGAACCTACTTCGAACAGCTAATGTCAATAAAAAACCAAGAGGAATGGAAAAAATGATAACGATCAAAAAAAGCAAAAGCGTTACCTTCGTTCCATCAAGCATCGGTTTCAAAACCATATTGATGTAATCAAATGACATAAGGTCCTCCTAAGTTTGGAATGTTTATTTATATTGTAGAAGAAAGCAAGGGAAAAATGCATATGAAATCGGTTATTGCTCTTCCGCTTTGATAGGGTACATACATGGAAGAGCAATCAGCCGAAACGTATTACTGCAACTATTAAACTTTTTTTATTTTAATACTTTATCTTCACCAAACCATTTTTCCGAGATTTTAGCTGCGGTCCCGTCAGCAATCAGTTCATTCAGTGCCTTTTGAACTTCTTTTAATAAGGCGTCATTCCCTTTTTTCACACCAACCGCATATTCTTCAGGTGCAAGGGATTCTTTTAAAATTTTATACGTATCCGGTTCTTTCGTCATGTAATAATCGATAACAACTTCATCAATCACAACCGCATTGACACGACCATTTTTTAAATCACTTAAAGCAAGGACATTATCTTTATATTCTGTAACCTGCTTGATATCTGAAGCAATTGGAGCGGATTTCAGTGCATCGCTTGCGGAAGATTGTGCTTGAAGACCGACATTTTTCCCTATTAAATCATCCAGTTTTTCAATTGTGGAATCTTTCAATGTGACAATCACTTGGGCATTAGCCAAATATGGTTTCGTGAATAATACCTTTTCTTTTCTTTCATCTGTAACCGTATAACCGTTCCAAATTAAGTCAATGCGACCGCTGTTCAATTCCGATTCTTTCGCACTCCAGTCAATCGGTTGAATAACGACATCCTTCCCCATTTTTTCACCTGCCGCTTTTGCTAAATCAATATCAAAACCGACTATCTCATTGTTTTCATCACGGAATCCCATTGGGGCAAATGCATCATCAATCCCGATCACTAATTGATTATCTTCTTTACTTGTATTTTTAGATGAGGCATCGGATGAGCATGCAGCTAATAGAGATACGAATAACATAAAGAATATTATTTTTCCCAGACGTTTCATAAAAGCCCTCTCCCATTCAAATTTATTTATCTTATTAGCAATTTAATTCTTTAATATACTAAAATATGAATTTGATAAACATATCATATCATCGGAAAGAAGAGTTGTCAATAAAAATATTTTATTTCATTAGCAGACTAAAGAATTCTTCGAAAAAAACGACCTCTCCTTTATGTCAGGGAAAGATCGTTTTTCATTCTTATTCTTCACATTTTTTCTATCCGTTTCCAATAAAAAAGCAGTAGCGAATTGCACCACTACCACTTACCCAAAATTGATATTATCTGTCAAAAAATTTCTTGGCTTTTTCAAAATAAACTTGTTCTTCAGGTGTTAAGTCCTCTTCATAAAAGATTGCCTCCACCGGGCAAACAGCTTGACATGCTCCGCAATCAATACAAATGGACGGATCAATATAAAATTGATCTTCTCCTTCTTCTATACAATCAACAGGACAAACCTCCACACATTCGGCAGCTTTTTCGTCCTTACATGGTGCTGTTATAACAAAAGCCATCAAAACCCCTCCATTTATCTTATTAAATATTCACCCAATCATAACCTTTTGATTAAATCAATTATATCCTTTCTTTCTATATCAAATTTAATTCTAAATTCAATAAAAGTCAATTTTCATTTTTCTTTTTTTCAGTCAGCTTTGAGTTAAATTCCTCTTGGATCCAGCCACTTTATCCCTGCTCGATTCACTTCACTAAAATCTGATGAAATAAGTGTCCACATTTATCCTGAAAAATTTGTTCCAAAGAAGAATCATAAGCAACTAGACAACAGGTAGCCGGTCCCGAAGATTTATCCAAATCGACGTCACAATTGATTTGATGAATAGGGAATTCATAGTTAAGCAGGACTCGAAGTTCATGCAAAATTCCTTTTGATCCGACAGGTAAAAGAACGACATCCTGCAATTGGCATAGTTCCTGAAATAACGAAAGAGACAGTACTTCATGTTCCCGCTCCAAAACTTCATTTCCGACTAAAGGAGAGCCGATTACCGCCAATTTCATATTGTCTACAGAAAGAATGGTGTCATGAGCTAATCGGTCTTTTTTCCCCATCACAATAATACCAATTGCTGATTGAACGAGAGAAAAATTACTCTCTGTACTACCTGTAATGGGAATATCTGCTAAACCGAGTTCTTCCAAGCCCCTCTCTATACCTTTCATGAGCGACGGCCAGACATCATCCCCGGAAAAATTATGAAGCACGACAGCTAACGGTGTTCCCCCAGCTGCCATACATTCCATCACAGCTACACGGAACCCGTAATAAGAAACAACTTCATAGGGTGTCTGAACGATATCATGCGCCTTTAATCCGATGCCTCCGCTATTATCAGCAGCAATCACAAGAGACTTCTTGTCATTTAACGGAATTTCTGTAATATCTCTTTTCATCGCTGTTCTCCTTTATACATGCAATCGTTTTGCAAAATACGTTGATAAACTTGGTGTCAGAAGTATGGCTAAGATTGTATTTAATAGGGAACCGATACACAATGACGGAATCATCCCGACGTAAAATCCGGTGCCAATGATAAAAAGGAATGGGAGGCTGGCTAAAAAAGTATTTCCCACAACAAATAACACACCGCCCAACACCCGTTTTCCCTTTTGATAAAAATAACCAAATACCCAAACAAGAACAGCCATTTCAACAGCGATTAACACATGAAACGGACCCAGTGGCATCCCGCCAATCAATGCCGATAACAGATGACCAAAAAAAGCAATACATCCCCCGGCACGCCCGCCTAAAACGACTGCCCCGATAAGCGCGGGAACCATATCCAATGCAACACTGGCAATGACGGCCGGAATTTTGATGGAAGCACCGACAACAGCCAATGCTAAAAAGATACCGAACAAACTGATTTTCTTCGCATTCATTCCGTCTGCTCCTTCCTCTTTCCATTTCGAAAAACACGGGCACTCCGAACATATTCAACATCATTTACTTCGAGCCGAAAATTGACTAATCTTGCGGCTACGAAAAAATAATCAGACAATCGATTTAAAAATTTCAATGGGTAAGGTGTTATTACTGAGTGTTCCTTCATTAATTTGACGACGAATCTTTCTGCTCTTCTTGTCACCGTCCGGGCAATATGTAATGTTGCTGCTGCACTCGTTCCTCCGGGCAAAATAAACCGTTCAATTTCAGGCAATTCTTCATTGATTTGATCAATCCGGCTTTCTAAATAGATTATCGCTTCTTCGGTTAATTTCGGTTCCCGTTTCTTTGTTACATTTGCCAAATCCCCACCACAATCAAATAACTCATGTTGAATTTTTTCCAAATCTTCCAGTAGATCCTGAAATAAAACCGGATCCAGTTCTGTCATTGCTTTGCCGACAAAACAATTCGCCTCATCAACCGTTCCGTAAGCTTCCACCCGAATATTATCTTTATCTACTCGACCGCCAATGATACTGGTTTGTCCTTGATCCCCCGTACGTGTATAAATTCGCACTTCACCCATCTCCTCTTTATTTGATTTGGATATTTATGCCATACCAAATGACATCAACCCGGTCACAAATTTTTGCCGTATCTTGAAAAATTCTTCCTGTGACATCCCGCCATAGTCGTTCTTCATGACTTGCCGGAACAATCCCTTTTGAAATATCGGAACCAATGAGAATCATCGTTTGATCCCCATCTAAGCAGCTCCATTCCGTTAATTTACCCAGCCATTTTTCCCGAACAGCTTTTTCATCACAAGCAATGAGCCAGTCCTTAACATATTGCTCAATTCCGCTTACAATCCAATATTCAGTTGCAGGCAGGAGGGAATCCGGTATCTGTTCGCCGGCATAACCGGAAACCCAAGTACTATTTTGATCATTGATAGGATAAGTTTTCCTTACCCAATTCGATTTTCCGTTAAAAGCACCACCCGTAACAAAGTGCATTGGTCCTCCCTCCTATATCAATCACGTTCTGTGAAATGATTTTATCGCCACTATTCCAATCGCAAACTTCCTTTAAGTTGGGAAATTCCACTTTAACTAACGGCTTCAGGCCAAACCAACATAGGGTAACAACCACAGGATTAGCCATAATAACGTTTCCCCTCCTTCAACAGCTGCCCCCAGCACGTCACCGGTTATCCCGCCAAACCAGCGAATTATCTTCTTTCTTGCAATCAGTATGAATAAACTCGACCCTATAATGAATGAAGCCAGCCCCCAAAAGGATTCAGGCCAAATGAACAAAATCATTCCGAGCAATACGATAAGATAAACGGGATACAGCCAAAGAGTCCCTTTTGATGCAGCCTGTTGAAACATGGCCCCAAGACCATCCGCTTTTGCTGATTTGACTTTAATCAACAAGACGCCCATCATTATTTTTCCAAAAAATGGTATCAATAAAATAAGCGGGTAAGTCCAAAGTGACATCCGGGAAATCGTTTCATAGATAAATAGAAATCGGGCACTTAATAAGACAAGCACTGAGAGAACGCCAAAAGCACCGATTCGTGAATCTTTCATAATCTCTAATCGTTTTTCCGGGTTACGAAACGAGAAATAACCGTCACTGACATCCATCCAGCCATCAAGATGCAAACCACCGGTCACAATGATCCAGGATAACCAGAGAAAAAATGCTACGGCAACAGTTGATAACGGCGTCCATTCCAGAAGAGCAAATGTAATAAACATATAGATAATCCCTTGTAAAATGCCTAATATCGGGAAAACGCGAATCGCTCGTTCCATATGCTCCCGATCCATCGGTACTTCATAAGGAACCGGAATACTTGTAAAAAATTGAATACACATGATCAGTGCCTTAATCGTCTTCATGGTGGTTCTCCCATGTTAAGACAATGTTTTTCACCTTTTCCCAATCAAGGATGTTCATGACACCCTTCATCTTTCCTCGCCTTCTTTCATAAAAATCGGAATCCCGGCTTCTATAAGAATAGCTTGATATGCATTTGTCACAATTTGCCGGTGCAAAAGACCGAGTATCCTGCTGTAAGCAAGCACAAGTTCATTATTGGCTAACGGTTCATGTAACACTTCATTACTGACAATAATTAATTTATTGACATGGGAACGGATTCTGTCAATCCCATACCACATCTTATCAAACAAGTCATCATGAAATTGAGCGGCTTTCCAGTCGTCCGAAGCAAAGAAAAACTCATTATTAAGCCAAGTCGTCAAACAATCAAGTAAAACAATATCCTCTTGACGAAAATGGTAGGCTAAATCACCGACAGATACCGGTTTCTCCCATGTCCGCCAAGGCAAGCCGCCTTTGGTCCGATCCTTTTTGTGACGGTCAATCCTTTTTTCCATTTCTGAATCTGTTGCCTGCATCGTGGCAATATAATGCAGTGTCCCGGTTGGTGATTGTTGCCACCATGTTGCAGCTGTTTTTTCGGCAAAACGGCTTTTTCCGCTCCGAACCCCGCCTGTTATAAAGATGATTGATGAATCGCTCGCCATTTTTCCATCACCTCAAGCAGGATATCGTTCTCTTTTTCACTGCGTATGGCAAAACGCAACCACTTGCCTTCTATTCCCGGGAAATTATATGTATGTCTCGGAACAATTCCCTCTTTTAATAAAAATTGGAAGAAAGTAGATTGATCCTCCATGCTTGGATCTCTTAGCAAATAAAAATTGACCGCCGATGGAAGAAAATCAAACCGGTGTTTTCGAAAATTACGAAACAGTCTTTCCCGCTCTTTTCTTACAAATAGTCTTGTTTGTTCAACATAATGTTTTTCATCAAGGCATCGTTCGCCCGCTTTTAAGGCTATCCCGTTCACGCTCCAATGGGATTGCTGATTTTGGAGGGATTGAACGATTTCCGCATCAGCCATCATATAACCTAATCTTACCCCCGGTATGGCATACATCTTTGTCATTGACCGAATCAAGATCAAATTCGGAAACTGATTTAACAAAGGAACGAGTGATTGATATGCATCAACAAAATCATAAAAGGCTTCATCAACAATCAAATAACATTTCTTCTCGGAACAGATCGTCAATATCTGTTCAATCACTTGTTTTTCAAAATAAATTCCGGTTGGATTATTCGGGTTACAAAGAAATAAAGCGTCTTGATCAGTCAGTGCTTCAGATAGATGAGGCACATCAATTTTTCCGTTATGATCGATAAAAAAATAAGAAATCGAACATTCATTTACCCGGCATGTCTGTTCATATTCCGAAAAGGATGGTTCAATAATCATAACTCGTTTTCCTGTAAGCCATTTTCCAATCAGCGAAATGATTTCCGCCCCACCATTGCCTATGATTACTTGGTCTTTATGCAGCCCTTCCTGTTCAGCAAGCCTTGTTCTTAAAGATGTTGCTTTTGGATCAGGATAGTAAATAATTTCTTGAAAAAAATCATCCCAATCTTCCCGAAGCGACTTCGGTGGACCAAGGGGATTAATATTTGCACTAAAATCATATATCTGTGCCGGTTGCCGGATTCCTGCCGCTTTATATAAATAATGCGGATTGGAACCATGTGTTGGCCAATTCAATGAAAACACCTCCAACCCATAATAGTATTAAAAACGCAAGGGAAGTTCTTTTTAAAATATTTATCGTTTCAATAATATCGTTACTTGTTAGTGGACGAAGCGGGTTCCCTATGAGCGCACGCCGGGAAACAACACCTTTATATGTATTCCGTCCGCCGAGTTGCACGCCAAGAAGTGCCGCAGCCGCTGCTTCACACCATCCACTATTCGGACTTGGATGGTTTCCGGCATCCCGAAATAAAAGTTGCCATGCTTCTTTTTTACTCCCTTGCAAAGTTTTATTGACCAATATCATAAGCATTCCGGTTAATCGGGCCGGAATCCAATTCATCAGATCATCAAGTTTGGCTGAAGCAAACCCAAACTCATGGTAGCGATCATTTTTATACCCAACCATTGAATCACATGTATTAACAGCACGATAAACAAAAGCAAGCGGGGCACCCCCAACAAAAGCCCAAAACATCGGTGCTGTTACCCCATCACTAGTATTTTCTGCGACCGTTTCCACCGCACCCCGGGTAATTTCACGTTCATCCAACTGATTCGTATCCCGGCCGACAATATAGGAAAGTTTTTTCCGTGCTTCATCCAATTGAAGATGTTGTAACGGCCGGTACACTTCTAAAGCCGCATCTTGTAATCCTTTTTGAGCAATTGTTGTTGAGATTAAAACAGCTTCCATCAAAACTCCCGCCACGATATGGATGCGGTAGGCAATAAAGGTAATACAGGATGTAACAAGAAGCACAAGAAATAGAATAAGAACCACCATTGCGAAACCTTTCCATTTCCGGGCCTTACCTCGGTTCCAATGTTTATCCAACAAGGAAATGAGCGAGCCCATCCATTTGACCGGATGCGGCCAGCTAGGTGGATCACCGACGATACGATCAATAATATAAGCGAGTGTGATTGCAGATACATGCTGGATAATCATAGGTCGGGACTCCGTTTTAGGCTTTTTTGGATTGCTTCAAGTGTACACTCATATACACCTTTTCCAATCAACTTTCCGAGGGGGGTAATCGTCCCGGCAAACTCTTGGTATTTTCCCTTTTGTGTCGCGGCAATTAAAATACTGTCGGTTGAGGTCCCGGTCGCAATGGTTCCTGTCTCTTGGTCGGGAATTTGCAATTCAGCCAGCGCCTTTACCTTTGCTTCTGTTGCCGTTATGATGGATTGGATAAATGCCTCTTCAGATAATCTGCCATTGACAATGATCCACGTATTGATTGTTCCCGGTCGATAAACAAAAGGATGTTCGACACTTCTCGATACATCCACTGCATTGCCGACCCCGGCTGTGACAACCACTAGTATGGAAAAGTCCTTGTCGAGGTATTGTTTGTATTGAACATTTTCCATCTTCACCGCCGTCATCATCCCAACCGTATTTGACGGGTCCAAACCTTCTTCCACAACAAAACGTTTTAATTCTTCACGATAGTTTCTTGAATGATATGATTTATCAACATACCGATTGATAAAAGTATTGTACCATCCAATACCGGAGCCAATAACGCCGGAGGACATTGTTTTTAACATCATAGGGGATTGGAGCAAAATGTAGTCATCGAAAACACCGATATGATTCTCCGTTACTTCTTCCGTCCCACCATTTTCTAAAGCATCATCCGGCAGTAAAACCATCAACGGGGCCGGCACTTTAGGATGCTGGTGCATTTCAATTTTCGTTTTAAACACTTGTTGAATCGTATTTTCCGTCAAAACATCTTTTGGTGTATCGTTTTTGATGACCTTTCCGTCTTCCAAGAGCAATAAACGGTCACAATACAGGCCGGCTAAATTAATATCGTGAAAAATCGAAATAATCGTCAACCCTTTTTCCCTCGTCCACTTGTGCAATAAATCCAATAAATCCTTTTGGTAGGATAAATCCAAATGATTTGTCGGTTCATCCAACAGCAAAATTTCCGGTTCTTGAGCAAGTGCTTGTGCCAAAAAAACCCGCTGTTTTTCTCCGCCAGATAAAAACTCAAGTGATTGCTCTTGAAATTTTTCAATACCGGTCCATTGCATCACTTCCTGAACCACTTCTTCATCTTTTTGACTCCATGTTTGAAATAAGCCTTTTTTATGCGCATATCTGCCAAGTGCGACCGTCTCCTTGACCGTATAAGAAAAAGCCTGTGAAGAATGTTGCGACAGAACAGCAATAACTTGGGCAAGCTCTTTTGCTGAAAATGATTGGATAGATCGGTCCCCTACAAAAATACTTCCTTTTAAAAATGGCAAAACTCCACTGATCATTTTTAATAATGTCGTTTTCCCACTGCCATTTGGACCTAATATCCCGAAAAATTCTCCCTGTTCAACAGTAAATGAAACATCTGTTAAAACAGGTTCGCCACTATACCCGCCGAATAGATTTTCAACCTTTATGGACGTCATCTTTCCCCTCCTTTCCTTTTGTTTCGGATTAAAATGGCAGCAAATACCGGAGCGCCGATTAAAGATGTAATCACACCAATGGGAAGCTCTGTCGGTGAAATGACGGTTCTTGCCGTAAGATCCGCTAATATTAAAAAAGCACTTCCGGTTAACATCGATAATGGTAATAAATGCTTATGATCAGGTCCCCACAGTAATCTTGTTAAATGGGGGATGACTAAACCAACAAAACCAATTGTTCCCGATACCGCAACAGCTGCCCCGGTTAAAATTGAGCCCGCTGTTAATACAAGCATTTTCCGTCTCTTTACATTTACCCCTAAATGCTGCGCCCTTTCTTCACCAAAGGACATCGCATTTAGTTCATTTCCATTCATAAGTAATAGAAACGAGCCGATAAGAAAAAACGGTAAAATAATCTGAATATATTCCCAACCTCTCATCGAAACGCTTCCCATTAGCCAGCTGACAATTTGCCGAAGTTCATCCCCTGTCAAAGCAATCATCAAGGATATAAAAGCACTTAAAAAGGAGCTAAAAATCACACCTGTTAAAATAATCGTTTCGACTTTCATTGAGCGATCAATTCTTTTTGCAAAAATAAGGACAGCAATAATGGTTATTAGGGCAAATAAAATACTTAGAAACGGCAGCGTATATGAACCGATGACAGGGATAGTGATATGCAAAAAGATAGTCAAAACAGCACCAACCGAAGCCCCGGATGAAACACCGAGCGTGTAAGGATCAGCTAACGGGTTTTTTAATAACCCTTGAAAGGCGGCTCCTGCAATGGCCAAGGACGCACCAACCAATCCCGCTAAAACGACACGGGGAAAGCGAATATTCCAAACGATTGTTGTATACATCGGATCGACATTTACATGCGATATATTAAAAAGACGTGATCCGATAATTTTGACAATATCACCAATCGGAACCGTTACAGTACCGATTGAAATACCGATGAGAATGGCAGCAACCAAAAGGATGGATGCTGCCATATACGCAAAAGGTTTCTTATTGGAAAATTTCCGGATAAACTGCTTTTGCAATTTCCTCTACCCCTTCAGCGAGACGTGGACCTGAACGAGTGACCATATCGGAATTAATATCGACTACTTGAGAATTTTTTACAGCATTCACCTGGTCCCAACCTTCTCGACTTAGCACTTGTTCAACTGCCCCTTCCGTATAGGATCCGTAAGTGATTATGATGACATCCGGATTGGCGGCAATGATCGCTTCCGGTTCAATTTTTGGCCATCCCTCTTCGGTCACCACATTTTCTGCATGAACGATTTTCAGCATTTCATCCATGAATGTATTTTTCCCTGCGGCGTAAATATCAGGGGCAGATATTTCTATATATACTTTCTTCTTATCTTGAATCTTTGCAGTTTTTTCACGAATTTTTTCAATTTTCGTCTTCATGTCATCAATAAGTAATTGTGCTTTAGCTTGTTCCCCTGTCGCTTTCCCAATCATTTTAATAGAATCATAGACGTCTTCAAAGTTTTCCGCATCATTCACAACAAGAACGGTTATGCCCGCATCTCGCAACTGTTGTAATCCGGCTTCAGAATTGTGAGCACCTGATGCATGTGCAAGCACTAAATCAGGTTTTAAGGAAATAATCTTTTCTACATTGAAATCCATAGAGCCAATTTTTTCTTTTTCTAATGCTTCTTCGGGATAATTATCAAAATCGGATACGCCGACAATTTCATCACCAAGTCCCAACGCAAAGGCAATCTCTGTATTGCTCGGAATTAAGGAAACAATTCTCTCCGGTTTTTTATCAATGACCACTTCCTGATCGACGGCATCTTTAATCTTAACCGGGAAGGCGGCTGTTGTACTTTCTGCTTGTTCTGTTTTAGTATTATCTCCGTTTTGATTTGTTTTCGAGTCATCCTTTGCCCCGCACCCGGCAAGTAATCCGAATGTAAGCAACAGGATTAGAAATATGTATCTTTTTTTCAAGGTGAATCTCTCCTCTATTTTGATAAACTAACTATCGATAAAATTCGATTGGTTTCGGCTTAAAAATGACCCTCATTAAAAGACAAAAAAACATCCTATCAATTCGAGGATGCAATGAACAACTATATTGCACACCTCCCTATCCGCGTAGGTTTTTTGGTGCAAAAGAATAGGCAGGTCTCCTGGCTCATGATCATCACTCTCTTATTCCGCCTTCCCATTCCGATGACAGTGGCTTGTATATAAGAGAGCTCCCATTTACAGTGGCGGGACCGCGTTGGATTTTCACCAACTTCCCTATTAAGTCTTTAAAAAAGACACCTAATCCTTTTGGATATGAAATTTTTTCTTATGCAAGAATTATAACATGTAGAATTGCTTAGTCCAAGTAAATATATTATCTATTTTTTAGACCTTTTTTCAGGGTAATTCAATAAGTTTTTTGTTATACTAATGAAAACGTATTTATTAAATAAAGTGAGAACTAGGAGGCGGTTTAAGATGGCAGAAATAAAAGCAGGTACCAATCAATTTTACATGGAAGAAGACGGGGAAGTCATTGCAAGAATTGAGTACATTCCTTCCGATCTCGACGGTAAACAACAAATCACTATAACCCATACGATTGTGAATGAAGGACATAATGGAAAAGGTTTAGGTAAACAGTTGGTAAATCAAGTGGCGGAATATGCGAAAGCAAACCAACTGCATATTATCGCTGAATGTTCTTATGCCAAAAAAGTATTGGAAAACAGTGAGGAATATAAAGATTTACTTCTCTAAATCATTTGGGGGCAGTCGATGTCCTCTTTTTTAATGGGAATTATAGAAAAGAGGAAATATTTTTATTATGATAGTGGTATGACTATTTAATGGGCAGGAGTACATTATGAACACGTATTCAAGAAAATTAGGGTTATTGCTAGTCATCCTCGGCGCGATATTTTGGGGAATCGGCGGCACTGTCTCACAAAAACTGTTTCAACAATTTGGTATCTCGGTCAATTGGCTAGTCACCATCCGATTATTGCTTGCCGGAATTGCGTTATTGACTATCCAATTTTTTAAAAAAGAACGGAGCCAAATCATTCGTGTATGGAAACAGAAAAGGTCATCCATACAATTAATTATCTTCGGGTTGCTCGGTATGCTGGCAGTCCAATATACATATATGGCATCTATCAGCCATGGTAATGCGGCAGTGGCTACACTTTTACAATATTTGGCACCTGTCATGATTATTATTTATACCGTTTTCCGCAGACAGGCCGTTCTTACCGGGCAAGACGTTATCACGGTTTGCTTAGCCCTTATCGGAAGTTTTTTATTATTGACAAACGGTTCGATATCTAAACTCTCTGTACCAATGCCGGCCATTATTTGGGGCGTTTTATCCGGTGTGGCACTCGCCTTTTATACATTGTATGCCGTCCCGCTTATCAAGCAATTCGGTTCCCTTGTTATCGTTGGTTGGGCCATGATCATCGGCGGTGTTGCTCTCAGTTTTATCCATCCGCCTTGGAGAATACATATAGCAACTTTCAACTTTGAAATCGTAATGTATCTCAGTTTTGTCATACTGTTTGGAACAATGTTAGCCTTCTGGTTTTATATTGAGAGTTTGCAAAGCTTAGAACCAAAGGAAACTAGTTTACTTGGTAGCCTTGAACCATTAGCCGCCGTGTTGACCACCGTCTTCTGGTTGAAAGTACCGTTTGGATTTTTTCAATGGCTCGGTTCTCTGTGCATAATCGGCATGATTTTATTATTAGCATTAGTGAAAAAACCAGTTTTAAAAGAAAACAGCTCAAACTATGATGAAAAAGCATTCCACAATTAATAGTTTGCATCGTGGAGGACTTTTTTCCGTGCATATAATGAAAAGACAAGTGGAGAATGTTGTTGTAGGCGTGAACCAAATCGTTTAACAAGCTAATTTCATAGGTGAACTCTGATGTATTATAGTCCTTAAACAAGGCAGAATCATCGAACGCGGCAACCATGAGAAGCTGATTGGAGAAAAAGGCAAGTACTATCAGCTTTATACCGGGGCGTTTGAGTTGGAATAGAGAAACTTTATGAATTTGGCAAAAAACCATCGGAGGTCCGGTGGTTTTTTGTCACGCGAGCTATTTGATTCATCTTAACCATTTTCTATTTCACTAGAATGATCGCTCATTGGCCCCACATCCTCATCACTAGTTACTTGAAAATCACTTTCAAAATAAATGCTACAAAACAAAGTGAATAAGATTACAAAAAGTAGCTTTTTCATTCCTCATTCTCTCCTTGTATGTTTTCATTACGTATTTGCAAAGCGAGCTTATACATTGAATTTGCTTGTTTATAAAGATTATTAGATTCATATAATGAAGCAAATAATTTAGAGTAATAAGCGGTAAGCATCCAATCATTCATCGATAAAAAGTAATCTATACTTAACTTTTGTATATCTATCATGCATTCTACAGTAAGATTGTCAGCCATTATTGTTTCAAAGACTTTATATTGTATGTCGAACTTTTCAGGAATCATGCCACTATCATTGGAACGGGCTTTTTGTATCCATTTTTTCGCATTTGAAAAATCTCCTAACGTATAATAACAACGGATTAGATTTAAAATAGCATTATTTGGGTCCTGATACGTTAAATATTTTGTTGCTTCTATATAATAGTTAACTGCCTCCAAATACTTCCCTTGGAATTCAAAGCAGTTCCCCAGATTATTATTAATAGCAAAACGATACTTTTTATGTTCCTCTTTCGGTAAGTAATCCAATATCCTTTCAGCCAATTGATACGTGTCTAATGAGTCTTGAAACTTGCCTAGATTATTATAGCAGGTGCCGAGAATGATGTGACAAGCTAAAGCCCTTTCTAAAAGATACTCATCTTTAAATATTGAAAGCGCTCGTTTCACATAGGAGCTAGCTAATTCATAATAGTATAGGTTTTTATAACTTAGGGCTAAATTGTAATAAAAAATACCCAGCTCCAATTTTCCCCCTAAACATTCATATCCATGTTGTTTTATTAGTTTTTCTCCCGTTTCAATTGCTTTCACAAAGTCATTCTTCTTAATATAAAATAACAGTAAAACATTAGCGAGAAGAAAGAAATTCCGATTTGTATCACAGGAAATAACTTGCCTAAGGGTATTGATTAACTTATCGGCTTCTTCCATATCATTTTTTATAAGTAGGTAGCGGCAATATACAATTTGAAATTTACTATAGGATTCTTCCCCAGCAATTTGTGCAAATTCCTTTAATTCCTCGATATCTTCATTTCCTTCGTTCATTTCCAATAAATTTCTATACCAATTTTCAATTCTTGAATCAACTAAACTACTATTTTGACCTATCAGTCTGTAATTGATTCCCAGCCTTTCAAAGAGAAGCGTATATAATCCATCATCCGCAATAACTAGATTATTTTCAATTCTACTTAGATAGGAGGGAGTACAAATTCCTCGACAAAGTTCGTCTTGTTTCATATTTTTCTCCAACCTTTTTAGTTTGACCAGTTTCCCAATATTAGACACGACAATCACCCCTTCCTCCAACTAACGCCTCATACATTCCTAATATACTGATTATACAAAAAAAGGGGCATTCTCAATTATTTCTATGAATGTAAGTCTTTATTTTTAAACTTACACAAGTCGATCGTAACTTTGTGTACTAACCCCTATATAAATTATATAAATTACGTAATTTACAATATATTATAATCAATGTATCTTTATAAGTAGATACTAGTATCGGAAATAAAAATAATTAAAAGAGAGCTATTAATAAAAATAAATTAATATAAAGGGCTGCTGAATGTTTATACGGGTTTGTTTTCGTTAGGCGAAGGAATGAGCAACGACTAAATTCGCTTGAGCATCAATAAGGAATATTAGTCTATCAAACCCATCGATTTTTATATTTCTTCTCTCAAAAAGGTTAGTTAATTTTTCAAATGCAATTTTCATTTATAGACTTAAAATCCGGTATATAGTATTCGTTTTATAATCTTAATACTTTATCCAAATTCCATCCAAAAATAGAATTCAAATACTTCAGCAGCCCTTAACTTTTTTATTTTGTCAGAAGGAAAAAGTAACTGCTTAAATGAACGATTTATACGTAAAAACTGGCTACATAGTTAAAATACTTCCATGTTTAAAATATATTCCACGCGCAACTGTTTCTTCTGCAGGCACCGATAGTGTAGGCGGTAAAGTGTATTTATACAGATAAAAATAGGGTAAGAGGGCTATCTCTCGAAGTGCTATTCTCTTTTTAAACAATCAATGGTATGAAACGCTTGGGATAGCCCTCTTTCGAATAGAGGGGACTTTCATGATAGAAATAAAAAATGTGACGGTCGCATATCAAACACAAACGAATCAATCAATATTCGTTTTAGATGATGTGTCAACTACGGTAGAAACGGGACAATGGGTATCGATTATTGGGCCATCTGGCTCGGGGAAGACTTCTTTTCTGAAATTAATCGGCGGATTACTAGTGCCGGCTAAAGGAACTGTGGTCATTGACGAAAAGAATATCTATCAAATGAAAGAGAATCAAAAGAAATCATTCCGGCACACAAAAGTTAGCTTTGTCTATCAACAGTTTCGTCTACTTCCACAGTTTTCTGTTTTGGAAAATGTAATGCTTCCACTCATCCCTTATAATAAAAGGAGTTTAATTCAAAAAAAGGCAATACAAATCATTGAAAAAATCGGCTTATCGCATCGAATGAACCATTTACCAAGCGAGCTTTCGGGTGGTGAACAACAGCGAGTTGCAATTGCTCGTGCATTGATAACAGATCCGGAAATATTATTATGTGATGAACCGACAGGAAACCTAGATTTTGTAAATCGGGATAATCCTTTGATGTTGCTTGAGGAAATCCATCAAGAAGGTCATACAATCATTTTAGCTACTCATGATGAAGTTGTAGCGAATAAAGGACAGCGGATTATCGAAATTGCAGATGGGACATTGAGAGAAAAGGAGTTGCACCATGATTAAGTATGCATGGACATCCGTAAAAAACAATAAATCAAGTTCGGCACTTTTCATTATTGCAATGATCGCTATTTTAACAGTTAGTACAATTAGTCTTCACTCAATTAAAGATATTCAAGCACAAGTAGATGATGATATTAAACATTTTGCACGGGGAAGCTATGACATACTGGTCCGCGCTAAAGATAGTCAGACACCCGTTGAAAAAACGTTAGGTGTAGTAGAAGAGAATTACTTAGGAGCAGGAAATGGTGGAATCACAATTGAAATGTGGAAAAAGATTCAATCTATGAAAGAGATTGAAATTGCCGCACCGGTTGCTTCATTAGGTTATTTCACTGGATTTTCTCGGACTGTAGATTTTCCTTTTCCTGAGTCTAGTAGTTTACTGAGTGCCTCGTTCATCACCTCAGATGGAATTCATGAATATCAATGGGGTGATAAAAAAGAGACATTTTACTTAAAACAAGATGGATATTTTGATGGTTTTGATTCTTTAAAGGACTTTAAAAGACGAACGGAAACTTCCGTCAGTGGTGAAAAGCCTAGATTTATGATTCCCCAATCGTTTCATCTTGTTATGGGCATAGACTTCGAACAAGAAGGAAAATTAACTGGTATTCCTTTTAATGAATTAATTCGGGAATTAACGCCTGAGGAACAAATGTTCATGTCGTTTGCAGAAAAGGCAGCAATCATAAAGGTTTTGTATTTGAAAGACCCGAAAATTTCTGTGAAAATAAATATAATCATCCAAAACATTCCTTGGGAAACAAAAGATACACTTGCATTGAAAGAAAAATTGGGTATATCTACTTCCCATGATGGTATGTTAGAATTTGTAGATGATGAAGCAAGAAAATCGCTTATTGATTATTTATCTAACTTAGAACCAATATCTAATACGTCGTATACATTTGACTTATCTAATCAAGTCACACCCTTTTATTTCGAACCATTTTCAGTGGACTATAATGGAAACATATCTCCATCTGAAAATTACGCTACTTCAATTAGTGAATCAAGTCAATTTTATTCTACAAGCCCGGTTGAATATCAAATAAAAAGGATTATTTAGCTGTTAAACAAGTTGGAGAACAAGATCATGTACCAACTTACCGTGAAATCAAAAAACACGGACAACCAGGATATTATAATACAACTGCTGTACCATTTTTATTCGTTCCAATTAATGCCTTTTCAGCGAAGGAATATGAAAAATCCTTAGCAGCAAGCCCACTAGGGATTTATCATCAAGCACCTACAACGACAAAGGATGGAACAGTCGTCCATGAAACAGCAGTTCCGGGGAGTTTCATTTCCTCACCGGCCCACGGATTAATTGATATTAATGACACAGTTCATATTAAAGGTGAAAAACCTATTGATGCTATTCGTATAAAAGTAGCCGGTATTCACCAATACGATGAAGAGGCAGAGAAAAAAATCCTTCACGTCGTTGAACAATTACACAAACTTGGCGATTTCCATATTGATATCGTAGCCCGTGCCTCGCCAAAAACGATGCAACTTGATGTAGAAGGAATCGGAATGGTAACCCAGCAATGGACAAGTTTAGATGCTGCTGCCAAGATAACCGATGGATGGAATCTATCTAATATGTTAATTAGTGGATTATTTATATTGGTAGGATTCATTTATATTTTGAATCGAATCTTCTTTTGGAAGAATACAAGGAAAAATGAAACAAAAATTTTATCGGATATTGGTTGGAGTGACAGGCATATCAACACTTTTCACTTTTTAGAACTTGGGATTCTGGGGGTTATTGCCACTTTTATTAGTTTTATTATTATGTGCAGTTTCATTTATTTTCAACTTCTCGATGGATCATCATTGTTATTATTGTCTGGTATATGCTTCCTTTTTGGATTCATTATTTTTATTATTTGTTTAAAACCATCAAACTATCAATTAACGATTAAACAAGGGGCTCCAGGTAAGTCAATATTTGTTCGGAATCTTTATTACTACAGAAAGTTTATTGTCTTAACTTTTATTCAATTAATGATTATCACGATTTTGCTCTATTTCGTTATTGGATCAATTTCAACAACAAGTAGCTTGACATCCGATACCAATCTCGGGTCCTATATTTATAATGCTATCTCCTTTTCCTTATTGCTAATAATGGTTGTGTCTGTTATTTTAGCCGTAATTACAGTGGCGGAGAGTAATACTTCTTTCTTAACTTTGCGGCAGACAGAAATGCTTACACTCCGAGATATCGGGTGGAAACTGAAGACTATTCAGCGCTTATATTTAAAGGAAACGGCAACATGGACTGCTTGTAGTATCTTTCTTGGGACAATCCTTGGTATTTGTTTGTTCGTTATCACATTTGAATTCACTCTTTTTATGACCTTAATAGCCTTACTGATTAGCGTTGTTTTATATGGAATTGTATTAATAACATCCTATTTTGTCATATCAAAGCAAATTCATTCATCAAGGATATTTCTGTAATAAGGTAGTTTTAGTGATCCGGACTTATTGGTCGCGTTTTTCCTGCCTCAGTGTAAAAGGAGGCAGGATTATTTTTTAATAGTATAAGAAAGTATAAAAATACAAGCAATTAACTTGGGATTAGTTTTATTGTCTAGCTACGAGCGCCAGCGACTAGCAAACTTCACTCCCCTCCACTACGATAAGTCAACTATCGGCTCGTCCCTCACCGTGTTTCCTTTATCTCATTGCGGGGCGCTCCAGTTTGTACGTCGCTAAGCGGGCGCTCTGCGCTTTTCTTAATGTATCTATTACTACCACACGCTTAATAAATTTCCCTCTATAGTTCTTTTTCTATCATTTCTAATACTTCATTGGTTGAAAAAATGTTATTGTTTTGTAGTGCGATCATCATGATCATTTTATAACTTCCGGAAATACCTTAACGAAACGTAATCTTCCCCTTCTGCATTACCATAGCTTGCACGTTCATGTTGAAAGACAAATCCCCTTGCCTCATAGAAAGGAATTCCCTTCATATTGCCCTTTGCAACGGAAACCCATTGTTCAGTAGCGTTAAACTCTTCTTTTTGCTGTTTCGTAATGGCGTCCAAAATCATTGTGCCAATTCCTTCATTGCGGCGACTCGGGTCAACATAGAGTACATAAAGTTCCCCTGTCGTTTCATCAATCATTCCGCCGCCACCGGCACCGACGACAACATTATTTTCAACAGCAACAAAATAACCGCCCCAATTACGGTCACTATGTGTCACTTCCTGTAAAATCCGTTCATGGTTATAAAACTCCTCTACAATTCTCTGAATACGTTCTTTCGTAAGCAGTTCTTGATACGTTGCCCAATATCCTTCTGTACAAACTTTTGCTATGCCTGCAACATGGCTTTCGTCTGCTTTACATATTTTTATCACTGAATTCTCCCCCGTCAATTAAAAATAACCAAATCCGCTTGCCGGACCGGTTGCCCCGTTCTAAATATTGTTCTTCTTCCGGCCGATAACGCTTGCTCTTTCAACAATGTAATCATCTAGGTGAAAAGCGGTATTTTAATTTCTGCTTTATAAAGTTGCTTGCTTAATAGATTGGCAGCTGTTGATTTTTCCGAGCGGTTAATACCCACAATCAATCTAGTTTCACCTTTTTAAAGCTTTTTCGAATTTTAACATTACTTCTTTAGCTATAGCTTTGATGTTTTCAAATATTCTATTAGAAGGATTTATCTACATACGAACCTTTTTACCCTTACAAATCCAATGCTAATCGCACCATATCCCTACATTGAATGCCATTTTCAAAAATTGGCTCAGGGTAATGCTTCACGAAATAATCGCGGTCAATTCCGGTTATTCGGAAGCCGCATTTTTGGTATAGAGCGAGCTGACCAATACTTGAATTTCCTGTTCCGACTTCGATGATTTCATATCCTGAAGACCTTGCTTTTTTTATGGCATCCATCACCAACCACTTGCCAATACCCAGCCCCTGTTCCTTTTCGTCAACAGCAATATTAACTAATTCAACAGTTGCCGGTCTAGTCCGTAATAGGATATAAACACCAATGATCTGGTTTTCTTTTTCAGCAATAAAGCATTCTCCCCGTTGAATATATTCCTGAACATGTTCCAAGGAAGGGTCTGCCAATAACAACAGGTCCATTGGTGGGGTTTCATTGATATTAAGTTTACGAATAATCATCTATCTATTTAACAAACCT
Organism: Caldifermentibacillus hisashii; assembly: GCF_039654145.1. Lineage (NCBI taxonomy): Bacteria > Bacillati > Bacillota > Bacilli > Caryophanales > Bacillaceae > Caldifermentibacillus > Caldifermentibacillus hisashii. The sequence goes on from NZ_CP155467.1 coordinate 3,056,115, forward strand.
CCTGATTAACCCATTTTCCTGTTCTTTTGTGCTGCACATTGCTGTTTTTTTAATCGGTTAAATTTTCTTGGATCATGATGCCTTGTTGCGGATTTTTCTCTAATCCGCTTAATCGATTACCTACCTGTTTCATTGAATTTATTTTTTGTCCACTGTCATCCTAATCAGTTTTTGCTTAAAATTTTTCACTTCTATCGTACTGTAAACGACACAAATCCATTTCAATAAATGATTATTCCTAAGAACAACGTCAAATAAACCATTCTCATTAAAATGGAATTTTTGCAGTGACCGGATTGTATCAATTGGTTAAGACGGTAACACCAACGAAATTTAACGAATGATAAGAAATTAGCAGAAACGTCTACTGATCCATCCGATCGAATGCAATTCAGTTTTGGAGGAAAACATGTTCGCATCACTCCCGTTGTACCCTCTTCAGGTAACTCCGAGGGAGACAGGGCGCAAAAACAAATGGTCTCTGGAAAACGCAAATGCTTGTAGAAATCCATTAAAAATCGACTTAATAGATGAAAAAAATGTCGCTCCTCGTCATAAAAAAATAAAAGCGGCTTTGTTTGCAATCTTTGAATTTGTTCATTGGGTTCGCAAGCAAGTTACTATAAAAAAATTATTTCTATTTACCTTTATCACAGTCTTTTTTAATACATGGGTATGGGAAGTTGGCATGCTACTGGCTTTATCCAAGATGAGTTCTGCAAGTGAACAACTCTATAGTATTTTACAAGGGTTGTTTGGGGGTATAGTTATTGTTACCAATATCATCATCCCATATTTTATAAAAAAAATGACACTGCGCCATTACTTCATTGGTTCGATTATCTGGGCTACCGGAATTACCTACTATGGTCTCCTTTATGATATTCCGCATTTTTTCATCGGGGCCGCCATTGTTGGTATTGGAATGCCGCTTGCCAGTTTAACACGGGTGTATATTGTTCAATCACTGGTACCGGAAGATAAAATGGGCAGAGCATTTAGCTTTAATGCTGTTTTATTATATTTTTCGAACACCATCTCACTTGCACTTTATGGTATTTTCTCCCTACATGTGTCCATCCAATTTTTAATGTGTGTGAGTGGTATCTTCATGTTGCTTGTCAGCTTGATAGGACTACTTTCTTCTATATATTTTACGAAATTCGGTCGGCGTTTTCCGATACATTTTCATAAATAGACGATTATAGGAAGAAATATTTTTAAACCCGTGTTCTAGTGCAATTGATAAAATGGATTCATCTGTATTGATTAATGAGTGCTGACTTTTAAACAAACGATATAATTGCAGCCAAGAGTATGGAGAAATCCCCTTCTCTTCCTTGAACTGATGGGCAAATTGATATTTATTTAATCCCGAAATGTTGGCCATCTGATCGAGTGACCAATCTTCTGTATAGTTTTCTTTTAGGGCATTGATTACTATATCAATATTTGTTTTCGTTTGAATCGTTGGCAGTTCCTTTTGATGAGATCATAAGCCAAATTGTAAGAGCAAGATAGTAAGCTGTGCTACACTATTATCCAAAAACAAATCATTCGCCGGTAGTTCTTCGGCTTCTTGTTGAATGAAATAATTATGGATAAAGGACGCCCACTGGCTAATCAGCGGGTGTCTAAATGCCTGTGCAGAAAACTCCGGCTCCGGTTGTTCAATACCTAATTGAATAGCTGCCTCCTTCACTACTTCCGGCTCAATTTCAATAAGAAACTTTTCCTGTATAACTTTTAGTTGTTTATGTGGTTCATTTGGGTTAAAAATAAAAAACTCTCCAGCATGAATGGTAAGATCCTCATAATAGGTCTGATATACACTTTTTCCAAAGAATGAAAAAATAAATTTATAACTTGTATCGTCTCGCCAATTACGTTCTTCTAAATGATTGCGCCGAATTAAGATTAAACCATTATTATTTGCTATGATCATCATCGATACTTCCAATCACGTTAATTTTATCTAGTACGACTGCCTTAAATTTTCTGTTTCATCTACTACCCTAGCTCGATTCAGAAAATGGATTAATCACTTTCCATCCAATTCCTACAAATAATTTCCTTAGCATCCACAAATGGACTCCGCCTATCAAGAGGAGCATGCGCTCATTCGTTTTACTTTCCACTTGCAGGATGTTTTTAAAAAATGAAAAGACCCTACCAGTATAATCTCTTTAATGTTACTCATCTTCTTCCCACATAAACTTTAATGACTTTCTTGAAAATACACTTCTTCATACGGTTGGACAATGACAAAGCCGTCCCCTTGGAAACGCATTTGGATGGACTCGCCGCTTCCTCTCCCAATAAAGGTTTTAAAGGAAACATCCGTTTGAAACTCCGGCTGCAGATTTCCTGACCAGGCAACTGTTGCATTTGGATCAGTTATAATTGGTTTGCCCGGTGTGACACGCAATGTTAACGGCTCATAATGGCTGGTAATCGCAATTAACCCGGTACCGGAACAACGGATATTAAACAATCCGCCCGCCAACATGCCGCTAACCCGCTTCATAAGCTTAATATCGTGTTTAATTGTTGTTTCCAATGCGAGTAAATCATTGCCATTCACATAGATGGACTCATTTTGTAAGTCCAGGATAATAATCTTTTTTCCGTCATCCGCCAAATACAATGTTCCTTGACCATTCGCCTTCATTAAAGAGGCTCCTTCTCCTGAAATCGCCTTTTTAAACATGCTACCTAGGCCTTGTTCCAATATTCCTTCACGTTCAAATTTAATTTTTCCGTGATAGGCAACCATGGAACCTGCTTTTGCCCAAATCTGTCCATTCAAATTAACTTCAAGAAGATGCGGAGTTTCCAGTTCAAATAATCCTTCCCCTTTATCCTCTTGTTCTGTTTGGCTCAAAAATTCGTCTAGTGAGTATTTACTCATGGCAAACACATCCTTTCATCATACATATATTTACGGATAACGGTTCGGATGTGTTTCAGATTTTTTTGCTAAGCGAAAAAATGATGAAGAACCGACCGTTTATCGAACTTGGAGCAGTCAATCTCCACCACCGCCTCCTCCATCTCCACCGCTATCCCCTCCGTCAGAGGAATCCCAACCGCCAAAACTAAAGAAACCCCCTGAATCATAGGAAGAGGAAGATTTGGATTTACTTGATTTCTTTCTTTGAGAGGAAGTTTTATATTTGCTCCGTCTTCTTTTTCTTGATAAAAGCAACCGAAAGAAAAGAAAATAAAGAATCACAGCACATCCTAAGCTAAATAAGGCCGCGTCTACATCATCTGTCCGTAAAAAGTCGATTATTAGAAAAAACCAAAAAAAGATAAAAAGATATAAAAATATTATTCTAAAAAAATGATATATTTTTCTCATGGCTGCCCCTTTCGATATGTTCATAATTTTAATGCAATTTTTTCACCGGCACATGTTCCTCCAATTCTTCAAACCAATCATGAAAACGGCAGGTGGTATAAATCGTTAGTAACGGGAAAAAGATTAAATTTAACAGCAACTGTCCGAAAAAAATAGATAAATAGTCTGAAGATACACCTGAAATGCCAAGCAATAATATTGAGCTGAATAAATTGTCGATAAGTCCCATGGCAAGTATAATCAATAGGATTTTAAAAAAGTGCTTTTTAGCTAACCTGAAAGCCGTGCCCAGAGAGCGAAACGGATTTTGTTTTTTATAAATCATAACGTAAGGAGTAAAATAAAACAATATAAGAACAATTATTCCGGGTAGCACAAATAAAGTTATCCCAATAACAATAAGTGAAATATACAGGATGGCAAATAAAAACGCCATAAATCCATATTTGAAAAATGTATGGTAACTCGAACTGAGCTGATTTTCCTCCCCGTTCAACTCCATCTGTATGAACTTGATCAACGGAATTTGAACAAGTACAAAAAAGACCATACTCAAAAATAAATTCGTATAATCCCCAAAAATTTCAGCAGGTGTATAACTTACATAATAATAAACGACATTCGAAGTAAAACCATGTACAAGCAAAAAAGGCAAGCATATCGTTAATGCTAATAACGTGATTTTCCAAAAATTATTCACATACAGACTAAAGGTCTCTTTTACATATTCCATCCTCTTCACTCCAATACATTGACATAATTAAGGATTCCGGCAATCTCTTAATAAGTTTCTTTTATAATCGTTTTCAGCCATTTGATGAATAAACTGAACGTACTCATCTGTACTAAGTTCTCCTCTCGTTTTCGTGAAAAAGTTTCCTTGAAAATCTTTTTCAAATCCTTCAAGGGATTTTATTAAATTTGCCTTTGCTTCCTTACCAAATATTTTTTCAAGCTTTTTCGCCATTTTTTTGGCTTTAAACCTTTCAAATAATATATAATTCCCTTCATCATTTAGATAAGTGATTATTTTTTCCGCATGATGCAAGTTATTAAAAACGTAATTAAATTCACTATATATTAATCCATCATATTTTTTGATTAAACTTCTTCCCCTTAACCACAGTTCTTTTGTTAATGTCTTTGATCGGTCATAGATTTCGTTATCAATTTCCAAAATAGATTGGTATATATCATTGAAAAGAATCGTATTTTTTGCCTGTATTGTTAATGTATTTATTATAATGTTTACTGAACTTTGTACAGGAAATTACATACTTTTATTTTGCTGAAGGAGCTGAATTAGTTCTTCAACATATTTTTTGCTTCTTTTCATCACTTTTTTTATCACGTTTGTAGCAGCAATTGCAGTTCCATTATGTGTCAAAAAGAAATAAGCAATTTCCACACCTTCCTGTTTATTTAAGAGACCTCGGTTTGAGGACAAGACAAGCATTCCTTTCCCCTCTTGATACTTTTTATATAAAATATAGTAATAAATGTATTTTGCAATAGAAAAGTGCAGAGAAATGCAATTAAAAATGCAGAGGTTTGCCACCCATTTAATTCCTTTTCGACAATGCGTGGGACAGTCTATAGCTCTCGCCATGAAAAGAGATGATATGGGCGTGATGAATTAGCCTGTCCACTAACGCTGCTGTTAATCGAGAATCTGTAAAGATCCGGTTCCATTGACTAAATTCTAAGTTAGATGTAATAATTACGCTTTTCTGTTCATAAAACTCCGATATAATTTGGAATAATAATTCAGCTCCTTCTTTACTAAATGGTAAGTATCCCATTTCATCTAAAATGACCAAATCAACCTTCTCCATCCGTTTTCTAAATGCTGATAAACGGTTGTTACGTAAAGCTTGCTCTAATTCCTCAACTAGGTGGGCAACACGGTAAAAACGAACCTCAAAACCTAGTTCACAAGCTTTTCTCCCTAGTCCTGTGGCTAAATGAGTCTTCCCTGTCCCGGGTGAACCAACTAAAACTACATTTTCTCGATTCTCAATAAATTGTAGGCTACACAAATCCTCTTTGGTTAAGTGAGGAGGGAACCGAAGTTGTTCGGTCCACTCGTAATCATGTAAACTCTTTTTATCTAAGAACTTCGCCTTTTTTATCAAGCGGATCGCTCTCGCTTTTTCTCTTAATCTTATTTCCTCCTTAAGTAGCCTATACAAGAATTGTTCCGGAGTTTCAAACGGTATTTGCTCGTATACATCCGCAACATAAGCTAACCTCAATGACTTACACAATTCTTTAATGTCCTGTTTCAATTGACAGCCTCCTCTCTAGGAGTTAATGAATCGTATTTACTCCAGTCCACTTCATAAGGATTATTATCACTAGGTAGCTTATCCTGTGCAATTAATTCATAGAACTCTTCATTAATCTTCTTCATGTCATGAGAAACTAATAAACTAGCTAGAGCTTCTAATCGTTTTCGTCGAATAATTAAATTATCTACCAACAAAAATTCTTTAATTCTTCCCGGTAAATACTTATTATAGCGCGAATATTCTACAACCCTTGGTTTATGAATCCATGTTTTAATTATTGAAAGCCATGGTAAAGCTTTTCGCTTTTTCATATATGGCCGATAGTCATCCAATAATATCTCCCCATTAGGTGAAACAATCTTTAATTGATCCCATGTTAATATCATTTGTAATTGACTATAGTTGCCACCCTTAGGGACATGAACCAACGTCTGATCCACTTTCACTTCATTATATTTGTTTACTTTAACAAGATGCTCTTTAAATACAGGATAGGGCTTTTCCGGTAATGCTAGAAGATAATCCCGTTCTTCCTGCCATAAGTCCTCAATACGTACGTTTTTGGCATAATGAATTCTATTTCTGTCCGCCTCTAATTTATGAAATAATTGATCAGTTAAACCCTCATAGCTGTCCATTATTGGAGCTGAAGTAAAAAAGTTATAGCGTATATATCCAACTTTATTCTCAACATTTCCTTTTTCATGGCCACTTCTTGGATTGCATACCTGCACATCAAAGCCATAATAATTCTGAAATTGAACAAATTCATCAGTTAATTGTGCTTCTTCATTTTTTGTCCTTTTTTTCTTCACAGCGGGGGTCAAATTATCGATTCTTATCCTTTTAGGTACTCCCCCAACCTGTTTAAAAAGAATATTGAGACCATGTAAGAAGCATTCTTGATTTTCAGCTGGTAACGGTACTGCAAATCCAGCATTACTATGAGGAAACGTCATAACTAAAGCATGAATATCCACAATTTCTCCATCTTGTACAGCTTCCATTACTCCAAAGTCTACTTGAGCTTCACCCGGAGGATGTTCTAATCTTTCATACCCTTTATCCTTTTCTTCTTGGTGAGTATTCATCCATTCAGAGATAAAGTAACAAACAGTACGATAAGAACCTTGGAAACCCATTTTCTTTAGTTCTTCAAATATTTGTTTCTTTGTTCTTCTTAATTTTTTCCTTAACTTTAAATCCTCAAAAAGCCAATCTGAAACAATTACTCCCCACTTTTCCTCATACATCATCCCTTTCTTTTTAAATGATTTCTGTTTAGGGAGTTGATCTTCATCCGCATACTTCTTAGCTGTTCGCCAATTAATTCCCATTGTTCTTTGTATTTCTGAAATAGATAAACCTTTGTTATTTCTTAAATGTTTGATACAATTAATATCAGACATTGCTAGCATCCTTTCTTACCTCCACTACCAATTGCTTGACACAATTACTGTAGTGGGACTTGGGGTGACTGGCAAGTCTTTTTTTGTTTATGCACAAAAATTTAGTGCAGGACTCTGCATTTTTCCTTTGCAAAGCTCTGCACTTTTATTTTGCCATACACAGTAATAAAATTCTTCATCTGTTTCGGTATATTTAAAAACGTAAGGGTAAACCTCATATTTTTCATTTTCCCGTTTATATTTTTCGGCTATTTCTTGAAATTGCTGATTTAATTGCATTTACTGACACCTTCTTCTCTTAAAACCGAGCAATGATTTAAGTCACTCGCCTATTTCTCTAAACTGCGTCAACATCAATTAAAAATAGAAAGGCATTACATAAAAATTCCCATTACTTTTCGGATTTTACATTTAGCGTCCGTATTCACTTTATTAACATTGAATATCTTATTCAAGGATTTCGGCAAATTTCTAATAAATTTTTCTTATATTCATATTCAGCCATTTGATGAATAAATTGAACGTATTCATCAGTACTAAGTTCACCTCTTGTTTTCGTGAAAAAGTTTCCTTGAAAATCTTTTTCAAATCCTTCCAAAGAATTTTGTAAATCTTGTTTGGCCTCTGCACCATAAAGCTTTTCCATTTTTCCTGCTATTTTTCTAGCTTTGAATCTGTCAATGAATGAAAAGTGTCTTCTCTCATTTAAATATGACATAATTTTTTCTGCCTCGGGAATATTATATATTACTTGCTTTACTTCACTGTACACTAAAGCATCATAATCCTTTATTAAATTCCTTCCCTTTTGCCATAATTTTTCCGTTAATACTTTTGTACCCGTGTGAATTCTTTGATCTAATTCCAGTAAATCTTGATAAATTTGATTTATACGTTCTGTATTTTTTGCTTGTAATGTTAATATATCAATAACGATATCTATTGAACTCTGTAACGGCTTTAGCAAATGTCTGTTTTTCAAAAGTAGTTCCATAAGTTCTTCCACATACTCTTTACTTCTTTTTCTATTTTTATTTATTACATGATTTGCCGCATTTGCAGTTCCGTTATGTGTTAAAAAAAAGTAAGCTATTTTCACTGCCTCTTGTTTATCAATAAGTCCACGTATAGAAGAAAGGACCATATTTCCTTTTCCCTGTCGGTATTTCTTATAAAGGATATAATAATAAAATTCTTCATCTGTTTCGACATATTTAAAAACGTAAGAATATACCTCGAATTTTTCATTGTCTTGTTTATATTTCTCGACTATTTCTAGAAATTGCTGGTTTAGTTGCAATTACGGACACCTTCTTCTCTGAAAATCCAAACAAATTTAAGTCCACAGCCTATTTTACTGCCAAACTTTTTTCATCTTTTGTTGACCTTTTTTATTGTTTCAACTTCTCTTTAATCTTCTTTTTGCTGTTTTACCAACTTTGAGTAGAGCTCGAGAAATTAAGAATTTCGGCAATCCCGTAATAAATTTCTTTTATAATCTTCTTCCATCATTCGATTAGTGACTTGAATATATTCCTCAGTGTTCAGTTCTCCTCTTTGATTGGTAAAAAAATTACCTTGGAAATCTTTTTCAAAGTCTTCTAATGATTTATTTACCTTTTCCTTTGCTTGTTCATTAAACATTATTTGAAGTTGTTTTACTACATTTCTTGCCTTATATTTTTCAAGGAAACCTAGATTCAATCGGTTTAGATAATCTATTATTTTTTCGGCACTCTCCCAACTTTTCAATAGGGTTTTCAATTCTTCATACATTGTTACATTATATTCATGAAGTAAATTTCTTCCTTTTTGCCAAGCCTCTTTCGTTAACACATGTGTTTTTCTCTGAATATGTAAGTCGAGTTCTTTAATTTGATTATAAATATCATTTACTTTTCTCGTATTCCCTATTTGCAATTCTAACGTATTATTAATCATATGATAGGAATCAGCTAAGTGTCTATTTGTTAAAATTAAATCCTCTCCTTCTAATAATTTTGATTTGATTTTTTTAACGGTTTCAACCTTCCTTTTCCGAACCTCTGACATTGGCCCCAGAGCAGCAGAAACTGTACCATTATGGGTTAAAAAGTAGTAAGCAATTTCCACTGCTTCATTTTTTGGAATCAATTTTCGGGAAGAAGACAGGATGATATACCCTCTCCCCTCTTGGTAATATTTATAAACAATATAATAAAAAAATTCGCTATCTGACTCATGAAATTTATATACGTGTTGATAAATTTCATATTTCTCTTTTTCTTTTTGTCTGTCTTCTATTAGCTTCAAAAATTCATGACTAATTTTCATCTGCACTTCCACCTTAATCATAAATAAGTAGGTATTACATGAAAATCCCCATTTGTTTTCGGCTCATTAATCTGAATTTCTTAATCATGTGCTTGTTTTCTTACTTAAAATCCGAACAATGATTTAAGTCCATCGCCTATTTTACTACCAAGATCACTTACTTTTTTACCAACCTTTTTAAATGTTTCAACAGTTCCTTTTATGATTTTTCTACCTGTTTTTGACTTATTAAGCCATTGTAAACCGGTTCCTGCAGCCCACAGGACGGCACCTGTCACCAATAAAACTCCACCAACTACTTCTGTTGCCGGTGTCGGTATCGATGCACTTATAACCCCTGCGCCCATTAACGTCTCACCAAAACTGGAAAAAGTTTTTCCAGCTAAATCGGTTTTCATTTCAAAATTTGTTTCATTTTGCCATGCATGGAAATTTGTACCTGTTTCATATGCAGAAAAACCTAGGCCTACGGTAGCTGTTGCAATATTAAATTTGGAAAGGGTGGTCATGGGGCCTGTGGCTGTAAATAATTGTTTCGTTTTTGCTAATAATCCAAATTGACTTTGGGCACCAGCAATGGATTGATAACCTTGAATCGCGGTTTTAACATTTTGAAAACCTTGGGTGGCATCTATCCCTTTCAATACCCCATCAAACGCATCACCGGATAGCTGAACGTAGCCATTTCCCGTTCCTTGCCCGACCAATTTATACCCGGAGACTAGGAAGCTTTTCCATGTACCTGATTTTCCAAACTGATAATTTCCATTTGAATCCAACACCTCTCCTACTAATTTAACTTGTTGTCCAATTGCATCATTGACAACGTATTTTATTCCTTCATAAAAACCCGGGCCTTCAGCATTTGGATTATATCCGTAATTCTGGTTATTCTTTCCAGATTGTGTAGATGTACTATTTTTATATTTAGTATATTGATCAATAATGGATTGGCTATCCTTCGAGTTAGGTGGCATTTCTGAATAGGTTCCATCTTTATCAGGCTTATAGATTGAATAAGTCCCATCCTCATTGGGCACAACAATCGTCCCATCCGGCATCATAACGGGAGCAGTAGTACCGTCAATTGGTGCGCCATTTTGTTTATTATTTACGTTGGTGCCTTGATTTCCATCACTCCACTGATTATCTCCAGTATTTGGGTTCCCCGGTTCAATGGGGTCTCCCGGCTGAAGTGGATCGCCCGGCAGAATAGGCTTCCCAGAATCAATAGGCTGACCCGGGGAAAGCGGAGTTCCCGGAGTGATTGGTTTCCCCGCGGTAAATGCCATTGTTGAAAAAGGGGTAGTTAAAAACATTGTTAACAGCACAATTACAACAAATAAAAATTTTCTAACAAATCTCCCCATATTTTCCCTCCCCTTTTAGTTTCCATCTCTTCCGGCGAAATAAAGAATGATGACATGGCTGACAACTCAATTTTAATGTAACTCCGATCCATATTTCGTTTAATTTCTTCCCAATTAAATTTCCTCCTTTTTTATACTAAAAAAAAGGAAAGTAATACACAAATCCCAACACAAAAACGGTAAAACTCACCTAGAAAATATTTGCATATTCTCCAATAGGTAATTTAGCAAGGTCCGTATACGTAGAGGCAATGGCTCTACTTGAATATTTTCTGTTGTTTTTTTCACTTCTTTGTTTTCATTTTGGTTTGCTGAGAACTATCTACATTAGTTTCTGTTGCTTCCTCCAGATTTTCTTCTGCCTTCTTGTTATCATTTGAATTGCATCCATATTAATCAAAAAATACTATACCCTTAAATTAAAAAGTGACTGAGCAACTAAAATTTCTATTGATTTTACGTACAAGCGGTGTTTGTTAAGCAGTGGATCTTGGTTCATCTCTTGAATAAAATGCCTGTATTCCTCCTTAATTTAGTCCTCTATATCCGGGTCAAATAAATACTAATTGCTATTTAAAACGTGAAACATACAATTCCAGCTTTTCGGTGAGGCGGTAACACATTGCAAACCGCCTACTTCCATTTCATTTAAAGGGAATCCATCTCTTCCGGCTTGATGAGAAAAGCCGGCAACATAAACAAACAGAAAAGAGAAATAATATAAGCAACTGCCCCCATTGCCATAAATTCAATGTACTGTTCTGCTATTGTCGTCCCCTCTTGACTAGTAAATATCATAATGAAGGGAAGAATGATGATAACAATAAGAAATAATATATGGAAAATCCTCCCACCCTTGGAATCAAATGGATCTTTAAACATTTTGCCAATTTTCCATTTTGATAGGTGGGTGACAATAAATAATAATAACCATGTGACCACAAAAAGAATCCATAAATGACTTTCCCCAATCCAAAGTAATCGAATAATCGGTTGTGCACCTACAAATGCCATCATAAAAATCATACCGTAGCTCATTATCGAAAAATATCTTTTACTATCTGTCATTGTCAGCCAAGCATAAGCAGTTCGAATGATAAAGAACATAGCAACAGTTGTATTAATTAACCAAAATTTTGTACTCCACTCCGGTAATGCACTAAATAATAAAGCAAAAAATAAATTAAATCCAATTGCTGAAACTAATTTACTTTCTTTAAATGTAAGTCGATTATTATCCAAAGATACCACCTATTTTCTAAATACAGATTTAAAATTTAGACCCTAGAATTACCCGGTTCATATACTTTGCCTGGTATAATAAATGTTCCTCCCTGAATCGGTGCACCCGGGGTAATTGGTTTCCCCGGGACAATGGGTGTTCCCGGAGTAATATATGCAAAGGCACTTACAGCCGGAAACACCGTCCAAAAGATTAGCATAGAGGCTAGCATTAAATATAAAATTCTTTCAAGTTTCCTTCCTCTCAAATAATCTCACCCCAACCTATTGGGTATTGGTATTGTATTTCTCCTGTAACTGGTTAATTGCTTCGTTATAGTTCTGTTCATTTAATGCTTTAAGTTCTTCTTTGAATTTTTCTACCTCACCATTAATCCATTGGTGGTACTTGGTATTCTTTTTAGTTAGGTATTCATAGGACTCTTTACTAAAAAGTTTGTCCTCATACAGTTCGCTAAGTATTAAATAAATATTCACTTTTTCATCAGTAGCTTTACTTCCCTCATCAGTAATATAGTTAAAAATGTCTAAGCTATTTGAAATTTTTTGTCCTTCAAGATGTTGTTGACCTTTTTCAAGCCATTCTTGCCATTGACTGGTTAAATCATTTAATTTCTTCAACTGTTCCTGAAGTTCGCCCTCATTAGTTACTGTTTCATATATACCGTCCGTTGCTGCTGCAATTTGTTTTAATTGATTTTGTCCTTCACTATCTACATCAAATCCAATAACATTTATGATTGGGGATATATTTGATGAATACAAATCTTTAGCCGCTTCAATCGGCTGATCTTCACATGTATCAATTCCATCACTGACTAAATAAACGATATTTGTATTATTGGCTCCATCAAAGGATGCTAAGTCATTTTTCGCTTCCCGCAAGGCTAAACCAATCGGCGTCCAGCCGCTTGGTGAAAATTTGTTAAGTGCTGCTTGGAACTCGCCTGCATTATAATTCGATATTGGATAGACAAGTTCACTGCTGCTACATGACAATGCTTTGTCAGCGTCTGAACCTGTTCCCTTATGACCATAAACCCTGATTCCAACTTTCGCATCTTTTGGTAGTTTACTTACAAATTTAAGAATTGATTCTTTCGCAGAAGCCATTTTCTCTCTTCCGTCAATTTTTTGGGCCATACTACCCGATGAATCAATGATAAATATAACATTTAGATTTTCTTTGAATTGATATCGTGAATTATCGGAATCCGGGGCACCGAAGAACTCAAATTTTAAACGATTAATTAGATTTTCCGGTCCCTCATAATCTTTTTGCAGTTTTCTTAATAGTTCACGATAAAAATAGTCTAATTCCTTCTTACTTGGATTTCCGGATATATCCGGTAAATTACTTATAATCTTCTTTCGTTCATTATCAGATTCAATTTGTTCAATTGTAATATTTGCATATTCTCCAATAGGTAATTTAGCAAGGTCCGTATACGTAGAAGGCAATGACTCTACTTGAATATTTTCTGTTGTTTTTTTCACTTCTTTGTTTTCATTTTTGGTTTGCTGAGTACTATCTGCATTAGTTTCTGTTGCTTTCTCCAGTTTTTCTTCTGCCTTTTCCTTATGATTAGAATTGCATCCATATAAAACAAAAAATAATATGGCGAGTAGTGTAAGATATTTGATAATTAACTTCAAAATATACTCATCCTTTTCTGTCTAATTTTAGAATGACAAAAAGTTCGTAAGGCATTTCTAAATTCTTTATACAAAAATATTAGCTTATCAATTCTGTAATCCTGTTGGAATGTTTTTGAAATAGGAACACCTAACTTCACCCTTAAATTAAAGAGTAATTGAGCAACTAAAATTTCTATTGATTTTACGTACAAGCGGTGTTTGTTAAGCAGTGGATCTTGGTTCATCTCTTGAATAAAATGCCTGTATTCATCCTAAGTTTAGTCCTCTATATGCGGACAAATAAATACTTATTGCTTTCATTAAAAATTTAGAACGTGAAACATACAATTCTAGCTTTTAGGTATGGCGGTAACAGATTAAGAACCGCCTACTTCCATTTCATTTAAAGGGAATCCATCTCTTCCGGCTTGATGAGAAAAGCCGGCAACATAAACAAACAGAAAAGAGAAATAATGTATAGCACTGCCCCCATTGCCATAAATTCAATGTACTGGTCTGTTATGGTCGTCCCCTCTTGACTAGTAAATATCATAATGAAGGGAAGAATGATGATAACAATAAGAAATAATATATGAAAAATTCTTCCACCCTTGGAATCAAATGGATCTTTAAACATTTTGCCAATTTTCCATTTAGATAGGTGGGTGACAATAAATAATAATAACCAAGTGACCACAAAAAGAATCCATAAATGACTTTCACCTATCCAAAGTAATCGGATAATCGGTTGTGGGCATACAAATGCCATCATAAAAATCATACCGTAGCTCCCAATCGAAAAATATCTTTTACTGTCAGTCATTGTCAACCAAGCATAAACAGTCCGAATGATAAAGAACATGGCAACAGTCGTATTAATTAGCCAAAACTTTGTACTCCACTCCGGTACTGCGCTAGCAGCCGAGGCAAAAAATAAATTAAATCCAAAAGCCGAAAGTAATTTACTTTCTTTAAATGTAAGTCGATTATTATCCAAAGATACCACCTATTTTTTTAAACCCCGATTTAAATTTTGAACCTATCCAATTACCTGCTTTTCCAATACCATCGTAAGCTTTTTTAAATCCTGTTCGAATGCCTCTTTTTACCGATTTACCAATATCCGAGTTCATTATGAAATAAGTTAAAATGCCTGTCGCTAAGCCTGCTGCTGCCCCTGCAGCTGTACCTAATCCAGGAACTACAGAACCGCCAACCATCCCGACTGCAGCACTGGATGCAACGGATGATATAAATGTTGTCCCAATTCCAATTGTTGCATCTGTAGAGAGATCCGCAAAGAATTCTGAAGTAAATAATTTTGACTTTTTAGGGCCAAGTGTATAATCATTCAAGGTTTGACCAAATGTGAAAATAGTGTTTACGAATCCATTCCCTTTTAATAACTTAGAAGGTTTAATAAAATCTTTATTAAATGTCCATTTTGATTCAATCTTTGGAACTTTATGCCCCTTCATTTTGACCTGCTTTTCTTGCTTAAAAAAAGGAAACCAATTATCTCTAATACTCTTTTTAAATGTCTCTTTGAATCCCAGTAATCCCTTATCCCTAAGGTATTGTTTTCTTTCAAAAGAGTTATAATTTCGTTTATTGTCTTTTATGTCTGAGGAAAATTTATCAAGTAGTTTTTGTTTAAATTTCCCTTCTACTTTTCGGTTTCCTAAATATTTATACTTATGACCGCTTTTATATTTTTCATTTTTAACAAACTTATATCCTGCCCCATGAGCAACTATGCCTTGTGCAATTGAATCTCCAGCAAAATAAAAATCCAGCCCCCACCTTTTGACTGTTTTTGCCAAATTTAATCCCGAATCAATGGTCTTGTACAACCAAGATGTTTCATTTTCTGAATCACTTGTATTTGGACCGTTACCGGGCAAAGATGTATTTCCATTACTAGGTCCTTGGCCTCGACCTGTAGCTGTTCCACCATTTGGGTCTTGACCACTATTAGTTGCTGTCCCGCCATTTGGACTCTGACCACCATTGATTGCCGTGCCACCATTTGGGCCCTGGCCATCATTGATTGCGGTGCCACCATTCGGACCTTGACCTCCATTGATTGCGCTACCGCCATTCGAGCTCTGACCTCCATTGATTGCCGTGCCACCATTCGGGCCTTGACCTCCATTGATTGCCGTGCCACCATTCGGGCCTTCACCGCCGTTAATTGCCGTACCACCATTCGGGCCTTCACCGCCGTTAATTGCCGTGCCGCCATTCGGGCCTTGACCTCCATTGATTGCCGTGCCGCTATTCGGGCCTTGACCTCCATTGATTGCCGTGCCGCCATTTGGACCTTGACCGCCTTGTATCGCAGTTCCCCCAAGCACCGGATGTCCCAATACCGGAGGCGCATTTGGTATGATAAAAGTTCCGTATGTTAAGGGAGTCGCTGGAACGATAGGCTGCCCGGAGATTAATCCGGAAGAACCACTGACACTATCTCCGCCCTTTACAGCTTTACCCGGTTCATACACTTTGCCTGGTATAATAAAGGTTCCCCCCTGAATCGGTGTACCCGGGGTAATTGGTTTCCCCGGGACAATGGGTGTTATGCAAAGACACTTACAGCCGGAAACAGCGTCCAAAAGATTAGCATGGAGGCTAGCATTAAATATAAAATTCTTTCAAGTTTCCTTCCTCTCAAATAATCTCACCCCAACCTATTGGGTATTCGTACTAGAAATATATTTACTCTCAAGTTTATTTATTGCTTCAGAAAAACTTTTTTCATTTAATGATTCTAATTCTACTTTAAATTTTTTTATCTCTTCTTGTATCCATAAATGATAGTCTTTATGCTTGGTTTCTAGATATTCAAGAGATTCGTCACTCATACGACCAGCTTCATGTAATTCAAATAAAATAAGATCTATTTTTATCCCTTCCTTTAGTGCTTTCCCTTCCTCGTGTGTAATGTATGAAAAAATGGCCAAGTCGTTTTGTATTTTTTTAGATTCAATTTTTTGCTTTCCCTGCTCTAACCATTCTTTCCATTGTTCTGCCAAATTACTTAAATTATCCAGTTCCTTTTGCAATTCCCCTTCATTTGTTACGGTACCGTAAATTCCTTCAGTGGCAGCGGCAATTTCTCGCAATTGGTTTTGGCCTTTACTATCCACATCAAATCCAATGACATTGATAATTGGGGAAATATTAGACGAATATAATTCTTTAGCCGCTTCAATCGGTTGATCATCACATGTATCAATTCCATCACTGACTAAAAAAACGATATTTGTATTATTAGCTCCATCAAAGGATGATAAGTCATTTTTAGCTTCCCGCAAAGCCAATCCAATAGGCGTCCAGCCACTTGGTGAAAATTTATTGAGTGCAGCTCGGAACTCACCCTCATTAAAATTCGATATTGGATAGACAAGTTCACTGCTGCTACATGACAATGCTTTGTCAGCGTCTGAACCTGTTCCCTTATGACCATAAACCCTGATTCCAACTTTCGCATCTTTCGGAAGTTTATTTACAAAATTGAGAATCGAATCTTTCGCTGATGCCATTTTCTCTTTTCCATTAATTTTTTGAGCCATACTGCCAGATGCGTCAATAATAAATACAACATTTAAGTTATCTTTAAATTGATAACGGCTATCCGTATTTTCCGGGCTGCCTAGTGCCTCAAACTTTAATCGGTTAATGAGATTTTCCGGACCCTCATAATCCTGTTGCATTCTTTTTAGCAGTTCTCTATAAAAATAATCTAATTCTTTTTCACTTGGGTTTCCGGATATATCAGGTAAATCACTAAAGACCTTTAAAATTTCCTCTTTTGAATTTTCTCCGGATGTGTCCATATTGTAATACTTACCAATTGGCAATTCAGCCAGCTCCTGATATGTTGTTGGTAATGGTTCCACCTTTATATTGCCATTAACCGCTTTCTCTTTCCTTTCCTTTTTTACCGTCTGTTCATTTCCCGGTGTAGATTTATCTTCTGTTTCGTTACTTTCCTTGGCGCTATCATTACTGCATGCACTTAGTAAAAATAGAAGTAGTGCGGAAACAAGAATACTTTTAAAAATTTTCATACCTAGACACCTCCCTTTTAAAAATTTTTTAAGTAGAATTAGTTATCTAGCTAAACTGACACTAATCTAGCGGATAAGTTGCCTCTCCCCACCCTAAGCGATGAACAAAATCAAGTTTTGGTCCACTCCCCTTTTGAGGAATATCACTGACTATTTTTCGTAAAAACTTTTCCTGCTCTTGCCCTTCGAAGTGAACTACGGCTTTTACTTGGACACGCTCATCTTTAAAAACAGTTATTTCTGATTTACTGGTATCCCCGTTATTTCTTTGGATTACATCTGCTGCTACTTGCCTTATGTCTGTTAATTTCGTACGAATTTTATCTGTAATATATGTTTCAAGCATTTCGTCTAAGCCGGGTAATTCCGCTTCAACCACCTGGTCAATCGCTTGGATGGCCGCCTCATTTCGAGAGTAGCCCACTGCCAATAAGTTAGTTTCTTGTTGGTCAATTTTATAAGAAAGCTTTTGCTCTTCAGGAAATACTCCTAGTGGGTTTGCTTCTAAAAACTTTTGAATTTGATATTGGTCATAATCACTTACGGCTTCCCGAATCCCATCGTATAACACATCCGTTGCCGCAATACTCGCTTGTTCTGCTGCATTTGAAGCTTGTTGCTTGGTGACAAACACACCACTGATATTAATAATTAAAACCAGCATGAGTCCCATGATAAAAACAATCCAGATAATATAAAAACTTGCATTTCCACGTTCATCTAAATTCTTCATCTCATCACCCGGCTCGCCGTTTCTTCTTTAAAGTCAATGGCCGTCGTCTTTTTCCACTCTTTAGGAACAAAAACAAGTTGATGCTTTAAATCCATCTTCACTTTAAAGTCCTCCCCTACTGGCATCGTAGGATCACCACTAACCGGTACCACTTCAAATTTCTCCAATAATAAGACAGAACTTTTTCCAATAACCTCTTTCGCTTTATTTTCCGCTTTAAGTTCATCTTCTTCCAAAGCAAATACTTTTGCCGCCTCATTTGCAGCTGTTTTTGCGGTCATAAGTGCATACCCCGATGCAACAACCTGCCAAAGCAACAAGAAAAGCATAAAATAAAACGGAAGAATCCCGAGAAATTCAAAACTTATTGCACCTTCTTCATTTTTTAACCGTTTTTCCCTTTTCATCATAAATTTCCCCCGGCATCAACTAAACGATTAATTTTATATTGGAGATACCAAATATGAAACAATACTAATAAAACCGGACTAAATATTTCTTCAACTTCTTCCTCAAGTAACTCTTTTAATCGAAAAGTTGAATAATACAACAAACCTAAATAAAAGAATGAACAAATCGTATCCAATGAATCAAAGAAATTTAATCCTAAATCCGTTAAAAAAGCCCCTCCTAAAAACTGGTAAATAAACGAAACAACAAGAAAAATGATAAACACCCACCACCATTTAAAGGGAATATAATTTTGTTCACGCAGCCGGATAATGTCTTTTTTCCTGCTTAAAAACCAGTATCCAATATAAATACCTAAAGTTAGGACAGATAGAAAAACAACAAAAAAAACATTTGTTTTTTTCATATATATCATTTCATTCTTTTCAATCTCAGGCTCCATAACGATTCCCCTTAAAATATATTTTTTAATCTTGTTGATATTTTATCGTTAAATAAATGTAAATGAACGGAAACAGCAATGCATTAATTAGTGAACGCAATATAATGTAAAAAAACAAATTATTTTCAAATCCTTGGACAATGTACAGTGCACCTGACCAAACGAACACATTTAAGGAAACAATAATTAACAAATCAATTAAAATAAATATATTTTCCTCTTTAACTACTTTCCATGCAGATCGTAATGAATCCCGAATCGATTTCTTCTGTATAAATAATGGCATTAATAAGATCATTGACAATCCGATAAAAGTTGGAATCAATAATAAAAACGAACCATAAACAGATAGAATATAAAAGATGAAAGTAAAAATGAATATATACCCAAAGTTGTTTATGAACGCCTTAAACATAGCACTCCATTGATAAGATTGATCATTTAAATCATGCCAGGTTATAAAAAAGAATGGTGGGAACAGAACTGTAAAATTTAGAATAACAAAGAAAAAAATTGGAATATATGGTTGTTCAATATTCAACTCATACATATATTGACCAGCTAGTAATAAAAAAATCGTAACTGGTATCACTAGAATACAAGAAACAATAATGATGTTGACTAAGTTACGATTATAAATATCTAATGTATCCCTAATCATCATTGGTCACCTGATTTCGTTTCGTAATTTGTAAAAAGATAAATGTTGTTATCAATGATGTTGTGGTACTTATTACTAAACTATTATTTACACCATCAGGATTAAAAAGAACATTTACCCCTAAAACATAATTCGCAGCAAAAAAATTGAAAAGAGTTAATATTATACTTGCTAAATAGCTGGAAAAATATGGCGTCTTTGGATTCCAAATAGGAGCTGTAATTCCGGTTACGACATAAGTAACTAAGAAAATAATGGAAACTACTAAAAATTCGTAATTAATTTGTAATAACCCAATTAAAAATGACACTACTAAGGTACTTATTAAGGAAATTCCTACTGTACTAAACAACCCTTTTAAACTGAACATATACAATCCTCCATTTAGTAACATTTTGATTGCTTTCTGCTAAATGGAATCACTTAGCTTTACAAAAACTATCTAAAATATTATGTGTAGCATCTTAATGAGAGGCCATTTTTTATTTCCTCCCCTTTTTATCGATACTTTTTTTAATTCATGAACTCTTTTAGGATGAATTAAAAATACAGGCTATATAAATTGCCATTGTAGTGACCATAATATAAGATAAAAGAGAAAAATAACTTTACTATGATTCTGATGTTTTCTCCAAAAATGGAAAAACAAAATCAATGCGACCAGTGCAAGTACTTCATTAATAATAAATAGCATACAAGAACCTTCCGAATCCAATCAGTGGTATAATAAAGGTTCCTCCCTGAATCGGTGTACCCGGAGTAATATATGCAAAGGCACTTACAGCCGGAAACACCTCCCAAAAGATTAGCATGAAGGCTAGCAATAAATATAGAATTCCTTCAAGTTTCCTTCCTTTCAAATAATCCACCTCAACGGCAATATTCTATTCTTCTAATGCCTTAGTTGTTTAGTTGCTCTGGATTAACGTACTTATCGTGAAAACTTCAATTTTATCAAACAATCCTTTTAGACGAAACCTTTTAAATTCCCAATTATTTACGAATGCTTTTTTTCTTAACATTACTTCCGTTTCTCATCTCTTCAATTTTATGGGGTTTGATTAACATAATGGGACTAATAAACAATAACAATAACGAAAACAAGTAACAAACAATGGCAATCGGAAAAGCCTCAGGTATTTCTGCATAAAGCGTAATCCGATATACAATCGATCCAAGGCCGATGACAACACCAGATATTACCCAAACAAAAATTCCATATTTTGTTGGTTTAATAAAACCCATTGCAGTCTTTTTCGACAATGGAAAAGATGCAATAATGATAGTAATTAATACGAATATTTGTATCCAAAAGGTACTTGTTCCATAGAACATCCTAAATATTGGTTCAACAAAGAAAATAGATAGTACAATCATTAACACGTAAGATAGTAAAGAAAAATAACGAACACTAAAATCCCTATTTTTCCTCCAGAAAATAAGGGACAAGATAAAAGATAGAAATGCTATAAATTCATTTATCAACGCTAATGTCCAAGATTCTTTAGGAACAAAGCTTGTAAAGAATCCAATCATTGCCATAACTAAATTTGTTGAGATAATTTTACTCTCTTTAAACGTGACAATTCTTTTGTTTGATATCAAATATATCACCTTACTTATCATTTTTGAGATAGCTAATCTTATGTATCGGGTTTGAAACTTTGTCGAGTGATTTTTATGACAATAGTTCCAAACCCGAGCAATACCTTTAGTTGTTTTTAGGTACCTTCAATTGTAGATAAAGAATAGAAATACTTTTCAAAAAATGTTCTGCTATCCCCCAAATAAACTTCCAGCTTTTTTAAACATTGAAGAAACACCACTTTTTATTCTCTTACCAAGTTTCTTAGCCCCACTTACAATTCCATCATAGGTAACCTTAACAGCATCCCTGACTGCAGTTTTAATTTTCCGACCAGTTTTCGTACCGTTTATTAAGTAATTTACAATAAAACCTGTTCCCAAACCTGCCACGGCTCCAACAATTGTACCAACAACAGGAACTGTAGACCCGGCCACAGCACCTGCTATCGCACTCGATGCAAGGCTCCCTAAAGCAGTTGAACCGACGCCAATTGCTGTATCTACCGTCACATCTGCAGCAAAATCTGTTGAAGCGTATCCTAAATCACTCTTCCTTCCCCACTTGGAATAATCAATTAAATTGTTGGATGATGACAGAAGAACGTTGACAGGTCCATTCAGTTTTAACAAATTTTTGGCCTTATAAGCATCTTTCGAGAAGATATTCCAAGATTCTTTTACAGAACCTTTAACACTTTCCCAGACATGACCAATCCTTTTTGATTTAAAAAAGGAGTCCAATCTTTCTTGCCCTATATGTCTGGAATATGAACCAAAAGCGGTTTCTTCTCCTTTATGCTTGTAACCTTTATATCTCTCGTAAAACCAATTAACCACTTTATTATCCAGTTTATTTTTTCCTTTAACACCATACTTTCCGTTTCCTTTTTCGTTAAACATAAAGCCTGCATAGCCCGCAGCAGATGCCTGAGCAATTTTATCAGCAAATCCAAGAATATAAGTCTTATAATCTTTAAGAACCCCTGCTATTTGACCAACGATCCCTCTACTTGTATCCGTTGATTTAAATAGTAAATTTATTAATGAGGGTTCTTGACTACTTTCTCCAATTAGTTCATTACCATTTGAAGGTCCATTTCCATTCTTGCCTGAATTGCCTCCACTAAGGCCTTGACCGCCATCTGTAGCAGTACCACCATTTGGGCCTTGACCACTATTAGTTGCTTTCCCGCCATTTGGACCCTGACCACCATTGATTGCGGTGCCGCCGTTCGGGCCTTGGCCTCCATTGATTGCCGTGCCACCGTTCGGGCCTTGGCCTCCATTGATTGACGTACTGCCGTTCGGGCCTTGACCTCCATTGATTGCCGTGCCGCCATTCGGGCCTTGGCCTCCATTGATTGCCGTGCCGCCATTCGGGCCTTCACCGCCGTTAATTGCCGTGCCGCCATTCGGGCCTTGACCTCCATTGATTGCCGTGCCGCCATTTGGACCTTGACCGCCTTGTATCGCAGTTCCCCCAAGCACCGGATGTCCCAATACCGGAGGCGCATTTGGTATGATAAAAGTTCCGTATGTTAAGGGAGTCGCTGGAACAATAGGCTGCCCGGAGATTAATCCGGAAGAACCACTGACACTTTCTCCACTCTTTACAGCCTTACCCGGTTCATATACTTTGCCTGGAATAATAAAGGTACCTCCCTGAATCGGCGTACCCGGGGTAATTGGTTTCCCCGGGACAATGGGTGTTCCCGGAGTAATATATGCGAAGGCACTTACAGCCGGAAACACCGTCCAAAAGATTAGCATGGAGGCTAGCATTAAATATAAAATTCTTTCAAGTTTCCTTCCTCTCAAATAATCTCACCCCAACCTATTGGGTATTGGCATTGTATTTCTCCTGTAACTGGTTAATTGCTTCATTATAGTTCTGTTCATTTAATGTTTTAAGTTCTTCTTTAAATTTTTCTACCTCACCATTAATCCATTGGTGGTACTTGGTATTCTTTTTAGTTAGGTATTCATAGGACTCTTTACTAAAAAGTTTTTCCTCATACAGTTCGCTAAGTATTAAATAAATATTCACTTTTTCATCAGTAGCTTTACTTCCTTCATCAGTAATATAGTTAAAAATGTCTAAACTATTTGAAATTTTTCGTCCTTCAAGATGTTGTTGACCTTTTTCAAGCCATTCTTGCCATTGACTGGTTAAATCATTTAATTTCTTCAACTGTTCCTGAAGTTCACCCTCGTTGGTTACTGTGTCATATATCCCGTCAGTGGCTGCTGCAATTTGTTTTAATTGATTTTGTCCTTCACTATCCACATCAAATCCAATAACATTTATGATTGGTGATATATTGGATGAATATAAATCTTTAGCCGCTTCAATTGGCTGATCTTCACATGTATCAATTCCATCACTGACTAAATAAACGATATTTGTATTATTGGCTCCATCAAAGGATGCTAAGTCATTTTTCGCCTCCCGCAAGGCTAAACCAATCGGCGTCCAGCCGCTTGGTGAAAATTTGTTAAGTGCTGCTTGGAACTCACCCTCATTATAATTGGATATTGGATAGACAAGTTCACTGCTGCTACATGACAATGCTTTGTCAGCGTCTGAACCTGTTCCCTTATGACCATAAACCCTGATTCCAACTTTGGCGTCTTTCGGAAGTTTACTTACAAAATTGAGAATCGAATCCTTCGCTGATGCCATTTTTTCCTTTCCATTTATTTTTTGCGCCATACTACCAGAAGCGTCAATAATAAATACAACATTTAAGTTATCTTTAAATTGATAACGGCTATCCGTATTTTCCGGGCTGCCTAGTGCCTCAAACTTTAATCGGTTAATGAGATTTTCCGGTCCCTCATAATCTTTTTGCAGTTTTCTTAATAGTTCACGATAAAAATAGTCTAATTCCTTCTTACTTGGATTTCCGGATATATCCGGTAAATTACTTATAATCTTCTTTCGTTCATTATCAGATTCAATTTGTTCAAGTGTAATATTTGCATATTCTCCAATAGGTAATTTAGCAAGGTCCGTATACGTAGAAGGCAATGGCTCTACTTGAATATTTTCTGTTGTTTTTTTCACTTCTTTGTTTTCATTTTTGGTTTGCTGAGTACTATCTGCATTAGTTTCTGTTGCTTCCTCTAGTTTTTCTTCTACTTTTTCCTTATGATTAGAATTGCAACCATATAAAACAAAAAATAATATGGTGAGTAGTGTAATGTGTTTGATGGTAAATTTCAAATTATACTCATCCTTTTCAGTCTAATTTATAAAACAACAAAAATTTCCTTAGGTATTTCTAAATTCCTTGAACATAATTACTAGCCTACCATCTCAGTAATCTTTTTAATAATATTCTTAATGATTTTTCCTATTGACTCTTCTTCATTACTTACAGCCTGCGAAATAAGCCCCAACACGAGGATTAGCAATGCTGCCAAACCCAACCATTCCAGTGATTGTGCTCCTTTCTCATTTTTCACCGGATGCATCATTTTAATGTACAGACCTAATAATTTTTTCTTCATCATTCACTCTCTCCTTTTCTTTTTTACTCAAAAAATGTAAATAAATTTTTGTTTTGTGAAAACATATTCATGATCATCAATCCCCCGATAAATATGAGGGCTGATGGCATCACCAGAAATGTAGTAACAAGCGTAATCTTTGGCGAAGCTTTTGCCGCCTTTTCTTTGATTTGCTCTTTTTTCATTTTGCGCATTTCCTCTGAAATCTGCTTAAACGTTTTAGATATTGGGACACCTAACCTTTCCCCCTGAATCAATGAGCGAATGAGCAATTGAAATTCCCTGCTATCATTGCGTTCAAGCAGCGCCTGATATGCATCCGACCTTGGAACACCAACATCCATTTCTTGAATGAAACGGCCGAATTCTTCCTTGATAGGTCCCTCAAAATACGGGACAATTTCCCTTAATGCTTGATCTAACCCAACTCCGGCTTGCAAGGTTACGCTCATTGTATCCATAAAATCCGGAAGCTGGTACGATAATTCCTCCTGCCTTTTCTTTGCCTTGTTTTTTAACCAAAGGATGGCCCCCATATAGCCGAAAACAGGATAAAGAATAACCGTAAATTGGGAAAAAGGAAATCTGAGTACAAGTGAGACAGCCCCGATAAAGAAGCCTAATATTAATAAAAATATCTTTAAGCCCTGGAATCTTGCCAAGGTCAATCGATATGGAAAACCAGCTTGAGTAAGTAGTTTTCGAACGTCATCATTCTCACTGAAAAAATTTATTCGTTGACCAAGGTCAGAAAAGTCATCCGCAAATTCAAACATTTTTGCAATCAATTTTTCTTTTCTTGTCAGTCTTCTTTCAAATGTGTACGGGATAAAGGTTTTTTCTTTTATGTCTTCTTTGAGTTCATGTTTTTTCATTAAATACAAATAGAAGTTTCTCAGTGCAAGTGCGAAAAATCCAAGTGCCAAAATAATAAAGATAACAATTAATCCATCCATAATTTTATTTTCACACCTTTATATTGGTAATCTTTCTAACAAGAAGAAAGGTTCCAACCGTTCCTAAAAGAAACAATGCAAACAAGACTAAACCTACTCCTGAAAATAGCGGGTCTAAAAATCCGTCAACCACATTATTCATCATTAGCACCAAGAAAATAGGGATAATTGGAACGATATACGCGACATAGCGCTGTTCCGCTGTCATTGTTTTGATTTCCTGTTGGAGGAGATTCCTTTCCTCTAATGTTTCACTCATTTCATCTAATACCGCATACAAATTACCACCTGCCTTTTTTTGAATAAGTAATGTAGCAACAAAAAGTTGAAATTCTCGAACATTAATTCTTTTCTCCATTTGCCGTAATGCTGTATGAAAGTCGACACCAAGAGATAGTTCATATGCTAATCGTTTAAATTCTGCCTTTGCCGGCATCGAAATTTCCTGGGCAACTAGTTGAATCCCCTGATTTAAGGTCATCCCTGAACGAGTCGTGTTCGCTAATGTACGACAAATTTCCGGTAACTGTTGAATAATTTTTTGCTTCAGCTTTCCTTTTCTCATGAAAAAGATTAGTCTTCTTGCTCCTTCAAGAAGGAGTGCGGAAATAAACAGGGCTAATGGAAATTCAACATTAAACATATTATGAAGTAAAAAATTAATACCAAAGTAAGAAACGATAATTGCTCCAATGTATTCCGACGGTGTAAAAGGAATGTTTGCAACTTCCAATTTTTCATATATTGGTTTGGCTATCTCAGTTTTATCAAAGCGGTCCCCTAAAACGACAATAAAACTTTTCCGCTTTTTACCATCATTGTAAAAATGGTCAACGTTTTTCTTCCAATCCCGCTTTTCTTTTCGGTAATCCAAATAAAAGTAACAAGCGATAATAAATACAAATACAGCCATTGTTGAGACGAGCCAATAGGTCATGATACCACCTCCTTTTCTATTGGTGTAAATGCGGCTTTCGGTATGGTAACGCCAAAAACTTTCAATCTATCTAAACATTGCGGCACATAGCCGGTTGGTGTGAAATAACCCTCGATGCTCCCATCGCTCCGAATACCAACTCTTTTAAACTGAAAAATTTCTTCAACGGAGTAAGAGCCATCTGCATTTTTTCTTACTTCCGATATCGAAACAATTTTCCTTGTTCCATCTGTTAATCGGGTTGCTTGAACAATAATATCAAGAGCTCCGACAATATATTCCCGAATAATATGACTGGGGAGCTCCATCCCCGCCATGACGACCATCGCTTCAACCCTCCGCAATGCATCATCCGGAGAATTCGCATGAACGGTTGTAAGGGAGCCTTCATGACCGGTGTTCATAGCTTGAAGCATGTCAAACGCTTCCCCGCCCCGAACCTCACCGACAATAATTCGATCCGGCCGCATCCGTAGGGCGTTTTTCACCAGTTGCCGAATGGTTATCTCCCCACGTCCCTCCACATTGGACGGTCTTGCTTCTAAGCCGACAACATTTGGACGGTCTAATCTAAGTTCCGCTGAATCTTCAATGGTAATTACCCGCTCGCCATGCGGTATGGAATCAGCGAGGACATTTAACAAAGTTGTTTTTCCGCTACCTGTTCCGCCGGAGATGAGTGTATTCATTTTCGACCGGACAATTCCATCCAGAAACTGTGCCATCGCAGAATTCAATGTATAAAAGTTTAACAAGTCAGCCATTTTGAAGGGTTCTTTTCTAAACTTTCGGATTGACACCAGTGTTCCATTTAAACTGATTGGCGAAATAACAGCATTAACACGGCTACCATCCGGTAATCGTGCATCAACCATAGGTGAACTTTCGTCTATTCTTCTCCCTAGAGGTGAAATAATCCGGTCAACAATATGGCGAACATGTTCATCATTACGAAACTTGACTTCCGTTAATTCAAGTTTTCCTAGTCGTTCGACATACACTTCATTATAGCCATTGATTAGTATTTCTGTTATTGTCGGATCATTGATTAGCGGCTCCAAAGGTCCAAACCCGACTGATTCATCTAAAATTCGCGTAATCAGTATTTCTTTATCTTTTCTTGATATAATGACTTTTTCTTCGGACATAAATTGACTGACAATCTGCTCAATTCGAAGACGCATTTCCCCCTGTGATAATTCAGTAAGGGATTCGAGATTCGTGTCCCTCAGTAACCGTGCCTTGTAATGCTCTACTAACTCATCGACGAAACGATTTTCGTATTGATATGATTGAATATTGGGTTTGGCATTCAGTTTTTGCCTGCGATTTTCAAATAATGATGACATTTTTTAAACCCCCTATTTTAACACCGAATGCGCCCATTTTCTAATATCCTTTGCAAAGGGAATCAGCCTTCTTTCTTTCGCCATTTTCCGTACAGGTTCCCCTTTATTAACAAAAGGTTGTAACCCCTTTATATCTCTTCTTATTTTGGCTTCGATAGGAAAACGGACGATATCCTTCAAATCTTTTTCTTGAACTTCATTTTCCTTCCCAACATGGTTTAAAATGATGCTCATCCTCGATTTTAATTCAATTCCTAATCGGATTGAGAGTTCCTCAAATTGTTTTAGTACTTTTAATGATGGTGTGTCCGGTACTAACACATAATAAATTTTATCGGATTCCTCCAAAGCAGTTACGACTTGGTTATTGATAAAAGATGGAAGATCAATGATAACAAAATCGAAACTTCTTCTACAGGTTCTCAGAAGCTTCGTTATAAAATCTTCTGATAAAGTTTCGGCCACTTCCGCATCGCATGGACTGATTAATACATCCATTTTTGAAAAACTCTCCGTTTGGGAAACATTGCGAATATGACCTTCATTCAATTCTCTGATTACCGGGGCTAAATCGGCAATCGATCGGTTAGAATTTATTGATATGACCGTCTCAATTCCGCCAAATTGCAAATTCAGATCAATTAAAATCACCTCAGCCGTCGATTCCAACTTCAATGTTTGTGCGAATGTTGATGCCAATACGGTTTTCCCCGTTCCCCCGCTACCGCTGAAAAAAGAAATGATTTGACCGCTCCCTCTTACAAAAGTGAAAAAGGTTGTGTCCTGATTGTCCTTGTTCAATTCATAGTTTTTTATAATCGTAGGAAGTTTAGCGGCAAATACTCCTTGCTCTTCCGGGAAAACAAAAAACTCCGTTGCTCCGGCTTTTGTAATGCTCCTTAGCAAGGTAAAGTCGGAAGTTTTTGCAATAAAAATAACTAAAGTTGATGGGCTTGCCGTTTTTATAAATTGAATGTTCTCCACCGCTATATCATTTGTTGGCTGAATAAATATGACGATATCCTTCGCTTCCCGGTTTATTTCGCGGACAACGTCAACCGGGTTCACAATTTGGGTTTGGATATGTTCCCCAATTATATTCAGTATTTGATTTTGTATAATTTCATCATCACTTACTAATAAGAGCTTTACGTTATCTTCCACGTTTCATTCCTCTCCACCTTCAAAACAAGATTTATAGAAAATTATGATCAGCAATTCTTATAGATTATGGCTTTATGGATTTTCCTGTTGTGCCGGATTTTCATTCAATTGTTGCTCAGTTCCGTTTGGCTCAGTTCCGGCTTGTATCTCTTGCCCTTGGGTTTGTTGTTGCTCTGTTTCTGTCGGTTGACTTTCTATTTGAGTTTCTTCTTTTCCAACATTCGCCTTTAGCACTCGAATATGATCAGCATAATTTTGTATATTAATTAATTTAGGTGCATCATCTAAAGGCACCTCTAATGCGACACCGACAAAATCTTTCCCTTTCCCCTGAGCCCATGCTACCGGGACATCTTTCATAAATAATTCTGTTTTCTTTTCTCCTTTTTCCTCTTTGGAAATAATAATATCAACGCGGTCATTCGTTGTGACAACTTGGTCAAATTGAACCTTATCCGATCGATACATTGCCACTAACCGATGATTTGCTTCCCTTAGTTCTGTTGCAGGCTTAAGCATGTTACCGGTAATGATATCATCCTCTTCTAAAGGGACAACAGTTACCATGTTGATGAGTTTTTTCTTATCCGTGATGTAGGAATCTAATACATATCGATTGGGGATTTCCATCGTTTTTATTTGACCTTCCGTTATTAATGTTCGCGATGGAATACTCCCTGCTGCTACATAAATCTTCGTCATCCCGCCAAGCTCTGCATTTAATGTTCGAACTTTGTCATACACTAAATATCCTGCAATTGCAGCCAGAACGAATGCCAAGAGTAAAAATATCGTTGCTCGCCTCTTTGACTCTAACATGCTACTACCTCATTTCTACGCCTTAAGTAAAACGGTTGATGATTTTTACACTTTCCCCGGTAAAGTGAAACTTCCATCCGTGGGGGGGTTACTCCCCATGGTTGGTTAGTTGAACCAATCGGGCACTTATTGCACTTATCTTCCTCCCTTACATCTTGGATTTCTCTTAAAGCATAGAGGAAGATTTAGTGACCGTTTGTGCGGGATAAAGTGAAAATTCCAACAGTGCGGATTTGCTTCATTCCCCCTGTTAGTTAGTTAAAGCAATCAGACCTTTACGAGTAGTTCATCTCCACCTATTTTCATTGTAACTTGAGGCTGGTGTCCTACTACCCGTTAAGATGGGACAAGTAAAATATATAAATTTTAAAAAATTATTATTACTTGTTTTAATAAATACCAATTAATTTAAAGTTCGTCAATATCTCAAAAAATATGTCGAATTTTGTCTTGTTCTTTTATCCTATATTTATTGTGAAATCGAGATAATTTTAGGAATAAAGTCTTAGGTCATTTTATTCTCACTTTTGACAATCCTTACCATATTTTGTAAAAACAATATTGTTTTTTTACAAATATTACAATTCGTGGGGCTTTATTCCTCTTTTTTTAATGCCTTTGTTATTTAAACAAATGACAGTTTTCGACAAAAACTTTTTGTGCAAAAGTAAAATAAGAAAAGCGCAGAGCGCCCGCTTAGCGACGTACAAACTGGAGCGCCCCGCAATGAGAACAGATTTGCTTCCTCGAATAGGCATCGCACGAAGAAAAAGCGATTAGCTTTTTCGAGGAAAAGGAAACACGGCGAAGGACGAGCCGATGTTGACTTATCGTAGTGGAGGGGAGTGAAGTTTGCTAGTCGCTGGCGCTCGTAGCTAGACAATAAAACTAATCCCAAGTTAATTGCCTGTATTTTTATACTTTCTTATACTATAAAGAAAACTCGGCGATTGCCGATCCTTTAGGCGAAAGCAGAGCCGTAGTCAGCGAAAATACATTTTCGCTTGCGAGGTAATGCTACCGAAGCTTCTCTAGTTCACCGAAAAAATATAAAATTTTTTCGGCTGCGATGTATTCCAGTGAAGCTTTCCTTATGCGCTTATACTTAATTCTTAAAATTTCCAACTACGTCGAATTCGCTTCTTTGCTGGAAATTTATACTTTCTTAACGTATAAAAAAAGCGACTGTTCAAAAACAATCGCTTGATGATGATTCTCCTTTAATCCAGAAAAGGGAATGAATGTGTTTGCATATTTTCCATTGTTCATATTCATTTAAATTTGGCTTCAACTTTTTGAAAACAACCTTTGAAAATTAAATTAGCCCCATCATTTTCAAACCGTGTTGTATCCCGTCATGATCCACTGACTTGGTTACGTATTTCGCTACAGATTTTACTTTCTCTTCGGCATTCCCCATTGCAACACTATTATGAATGGTAGAGAGCATTTGCATATCATTGAGACCGTCGCCAAACGCATATTGCCGTTCTTCTGGAAAGCCTAGTTTTTCAATAATTTTTTCAATGCCCTTCGCTTTTGACCCACCTTTGGGGAGGACATCAACTGAAACCGGATGCCATCTGACAAAATCAAATTCCGGAAAAGCCGTCTCATATTGTTTTTCCTCTCCCTCAGGACAAAACAATAACGCTTGGTACAATTCACGCCCTACATAATATTCCGGATCAAGCGAAGGATAGCGATCAATTTTCAAAGTGTTGATACTTTCTTTCACATAGGGATGTTCCGGAATGTTGGTTTTCATATCTTTATGATCCATATATGCCACGGGATAATGATGACTCAGTGCTGCTTCTGTTAATTTTTCTACAGCATCCGTCCTCAACGGATTTTTGTACAGTACTTTACCATTTAATACAACATATTGTCCATTGTAACTAACATATGTATCAATCCCCAACTCTCTCCGCAAATTTTCAAACATAAAGGGTGCTCTTCCGGTAGCGATGGCAACTATATGCCCTTGTTCCTTCAATTTAAAAACGGCTTCTTTCGTTGAATTGGGTAGTTTTTTGTTAGAATCAAGTAACGTTCCATCAATATCAAAAAAAATTACACTGCGATTTTTTGTCAATGCACTCACCTTCAAAATATGTCTTTCTCTTAGTTTAAACGTTGAAAAGGATTTCATGTCAACAATTATTAAGAAATTGAATAAAAAAAGAAAAGCTCAGGGCTTCCGAGCTTTCATTTTCTGCCTGTTTTTAGTGAGAGAAGGAGAAAACTGTTTAATTTTTATCTATGAAACTTTCTACTTCATTCATCGCCTGCTCATCATCCATATAAGCGATGATTTTCTCGATAATCTTTTTATTTTCCAGCATTGCTTTGCGAAAATCTGATTCGACTTTATGATCATCAGTTTCACTGATATCATCAATAATCAATTTTGCCAAAATTACACGCATTACATGGATGTCGTCAATCTCTACAACCCGCTGCCAAGCTTCTTCTGTCAGAACAAGATTTTGTTTTTCATAAACATATCCGGCAAAAGCACGTTTTAAGTACTCAATCGGTTGCATATAGAGTACCTTTTTAAACAAATCTGCATTGACATCAGTGAAAAATCTATTTATGGCATAGGCAACCATTTTTATCTTCAATTCCTGTGCTTCCGTTAGTGCGACTGAATCACCGTCATAGTACAAAAACGCATCTTCATCTGCCATATACGTTTTCCCATCCGTATTTTGCTCAGCTAACTGTAGAACATGAGCAATTCGAAAATGAAACAGCGATAACTTTTGTTCAATTCTTTCCAGTTCACCCTGCAAAAGCGTGTCAATATTACTTGACAATTCCGGAAAATGAGTTTTAAATTTTTTAGCAACTTCTTCCACTGGAATATATGTTTTTATTTCGCGACCAGTAAACATCATATCAAGCATTGCAGTTCCCAGTTGCCTCTCAACAATGTGCGGATGCCCGGGAACTTTGCCGAAAACGTCCATGAAAGAAAATTTTTCAGGTGGCAAACAAATCCACGTGCCTGCAATTGCCCGAATCAAATCGGAAGCCAAATATTTTGGTCCGGTTTCAGTTTTACAAGCCATGTTTATCAACCCATCTATATCATTTGTTAAATTCAGATAATAAGTAAATAATTTTACGGCACCAACCATATTCGGTAATGAATAAGTCTTTATTGGTATAGATAAGTTTTTTTGCACTTTTTTATAGAAAAAAGGGGGGAATAGACATCGCCCCCTTTTTTACATTAAATCGCCCAATCCCCGTTACGGAAAACGGGTACGACTGTGCCGTCTTTTTTAATGCCATCGATATTCATTTCACTGGAACCGATCATGAAATCAACATGAACATGAGATGTGTTAATTCCTTTTGCTTTTAACTCTTCTTCACTCATTTTCGTACCGCCTTCTATATTCGTTGGATAGGCAGAACCAATTGCCAAATGGTTAGAGGCATTTTCGTCAAATAATGTATTAAAGAAGGTTATTCCTGACTGAGAAATTGGTGACGGATCCGGAACAAGCGCAACTTCCCCTAAACCTGTCGCACCTTCATTTTCAAAAACGAGTTTCTTAATAACTGCATCTCCTTTTTCCGCTGAGATATCAACTATTTTGCCATCTTTAAAATGAACTTCAATTCCTTCAATTAATGTTCCTGCATAGCTAAGTGGTTTGGTGCTACGAACAACACCATCCATCCGACGGGTATCAGGCACGGTAAACACTTCTTCTGTCGGCATATTGGCGATGAAAATTTCTCCTTTAGGATTACGGCTTCCGGCACTTGCCCAAATATGATTTTCCGGCAATCCTAACGTCAAATCCGTTCCCGGTGCTGTATAGTGGAGGGCACTAAACTGAATTTCATTTAGTTTATCTGCTTTTTTCTTCAATGTCTCTACATGTTGGTCCCAAGCAGTAATCGGATCATCTTCATAAACACGACAAGTTTTGAAAATTTGGTCCCATAACGCATCAACTTGTTCTTCTGTTGTGGCTAAATCCGGAAATACTTTTGCAGCCCAACCGGCACCGGCTGCAGCAGCAACTGTCCATTTTACTTCATCATTTTGAGTTGCTGTCAGTTGTGTCTTAAATGCTTTTGACGCTGCTTTTTGATATGCTGTTATTTTTTCCGGATCAATATCATTTAATAATCCCGGATCACTTGAAACAATGGAAAGCCGACTAACCCGATGATTTAAGATATGATCTTCAACTTCTTCAATTTCATATTTTGGAATATCCGTTAGTACTTCTGTCGGTTGGTGTTGATAATGCATTTTACCAATGGCATCATCACTCCATTTTACGACCACTTTTTCGGCTCCTAATTTATAAGCTTCTTCTGTAATTAAGCGAGCGAGTGGGGCTTGGTCCACAGTAATCGTCATTTTTACCCAGTCACCCGGTTGCACATTAATTCCTTTTACAGCAAGTAGTTTCGCATATTTCTGTAAATTCTTTTCAAAGTTTGGCAAAACCATTTGTCATTCCTCCATTCAAATATGTACATATTCTATATCAACATAGTTTTCCATTTTCTGCAAGTATTGAACAATGTATTAATTTTGTTTTGATGAACGCCAATTCAATACATATATAATAGTAGAAACTGGAAAAAACCATTCCTAAAATGGTAAATTTTCATTATTTATTTGTTTTATCTGTTTGATTGTTTGAATTTTTTAGCAGAGGTTGTTTATGAAATTTGGTCAGCTCATCATTTGTTTGTAAAACAGATGAACCTAAATTATTATTCAATGCACCTTCTTCGTTTAGTCTTTCTTTTTTTGCCATAAAATTACCTCCAAATCTGTATAATGATTTCCTTATTTTATCCGTTTATTTTAAATGCAATACATGATCAAGAGGGAACTAGACTTTTCATAGTAAACAATTACTTTTTCACAAGCAAATCTTTCAATGCTTTTTCAACGGTGGGAAATTCGAATTCAAATCCTTCGTCCAGTAACACGCTCGGTAAAACCTTTTGACCTTCAAGGACAAGCTTACTTTTTTCTCCAAGAACAAGTTTTAATAAAAATGAAGGGGCCGGGAACCAATGAGGTCGCCTTAATACAAAGCCGATTGTCCGGCCCAATTCCTCCATTTTGACAGGATTTGGTGCGACAACATTTACAGGCCTGCGAACACGTTCATTTTCCATAACAAACACGATAGCCCGAACGGCATCTATTACATGAATCCAAGATACCCATTGTTTACCTGAACCAACTGTCCCGCCGGCAAACAATTTATAAGGTAAAGTCATCAGAGGTAATGCACCACCGTCATTGCCCAGTACGACACCAAATCGCATAAAAACCGTTCTGATGCCGAATTGTTCAGCTTCTTTTGCCTTCTTTTCCCAATCAATAACAGTCTTGGCCAAAAAGTCATTCGATCTGTCCGGTGATTTTTCCGTATATATTGCATCGAATGAAGACGGATAGATACCGACTGCACTTGCATTAATTAAGGTCGCCGGTTTCTGAGGCAAAAGCTTAATAATTCGTAATAATTCTTCCGTTGCTTCCATCCGACTTTGGTAAATTTCCTTCTGATGTTTTTTTGTCCATCTTCCGTCATTAATAGATACACCGGCTAAATTGATATAGACATCCGTATTTTCTAACTTTTCCTC
This sequence comes from Caldifermentibacillus hisashii, assembly GCF_039654145.1. Classification (NCBI taxonomy): domain Bacteria; kingdom Bacillati; phylum Bacillota; class Bacilli; order Caryophanales; family Bacillaceae; genus Caldifermentibacillus; species Caldifermentibacillus hisashii. The sequence goes on from NZ_CP155467.1 coordinate 3,092,036, forward strand.
AAGATTTGATGATCCGTTTAGCCAAGTCACATATTCCACATTTGGAAATAAACTTTTTCCACTTCTTGTTAACACAATAATTTCATGCCCTTGTTGTATAAGAATATTCGTTAACTTATTCCCAATAAAGCCTCTCCCTCCGGCAATAACAATTTTCATGCCCCTCACCCCTACCCCTAAAATGATTTACAGACTTTTGAAAAACTATTCCGGCTAAATCAACGACAATTGATACAAAAAACCGGTTTATCCGCCATTCTTCGGTCTTCGTTCAAAACATCTCAATAGATTATATTTATCAAAGCATAATTTTTATGAATGATGTAATTATTTTGAATTGTTAGAAAGGGTTTGACTGCAGTGAGTGCCCTTCCTTTTTTTAATATAAAGTGGAAACTATATACCTTTATACAAGTAGTGGAATATGCTTAAATTCGCTAACATCAAACAGCCCTTGATCGGTAAGTTTTAATTTCGGAATGACCGGTAAGCTTAAAAATGCAAGTGTGATAAACAGATGTGGCAGCCGACCATTCGTTACAAGGTCTAAGGAGGCGTGCAAATTTTCGATCTCCTTCAGCACTTCCGGATAAGGTTTATTCGACATAAGTCCTGATATAGCTAATTCTAGAGTGGCTAACACTTTCCCATTTTGAACAACAACTAATCCGCCTTGAATGGCTTGGATTACTTCCACTGCTTTCAAGATATCCCCGTCATTCGTTCCGGCAACTATCAAATTATGCGAATCATGTCCGACCGTTGAAGCAACCGCGCCTGATGTCAATCCAAGCCCCTTCACAATACCTAAACCAATATTTCCCGTCAAATGGTGCCGTTCAATTACAGCTAATTTAGCTAAATCTTTTTCTGCGTCAGGTGAAAAAATGCCATTTTGTACCGGAACTTCTTCAATTAATTTATTCGTCACAATTTGATCCGGGATAACTTCAATGATATGGGCCTTTTGATGAACACCCATGGCAAGTTGTAAGTCTTCTTCTTTTATCTTATTTACCCGAACCGATTTCATTAATTTTTCCCTCGAAGGAATTGGCTGAGCACCATCAATTTTCCCTGTAAATGTTCCCGCTTCTGCAACCAACTTTCCGGCTTTGAAAACTTTTGCGATTTCAAGAGTCTTCAAATCTTCCAAAAAGACAAGATCTGCTTCAAATCCCGGAGCAACTGCACCTTTCGTATTCAAGGAAAAACATTCAGCAGCGTTTAATGTAGCAAGTTGAATTGCCTGAATCGGGTCCATGCCATATTGAATAGCCAAACGTATGTTATGATCAACACTGCCTTCATTAAGCAAATCATCTAAATGTTTATCATCCGTGCAAAATAAAAATCTTCTGGCATTAGAAGGGGTAACCATTTTGATTAGTTGTTTCAGGTTTTTTGCCGTTGTTCCTTCACGAATCATCACATACATTCCTCTGGCGATCCGCATTTCTACTTCATTGCTGTTAACACATTCATGATCGGTTGTGATTCCGGCTGTCCGGTAAATATTTATCCCGTTCTCATCAAAACCGGAGCCGTGTCCATCAATTTGATTCCGATGTATTTTTGCTGATACAATTTTTTTAAACATTTCTTTATCATGATTTTTTACACTGGGAAAATCCATCACTTCTGCAAGTCCTAACACACGCGGATGAGCATAAAAGGGTTCCAGTTGTTCATTTTGCAGAACTGCTCCTGAGTTTTCAAAAGAGGTTGCAGGTACACACGAGGGCAACATGACAAATACATCTAAATCCAGTCCTTCCGAATCATGTAGCATAAAGGAAATTCCTTCTGTTCCTGAGACATTGGCAATTTCATGCGGATCGGTAATAACAGTCGTAACACCGTGGGGCAAAACAACTTTGGCAAATTCTTTCGGGGTAACCATCGATGACTCAATATGAACGTGGGCATCAATAAATGATGGAGCAATATATTGACCTATTGCATCAATGACGTGTTTCCCCTCATATTCCCCGATGCCAACAATGATTCCATCTGTTATCGCAATATCCGCCTGTTTAATTGTCAAATTAAATACATCGACAATTTTTCCGCCTTTAATTACGACATCAGCAGGCACACGTTTGCTCGCTGCATCTATCCTTCTCTTTAATGATTCCATTTCATTTTTCATCTGTGTTCCCTCCGTTTTTAACTAATTATTTTACCATTTTTATAAAAGATTACAAGTTATGTTGACAAAGTTGCCATTTGTCTATAATTTAGAGGGATTCTTAATCTGTGTTAGAAAAGCGGAAGAAAAACTAACCTAATTGGGTTAGCAAATTGCTTGTTGTTTGAGAAAAGATTGTCGTAAAAATATGGGTCAATAAGAAAAGCGCAGAGCGCCCGCTTAGCGACGTACAAACTGGAGCGCCCCGCAATGAGATAAAGGAAACACGGCGAGGGACGAGCCGATGTTGACTTATCGTAGTGGAGGGGAGTGAAGTTTGCTAGTCGCTGGCGCTCGTAGCTAGACAATAAAACTAATCCCAAGTTAATTGCTTGTATTTTTATACTTTCTTATACTATTAAAAAAAGAACCTAGTCACTTTTAGGTCCTTTACAATTAGTAATAGCCGGGATGCATTATTTCGATTGTTCCTATCATTGGTCAAAAAACAGTAAACAACATGACCGACATAATGATCATATATCATACGGCTTGTCTGTATTTACCTTCTTCAGCTTCTTCTTTATGAACTTATGACAACCGCATTAAGGTGAAAAATTTGGAGCCTTTAATTGAAACAGTACTGTTTTTCCTGCTTCTACAGTATCCAGTTTATTCCAGACTAAAGTGTAATGATTGTTTTCATTGTTTGTAACAACAAGAGGAATAACAGACTTTTTGCCATTTGCTTCAATCTTGGAAACATCAACTTTCATGATAGGTTGACCTAACTCTACTTCTTCATTAACAGAAACAAAGGGTGTAAATCCACTTCCATTTAGTTCAACGGTATCTAAACCAATATGAATCAATAGTTCAATACCATTGTTATCTTGGATTCCAATTGCATGAAGGGCATCTGCCAACATTACAACTTTTCCTTTCACCGGGGATACAACTATAGTATTTGCAAGCTCAGGTTGCACGGCAGCTCCTTCACCAACCATCTTACTAGAAAAAACAGGATCAGGAACTTCATCCAAACTAAGAAATTTACCAGTAACAGGTGCAACAACGTTAATCAAGGTAGAATTGTATTTTTTTAAATAATTTTTTAGCATATGACCATCTCCAAAATAAATAAAATGATTATAATTATATTTCGATAACCGTTTTAAGAAAAACTAATTCGAAATAAAGCAAAGCCACATAGTAAGGAAAATAATAATAAAGATGCGGATAATATTGTTAAATGTTTATACCGAAACATTATATTCATTTGCAATACATGTCTTAATCTCAAATTCATTCTATATAATGTAATCCCGGTAATAGCTGCTAATAATAAGTTCGTGACGACAAGTTGAGAAATAAGTAAAATCCATAGTGTAAAACCAATGTACTCTTGGTCATCCCCAGTTTCAAAATCAGGATAAATGGTAATGAGAATATATGCCCAAGCTAAATCGACAAGTGCAACTAAAAATTGGATATTATTCCAAACATTTTGATATAGATATTCAGAAAATGTCAATCCTTCCCCTACCAATGAGAGCAAAATGTATGTTCCGAATAAAATAGGAACAAGAATGACCATGATAACTAATAGTTTATATGACCTTTTGGCTGTTGAAAAAGGGAGAAACAAATTTTTTACTATCGTTTTCATTTAAATTTCCTCATTCTTTACTTATATTCAAATATGTTTCTATATATTTTATATACAAAAGTTCACATAATACTTGTAAAGAACCCATTGAATTTGCTTCCGGAGTAGAATTATCAGTTGTTTTTTTCATGATTTCCACTGATTGATAATATAGATTATAGGTAGCTAAAGAGGCTAATTGATTATTTTTAAAATCCGTTATTGAAAGAGTAGGTACATTATTTAGTTTTAAGATTCGTAAGCTATCGATGATATGCTCAATCTTACCACTTAGTGAAATAATGATAATGAAATCGTCTTTTGTATAATTTGGTAACATCAATTTAAACTCGGTATAATGCTGAATTAATATGATTGGACGGTTACAACTAAAAAGTACTCGCATTAGTTGCTCACCGGCTAATTTTTGTGCCCAACCGGTCCCATATATATAAACATGTCGGGCATCTTTAAGACATTTTATTATTTCTTTTGTGTTCGTATTTTGAAAATGTTTTAGGGTATCGTTAATGCTATTCTCAAACAATTCAATATAATTTTTCTTGCTTTTAAACTGTTTAAAGTCAATTTTATTAGATAGATCATTCTTTAAAGCAAATTTAAATTCACTATAACCTGAAAAGCCTAGTTTTTGTGTCATTCTTAATATTGATGATGTTGACATATTGCACTTTTTTGATAATTGTGTAATACTCATGTTTTGGCATTCAACTTTATGTTCAAGAATATAGTTTAATACATATAAATCATTATTGTTTAAATTCTCGTAGTGTTTATTAATGATGGCTACTAGTTCCATCGTCTAACCTCCTCATTAATGGAAAAACCAATTATTATTAATTATAACAAAATTTGAACAGAATACCCTGTTATATTTTGCTATAACAGGGTATTATTCTATTTTCGAGGAGGATAAACGATACGCTAATCATATTTATTAATACAGTTCAGGCCAATATTCTTTATTAGCTTCAATTAAATCATCTAAAATTTGCTTTGCCACACTTGCGCTAGGTACAGTTTTAGAAAGGGTTAACGCTTGCCATAATTTTTGATAGGATTGTTCAATCCATGCATCTACAACTAATTTTTCAACTGCCACTTGTTGTTCCATTAAACCTTTTTGGAATCTAGGTATTGTTCCCATTGTTAATCTTTCGGGTCCATTTGATCCCACTATACATGGTACTTCTACCATTGCAGTTGGATCAAAGTTTTCTATAGAACCGTTATTTTCAACAATAATTAACATTCTTTCATGTGTGTTATATGCAATTGCTCTTGCCAAGTCTATAATATAGCCGGCATGTTCATCCGATATTTCCAGATCAAAACCTTTCGTAGATTGTTGCTTAGCAATTGTACGACACATACTAAATACTTTCTTTTCACGACCCGCTCTTATTTCATCGACACGTGTATGGTTTGGGTCACTATGCTCAACAACATAATCTGGATACAAATAATATTTTAAGTAAGTATTTGGAAGAGAATCAGGATCTAAAGCATAAACATCTTTTACTTTTAAGAAAGTTTGTTTCCAACTTTCTTCCCATTGACTTTCATCACCAGGAGGAAGATAACCTTTTTCTGCTACATATTCTTTAAGTTTTGGCATTAAATCATTACCGTCTTTATCCCTTATCGCTTCCCACCAACCAAAGTGATTCAAACCATAATATCTAACTTCCATGTCTTTGTATGATTCTAAACCAAGTATTTTGGCCATATTATTTTGAATAGCAATTGGCATATCACAAATATTCAATATCTTTGAGTTTGGTCTTAATCTTCTCGTAGCTTCTGCAACAATCGCTGCAGGGTTAGAATAATTTAACATCCATGCATTTGGAGAGTATTTTTCCATATAGTCTAAAATCTCCAATACTCCGCCAATTGATCGCATACCATATGCAATTCCTCCGGGACCGCATGTTTCTTGACCTAAAACTCCATATTTTAGAGGTATTTTTTCATCCTTATCTCTCATTTCATATTTTCCAACACGGATTTGTGCCATGACAAAGTCAACATCAGTAAAACCAATTTCAGGATCTGTCGTTGCTAAAAACTCTATATCTGGAGCATTTTCTTTTATAATTACCTCTACTGCATCAGCAATGATTTTTTGCCTTTCACCATCGTTATCATATAATTTAATTTGGCGAACAGGAAATTTTTCCAAGTTGTTTAATAATGTTAGAATAATCCCCGGAGTATATGTGCTTCCTCCACCTGCAATAACTAATGAAAACTTTTTCATTTTAGTCCACCTCTAGTTAGTTTATTTCTATATTCATTAATCTTTCAAATTCTTCTCGAACTTGTGGTACAGACAAACCTATAATAATTTGTATTGCTTTACCATTTCTTACAACTCCGTGAGCCCCAGCAGATTTAAACACTGAATCAGTTGCTATCAGTGATTCATCATTAACCGTTACCCTTAATCTAGTTGCACAGTTAGTAACACTTTGTATATTATCACGACCACCAAGGGCCTCTAAATAACTTGCAGCGGCTAATGTAAATTGACTGCCACCACTCTCACTGCTTGCTGTTGCGACTTCATCTCTTTGTCTCTTTTTGTAGTCTTCTTTTCTATATAGTTTAGTTTCTACTTGATCAGGTTCACGTCCTGGTGTTGCAAAATTGAATCTTTCTATCAAAAACTTGAATACAAAAAAGTATATGACCATAAATAATAATCCAATAACGATTTGTGTAACATATGTTGGCCAATGGTGTTGGAATAGTGGTAACCAGTTTTGCGTAACCCAGTCGATTAAACCACTGTTAAAGTTACCAGAAACTCCAAATGCATACATAATTGTATTCATTGTTGCAGATATCAAAGCGTAAATAACAAATAAGATAGGTGCAACAAAAAGGAATGTAAATTCAAATGGTTCGGTAATACCTGCTAATATAGCTGTAAGAACGGCTGGTATTAATAGTGCCAAAACTTGCTTTTTCTTTTCCGGTTTTGCAGTAAAATAGAATGCCGCAGCAACCCCAAGTGGAGCAAAAACTTTTTCAGTACCAAACATTAAAAAGGCACCTTCTGGAAATAACTCTTTAATTGGCTGAGTCGATGCAGCAAATTCATTTAAATGCTGTAGCCAATATTTTTGAAGCCCTTCATCAACTGCAGCCGGTCCCCAAAGAAATGGCATATAAATAAAATGATGTAAACCGGTTGGTATTAGCACTCTGTTTAAAAAATTATAGATCCAAATACCAATAACTCCAGCAGATACCATAAAATCTTGTAATCCTGAAATACCTTGTTGTACGACTGGCCATACATAACAGGTTATTAACGCTAATGGAAGCATAATAAAAAATCCAATTAACCCTACAAGAGAAGAACCTTGAAATACACCTAACCATTCCGGTAATTTTGTTTCAAAATATCGATTATGAATCCAAACAGATATAGAGGCTATTAATATTGCACCGAGTATATTGGTATCCAACGTTTTTATACCAGCAATCATATCTAAACCTGTTCCAGAGGCGCCTTTACTAATATCAATTGAAAAGTCAACGCCAAAAGATGGTCCCCAAAATGACAATATGCTATTAATAAAGTAATTGAATGTTAAATATATTAATAAAGCTTCAATTCCTGCTCGAGCTTGTGCTTTTTTAGCTAACCCTAAAGGTAATGCTGCAACAAAAATAAGCTCCATTTGGTTAAATATGGTCCATCCTCCATTTTGAATTGTTGTCCAAAATTTATACCAAAATGAATCTGAATCAGCAAGTCCTCCCACAATGGATGGGTTTGTTAGCATAATGGTAATGGCAATGATAATACCTGAATACGTAAAGAATAGGACCGGAGTAAACATTGCACCTCCAAAACGTTGCATGGTTTGCATAATTTTACCGTTCAATACCATTCACCTCACATTTATTATTTTTTACCTAGTAAAAAAACCAAAAATTAAACTACTCGAGTAAATTCAATTGCTTTTTGTGCGATATCGCTTACATTTCCATATTAAAACGCTTTCGAATTTGCCACAATAGTTTTCAGGAATTATGGGAAATAAACTGCAGTCTGAAAACCTTTTCATTATCTGAAAAAATTACCAAGAGGCTATGTATTTTTTATTTAAAATTTATTCAGTTTCGTTAGGTTCCGCAAAATAGTGGTTTGTCTGGTCGAGCGAGGTATTATGATTTGGTAAAGAGGTTATGTAATCTGTACGTGATTTAATCCTTAGACTGCTTGGAATAAAGTGCCTTATTAAAAAAGATAACTCCTGCGTCCGAGCCTTTGGCGACTCGTATCGGTTATGCCGAAAAAAGGGAAATTTCTCCAGTCCGGTGTATATGTTGAAAAAGCCACTGCTTTTTCAACTGAGGAGCCCGTGTTTTCGAGGCCATCCCTGTATTTCGTAGGATTCCTTTACGTGGATACATAATCCTTAAAATTTTCCTCAACAAGCAAATTAACATTTTCAGGTGAAAATTTATAATTTCTTAACGTGTAACAAAAAATCAGTTTCTGACAACTCTGGGACAGAAACTGATTTTGATATTGTTATCCGAACAAAGTGAATTGTTACTCAAAACGATTTTCTTTCCTATTTACGAAAAATAAATAGATTAGTATCCCTAATAAAGAAATTAAATGGGAAATAACCATTTGCAGATCTTCCTTAAGCGGTGTAAACATTAAAACATACTCCGGTAAATAAAGAAATATTGGAATGACAATCAGTACCAACGATTTACTCCAAATGGAACCACCAATAAAAATCAGAGCTGAAAGGCAGAACAGAACAATATTTCCCGTAGAATTAAAATGAATGACTGTTTCTCCATAGCGGTTATCCAACCAAATTAATAAGACAAAACCACCAATTTGAATAGCTGATATCAATAATAAAACGATCCAACCAACGGACTTTTTACGGACACCCGACAAAAATTTCATCGTCTTCATTAACAGCAGTAGGAAACAAACAGTTAGTAAAGGATAACCAATGAGTTCAAACCATGAATAGTCAGTGTCCCGGTTGATTACGTCCCCCATTAACACAAAAGCAAAGACACCGAGAATCATCATTGCCCCATACCCTGTCCATTGCTTGATATCAAACTTCATTTCGTTTGCAAACTGTTCCATATATTCCTTTGGAGAATTGCCGATAATATCTATAATGGATTTTCCCTTTTTTTCTGCTTCCCATAAATGATCTTCAAGTTCTGCCACAATATCTTCAATTTCTTGATCAGATTTTCCGGTTGAAAAAAGATACAGACGTAAATCTTCAATAAACTTTCTACTTTCTGGAGATAACTTCACTTTTCAATCTCCCCCTTTGTTTCTTGATCTAATAGCATATTTACACTGGTGGAAATGTTCATCCAGATTTCTTTAAATTTTTCCAACTCCTCCAGTCCTTTATTTGTAATGTAATAATACTTTCGTTGAGGTCCTCCCGATGGAACCGGCTTAGTTTTTACTTCCACTAATTTTTCCTTTCTCATTCGTAACAGCAATGGATAAATACTCCCTTCTTTAACCATGATAAAACCGTATTTTCCAAGTTTTTCAATCATTTCATATCCATACGTTTCACCTTTTGAAATAATTGCCAATAAGCATCCTTCTAAAATTCCCTTTAATATCTGACTGGATTCCAACGCATTCCCTCCTTTCATTGATAAAACTATCTTGCTATACAATATAGTAAACAAAAAAATAAATATGTTTCCCAAACAGCAGACTAATTTGTATTGCAATATAGTTAAAATATAATTCAGAATCATGCGTTTGTCAAGCATATTTTACAAAAAAAACAATTAATTTTTCCTCAAGCATTCGTTTAGAGCACAGTTAACAGATAGACAAAGGTTGAAGGAAAGTGATTGCTGTTGAATAATGGGACAGAGTTGTTGAATTTTGCTTCTTCACTGTTGAATTTGCAGGGTGAATTGTTGAATTTTGCTTTTTTACTGTTGAATTAATGCTAGTTCACTGTTGAATTCACGGGGGAAACTGTTGAATAAGGAGTAGCATTGTTGAATTCCGGGGGGTATTTGTCTCGTTTTCCATTCTTATCAGTGGGGGTTTCTCCATCCCCCACTGATGGTTAGACGGGCAATACATCCCGCACCCGTCTTCGTTTGTAAACTAAAAAAAACATGAGGAGGACCAAAGGAATTTATTTCATTAAAATGTCCCGAATATCCTCCTCTGTCAAGGTGGATGTGGTTTTTTCATCAGCATCAAGAATATCTGCAATGAGCTTCCGTTTCTTTGCCTGCAGTTCATTCATTTTTTCTTCAATTGTACCGCGTGCAACTAGCTTAATGACCTGTACCGTATGTTTCTGACCAATTCGGTGCGCCCGGTCGGCAGCTTGTTCCTCTACTGCCGGGTTCCACCATAAGTCATATAAAATCACAGTATCCGCTCCTGTCAAATTAAGACCGGTACCTCCAGCTTTTAGGGAAATCAAAAACAAGTCCCGTTCACCTTCATTAAATCGCCGGCAAAGTTCTATACGTTCCTCTGAAGGTGTACTGCCATCCAGATAAAAGTAGGCTTGACCGCGGCTGGTCAATTCCCTTCCAATCATTCCCAGCATCTGCGTGAACTGCGAAAAAATCAACAACCTTCTACCGGATCGTCTTGCTTCCTCTAAAATTTGAAAAAGCTGTTGGAATTTTGCTGAACTGCCCTGATAGCCCTCAACAAACAAGCCCGGGTGACAACAAATTTGGCGCAATCGCGTTAAGCCTGCCAATATACGAATTTTATTTTTATCGAACGTCTCTTTATCTAAGTGCTTTAAAGTCTCCTCTCTAAGTTTTGCCAAAAATCCTGCATATAGTTTCTTTTGTTCCGGCAGCAATTCAGATACAGCAAGCGACTCCTCTTTTTCCGGAAGTTCAGCCAACACATCTGTTTTTTCCCGCCGGAGCATAAACGGGCGGACTCTCTTTGCAATGTCTTGCGTTCTTAGATGGCTATATGCCTCCAGCCCTTGAAACAGTTGAGGGAAAACAACATGATAAATCGACCAAAGTTCTTCTATAGAATTTTCAAGTGGTGTTCCGGTCAAACCAAAGCGGTTATCTGCTTGGATTTTCTTTACTGACCGGGCCGTTTGCGTAAAAGGGTTTTTAAACGCTTGTGCTTCATCAAAAAACACGGTATGAAAGACTTGCTTCTCAAACCAAGTGAAATCTCTACACAGTATCGGATACGATGTAATGAGAACATCGATATCTTGTAGATTTTTCCGAAGCTCTTTTCGTTCGATTTGATTCCCATCCATCACAATTGCTTGAATTTCAGAGGCAAAAGTCATCAGTTCATTGAGCCAGTTATATGTTAATGAAGACGGACACACGATTAGAACCGGACACTTTCGGCTCCTTATATTTGCGAGTTCAGATACAATAAAGGTAATGCTTTGCAATGTTTTTCCCAATCCCATATCATCGGCAAGTACCCCGCCAAATCCGTATTGAGCAAGTGCCTTCATCCATTTGAAACCCGCCTTTTGATAATCTCGTAAAATTGACTCCAAACTTTTTGGCACCTCAAATTCCAGGCTTTCCGGATGAAGCAATTGATCTAAAAAGGCCAAAAACGATTCTTCCGGAGAAAAAACAGGACTATCCTGAATGAAGTCAAGAAACTTCAAACTTTCTAAGATAGGTTTCTCTAAAGTTAACTGATACCCGTCGTCTTGTGCCGGTTCAGCCGCTAAAAGTTTACGGATCACTTCCATTTCCTTCGCCTCCAAGGATAGAAGAGACCCATTCGGAAGCCGGTAATATTTCTGTTTCAATTCCAAGGCAGCTAAAATCCCGCGAATATCTTTGTCGCTAATCCCGTCCATTTCAAACTTGAATTCCAGCCAATGGGTGCGTTCTTGATGCATTTTCACTCGAATTTTCGGATGAACCTCTCGTACAATACGATTGCGGACGGCCGTTGTCGCATAAATTTGAGCAAGCTTTTGCAGTTTCGGCAAGATATGTACTAAAAAATCATACTCTAATTCTTCATTTTGCATAAAATAGCCGCCTTCTGTTTTTGTAAACCCGCTCGTTTCCATCAGTCCCAAAATTTCATCTTCCCTCTTAATATTTCTAACGACATAAGGACCGGTTATGTTTTCTCGACTTTCTAACGGTTGAATGACCACATGTTCATAATGGAATTCCAAGCCGGCCAACAGGCGATTTCTCACCCGATCCAAGTAAAGTTTTGCCACAAGCGGTGTTTTCATCATCCGTTCCATAAGCGGTTTGGACAGCCGGACTTCCCCGATTCTTTTTAAGCCCGGTACGATCTTTTTTAAAAAAAGATCCAGCTGCTTCTCCGGAATGGGTAGGTGTTCAGTCCCGGACTTAGCCAGCAATTCTATTAGTCCCGTTAATCGCGCAAAATCATCTTTTAACTGAAACAGTTTTCCTTTCCATAACACGGACCTGTAACCATCCATCAAAATCAATCGTTCAAGACCGGTTATTTTCAACTGATATTGAGATGGCTCACTTTCTTCCAATTGAAACTGAATCGGCGGTGGTCCCTCAACAATGTTTAATCCGGAAAATACTTGCCCTTCCTGTTCAAGCGTGACTAATGGTGCTTTTCCTAATATGGGGTACAGGCTTGCCCATGCAGATGGCGGAATCAATAACGTTCTCAGTGGAGGCACAGTGTTCGACTTTATCGGTAATACTTCTAAAAAGGCTGCTTCATCACGTGCCACACGTACCAACTGATGTAAAACGGTATCCGACTCATTCATAAAACAATGCAAACTTGGATCATAGGTAAATGCAGGAGATAGCTCACTCGCTTTCCCAGCTCTGACATCCTGTAAAAAACCGCGAATATTTGGAATCGGAGTCTGATTAATTTTCACTTCGATTCCGAATAAATACTGATCCTGTCCAAGTGAAAATGGACTTAGTCGGAAGTGCACGTCCAGTACTTCTCTCTTTTCAAAATGAAGTTGATGACCGGTTGTTCGGGCTGGCTTATTTTGAAATAGAGCCAAAAAGTCGCCGGTGAAGTCGCCGGTCTCTTCGTTTCCATAAGAAGCCATTCCTTGTCGATTCTGTTCATAAAGCGCAATAAGTACCGCGGCCACATGTTGGCACGGTTTACTAAAATTTAAAAGCGCAGAACAGCTGCATGACGTGTCAATATTTTCTTTTTCGTCTTTTTCAATTTTGACATAAAAATCTTCCGCCCCTTGTACGGTTGCAGCAACAAATTCGGCCTGCTCCTCATGAAAAATGACTTTATTCGCCCGATAAAAAGCGTCCCCCCGTTTGAAGGAGACGGTCCCACACATGTCTTTTATAATTTTATGATTCAGTTTGATATCCAATGGAAACCGCTCCTTCTTAATTTTTTGCGTTCCTATAATTATTTTCCATTTTATCACGAATTCTTGATACAATCGATATGCTTAAATATTATCTCAAGCGCAACTCATAATCTATCCAAAGTCTTTTATGAATCAACATGATACCTTGATTTATTTAACTATCATTGCTTGTCAGGCCACTTAGCATTGTATTTTTATTGTCGTGAATACTGTTAAACCATGCAGCCAATTATTACTTAAATCTTGGGAAAAATAAAATTATATATAGACAAACTAATGTTCCGTATGTTAAAATATCTCTATCAATTACAACTTTTGACATGCTTGTATTTGTCCGAAATTTACTTAATAATATCAGTAGGAGGGAATGCCGGTGGAAAATGAACTGTTAAAACAAATACTCGCAAAATTAAACGAAATTGATGACATCAAAACAGGTTTAAACGAAATGAACAACAGATTAAATCGAATGGAATCCGACATTAGTGAAGTTAAACAAGACATTATCGGCATGAAAGAAGAAATAAAAGAAATCAAATTAGAACAACAACTAATGAAACAAGATATAACAGATATCAAACAAGAACAACTACTAATGAAACAAGATATAACAGATATCAAACAAGAGCAATTACTTATGAAACAAGATATAACAGATATCAAACAAGAGCAATTACTTATGAAACAAGATATAACAGAAATGAAACAAGAGCAATTACTTATGAAACAAGATATAACAGAAATGAAACAGGAACAGCAACAAATTAAATTAGCCGTTCTTGAAACGAATGAACGGACAAAGGAAATTGCAGCGAAACAAGATGAACATGAGCAACTCATTCATTTATTAGGAATGAGATCCCTTAAACAGGAAGCAGAATTAAATCGGATGAAGTAATCGTCATTTGACGGTTTTTTTTGTAGTTTTTATAGAGTTAATTATAAACCCATATACAAAATCTCCCCTGGTAGGCCATCAATTTCACATAACTTTTCTGATTGGAAGCCGCTGTTAATTAATATTTTTCTAGAAGGAATATTTTTCGGATCGATTATGGCGGTTAACCTTTTTATAGAGTTATTTTTCGCTTTTTCGATTAATATTTCGGCAATCTCAGATCCGTAGCCTTTCCCCCAATGTTCCGGAAGCAGCATATAGCCGAGTTCCGCTTCAGAGGTTTTTTCTTCATTTAAAATTAAACTTCCCAGCCCGATGAATTCATTTACATTGTTACTTGAATGGTAAACTTTAAAAGTACCAAATTGGTCAAATTTCTCATTTCTCCGTAATATCTTTGCAAAATTAACATATGCTTCTTCCAATGGAATCGATCGTTCCGTAATCATCGCCATCACTGCTTCATTTGACACAAGCCTAAAATAATCATGAAAATCTGTCGCCATGAACTTTCTCAAAATTAGGTTATACACTCCGGGCCCCCTTATATTTTTACAACCATAATCATACCATTTAAAATAGACCTTATCAAAATGTTAGAGCATCTGCTTTCTTTTTAATAAAAATTTAGCCAATAATACCTTTTATCAGTTCCGATAATCGGATCATTCCTTTTTCAAGGTCTGCCAATGAGGCATAGGAATAAGACAACCGGAGATGCACTTGATCATTTTTGTCATAGATACTTCCGGGATTAATTAAAATGCCTTCCTGAAGGGCTAAATCAAATAGTTTTCTTGTGGATATACCGTCCCGCAATTCAAGCCAAATATAAAATCCGCCGGCAGGGATATTCCATGATGCAATGTCAGAAAAATACTTCGCTAATAATGCCAGTGCAAGATCCATGGCTCCTACTTATTCAGTTTTTTCATTAGCTCAATTATTTCTTCGTTCTGCTTGACCTGAATTTCACTGTTGATTTTAATTTCGCGAATCCAAAATAACATAAAAGCAATGACGACCGATATTACGACATACTTAATCACAAATGCAAAAGTCCCAAAAATACTTATCATCATTTTCCACCCTTTCATTTATTTTTACACAACTTCAACCTTTTGAAAATTAACGCCCAATCCTTTTCAGCAATCTAGTATAGAACCTATTATTGATAGAACCAAACAAAACTCCTACCTTATATAAAAAATACGAATGACCTATAACAAAGTTTCACAACATGTTTAAAAAGTTTGTTATAACATTTTGAAAAAGAGCTTTTAGGTACAAACCATTTTTTATTAAATTTATTGACAGAAAATTATTTTCCATATATACTTATATACACAGGTATATAACTATATTAGCAGTAAACTAATCATGGCATTGAAAAATCCCGGCAATTTAAGGTGGTGAAACGGGTGAATAACTTAGATAACAATAAGCCGATTTATTTACAAATACGGGAAAAAATTGAAGATCAAATCGTAACCGGCTTGCTGAAAGAAGGAGATCAAGCACCTTCTACAAATCAGCTTGTGAATTTTTATAAAGTCAATCATGTTACGGTATCAAAAGGTGTTAACCAGTTAGTGGATGAAGGAATCCTTTTTAAAAAGAGGGGTGTAGGGATGTTTGTTGCTGAAGGAGCGAAAGAAAAATTGATTCAACAACGGAAGGAAAAATTTATCGAAGACCATTTAATTAAATTAGTTGAAGAAGCTAATATTTTAGGAATTACCGAAGATGAGTTAATTGATTTAATAAAAAGAGTGAAGGGAAGGGGAATGAAGTGAACAAATTTATAGAGGTTAATAACGTATGCCTTTCATACAAAAACCAGCAAGTCATAAAAAATATCTCATTTTCATTAGAACAAGGGAAAATATATGGGTTAATAGGACGGAATGGAGCGGGAAAAACCTCGCTTTTATCACTGCTTGCCTCTTTTAACCAACCGACAGCCGGGACAATTAAAATTGATGGCGAGGTTCCGTTTGAAAATGCACGGATTATGCAAAAAGTTGCCTTTATTTATGATCGTGACTTTAAAGATGAGAGTAGTCCAGTAAAAGAAATGTTTGATACAGTAAAACGTTATCGACCAAATTTTGATGAAGAATATGCAAAATATTTATTGGACCGTTTTGAACTACCGTTAAAAAAACCGGTTAATAAATTATCAAAAGGAAAGAAAGCGGCCTTAAATGTGACAATAGGGCTTTCCAGTCGGGCGCCAATTACGATATTTGACGAAGCTTATTTAGGAATGGATGCGCCAACAAGGACATTTTTTTACAAAGAATTATTAGAAGACCAAGCAAGGTATCCGAGAACGTTTATTTTATCTACCCATCTTGTGTCGGAAATGGATTATTTATTTGAAGAAGTCCTCATTATTCATCGTGGTGAGCTTGTTTTTCATGATGATTTTGAAACTTTAATATCAAGGGGAGCTGCCATTACGGGGGATTTTTCTAAAGTAGATCAATTTGTCCAAGGAAAGATGAAATTAAGTGAACAAACTTTAGGGCGGACAAAATCTGTTATGATATACGGAAATTTAACGGAGGACGAAAAGGAAAAAGCTCGTTCCATTGGTTTGGATATCGGACCGGTAAATTTACAAGATTTATTTATTTATCTAACGGAGGAGGGGAAATAAATGAAGAAAAAATCAATTCGAACGAAACTTGCTATCGATTTATTTACACTGCAAGGAAAATGGACAGTATGGTTTCTTAAAATCATGTTTGTCGTTTATATCGCTCATATTCTTTATCCATTAATACATAATGGGGAATCGGTAAGAGCGGTAGATGATTTTTATGCGAGAAGTTACATTTTCGGTAATATTTATATGTTAGTTATCGGGATTATCACGTCAATCAGTTGTCTTCCCTATTACGTTCAAAATGGGATTACGAGAAGGGACTATTTTTTCGGTGCAACGATAAGTACATTAGGATTAGCCATTGTTATTCCACTCATTGCATTAATCATTCATTTTCTTACAAAGGGAATGATTGATTGGACAAACTTGCCGATTGAATTAAAAGGACTGCCAGATATTCGCATTGCAGAAGAAGATTCATTCATTGCTCAAATGATTTTGGCAGTGATTGATGCACCATCTGTGGCAGAAATAAGTGGATTATCACTTCTCGTATTTATGGTAAATCTATTCTTTTATTATGTGATCGGTTGGATGATTGGGTCAGGGTTTTATCGATTTGGTGGCATAAAAGGTATGCTGTTTGTTGTCCTTGCCCTTGCCATCTTCTTAATTAATGCCGGTATTTGGGGGAACCCTGTACCCGCTTGGCTGCCAATTCCGGATTTAACCCTGTCCTTCTATGCAATCATTGGTACAGTTTTACTAATTTTCATTGTACTGGGAATTATTAGGTTGGTAACAAGAAATGTGCGAATCAAATTGTAAATGATCCTACTTGAATATTTATTCTTGCTTATTCGGATAAAGAGAAAGGGTGTCCTGTTTCTTATGATTCCATTTTTTGGAAATATAGAAAAGATGTTCCTTTCTCTTTAGTCGCTTAGAACCGCTAGTGTTTTCGCTTTTTTGGCGTTGACGCTAGCGGTTCTTTTTTTCTATCGATTAAAACTTTCTATCCAATCTCAAAGACACTTTTAAAAAATTCAACAGCAAAATAAACGGCAAAAGCAATTAACAGAAGTCCGGCAATCACGGAAATCCACTTTATGATCGTCCGATTTAAGAAGACTCGTGTTTTTGCGATAATCGTCATTAAGATTAAATCATGCATTAAGATACCTGCCAAAATTCCGGCTGCAACCACAAAAAAACCGGAATTTCCGGTTGACTTAAAAGAGTTTGCCAATACCGTTCCAAAAATCCCCAACCAAAAAACGACACTTCCCGGTGAGATGGCAACAAATAATCCGTTTAAATAAGATGACTTTAATGATTTCTCCGGTTTCTCATCTCCCAAGTGAATGTCTTTTTCAGCATTTTTTATACTGTCCCATCCGATAAAAAGTAAAAAAAGACTTCCTATTAGCCACATCCAACTTTGGACAACGGGCAAGGATAAAACTGGTGCAAGTCCGAAATACAGTAAGATAATTAATATAAAATCGACCGTCATCCCACCCAAACCGACAAACCAACCATGCAAAAAGCCATTTTTTAACCCCTGCTTTGTCATTTCAATCGTAATCGCTCCAACGGGCAAAGCAATGGATAACCCTAAAAATACATATGTAAAGAAAAGAGAAACCATGATTTTCCTCCTTGTTAGTGGATTTCAAATGATATTAAGAAAGCTGTGAAGAAGGGGTTCCCCTTGCTAATTGATGTCATACTGCTTCCATTTCAATTGTTTGGCCCCCATTTTATAAAAAAACCTTTGTGCGACATATCTATATCAAGGCAAAATAATGTCATAAAGCCACAAGCTTTCTCATTTCATCCACCCCTTTATCATGTTATAATCTATCATAATCACAAATTGACCCTAGTAAAAGGGACAATTTTTTATAATTATATAGGGACAGATATTTTGGAGGGATCAAAATGTTTGAAATAACCCCGAATTTGAATCCAAATGACCAAACACCACTTTACATACAGCTTTACCAATACTTATTAAAAGAAATTGAAACAGGAAGAATCCCTCAAGGAACACGATTGCCGTCCATCCGCAAATTGGCCGACCATTTGGGAATTGGCAAAAATACGGTTGACGCCGCTTACCAACAACTGATTGCAGAAGGGTTTATCCTTAGTAAACCGAAAAGTGGGTTGTACGTCGCCGAATTTGATGAACAATTTTTTACGCCATCCCAAGATTCCGGCTCCCAATTTTCTTGTTTGGAAGCAGTTCAACCTTTGGAATCAAATTACCCCTTTGATTTTCGACACGGACACATCGACAAAGATCATTTTCCAGTTACCATTTGGAGGAAATTAACCAATCAAGTCTTGTATGATCAAGCAATTTTTTCATATGGAGACAGACAAGGCGAACCTGAACTGCGGGTGGAATTAGCAAAATATTTGTACCAATCAAGGGGTGTTTCCTGTTTACCGGAGCAAATTATTATTGGCGGCGGCATCCAGCAACTACTCAGCTTACTTTGTTTCATAATCAAATCTGGGTGTACATCGGTTGCAGGTGAAAATCCGCGATGTAATGATGGGAAGTCCGGTCAACAGCAACCAAACCATTACGAAAAGGTTGCGTTTGAAAATCCGGGATATGATGGTGCAAGAGAAGTTTTTCGTCAGCACGGTTTTTCAATCATACCAATAGAACTAAATACTGGTGGAATAGATTTAAAAAAATTAGCTAAAAGCAATGCCCGTATCGTTTATGTTACGCCATCCCATCAATTTCCAATGGGAATGATTATGCCGATTGCGAATCGAATGAAACTAATCCAATGGGCCGACCGCGTAGACGGATACATCATTGAAGATGATTATGACAGTGAGTTTCGATATAAAGGTAAACCCATTCCTACTTTGCAAGGAATTGACTCGTTTGGTAAGGTCATTTATTTGGGAACTTTTTCTAAAGCATTATTACCATCCATTCGGTTGGCATATATGGTTTTACCGGAGCAACTTCTCAAAAGCTTTCAAACACATTTTCAATCCTATGAGCAACCCGTTTCAAAAATTTTGCAAAAAACGGTTGCCTTATTTATGCAAGAAGGTTATTGGCAAAAACATTTGCGAAGAATGAGGCATATTTACCAGAAAAAGCATGAAACCTTGCACCAGTCCATTCGCAAATTTATGGGAGAACAAGTAAAGATTATTGGTGAGGAATCAGGTCTACATTTACTAATAGAAGTGAAAAATGGGGATAATGAGGAAACGTTAATTGAAAAAGCAAAATCCTCGGGGGTAAAGATATATCCGACAGCTAAGTACTGGATGAATCAAAATCAGGCAAAAGACCCTCTATTATTGGTCGGATTCGGCGGTTTAAGTGAAGCAGAAATTACCGAGGGAATCAGGCGATTGAGTGAGGCTTGGTTTTAAGAAGAAAAATGCATGGAACCCACTTAAGTGGCGCAAAAAACCGGTCGTCAAAAAGAAGGTGTTCTGTTGCAAAGCCGCCATGACCACGTTCATTAGTCCAAGCGCCTGCCAAAAAATGAACCGACAGTTTTTTTACCGTGTTTTATTTACTGTTATGTCGGTTTTATGACAAGTTTTATAGATGATATGTAAAGTTTTATATTCTTTTTGACAAGTTTTATTTGCATTTTTTAATTTTATGTAGTATACTTTATTCATAAAAGAAAGGTGGGGTTGTCATGGAAAAAGAAGAAATTTTGGAAAAAAGCCGACTGGAAAATCGTGATATGGATGAAAGAGAACAGAAAATTGATGATGATTCTGTCTATCATGGAATGTTGGGGATTTTTGTATTAGTATTTTTCTACCTTTTCTTTAAAATGTTCACGAATCAACCCGTAACAGATATGCTCTCAATATTGACAGCCAATCTAACTGTTATTTCCTATTACAAGTATAAAAAAATACCGGACAAAAAGTTTTTTCTTATTAATACAATAATCGGAGCTATCTTAACAATCGGATTCATCATCACTTATGTAATTGGGGTGATTTAAAAGTATGAATGAACATTTAGTTTTACAGAATAGGTTAAAAGTCGCAAGAGCAGAAAAAAAATTATCTCAGGGAGATTTGGCTAAGATGGTTGGTGTATCTCGGCAAACCATTAGTGCAATCGAAACCGGTCAATTTAATCCCACAGCAAAATTAGCGCTAATCCTATGTATTGCACTGGATAAAAAATTTGAAGACCTGTTTTATTTTGATTAGTAATATAAAAGACGATTGGCACTTAAAAGATTATTTTTCTAAAAAACTCACAAATCGGGCATTTTATTGGACAGTTTTGAATGATTGACTTTATATTTTGTCCATTAGAGCCGGTCTATTGGACAGTTTTTGCTGGTTGACTTCAAGTTTTGTCCATTAGAGCCCGTCTATTGGACAGTTTTTGCTGGTTGACTTCAAGTTTTGTCCATTAGAACCGGTATATTAGACAGTTTTTGCTGGTTAACCTTGCATTTTGTCCATTAGAACCAGTTTATTGGACAGTTTTGAATGATTGACTTTATATTTTGTCCATTAGGGCCGGTCTATTGGACAGTTTTTGCTGGTTGACTTCAAGTTTTGTCCATTAGAGCCCGTCTATTGGACAGTTTTTGCTGGTTGACTTCAAGTTTTGTCCATTAGAACCGGTATATTAGACAGTTTTTGCTGGTTAACCTTGCATTTTGTCCATTAGAACCAGTTTATTGGACAATTTTGAATGCTTGACTTTATTTTTTGTCCATTAGAGCCGGTTTTTTGGACAGTTTTAACTGGTTGGCTTCTTATTTTGTCCATTAGAGCCCGTCGGGGCCACTGAAAAAGTCAATCTGAAAATTCGAAATAATTATATGTATAATAAATTGAAAAAAATACCCCCAATATTTGGTATAATAAAGTTATACTACAAACCAAAACCAAACTGGGGGTATCTATCATGCTTAAAGAAAAAGATAATCAATTAAGCATCTATTCCATATTATACGATAAAATTCCTGAAAATCATACACTTAAATTATTAAGAGATGAAGTAGATTTTAGTTTTATCAATAAAATGCTTGAAAAAACTTACTGTAAAGAATATGGAAGGCCAGCAAAAGAGCCCGAACTTATGGTTAAAATCTTGGTGTTACAAAAACTCTATGACTTATCTGATGAGAAAGTTATAGAAAATTGCTCATTAAACCTTGCATATATGTATTTTTTAGGAATCAATCCGGAAGACGACCTCCCTCACCCAAGTCTTTTGACAAAATTTCGTAAAAGTAGATTAGAAGGCAATCTCACCATAGATGAAATTATTATTGAAATCATAAACCAATGCATTGAAAAAGGAATTTTACAAAAGGTTTCTGGTATAACGATTGATTCCACTCATACAGAAGCCAACACCAAAAAATATAGACCGGAACGAGTCATGAAACAATTAGCGAAAAAAATCTTTAAAACGGTTAAAGAAGAAAACGGAGAAATACCAAGTGAAATCAACCAAGAAATCCCTGATTATAAAGAAATAGAAAACCATGATGAAGCTAGAAAAACAATGAAGTCCTATCTTGAAGAAACGGTATCAAAGGTAGAAGAACTAGTTGAACTAGAGAAAGCACCTGAAACAAAAGCACTCGTTAATAATGCGAAAGAAATTTTAGCAGACCCGAAGTTTATAGAGCAAAGAGGGGTACGATCGATTGTCGACCAAGAAGCGAGAATAGGGTATAAAAGCAAAAATGATCCTTTCTTTGGTTATAAAACGGAATTTATGATGACAACAGAAGATCGAATAATTACAGCTGTACATACTGGTAATGGAGCTTATGTGGATGGCACGAAGTTTGATGAATTATTAGAGTTAACCAAGAAAACGAGAATAAAAATACCAGAAGTGTACGGTGATAAAGCCTATTTTAAAAAGCCAATCTTAGACAAAATCTCTGAACTTAAAGCAAAGGCATACATCCCTGTAAGTGAAGCTGCATATCGCATAGACGAAGAAAGATTCAGTTATAACAAAGATTCTGACGAGTGGTTCTGTAGTCAAGGAAACAAAACAATCAAAAAGAAACACTACATAAGAAAATGTGGAAAAGAAACGTATAATTACTATTTTGACAGAGAACAATGTAGAAATTGCCCAATGCGAGAAGTTTGCATAACCGGAAAAACAGTCGGGAAAGTATTAGGGATCGGAATCAACACCCCAGAATTTTATGAGTATAGTCAACAACAGAAATCGGAGGGATTTAAAGAGAAGTATAAAAAAAGAGCATGCCAAGAAGGGAAAAATGGCGAAATGAAGAATTTCCACGGGTTAGATCGTGCCAAATGGTACGGTCTAAAAAGCATGGGCTTACAAGCCAAGCTCACAGCCTTGGCAGTAAATTTAAAGAGGATAGCCGCCATACTATCCTCTAAAAAGGCGAATTATATCCAAACATTTGTCATTTTTACTAATTTCTATGGTAAAGAGTACCATTTACAGAAAATTCATCTAAATTCTATTGTAAAAAATACCATTTACAGAAAATTTCTTACACTACACAGCAAATTTTACATAAAAAAAATGGCTTTTTTCAGTGGTCACGAGCCCGTCTATTGGACAGTTTTATCTGCTTGACCTCATATTTTGTCCATTAGAGCCGGTTTAGACGAGAGCTGAGCCGTAGTCAGCGAAAATACATTTTCGCTTGCGAGGTAATGCTACCGAAGCTTCTCTAGTTCACCGGAAAAATATAAAATTTTTTCGGCTGCGATGTATTCCCGCGAAGATTTCCTTGTGCACTTATGCGTTGGGAAAGTAGAAATTGAAAAATTTATACTTTCCTGCTATTAGCTAACAAAAAATTCGAATTTTCCTTTATAATAAAATGTATATTATCGGAATGGTTAGCCCAAATAGTTTCGATTGCTAAAAAACTTTAGCAAAGAGCACAACATTATGTTTCTAGCAAATAATTAATGCCATCTTTTTTGGTGCTAATCTTGTCTTTAGATGAACCGGGGGTGATTTCGAATGTATTGTACTCCATTATTTGAGAATGACGTACCAAAAGGACCCTTCTGCTCTTAATGGGGGAAGGTGACTGTTCTCTCCGTTAGGGGCATTCGACCTAAAGAAAAAACGGAGGGTACAATAAATGAAAAATACTTTATTAGGTTCATTATATTTAATACTCGCATCAAGTATATGGGGCGGTATGTACGTTGTTGTTAAAGTTGTCGTATCGGTTATACCGCCACTGGAACTTGTGTGGATGCGCTATGTTGTGGCGATTTTCGCATTACTCGTGATTGGTTTCATCACTCGACAAAACTGGCGTATTGAGAAACGTTATGTTTTCATCATTATAGCCATTGGAATCATTGGTAATGCCATTTCCATCGTTACGCAGGAAACGGGTACAATGTTATCTTCAGCACAAATGGGAGCGATTATTACTTCATCAACGCCGGCATTTATGGTTGTATTTGCTCGTTTCATCCTAAAAGAAAAGTTAACGTTAAAAAAGGGACTTTCTGTTTGTTTAGCGACCATTGGAGTTTTTCTCATTGTTGGAATTGGAAATATGGATTTGTCCAGCAAACTTGGCGGCCTTTCCTTGGTTACTGCTGCTTTAACATGGGCATTGATGTCTGTACTGGTAAAACTTTTACCGAGTGCTTATTCTCAAATTGTCGTAACGACCTATTCCATCATGGTAGCGCTAACCGTATTGACCCCTTTTGTTTTGCCACGGTTACACAAGATTCCTTTTTCTGAGTTGACTCAACCGACAATTTCGGGCGGAGTCTTGTATTTGGGTATTATCTCAACGGCATGTGGATTTCTTTTTTGGAATCGTGGATTACAAATGCTTAACGCCTCAAGCGGGGGAATCTTTTTCTTTTTTCAGCCCGTGGTAGGAGCATTACTTGGATGGCTGATTCTTGGAGAAAGCTTAGGTATCATGTTTTGGATCGGATCCATCCTCATTTTCATTGGTGTTTTATTCGTCATCTTTGAGAAAAATTAGCATGCAAAAACCCCTTCGCCCGCTTCTGAAGGGGTTTTTTAGTCAGCATTTTAAATTCAGCGTTTTGAGGGTTTTTAATCAGTATGTTAAAAATAAATCCGTCATACTTAAACAAATACGTATGATTAAAAAACAAGAATGCTAAGTCATTGTATTCATTTAAATATTTTCTTGTTTGAGAGCATCAATAATGTTTTCCTTTTTCACCTTACTGCTGGAATAAAGCATGGTCACTCCAACGATGATAAATACTCCCAAAACCGTTACGAGAAGACTGACCCAGGGCAAATTAAATCGATACGCAAAACTGTTACTAAACGATCTATACATGAGATACATAATTACCAAACTAATGGGTAATCCATATAATAAAGCCTTCATCCCATAAAAGATGCTCTCATAATTTAACATCTTATTAAATCCTTTTGGTGTCATACCTACCGATTTCAACATGGCAAATTCTCGTTTTCTTAATGCTATGCTGGTAGAGATTGTATTAAAAATATTTGCTACGGAAACTGCCGAGATTAGTAATACAAAACCATATACAAATACCTGAATGATTCTACTCATCTGTTCATCCTGAATACGAGAATGATACACATTATATATACTTGGCTGAATGGAAAGATTCATTTCATCAACTTGTTCTTCTGTCTTTATTGGATCTTTACTGTTTAAATATAGATAGTAGTAAGATTCATCAATAATATTTTGGTGTTCAGCAAGTAATTTGTTTAAAGTATCCTCTGAAACAACGACATGAATTTCTCCGGGGGATATCATTTTTCTTAACCCCATTGGTTGTTTATCCGTCAATGCAACAATTTCAACTTTATTTACATCCTTTATCTTCCCGGTATCCAAATCCTCGTATTGCAAATCTAATAAATCACCGACTTCAACATTTACGGCTTTCTCTTTCACATACTGCTTTTTTTCGATATCCTGATAATTATTTTTATTAATAACAATCGCCGGCAATTTATTTTCTTGATTCAACAAATCATCATTAACACCAATTTGCTCAGCATAAGCTTGTAAACTCGATTGATCCAAAGCATGAAGGATTACTTGAAACTTTATTTTTCCATTTTCTGAATGAATGACATAATTGCGAACACTATCTGGAACTTTTGCTTCGTCAATTTGCGAAACAAAGGTAAAATCTTGCATTATGATACGTTCTGTAACGCCATCCAGTTCTGTTATTTTTTCGAAGGCTTGTTTTGCTTCACTGCCATAATGTCCATTGAACAGTACACTCATATCATAATCCGGACCATCTTGAGTCATTGAAAAAGATTCTTGCATCGTTTTTTTAAAATACGAGACCGATAAAAACAGAACAATACTAATCACTAATGAAATGACTGTAGCTTAAATCAAACTGTTCTAAATTCAGTTCAATCAGTGTTTCTGCAGATTGGAAATCACTGCATATTATTGTCTCATATTGTTCTTGTTGCAAGGTATACTCAAGCCCAGCAGCAATTGTATGATCATCTTCAACGATAAGAATTTTCATCTGAACATCTTCCTTATTCATTCTCTAATTTCATAATCTCACTTTTCCAATATTAAACATTCAATCTTTAATTAGCGAAGAACGAAGAACCTAATTTCTTAGTGCCTCTTTGTTAAAAATATCTCATTAACAGTATTTCTAATCAATCAAAATAAAAAGGTTCCTGAGGATTATTAACTTGCCGGAATAGCATCTCAATTTGGGATCTTGTGTTTCGACCTTCAGACAATTTTGGTAACTCATTCTCGGCAAAAAAGCCAACAGCAGTTGTTTCAATTCCCGTTTGAGGTCCGCCCCCAATAATTTCACATTGGATAAATATTTTGTAAACATGATAGGGGGACGGGGGATGGGGATGACACTTTTTATCAAGTACCCCTAACAGCTTGACCGGTTTTACATCAAACCCCGATTCTTCCTTCACTTCTTTTATAGCAACTTCACTTGGTGTTAATCCAATATCTGCCCAGCCCCCGGGCAAAGACCAACTATCATCACTGTTTTCCTTAACTAGCAAAATTTTATTATCCTCGAAAATTACTGCTCGTATATCCACTTTAGGCGTTGGATAACCCGTTTCATTTGCAAAGAGATTTTTCAATACGGACTGGTCCACTTTCGTATATTGTGACATAATTTCCATACTGATTTCTCGGATTTGTTCAAATCTTTCTAAGTCATATACATCTCTTGAATAGGTTAATCCTGCCTGTGCAATTGATTGCAGTTCTTTCGCCCATTCGAGCCATTTCGGTTCCATAGAACATTTTCCCTTCTTTTTGTTTTATCGATGAAACGTGATACTATCAGCGAACAAAGTCCTTTAATATAAGCTATTATTTTTCATAAATTACCTTGCCGTCACGTTCAATTTGTTGCTTAATTTCCGTATTTAAAGAATCGCAAAAAAGCACATCACAGGAATAAATACCTACAAGATCATCAATATCACGAATCACCTTTCCCTTTTTCGTTCCTGAATAATCAATGCATAAGTCAATATCAGAATTGAATTTTGCCGTATTTTTAGCACGTGAGCCAAATAAAATGACCTTTCGAATTTCAGTGTCACTTTGAAAATAGGTCATAAGACGCTCAAATACTCGTTCACTAATTCCATACATCATTGTCAATCACTTCTTCTTTAATTTTTTGAAGCAATGCTTCGAGTTGATAAACGTATTCATTGACAATTTTCTGCATAATTTTTTCGTAGTCATCTTCATTATAGACATGTGCAGTTGCATTTCGTGAACTTAAGATATCATCCCATATATCAATTTGTTCAATCCATCCCTCAATAAACGCTTGTCGATAGCACGCTCTCGGACTATTCAACTCCAAACCGGATGCCTTAAAAATTTTAGACAACAGTTTCCAAAGCTGATCTTCAAGAATTTCATATTTTTTTACAATCGAATCTCTGTACACTTCTTTCAATAATTCATTCCCGGGTGGAATTATTTGTTGGGAGGCTGAAATCACATTTTTTAAATGTAATAATAATCGAAATGCATATTGGTACGACAACGTGATGGACTCCTTATATTTAGCAAATAAGTCATTCATGAGAACCCTCTCCTTAACCATTTGTTTATTTCCATTTCCTCAACTTAGGTAAAAAATAGCAATAGTCATATGTATTATTATACATGTTTATCATACGTTTACATATACAGGCTGATTGATGGTTATTAATATAAAAACTTACCAAAATGAATTGTCGATAGCCAATAAGTCTTTCTACATGCTCATGTCAATTATCATAAATTCTCTATCTCACATTCCTTCAAATGCTGCCATTGAATTCCGATATGACCGATTCCAAGAATAATAATAGAGATAATAAGCCAAATCACCTTCCCATAAATCCCCAGCAGCAGAAATGCCAATACCGGTAAAAGGGCTCCTGGAACCGGGATTCCAAAGAGGCTTCCATAAAAATCTTTTAGCGTATGTTTACTTTTAAAATACCATATCCAGAAAACTCCATAAATTATCATCAAAATAAAAGATATAATTAGCCATAAACTCCAATGGGAAAATGGTTTCAGATTAAAGTCATTGAAAATTAAAACCACGCAAGAAACAGCCACCTGTCCAACACGTTCCAGCCACAATAATATCTTATTTTCATTCGAGACGATATTCTGGTAATTTACAGGTTTAAACTTTGTCCAGAGAATATTCGGAATGAACAGCATCAATAGATAAATAAAACCCACATATGAAAATCCAAAGTGTCCGAACATGGTAGCACCCTCCAACAATTGTTTTTAAATTCAATTTTCATTCTTGTATACCACTTTTAATAAAACTTTTTTACCAAAATTAACAAGAGCTGTAATCCTGACCATTTATTAATTCCTTTTGGACTGATGTCAAGCACCCCTTCATTGCCATGGACGTTGACGACCACATCCAGTTTGGCAAGATCCCGTTTTAGTTGGCCAATTTTTTTGGAAGTAAGCATGAGTATTTTTACAATTGGGTTTAGTTCAGTTAATGGTCTATTTTTTGCAAGTTTTTGCGGATCAAGATTATGTAAAATGGGATGATCTGCCGGTCCTGTATAGGCATAATCCCAAGAACTATCGATCAAATAGGTAACCTCATATAACTCTATTAATCTTTTAATTTTTAAAAGCGTTTTAGTGTCGAAATGTACGGTTGAAATAATTTGACCTTGATTTGCAACAATTGCCCCGTTTCCACCAATCATTGGATAAGTATGAAACCTTTTATCAAGCACGGGAAGTAAATCACGAATCGGCCTTGCAGAAGCGAAAATCACTTGATGTCCTTGTGCTTCCAACTTTTCTAGCGATTTCAGGATTCTTTCTGAAACGGGTTGACCTTTAAAACAAATCGTACCATCCAAATCAAATACAAATTTCAAGAAGACCACTCCTAGTAAGTTTTCCTTGGCTAATAGGAAAGTAAAAATTTTTCAATTTCTACTTTCCTAACGCATAAGTGCTCTTGCGGCTCTGCCGTCGCCTAAAGGCTCGGCAATTGCCGAGTTTTCTTTATCATTATTATAGTACTTTATTTATGGGACATTTCAAATGGTTTTGTTTCATACACGGCTTATCGATCGTTTCTATAGGGCAACTCTCCTCCTTACTGGACATTTATACATAAACGAACAAAAAACCCAGCCATTTTAAGACTGGGCTTTGCAAATCATTTTTTATATTACACAGGGACAGTGTTTAGTTCTTTTAAGGAATAATGATTTAATACAATCCCTTTTGTTATTAAGAAACGTTCGAATAGTTCATCCATATAGTTATTAAAGGCTTCTTTTTGAGCATGATTAGAGTGAATCATTAATTCCATATGGTAAGGTTTATAACTGGTTATCTCCCCATCTTGTCCAGTTTCAACCATATATTTCAAAATGTTATAGCCATCTTGTTCAAGTTGGGAATTTAGTTTGTTCATATATTCTTTAAAAGCGATGAGATTTTGGTCCTTTGCTTGAAAGTCAAGAACTAAAGCATAGTCTTCTTCAGCATTTGGATTAATCTGGTTCTCATGATAGTCGGTTTCTGCGTTGTTCTCCTCAAACCATAAATCACAACTGGGACAATAATAAGCATCATCGATAAAACGATAATACATTTCGTGTTTACAGACAGAACATTTCATACCGGCACATCCCTTTTCTTTTAGATATCATCCCTATTATAAAGGAGAAAGCGTAGTATGAATCTTACAATTCTGTTACGGTTTTCACAAACATAAATTTTAAGCAGTTCACTACAATACAGCCAATTTTATATGTTAATATCCTAAGAACAAAGTATCACTTTAAACATTAATCAAACAAATATGAATCCAGTTAGAAGGAAGGTTTTTCACTCCGATAATCGTTAGTTGAATTAATTCGGATAACTGTTTCTATTTGCCTACTGATGAAAGACTATTATAAGATAAAATTAACTAGTAAAGGTAGTGAGCATATTTTTGACAGAGCAATATATACACAAATTGATTGTACACAATGTTTGTTTCAATAATACGAGTGGCCAAAACTTAGCTTTCCTTAAAAACGTAAAACATAATGAACGAATGGAGCATGTATCATGTACAAAATATTAATAGTTGAAGATGATATGGTGATTGCGAAAACGGTAAAAACGCATCTTGAATCATGGGGTTATGAGGTTGAATATATTACCGATTTTCATAATGTCATGTCTCATTTTGTTTCGTATAATCCGCAGTTGGTTTTATTGGATATCTCCCTCCCTTTTGTGAATGGGTTCACCTTATGTAATGAGATTCGGAAATTGTCCAAAGTTCCGATTATTTTTATCTCTTCCGCTTCCGATAATATGAATATTGTCATGGCGATTAGTATGGGAGGGGATGATTTTATTGCCAAACCATTCGACCTGACCATTCTCACATCAAAAGTACAGGCATTGCTTCGGCGTACGTATGATTTTACCGGACAAACAAATTTATTAGAGCACCGTGGGGCGATTGTAAACACAAGTGACGCCACATTAACCTATAATGGCCAAAAAATTGATTTAACAAAAAACGACCAAAAAATTTTGCATGTTCTTCTTGAAAATAAAGGGAAAACCGTTTCAAGAGATGTCCTGATGACTCGGCTATGGGAAACGGACAGCTTCATCGATGACAATACATTAACAGTAAATATTAATCGGCTTCGCAAAAAGTTAGAAGCGATCGGGCTCCATGATTTTATAAAAACAAAGAAAGGACTCGGCTATTTGGTGGACTGATATGAAAAAACATAGAGAAAATCTGCTGCTGCTATATTTACATAAAAATTGGAGACCGCTCGTATTGTCCACCCTTTTTGTCTTATGCTTTACCATTGTTTTTTCGCTTAGTCATCTGCCCCTTGCCCCGATTCTTTACGCCGTCCTTTTATGTCTATATATTGGTCTCATCTTTTTTATTGTTGATTTTTTAAAATTTATCAAGCGGTACAAAATGCTAAAAATTGCACACAAAACGATAACGGTGCAAATCAACCAATTACCTGTTCCTCAAAATGCGTTTGACCGTCAATATCAAGAGCTGCTTCAAATTTTATATAAACATAAGAATGAATTAACCGTTCATGCCGACAATAAGCAAAAAGATTTAGTTGACTATTTTACCCAATGGACCCATCAAATCAAAACACCCATTGCGGCGATGCGACTGCTTCTCCAATCGGACCAAACTGAGCAAAATTCCGAGTTGGAAATGGAATTGATGAAAATTGAGCAATATGTTGAATTTGTTCTGCAATATCTTCGTTTAGAAAATATGTCCAATGATCTTGTTTTAAAAAAATATGATTTGGATGGGATTATTAAGCAAGCGATCCGGAAAAATGCCAAATTATTCATTCGCAAAAAAATTAGCCTCAACTATGCCGGCGTTAATTTTACAGTGTTAACGGATGAGAAATGGCTGCTCTTCGTCATTGAACAAATTCTCTCCAACGCATTAAAGTATACAAAGGAAGGTTCGATTTCGATTTATACGAAGGGAAAAAGGCTGATTATTGAAGATACCGGCATTGGTATACGAGCGGAAGATTTGCCGCGAGTTTTTGAGAAAGGCTTTACCGGATACAACGGACGAGCCTTTAAACAATCGACCGGAATCGGCTTGTATCTTTGCAAACAAATTCTCGCAAAGTTGTCACATGATATATCCATCCAATCCGAAGTTGGAAAGGGAACTAAGGTCATTATTGATTTAGAAACGAAGGAAATCGGGGTGGAATAAGTCCTCCCTATGAGTCTGTCCGATGAAGGCCACAACCGGTATAGCATGTATCAATCGTCCGATTAGCGATACATTTATTCAAGTCTATGCGGTGGTTCATGGACAGTCTTCGTTTTTTTCACCTTACAAAAATGTAAGAATGAAGGCGAATCTGTAAGCAAAAGTTATGTCTGAACTGGTGGAATCATTGCTATACTGAACATGTTAATTTCGATAGAGACGGAGGAATTTACATGACATTACTTGAGGTAAAAAATCTTAAAAAAATATACACAACCCGGTTCGGCGGCAATCAAGTTCAGGCACTCACAGATGTCAGTTTTTCAGTAGAGGAAGGCGAATATGTTGCCATTATGGGCGAATCCGGTTCCGGAAAAACGACACTGTTAAATATTTTGGCCGCACTTGATAAGCCGACAAGCGGAGAAGTTTTACTTGAAGGAAATAATATCGTTTTGATAAATGAAAAGGTAATATCCGCTTTTCGTCGGCAAAATCTCGGCTTTGTTTTCCAAGACTTTAACTTACTCGATACGTTTTCATTACAAGATAATATCTTTTTACCCCTAGTTTTATCCGGAAAACCGTATCAAGAAATGAACAGTCGATTACAGCCGCTCGCTGAAAAGTTGCGAATTAAAGACATTTTATCAAAATATCCTTATGAAGTTTCCGGCGGTCAAAAACAACGGGCGGCAGTTGCCAGAGCCCTGATTACCTATCCGAAGCTTGTGCTTGCCGATGAACCGACCGGTGCCTTGGATTCGCGCTCGTCTGATGATTTGCTGCAAATTTTTTCACAAATTAACCAAGAAGGACAAACGATTCTTATGGTTACCCATAGTACAAAAGCCGCCAGCCATGCCAGTCGCGTCCTATTTATCAAAGATGGGGTGGTATTCCATCAAATCTATAAAGGATCCTTATCTACTGAGGAGATGTATCAGAAAATTTCCGATACGTTAAATATCATTGCAACGGGCGGTGCGAGAAATGAGTAAATTTTTCTACGCAAAGCTGGCCATGACGAATATTAACAAAAATCGAAAAACCTATATACCATATATTCTCACGTGCATCAGTACTATCGCCATGTTTTATATGATGCATTTTATTTCCGGAAACCCGGGTTTGAAAAAAATGTCTGGTGGGGATGCCCTGATGATAATTTTAAATCTAGGTAACTATGTCATCGGGATATTTTCAGTTATTTTCCTATTTTATACAAATAGTTTTTTAATCAAACGGCGGAAAAAGGAATTTGGACTATTTAACATTCTTGGAATGGAAAAGAAGCACATTATCACAATTATTGTTTGGGAAACCTTCTTCGTCACTGTTATTAGTCTGTTTATTGGATTAATGAGTGGAGCCGTCATGGGTAAATTAATGTTTTTACTCTTAAATAATATTTTACATTTTGAAGTGCCGCTTACGTATTTTGTGTCGATAAAATCAATGGGAATGACTGCTGTTCTTTTTATTGGTATCTTTGTCCTTACACTGTTGAACAATTTACGACAAATTCATTTAGCCAAACCGATTGAATTGTTGCGCGGCGGACAAGTCGGTGAACGAGAGCCAAAGACGAAATGGTTTCTTGTCTTAATCGGCGTGGCAACACTTGCTTATGGCTACTATATCGCACTTGTTACCGAATCACCATTAGCTGCGATCAATAAATTTTTCTTAGCCGTCCTGCTCGTTATTGTCGGGACATATGCCTTGTTTACAGCCGGGACTATTGCTCTGTTAAAATTATTGCGGAAAAATAAAGGGTTCTATTATCAAACAAAGCATTTCATCAGTGTTTCCGGTATGATTTATCGAATGAAGCAAAATGCAGTTGGTCTGGCTAATATTTGTATTTTATCCACAATGGTATTGGTCATGTTATCGACAACCGTATCTCTTTACATTGGAATGGAAGATGTATTGAAGACCCGGTATCCGAAAGAAATTGATGTAACAGCCAATAATCTTTCAAAAGAAGCGTCACAATCCGTGGAAAAAATGATCAAGGAGGAAGCGGAAAAATACCAAGTCAAATTAAAAGATCCGGTGTCTTATCGCTCGGCGTCATTTCCTGCAATCAGAAAAGGAAATACGTTTACAACAAACGAAGATACCTTGAAATCATTTACAGATATTTCCATGATTGAACTAATCCCGCTTGATGAGTTCAACCAATTGGAGAAGCAATCCGTTACCTTGGAAGATAATGAAGTACTACTTTACACGCTTAAAGGTAAGCCAATTAAACATTCAATTATAATCGCAGGACAAAATTTTCAAATTAAGCAACAGTTGAAAGACTTAACAATTATTGGCGATGCTTCTGCCATGATGACAGATAGTTATTTTGTCGTTGTAAAAGACGAAGATACCGTTAAATCTTTGTATCCTACTGAAGAACTGGATGCTGTTGAATGGAAAGATTTATCCTATTTTTACGGCTTTGATGTAGATGGGAACGCAAAAGATGAAATTGCTTTGACAAAGGCATTGAATAAAAAATTGAATGAAGCTTCCATCGACGGTCAGGCAGAAGGTCGCGAAGAAGCGAAAGAATCTTTTTACTCCCTATATGGCGGCCTGTTTTTCCTTGGTCTATTCCTCGGTACATTGTTCATCATGGCAACCGTCTTGATCATGTACTATAAACAAATATCAGAAGGCTACGATGACAAAGAACGATTTGCAATTATGCAGAAAGTTGGCTTAAGTAAAGAAGAAATTAAAAAATCGATCAAGAGTCAAGTACTGATTGTCTTCTTCCTGCCGCTTGTCGCAGCTGTTATTCACATTGCCTTTGCCTTTAAAGTCATCACCAAATTATTGGCGCTGTTAAACTTAACAAATGTTGGACTGTTTGCCATCTGTACAGCTGCAACCATTCTCATCTTTGCCATGTTTTATGCTTTGGTTTATTCATTAACGGCAAGGGAATATTATAAGATTGTCAGTTAACAATGAATTGTCCACTTTAAAAACATAGGATATTTAGCAAGTAAATGCAGGTCCCGAGTGGACTTGCTTTTTTTGCTAATAGGAATGTAATTTGCCAGAGTAATTATTCTGTGAACTCTTTATTAAAAGGCAAGGGATGGTTCTCTTGCCTTCTTTTTTCCTATTTTCCAATATGGTTAAGTACTCAAAATCGACGAAGGAAAATTATTATTATATAATACGTTTGAGAGTTTATGGAATTCCCCCCTCCGATAACCTGTTTCCTCTATCCTCTTTAAATAATGATTGCAGCAATTTCTATATATGCCTCAAATAATATAACCTTTTTTGCTTAAAATACATGATAGAAAGGGGAAGAAAACGATAGATGAATTTACTAATTACCATCTTACTACTGCTTGTTTGCTTACTGATATCAAATATTATTAGCCGCTACACCCCATTCATTCCAACCGCTTTAATTCAAATTATGTTAGGGATTTTTCTGGCCTTTATTTTCCGTGATATTTCATTTGAGTTAGAAACCGAGTGGTTTTTGTTATTATTTGTTGCACCGCTACTTTATAATGATGGCCGGCATTTTCCTCGTGAAGAGTTATGGAATATGCGAGAGTCGATTTTAGGAAACGCAATCATCCTTGTTCTACTAACAACTCTTGGTGGTGGCTATTTTATTCATTGGTTGATACCCGAAATACCACTGGCAGCCGCATTTGCCTTAGCAGCCATTTTATCACCGACAGATCCGGTTGCTGTGAACGGCATTGCTAAAAGAATCCGGATTCCGGACAATGTTTTAACTTTGGTACGAGGTGAATCGTTAATTAATGATGCTTCAGGGTTAGTCGCTTTCAACTATGCGGTAGCGGCGGTAGTGACCGGGTATTTTTCCCTGAAACAAGCACTGTTTGATTTTACCTATATGTTTATAGCCGGCGCTGTTCTAGGTTTAGTCTTAGGTTTATTTATTACATGGGGCAGGTATATGTTACGAAAAAAAGGAATCACAGATGTAACCTTTCATGCTCTATTTTCAGTACTAACGCCATTTATCATTTACATCATTACTGAGGAATTACTGCATGCTTCCGGAGTGATTGCCGTTGTTATTGCAGGAATTGTTCATTCGATTTTATCTGAACGAACAGAAACATTAGTTGCTGAAGAACGAGTATTAACTGAAAATATTTGGTCAATCATTTTATTTGTATTAAATGGAATCGTCTTTTTACTGTTAGGGTTAAATATTCCGGCTTCAATGGCGGAAACGGTGGCTAATCCAAATATAAGTAATTTATTAGCTGTTACCTACGTAATTGTTTTTGGCATTGTCATACTTGGTATTCGATTTATCTGGTCCTATATTTTTACCTTCTATAAATACCGGATTCGGCAAAAGAAAGGAGCCGTTAAACCAAGTGTCAAAACAAGCTTATTGGTTAGTTTAACCGGAGTCCGGGGAGCCGTTACAATGGCCGGAATTTTATCCATTCCATATGTAACTGCGGATGGTTCCTCCTTTCCGGAACGTTCACTTATTCTCTTTTTAGCAGCAGGCGTCATTCTTTTCACCTTACTGGTTGCGACTGTATTTTTACCGATGTTTAGTAGAAATGAAACACTGAAAGAAGAACATTTAGATCAAACAAAACTAGCACAAGCAAAAGGAAAAATCTTATTGGCTGCAATTCAAGTAATTCGGCAAGAAATGAATGAAGAAAACGGATCTGTAGCTTATGAATTGATTGATGAGTATAAATTACGCTTTTCCAACCTATTACCTTCCATCCAACAACCTGATACGAAAGACTACATAGATAAGTTGACAAACTTACGGTTATTTGGAATAAAAGAAGAACGAAAATATATTCAAACCTTGATGCAAAATAATCAAATCCACCAAAATATTTACGAGACTTTTGAAAATATCCTGGATAACAGGGAGGAAGTTTTATCGGATAATGTTCGAACAGGGACTAGTTATCTCTTTGGCAAAGTGTTGAGAGAATGGAGACGATTGATCCGCCAATATCGTAAAAAGAGCGAAAAAAGTCAAGCTACCTTACAAATGGCCAAGGATATCCAAATAAAAGCCATTCAGCAAGCAATAGAAAAATTGATAGAGCTTGAAGTGCCCGAGGATGAAAAGAAAATTGTACAAAAGGTGATTTCCGATTATAACCGAACGATTCGGCAATTAAAAAAAGCTGCAGCTCCTTATAACGAAAAATTAGAGGAATTAAAGGAAATACTGCGCATCAAAGTGATCGATGTTGAACGATATGAAATTCAAAAGATGGTGGAAGCCGGCGAAATCAGTAGTGAACAGGCCAAGGAACTGCGACGGTATATTAACTACATTGAAGGCATCACACTATATGAGTATTCGGAGTAAGTATTTTTCCAAGCTCAAGAGCCAATCAATAATTCGTTTCTCTTTCACCTAACAGATCATACGATTCGGCACATCTCTAAATGTAAAGAAAGAATCCATTTTGACCAATGATTGATAGACCAAAATAGAATTTAGGGGTCTGTCTCTCAACTATGACTACTTTTATGCAGAGAGGAGCAGACCCCGTTATTCCTGAATTATTCCATTCGCTCAACTATAAATTTTTTTACTCCTATACTCCCGATATTTTGAAGGAGACATGCCATACTTTTTTTTAAATACTTTTGAGAAATATGAACCACTTTTAAAGCCAACTGATTTTCCAACCTTCTCGATAGACCAATTTGTAGAAAATAATAACTCCTCGCAACGTGAAATACGAAAATCAGTTATATACTCTTTTAAAGTATAACCCGTTTTTTCTTTAAAAACTTGCGAAAGATAGGATCTGTTTATTGATAATGCTTCAGCTATTTCATTAATTTTTAAATCACGATAATAAGATTTTTCAATAATTGCTATGGCACGTTCTACATAGGAGTCAGCGTAAGTCAGACTTTTATTTTCTTTATCTTTCAAATTGTATTTAAAGTCAAGGTCTTTTTCGATAAGAGACAAAAGTATTAATAAATTTCCAATTATATAAAGATCACTGGTTTGATTATTTTTCTTGCTTTCTATTAGTTCCTTTAAAATCCGTTTAATTTCGGTAAAGGACTCTATAGATAGTGTTCGAGTAACAAGTGGATATGAGAGTCCGATTCTTTTAAGTATTGAATCGACTAAATCACCATCGATTCCAATCCATGCATAGGTCCACGGATCATCCTTGTCGGCTTGATAGAACACCATTTGATTCGGTTGAATTAAGAATAAATCCCCTTTTTTCAAGGAATAGGTAGTATCATCGATTTTAAAAATACCTTTTCCTTTTAAAATAAAGTGAATAATGGTGTATGGTTTTGTTCCAGGCCCGTAATAATGCAGAGGATAACATTCAGATTCCCCACAAAACATTAACTTTATATCTTTCCATTGAGTGATATTCAAACGAGTCAATTTTTCAATCTCCATATTTTTCCCCTCCAATCTAACAAAATTACAAATTTCTATAACAAAATGTACTAACGCTCATACAATTTGGTGTTATATTATGAATTTGTAAGGAAGCTGCGCAGCTCTTACTTGAATAATAACTTGTATGAAAGGGGTTTCCCTGTGAGTTACAAAATTAAAAAAATTTCGCCATCTTTAACTGAACGTATTCTCATTGACACAAATTCAGATGAATTCTGGTATGGTGGCTGTGTAATGGATGGACCTGTTTATCCATTTAATTCAGACTCAAACTATTCATTAGAAATGATTCATTTAGATACAGTAAACCAAGCGGCACCTTGCTACTTTTCAACACAGGGACGTGCAATCTGGAGCGAGGATGCATTTGATTTATATGTAAAAAACGGAAAACTAGAGATTGTTGCAAAATCAGATATTTACCTCTATGAAGATGGTACTACATTAAAAGATGCTCAACAAGTAGTAGCACAAAAAACTTTTGCTTTAGGCAATATGCCGCCAAAAGAATTCTTTGAAATGCCACAATGGAATTCATGGATTGAACTACTTTACAAGCAAAATGAAGTTGACATATTGAAGTATGCTAATGGAATTGT
The DNA here is from genome assembly GCF_039654145.1 of Caldifermentibacillus hisashii. Classification (NCBI taxonomy): domain Bacteria; kingdom Bacillati; phylum Bacillota; class Bacilli; order Caryophanales; family Bacillaceae; genus Caldifermentibacillus; species Caldifermentibacillus hisashii. Next base: position 3,131,078 of record NZ_CP155467.1, read on the forward strand.
TGAGAACGGTTTCCCTGCCGGAATAATAATGATTGATGATTTATGGGCAGATTATTACGGTCGCTGGAAATTTTCAGTTCGTAAATTCCCTCACGCCAAAGAAACTGTTCAAAAATTACATGACATGGGTTTTAAAGTGATGCTGTGGGTTTGTCCATTTATTACTCCGGATACTGAAGAATATCATTTTTTACGCGACAATGACATGTTAATCAAATCAAAAGACGGCGAACCCGTTATTCGTAAGTGGTGGAATGGTTATAGTGCTATTCTTGATTTGAGTTACCCTAAAGCCTATGAATGGTTGAAAAATGAATTATTAGAATTACAGAATGACTTTGGGGTTGATGGATTTAAGTTTGATGCTGGAGACCCAAGATTCTACAGTAATGAAGACTTATCTTATATGAATCTAACAGCTTTGGAACATGTAGAATTGTGGTCGGCTTTTGGCTTGGAATTTCCTTTTAACGAATATCGAGTGAATTTTAAAAATCAAGGTGCTCCACTCGTTAATCGTCTACAAGATAAACGTTTTGAATGGGGGAAAGGCGGTTTATCTGAACTTATCCCTTCATCCTTAACGCAAGGGCTATTGGGTTATTATTATAGCTGTCCTGATATGATTGGGGGCGGAGAATATCTTAGCTTCCTAGAAAAACAAGAACTTGACCAAGAATTGATTGTCCGTTCAGCTCAATGTTCGGCTCTGATGCCTATGATGCAATTTTCAGTAGCTCCATGGAGAGTACTGGATAAAGAACATTTGGATTTATGTAAAAAAGCAGCTGAATTACATGTAGAATTTTCAGATTATATTATTCAACTGGCTAAAAATGCAGCTGTAACCGGGCAACCTATTGTAAGGCCGATGAATTATGAATACCCTGAATCTGACTTAAAATATTCTAAAACTCAGTTCATGCTTGGAGAGGATTTTCTAGTTGCGCCAGTTCTTGAAAAGGGAGCAACAAAAAAAGAAATATATTTCCCAGAAGGTAAGTGGAGCTCAATTCATAATGAAAGGGAAATAATCGAGGGACCGGTAACTATGAGTGTTGACGCAAATTTGTCAATCTTACCTGTATACAAAAAAGCATAATTTTTATCTTACTCAAATTCTGCGTTGTACGCGTGTTTTATTGCATCCTTACCTGAACATATAAATATAATTTTATTCCTGCAGAAAAAGGGTAAGAGTTCATTTTGACTTTTACCCTCCTTTTAGAAAGGAGAAGAACCATGACCATAACGAAGAATAGTTTAATAAGTAAATTAGCCGTTCTCTCTATTTCATTATTATTAATGAGTGGACCAGTTATTAATCCTGCTTTGCCACAAATAAAAGAAAGTCTTAGTATCTCGCAATCTCAAACTGAACTTTTATCAACGATCCCGAATTTTGCAGTAATTTTCTTTATCTCGATCTCCAGTTTTATAGCAAATAAAATTGGAATAAAGAAAACCATTGTAGGTGGACTGATTTTAGCAGGGATAGGCGGCTCACTCCCTTTATTCATTACAAACTATTCAGCCATTTTACTTTCCCGCTTTTTACTCGGTGCCGGGTTTGGTCTATTCAATTCATTGGCTGTTAGTCTTATCAGTGCTTTGTATGATGGCGATACAAGGGCATCCTTACTTGGCATTCGTAACTCAACCGAAAGTATTGGACAAGCGATTTTAACGGTTATTGCCGGTCTCCTGCTTACTCTTGGGTGGAAATTTAGTTTTGCAATATATTTACTAGCTTTTCCAATCTTAATTTTCTTTATCATGTTTGTTCCAGATATTAAAGAGTCTTCAAAGCATACGCAAATCGAAAAAGGCAAAAAAGAAAAATTACCAGCTCTCGTCTATTTCTTTGTCTTATTTGCAATCGTTCTTGTCATGAATAGCTATGCCATTACTGTTCGATTCCCATCTATGGCAGCAGAAATAAATGGACTTGGTTATAACTCTAGCATTTTTCTTGCAATTATGCCGATTTTAGGAATTATTGCCGGATTCGTTTTTGGATTTGTTAATAAAGTATTTGGACGTAAAACTGTCCTTGTTGGGATTATTTTAAACATACTTGTGAATCTATTAATTGGTTTTTCAAATGGAAATTTCACCATTTTACTAATTGGTCTTTTCTTATCAGGTGTACCAAATGCTTTTTGTTTTCCATACATCTATAACAGTTTAGGGACGATTACAAAATCTGAAAAATCCCTCAATTTAGCTACATCGTTAATATTAATCGGTTGTAATATTGGAGGGTTTATTTCACCAATGGCAATGCAATTTATTCAATTCATTTCAGGCAGTAATAAACTTGCTGCTCCATTCCCAATTTTTACAATATTACTCTTTGCTCTAATGATCGGCATTATTGTTGCCGATAGAAAAAAGCTAAAAACGAAAGAAACTACTTCAAATAAAATTGTATCATAATTTCATTTGTTTGAGGTGAAAAACTTCATAATGCACGTCAATCAGCATTTTTATTTATGATTTTAAAAACCGAATTGTCGTCGACCTCCCGGGATTTGTGCACTACTTGAGGTCGACGACAATATTTTCAGCCAGCCTAATCATAAAAAGAATAAAGTTCAACCAAAAAGCAAAACCGACCTACATGGCATTTCATCTTTTACCATAGTAATTTAGCAATTGCGTTTTATATGTTTCAAACATGCTTATAAAATGTTCTTCCAGTACTTTCGAGGAAAGCGGGTTATTTCTCCAACCCGCATGATTTATATCATTTCGGTTGTCTTTCATAGTATGCAAAATATTTAATAATTCCGGATAATCTTGTAAATCGTCAACTATTTTTCTATCTTCATCTTCCACTTCACCATGACTGCCATTTATTCTTTGACTTTCCTTAATGGCTGTGTTCAAAATCTTTGCTGCCCATTTCCTATCTTCCCGATTATTTATTTGCATATGATGTTTTAAGCATATAGCTGTAATCATTAATTCATCTGCCATGGTGTATGACTGTTGGTATAAGCCGTGTTTGAAGCACCATTCAATAGCCGCAACCCCTGAATATATCGGATCTTCATCGGCAATTGGCTTAATTTCACTTTCTACATTTAATAATAATTCATTTAATGGAGTAAATGCCGGACGTAACATGACATTTTTAACTGCTTGAATACTTTCTTTCGCTTTTTCGGCCGTGCTCGATAAGTCCATACTTCGATTTGTTTGTAAAGCAGATGCTAACTCCTGCCAATTTTTAGCAAGTTGACGTACATATTTAAGATCAATGGTTGATTTTCTTTCTTCTCGGCTTATTGCTTTTTCTCTATTTTGAATCCATTCAGTTAAACTTTCTACGCGCCCTGTTTTTATAAATGCATAGACATTGGTTATCCAATCCTGCAAATCAACAAAAGAGGTAAGATCAATGATGGGAAAGTCTTTTACTTCTACCTTTGAATCATACACACCATAATAAATTCCATCAACTTGGACATCTTTCGTAATTCTGGCAAAATGAATGGATAAAAGGGCCAACATAGGCTGATACCGAAAAGAGTGGGTAATATCAAAAACAATTTGGTCATTCTTCTCCATAATATTAATAATTGTATCAAATAATTGCCAAATGATATCAATATCCTGACGGGATGAAATATCATGAGCATGAATATTTAGCTTGGGATAGTTCATTAGTTTTTTATTTAATTTATTGTCACCATCCCAATTATTTTCTCTCGCTTCTTTTGTTAATAATACATGTATTTCGTCAATACTTGTATTCCTCTTATTATACAGGTCAATAATGGCTTCTTGAATGTATTCTGTTGGATTTGCTTTTACCCCGTTTAGTTCATAGTTGCAAGTATCATATTTACTAGTTCCTAAAAAAGTAATAAGTTTCCTTGCCATTATTTCACCTCCATTTAAATTTCATTGATTTTTTATGATGATTTACTTTTTCTGAGAGTAAGCAAGTTATTTAATCAAGGGGTATTTACGAAAATTGACGTGTTTAAAAACTCTTTTATTAATAATTGTTCCTTCGTCTGTTTTGGTTTCAACTACTTGCCTCTCAGTTGTTGCGTAGTATACGGCATGTCCATTTTTTTGTAACCAATTTACTAAGTAGACAGTTGCTCCGTATTCTCCCTGAACGATTGCGATATCTTCCCGATTCATATTGGATTTCAGCCAGGATATAATGTCAGCCAGCCATTTATCATTCCACGGACCGGATGGCGGAATATTCGCCCAAATATCCTTTAATTGTTCCGGCAAATAAATAATCTCATGACAATTTAATTGGTTCTTTAATTCTGTCATTTGTTCAGTCAATAATTCATGTGACATTACGACGAATACTTTCATATGCGTTAACTCCAAAATTTATTTTAACAGGTCATTGATTTTGCTCACTTTAATAAATTGTTTTTTCCTTTTTTTTACTTTCCATTGTCCGGTTCTTTCCCAGTACTCCTTTAAAGCTTGTGCTGCTTTCTTACTCTTAGATTCAACAACTTTTTCAAATAACGATGCTTTACTTTTTTCAATATCTTCAGGACGCTCCGTCAGCTGATTGATATAATAAAGTAATTGTTCTTCCGGCGACATATTATTAACTTCTATTTCCTTTTTACGTATATTTTCTTTCTCGACTTCTTCTTTCCATCCTTTTAATACTTTTATAAACTCCGTATCAGTGACATCTCTTACATTAGAAAAAACGCCATAGCCTAATGATGTTTTTGATCCAATTCCAAATTCTTTTAACGCTTGAGCTGTCCACATCACGGCAGCATCCAAAATCTGACTTTCAATTAATTCTCCATCGATGTGATTTTTTGCCATTGACAAGAAGATATTCGCTTTCTTAACTTTGGCAGCCCTTAATTGGACCGGATTCACATTTTGGTCATCCGTGGCGGGAAGTTTACCGCTATAGTATTTTGGAAAATGAACGGCAATAATGTCTCCTTCTATTTGCAAACCGTGATACAAATAAATGTCATAAAATTGGACAACCCCTCTTTGTGTATTTGTTCCAAAAATCATTGTTGCTAGCGAATGGTCTTCAAGTCTTTTTTCATCACCATCGCAATATGCATGAATAAACCAATTTCTTACTAGCCCTTTCAAGCTCGATGCAGGAACATAAGGGATTCCGTAAACCGGGTGAATGGTTAACGCTGTTTCATTTACATGGCCAGAACCGAGACCGATAAGCATGCGTGATTCGATTTCTCCTTGCAGTTGACGAACAGACAAAAAATCACTTGCTGAAGCTAAGACATAACTCCGATTGGACTCAATCGTCTTTGCCAATTGTTTTAAATCACTATGTACGGTATGGATTGGTTCTATTTTTTTTGGTTTGAATTTTCGGGTTTTGGAATCTTCCATCATTACATTAAAATTAATATGATACGCCAAATGCGCATTTTTTTCTTTATTTGAAGGTTTGAAAGCATCGTATGTATCTTTTGGATGAAAATGCATCACACTCCCTCCTTTTTTATTTTTTAACCATTCCATCGACAAATCTGCGCATCCAGTTTAGCAATGCCAGCACTTCCATTGTAATAACCCGGTACTCTTTACTGTCCATATTAATGACCGCTTTAACAAACTCTTCATTTTCATTTGGAAAATATTCCTTATTATTTATTTTCAACCAGCAGTATATTTGATCGTAAATTCTTTTATATTCCCCACCTTTTGAAAAACAAAAAGCCAAAGCCTGTCCAAGTCCATTGACTTGGATAATGGAAGGTAGTTTCTTTATATATGAGCGATACTCTGAATTTTTTTCAGGACTATTCTTTTGGATTGTATTCGCCACAATGTTATAAGCATAGTCTGCACGTCCATTTTCTATTTTCACACGATGGTTTTCTAAGGTCATTTTCTTTACCTCCTATAACCAGATTTTTCTTATCATGCCGTGACCAATTGTACTATTGCCACCTAATTGAAAAACATCCGGAAAATATTGACTATTATGCATAAATTGTTCAACATCTTCTATCGTTTCAAAGCCTTTATTATCTCTTGAACGAACCTTTCCAATATAAAGTAAACTGTAAAAAATTGTTTCAGGCGGAATGTTTTCTTCATACCATAAGGCACCATTTTCTTTATCTACCGTTCCTGTTTCGGTATTAATCTTTATTCTTGCATTCACCTCTGTTGATAGACGTACAAAATCTTTAAACTCATCATCTTCCAAAACAACTAAACGATTAGCAATATCTATAGTAACAGGGCCTTCAAAAAAGGAACTAAACCTTTTAGCAAGTTTTTCAGTTTCTTCCTCTATATGTACTTTGAATGTGTATTCTTCTAATATCATTTTTCCGGGAGAGACCAAGACTTTTTCTGAAGAAACGGTATTTGGTTCCGGTACTGGCAACGGTTCAACACCTGTTTGATTTAATAACATATCATTATTAAATCGATATAATACTTCTGGACATGTGATCCAAGCAAAAATACCACGCATTGATTTTACCGGGAACAATAAGATTCGGGCATCACTAAAAGCCACTGCACTTGCAATGGTTCCGTTCTCATTCCCTCTGCTTAGATCAGAACCAAAGACGAGTTCCAATTTATGACGATCTTCGTTTTCCTTCAAAATACTATCAACGGTGTACCGAATCGCCCCTTTTAAAGAAGAACTTTCAATTTTTGGAAATCCGGTATGTTGCTCGCGTTGGATTGGTAAGTCAACTAAACCAACTTCACTCCCGCTACCTGGATGGACGGATGTAATGGCATGTAAAAGAAATGGTTTAACTTTGGAATACATAAATGAATCCTCCCTCTATATAATTTCGTGTATCAATGATTTGATCACCGATTCGGGTTCAAAAAATAGTTCCGGCTCACTGTTTCTTTTATCAATGTTTTACCGGGGCGACAACGGCAAATCCGAACCCTTCCTGATTTCCGTAATCGCTGAATGAAAACCCGTTTGCTAATTCAATCATGTTATCTACTTGGTCCTTATGTACATGAACATAAAGAACGGAACCCTCCGGAACCATGTAATATCGTTTTTTCGGACGATGATGGACAATATCCCAACCTCCATAAAGAGTTGGCCTGCCAATAGCAGCGGTTAAAAGTTTTACTTTCATACCGTTTGGAAGAATAACAGTATTTCCATCATAGGATTTTGGTCGAGAACCGTTTTCCCAGATTGCCGGTGATAATAGGATGATTTTAGCAATTCCGGATTGTAAGATTTTTTGTTTCAATATGTTTAGCTCATCTTTATTCCATAGTTTAAAAGTTTCTTCTTTTTGTTCTAAAATCCACGGCCGGTTTTCTCCGCCAAGCCGAACTAAATGAATATTGTCAAAATCTGGTGATATTGGTGAATAAACATATAATGAACTGTCGTTTAAAAAGCGCAAATAATTCATTTGATAAAAATAGGATGATTTTGATGTTCTTTTTTCGTAATCAAGTGCAATACCAGTTTTATTCTCAAAAGTAACTAAATCAGTCAGTTTATATAAATGATCTACCGGACTAGTCGACAATATATTTCTTTTCCAATCATTTCTTTTCATAAATAAATTTGTTGAACTTTTTGACTTCTCTTTAATTTTAGATGTTAGTAACCAGCCGGTATTATGGGAGCTAGGCATGTCATCGCATACTAACTGTAACGGATAAGCTTGTAGTTTCTCATCTTTTTCAATCACTTGATAATCCAATGGGAGTGGAAATAACAAATCATTTTCATAAGTTAACCCACAATAAGTAACCCTAAAGTCTCCAAGACTACGAGGTGTTCCCATCCATTTTTTCACTTCAAGATTGGTTTCCTGTTCAAATTCATAAAATGGAATGTGTTCATGTATGTATGCCGATCTTAATGCTCCATATACAGTATTCGGACGCGGAGGAAAAATACCGAACATATTGTTGTCGTTCCCTGCTTCACTTATTTGTTGTCCTTTAAAGAAAAAGGTATCCACCGGTTTTAGATAAAAAGTATGGGCAGACAATAGATTAATCCTCCTTTCTTTTGAAGAATGATAGTATTTTTAATGTATAAATAAAGTCAATGGTTGATTGAACATGATCATATATCAACACCAGATTGTTAACATCATTCCAAACTTCTTCTTCGGACAATTTTCTTTTTGCCGAGCGTTTAAATAGTCTGCTCAACTCCGCTTCAATTAAAGATCTATCTACTTTTCGACTAGAATCTTTTACAGAGATTAGCGGATAAAAAGATTCAATAAATTGATAAATAAAAGTATCTGATAAATCATTCTTTAATAAATGAATAATTCTCTTTAAAATTTGGCTTGTCTTCGCTTCACCAATATTCCAAGGTAAAACGGTTTCTGACTTTTCACCTGACCGGGTATGAACGGCAATTGCCAAGGCGTTCTTCTCTTCACCTGAAACTTTATTCTTGTAATCTTTTGCTTTGCCTTCCAATTTTCTCGCTTCGTTTAACAAAGTTTTTAAAGATGCTTTTTCATGGGCAATGATTAATCCTCCCGAAGATGTAGCATTATGATTTAACCCTTTTTGGTCATCACTAAATGAGTATCGCAATTTTTCAGCAATATCGAGCACTTCATTTAATGGTAAAAATGCTAATAGGTCATCACCACCCGCATAGATGAGCATCCCCTTGCTTGATTTCCCGACAATATCGGGGACTGTTTCCTTTGAGAAAGTTGCTAATCTGCTGCTTACATCCCTGTAGTTTTCGATATGAGCTCCCGAAAACCATTTGCCCATATTGTCACCATCAATCATTAAAATTGCATAATAATGATCCGGTTCTGAGATCTTTATCGTTGATTTAAATGATTCAAACCCGGTCGGGAAAGAATAATAGCGTTTAAAATAATCCCTGGCCAAGCGCTTTGTTGTACATACGCCGCATAAAAATTCATTATCTTTTATTCTTGCATGTTCGTCATTGTCTTTATTTTGCAGAAAAGGTTGACTACGTTTGTTCCAAGTATCTGCTAATTTTTTCTTCATGGAACCGTAAGAATCAGACTCTGTTATTGGATATGCAGACAGCGCTTCCCGTTCCTGGCAAACGCTACAAGTTAAGCCATGTTGTTCTATCTGAATAAATTGTTTATCATTTTTTATTGCAGCCAGTCGACTTTCGGTTCTTTCCCTTATTTCATTAAATTCCATCTCTTCTTCAAACGGTTCAATGACCCAATAAATTTCGATTAATGACTCTATCTGCTTTTTCCCCGTTTCAATGAGGAGCTCCTTTTGTTTCGTCGGTAAATCACTAAATAAAAGTTGAATTGATTGACTATACATATGAATAAAGGCATGGCGGACGGCAGCTTCTGTGTTTTTTAACATCTTCGTCACTTCTGTTGAATTTCCCGTTAATAAAGCTGTAAATCGATTTGGTAACGATGCAATATGTAAATTGGATTTATTTGGATTGTTAACTTCATTTTCCGTAATCATTGGAAAAAGAAGTGAAAATTTATCTCCATACTTATATAATTGTTTAATCGCTTCACGAACAAGATGGGAAAGGATAAAGCTTCCGCTCCATAAGTCCTCGGTTTTTCTGGCCGATGCAATAAAAGACTGAACAGGTCCAACTGAAAAGACGGTTAGATATTGTTTTACCATTTATATCACTCCTAATTTTTCCAAAAAGATTTTTTTATCCTGTTCATAGCTCCCCCCTATGTCTTTCTTCCGATTCGTTCTTAATTCAGTGATGATCGGATAGTATTTTGAACCAATTTTTCTAACTGTACACCATAACGGGGATGCATTTCCTTTATTACGGGTGGTTCCCAAACTTCCTCTAGGGTTACCAAAGTGAGAAGCAGTTCCGATATCTTTTAAAATCTCCAAAAACGTATCTTTCCCTTTTCCGACATAAACAGCATAAAGAGTCGGATGTGCAGATGTTACATTAGTTTTTTTTACGAGAATGCAAGATTTACCCGAATTCCAAGTAAACTTATCATGTGCATCAAGTTTTTCCAGGACACTTTTGAGTGATGATGTAAAATCCTCAATAGAATCCCAAGTTATACCTGCTGTTTGGCAGGCTCCAAATCCTCTTCTTGCGCGTTGTCCCATTCCGGCCAGATGGAGAAAATATGCAAAATAATCATTATACATTTCAAAATCCGGTTTATTTTTCAACATTTGTAATATTACAGTTACCGTTTCATTTTCTTTTATTCCAGAAGAAGAATTCCCACTTTTATGAGGTAAAATGTTTATCTTTGCATTTCCTTTTAACGGCTTGGAAATATGTATCTGGAGAGGAGATTTCCGCATATATTTGGTAGATGCTCCTCCAAACAATTTTTCCTCTTCTTCCAATAATTCATTTTTATTTTTGTCAAACTGTAATGTCCTCCACCAATATCTGAGAACTCCTTTAAGCGAAGATGTCCGAAATTCCGCCTCCATACGATTATTCAAACCGTGCATAACCATTGGTGTTATAAATGTTAATTCATAGTGCTGTTGTTGTACCGCACTTCCTGTTTCTATTTCTTTTTGTTCCAATAAACTCACTCCCGGAAAGAAGTTATTTTCGCTTTCTTGAGACAATTTCATCTGTGTAGTCTATGAAGTTTTTTTCAGATTTATAAAGCCCGATTCCTTTAACCACCTCCAGTTCATATTTTTTGTGATCAAGCCAAAGATAATTGATATATAAGTGTTTTTTTATTGGATCATATTTGTAGGTACATCTGAAAGTATCCAGGCCATTACTTGAACCTTTATATAAATGAAATAGTAATTTCTTATTATCCAGTCTTTCGAATTCACTTTCATGTCTTAAATCACCAATGTTAATACCGCTTTTTAGTTTTTTCACAAGTTCATATAATTGACCAAAGATAAATATCGAATGGTGACGGTTTTGGCGGATAAACCGTTCTACTTGTTCAGACAACAGGAAATTTGTTTGAAAAATATAATCGTAATTTTTTTGCTCAAATAAAAAGATACCGAAAGCGCTTAAACTAATTAAGTCTTCCTCTCTTGAAAAAAGCGCAGGATATTTATCAACTACCTGTTTTTCATCATAAGCTAATTCAATATATTCAACATAATCTTGCTGACATTTACGTAAAAGATCAAAATGGTTATTTATAAAATCTTCGTCGATTCCTAAAGGCATCGGCGGAATTTCAACAACAATTTGTGTATTCTCATGCAAGTATACCATTGGATAATGCAGAAAAGATCCAACAAGATAACCAAGTGCAGTCAAAATTTTATATCCTCCAATCGGTGCAAAACAGGTAGTATCCGGATCCCCCTGTGCTAAAGCATCTCCTAGTCTTTTTAAGTAGTTTGCCGATTGGTTTTTTAAATCTATTTCGTTAGAGACTGACATATCAATATATTGAACATTTACATAAATGCCTTCCTTTTCAAAGATTAGCCTTAATAATTGTTCACAGACGAGGCCGCCGATTGTGTTTGTAAAAATAAGAGTTACCTTTACATCTTTCGTCAGTTTCTTTTGCTTTTTTAATGCATTTATCATGGAATACTCGGCACAAATGGATTCTCTATGTTCCGAAACATCGCGCAAATACATTCTAGACTTTTCAATGAAACTTTCTATTTGTGCTTCCAAATCCGCTGTTAACTCGGTAATATTTTTTTGCAATTCACGGTAAGGAAGCAAATCTTTAAACTGCCCGTCTCTTGTTACTGAAAAATAACTTTTCCCTTGTATTAAAGAAATTCCACAAGTCATCACAACTGTATGGTACATATTTTTCACCTTTGATAGTTTTATTTAAACATTTTTATCGAGAATAAACGTTCGGTATATTATAAACGAAATGAAATCCTGAAATGTTGATAAGTCTCATAAAATAAAATTTTTACTAAATTATGGATAGGCTCGAAAATGTAAGGTAAGTTTATAAAATAATCTGCTTCAGTCATTTCCGTACGATAATTCGAACACTTTTTATTTTCATAGCCAGAGACATTCGAATCATTCCAAGTGTTAATAATAAATGAGACTTCTATTAAAGGGATCTTCATCCCCACTGATTTATAGAAGGAACACAAGCTATATGAGCCATGTTCATATGACAGCGCTTTTAACATTTTGCCCTCCGAACCAATTGGACTTATGCAGGAAGACCACATTTCATCTTTTCCTTTCGTTGATCCGAATCTTGAGGGGAGTCTTTATCTGCAGTAACGCTTACGATACTGTTTCGGTATAGTAAAGATAAATTCCCGTCTGTTAAAAATGGAAAAACTTAGATTACTAGATAAAAACTGTCACTTTTACTATTATTCGACAAAAAACGATAAATTTCCTGCCTGTTTATAAAAATTTTTTAATTAGATGTTATTTTTTATACTAAATTCTTTCATTAAAAAAATGCTGAAACATTGTTTTAAATCAAGGGGCTGGCTGATAAATCCAAAAATAGGAGCTGTCCAAAAAGTCATTAATTTTGACCTTTTAGACAGCCCCTTGATTACTTTGATTGGTTTCAATTCCTTATAGGTAAGATGTGAACAATGCGGTAATATTCGTATCGCCAATCCCGTATTTGAGTTTCAATTCCTCATAGGTAAGATGTGAACTTTTAGACGGTGGAGAATATGCCACTTTTAAGCAAATGTTTCAATTCCTCATAGGTAAGATGTGAACCTCGTGTTCAGAAAAAATCAGGTGTGGGCTGTGAGTTGTTTCAATTCCTCATAGGTAAGATGTGAACTTTCCTCCTTTTTATCGCTTTCAAAGTTCATATTCGAGTTTCAATTCCTCATAGGTAAGATGTGAACCGTCTATCCACGCCAAGTTATCGTCCTCCTTTCCGTGTTTCAATTCCTCATAGGTAAGATGTGAACTGAAAAATGGTGAATATTATCTTGAAACAGGTGATTTGTTTCAATTCCTCATAGGTAAGATGTGAACTGAAAAATGGTGAATATTATCTTGAAACAGGTGATTTGTTTCAATTCCTCATAGGTAAGATGTGAACGTAGTCCGGCATAAGCAAGTATTGTTACTAAGGCGGTTTCAATTCCTCATAGGTAAGATGTGAACATGGTCAATCAATTCTCATTGCGACTAGGTATTATGGGTTTCAATTCCTCATAGGTAAGATGTGAACGGACACCAAAGGAGCGAATGTTTATGCCTATTACCGGGTTTCAATTCCTCATAGGTAAGATGTGAACTTTAGAATCGAGCGGGAAACAAATTACCGCTATTGCTGTTTCAATTCCTCATAGGTAAGATGTGAACTTTGTATCGTTTAATTTCACTTATCGTTGAACGTAAGTTTCAATTCCTCATAGGTAAGATGTGAACATGACACGATGAAACTTTTTAAAGTGGATGATGATATGTTTCAATTCCTCATAGGTAAGATGTGAACTTTTGATTAATAGAGTCAGGTTGATACAAATCGATAGTTTCAATTCCTCATAGGTAAGATGTGAACGTATGAAACTAATGTTATAGACTATTCGGAGCAATGTTTCAATTCCTCATAGGTAAGATGTGAACGTGTACTCTATGGGAACTGGCTGAAAATAAACCAAATGGTTTCAATTCCTCATAGGTAAGATGTGAACCATTATTGTATATATCTTACTATACGCATTATCCACCGTTTCAATTCCTCATAGGTAAGATGTGAACACGGTATCACATCATCAATGGCTAAATCTAGTCGAGGTTTCAATTCCTCATAGGTAAGATGTGAACGGAAAGCGTTGGAGTGTGATGATGATTGAAATACGAAGTTTCAATTCCTCATAGGTAAGATGTGAACCCCAAAAAACCTTGATTTAATAAGATTCCTTTGTATTGTTACTTTTGCATTAATTATAATAGAAATTTTATTTTTTAGCAATGATATTTTCCTAATACCAGATGGCTTAAGCATTTTTCCAATTATCATTTCACAAAATAACTGTCGTCGACCTCCCGGGGTTCGTGCACTATTGGGGGTCGACGACAAAAAGTCCAAGGATATTATTAACCTATCTACACAATATATTTCGTTCCTTCCACTGATGAACTAAGTTTATACTTTCGCTTAAACTTAGTTCTTTCCGCCAAATTTAAAGATACTCATCTCTATCAAAATCTTAGTGAACAACCAACATACTTCTATTAAAGTATGTTTACATAGACAATTTTTAATAGAAATGCTGAAATCATTTATTAATGAAAGGTTTATAGTAAAAATTCTTCTCCACCTTTTTTTAATCCCATCTCTTGTCTACCTGTATACTGCTTGGAGCGGAACATATAAATGATAACCGAATCCTCATCGCCATCCATTATATTATTTAACTCTGTTTTTAACTTCACGAAATTCGCCTTGGATATTTCTCCTTCAAATACGGAATTCTGTACCCAGTGCAAATATTTCCTGCAAATCTTCAAAGCTTTACCTACTCTTTTAACATTAAAATCATAAACTAATATGATGAACAACTTACCCACCACCCAGGAAATTTATAAAGCCAATCATCATGCGGTTTATTCTAGCATCAGAGAAATTTGTATGACCTGCTGTACGGTCATATGGATCATCATCAAGTCAGTTTTTTTGCATCCGTAACCGGTACAAGCGACATTTACGGCGATACCATAATCATCATGGAATCAGTTTATTCTGCAGCCCCCTCTGATTGTTTATTGGACCAATCGGCGGATGCATGCATTCCCTTCCCACCTATTTAATAACTGATTTTTTGCATTTTCCCCGGACACATACAACCCCCCTTTCCTAAACTAGTTTCTTCGTTACGCTTTGTTACCATTTTCTTCTTTGCTACGCCAAACAAATCCCCCTCCTAACTAGTTTCCTGTTACCCCGAATGTTTAGACGGGCTACCCATTAAGAGCAGAATAAATATAATCCGGAAAATGCATCAAAATGATCTATACTAAAAGGTACTACCCGCTAAAAGTGGGATAAAACATAATCCGGGAATATTCCAAAGCTTCCAGATACTTGAAAACATTATCCATTAGGAATTGGGATGAAAATATAAACCCTTTTACCATAGAGATTGATAGGGTTCATATTGCTTTTCTCCTAAAATATGTTTTTGTAATTTATACAGCTCCAGCCTTATTAGCCGACGATACGATACGGACTTTCCAAGATGACGATGGTTTACTGTTGATTTTAACCGTTTATCCAGTTCCGTAATAAATAACTTTCTGCCATCTTCATTCAGTAAAATACCATTCATTTCTTTAACAAAATGCTTTTTCGTTAACATTTTTCTATTAATCAACGTAAAGATAAGTCTATCTACCATAATCGGTTTAAAAATTTCAGCTACATCCAAATTCAAAGAGAATCTGCGAAAGTTAGATGTATGTAAAAAACCAATCCGGGGATCCAAATAAGTTTTGTAAATCTCACTTAGCACCGTTGTGTAACAAATACTATTTCCGAAACTAATGAGGGCATTGATTGCGTTTAAAGGTGGCCGTCTTGTTCTCTTTTCAAAAATAAAATACGGATCATTGATAATATAATCAAATGCTTCATAATACTTCTCGCGCGCATGACCTTCTCTTGCCATCAATTCATCAATTTGGTGAAAGTCTACCTTTTGCAATTCAGCAGCAATATTTGAAATATCATTCATAATCTTATAAATTTCTTCTTTATTTTCTGATCGATTGCGATAATATTTTAACACTTGCATCATTTGACCTACTGAACCGCTTACTATCAATTTAGCAAGTGCCATTCTTTTCTCCCCGTCTATATAATGTTCTGCTTGTTTGACAATGACGTGACCGCTGTTTAAATGCTCACGCGGATAAAATGTACCCACATAATACCCGTAGTGGTTGAAATAATGTAAACAAATTTCTTTTTGTGAGACAAATTCTAAAAACTTTTTTGATACATCCACTTCGCCAAAAATGTAAATATCGCTTGTATCTTCTACAGGAATATATTTTCTTTTTTCCTCGGTTTCAAAATATAAACTATTATCCTTTCTTTTTAAAATACCGTTATTAAAAATATATAAGGTTTTCTTCATGATTTATCCCTCCGCCCAGCAGTATTCACGATACGCGCAATTACGGCAATATACGATCTTTTTCGGCTCCGGTGGTACAGGTAATTTGGTAAGATTTAATATTCCTTCCATCACATCTTTTAACTTAGCAATTGATTCTTCTGTTAAAATAACTTCTTCTCTCCTTCTTTCTTCAGGAAACAGAAGCTCACCCTTTGCATCAACTCCCATTTTCTGCAAATTATATAGATAAAATAACAACTGAAACCGTGCACTTTCCAGAAACTTGGACGACTTTTTGATTTCTTGGACAATGATTTGCTGTCCTTTTTGCTTGAATCGATCAATTTTAATATTTTCGACATCCAACTCTTTTCTTTGCCGCTCGTAACGATATTCATGAATAAAGCGACCGATTTCGATATTATCGTCTTCTTGATCGGGAGCAATTTCTCGCATCATTAACCATGCTTCTCGTTTACAAATCATGTAATACCAAATATCCGTTCCAGTAATATACAGTTCATTATTTTCTACCATATCGGATCATCCTCTAGCATACCTATTTTCAAACCATACACTTCATCATAAGCTTCCGTATCAAGTAAAATCGGCACCTTATTTTGAAGATAATCATCTTTACTTACAACAGATAATGCGGTCTTGACAGGAACATTTAACACATAGTAGTTGAATAAAATCATAAACATCTTCCGCTCTTCAAATGATAAATTCACTATAAAATGTCGGTCTAAATATTTGTTATAAATTTGCTCCGGATTTGAAACTTGAAATCTCTTTTTTAATGTTAGTACTTTATTGTCTATCTGATCTAAAACCGGTTCATATGGGACAAAAATCGGTAATGTCAAGTAATTTGTGTTAAACGGTTGAACCCCCGATAACTGCTGCCATCTTCCTTCATATGCGTCTTTAATTTTAACTAATGCTGCTTCATAAGTGTTTTGCCGGAACATTTCTGAATAATACATGTTCACTAAACCAACCATTTCAGATTCTGTATATATTTGTTTTTCTTGCAGAATTCGGTCGGTTATTTTTTGAAGATTTCTTGGATAAATCATTGATCGGGTATCAATATTCCCGCTCCGATAGAAAGGAAACACGGTTAATAACCCTTTTTCATCCCTATCCTCCATATGTCGATTGGTTCTCCCGGCCGCCTGAACGATTGAGGGGAGCGTGGAAAGTGCCCTTGCAACATGTTGAAAGCTCAGGTCCACACCCGCTTCTAAAACTTGTGTCGATACCACATAAAGGGGTCGGTTCTGCTTTTCTTTTAATAGATTGCTAATCATTTTGATTCGTGCTTTTTTATGAACCGATGTCATTAAACCATGTACAAGATATCCATTTTTACCTCTCTTTATTAAGTTATCGAAGGAAAGAAACGCATCCTTCACTGTATTTACAATAAGAGCCTGAGTTTGCCTCTCATTTTTTTCCAGCAAATCAAGGACTGTTTCTTCAGATTGTTTTTCAGTTTCATTTACGACTTGATACCGGTCATGTTTAACAGAACCTTTCACAACCAGTTTCATCGGGTTAATTGTCAATCCATAATGAAAAGGCGGCATCGTTGCAGATAAAAAGATTACTTTCAAATGAATAAGCTCGGTCAATGCTGCTACCCCACACAAAAATAAGTTCCAAATTTCCGGACTAAAGATTTGCGGTTCATCAATAATAATGACACTGTCCTTTAAAAAAGCCCTTCTTAGTACGTCTTGAGCCCGACCCGGAAAAATCGCCTTGCATAATTGCTGAAAACTCGTACAGACAAGGGAATGGGCCCATGACTCCATGGCCAGTTGACTAAAACTTGTCCTCTGTTCCGGATCGTCATCTAAAATAGCTAATGAATGATGTTGTAAAACCTCTGTGTCAAATAAATTTTCAATCACTGAAGCATTTTGTTCCAATATCGATAGATACGGTGCAACATAGACAATTTTTTTAAAACCTTGATGTTCCCCAAACCAATTTGCCATTTTTAAAGATGTTATTGTCTTTCCATAACCGGTTGGCATTTCTAATGTATAAAAGGTGTGATTGGGTTCTTTTTCCAATTGATGAATGATTTCTTGTTGTGCCTTTATTCTCATAACTGACAATGGTTCACCGGAATGTTTCCTGCTAAAATCAATCATAGCTTTATTAAATTGGTTGAAATTTTGTTTATCTAACCATTGTGGTGTGACTTCTTTTACATGAAAACGGTCACCAGCGATTAAACTTGTTGTCATTTGTCTCCAAACTTGTAACCTTTTCATAATTGGGAGCGGTTCCCATTCTTCATACTCTAAATCAAGTTCATCGTAAATATCTTCTAATAAATAACCGCACTCAGTAATCCATCGAGTAAGTGCCGGCTCATGCAATTTCATATAATGTAATTCTTTGTATTGCTCCTTTAAGAACTGTTCAATTCCTTCTAAATCAAAGTTTTCCCATTCATACTTTTTTAACCAGTTATCATCATGCAAATCGCCTAAATTTCCATGGTGGCTGCGGATATCTTGTATGAACCACAACCATAATATTTTATGTTCATCCCATAAACCATTTGATTCCAGTAAATGGAAACCCAGATAGGAAAACAAAAAGGCCCCGCAGGCAGAATGATTGGGACCTTTTTTAATTGTAGGAGATTGTATGTACGCTTGCCATTCCACATGTGCCTTGGCTAAATCATGGCATACACCAGCTAAGCCGGATAAACGGACAGTTACGTTATCAAAATCCTGCAAAAAATATTCCATTGATTGTTTAACAGAAAGCAAATGTTCAACTAGACTCGATTCGGGTCTTGCTATACATTTTTCAAAAGGGACTATACGAGACATATGTTATCATCCTTTACTTTCGCTAACATAATATCATTAGGTAGGTCTTTCTTTAATTTGATCGTAATTGGCTTACCGTCTCGTTCATATAGAAATGAGACCGACTTTTCAAAGGTACGCTTACCTTTATAAAAAAGCATAAAGCCGCCAGCCCGTTGATAATAATGGTTATCTTCCAATTCAATTTTCTCAATGATAGAAGTCGGAATAACTGTTGATACCGTTATCGTTTCTGGGCGATTGATTTCCGCTAAATCACATACATCCCGTAATTCTGGTTTTGTTAATGCATAGGCGACACCTAAATAAGAAATATAGACCGATTGTTCTGATTTTAACCGGCTCGTTAATTCGTCGGTATATTCATCCCCGGCATAATAAATCCGATAAGATGGGTTTACTAATAATTCAATAGTTGTTGGACGATTAAAGGTATTGCCATTATCTTTCCCCAACATAGACAATTGCTGTGCCGAAGTTCGAACGGGATTTAATAATTGAATACCGACTTTATCTTTTGTTGTAAAGTCAGTTATTCCTAATATCGAACCAACCATCCCTTTTGCCGCGGTTGGTGTTATAAAAGGATAAGTTAAATGGGTTGCTGTTGTATCCGGTCGACGAAAATGGGCAATTTTTCCTTTCACATCAAAAATGACAACCTTCATAATCATCGCCTACCATAGCGGTTGTTTATACAAATCTATATTTCCATCAACAGCAACAGAAGGGTGAACCCAAATACGGACATTCGCAATTTTATCTTTATATTCATTCAATTTTTCCAATAACTGCGATACATTTAATGAAATGTCTTTCACAGATGACGGCCGTTTTCCGCTGCTCCTCCATACTTCTTCACCGGGTACTAATTCAATTAAATCTTCTAAATACCCAATTCGGAAAAACGGATCATTGTATTCTACATGCAATAAGAAAAGCGGTTGCTGTTGACCACGACCTCTTGCTTGACGGTGTTGGGTTCCTTGCCATAGAGCTTTTAATAGCAGCTCTTGATCATCTTTTGTCATTTTCGTCTGTTCGGCAATTTTTGCATTAATTACACCCGGCATGGCAAATACTGCGAAAGGTACAATATAACTTGTCCAAATAGTCCCTTGGGTTTTCCCTTCGCCACTGTCATCCTTTACATCTGAACTGGGCATGACAACGGTTCCTTGTATATATTGGCTGTCAACCGGGTGTAAAGAATGTGCCCAACCAAATTGAACCGGACCTGTTAAATTAAATTTTGGTTTTACAGAATAAACAATTCCAAAAGTTCTTACATCAAAACAATGATCCACCAGGACTGATTTCATGTCGGTTTTTGCTTCTTCTTTTTTACCAACTTGTTCGGCAATGGATTCCGCTAAACTTCCCCGTCCTAATAGTTTCCCTTTTTCATTCACTTTTTCTTGAACAAAGATAAAATTTGTTTTATCTGCCCCACCATTTGTTTCAGCACTTAGCACATAATCTCTTACATCACGCTTTATACTGACATCACTAAGGGAAATTCTGCCGTCCTCTTCCGGAAAAAGTCTTCTCGCATCACTATCTTGCAACGGATCACGGTTAGGAATTCCATCTTTCACTGATTTGATAAAAACAATTTCCCCATTATTAATTGCCATTTTCATTATCCTCCTCTTTTTGTTCTTTTTTATAAACTAAATAACCAGACCAAAATGCTGTCATAAATTTATCCTTTTCATTTATTAGTAGTTTTTTATTATCTGCTTCAATAAAAGCAAGAAGAACATTTGCAAGCACTTTTTCAAAATTTGAAGCTAAATTCATATTCCATTGTTCCTTTAATTCTTTACACCTTAATACACCCAATTTCCAAATCATTTCGGGGGTCACTTTAGAGCCAAACTTCATAACTCGGTGTTTGACAAAATCGTCATGACCTGTTTTAAAGCGATAGGAATTTGAAAATTGTTTTAATAGAAGGCCGGTGACAAATCCAAGTTGTTCTGCTTCTTGTAAATCTTCTAAAGAAATTTTTCCTCCTTGATATTTTTCTATTAATGCATTCCAGTCACTCAATGTTTTCACCCTCTCCTTATTTTTGGCAATTTCTTGATTATATTTATTGTAAAATGCTAGGAAAGCATAGTGGAAGACAAGTTCATCCATCATACCCCAGTAATCTTCTTTATTTGCTAATTCAACCAATTTTCTTGTTGTTGCTTCATAGACCCTGTTAATACGTAAAGGTTGTTGATTGAAAATCGTCTGCAATGTACTCCAGGTATAACCCGGTCCAAATGCATTACTGACGATTGACGGTAAAGATTGAATTCTATAAAATTTTCTATCTTGATTTAAGGTGAAAAAGGCACGTATATCAAATAAGTCTATCGTATTAATATCTCTAATTAACGTTTGCAATTTTTCTGCGACGCTCGGGATAACATCTGTCAACATTAATCGGATATGCATATTCCCTCGTGACAAGTCACCCGAATAATACAATAAATTTAACCTGTGTTCATCACTGAAGCGAGGGATAATACGATTAATCCCTGCTAATATTTCCAAATGAAGATCTGCATCTGTTAAATCTTCTTGTTTTAAAATTCGACTGTATCTTTTATAAAGTTGCTGCGAATCACCATCCAGTAATGGAACGACTAAAGGAACTCCGTATATCGGTTCAAAGCTTGTATTCCTCATATTCCTTTTCGCTTCAACATTCATATATGGAGCAAACATTTCTTTTAAAATTGCACTCGATATTGGCACCGTTATTTGTTTCAAAAATTGGGTACCATAAAGAAAAGCTTCATATGATTTTTTATCTACTTTTATACCATTTGTCCAATCACTTTTTCCCCAAAAAATTGATTTCGGCATTTCCCAAGTTGGAGATAGCCAAAGCCATGATTTATTATAAATAGAAACAACTTCCTCTTCCGGCTGATTGGTAATTGTTGAGATCGCTTTCTTCTTATAACCTAATTCTTTGGCTTCGGAAAATTTGGCCTCAATAATCCCTCCAAGGGCAATATCGCCATCCAAATAAAGATGTGACCCCGGGAAAAGTTTGCTTTCCGTAATCCTTAACAATTTCTTGTCAATTTTATTAGTTGATAGTCTTTTAAAAGAAGGTGAATTTAAATCGCAAATACATAAGATTCCCAGTTGTTTCTCATCTTCAATAAAAGAATCATAGTTTTCTTTTAATAGGGCCGCTACTTTTTGCGCAATGAATTCAAGCTTTTCGTCTGATTCATTTTTATATGTAACGGTCTTCTTTAGCCTTGGTAAAACAACCTCAGAAGCAAATTCTTTTTCCTTATTCATATCTTTAATATGCTTTTCATACATTAGATATACAGGTACAGGATAAATCCCCTGTGCATGTATCGGGTTCCCGCCATTCGGATAAATAATCGGAAAGGCAGTATTCCTGTTTTTTGCAACTTGAAAGTTTTTCCCCTCTCCGTCCCCGATTCTCAAATAGTGAAAGGCTATTTTGTCAGCAAATATTTCCAACAGAAAAACATTTTGAAAAAAATTTTTGCAGACATCATTATCAACATCCGTCAACCAGCGAATTCTCTGTTCATTGGATAGATCACCGGAAGCAATAGGACTACCGATCCGAATAATATCTTCTGATAACATATGTATAGATCACCGCCTAAATGAATTAATAGACTCTTACCTTTAGTACTAACATGCAAGTAATCTCATTTTTATGCTTTAATTTTGTTTTAGTATTTCAAACATTCCGAACCCTTGGCTGTTTTTCCCGCCTATGGCACTGTTATACAAAAAGTTAAGCATCGGAATGGGTCCTTCTAATTCGTAAATACCATTCCACGCTGTTATATAAATACTTTTAAATTTTGTAACTACTTTATCATGTTTCTGTATGGAAACCGGTGTAATTTGGACGTAATCTGTGAATGCCTCTTGAAAAAAAGCTTCATATTTTTTTCGGGAATTTTCACCGATTAAAAAGGAAAACGCCGGATCAAAGGGGCTAAAATATTGAGTGAGCTTTTTTCCTTCTTGATTTTCAAAAGTGCTATATATGGTTATCGGAGACAGCATTTTAATCATAATCTTATTGTCCTTAATTTGCGGTTCTTTTTCGTATTGTATTTCATCAATTGAAATTTTCGTATAATTTATGTGCAAATCGTCTTTCAAAAGCAAAGACTGCCCGAGAAGTTGAATAAACTTAGGGATTGCTGAACCAATGTACCAAGTAACTGGTCCGTAAAAGATAATTTGTTTACTTTCTTTGTTATATTTCGTTTTTCCAAAAAGCCGGCTAAAAGTAAATGCTTTAAAACGCCTTTTTTCATATTTGTATCCGTTTTCATGCAAAAATGCACAAAACTCCAAGTCACTATCTAATTGCCGATAAATAAATCCTTGCAAAATTTGCTGGTAATTCATCGGTAAAGCAAGTCCATTTTTGTCAAATGAAATCGTCACTTTTAATCGCATGATTTTCACCTACATTATATTTTTTGAATTTCTTTACCTTAAAAAGAGCACTTTCCCAATTTGAAATGTTATGTATTTTATATGTATAGTTAAATATTATTCTTAAAAACTTCTCGAAAACACTTTTAAAATATTATTTTTTAATACACAACAAACAGCAGCTAAAATAAATATGAATTTCCAAAGATTGCACATATATATTATACCAACTTTCGTGAGATTCGTAAAGGTAAAAGATTAACTCCTCATAGGTAAGATTTTAAAAATTCTTAATAACCGTCACACAGCAAACGGCAGCATTTCAAATCCTTGTAGGTAAGATAAGAACATTATATTATTTTTCTTTAATTTCGTAAAGAGATTTATCTCCGTCTAAAAATTTTAAGTTCTCAAGCTTCTCAAGAATACTCGTTATCAAACTGTTATCCAGAAGCTAACCAAGTTGTTGCATTACGTCCGGACTTATTTATACCGCTTCATCTAATCCCTCCAAGTCGTTTACACGTCGGACAGACGTATAGGCTCTGACCCTCAGTACGTTAAGACTTTAATGTAGTGTGGGTCAGAGCCTGATGTAATGATAAGAGTGACACTTCATTTTAGGAGTTCGTACATTGGTAACAGGTCGATTACTTTAATAACTCGATTAACTCATCAACTGATTTACTTTTGATGATTTTTTGCACAACAGATCGATTTTCAATAATGGAAATTAGCTTCTTATACATACCATCTAAATCCGTTTGCGTGTCTTCTTTAATATTTAGCAAACAAACAAATTGAACCATTTGCTGTTCATGCCAATGAATAGGGTTTTTTAACGTACATACTGTCCAAAAAGTCTCTTTCGTTACCGGTACCATTGGATGAGGAATTGCTACTAGATTTCCAAAACTGGTTGGTGTAATCGACTCCCTTTCTAAAACAAGATTCACGTAATCCTTTGGTACAAGCTTTTGTTTATATAATTCACTACATAAAAATCGAATAACACTTTCCTTATCTTGTAAATCCTGTTGGAGGAAAATTCTTGATGGGTGTAAATATTTTGCTACCTCATTTTGCGTCGTAGATAAAATACGCTTAATTAAGTTAATGTCCTTATCTTCCAAAAAAGTATTAACAACTTGGACCGGTATTCCTAAATCTTCTTTTATGGGGATTGTGCTAATGACGAGATCGATGATAGATAAGTCATAGGATGATAAATTGTAATAATTAATCGTATCAATAATTTCAAGTTCTTGACTAAACAAATTTTGTAATCTGTAAGAAAGTAATTTTGCACTACCAACACCAGACGCACAAACGATTAATACTTTTTTTATTTTTTTCTTGTTTAATTTCATTCGTTCAAGGGCAACACCAATATGTAAAGCAATGTAGGCGATTTCGTCCTCAACCACTTCCATTTGCAAATAATTTTCTATACATTTACTGGCAATAATCGCCCCTTCAAAAGCAGCCGGGTATTTTTTCTTTATATCATTTAATAATGGATTTCGAATGTTCATTTTATATCGTAACCGATTCATTGCAGGGCGAATGTGCAAAGTTAATGCTTGAATAAACTCACGGTTTTGACTAAAGTCCCAATTTAATTCAGACTTTAATCTTTCTATCATACAGTTTATAATTGTCCCGGCTTCATCAAACTTACTAAACTCGACAAGCTCTTTTTTGTGTAAAAGTTTGGTTCCAAGTAAATGAACAATAATATAGTCAATTTCTGTATCAGGAAAGGTTAATCCGGTGAAATCTTCAACCTCTTTCGTTATTTCGTTGGCTACAATTTTTTCAAATGGATAATCATCGACTAGAAGATCAGACAGCTCTTCAATAACAAAGCCTTCCTGAATTCTTCCACAAGCAATGGCAATGTGTGTTGCTAGATTTTCTAGAGATATATCAGAAATTTCAATTTTATATTTATTGACCTTTTGAATAATTATTTTTTTAATCTTTTTAAATAATTTTGGATCAATGAGTTGTAAAGAATCCTCCTTAAGAAATGCCTCTTGATTCCGCTCTAATAACAAATTTGATAAACATAAACGTTTCATATACTCGTCACCTACGACTCTTGAACCATAATGCGGACGGTTTATTAACTTTAAGTTATATTTATCGAGAATTTCCTTCACCATTTTTAAGTCATTTTGCAATGTGGACAGTGAGACGAACATCTCCTCTGTAAAGCTTTCAAGTTTAATGAAACCTGTTTCTAACAATAGACGTCTTAAAATATAAAGAACTCTCGTGTCTTTATCAGCAAAGTCGCCCGCCAAATTATTCTCTTCGGTAGAAATCTCATTAAGAATATTGGAAAATAGTTCAGCATCTATTATTTTTATGGTGTACCCTAACCCTCTTGTCGATTTAATTTGAAACCCAACTGACTCCGGATTTTGTTGCATTAACTTAATTTCATTTCGGATTGTTCGATCACTGACGCCTAATTCTTTTGCTATCCAACTTGAAGTAACGGGTTCTTTTGACTTAGATAAAAGGATCAATATATCTTTCTGACGTTTTGATCGTATAGTAGTCACTGTCAACAACTCCCCTTTTCGTTATTTCAAAAGTAAGCAGCCATTATTCACCCCTACAGTTATGCATCTGCGAAGAAACAAATTTTTTACAGTCATACTTACTTATAGACTATGAATGTCAATGATATGAAAAAATGGAGTTTTATTCCAACCCCATTTTTTCCGCAATCATATGCATTTCATTTTTCTACGTGAGGAAAAATCGTGTTTTTGTCCAACGAAAATTAAAGTTCTTCTCCATTTGTTTCAATGACATGCTTATACCATTCAAACGATTTTTTCTTTCTTCTTTCTAATGTCCCATTCCCTGCATTATCTTTGTCTACATAAATAAAGCCATAACGTTTTTCCATTTCCCCGGTTCCGGCACTCACCAAGTCAATACAGCCCCATGGTGTGTAGCCCATTAAATCAACGCCATCCAGTTCCACCGCTTTTTTCATTTCAGTAATATGATCACGGATATATTGAATACGGTAATCATCATTTATCGTACCATCTTCTTCAACGACGTCCCTAGCACCGAGGCCATTTTCAACAATAAATAAAGGAATATTATACCGTTCATATAAAACATTTAACGAATAACGAAGACCGACCGGATCAATTTGCCAACCCCAATCACTGGCTTGTACGTATGGATTGCGAATGGTATGACCAAATTCTCCATCAGGTTGGCTGCCTTCTACTTCACGCGCGCTGACCACTTTAGACATATAGTAGCTAAATCCAATATAATCTACGGTCCCTTCTTTAAGAATTTGTTCGTCTTCCTTTGTATATTCAATTTCAAATCCATTTCTTTCCCAGTATTTTTTTGTATAGTGAGGAATTGTACCTCGAACATGTACATCACCAAAGAACCAGCGATTATGCATCGCTTCTGTGGCAAACATCACATCATCCGGGTGACAAGAATATGGATATACAGGTACAAAAGCAAGCATACACCCAATCTTAAAATCAGGATTAATTTCGTGACCTAATTTAACAACTTTTGCACTGGCAATTAATTCATAAAGAGCTGCCTGATACATGGTTTGTTCTCGATTTTCACCTTCCTCATATTTTATACCTGAATTTGTAAAACTGGCGAAATCCATGCTTGTATCTGCTTGATTATTGATTTCATTAAAGGTCATCCAATATTTCACTTTATCTTTATAACGTTTCATCACTGTCTCAGAAAATTTAACGAAGAAATCAATACACTTCCGATTTCTAAAACCACCGTACTTTTTCACAAGATGATAAGGTAATTCAAAATGAGAAAGGGTGATAACAGGTTCGATATGATATTTTAATAATTCATCAAATAAATCATCGTAAAATTGCAGGCCTTCTTCATTTGGCTCCTGATCGTCCCCGTTCGGAAAAATTCTTGTCCAAGCAATCGAAGTTCGGAAACATTTAAATCCCATTTCAGCGAACAGTTTAATATCTTCTTTATAACGGGAATAGAAGTCGATTGCTTCATGGTTGGGATAATAGTAACCTTCTAATACACCATCCGTAATTTGCCGTGGAACACCGTGTCTTCCTGCAGTCATCACATCCGCAACACTTACACCTTTTCCGCCTTTATTCCAACCACCTTCAAGCTGGTGAGCTGCTACTGCCCCACCCCATAAAAAGTTTTCTGGTAAAACACTTTTTAACATCGTAAGTAAACCTCCATTTTAAAATTCTTGTCAATCATATTGGTTCATTATTAACAAGTGAAATAAGAAGACGATTTTTCTATGAAGAACCGTCTTCTTATACTTACCTTAGCGCAAAGTCATTATCATGGAACATTATCCGAGCCTAGTATCAAAGTACGGATTCTCCACCTTTTTCTTGCTCAACTAACTTCTTATCATATATTCGAATGAACGGAAGATATATGAGAAATGCTACTACACCACAAATTAATGATACAACTACTGCCATGATGTCTCCACCTGTTCCAATGAAAGCTCCGATCCCTATTGGAGTTGGCCATGGTACTTGTGCAATAAGCGGTGCAACAATGTGCAATTTGATTGCAAAATAACCAATTGTTGCTGTGGCCATAGGTGCCAAGAAGAACGGAATAGCCAAGTATGGATTATAAACAATCGGTAATCCAAACAATATTGGTTCATTAATATTAAAGATACCGGGAGCAAGGGATGCTTTTCCTAATATTCTTAATTGCTGTGACCTAGCTAAAAATGCAATGAAGATACATAATCCTAAAGTCGAACCGGAGCCACCCATAATGACAAATGAATTTTGGAACTCACCTGCGAATGGAATATTTGCTCCATTAATGTTTGCTTCCAAATTTGCCAAAGTAATTGGCGTTAGGAATGCTCCGATAATATTTGCTCCGTGGATACCTACGATCCAGAGAGCATGGATTAAGAAGTAAATAACCATTAATCCTAGCCAACTGCTTGCAATATGCGTAACAAAACTAAATGGTATAGCAACTACTTTAAATATATCCGTACCTAAAGCTACAAAAATACCATTGATGATTAAGATCACAAAAGCAACTAAAAATGCTGGGATTAATGCTGTGAACGATCTGGATACACCTTCCGGAACGGCTTCCGGCATTTTAATAATCCAATTTCGTTTTACACACATCCGATATAATTGGACAGCAATAACAGAAACAATAATGGCCGTAAATATACCTGAAGAACCTAAACGGCTTACACCACTATCCCCCATTTCCCAACCGAAAATAATATTAGTAGCATCATCAATTTTGTGTACAAGTGAAAATTTTCCATCGCCTGAAACTAATTGAGGGATCGTCATAAAGAAAGCAAACATTGATAGTAAAGCACCATTTAAAGGGTTTACATTTATTCCTTCTTCTTCAGCATATATTTTTGTATACTCATAACCAATAACAAGGTTGAAATATAATGCTAAAATTCCCATTGTTGCTTTATTCGCCAACATATACAAGTCACTAATTCTAAAGAAAGTGTTATCGAAAAAGCCTTGTAAAAATGTTAAAGTCTGCGGTAATACATTCAACACTAAGAACATTGACCCTACGATTGTAAATGGAATCGATGCCATCCCAGCAGCCATTACTGCCCGGACAAAACGAAAAGATGCAACTTTCCCCATTGGACCCATTAGATACTTTTCAAGAAAAGTAAATGCCTTATTTTGTTCTGACATAAAAACTCCTCTTTTCCGTTATTAATTAATAGCTTTTTCATATTCCTTGATACGTTGATAATGCTTATCTTCGTCATGCTTAATTTTGTTTAATCGATAAATTATGAAGGCGCTTAATAATATCCCGGTAATCAAAATAACTAAAATCAATATTTTTGACTTATTTTGATTTACTAAAAAAGGATATAATTGAGCAAAGGACGCAGAAAAACAAGTTAATAATAGTAAAATAACATTTGTAAAGAGCAAAGTTATAAAACAAAATTTTGTGTATATCGCATTATTTGTCGGGCTGCTGTAGATCTTAACTTGTTCCGCAACACTTAATATTAAAATGATGATTAGCGTCAATGGTACAAAATATAGTGATGAATCACTTATTACCAATGAAATTAACCAATAAATATTTGTAAAAAAGAATATTGCGGTAACATATCTGACAAGTAAATACCGGTTATAGTACATAGATTTAAGACTTTGTTCCTTTTTGTTTTTTTCTAACAACACTCTTTCTTCGTAATTCATACAAATCCCTCATTTATTCATCTGGCTCTTCGCTACTTGTAAAACTTTTTGCAACTGCAAATTAAAAATTGAAAAAGGGAAATACGATGAAAATCATGAGTAACCAATGCTTGTTCTCACCACTAACCTAATAACCACTTTCAATGTATAAAAGGTTAATAGAAATGACTTCCTTTAAAAAACTCTCTAAATCCATAAGCTTGTTGAATGACCACCCCCTTGCCTCAATATAATAAATTTTAATATTGTCGGGTTAATTCACTGTAATAGTGAAGAACCATTTTTTAATGACTACTCACTTAAGTTTCGGCCAAATTTTTTCTTACAGAAACATGAACCTTAGCAGATTACTCTTTAGGAAGTTCTTGTAAAATTAAGTTCCCTAACTTTTCAACACCCATTGGAATAGGGATATATGCTTGCGGTGGGATGTTCACAACTGGCTTTCCTACCCGTTCACCGGCTTCCTTAAACTTTTGAAAATACATCTTTGTTTGAGGGCTAATTAAAAATAAATCAAATTCATTCTTCTCAATCATCTTATTACCTTCATTAGCTGAAACGGCATCCACTTCAATTTCAAGACCTTTTGTTTTTAAAAATTCCGTTGTCTTCTTTGCCATTAAAGAAGATGACATACCAGCTGCACAAATAATTAATGCTTTTTTCATAATAAATTCCTCCATTTTATTAAAGTTATTTAAACTTGCCTATAAATGTATTTTTAGAAAAATGGATTTTTGGGGTGTTAAGCATACCATGTTCTCCATAATTCCATTCATAGGACTTGATCATACATTTTTAAACAGAATAAAAATTGAAGCTTGATAATTTTTTAACTCTTTCGTAGTTCTCGTAGTTCCAGTTCATTCGTTTTTTTATAAAGTTCTATTATTTCTTTTGCAAGGTCGATAACTGTCATTGCATTCATTAAATGATCCTGTGCGTGAATGAGGATTAAACGAATCTCTACTTTTTCCCCACGAGCTTCCCCCTGAATAAGATCTGTTTGAAAACGGTGAGCGATTATCATGGCTTCGTTGGCTTCTTCAATTTTTTGTTCAGCTTTGTCAAACTCACCTGCTTTAGCAAAGTTTATTGCCTCCGCAGCTAAACTTCGAGCGTTTCCTCCATTTAGTATAATTTGAAAACTAATTTCTTCTATGTTCATCAAAATCACCCTTAAGTTATAAAATTATGGCTTCTCCACCATTTTTTGTAAAACACTAACTTCTGCTAGTGGAGCCTGGTTTTTTGTTTGAATTTGGTAGGAAAAGAGGGTGTGTCTATCAATTTCTGCTCCACATGAAAAAATTTAATACTGCCCTATTTTCAACACTTTATCCCTGATTTCCTGGTCTCAATACTACTCGAGTTGGAAATCCGCTGTGTTTCGGTAACTGTTATGCACTTCAACTTATATTTTTTTGGTTCGTCCCTACTGTATTGAACTTTATTAACTGTTTGGTGCTTCTCTTTATCAACTACCTGTCTTTATCTTAATATGAAAACGATTTCATGTTAATCCAAACTCTTTCCTAAGCGCAACGGAAAACATTACTACTAAAAATAAAACAACGGAAACTACCAAGTTGGTAATATAAGAGATAATATAAAAAAACTAATTGAGATTATTGTTAGATGTACATGGACAATTTGATTATTTTAAAAAAGGTGCTTTTTATGGCTGAAATGAAGATGTTTAAAGTTTGAAGACCTAATATATTAGGCGCCTTCCAGAGATACGTCGGTTTATTTCTTCCGATCCCCATGAAGGCGCCTTAAAGCATTTTGCAGGTTACTTTTATTTTCTACAAGGAACGTAATTGTTCACATATGCACATTCTAAGACCTAACAATTTCCCATCCTGTATCCAAAAACTTGAGGATATACTGAGGATCCAAGTTTGAACAATGATGCAACTTTATGAGGTCCACTTTAGTTTTTTCACACTCATTCGCATATCTTGCCTTGATTGCCAACCGTTTAATTTCAATACTCAACCCTTAAGCTTTTGCCAATTCATAGATGGCTTGAGCGTAAATGGCAGTTGCTTTAAGCAAATCGTCCACATAGGCGTATTCGTCTTTTTGGTGCATTACATCTTCACGTCCCGGGAACATGGCACCGAAAGCTACACCATGTTTTAATGCTCTGGCATATGTACCACCGCCAATAGCGAGGAGTTCTGCTTTTTCACCGGTTTGTTCTTTATAAACTTTTTGCAACGTTAGGATTAACGGGTCGTCTGCTTTGACATAAGTCGGCTTAGAATCAGTGAATTCCGCCAATTGAAACCCTATTTCTTTTACCAATGCTTCAATTTTTGCTTTTCCTTTTTCAATATCAAAGGTGACCGGATAGCGCATAGTGCACCCAATCTTTCCACCGGTTTCTTTTTGGTAACTCATGATCCCCACATTGATAGTCAAGTCACCCGAAACGTCATCCGTATATTGAATATCGAATACTTCTCCACGGCTTTGGTTAAAAAATCGGGAAACAGTTGCGACAAATTTTGCTCCGGATTCATCCAATTGAAATTCATTCAAAAATTTTGCCATAAAAATTCCCGCATTTTTGCCGTTTCGTGGTTCGGCACCATGGGCACTGACACCAATCAAGGTCAGGATCCGTTCCTTACCGTTTGTAGAAATATTCCCTTCTAAGTTCGCTTCATTAAGAAATGCTTGGTAACTATGTTCGAGGTCAACCGTTTCATCTTGGACATGTACATGCACTTCCGCAAAATCAGGGACCATATTGTATCTGCGTCCGGATTGAAAAGATAATAATTCAATTTGTCCGGTGGCTTGTCCTTCCTGTGCCGGTTGAACGATATCAAAATTGGAAATTCCCTTTTCTGCATAAATAATTGGAAAATCCGCATCCGGGACAAATCCGATTGTCGGCATTTCTTCATGTTTAAAGTAGTGATCAACACAACGCCAGCCGCTTTCTTCATCAGTTCCAATAATCAACCGCACTCTTTTATTTAGTGGCAGACCTAATTCTTTTACAATTTTCATCCCATAATACGCAGCCATTGTCGGTCCTTTATCATCACTGGAACCGCGAGCATAAATTTTCCCGTCTTTAATCACCGCACCATACGGGTCAACACTCCAACCATCTCCCTCCGGTACCACATCGATATGACCTAAGATACCAAGAAGTTCTTCTCCTTGACCCATTTCCAGATGGCCGGCCAAATTACCGACATTCTTACTTTTGAATCCATCTTTCTCTCCCAAATCAAGAATATATTTCAGAGCTTTCTTAATTCCCGGTCCGAGGGGAGCATCTGCTGTTGCATGCTCTTCATCGAGTACACTTTTGATTTGTAAAAAACTTTGTAAATCTTTAATCAGGTCTTCTTTTCTTTTCAAGACTTCATCCAGCCATTGAATCTCACTCATGATGTCATTCCACTCCTTTTTAATCCCGATTAATACTATACTATTTTACTCCTTTATTAGAGAATTTAAAATGAAGGGATTAAATATTTGAAGCAAATTAATAGGATGCCGATTTTATATTGTCCTTCTTTTTTCTTACGATAATGAGGTTAAACCCATAAAAGCAGCAACCAAAAGTAATTGAGTAGTCTTGTCGGCAAAATATGGTGTTTGTCGCCTTAAAATGGTGACAAGATCGGGTTTCGTCGTCAAAATTGAGCTTTTTTCACTTCAAAGTGGCGACGAGAATTAGTCTCGTCGCCAAAAAATTGAGTTTTTCGCTCAAAAAAGGTGACGAGATTGAGGCTCGTCGCCAAAAAATTGAGTTTTTCACCCAAAAAAGGTGACGAGATTCGGTCTCGTCGCCAAAATAGGGCATTTTTCACTCCAAAATGGTGACGAGATTCGGTCTCGTCGCCAAAACAGAGCATTTTTCACTTCAAAGTGGCGACGAGAATAGGGCTCGTCGTCAAAATTGGGCTTTTTTCACTTAAAAACGGTGACGAGATTGAGGCTCGTCGTCAAAAAATGGAGTTTCTCACCCCAAAATGGTGACGAGAACGGGTCTCGCCGCCAAAATTGAGCTTTTTCCACTTCAAAGTGGCGACGAGGTTGGCTTTCGTCGCCAAAAACAAGCATTTTTCACTTAAAAAAGGTGACGAGATTGAGGCTCGTCGTCAAAATAGAGCATTTCCCACCTCAAAATGGTGACGAGAACGGGTCTCGTCGTCAAAATTGAGCTTTTTTCACTTCAAAGTGGCGACGAGAATTAGTCTCGTCGCCAAAAAATTGAGTTTTTCGCTCAAAAAAGGTGACGAGATTGAGGCTCGTCGCCAAAAACAAGCATTTTTCACTTAAAAACGGTGACGAGATTGAGGCTCGTCGTCAAAAAATGGAGCTTCTCACCCCAAAATGGTGACGAGAACGGGTCTCGCCGCCAAAATTGAGCTTTTTCCACTTCAAAGTGGCGACGAGGTTGGCTTTCGTCGCCAAAAACAAGCATTTTTCACTTAAAAAAGGTGACGAGATTGAGGTTCGTCGTCAAAATAGAGCATTTCCCACCTCAAAATGGTGACGAGAACGGGTCTCGTCGTCAAAATTGAGCTTTTTTCACTTCAAAGTGGCGACGAGAATTAGTCTCGTCGCCAAAAAATTGAGTTTTTCGCTCAAAAAAGGTGACGAGATTGAGGCTCGTCGCCAAAAACAAGCATTTTTCACTTAAAAACGGTGACGAGATTGAGGCTCGTCGTCAAAAAATGGAGTTTCTCACCCCAAAATGGTGACGAGAACGGGTCTCGCCGCCAAAATTGAGCTTTTTCCAACCCAAAATGGTGACGAAAACGGGTCTCGTCGCCAAAACAGAGCATTTTTCACCCCAAAATGGCGACGAAAACGAGTTCCCCGATTTATTGGTTTTCCATGGTACAATACCTAAGTGTCCTTTTTCGCTCTTTGGGTGTTTCTTACTATGTCATCATTACATTTCAAATTTTTTTCAGATTCGTATAAAATAATTATATAAACCAAATTCCGTACAGCGTCTCATAATTTGTTCTGAAAGCTAAAATCATAGTAAATTGATGAACAGACTTCACAATGTTTCAGTTTTACGTTAAGGCGAATACGCAAAAGATTGTTGACAATACTTTAAACAGCTGCATTTATATCACGTGCGGAATATGGGATAGAAAGGAGAGCGTATGATGAATCAAGTACCGGAGATTACTTTAAATGACGGACTTACTTTACCGGTTATTGGACTGGGTACATACAAATTAAAAGGTAGTATGGGTGTCAATGCCATCACGAACGCAATCAACATCGGTTATCGCTTAATTGACAGTGCCTATAATTATGAAAACGAAGGGACGGTTGGTGAGGCAGTTCGACGTAGTTCTGTTCCAAGGCAGGATCTTCTCATTACATCCAAATTGCCTGGTCGCTATCAATCCTATGAACTAGCTATTACAGCCATCCAAGAATCTTTATATCGTGCTCATCTCGATTATTATGATTTATATTTAATTCATTGGCCAAATCCAAAACAAGACAAATATGTTGAGGCGTGGCAGGCATTAATTGATGCAAAAAAATGGGGATTCATTCGGTCCATCGGTGTTTGTAATTTTTTACCGGAACATCTTGAACGTTTAGAGAAAGAAACCGGTGTCAAACCAAGTATTAATCAAATTGAATTACATCCATTTTTTAATCAGGAACAACAAAGAAAATATCATCAAGAACATCATATTATAACCGAATCATGGAGCCCTCTAGGGAGAGCCAATGCTGTTCTCGAAAATGAAACCATAAAAGAAATTGCAAACCGCCACCAAAAGACCGTATCTCAAATTATTTTACGTTGGCATTATCAATTAGGGGCAATTTCCATACCAAAATCGGCTTCACCAGAGCGGCAATTGGAAAATTTCTCTATTTTTGATTTTTCCTTAGATGAATCAGAAATGCAAATGATTAATGGACTAACAAGGCCTGATGGCAGGTTACAAAACCAAGACCCGGCCATTTATGAAGAATTTTAATCATCTCGATAAATAATTGTTAACTATATCCATAAAACTTTAAAAACTTAGTTATGCCGATATCCAAAAGATGCATGGAAAAAGCAAGTCCATGCACTTTTAATATTTAGAGTGCGATTTATTAATGTTTTATTCATTGCCGTTCTCTAATCCCTGTAAACAAAAACAACTAATTTTTCCCATAATATATAAATTTCATTCGATGATTAGCACCAAAATGTTATTTTGAAAGATTTAAGACTAATAACACATTACCTAATTTTACCATGAAAAAATCGGAAATTTTCGGGTTTTAACTTAGCAGCGAGACCAGTCTCGTCAACAAAAATATAGAGTTTCTCACTTCAAAGTGTTGACAAGATTGGATCTCGCAGATAAAATATGCAATTTTCAGAGGCTACGAAAAAACCGCTCGAAATAAGTCTAAGAACACAATATAAGTACGATTAACCACAATGATACGTCTATATATGGATGTAATTGAATATTTTGCTCTTTTTCATTGGATTATAATCTTCACTCAGAACTGGACGATTTTCGGCTTGGTCGACAAAAATAAGAATTTCCCTCGCAAGAAACAAGATTGCTTACTTACCTTTCTTTAGAAAATCCAATAATTTAGGATTACCTGCCCATAAGGTCCAATGATTATCAGCGTAAATAATGGCTTCTGATTCACTACCTAATTGATAGTGGCTAGGCAGATACATCGGTATATCCTTTTTCCCCAATAAATAATCGAGCACATATGGATTTTGCTGTTTTGCTTTTTTCAGAAGTTGTTTTGCCTTATTCGTCACACCATTTTGTAAAAGTTCAATCAACACTAAATTATAGGCTCCGTTTGCTGTTGTTGTTTCGTTATATTTCTTTAAGAGAGCCTCTGCTTTTTTAAATAATCCCGATTCCACATAGACAATAAATAACTCGTAGCGAGCACCTTGATTATCATTTGGATTTAATTCTAAGAGGTCTTCATACTGGCGAATCGCCTCTTCAAACCGTTCATTTTCATGTAAGAAATCAGCATAATTGAATTTCGCTCTCATATAAGGTCTAGTACTAACAATTCCCCAGAAGTATCCCTTATTTTCTTTAATAAAATCTTTTCCTAGTTCTTTTTCTCCAACCTCTATAGCCTTTAGTAGTAGTTGCTCTTCCTTAAGCGGATTTAGTTCCAATTCAGCTAAAATATTATAAGCATCCGGAATGTTCGGATATAATTTTAAAGCTTTTTTTGCCAATTCTATTCGCTTTTTACCGGTTGAATCGTAAGCATCATATATTAAATCCTGTGCTTTTTCCTTATTGGATAAAGGTTTCTTGACACTTTGTTGATTTACTTGTTGATTTAAAAATGTTTGGATATCATCCATTGTTTCAAAATCTCGATTGCTCGTTTCATTTTCCAATCTCAGAAGTTCTCGCTCCATGCTAAATCTCGAATTGATGAAGGAATCCTCTTCCTCGGCAAAGTTCTCCACCAAAAACTCATCATCGCCCTCATGTTGAAAATCGTCATACATTTCATCAGCACTATTAGCAAGTTTTTCCTCCAGTTCATCCAATTCTTCTTTGAGTACCTTTTCCATATCTCGGTACTTGGCAGATAAACTACTGCTGGAAATTTCAAACTCCTCAGCTAATTCATTTTGCGTAACCCATTCTCCATAAGGAATGAATTGATCGATTAAATATCTTAATGTCGCAACATAGACACTTGGTTTCATAACTTTCGGATTTTTCTTCAAACAATATTGGTGCCAGAGGTAGACACCCAACTTTATAATGACTTCATCATATATATCTTCCATATAATCCTGAAATTCTTGGGCAACTTCTAAATGTTTTGGGGATAACCATTCTAAATCTTCTGCAGCTGGATTTGGACCAAATATAAAGAAATGAAGGATTTCAGGGTAAAAAGTAGATAAAAATTCGTTTGGATTCCCTTCGTCACTTTTTTCAAATAGTTGATATACCCCTTTCTTGACTTTTTCTGTTAAACCAGCCGGTAAATCAATAAATGAAGTAAAGAAAATAAATATTTCACCTGCAGGCAAGAGGATACCAACCACAATTCCACCCGTTTCTACCGGATGGTCCTCCAGTACCTTCACTTTTTTTATTTCATTAGTAAAAATATCTTCTAGCGTTAACAGCTGATTTTCATCTTGCTCTTCAATGATGGCAACGGAAGGTTTTGCTTGACTCCATGTTGGTAAAATATTCCTTATCCTTGGACGATTCCATTTCGAACCTTTTTTATCAATAAAATGTTCAAGTATTGTTTTTCCATATATTTCAAAATCGGTAATCGCCCATACTAATGTAAAAAAGTAAAACATCTCAAGAGCTTCCTCGGGAATATCCAAGTCTTCTATCCAATCTGCAATGAATTCATTCACTTCTTCTTCATAATTTTCAAGTGCAAACTTAAGAAGATCCACCTGTACATTCATTAATTCCTTCTCTATTAAAGATTCCATCGTAATAACATTACTCTTTCCACAGCAGTTCTTATATTTCTTTCCACTGCCACACGGACATAAGTCGTTCCTACCTATTTTTTTCATTGCACTTCATCCTTTAATTGTTACTGAGTTTACTTTAAATTTAGTATACAATTATATACATTTGATTTGAAGGTATGTAATCCATTTTAATTAAACAAATACGCCTCTTTTTAATCAATAAACCGTTAGCAACCAACGAAACAAATATGATAGTTTACATTTTGTCTAGTTTTGTTATTCTTTGTAGATAACTTTATTTTTTATCCTTTTTTTAAAAGTAACTTCATTCTAACATATGGTAATAGTTTTTTTAAATAGAAACAAATAAGCAATTTAACAATTATGTAAACTAATTTTAAAAGTAAAACTATAGTTCTCGACATACTAGAACAAAAAACCTTTTCTAAAAGTAAACCAAAAGTGCTTAAGATCCTAGTTTATACTCAATCACTATGAATCAGTTACTGCCAGAAACGGGAAGTATGATTCGAACCAGTTGAGAAATAAGCTTCTCTTTGAAGAAAAATTTTTTCAAATAAGATAGACCAGCCGCTATGACTGGTCTGTCATTGTTTATTCGGTTATCCAAATTTCAATCCTCATATTAGAGAAGATTATGACACCCTTATCATTTAAATTCAGAAATACCCTTTACAGAAGTAAATAAACAAAAAGCTAAAAAAACAAAAAACTCTAGAATATCCACCAAATATGTATGGTGGAGACGGTGGGAGTCGAACCCACGTCCAGAAATATCGGCACTTAAGCGTCTACGAGTGTAGTCGATATATTGGCATTTCGCGATTCACTCGGCCTATCGACAGGCTCTGTGAACGCTAGTCTGATTGTTCTCTTCCTTCGCCTTCAGACGGCAGGCAACCGGCGTATCCCACTCAGATGAGCCCCTGACCCTACCACGTGGGCGATGGAGGGAGGAGCAGCTTAAGCAGCTATTAGGCAGCTAAAGCTAAGTTATTGTTAGATTTGCCAGTTATTATTGGCGTGGCGTTATTTACGAGCTCGCCGACTCGACTCGCAGCTTAAGCTCGACCTATCCCTGTCGAATCCTTAACGTCCCCATGTTGTATAGGTTAGTTATGGAATAGTTTTTACTTAGCTACTATTCAATTGTTTTTTGTCGCTGGTCTTTCCTTGCGACATCTTTATTATAGCAAAAACAACTAAAAAAACAAATGGAATGTTTTGTTTCGGTTTACATCTTTTGTCTTTCCCGGAATGCTCGTTCAATATCCCGTTTTGCTTCTTTCTTCTTCAAGTCTTCTCGTTTATCGTATTTTTTCTTACCTTTAGCTAAAGCAAGCTCGACTTTAGCAAAACCGTCCTTCAAATAAATTTTTAACGGAACAAGGGAATAACCGGATTCTTTCGTTTCACCAATTAATTTATTAATTTCTTTTCTATGCAAAAGCAATTTCCTTGTTCGCAGCGGGTCATGATTATAGCGGTTCCCCTGCTCATATGGGCTAATGTGCATATTGTGTAAGAACACCTCGCCCTTTTCAATCCGGGCATATGCATCTTTTAAATTGGCACGACCTGCACGAATGGATTTAATCTCAGTTCCTTGCAAGACGATTCCGGCCTCATAGGTTTCCTCAATAAAATAATCATGAAAAGCTTTTTTGTTTTGGGCAACGATTTTCCCTCTACCTTTTGGCATAGTGCATTCCCCCAGTAACCTTTATTTTAGCAAAAAACGGGGAGAAAAGCAATTTGTGATGGAAGCAAATTTTCTTTGAGAACATTTAAGCATTTTCAAACGGGTTTATCTTTAACTTTATAAGAAATATGCAATTTTGTAACCAATCAAATTTTAAATAGGCACAGCCCCTCTCCTTTGGACCGTACCTAAAATGATTCCTACGAGATTTGGTGAAATATAAGCTAAAATGTCCAACATCGCCATACTTGGACCGCACACACAATGATTCCTACCTTGTTTTTTTCTTTTTCCGTTTTGCACTCGGAGCATTCTCATAAAATTTCTTTTTCTTCTTCGGTTTCTTATCTGAGCGACTGTCTCCGTTTTTGCTACCGTTCCGCGGTTTTTTATTCGGATTGGCAACAACGATTTTTGGCGCTTCTTTTCGCTCCGAACGTCTCGTGGACTTCATGCCGACAACTTCAAAATCAATCGAACGTTCATCTTTATTAACATTAATCACGCGAACAGTAATCTCATCGCCAATTCGGAAAACATTACCGGTTCGCTCGCCAATCATCGCATATTGCCGTTCATCATAATGATAATAGTCATCGGTTAAGTAGCTAACGTGGACGAGTCCTTCAATCGTATTCGGCAGTTCAACAAATAGACCAAAGTTTGTTACGGAACTAATAATGCCATCGAACTCCTCACCGATTTTATCCAACATAAATTCGGTTTTCTTCAATTCATCGGTTTCGCGTTCAGCATCGACTGCACGCCGCTCCATTTTTGATGTATGCTCGGCGATTTCCGGTAACATCGCATCCCATCTTGCCTGAGTGGCCGGGTCAATTTTTCCATCAATTAAATACGTCCGAATCAAGCGATGAACAATTAAATCAGGATACCGGCGAATCGGTGAAGTAAAATGGGTATAAAACTCGGTTGATAATCCAAAATGGCCCAAATTTTCCGGGTAATATTTCGCCTGTTGCATCGAACGGAGCATTACCGTATTAACGACCATTTCTTCCGGTTTGCCTCGGACTTCATCGAGAATTTCTTGTAACGCACGAGGATGAACGGAATTGGCTTTTCCCCTTACAATCAAGCCGAAATTCGTGATAAACTCAAAAAACCGCTGTAATTTATCCTCTTTCGGGTCTTCGTGAATTCGGTAAATAAAAGGTACCTCGAGCCAATGGAAATGTTCGGCAATCGTTTCATTGGCGGCTAACATAAACTCCTCAATTAACCGTTCAGCAACCGACCGTTCCCTTGTGACGACATCAGTCGGGTGTCCTTCTTCATCAACCAACACTTTTGCTTCTTTAAAATCAAAATCAATCGCTCCCCGGTTCATCCGTTTATGACGTAAAATGGAAGCCAATTCTTCCATTAATTCGAACATAGGGACAATCGGCTCGTATTTTTTCCGAATTTCTTCATCTTTATCGACTAAAATTTTATTAACGTCCGCATAAGTCATCCGCTCCGTTGTTTTAATCACACTTTGGAAAATTTCGTGACTGACAACTGTGCCATGTTCATCAATCTCCATTTCACAAGATAATGTCAGGCGGTCAACGTGTGGATTCAAAGAACAAATGCCGTTCGACAGACGATGGGGAATCATCGGAATGACCCTGTCAACCAAATACACGCTTGTCCCTCGTTCAAACGCTTCACGGTCAATCGGGCTTCCTTCCGTTACATAATGGCTGACATCGGCAATATGGACGCCTAATTTGTAATTACCATTTTCCAATTTCGTCACGGTAACCGCATCATCCAAATCTTTTGCATCAGCACCGTCAATCGTTACAATCACTTGGTCGCGGAGATCACGGCGGTTTGCCAGCTCACTTTCGGTAATGATATCCGGCGTGTTTTGAGCTTGCTCCATCACCTCATCCGGAAATTCCATAGGCAATCCATGTTTATAAATGATCGATAAAATATCAACCCCCGGGTCATTTTTATGCCCAAGAATTTGGACGACTTCCCCTTCCGCACTCATTCGGCCTTCCGGGTAAACGGTAATGTTGACAACAACCTTATGTCCTTCCACTGCCCCCATCGAAGCTTCTTTTGAGATAAAAATATCTCCGTTAAATTTTTTATCATCAGGAATGACAAAACCGAAATTCGCACTTTGTGTATAGGTACCGACAATTTGTTTCGTTCCTCGTTCTAAAATACGAATAATGGTTCCTTCTCTTCTCGCTCCGGAACTCTGTTTTGTAACCCTTGCAAGCACCAAGTCACCATTTAAAGCGGTATTTGTTTCACCGGGAGGAATAAAAATATCATCCATGCCGGGTTCTTCCGGAATAACAAAAGCAAAACCTTTCGCATGTCCGGAAACTCGTCCGCGAATCAGGCTCATTTTTTCCGGAAGTCCGTAGCGGTTGCTTCGTGTCCGAACAACGAGACCCTTTTCTTCCATGTATACCAGTGTTTTGACAAAATCTTTAAATTCACTGGAGTCATTAATTCCGAGAGCAGCTTCCAACTCACTGACCGTCAGCGGTTTATAAGCTTCTTCTTTCATATAATCAAGTAATTTTTCAACTAAGGCTAGCTGTTCCAAAGTAAATACCTCCTTTCGATTTTTTTATTCTTTCCAATCCAAGCTATTTAAAAACTGAAGGACATCTTCATGCAATTGTTCTCTTTCCTTATCCAATGTAATCACATGACCCGACTCTTCATACATCTTTATTGATTTCTCCGTTGACTCCACTTCATTATAAATAATTTTTGCACTATCAATATTCACCATTTGGTCATTTTTTGCCTGTACGATAAATATCGGGGCATAGATCATATCGATATTTGTTTTCACCTCATCGACTAACTGCTCATTTTCCTTCAATAATTGCTGCAGCTCTTTAGAATCGAATGTACTCATTTCTTTTTCAATTTGTTCTTTCGTTTTTCCTTCTTTTTCCTTAAATTCTCTGGCAAATTGTAAAACACCTTGATAGAGTACATCTTTATTTTTAAAATACATCGGGGCACACATGGGAACAATCCCTTTTACCGGCTTCGAGTATCCAAGTTTTAAAGAAAAAAGTCCGCCAAGGGAAAGACCGGCAACCGCTATTTCATCATGGCCCATATTTTTTAAATCATCGTACGCTTGGACGACATCTTCCCACCAATCATCCGGAGTATATTTCAATAATTCTTCCGGTGTTTTCCCGTGCCCGCGATAAATCGGTGCGTGGCAAGTATATCCATGTTTCTCAAGTGCTCTTCCCAGCATTCGAACATCGGCGCTATTCCCGGTAAATCCGTGCAATAGTAAAACAGCTCTTGGACCTCTATGAAACGTAAAAGGCTTTGGTGCAACGATTTTCAATTCCATTCTTCCTCTCTATGTACAAACAACTACTAGTATTTTTTACGAAAAAAGATAAAGTTAAACTTTGTAAAATGAAACTTCCGCTTAAACGGGGAAATAATTTCCTGAATTCAGCTTACAAAATCTTAAGGCAAAAGTAAAACAAAGTGCAAAGCCTCTCTCCAAAAGAAAAAATCCTGACCAATTGCGGCCAGGAATCGATTTATTCATTAATAACCAAAATATGCAAGTAAAATGGTCAATACGAAAAAGATGATTGAAAGGACAATTGTAATCCGTTGAAGAACTAAATCCATTCCACGGGCTTTTTGTTTACCGAATAATTGCTCAGCACCACCGGAAATGGCACCTGATAAACCCTCACTTTTCCCTGATTGCAACAGGACAACAGCAATTAAAGCAAGGCAATCAATAACTAGTAATACGATTAAAAAAGTATGCACACGTCTACCTCCTAAAGGAACATAACTATTATTAATGTAGCATAAATGTGTGATAAAAACAATTGCAACATGAATGTGTCTGTACATTTAGGTAAAGACACATTCGGTTACACTTAAAAATTTTTAAGGAAAATTATAACATGTCACAAAAAGATACAACTATGAACCTGTCTGTACAATATAAGATTGTTTCATTTTTCACTTAAAATTTTATATTTGTCACTAGAAAGAACAGAAAAGGAGAGAGAACTAGAACGGTTCTCCCTTCGTTTTCATCCAATAATATCTCTCTTATTATAGCCGATTACACCCATTATTGAGACAATAACTGATCCAATCGTGATTGCAATGGTTGATGACCAGACGAAATCATCCAGCGGCATATATGGTACGAAATGGAAAACAGATAATTTTTTCACCCATTCCGGTAAGTCAAACAAATCCCCAACATAGATAATTAAGAAGCAATAAACGACATAAAACCAAGTTAGTCCCGTTATTTTTGGCTTTAATCCGATTAATAGTGTTGTTAACGCTACTAAAAACCAAATTGCCGGTAGATAGACATAAGCTGACAGGAAGATCGTGCCTGTATCCAACTCATCCGTTAACACCCAAGAACCAACCGACCATAAACCAGTGGCAATAAATGTCTGCATCAAAAAACTTGTTATAATTGCTAAACCTAAATAACTGCCCAATAATTTATTTCTGGATACTGCTCGGCTATAGATAAGTTCTGTTTGATTTTTGCTTTCTTCACTCTTTACTTTTACAATCGTCATAACAACCGAGATAGAGGCAATCATGGACATAATCCCCATAAGTAAAGAAATAAAAGAA
Organism: Caldifermentibacillus hisashii; assembly: GCF_039654145.1. Taxonomy (NCBI): domain Bacteria; kingdom Bacillati; phylum Bacillota; class Bacilli; order Caryophanales; family Bacillaceae; genus Caldifermentibacillus; species Caldifermentibacillus hisashii. The sequence goes on from NZ_CP155467.1 coordinate 3,175,526, forward strand.
TCCCTCATCGATGTTCCCGAGTCTCCCTGTAAATAGACCTGTAAAATTTCCATATCGGCAAAATATGTTTCTAGTTCCCCTAATATCGATCCAAATGAAGCACTAAGAACAAAGACACCAATGCCCCAAGCAATAATATTTGTTCTCTGCAATCGAAAAGCAAGACCAACTGGTGTTTGCAGAAAGGTTGAAGCATGTATTTTCCCTTTTCGTTCCGGTAAAAAACCTGCCCCCATATCTCGAATCGAATTTAAGTAAAAAGTGAGACCAATTAGTACAACTAGTAAAAGCAGTAATAACAGCACCGGCCACCAATGATTTTCTACAAAAACATCGGTACGAACAGCCCAGCCAAGTGGAGAGACAAGAGACAAGCCTTCCTGCCCGGTATCACCGATGGCTCGAATCAAATAAAAAGTAATCATGGCAGCAAATGAAAAACCAGTTGCTCCACGTGACGTTTCTGAAAGCTGGGCAAACAAAGCTGTAAACCCTGCAAAGGTAAGACCGGTCACCCCAAGAATTGCGCCATATAAAAATGTCCCTTCCAAATCCATCCCTTCCAAATTTAATAAAGATAAGCTTGCACCTACAAGAACTGTGAGGATACCGTTAAGCATCACTGCCATAATGAGACTCGAAGATAAATAGGATAGTTTTCCAACCGACAAGGCACGTACTAACTCCATTTGCCCATCCTCTTCATCCGCTCTCGTTGCCCGGCTAACAAGCAAAATATTCATGACCGCCACCGCAATTAAAGTGAAAATCAACATTTCATTGGCAAAAATGGATGCTGTATTGTAGTCCGCTGCATCATATCCGGGACCAAGCATGGCAATCATCGCCGGGTTATCCATCGTAAGAGCATAGGCCATTATATCTTGCTCAGATTTATATACACCCGGATATGCGGACGCAACTGCCAATGTCACAATAACAAGACTCAATAACCAAGCAACGATTTTAAAACGGTTTTGTTTTAAAATTAATTTTGTAATTGGTCCGGTCCCTTTAAAAAGATTTTCAAGCATGGCCAGCACCCCCAGCTTGCTTAGTTTCCTTATAGTGGCGCATAAACAAGTCCTCTAATGTTGGTGGCATACTTTCAAATTTTACTATGCTGAAGGAACTAAGATACCGGATCACTTCACCAAGTTTTTCCGTATCTACTTGAAAATTCCATTCCTGATTATGGTTTGTGACTTGATGAACACCCGATATTTTTTCTAAATTTGTAATCGGTTCTTTTGTCACAACAGTGATTTTCGTTCGAGTAAGATGCCGCAATTCTGTTAATGTACCGGTTTCAATAATTTTACCTTGACGAATGATTCCTACCTTATCACAAACCTTTTCCACTTCTGATAAAATATGACTTGATAAGAAAACTGTTTTGCCATTTGCTTGCACTTCTTTTATACACTCCTGAAAAGTATGTTCCATCAATGGATCAAGTCCTGAAGTTGGTTCATCTAAAATATATAAATCCGCATCACGACTGAAGGATGCCACAAGAGCTACTTTCTGCCGGTTCCCCTTTGAATAAGAGCGGCATTTTTTCTTCGGATCCAGTTGAAACCTATCGATAAAAACATCCCGCCGTTTCTTATCCACCTGTCCATTCATTTTCAAGAGAATGTCAATTACCTCTCCTCCCGTCAAGTTTGGCCAAAGATTTACATCTCCGGGTACATAGGCAATTCGCTTATGAATTTCCACCGCATCCTTCCAAGTATCTTTCCCAAAAATCTTTGCCGTTCCCGATGTCGGTTTTAACATACCGAGAAGTGTCCGAATTGTCGTTGATTTTCCTGCTCCGTTCGGCCCAATAAACCCGTAAATTTCCCCTTCGTTTACTTGTAAGTTAATCTGATCCAAGGCAGTAAACTTCCCAAATTTTTTCGTTAAATCAATGGTCTGCAGAATGGTCATTATAATCCTCTCCTTTAAAATGGAAGGTGAATTCTAGCGCTAAGAAAATTACATTACAAAATTTTCGTCCCGTAGGTTTTGAAATATTTTAATCTATATATTTCATAATATATCTAAAACCAATAAATTGCAACCAATTTATGAAATATTTTTATTGTTTAATTTCAAATTTATGTTTACACTAATATTGAGGTGAAAATGGATGGACGGATTCGAAAGACGTCGGGAATTAAAAAAAAGAAACATACTGGATGCAGCATTAAACTTGTTCCTGACAAATGGCGTTCAAAAAGTATCTATTGCGGAAATTGCTAGTAAGGCAGCTGTTTCCCAAGTGACGATTTATAACTACTTTGAAAGTAAAGATAATTTGGTCCATGAAGTCATTATTTATTATGTCAATCAAGTATGGAAAGATTATGAACAATTATTCAACAGCTCCCTTCCGTTTTACGAGAAGGTAAAACAAATCATTTTCAATAAAAAAGAAATTGCCGCCCACATTCATGAAGATTTTTACCAATACATTATGAAGGAATATGCTAAAGAAAAGAACGATATCGAAAAACTATTCAATGAAAAAGTACTTCCACGGTTGATTGAATTATTTAATGAAGGAAAAAAGCAAGGCTATGTTGACCCAGGTTTATCCAATGAAGTCATTCTCCTTTATATTCAAATGTTCAAGGAATTTTTTCAACGGAAAGATGTATATCAAGTCGCTCTACCCCTAACGGAAGAATTAACGACTCTTTTCTTTTATGGAATGTATGGAAAAAGAGATGGGAAGGTAAATGAAAAACTGTAAGAGATTATAAAAAGCCCGCGATATTCACGGGCTTTTTAGCTTTTATTTTGAATCCAAACCAAATTTCCGTCTCCGGTAGGCAAGCAATCTATTTTTTAAAAACTAACCGAAAATAGTGGTCAATTGATGGTACAATTTCTTGATTTGTAACCATCACATCATATTCCTTCTGATTGACCCATTTGGCATCGGAAACTTCCTCCGCTTGCAATGCTAAATCGTGGATATTAGCGTTTTGCTGGAAATACCATAAATCGTAATGGGAGCAATCCCTTGTCTCTTGGTGAATGATTTTACCATTATCCGGGTTGAGGTCCATCCCAATTTCTTCTTTTATTTCACGGAGGATTCCTTGCAAACTCGTTTCACCTGCAAGGACCGATCCTCCATTACATTCCCAGAGATTCCCATATGGTTTTGTAGGGTGCCGTTTCGAGATAAGTACTTCACCCCGCTCATTTTCAATAATCGCATGAACAACTAAATGATAACTTCCCTCTGGTAACGGTACACTTCTCAGATGAGTTTTCCCCGTTTTCTTCCGGTTGATGTCATAAACATCCCATAATTCCATTTCTGGTCACTCCAAATTATTTTCTTTTCACTATCATATCACATATTGTTATCCATTGAAAACTTACTAAGGGCTTCTGTATTAGAATGGGTATCAATTGGTTTCAAATTCCGTGAAGCTAAATTGGCAAAATCTCAAAACATCATGATGGGGATAGGCGAAAAAATTGATTCATTGCGTTATGGATAAAACTGCATGACGGGATTATATAAAAACACCGAAATGTAGATTAAATAAGAGAAACTGCTTTCCAATTGTTAATTGGTCTCTAACAATCGGGAAAGCAGTTTCTTCTCGCAATGTCTTCCTAACAACTAAACATTGTTACAAATTATGAATTTCTACTAAATTGAATACCCAATTTAATAGCCCATAACATAGATTCCTCCTTAGCGATCCCCTTACCTGCTATATCAAAAGCAGTTCCATGATCAACCGAGGTCCGAATAATTGGTAAGCCCAATGTAACATTTACGCCACTATCAAATGCCAATAATTTCATTGGAATATGTCCTTGATCGTGATACATGGCAACAACAATATCATATTTACCCTGTGAAGCTTTTAAAAATACAGTGTCTGGAGGAACCGGGCCTTCTACATTATAACCTTGAGCTTTCTTTTCGTTTACAGCTGGAACAATTTCATCCATATCCTCATTTCCAAATAATCCAGCCTCTCCACTATGGGGATTTAGTCCCGCTACTGCTATTTTAGGGTTCGTAACTCCTAGTTTTATTAAGGCATCGTGTGCTAGTTCAATACACTCCATCACTCTATCCTTTTTGACACGATTACATGCCTCCCTCAAGGCTACGTGGGTGGAAACGTGTACTACTGATAGCCTCTCGCTCCAAAGCATCATTGTATATTTTTTTGTATTTGTTAATGTTGCAAAAATTTCTGTATGTCCATCAAAATTATAACCACCTAAATGTAATGCTTCTTTGTTTAAAGGGGCTGTTACAACTGGTCCAATTTCTCTATTTAGCGAAAATTGAATTGCTGATTCCACATATTTATATGCCGCAGCCCCTGCAGTCGGACTCACTTCACCAATCTTTATATCATCAAAGGATAAATCCATAACGTTTAATACATTTATATATCCAGATTTGAACTCTGAAGGCTTCGTGATTGAATTAACTTTATAATCGAGATTTAATAAATTTACATAGAAATTAATAATCGATGTACTACCGAAAATAATAGCGTTATTTAAGTAGTCCACATTACTAGCTAATGCCTTAACAGAAATCTCAGGTCCAACACCTGCAGGATCACCCATTGTAATTCCAATCTTTTCCATTTTTTATTTCTCCTTTAATTTTCCAATACAGTATAGTAAATCTTCTTCTTTTCCAAATGCACCGGCCTTAGTAATCAAATTGGTTCCGTCATATTTTCCACCAATTAATTTTGACTTAATAATTCCGGTTAATACCTCAGCTTCAATTGTACACCCAGTTCCCTCCAATTTATCAATGACAGCAATTGCGGTGTCTCCACCCGTTAAAAATAATCCCGAGACATCTACACTTTCCAGTACTCCTTTTGTAATGCTTGATAAACTGTTTTGAACAAATGTGCTACTATCAATTTTTGACAATCCTTTTTGTTTTTCTGCATAAGCTATAGTAGCTGCGTATTCTTCTCTCGTTCTGCACGCAGTTAATATAACATCCTTTTTACTGTTTAAAGCATCAACGATTTTCTCTGTATAATCAGGATATCTTTTTTTATCAAATATTGACTCAATATCAATTTGAATAACTTCAACTCCATTTTTTTCTGCATAATTCATTTGATTACGACTAGCTTCACTTATACTGCCTACAACAGATAATACCGGTGCAACAGGATAGATATTCTCAAATATTCCTTCTGTTAATCCTGCAGAACCAACATATAATATTCTCTCATTGGTATTAATTAATATACTAGCCAATTTTAAGATGTCAGCTGTTGTTAGAATATCAAAAGTATGGAATACACCACCGTTTAATATATCAACATCTTCATATAAACTTTTTTGGCTATGATGAATGACTTTTACTTTCAGCTCATTTTCAAGTAATTCGACTATATTATCCGTTTTAATTGGACTAAGAGGATCATTAGCAACCTCGGTTTGCATTAATGGAGTCCCAGACAGCATATGAATTTTATTTTGCGTCGTTCTTCCAATCTTTGGGTAGGCAGGCGCAAAAACCACCTTTGTTGGCTTATATATATCACATACTGCTTTTACCTCAACTGCGATATTCCCACGAAGGGTAGAGTCTACCTTTTTATATACAATATCAAATTGATTATATTCAAGAACCTCACTTGTTAGTCTCTTTACTTTTTGAAATGCATCTTCTTTAGGCAAATTACGAGATTCTGTATCCAAAACGATAGAATTATCAATACTTCCTTTTTTGGGAAATAGTAAAACATCGACAGGAATTCCTCTTTTTTTCATTTGTACACCTGAGTCATTTGAACCCGTCAAATCATCAGCTATAATTAAATATTTTTTTTTCATTTCATCCAACCTCGTTAGCAAGGATTCTTTTCTTCTTTTTTTCATATTTATTCAAGAGACTAACAAGGATAGGACATAGAATTGCTGTGACAATGATTGCTGCAGCAACTTGGGCAGTAGCTTCAGCTGATATAGCAGAAAAACCATCATCAATTGTTGCAATGATTGCTGGTGTTCCGACTGCGTTACCAGCTGTTGAACCAATTGCCGCTCCAACTACAGGATGTTCAAATTTTAGTAGTTTATATACAAAGTATCCAGCAAATCCTGTAATTAAAGTACATGCAATACCTAAAATGATTCCAGAAGCTCCTGCAGTAATTAATTGACTAAAGTTTAAAGCTGCTCCTAAAGGAAATGCAAAGAAAGGAATTAATAAGGTAGTACCTGGTGCCAAAAAATCCCGAATGTCTTCATCTAAATTACCTAAAATAAAACCAAGTAGAATAGGAATGAGTGCAGCTATAAGTGCTGAAAATGGAACTTCTGCAAGTCCAGTTGCTCCAAAAGCTAGTAATGTAAAGAACGGACCGTCACTTAGCGCAATAATGGAGGTTGCGCCAACGTCTGTTGAATCTCCATATTCTCCTGCAAGAGCAGCATATAGCCCCCCATTCTTATTGGTCATCGCAGCAACAATAGCTAAAGGTGTAATTCCTAAAACTCCTTCCATACCAAAATAATAGTTGACAACAATCCCGATTAATGCTCCTATACCTACCTTCGTAACAAGTAAAATGACTCCTTTTAAGATTGGTGTTCCAGCTTGCTTTATGTTAATTTGGGCTCCATTACATAATAAAAATGCTCCTAATAATGTAGCTGCCCCTGTTTTAAATAATGCTTCGGTAAATCCACCAACAGCAAAAAACTGTGGGAAAAATGTGTTTGTTAAAGCTCCCAGAATTAATGGTACTACCATCATACCACCCGGAATTTTTTTAACTGTTTGTAATATCTTCATAATATCCTCCCTTTAATTTACTGATTCTAACATTTCCCCAATTAATTAGAGACATTATTAAAATCATTTACTGACTACATTTTCAATCATAAAGCGATTACATTATTTTTACTATACTAATTCTCTTTAATTTGTTTCATTTTCAAACATATTTACTCCACAGGAAAAATATTATATTATATTAATATAAAAGTGTTTCAATTTGAAACAAAGGAGATATTTCCATGAATAAGATTCGAGTCCTAGGTATAGCACCCTTTGAATATTTACTGCTTACTATGAAGCAAATTGCTTCTAAATTTGAAGATTTATATTTTGAAGGTTTTGTAGGGGACCTATATGAAGGTGTTGCACTTGCAAAGGAAAAAGAAGAAGATTTTGATATTATTATTTCCCGGGGTGGAACTGCTCAACTATTAAGAAAGGAAGTGAACATTCCCACTATTGAGATTGAGGTTTCAGTTTTTGATATTTTACATGCAATAAAACTTGCAGAAAACTTTAGAGAAAAGTATGCAATAATTGGGTTTTCCAATATTACTAAACCTGCTCACACAATTGCAGAGTTACTTGGTATTGACCTAGATATAATTACGATTAATGATCAAAATGAAGTTGGTGATGTCATAAGAAATTTAAAAAAGAATAACTTTGACCTCATTATCGGTGATCAAATTACATCTAGAATTGCTGCCGAATATGAACTTAATTCCATTCTTATCCTATCGGGAGAAGAGAGCACCATGGATGCTTTTAATAATGCAATTGTTATTGCAAGATATTCATATGAACTTAAGGAAAAAATAGATTTCCATTCTAAATTTCAAAAGGCACTTGAATACTACACTTTTATTTTTAACAAAAATTATGAATTGGTATTTCAAAGTGGAGGAAAAAACTCACCTACTTTATTAAATCACCTTATTCTTAATCTTAAGAGTCGACATCTTCAGGAAAATAATAAACAAATTTCTTATGAAAAATATTATGGAAAGCTATATGAGGTTGAATGTATTTTAAAAAATTCTTTTATATATATTTCTCTAAAACCAGTAAATACCAATATTCCTTCTCGAAGTATAACATTGACTAATGATAATGGAGAAAAAGAAAATTCATTTGAAGAATTAATAAACAGCTCTTATCTAGTTGGAAATAATAAAAATATTGTAACAATGTTATCAAGATCAAAAAAGCCAATCTTATTAATCGGTGAAGTTGGGACGGGAAAAGAGAAAACAGCAAGGATGCTTCATAGGAAATTTAAGAATAAACGGTTATGGAAGATTAACGTTGGTGAACTAAGTCCCGAAGAATTTGATATTTTATTCTTCTCAGACCAATCAATCTTTTTAGATTCAGACTCAACTTTTTATATTAGTCACATTGAATTACTTTCAAATAAAAATCTAAATCTAGTTTTAGATTATATTACACATTCTCAACCTTTTAACAACAATTGGATTCTATCCTATACAAAAAACCTTAACAATCAGCCTAAAAAGAATTCACCATTACAAACATTTGACTGCAACATTATTAACCTATACAGTCTTAGAGAACGAAAACAAGATATAGGTCCAATAATAAGCATATATATTAATTCCTTAAATTATAAATATGGTAAGCAAATTATCGGTTTAGAGCCTAGTGCTCTACAGATATTGATTGAATATGATTGGCCACAAAACTTACTGCAATTAAAGAGAGTTTTAGAAGAGCTATTTGTTATTACGAAAACTTCCTATATCAATCAAAAAAGCGTAAGAATGGTTTTGGAAAATGAAGGTGCCTTATCTAGTATTACATCTCCGGCTCAAAATACATCAAGATATGATAACCTATCACTTAAAGAAATCACACATGAAATTGTAAAAGAAGCTTTAAAGAAAAACGATGGTAATCAAACTAAAACGGCAAAGGAATTGAAAATTAGTCGGAGTACTTTATGGAGAATTCTTAGAGATGATCTTTAGTAATATTAGTTAGCATTTAATTAGAAAGTGGAAAATAATAGAATTATATTAAAACGGAGGGGTATATTATAACTTTAACATAAGTTCGTTAGTTATTAGGTAAACAAAAACCCGCAAATAGAGAATAACTGCAGTATTTTAGCGGGTTTTTGTTATATATAAGTGAATTTATTACTTCTTACTTTAACTCCAAGATTTAAAAAGTCTGTGGTTATGATATTTACAAACATGAAAAGTCACAAACTGATTTAGCAGTTTGTGCCCTTGTTCTTTTCACTAATGTGCTCATTAGGTAAGTTGTTACAATTTAAATTGGTTAACTATCTCTTGTAACTCCTCAGCAATTGCTGTTAGGGATGCAGCAGAATGAGCAATTTCTTCCATAGATGCAAGTTGTTCCTCCGTCGATGCAGAAACGTTTTGAGCTTCAGATGTCGTTGCTTCTGCAGTTGATGTGACTTGTTGGAATGTTTGAATAAACTGTTTCGCTCCTGCAGAAATTCCTTCAATATTCGTTGCAACAACCTTTACTTGATCAGTAATTTTATCCGTGAACCCTTTTATTGTTGAAAAAGATGAACCTGCATTGTTTGCCACGGAAATTCCTTTTTCTACTTGTTCGGTTGCTGCTTCCATGGACTGTACTGTGGTTGATGTTTCATCTTGAATTTTTTCAATCATTTGTTTAATTTTTTCTGCCGATTGAGTGGACTCTTCCGCCAATTTACGTACCTCATCAGCAACAACAGCAAACCCCTTTCCATGTTCGCCCGCTCTTGCCGCCTCTATTGCAGCATTTAATGCAAGTAAATTTGTTTGACCGGCAATATCTGTAATTACATCGATAATTTTATTAATTTCAGAAGACAGATTACCTAAGCCTTGAATGTTTGTTGCTAATTCAAGGGTGTTTTGCTTAATTGATTCCATTTGGTTAATTGTTTTTTCTATTGATTTATTTCCTTCATCAACAGCTTGCTTCGTACTTTGAGCTGTTTGTGTCACATCATTCGCCATTACCGACATTTCATGAATAGAATTTACCATGCCCTCTGCTACTTTTTGACTCTCTAAAATATTGTTCGATTGGTCATCCATACTAGATGCAATCTCTTGAATTGATGACGAAATTAACTCTGTTGCTGCTGTATTTTGTTCCGCCCCTAAGTTTAATTGCTCAGAAGCAGATGTAAGACTGCCAGCTTTGTCACGAACTTCCGTAATAACAAAATGAAGATGTTTTCGCATATTGTTGAAGGCTTTTGCTAATTTTCCAAGCTCATCATTTCTTTCCAAATCAATATGAACAGTTAAATCACCCTGACTAATTTTCCCACTTGCATCGGCTAATAATTTGATTGGCTTGGAGATCGAGCGCGTAATAAACAAGACAATCGTTGTTCCGATAATTAGCGATAAGATGATTACATATAAAGTAGTCATTAAAATGTGTCTCACTTCTTGATTTACCTCATTATTCAACATTGTACCGACAATTTTCCAACCTGTAACGTCGTTTGTCACATACGTCAATTTTTTAGCTTCCTTCTTGAAAACATAATCAAAATGACCTGTTTTAGAATCATACATCTTTTTGGTAAAATTTCCCGTTAATTCTTTCCCAGGGTCAAAATTCGGGTGGCTAATGACCTTTCCAGTTTTATCTAGTACAAATAAATAACCATCATTACCAATTTTAATACTACTAATAATATTCGTTAAACTATCCAGCTTTAAGTTAACTGCAACAACCCCCTGGCCATCTGCTGTTGCTTTCGCCAATGTTACCACAACTTCATTTGAAGATTTTGAAATATACGGGTCCGTGATAATCACTTTATCTGGTTGATCCATCGCTTGCTGGTACCATGGTCTTTCCCTCGGGTCATAGTCTGGCGGGTTTTTAAAGGATGTTGGAGAATTCATAAATTCCCCGTTCTCATTTCCAACATAGGTCTGTTCAACGACATCTTCCTTTGCGTTTTGAATATTGTCTAAAACTTCCCTCGTTTTCGCATCCTCACCATTAACGATATTACCGGCTATAATTTCATTAGACAGATAATCGATATTTTCCATCTGTGCTTTCATAAATTGACTGATAGTATTACCAACAATCGATACATCTTTCTTAGCCATTTTCATTATTTGGTCCTCAGTTTTATCATTTGCACTTATATATGAGGTTAATCCTATTACAATACTCGGAATTAATAATGTGCATAAAAAGGAGATAATCAGCTTGTTCCTTATATTTAATGCAAATTTTTTCCTGTCCCCATTTTCTTTCAACTAAAATTCCTCCTTTATGTTTTTGAGTGTAAATCATATTTACTTTTTTAAGAACATGCGCCATTTCATTGTCTAGTCAATATGGAACAAATGAATACCGGTCAGTTTGAAACTAAACCTATTTTAGGGTAGATGGTGGGGGTATGATTTTGGAAGCCTATGTTGGTTTCTAAAAAAGCCCTTATTTTACTAAAATAATATAACCCAAAAAGTGACTCCTTTATTTTATCGACTTTTCGTGCTGATGTTTTATGCATAAGGACATTGTTGTTATATTTTTATTTGTCTAAATGTTTCGGGTACTATGATTAAATTTATGTACCAAAAAAGTTTTTTTGGGATAGTTTTTTACTAAAACCTGTAATAAATGGAAGGGAGCTAAATATTATGCTTTCGTAAATTTATAGATGTATTAGATTTATAGAGATAACTGAATGAGAAAAACGAATGGGAGCTATTCAAGTCTTCGAGGAGAACACCGGGGTACTTTCCGAGTAAAAAAAGCAGAGCGAATTACTCTGCTTTTAGGTGTCCATAAAAATGCAGTTTCTAAAAAAACTAACGAGTCAATTTTACCTGTTATGAACGAATGGTATCAAACTTGGCTTGATTTTTTTATAGCTATTTCTTTCTCTTTCTATAAATAAACATAATAATCAACATATGAAGTGACAATTTTCCAACCTCCTAACAAAAATGACTAGGTGGTATCTTTCTCCACCCATAAAATTGAAAATCTCTTTTGCATGATATAAATCATCATGATAACCACCTTTCCTTCATATTTTCGTACAAATTATAAATTGCGGATATATTTTGCCGCACGGTCTTTATTTTCCTCATATAATTTTTCCACCCTCTGGTCGTTCAGTGCTTCTTCAAGGGTGATCTTCCTTTTGCTGATTGTAATTGTAAAAAACAAAATATTGATGGTCATGCTCTTTTCACCTCCTTATCCGGTTATTCAGCATCCGACCTCCAGTACAACTCATAAATCGCCTATATCGTAAAATCATTTGTCCTCACACCTTTCCTAAGTTTTTTTTCACTAAATTAATGGTTCCCCATAAAAGTGGAAATTCGCATTTGGTTCTGTTCATAAAGTTTTTCAACTTGTTGATTATGAAGTTCCTCTTCAAGAGAAATTTCCCGCTGTTTTATTGTAATGCTGACAAACAAAATATTGATGGTCATATTCTTTTCACCTCCATTTCTATATCAAAAAAATGTAAAAAGCCGCAAAGAGACTGCTCCCTGCGGCTTTAAAAAGGCACAAAAATACCGCAGGGCACGATTCTCCCTACGGCATGGATATACTTAATTGCAAATAAATCCTAAGCGATCCATTTAGATTCGGTCGAATGCGTGTTATTTCGATTCATGATTGTTTTGCCAAAGAAATTTTTAATAATCATCATTGCACTCGACCTCCTTAAAATTTTTTCTTACATTGGTAATTATATCCACTTTATGGTAATTTGTAAACTGATTTTTTGCCTAATTTATAATTTTTTTTCGTAAAACTATATTAGAATAAAATGCATGTATTTAACTAAAAAATAATTTTTCTTGACCTGGAAGCCATTATAGCAAAGTATGTTGTGAAGATTTTTTAAGTTATCCACAATATAAAAAATGATTAGCACCCAAAAAGGTTTTAAGGAAAGATTTGCGCCAAATATAGTACTAACAATTTTTATCAAGACACAATATATTGTCATTTGAGCGTGAATGTTTTTGAAAAATGGGCTTTTTGGGTGATAACCAAAAAATATATTATCCACATTTATTAATAAATACACAAATTTTGTTCATTTTGACTTCAAATGTGGATAAGTTTATTTGAAAAACTTTACACGTTGTGGATAAGTCGTATTAATAAATGAAGAATTTACTTGACCTAGAGTGAACTCCATCATTTATAGTTAGGTTAATTCTCATAGATGAGGTGATCTAATTAATGGTTTTGGTTTATATATTGATTATTGCTTATGGATTATTAACCATTTTAGCCGGTATTTCTCAAATAAAAATAAAGAAAATGCATGTACTTCCATTTGTTTTTGTTATTCTTTCAGTTATAATGCTTTCTAGTCTTTTGATTTCTAATATTACTCTCATGATTGCTATACTTGTATTGGTCTTTATTGGAATGCATGTAACTGCACTCGTTCAGGGTGCTGTTGTAAATCGAAAAATTCATTATCGTCATCATTTCATAAGGCTGGTATTTCATAGTATTATTATTACACTGATTTTAATTCTTGAATAAGGTGATGTCCTCATGAAGATTGGTGAATTTGCTGAAAAGGTTAATGTAAGTCAGGATACCCTTCGTTACTATGAAAAGATTGGATTGTTAAAACCAACTATTGTCAATAAACAGAGAAACTATACGAACGAGGATAAGGAAGTTATTCAGACCATCATTAAGTTAAAAATGAATGGATTTCGTTTACAAGAAATTAAGGCGTTGTTCGATTTATCCAAAGAGATCGTAAAGGAAGCGTTAAGCTCCGTAGATATTAACAACATTATTCAACTAAGGGAAATGTTCAATCATAAATACAGTGACATGATAGAAAGGGAAAAACAAATAAAAGATATTAAGGAAGTGCTTATTCGAGCAATGATGAAAATTGATTGGTTACTTGATAAAACAAATCATTTGGAATAATTTCCGCATACTAACGTTTGGCAATTATTCCAAAAAAAGAAGGCTACCCACTATATAAGTGAGTAGCCTTGCTGGAAGTTAATATTATAATGATCTTAAGTTATAGAAAGTTTTTTTACCAAGGTATTGTGCTGTTTTAGCCAATTGGTCTTCAATACGAAGCAGTTGGTTGTATTTTGCAACACGATCGGTACGAGATGGAGCACCTGTTTTAATTTGACCGGCGTTTGTAGCAACAGCGATATCAGCAATTGTTGTATCTTCAGTTTCACCGGAGCGATGGGATACAACAGCTGTGTAACCGGCACGTTTCGCCATTTCAATTGCATCAAAAGTTTCCGTTAATGTACCGATTTGGTTTACTTTGATTAGGATAGAGTTTGCAATTCCTTGTTCAATACCACGAGCAAGTTTTTCTGTATTCGTAACGAACAGGTCATCACCGACTAATTGAACTTTTTTACCAAGACGTTCCGTTAAAAGTTTAAATCCTTCCCAGTCGTTTTCATCGAGACCGTCTTCAATAGATACGATTGGGTATTTGCTGCAAAGATCTTCATAGAATGCAACCATTTCTTCAGATGTACGAACAACACCTTCACCAGGGAAGTGGTATTTCCCATCTTCTTTGTTAAATAATTCCGAGGAAGCAACGTCCATTGCAAGCATTACTTCTTCACCAGGTTTGTAACCAGCTTTTTCGATTGCTTCTACAATTGTAGAAAGTGCTTCTTCGTTTGTTTTTAAACTTGGAGCAAAGCCGCCTTCATCGCCAACAGCGGTATTATAACCTTTTGCTTTTAAAACAGAACGGAGGCTATGGAATACTTCTGCACCCATGCGTAATGCTTCACGGAAGTTTGGCGCACCTACAGGCATGACCATGAATTCCTGAATATCAACCGTACTGTCAGCATGTTTCCCACCGTTTAGAATGTTCATCATTGGTACCGGAAGTTGTTTTGCATTGAACCCTCCAAGGTATTGATACAATTCAATTCCGAGGAAGTCTGCAGCTGCACGAGCAACAGCAAGAGAAACACCAAGAATAGCGTTCGCACCTAATTTACCTTTGTTTGGTGTACCATCAAGTTCGATCATTGCTTTATCGATTGCTACTTGATCCATAACGTTGAAGCCGATAATTTCCGGTGCAATAATGTCATTTACATTTTCTACAGCTTTTAAAACACCTTTTCCTAAATAACGGCTTTTGTCACCGTCACGTAATTCTACAGCTTCATATTCACCGGTGGATGCACCACTTGGTACTAAAGCGCGGCCAAATGCGCCGGATTCTGTTAATACTTCTACTTCTACAGTTGGGTTGCCGCGGGAGTCAAGTACTTCACGAGCATAAATTTCAGTAATTGTTGGCATATCTAAAACCTCTCCTTTATTTCCATTTATTGGTCATAATTTTGCAATGATGGATTCTCCGGTCATTTCTTTCGGTTTTTGAATTCCCATCATATCAAGTATAGTCGGTGCTAAATCACCTAATTTACCACCGGCACGCAAGGTAACATTTTTGTCTGTTACAATAACGGGAACCGGATTGGTTGTATGGGCAGTCATTGGTCTCCCTTCTAAAGTAATTACTTCTTCAGAGTTACCATGGTCAGCGGTAATAATGGCTTTGCCGCCTTTTTCAAGTATCAAGTCAACTACTTTGCCCAAGCATTTATCAACGGCTTCAATTGCCTTTACAGTCGGTTCCAATTTCCCGGAGTGACCAACCATATCAGGATTCGCATAGTTTAAAATGATCACATCATATTTGTCAGCTTTAATTTGCTCAATTAAAGCATCGGTTACTTCATAAGCACTCATTTCCGGTTTTAAATCATAGGTTGCCACTTTTGGTGAGTTAATTAAAATTCGATCCTCACCGGGATTCACTTCTTCTTTACCACCGTTAAAGAAGTACGTAACATGTGGATATTTTTCAGTTTCAGCTATACGTAATTGCTTTAGATTATGCTTAGCCAAAACCTCACCTAATGTATTATCCAAGTTCACCGGTTCGTAAGCCACATAACCTTTTACGGTTTCGCTAAAATGAGTTAAACATACGAAATGTAAATTTTTCGGCCATCTTGGACCACGATCAAACCCGTCGAATTCTTCATTTGTGAACACATTCGAAATTTGAATGGCCCGGTCAGGACGGAAGTTATAGAAGATGACTGCATCTTCGGCTTTAATCGTTGCTACCGGTTCACTATTTTCGTTTACCATAACAGATGGAATGACGAATTCATCATAAATTCCATTTGCATAACTGTCATCTATTAATTGAATGGGATCTTGGTATGTCGGACCTTCCCCGTAAACCATGGCACGGTAACATTTTTCTTCACGATCCCAACGTTTGTCACGATCCATAGCATAGTATCGGCCAGAAATCGTAGCGAACTGACCTACACCATATTCTTTCATTTTTTCAAGTGTTTCATGGATATAAGTTTTTGCCGTTTGTGGGCCGACATCCCGTCCATCTAAAAAGGCGTGTACATAAACATTTTTCACGCCTTGATCAGCGGCAAGTTTTAGCAATGCAAACATATGATTAATATGGGAATGTACACCACCATCTGATAAAAGTCCGAATATGTGCAAGTTCGTTCCTTTTTCTTTCACATGATTCATTGCATTAAGGAATGTTTGATTTTTGGCAAATTCGCCTTCACGAATAGAAATATTAACTCTTGATAAACTTTGATAAACAATGCGGCCGGCACCGATGTTCATATGACCGACTTCGGAGTTTCCCATTTGACCTTCAGGAAGGCCGACAAATTCACCGTCTGCCCTTAGCGTTGAATGCGGAAACTCATTCCAGTAACGGTCAAAATTCGGTTTATTTGCATGTGCTACCGCATTTCCCTTCGTTTCTTCGCGTAAACCAAATCCATCCAGGATGATTAACGCTGTTGGAGATTTACTCATTATTTTCCTGCCTCCAATAGTTGTAAAAATGAATTTGGATCTAGGCTGGCACCGCCAACTAATGCCCCATCAATATCTGATTGGTTCATTAATTCTTGGATATTGCCAGGCTTTACACTGCCACCATACTGGATCCGTATCTTTTCCGCTGTACCTTGATCATATTGTTCTGCCACCGTTTCCCGGATATAAGCACATACTTCATTTGCATCTTCCGCACTGGCGGTTTTCCCGGTACCGATTGCCCAAATCGGTTCATAGGCAATAACTACTTTTGCCACTTGTTCTTTGGTTAATCCGACAAGTCCTTTTCGTGTTTGCGTATGAACGACTTGTTGCCATTGGCCAGCTTCTCGTTCTTCCAATGTTTCTCCTACACACATGATTGGAGTTAATCCGTGTCTAAAAGCTGCATGAACCTTTTTATTGACTGACTCATCGGTTTCATTGAACATTTCCCGCCGTTCAGAATGGCCAATGATCACATATTGTACACCTAAATCTTTTAAGGCTACCGGACTGATTTCTCCGGTAAATGCTCCTTCATCTTCAAAATGCATATTTTGTGCACCAACGCGAAGGTCCGTTCCTTTTATTTCTTGAACAAGTCGATCCAGAAAAAGCGCCGGGGCACAGATGACGGATTCAACCGATTCAAAACTCGGGATTTTTTGCTTTACTTCAGATGCAAAATTGACTGCTTCTTGCAAGGTTTTATTCATTTTCCAGTTCCCTGCTATAATCGGTTTACGCATAATACACCTTCCCTTTACTTTCTTTACGATTGGCCCTGCAATTGTATATTTCCACAAAACTTGTATCCTTATCAATGAAAAGGCGAGGAAATCTTGCAGAGCCGGCACACTGTTAATACGAATAATTTATCATTTAATGCTGGAATATGCATGTACATTCCAACCAAGTCCGTATCAATACGAATGTTTTTTTACTTCATTGCACGTGATTGAACAAATGTAAAGATATTCGTAACATGATCGTATCAATACAAATGATTTTTTTACTTGCAACTGCTCTCTAATTTAGCAGCCAATATTTCATGCTGTACGAATTTGGTAGTCAATAATTGAACAATGCTTCTTATTTATCATTTAATGCTGCAACGCCCGGCAATACTTTACCTTCCATAAATTCAAGGGATGCACCGCCGCCGGTTGAAATATGAGTCATTTTTTCTGCTAAATGGAATTTTTCAACAGCAGCTGCAGAGTCACCACCACCAATAATCGTAATTGCGTCGGTAGCTTCTGCTAAACTTTCAGCAACTGCTTTTGTACCATGGGCAAATTTATCAAATTCGAATACACCCATCGGTCCGTTCCAAATAACCGTCGCAGATTTTTGAACAACATCACGATAAAGTTCTTCAGTTTTCGGCCCGATATCAAGTGCTTGCCAATCTGCCGGAATTTCTTTAATATCAACCACTTTTGATTCGGCATTTTCGGCAAATTCTTTTGCGACAACCGCATCAATCGGCATATAGAAGTTGACGCCTTTTGCTTTCGCTTTTTCCATAAATTGTTTAGCTAACTCAATTTTATCTTCTTCAAGAAGAGATTGACCGATTTCATACCCTTGTGCTTTCACAAATGTATAAGCAAGTCCGCCGCCAATAATGAGATTATCAACTTTTTCAAGCAAGTTTTCAATAACCCCAATTTTATCTTTTACCTTTGCCCCGCCAATGATAGCTGTGAAAGGACGTTTAGGATTTTCAAGGGCACCACCGAGAACATTTAATTCTTTTTCCATTAAAAATCCGGAAACAGCTGGTAAGTAATGAGCGATCCCTTCCGTCGAAGCATGGGCCCGGTGTGCGGAACCAAACGCATCGTTAACAAATAAATCGGCAAGTTCAGCAAAAGCCTTAGCTAATTCCGGATCATTTTTCGTTTCTCCCGGATAGAAGCGTACATTTTCAAGTAAGAGTACGTCGCCATTTTCCATTTTGGCAATTTCTGCTTTAACTGATTCTCCGTATGCTTCGTCCGCTTTCCGAACCGGTTTGCCGAGCAGTTCTGAAAGGCGATTTCCGGCTGCTGTTAAGCGCATTTCTTCAACAACTTGACCTTTTGGACGACCTAAGTGGCTGGCCAAAATTACTTTTGCACCTTGTTCTATTAAGTATTGAATGGTTGGTAACGCAGCACGAATCCTCGTGTCATCTGTTACTTGTCCATCTTTCATTGGAACGTTAAAGTCTACCCGTACAAAAACTCGTTTCCCTTTAACATCTACATCTTTAACTGATTTTTTAGCCATTGTTCGGACCTCCCCGGGTTTTCTGAACATGATTATTATAACAATAAAAAAGGGGAGGGGAATCGTGTATCCCCATTCCCCTGACTAAGGTTCAAATTAGTCTTTTAAATGTTTTATCACTTATGATCTTGGGCACTTATTTATTAAAGTCCTTTTTTTGCAACATAGTCTACAAGATCAACTACACGGTTAGAGTAACCATATTCGTTGTCATACCAAGCAAGTACTTTAACTAAGTTACCTTCCATAACCATTGTTGATAAACCGTCAACTGTAGAAGAAACATTTGTATGATTATAGTCTCTAGAAACTAACGGTAATTCGTTGTAAGCAAGAATTCCTTTTAATTCGCCTTCAGCAGCTGCTTTGAATGCTGCGTTCACTTCTTCAACAGTTACATCTTTACCAAGTTCAGCAACAAGGTCAACTAATGATACGTTAGGAGTTGGTACACGAACAGCCATACCATTTAGTTTACCTTTTAATTCAGGAAGAACTAACGCAACAGCTTTTGCAGCACCGGTTGTTGTTGGAATCATAGATTCAGCTGCTGCACGTGCACGACGAAAATCTTTATGAGGTAAGTCAAGAATTTGTTGGTCGTTTGTGTAAGAGTGAATCGTTGTCATCATACCGCGTTTGATTCCGAATTTTTCTTGTAAAACTTTTGCAAATGGAGCTAAGCAGTTTGTTGTACAAGAAGCGTTGGAAATAACATGATGATTTGCCGGATCATATTTTTCTTCATTAACACCCATAACAATCGTAATATCTTCTTCTTTACCAGGTGCAGAAATAACAACTTTTTTAGCGCCGCCTTCTAAATGTTTTGCAGCGTCTGCACGTTTTGTGAAGCGTCCGGTAGATTCAACAACGATTTCTACGCCAAGGTCTTTCCAAGGAATTTGCGCCGGGTCACGTTCAGCTATAACTTTTACTTTATGACCGGCAACTACGAAAGAATCACCATCAACAGATACTTCTTCTTCTAATGTTCCATGTACAGAGTCATATTTGAGTAAATGAGCCAACATTTTTGCATCTGTTAAGTCATTTACAGCTACTACTTCAATATCAGGGTTATTTAATGCTGCACGGAAAACTAACCGTCCAATACGTCCAAAACCGTTTATACCAACTTTTACTGCCATGTTCATTTCCTCCTTTTGAACTGTAAAGAATTTTTTTATATTTAAAAGGGATTACCCTTTTAATATCTCATTTGTTACGGCTTCATCGGTAATTAAAACCGTATTTTTCGGGGCGATTTTCATGTACGCCTTGATTGCCTTTGCCTTGGAAGCTCCACCGGCAACAGCAAATATATGAGGGATGTTTTTTAAATCTTCCAGCTGCAAGCCGACTGTTTGAACTTTATGGACAATGCGTCCATTTTCATCAAAGTAATATCCAAATGCTTCGGCAACAGCTTTTTCCTGAACAAGCTTTTGCATATCTTCTTCCGATGTCATCCGTCTTCTTGCCATTGTCATTGCATCACCAATCCCGTGAATAACAATATCTGCTGATTTGATCTTCATTAGTACTTCTCGAATGGATGACTCTTGGATGAAGGTTTCATAAAACTCTTTCGTGACTTGATCAGGGGAATAGAGGACCATATAGTTTCCGCCGGCTTTATTTGCCATCTTTTGACAAATTGTATTTGCCTGATCTTTTATATCTGCCCCGATTCCACCTCGAGCAGGGACAAACAGCAAGTTCTCTTTATTTAATTTTTCAGTAAATGCCTCAGCAACAGCATTCATTGTAGATCCGCCGGTCACACTAATAACTTGACCTTCATTAATGACTTCCTTAAGTCTGCTTACACATGCACGCCCCAATTCTGACTTAACCCAGTCCGATTCATCGGCGTTACCGGAAACGACATTACATGATTGAAGATTTAGTGCAGCTGCCAACTGTTTTTCTAATTCCGGCGCACTTGAAAGTTCCTTCATAATTGATTCAAGTTGGTCCAAAATTATTTTTCCCTCTTCTGTTAATCTCATACCGGACGTTGAAATTGCAATTAAATCTTGATCTTTAAGAAAATCTGTTTCACTGCGTAATACCCGTTCAGTTATTTGTAAACTTTGGGATAAACTGCGTCTGCCAACCGGCTGCATAATTTCTATGTAACGGAGAATTCGATATCTTTTCTGCATGATTTCAACTAAATCCGGTATTAGTCTTTTTTGTACATTAATAATCGACTTCATTCTATGTTCTCCTCACAAATAACAGGAATAGGTGGACTTATTGAAACCCTGCTATCGTTAATAATGTCCCACTCAAAGCAAAAATAATACTGGGGAAATTCAATATTTTATTGGTCAGTAACCGACCCATAAGGTTATTTTTCGTCCCACAGATATCAAAAAAAAATCATCTCCGTTACACTTATTATGTTAGCAGAGAATATATGGAAAATCAACTATCTTTAACATTTTTATTTTTTTGTAAGCGTATTCTAATTACATGTTCATCAATTTGCCCAAATTGAATGACCTCTCCGTCAATTTCTACAACAGGAATATATAAACCGTACTTTTCTTCCAAATCATCGTTTTCTTCAATATCAACCAATTTGAGGGTGAAATCATACTCATTCTGTAATCGTCTCAAAATTTCAAGCGCATTATCGCATAAATGGCATTCTTTCCTTTTATAAAAAATAATTTCTTGTCTCAAATTTGTTCTCCTTTCCAATAAGACCTGTCACAGATTACTTGTTATCGTTTCGGTTTGGACCATACAGATTCCGGTTACCGACCCATCCTTAATTATATCTTTTTCTTTTGATTGAAGAAGGAATCTTCAATTGCTCGCGGTATTTGGTAACTGTTCTTCTCGAAACACGTATCCCCTTTTTTTCGAGCAGCTTGACAATTTCTTGGTCCGAATAAGGTGATTTTTTATTTTCTTGGTCAATCATATCGCGAATTTCATTTTTTACCTGTTCGGTTGATATGGCATCATTACCGGTTGCTGTTTTTGCTCCGGTTGTAAACAGTTTTCGCAGAGGAATCGTTCCAATTGGTGTACGGGCATATTTGTTTTTTGCAATTCGAGATATGGTTGATTCATGAACGCCGATTTTTTCTGCAACATTATTCATGGTCATCGGTTTTAATTCTTTCTTACTCCCCAATAGGTATGGTTCTTGCATCTCTATAATTGCACGCATCATGTTGATCATTGTTGTTTTTCTTTGTTCGATACTTTGTTTCAACCATTGGATCTGTTGATATTTTTCTTTCACATAAGATTTTACCATTGGTTCAGGTTGTTGCATCAATTCATGATAGTAACCTTCATTTATGTTTATATGAAAATAGGAATCTTCTGCTACATGAATATGCCAAATATCTTCCTTTTTTTCAATGATTATATCCGGTATCACATATTCGGTTCGCTCATTAGATATTAGTGCGCCCGGTCGAGGTTCCAATGTTTGAATCAGATCAAAAAGTCGTTGAATTTCATTTAATGAGATGTTTAATTCTTTTTCAATTTTTTTCCACTTTTTATAAGCAAAATCGTCGAAATAATGTTCCACGATTTCTATAAGCCGTGGGTCTGCGTTTTCATTCCGCCTTAGCTGCAATATAATACATTCTTGTAAATTCCTTGCCCCGATACCCGCCGGTTCAAGACTTTGGATTATATTAAGGGCTTTTTCACCTATTTCCCTCGGTAAATTTAAAATCCGGCTGGCTTCATCTATATCAATTTCTAAATAACCATTGTCATTTAAATTGTTGATTAAAAATGTGACATAGTTTTTTTCTGCTGAAGAAAGATTTTTTGTCAATAATTGATCTTGTAAATAATTTGACAGGCTGGGCAAATGGTCGGGGATAAAAGCTTCAAAATTGCCTGCGCTTGCTGATTGTTTTTTTCTTTTTTTCAAGGATTTTTGACTAAAAGTGGAATAATAATTCATTTCGACTTCCAGCAGCGGATTTTCTGTCGCTATTTGTTCAACAAAACCGGCTAATTCCATGGAAGTATATTGGAGTAACGAAATCGCCTGGACAAGTTCCTGTGACATATTTAATTTTAATGCTTGTTGTTGGAACATTCCATATTCGATATTCATATACATCTCTCCCTTATTCTCATTGTAAGGGTTTTCTTCAAAATTGAAAACAAAAATCGACCAATTTAAGAAAATTATTTATTTCCAACTTTACTAAGGTAGCCCAATTGCGGCGTGCATGCATACAGGCGAAAAACGAAACGGCCAGTAACATTTTCCCTCTTGATTAATTATTGCATTTGAATTATAATAGTTTTTGTTCGTCAGTAATACAGTTTGCCCTCGTGGTGTAACGGATAGCACGCAAGATTCCGGTTCTTGAAATGTGGGTTCGATTCCTGCCGAGGGCGTTCAAACACTGAATACCATTACGTTTATAAGACGTAGTGGTATTTTTTTATACATAATATAAGTGAGAAAACTTTTTAAAAGTACTACGAATTATAAGTAGCATTGCGGAATGGCGGCATCCATACCTCAACAAGATCAACAACTTGATTCGATTCTGTTTTTATATCTGTTGCTTTTGAAGGTGCGGGGATCGATACACTATCTTCCTCCATACCGTATAAATGATGCGCCATTGCTTCTTTTGCCATAGCTAACGCTTCTTCATTCGTGCCACCAAAAGTTAAGCAACCAAGTAAGTCCGGAAACTCTACTGAAATTCCATCTTCCGCATAATCAAAAATTGCAGGATAAATATATCGGTTTTTTCCCATATTTCTTCCTCCTTTTAAGAGAATTTTATTCAAGTCCTGCTTGTTTTAATATGTTCTTTTAGGTTTAAAATAACATATACTTGGTAATATTTGAAGGAGAAATCAATTCTTTTTCTTCGTAGCCTTATGTTTGACCTTTATTGACCTTTGTTGTAGAATGTACATATATTAGATTGAAAACCTTTGGCAATTAGTAAAAGGGAATTTCAATTAAAGGAGGATAAAAAATGAATTTAATTCCTACAGTTATTGAACAAACAAGTCGTGGGGAACGTGCATATGATATTTATTCCCGGCTTTTGAAAGACCGGATTATTATTCTCGGCGGCCAAATTGATGATGTCTCGGCCAACTCGATTGTTGCCCAATTATTATTCTTGGATGCCGAAAACCCAGAGAAAGATATTTCCCTTTATATTAACAGTCCCGGTGGAAGTGTAACAGCAGGTATGGCTATTTATGATACGATGAATTTTGTTAAAGCAGATGTCCAAACCATTTGTATCGGAATGGCCGCATCTATGGGTGCATTCCTGCTTTCTTCAGGTGCAAAAGGGAAACGTTATGCTCTACCAAACGCAGAAGTCATGATTCACCAACCACTGGGCGGTGCTCAAGGTCAAGCAACAGAAATTGAAATTGCAGCAAGACATATTTTATATACTCGTGATAAATTAAATAAAATCTTGGCTGAAAATACCGGTCAACCCTTGGAAGTCATTGAAAGGGATACAGACCGCGATAACTTTATGTCTGCAGAAAGAGCAAAAGAATATGGATTGATTGACCACATCATCAGTCGAAATACAATTGGAAAATAGTCAAAAAACCGGGTAATGCGCCCGGTTTTTTTCTGGATGACGAAAAAAGCTGTCATAACCGTAACCGCTTCATTCATTTTAAAAAAACAGGCAGGTATTTGACAGCTTTTTTTTGCTTTATCAAAAAAACAAATTAATTATTTTCATCTTCAACAAATTTCGTTAATACTTCCAACGCTTCTGCCTCATCACTACCATCGGCAATTATTTTAATTGTTTTCCCGGAACCTATCGCTAAACTCATAATCCCCATAATACTTTTGGCATTGACTGTTCGACTTTCACTTTCAATTGAAATATCAGATGAAAACCGATTCGCCTCCTGGACAAATAATGCTGCCGGTCGAGCTTGCAGGCCGGATTTTAATTTTACTTTCACATTTTTTTCTAACATAATCCTTTCCTCCTTGATAAATGTATATATCTATGAATCTTTTAATTTTCCGGATAAAGGGGAACTTCAATCTAAGGGGGAAACAATATCCCCCCACCGATTATTCGTATAAAGAAAAACTTGAGCGCCCGATCTTTTAGAAAATTATTTAAAGTGAACGGTTTGACCCGCTCGTAGCTTTTCTGCAATTTCGTCAATTTTTCTTAAACGGTGATTAATCCCCGACTTACTAATTCCTCCTGATACCATTTCACCCAATTCTTTCAACGTCACATCTTGGTATTCAATTCTTAATTTTGCGATTTCCCTCAGCTTTTCCGGTAGCGAATCCAGTCCAATCGTTTGATCAATAAATTTAATATTTTCTACTTGTCTGATAGCCGCTCCAATCGTTTTGTTCAAATTTGCGGTTTCACAGTTTACCAAGCGATTCACTGAGTTTCTCATATCCCGGACTATGCGGACATCCTCAAATCTTAACAACGCATTGTGTGCACCAATAATGCCCAGAAAATCGGAAATTTTTTCAGCTTCCTTCAAGTAAGTAATCCAACCCTTTTTCCGCTCCAAAGTTTTGCTGTTTAATGAGAAAGAGTTGAGAAGCTCACACAACGCCACACTATGATCCTTATATAATGTAAAAATCTCTAAATGATATGAAGAGGTTTCGGGATTATTAATTGAACCACCTGCTAAAAAAGCACCTCTTAAATAAGCCCTTTTGCAACTTTTCTTTTGAATCAGTTCGGGGGCTATTTGATGATGAAATTCAAATCCTTCATCAATAATAGAAAGGTCTTTTAAAATTTCCTTGACCTGGTCAATTAACCGAACAATATAGACGTTGTTTTTTTTCAACCTCATTTTTTTCCTGACAAATAATTCCACATCCACCTGGTAGTGTTTTTTTAAAAGCGAGTAGATCCGGCGCGCAATGGCTGCATTTTCTGTTTGGATATCGACAACAAGTCGTTGATTCGTAAAAGAAACGGCACCGTTCATACGAATTAATGCAGATAGTTCCGATTTGCTGCAGGTGTCGTCGATCGGTAAATTGGTTAATTCTTTTTTTACATCTGAGGCAAAAGACAATCCCCTAACCTCCATTCATACATCTAATACTACGATTGAAAGCGGTTTTTTGTTTCATTTTCTAAGATATTAAATATTAATTGCGATAAAGTTTTTGTATCATGTCGCAAAAAGCCGTCGGTTAAGGTTGCAATCGAATCGGCAATAATTTCGATTCCAAGTTTCTCTAAATTATCATAATCAATCTTTACCGGATCTGCGTATTCACCTTTATATCGCAATTTTACCGAATCTGGAATGTAGCCGTTATTAACGATGATTTTTTGGATGGAGTATGGTTCAGTATGATCATAAATTGCTTTCACATGATCACTTGCAGAAAAACCGCCTGTTTCACCTTTTTGTGTCATTAAATTACATATATACACCTTTTTCGCCTTTGCCTTGGCGAGCTCATTCCCAATTTCAGGGACAATTAGGTTAGGCAAGATGCTTGTATAAAGCGAACCGGGTCCGATTACAATAAGATCCGCTTCTCGAATAGCATATAATGTTTCAGGTAACGGATGAATATGGTCAGGGGTTAAAAATACCCGCTTAATTCTTTTGCCGTATAGCGGTATTTTTGATTCTCCATGAATAATCACCCCGTCCTCCATTTCGGCATGAAGGACAACACTTTGGTTTGCCGATGGCAATACTCTGCCCTTCACATTGAGTACCCTGCTTAATTCATGAACCGCATGTGCAAAATTTCCGGTAATGTTCGTCATCGCTGCCAACATTAAGTTACCTAATGAATGACCGGACAAATCACTATTCGTCTCAAAACGATGTTGAAATAACTCCTCGATTAACGGCTCAACTTCTGAAAGTGCTGCGAGAACATTTCTAATATCTCCCGGAGGCGGTATTCGGAAATCCTCACGTAAGCGTCCGGAGCTGCCGCCATCATCAGCAACTGTAACAATGGCCGTAATGTCCACCGGAAATCTTTTCATACCACGCAATAATACCGGAAGACCGGTGCCTCCACCGATGATCACAATTCTTGGTTGACTAATATTCATGTTTCTGAATCCTCTCATTTGCAATTTCTCTATGGGACACTTGTACTTGATAATCTTTTCCCAATTTTTCACCCAAATACTTGGCAATGGCAACCGATCGATGCTGGCCACCGGTACAACCGATCGCAATTACCAGTTGACTTTTTCCTTCTCGTTTATACAACGGTAACATGAAAGATAGTAAATCCAATATTTTTTCTAAAAATTTACTTGTATCCGTCCATTTCATTACATATTCATATACATCCTGATCGAGCCCTGTTTTCGGACGTAATTGTTCAATATAAAATGGATTTGGTAAAAATCGGACATCGAAAACTAAATCGGCGTCGATCGGAATCCCATGTTTAAAACCAAAAGAGATTACATTTACCGTAAATAAATTTTGCCTGCTGTTGGTAAATTTTTCTGTAATCTTTTCACGTAATTCTTTCGGCTTTAACTCGGATGTGTTTATAATTGTTTGTGCTCTTGCCTTTAACTCTTCCAATAATTGTCGCTCATTACGAATCCCGTCTAGCGGCAATCCCGATTTGGCCAACGGGTGAAAACGGCGCGTTTCTTTATACCTTCTTACCAAAGTGGCGTCATCGGCATCTAAAAATAATATATGTGGGGTTAGCCATGAGTAATGTTGCAATTCATCCAAAACGTGAATTAATTGTTCAAAAAATTCACGACCGCGTAAGTCCATAACCAAAGCAACCTTATTCATTTTATTCTTGGATTCTCTCATTAACTCTAAAAATTTTGGCAAAAGACTTGGTGGTAAATTATCGACACAAAAAAAACCAAGATCCTCAAAACTTTGAATAGCAACCGTTTTGCCGGCACCACTCATTCCGGTTATAATAACTATTTGCAACTCATTGGAATTTTCCACTGTTCTTACCACCATTCCTTTTAAATTTATTTACAACGTATCGATTGAACGATGAACGGGCACCAGAGTCCCTTTTATAAATTTGGTAAATATTAGATTTATCAATCCAACTTTTGTGATATTAGCTGGAAATCTTTTGTGTAATGGAATGTACCAAACTGAACATTTTCCCCAAATAAGGCTTGTTGAATAATCAATCGATCTCCTTCAGCCATTGGTAATTCACCTAGTTTATCGACCGGATGCCATTGCAGCTTTCCTTCCCTTGTTACATTTTTTTGTATGCCGTCACCTTGATTCGTAAAAAAAGTAAACATCATCCATTCGGTAAACTTATCATCATCTTCTATTAAAAAAGTGTATATACCTTTTATGATGGGATCGCGAATTTGGATTCCCGTCTCCTCCCCATATTCACGGATGGCTGCTGCTTTTACGGTTTCTTTTGGCTCTACTTTTCCACCCGGTATGGCCCACCAGCCGCGACGAGGTTTTTGCAACAACAAGATTTCCCCGTTTTTCATATATATACAATTTGCAACTCTTTGCATTTCTCTCACTCACTCCAGACCATATAATCAAGTCAACATAATATAGTAATTGCTATTGGTTGACCGGCTTTTAACACCGTGAATTTCACCATCATGATTATAAAGGTAAAGGTAAATCATTATATTATTACTTAACTAATATTATTATACTATACCTTATCACATGCAAACAATGAAGTGAATGAATAATCATAACCTGTAGAAATAAGCGGTATAGTCTCACAATCAGTGGGGTGTCGATTTACCCTATTTATTGTAAACGTACAAAAAAAGTACAGGATATCTCCTGTACCAAAAAAATATATTTAAAAGGGGGTCAATTTCTTCATACCTTTATAATACTCTTTCTTTGTTTCATACGTGTTACAGCAGCGTTAAACGACGATTACTTTTTTTCTTTAAATTGTTAATGAAACAATGAACCCTCTTCAACTTTGATATTACTTTATTTGTTCTAAAAGTTCCTCAATATAATGTTGAGCACTTTGAGCGGCAATACTTCCATCACCCGTTGCCGTTACGATTTGGCGAAGTTGTTTTTCACGTACATCACCGGCCGCAAAAATCCCGGGAACTTTTGTTTCCATTAACTCATTTGTTTCAATATAACCGGCTTCATTCGTAATTCCTAGATTTTCAAAAGGCTTTGTCAAAGGGATCATCCCAATATAAATAAATACGCCGTCACAAGGGAATCCTTTTTCAGTGCCATCAACAGTAGAAACTAAGGTAACACTGCCGACTTTGCCATCCTTTTCGTTAATCGCCTTAACTGTATGATTCCAAATAAAGTCTACTTTTTCATTAGCAAATGCGCGATCTTGTAAAATCTTTTGTGCCCGCAACTGATCACGCCGGTGTACAATCGTTACCTTTTCAGCAAATCTCGTTAAGTATACGCCCTCTTCAACAGCAGAGTCACCACCACCGACGACCACCAATTGTTTATTTTTGAAAAAAGCACCGTCACAGACTGCACAGTACGAAACACCGCGTCCGCCCAGTTCATTTTCTCCCGGGACACCGAGTTTTTTATATTCGGCACCGGTCGCAATGATGATGGCTCTTGCCTTAAACTCTTTTGAGCCGGCTTTCACTATTTTAAATTCTTTCCCGTCAATAATTTCTTTAATATCGCCATATGCGTATTCGGCACCAAATTTTTTCGCATGTTCGAACATTTTATTAGAAAGGTCCGGACCTAAAATTGAATCATAACCGGGATAATTCTCTACTTCTTCTGTATTCATCATTTGTCCACCCGGTACACCCCGTTCAATCATTAAGGTCGACAAATTGGCACGGGATGTATAGACAGCTGCAGTCATACCTGCAGGACCTGCCCCAATTATTATTACATCATAAATTTTATCCTCTGACATTCTACACACTCCTCGTATTCCAGTGATATGGTATCAGGTATTGTTATGGACGGTTTAATCGGTTTTCGAATTCGTTTTATCGATGAGAATCTTTTTTATGGACAGTTTGAACAGATTTTCTGTTCGTTATGCGTTATGTCCCTAAAGCTCAATAGATTGACACCAATTACTACAAATTTGCAACAGATTCAAGTGACCCTGTAGTTCTTGATACTACATAAATTTCAAACATTTTACCACTATTATGCTCAATCATTTCGTAAACATTGGTATTTCTTCATGTTTCCAAGGTTCCTGCCCGTCCTTTTCCGGATGTTCTAACAAGAGCTTCTTCCATGCTTTTTCTGCTAAGTTCATTTTCCCCATCTTATAGGCGGCATAGGCAAACCAATAAAAAAAGATACCCTCAACTTCATTGCCATCATGTAAAATTTTCTTGAGCCAATGATAGCCAAGTTCATATTGTTCTAAAATTAACAAAGTAACACCTAATTTATAACGATGATCAACAGAAATGGGATAAACTTTTTTTAATATATCTAATAACGGCTTTACATTCTTTCCTTTATAAAAATCAAGCACCGACAGATTACATAATGCATGTAAGTTTCCCGGGTTTTCTTCCAACACTCGTTGGAGTATCTCAACAGACTCTTTGGATTTTCCTTGATAAAAATAGGCCAATGCCAGATTGTTAAACGCAGGCCAAAAATTTGGGTACTCACGAATCATTTGTTCTAGTAATGGAACTGCTCCATCAAAATCACCGTCTTCCATTAATTTTCGCGAATGTTCCTGTTTTTCAATCAGTTCATCTTCGTACTCCATATGATTTTCTGTCAAACAAGTCGTTTTTATTTCATCTGCTTCAAGAGATATGATTTCCAATAATTCCTGTGCATCACTTGTATATTCCCCATTTGGAGCTGATTTCAAATATTGTTTGACATGTTTCTTTGCTTCCATATAATTACCAATATAGGCATAATTATTTGCTAAAAAGTAGTGACATTCAACCATGTATGGATCGATTTCACTGAGCACTTTCAGTAAAATTTTATTAGAAGAATCATATTCACCCATTTCAGTTAAAACAATGGCAAGTTGACAAGCAATAATTGGCTCAGTTGGTTCAAATTTCCAAGCACGAGCCAAATACTTTTTTGCCTTTACCAAATCATTCCTTTCAAATGCTGCAATTCCCTTTGAAAAGAAAAATTCCCCTGAAGGATTGAACATTAAAATATTACCATCAATATGATTATTGCTTACATTTTTACTCACAAAACATCCTCCAAAAATCATGATGTATTTATATAATGATGTAATAAAGCAGTAGAGAAGCACACAGCCGAAAAGTATCATTTTCTTCGTGCTCGGAAAAAGCCACTACCGGAAGATTCTTCGTCCCGCATTCAACATCACTTTAATTTTAAAAACTTATTTATTTAGAGGATCGGTCAAGCGGTCATGGTTTCTTCTTTTTTCCATCTCTTCTTTTGTATAAATAACCCGCATTGGGTTTCCGCCGACAAACGAACCCGAAGGAACATTACGGTTCACAAGTGTCCCTGCAGAAACCGTTGCCCGGTCACCAATTTCTACCCCCGGCAGTATCGTTGAATTTGCACCGATCATGACCTCATCCCCAATTCGAACCTCTCCTACCCGATATTCATCAATCAAATATTCATGTGCCAAAATCGTCGTATGATATCCAATAATCGTATTTTTACCAACATTAATTTTTTCCGGAAACATTATATCCGGCATGACCATAAACGCAAAAGCCGTATGATCGCCCACCTTCATTTTTAAAAACTTACGGTACATCCAAACTTTCCAGGACATGAACGGTGTATAACGAGCAATCAAAATAACGATGACGTTTTTAAATACCTTCCAAAAAGACACGGTTTTATATATTTGCCATAATGAATTGGCTCCTTGAATCGGGTAACGGGTCGTTTTCCGCATAAATTATTTCACTCCAACAATTGCCAATAACTCGCGCATATCATTAATTAAAAAATCCGGATTATACTTCTTTAAGTAGTCTGTCCCTTGAATTGTCCAAGCAACTCCAACGGATCCAGTGCCGGAATTTTTCGCCCCCAATATGTCATGGTAAGAATCGCCGACCATCAACGTGTTTTCCGGTTTTGCCCCTAACAAGTGCATCGCTTTATTTAGCGGTTCCGGATCCGGTTTTGCCTTCTCAACTTCGTCCAATGTGATCACTACAGGAAAATATGGAGTTAAGTTGGTTTTATCCAACGCTTTAAAAACCATCTCTCGTACTTTCGTAGAAACAACACCGAGCTTATATCCTTGTTTGGAAAGCGTATCGATTGTCTCGAGAACCCCCGGAAACTCACGAACAAGTTTATCGTGATGTTTTTTATTAAATGTTCGATAGTAATGGATCATTTCTTCCGCTTTATCCGGTGCAACTGATGAGAACGATTCAAGTAAAGTTGGTCCAATAAATTTATAACAGTCTTCCCTCTTCAATTCATCGAATCCAAATTGATGAAAAGTATAAAGAAATGATTGTAAAATAAGTTCATATGTGTTAACTAATGTCCCGTCTAAATCAAATAAAATCGTATCAATATTTTGTTTCATAAGTGATTCCCTTTCTTTTTGCTGCTAGTTCCATCCGATTCCAGATCCTGCTGACAATAAGTGTTAAAGCAATTGCCGTACATAAACGAATTATAAATAAAGGAAAAACCGGGATACCTAATGGAACAAAAATCAATGTATCTTCAACGACAGCATGGCACGCAACGAGAAAAATAAATGCCAATGTCGCATCTTTTTTGCTGACACCATCCTCTTTCACCGCTTGCAATAATACACCTGCCCCGTAGGCTAAACCGAAAATTAAGCCGGCCGTCAAAACCAATGCCGTATTTTCATTCATCCCTAATCCACGGGTAACGGGAGCCATCCATCCGGTAAATACATTCAACCATTTTAAATCTTTAAGAATTTGAATGCCGATCATTAATGGAATTACAATCATCGCCAATTGAAGAGTACCTAATACGGCTTTTTGTAAGCCAGCAAGAAAAATAGCCGCCATACCAACCGGTGCTGTTTCATTTGCTGTTATTAAACCATATTGGACCATTTCACTCCCGCCCGGCCAAACCAAATTGATAATAAAGGCTGCAACCAATGCTAAACCGATCCGAACAGATAAAACGACCCAGAGTTTAACACCTGATTTTAATGCCACACCTGTTTCAATTAGTAAATTATGGGAAAAACTAAGCATAACTGCAATAATAAATACCTCTTTAACAGTGAGTTCAAGTGTTAAAATCCCGCCGATTGCCGCATATAAGTTTAATAGATTACCCAGTACAAGAGGGATGGCCGCCTCACCCGACAAACCGAAAACGGACATACATGGTGCCAACTTGTCAAATAACCACGGAAGTACAGGAGTATATTGTAACAAAGAGACGATTAAGGTTACAGGAAAAATAACTTTTCCCAATGTCCAAGTGGTGTGTAACCCATTCATAATCCCTTGTTTTACCGAATTTAACAAGATACTACTCCCCCTTTATCGGATTGACCATGAAAATGATTTTAATCTAAATAACGCGGAATATTATGTTTCGTCCTTCTAAAAATAATTAAGGCAAGTGAAATAATGATAACAGCAGCAGAAACGAGCTGAGCCACTCGTATATCTGTATCGAAAAAATATAAACTGTCGGTTCGAAGCCCTTCAATGAAATAGCGACCGATTGAATACCAAATTCCGTAAGCTAAAAAGATTTCTCCCTGTTTCAAATTAACTCTTCTTAATAGAAGTAAAAGTATAAAACCAAGCAAACTCCAGAGCGATTCATATAAAAAGGTTGGATGATAATAGGAACCGTTTATATACATTTGATTAATGATAAAATCAGGCAAGTGCAAGCCTTCCAAAAATTCGCGAGTAACCGGTCCCCCATGGGCTTCTTGGTTCATAAAATTCCCCCACCGGCCAATCGCTTGAGCAATGATAATACTTGGTGCGGCAATATCAGCTAATTTCCAAAAGGAGATATTTCGTTTCCGGCAAAAAACGACAGCGGTAACGATCGCCCCAATTAGGGCACCATGGATGGCAATTCCGCCTTCCCAAATGGCAATTATTTTCCCCGGATTAACCGAATAATAGTCCCATTCGAAAAGAACATAATAAATTCTGGCACAAATAATGGAAATCGGAATGGCCCAAAGTAAAAGATCAGCGAATATTTCATCCGGAAGACCTCGTCTCTTTCCTTCACGGGTTGCTAATATATAAGCAATTACAATACCTAAAGCAATAATTATCCCGTACCATCGAATTGATAAAGGGCCAAGTTCCAAGGCCACCGGATTTAATGGCTGAACATGATAAAGCATCTCAACAACTCCTTCTATACGTTTCAAAAAGAAACAGTTTGACGAGAGAGAACTTCCCTGTCATTTCACTAATTGTAACAAACAACAATCAGTTTTAAAATTATTTCTGATTAAAATAAAGAGCACTGCATACTGGTCTTTCAAAATCATTCTTTCTGAAAAAAGAATAATTCCATTAATCCTTTTCCAATGATCCAAATTTCATAATTACTGCTATCGGAAAAAAAGCAACTGCTTTTTGTTGTTCCAAATCATACAAGTTTTTAATGATTCCAGCTAAACCTCCCCTCAAGAAATGGATGCTTTTATAAACATTTGACTATAATAATTTGATCATAGAAAATATAACAGGTATGTTAATCTTCATGTTCATGATCTTTAATCGTTTCTTGGAGCCTTTGAGTGAATTGCTTTGCTGCATTGACACCCATTTTTTTCAAACGAAAGTTCATGGCCGCCACTTCGATAATAACAGCCAAGTTTCTTCCGGGACGAACCGGGATGGTTAATTTCGGAATTTCGACATCAAAAATTTTCATTTTATCTTCATCGAGTCCCAACCGGTCATAACGTTTATTTTGATCCCAGTTTTCTAAATGGATGCACATCGTTATTCTCTTATAGGATCGAACAGCTCCGGCACCAAATAAAGTCATGACATCAATGATACCGAGTCCGCGAATTTCAAGAAGATGTTCTATGAGTGGGGGTGAATTTCCTACTAGCGATTCTTGATCTTCTTGGCGTATTTCCACACAATCGTCTGCAACAAGCCGATGCCCCCGTTTCACAAGTTCCAAAGCTGTTTCACTTTTACCAACTCCACTTTGACCGGTAATAAGAACACCAACGCCGTATACATCAACCAACACACCATGAATAGCAATTGTCGGAGCAAGCGCAATTTCCAAATAATTTGTTAATCGGCTGACTAATTGTGTCGTTTTCAAATTTGAACGCATAACCGGTACTGCTTCTTGCTCGGAAGCCTCAATTAATTCTTCTGGGATTTCCAGCCCACGTGTAATAATAATCCCCGGGGTGACATCGGTACAAAGCCGCTGCATCCGGACGATGCGATCTTCCTCATTTAGCATGGAAAAAAATGTCAATTCAGTTCTTCCTAATAACTGCAAACGATCTTCCGGATAATAATCAAAAAATCCGGCCATTTCAAGTCCAGGACGGGAAATATCACTTGTCGTTACTGGACGATTGATGCCCTCTTCCCCACTGATCAATTCTAATTTAAATTTATTTAAAATATCCTTGATGGTCACTTTTGACATGTATGAACTCCCTCACTTAGGCTTCAATTTGTCTATTACTTAACTCTTTGTATGTTCCATTTTACCATGTTTTTTCCTGAAACCAAAGAACCCGAAACAAAAACGTTATAAGTACAAAATTAAAAAACTCCCTCTCAACTTTATTAAATAATAAAAAGTTGAGAGAAGAGTTGTTTTAGCCAATTCTTTTAATACGGTTGAACAGTAACCGAACCCGTTTTCGATTCTGCAAATAAATACATTTTATTTTGTAATTCTGCTGTTGTATCAAACTTGATGACTTTTTGAATCATTTCCTTTTTCTCGTCAATTTTATATAGATTGGATAAATCAACCTGAACATTGCCAAAATTGGATTTAACCTCTCCGCTTACCGGTAAATCATTAGCGATTCTTACATGGATACTGCCTGCCCCACTTGATAACTTAACCGATTGCGGTGCCGGTTTACTAATCCGAACAGAAATTGAACCGCTTATTGTTTCTGCATCGATTTTTTGATAGGAACCGTCAATCGTCACCTTACCGTTCATTGTTTCCGTTTCCGCATCATCTATTTTACATTGGGTCAAGTTTATCGTTCCATTCACAGTTTCAAGATCTGCCTTTTCTGCTTCACAACTTTCTAATCGGATGCCTCCATTGGACGTTTGAAATTTAATTTTTTTCCCTTTAACGCCTTCCCCGCTAATCGTGCCGTTAAACAGTTTAATCGCTACTTTGTTATAAATGCTTTGTGGTAAGAAAACTTTTGTGTCAACCTTCATGAATTTCTCTTTAGCTAAAAAAGCAAGGGCCTCTTGATCGACACGAAACTCAATATTTTCTAAAAATCTCTCTTTACCTTGAACAGGATCTTCCTCGCGATACACTTTCCCTTCACATTCCACACGGACGTCGGAATGATCCCATACAATCAGCTGTACAGAACCATTTGGAATTTCAATAAACACATCTTTAAACTTGTTTTCATTTTGTTGAAATACGTGTGAAACATTGACCGAATGATGGAAATCCAAGTCCATTTCCTTTATTTTCTTCATTGCTCTTTCAAACAAATTGGTCAATGTATCTTTTGCTTCCTTGGCAAATGTTGATGTTTTTGTAGAACTTGACTGATGAAAAGTCTCCTTCTCATTTTGTTCATGACTGGATTTGTATGCTTCAATTTTTGATAATTCTTCAGCCATTTTCGCTTTTTTTTCTTCTTTTAGTGACTCCATGTTTTCGAGTTCTTCCAACAATTTTTCCGCTTCTTCAATACTCACTTGGCCTGTCTTCACCATTTCTAAAATTTTCTTCCGTTCTTCCTTCATATTTTTCACGTCCTTTACAAAATCTCTCATTTATTTATACTTTTTACGTAATTCAAACCGAAAAGTTTCATGGAAATAGCTTATGTTGTTTAAAATTCTTTTATCATGTAGTGTTTTTTAAAGCAAAGGGACAGTTTGTAAAATTTGCTAGAGAGAGGAAAATTCTTTTGTTTAAATCAGTTCCATTAAAAAAACAATTTTTTTCGATTAAATTTCCTCTTGAACCTACAGTTACGTTAGGCTTTATAGTAAGAATAGAGCTTTAATACGTATCTAAATGGAGGATTGGAAATGGAAAAAATTTTTTTGAATTGAAGAAATTGCTGATAAAACAGCTGTATCAATCAGATCGCTGCACGATTATGGCAATATCAAGTTATTAGTACCTTTAAAATAAATCATACGGGTTTGAAACCTTTTTTCTTCAAATCCGTAAAAATTAGAGTAAACCATAAAGAAGGGATGGATTGTTGTGGAAGAAAGATTAGAAGCAAATGAAATTGAAAAGAAGAGTCCAAGTCTATGGGGGATTCTTTGGAGTCCAAGCGAACATTTTGCCAGAATAAAAGAAAAACCGAAAATCTGGGGACCATTGTTAATGATTATTCTTGTGTTTAGCATTGGAATGATCATTGTTACAACCAATACCGAGTCAGGAAATGAAGGTTTACCGGAAGAGTTAGCCCCATTTTTAGTAATCGGTTCTATTATTGCCGGTGTGATTGTACCTATTGTAACTGCGTTTATTGGTACGCTTGTTTATTTGTTGATTGCAAGGTTAGCACGTTCGAATGTATCGTTCCGCCAGCTGTTTTCAATGAATGTATATTTATTGATCCTAACTGCTTTAGGCATGATTGTAAACGGAATTGGCATGGTCATTACCGGGTCGTCAACTACTACGTTCACTAGTCTTACTACATTGATCCCCGCTGATGGTGCACTAAAGGCAGTATTTGATAATATTGAAGTTTTTTCCATTTGGAGTGTCATATTATCGGCAATTGGATTACAGAAGGTGGCATCTTTTTCCAAAGAATTAGCATGGGGTGTTTCCATCGGTTTTTACATGTTATCGATCTTTTTCTCCATGATCGGATGGGCCTAAGAAGTAATATCTGAATCGGTCATTGTTTCTATTCTATAAGTAAGTGAAAGGTGTTTATTGATGAAAAATAAAAAACTATGGATAACCATTGGAATTATCGCCATTATTGTAACCTTGTTTTCTTTTAATCTAATAAAAGCTTCCGGTAATAATATTGAAGTTGAAGTTGCTTCCGTTAAGGAGGAAAAATTATCCGAAAATGTTATCTCACAAGGAACATTAAAACTGGCAAACGAACAGTCGATTTACTATGATGCAACGAAAGGAAAGATTGCAGATATCTCAGTAAAAGTTGGTGACGATGTTCAAGCAGGAACCCCGCTTTTCACCTATAAAAGTGACCAGCTTTTAATGGAACAAAAACAAAATGAGTTGCAAATCCAGTCGGTCAATTTACAAATTGAAGATACACAAAAACAGCTAAAGGAAATAGATAAACTTTTAAAAGACAATAAAGATGATGAAACATTAAAGAAAGAACGTGATCAAGTAAATCTTCAGTTGGAACAAGCAAAACTTGAATTAAAGCAAGCTCAATTACAAAAAGACAATATTAACCAACAGTTAGCCGATTTGAAAGTTGTAAGTGATATTGCCGGTAAAATCATTGAGATAAATGAGGATGCCCAGTTTAAAACAAATTCGGAAATCCCCGAACCGATTATGAAAATTGGTTCAATTGGTCAGTTTATCGTTGTTGGCTCAGTTTCAGAATATGATGCGCTGAAAATTAATGAAGGACAAGCGGTTAAACTAACTGCGGACACAGTTCCTGATAAGACATGGTCAGGGAAAGTGAAAAGTATTTCATATTTACCCGAAGAGTCGACCGGTTTACAAGATTCAGGTGCACAAAGCGGCGTTCAATATACGATCGAAATTGAAGTAACCGATCAAAATATTGAGTTAAAGCCCGGGTTTCAAATGATTATTGAAATCACCGCCAATGAATACACGGCTAAAACTCTCCCATTAACTGCTGTTAAACAAGACGGGGAAAAAAGTTATGTTTTCATTGTTAAAAATGGAAAAGCTGTAAGAAAAGAAGTAAAAGTTGGCAACGCCTCACTCGAATCCATTGAAATTAAAGATGGGGTTACCAAGAAAGATAAAGTCATTAAAGACCCGTCCGATGACATTCAAGATGGCATGGAAGTGATTGTAAAATGATCCAATTGGCTTCTATTAAAAAAAGTTATTCACTAGGGAATGAAGATGTTCTTGTTCTAAACGGAATTGATTTAAAGATTAATAGAGGAGAATTTATCTCAATTATGGGCCCGTCCGGTTCCGGAAAATCCACTTTAATGAATATTATTGGATTTCTCGATCGACCGACTGAGGGTACATATTTTTTAAACGGGAAAGAGGTTTTGCAGTATAAAGAGCATGAACTGGCAAAAATTCGCAACCGGGCGATTGGCTTTGTCTTTCAACAATTTAATTTGTTACCGCGATTAAATGCGTTGAAAAATGTTGAACTTCCGATGATTTATGCCGGAGTTAAAAAGAAAGAGCGGGAAGAACGAGCAAAAGAAGCTTTAGAGAAAGTTGGACTCGGGGATCGGATGTTACACTTACCCAATGAGCTGTCAGGTGGCCAAAAACAACGGGTGGCAATTGCCAGAGCCATTGTCAATAAACCCGATCTGATCCTGGCTGATGAACCGACCGGTGCCCTCGATACAAAAACAAGCGAACAGATTATGGAGCTATTTACTATGTTAAATAAAGAAGATGGGACTACCGTAATTGTTGTTACGCACGAAGAAGAAGTGGCCAGCTATGCCAATCGGTTAATCTTATTACGTGACGGGTACATCGTTCAAGATATTGATCAAGCAAATAGAGGAGAGATCCTATGAGTATTGTCGAAAATATTAAAATTGCTTTCTCCTCCATCTTTGTTCATAAAATGCGTTCAATTTTAACAATGATTGGCATAATTATTGGTGTATCGAGCGTCATTTTCATTGTCGCACTTGGTCAAGGGGGAACGGAAAAGCTCAAATCACTAATTGTTGGTTCCGGAAATACGGTTTCTTTATCTTACTCCCCCTCTGAAGAAGAAATGAAGGAAAATCCGGATGCTCTTTGGTCACCGTTTACGGAAGACGATATCCGTGCCATTGAAACAATCCCGCAAATTTCAAAAATTGTGACATCCAGTGATGAATTTGGCAATGTTCGCTACCGGGAAAATACAATTGAGTCATCTATTTCCGGTATTAACCAAACGTACATTGAAGTAAACGAGTTAAACGTATCGAGCGGAAGAAATTTACTGCCATCAGATTTTTTAGGGGGCGGACGTGCGGCTGTAATCAGTTCAGGTCTTAGCAAGGAGTTATTTGAAAAAGAGGAGCCGTTAGGAAAAATTATTTATGTTCAATCACAGCCTTTTGAAGTTGTCGGTGTTTTAGAAAAACCAACCGGTTTGTTGGCATCGTTCAGTTCCAATGAGGTATATGTTCCTTGGAAAACTTGGCGAACGATAACCGGTAACAACAAAATCAGTTCCATCACAATTCAAGCTGAAAATACTGAGAAATTGCAAGAAGCAGGAAAGAAAGCAGCACAATTATTAAATCAAATTCATGGAACAGAGGAAGCCTACCAAGTGACAAACATGGAAGAAATTGCTGAAGGGATTGGCCAAATTACATCCATTATGACCCTGATTATTGGATGTATTGCGGGAGTTTCTTTATTAGTCGGTGGAATTGGTGTCATGAATATCATGCTTGTTTCCATTACCGAACGTACCCGTGAAATAGGTACCCGGATGGCTTTGGGTGCGACAAGAGGTCAAATTTTATTTCAGTTTTTAGTCGAAGCAATGACATTAACGTTAATCGGCGGGACGATTGGGATTTTATTTGGTGCTGGTGTTGCCTATTTGGTTTCGTCGATAATCGGGTTTCCGATAATTGTCTCATTGCCGGTCGTTTTAATCGGATTATTGTTCTCGATGTTTATCGGTATCATATTCGGCATCTTACCTGCTAATAAAGCATCGAATTTAGACCCAATCGATGCTTTAAGATATGAATAACCAATTAGTATCGCGCATTATGGCAAGTCAAGACAGCCAAAGCAGCATAGAATAAATTTTATTTATAAAGCTCTCTTATATAAAACTATTTGAACAAATCAATTCTGTAAAAGCAACATATGCATTTTCAATATAAAACTATTTGAAATTAATTCCTTTACACAAAAAGGCATGGTAATCAAAACTTGAGTTACCATGCCTTTTCATCTATTAGTGAAACAGTTTTTTCTGGTTAATACATATTTTATACATGAATGTTTAGCTTTAATTCGGAAATTATGATTGTATTGGTAGTTCTTCTTTTTCCCGAATCATGTTTTTCATCCGTTCTCGGTCCCTCTCGATAACACGTTTCAAATAATAACCGGTGTAAGACACATCTGTTTTGGCCACTTGTTCAGGCGTTCCTTTCGCAATAACCGTACCGCCGCGATCCCCGCCTTCCGGACCCAGATCAATAATATAGTCCGCTGTTTTTATCACATCGAGATTATGTTCAATAACGACCACCGTATCG
Source organism: Caldifermentibacillus hisashii (assembly GCF_039654145.1). Lineage (NCBI taxonomy): Bacteria > Bacillati > Bacillota > Bacilli > Caryophanales > Bacillaceae > Caldifermentibacillus > Caldifermentibacillus hisashii. Next base: position 3,217,121 of record NZ_CP155467.1, read on the forward strand.
CCGTTTTCAACAAGACGTTGTAAAACATCGAGGAGACGGGCAATATCATCAGCATGAAGACCGGTTGTCGGTTCGTCCAAAATATACAAAGTGCGGCCATTGGAACGCCGATGCAATTCGGAGGCAAGCTTAACCCGTTGTGCTTCCCCACCGGATAATGTCGTTGCCGGTTGACCAAGTTTCATATACCCGAGACCAACATCATAAATCGTTTGGATTTTCCGTTTAATTTTTGGGATATTGGCAAAAAACTCCAATGCATCTTCTACGGTCATATCAAGCACGTCCGCAATATTTTTCCCTTTATATTTCACTTCCAATGTTTCACGATTGTACCGTTTTCCATGACAAACCTCGCATGGTACATAAACATCCGGAAGAAAGTGCATTTCAATTTTAATGATGCCGTCCCCTTTACATGCCTCACAGCGACCGCCTTTAACATTAAAACTAAAGCGTCCTTTTTTATAGCCGCGAATTTTGGCCTCGTTCGTCGCTGCAAATACATCACGGATATCATCGAAAACACCTGTATAAGTAGCCGGATTGGAACGTGGAGTACGTCCGATCGGTGACTGGTCAATATCGATAACTTTTTCCAGATTTTCTATTCCTTTGATTTCTTTATGTTGCCCCGGTTTCACTTTGGCACGATTTAATTTTTGTGATAGGCTTTTATATAAAATTTCATTAACTAATGTACTTTTACCTGATCCGGAAACACCGGTGACCGCAATAAATGTACCGAGAGGAAATTTAACACGGATATTTTTTAAATTGTTTTCTTTACCGCCAACAACTTCCAAATATTGTCCATTTCCTTTTCGCCGTTCTTGTGGCAACGGAATAAATTTTTTGCCGGCTAAATATTGACCTGTTAATGAATGCGGATCACCCTTCACTTGTTCCGGTGTTCCGGCTGAAACAACCGTGCCTCCATGAACACCCGCTCCCGGTCCAACGTCGACAAGATAATCAGCCGCCAACATCGTATCTTCATCATGTTCAACAACGATTAACGTATTTCCAAGATCACGCATTCGTTTCATCGTTTCAATTAATTTATCATTATCGCGTTGATGCAAACCAATTGACGGCTCATCCAAAATATACAGGACACCCGTTAATTGGGAACCGATCTGAGTTGCCAGACGAATCCGTTGTGCTTCTCCACCGGATAATGTACCGGCCGCCCTGCTCAAGGTTAAATAATCCAAACCAACATTAACAAGAAAACCGAGCCGTTCCTTAATTTCCCGCAAAATTAAGCGAGCAATGTTTTGTTCTTTTTCACTTAATTCCAATGTATCGAAAAAATGGAGAGCTTCTTGAATGGAAAAGTCGGTTACTTCCGCAATATGAAGTCCATTAATTTTCACTGCCAATGTTTCTTTTTTCAAGCGATATCCTTTACATGTCGGACAAGGGTTTTGCGCCATATACTTTTCCATTTGTTCTCTTGTATAATCAGAAGTGGATTCCCGAAAACGGCGCTCAATATTGCGAAGAACGCCTTCAAATTCGATATCCGTATCCCGAATCATGCCAAAATCATTTTCATAATGGAAGTGAATTAATTCCCCATCTGAACCGTATAAAATTTTATCCATTAAATGTTGCGGAATATCTTTCACCGGTACATCCATATCAATCCCGTAATGATTACAAACCGCTTCTAATAATTGCGGATAATACTGGGAACTGACCGGTTCCCAAGGTGCAATCGCCCCTTGTCGTAATGTTAAGTTTTTATCCGGAATGACAAGGTCGAGATCCACTTCCAATTTCGAACCAATCCCGTCACAATCCGGGCAAGCCCCAAACGGACTGTTAAACGAAAACATCCTTGGTTCCAATTCCCCGATGGAAAAACCACAATACGGACAAGCATGTAACTCACTGAAAAGTAATTCTTCTTGACCTATGACATCGATTATGACGCGTCCTTGTCCTAGTTTCAATGCTGTTTCCAATGAGTCGGTCAGCCGTGCTGTGACTCCTTCTTTTATAATAATCCGGTCAATGACAACATCAATGGAATGCTTTTTATTTTTTTCCAGCTCAATATCATCGTTCAATTCAAGCATTTCTCCGTCAATACGGACGCGGACAAACCCTTCTTTCTTTATGTCTTCAAGAACTTTGGCGTGCGTCCCCTTTCTGCCGGAGACTACCGGAGCTAAGATTTGAATCCGGGTCCGCTCCGGATATTCCAATATACGATCGACCATCTGTTCAACGGTTTGTGAGGTGATTTCAATGCCATGGTTCGGACAAATCGGGTGACCAATACGAGCATATAGTAATCGCAAATAATCATATATTTCCGTAACTGTTCCAACAGTTGAACGGGGATTCCGACTGGTCGTTTTTTGGTCAATAGAAATAGCCGGAGATAATCCTTCAATAGAATCAACATCCGGCTTGTCCATTTGTCCTAAAAACTGCCTGGCGTAAGCAGAAAGGGACTCGACATACCGACGTTGACCTTCTGCATAAATGGTATCAAAAGCCAGCGAAGATTTTCCTGAACCGGATAACCCCGTAAATACTACAAGTTGATTACGGGGAATATCGACATCAATATTTTTTAAGTTATTTGTCCGTGCACCTCTTACTTTAATTTGATCCTTCATTTATCGTCACCTTTCTGCTTTCAACTCTAATACCAAGTCTCTCAATTCAGCAGCGCGTTCAAAGTCAAGTGCTTTGGCTGCTTCTTTCATTTCCACTTCTAATTTTTGAATTAATTTTTCCCGTTCTTTCTTAGATAACTTTCCATATTTATCAGTCGTACTGTATTCTTCCTGTTCTTCAGCGGCAATGGTTGCACGAATAACATCATGAATTTCTTTTTGAATCGTTTTCGGGGTAATGCCATGTTTCCGATTATATTCTTCTTGGATTTGGCGCCGCCGTTTTGTTTCATTGATTGCGAAATCCATTGAACGAGTAATTTGGTCCGCATACATAATGACTTTTCCGTTTGCATTTCTCGCTGCCCGGCCAATCGTTTGGATTAATGAACGTTCTGACCGTAAAAATCCTTCTTTATCTGCATCTAAAATGGCAACAAGGGACACTTCCGGAATATCAAGTCCTTCCCGTAACAAGTTAATCCCGACAATGACATCATATTTGCCCAGTCGCAAATCACGAATAATCTCAATCCGCTCCAATGTTTTTACTTCAGAATGTAAATACTGAACTTTAATCCCGATTTCTTTCAAATAATCGGTTAAATCCTCGGACATTTTTTTCGTTAATGTCGTTACAAGAACCCGCTCATTTTTCCGAATTCGTTCTTGAATTTCTCCGATAAGGTCATCAATTTGTCCTTTGATCGGACGGACCTCTATAATCGGATCCAGTAAGCCGGTCGGACGAATAATTTGTTCAACCACCGTCGGACAATGTTCCAATTCATATGGTCCCGGAGTTGCTGAAACGTAAATAATTTGGTTGATATGTTTTTCAAATTCTTCAAACATAAGCGGTCGGTTATCCAGGGCAGATGGTAAGCGGAAGCCATGTTCAACAAGTACATTTTTTCTTGCTTGGTCTCCGTTATACATACCCCGGATTTGCGGAATCGTTACATGGGATTCATCAACAACGATTAAAAAATCCTCTGGAAAATAATCGAGCAACGTATATGGGGTAGCGCCCGCTTCCCTTAAGGTTAAATGACGGGAATAGTTTTCAATTCCTGAACAAAAACCCATTTCCCGCATCATTTCCAAATCATAATTTGTCCGCTGTTCCAATCTTTGTGCTTCTAAAAGCTTCCCTTGATCCCGGAGTTCCTTTAACCGTTCTTGTAATTCTTGTTCAATATTTTTAATGGCGACTTGCATTTTTTCTTCCCGTGTAACATAGTGGGAAGCCGGATAAATCGCCACATGTTCCCGTTCTCCGATAATCTCGCCCGTCAACGCATCGACTTCCCGAATTCGATCAATTTCATCACCAAAAAATTCAACACGGATACAATGCTCATCTCGTGAAGATGGAAAAATTTCCACAACATCACCGCGAACCCGGAAGGTACCCCGATGGAAGTCAATATCATTTCGGGTATACTGGATATCAACCAATTTCCGAAGCAGTTCATTCCGCTCGATTTCCGTGCCGACCCTTAGTGATAATACAAGTTCTTTATATTCTTCCGGTGAACCTAACCCATAAATGCAGGATACACTGGCTATGATAATGACATCGCGACGTTCAAATAATGCCGATGTCGCTGAGTGTCGCAGCTTATCAATTTCATCATTAATACTTGCATCCTTCTCGATATACGTATCGGTCTGTGGTACATAGGCTTCGGGTTGGTAATAATCATAGTAACTGACAAAATATTCAACGGCATTGTTTGGGAAAAACTCTTTGAATTCGCTGTATAATTGCCCTGCCAATGTCTTGTTATGAGCAATAATTAACGTTGGTTTATTCACTTCTTTTATCACATTAGAAATGGTAAAAGTTTTCCCTGTACCGGTTGCCCCCAGCAATGTTTGATGTTTCTTGCCGTTTTTTAAGCCCGCAACCAGCTCTTTTATCGCTTGCGGTTGATCCCCTTGAGGTTGATATTTTGACACTAACTGAAATTGATCCTTTGTTTTTTCCATCTAAATCACCCCATTATTTTTTGGGTCCGTACATTCATCATTCACAGAATCTATTTTACCAAAAGCATAACAGAAAAGCCACTATTTTGCGAACGAATATTCGTTTAATTTTTATAGGTTAGGCGAATGTATAAATTTCCAACGAGGATGCCCATTCCGCGGATTTAAGGACGCCTCAAGAAAAACTTCAAATGATACAGTCCCAGCTGTAAATTTAATTAACCACAATATTAACGTTATACACAATTTTTACACTGTTTATCCACAGGGTATGAAGAACTTATCCTCATTCCCCGATGAAAAAAAAACCGCCTAACAAATTGTGATAAGCGATTTTATACCTCATTCATCCTTTTTTCTTTTAAAATTTTTTACCATGCGTTTTGAATACCAAAATCCTATCGTCAACGAAATACCGTCAATAATAATCAACGGCCATGAATGAGTATAACCTTTATATGCGGACACAGAAATCAGAGCCAATGTTAACAGCAATCCGACGATATGATTATAAGTTACTCGTGAAAATAAGATGACCAACAAACACGGAAAGATTAATCCGGCAATTAATTTTCCAAGCATACCCTCACTCCAAAATATATAATCAGTTTAGGAGTCAGTCCGAAGAAGTTTATTCCACGTACCTTTATTCCAATTTTTCCAATCTTATGAGTACCAACTGCATAATGATCGGCTTTTATATTTTCGTCGGAACCACTCCCAGTCCCTGCTTTTGCTTTATAAAATACAATTTATATTTTATCATATTTTGCCGGATTCGTATGTTTAAACGCTTGTGGATAACTTTTCCACATCTTCCGAGTAGTTTTTCTAAAGTTAACTTCTGACTTGTGTACATTTTCCAACTACCGTGAACAATTTTGTTAGTTATGTGGATAAGTTGTGATTTTTCTGTGCTTAACTGCAGTTATTATGTGGATAATTTTTGATTAGTTGTGGATATAAAGGGTTCCTCTGTGGATAACTTTCCGTTCTTGTTACTTGCATAAAATGGACATGATAATCTTTTTCCTTATTCTCCTGGAAAGAAGGTTTAATTATTTACGATTAACAACAAAATTATGACCAATCTTAGAAACTTTTTATAAAAGGATTGTTTGACTATAGAAAAATCGGTATATTAATGTTGCTTGTGATTTTGATCACAATACATTAAAAAAGTTAGGAGTTTTTCTATGTCTACAAGTGCATTAAGTACAGCCATTGATACATCTGTAAAAAAAGCCGATATGCTGAAAAATGACCCAAAGAAATTTTGGACAAAGGCGATGCTTGCAGGAGTTTATATTTCGTTTGCGGTTGTTTTTGCCTTTCGAATTGGAGACGCATTCAGGGCAACCGGATCACCGGCCACATCCTTAATCGGCGGGATGACCTTCTCACTAGCGTTAGTTTTAATTGTGATTGGTGGCGGTGAGCTGTTTACCGGGAATACGATGTACATGACAATGGGCAGTCTGGATCAAAAGACTTCCTTGAAAGAAACCCTGTATGTTTGGGGTGTTACCTATCTTGGAAATTTAATCGGCGTCTTGTTTTTTACTTTTTTATTTGTTCAGACGGGTTTATTTAAAGATATTCCAGCTGACCACTATTTATTTAGTGCGGTGACAGGCAAGATTGGATTAACGACAGGGGAAATGTTTTTTCGCGGTATTCTATGTAACTGGCTTGTTTGTCTGGCCATTTGGCTCCCGTTGCAAACCGACAATTTTGCAGCAAAGGTTATGTTGATCATGATGACGGTCACTTCTTTCTTTGTTTCCGGTTATGAGCATAGTATTGCCAACATGGCGTTATTTTCTATTTCTTTATCAGTCCCTCACCCGGATACTATTACCTTGACAGGAGCGGCTTTTAATTTGCTCATTGTTTCACTTGGAAACATTGTTGGTGGTGGGTTATTTGTTGGAGCAACAAATTGGTATGTAAATAGGCAAGGAATTAAAAAAGAAGTGCCAATATATGCAGGAGATGAAAAGCAGAAAATTATTGCTAAATAAAGATTCGTTTGGTGATCATTTTCCTTTTATTTTTTCCCTTTAAAAACCACCCTATTGCTTTTGTTCATTTGGGTGGTTTTTATGGATATAAAATTATTTTACCTTTATCGCATTGCCAATATGATACCAATGTATACAGTCGACATTTTTTTACGGTATTTGAGTTGGTGTGGCGTAATTTTGGACGGCCGTGTTCATTTCTTAAATTTCAGCATAATTGCAAAGAGTGTCTATTTTTTTGACATTCATTCAATTATTAGACATTTGTTTAGATTATCAACCGAATAGCAAATATGTATGCTAATGCTGAAAAACAGTTATTTTTAAGTCGATTAGTTTTGCGAATAGATCTACCATTTTCAATTAGATGACAATCAGAATGCGGTAATTCATCGTTTGAGGCGACTCATAAATAAAGAGCTAACATTTTTTTATTGGATGAGCGTCTAAGGAAGAAAAAAGACAAAAACACCTAATGCGAATCCAGATGGAAAAGTTAATTATACCTTTCAATGTTTCAGCACAAATTCCCGCAAACCATACTAGTTTATCAGAAGTTCCATTGCTTAACTTTCAATCCACGCACCCATGAAGAGTGCGACTTGATTATTATGAGCTTAAAAGATTGTTAGCTTTGATTTCAATCCATGCACCCATGAAGAGTGCGACACTAAACAAGCACGCTGATTATTCAACGTACTTGAATAGAAATCCACCTTCTTCGAATTTTCGACCAGCAACAGTTTCTTTACCAGTTTTGAGTGAATGCTTCACCCAGCCAACGTTACAAATTTTGTTCTCTGTTGTCCATTTGAAAGTCTCTAGTAATCCATCGATTGTATTTACTAGTTGGCCATCTTTATATACTTCAATAACTCTTCTACGTCCTCGACGTAGTTGAGCTCGAGGTTTAGTTCCTTCTTCTTGTTGTTGAGCTTATCTATCTTGCTCTTCAGCAATCGCCCTTCTTCTTCGACGTTCTGGCTTGTCAACAATAACACGAACTTTTTCTCCAGGGAGTACTTGCGGAATCGTTAGCCTTAACTTTTTCTGATTTCCGTGCTCATTCTCACGCCAAACACTAGCTCGTCCCGCGCCTTTATCGTCCAAACTTTTTATCTCAACAATCATTTCTTCATTCGTAACGGTCATAATTAATTCCTCTCCATTAAATCTTTTACTCCAATTAGTATAAAGGACTAATGGACTTTTGGGAATGATACATCCTTAGTAGATATTACAAGCCTTGACATAAAACACCTAATCTTTCGTTTCCGCTATGAAAAATTGTTTAAAGTTCGTTTTTATCTCGGGATTCTTGCCTCAGTATCTGTATCCTATATCTTAAACAAAAAATTAACTTTGTTATACCGATTTGTTGATAAAAAAGATTTTCGGCACATTTCGTGTAAAAGTTTGGTTTTGCACAAAATAACTGATTACTTATGAACAGTTCATTTCTCAGACTCCCACTCATTTTATTGAGTATTTTGCGAACGCAAAACTGCACCTCCAAATGTTGGTGCTCCCTAACATTTAAAGGTGCAGTATTTTATCCATTATTAATTCAACGCATTTGAAACGAACTCAAACATAAAGCTGCTCATCTTTGGACCGCCATTTCTCACCGGATTACCATTTCGATCAGAAAAACCGCTGCTATGTACACCAATGACTTGATTGCTTGTATTTAACATAGCAGAGCCCGACTGTCTTGGTGCTGTATCAATTGTATAATAAGCTACTTGACTATCCTCACTTGCAACATTTCCACTCATCCCATATTGATTTATGGCTCCATCTCTTCTGATCAAATCACCTGGATAACCATAGATCCCGATGTTCTGATTAAGAATATTCGTTACCTGCCTAATTCCTGCATATCCAGCACGTTCTCCTGCATGGCGGCCATTCGATGGACTTAGTACAAGAACTGCATAATCTTGAGATATTGCTCCAGTATTGATCCAATGGGAAGTAACATAATAATCGATCGCATTATATGCTCCAAATAAAGCGGTACTACCACTTACACCCGGATAAACTGTGGCACTCACTATCCCTCTTTGCGTAGTAGGATTCACAACACAATGCCCATTTGTTAAAACTCTATCGATACCAATTAATGTCCCTGTACAAGATCCGCGGCTACCATCTGCCCACTCCAAGGAAATATAAGTAATGGCACTATATGGGAATACTATTGTATTTTCTACTCTAGTTCTTCCATCTGGACCGATGACAACAAATGGTGCGACTTCATTTGTGGTCACATCTTTTACTAAAGGTTGTGTAGTCTCTAAAAAGCCTTTATTTAGCAAATCACCAACAAAAATAGGATTAAGCTCTCCTGAGCCTTGAAAACTTTTTGTTTCATTGATAAACGTTAAGTTCTTATTGCTGTAATCCTCATATTTTGTTACCTCTCCCTTTGAATTAACTCTATCCAAGGGATGTGAAGATTCTTTTGCATTAAAATGAAAGTCTCCTAGTGTATTGTCCGCCAAAGCACTGATTGGAACGAATAAAAAGGTAAACAAAAAGATTGTTAGAAAAACACTTTTTTCAAAATATTACCTCCTTTCAAAATATGATTATATTATAACGAATTTTCATAAAACAAACAATTACAATTAGTAAAGAAGTGTAAATTTATTTGTTTTTATCAATTTTCCTTATTTGCATTAATTTAATTTGTGCCGGGTACGATTCAAGGACTTCTTCATACCAAATAGCGACCTGATCACCACTTTTAATTCCTGTCCCTAAAAGTTTCATTCCATCATCCAGTAATATCGCTATTTCCTCAAACTTTTTTGAAAACATCGTAACATCTTCATCAGAAAAATTTTCCAAGTCAGAAGCTGTAATATTTTCTCCTTTAACGAAATATTTCGTACCATTGTGAAAAACAATATAGCCTTCATCAGTTGGCTCTTGCCCCTTCATGGAAAAACGATTGCTCATTTCGCTGAATACCCATGTACCAATAAGCAAGAACAACAAGCCTCCAAACACAGCCTTCTTTGATGTCAAAATTTTTTTCACAATCCACACCACCAGAAAAGTCATATTTTATTATATTACTATCTTCGCTACAATCATTGTCATCTCCTGTGTTATTTTATAGTTCCTTTGGTGTGAAATTTATGTAGGGTTCGACAGTCATTTCCATTTCGTCTTTAGGTAGACCGTCACGATTTCAATCCACGCACCCATGAAGAGTGCGACAGCAGCAGAGTAATAGCTTTTAATAAAAACTATGTAATTTCAATCCACGCACCCATGAAGAGTGCGACCAGGGCCGACAGCGTAAGCAGCCCTGTGGTAATTATTTCAATCCACGCACCCATGAAGAGTGCGACCGAGATTGACAAAATAGACAAGCGTTTGGCCAAAATTTCAATCCACGCACCCATGAAGAGTGCGACAACAGTCTGGGTTGCATGGTAATCGCAGATATATTTGATGTAGTAGTGTTTACCTTTTAATTAAGCAATATCATAACATACCTTAAAATTTTTTATTAATCACATAAAAAGTACTGCCAATATCGCTTGGCCAATTTAGGATATTCAAGCCATGCTAAAATTGGTATTGTGGTTTTATTTTTATATCTTATGTACTTATTACTCTTATTTAATTTAATCCACTGCACTCGCAGGTTGTACAACATTTTTAATATCGCTTCTAGTCTCTTAACGTAGATCTTTTCTTTATTAATTACAATCTCGTTTTCAAAGGTATTTAATCTCCAATAATGTTCTTTATATTGTTCATTGGCATTACGATAATCTTCGATAAAATCAAGGAAATCCCTTGTATAAACACCAATAGGTTCAACAGATAATAGAACATCTAAAGATTTTTCTATTTCATCAAGCAAATTATTTACTACATAATATTCTTTTGACTTATTCTCAATAAATTTCGAAAAATCTTCTTTAGCCATTTTAAACATTTGGCTATATTGATAAATATATTCTTTTATTTCCAAATCATAATCTGGCAAATCATTTTCATTAATATAGCGAACAGTTTCCACATCTTTTAATAGACTGACTATATAATCAAACTCTTTTTTTACTTCACTTACAATAAAGTAAAACGGAACAATTATCGGAGCAATCGGATCAGTAAATATTGGTTCATATAATATATATGCGTAATCAAATACCTCTCTTTCTATTTTTTCTATTGTATCTTTATCAGTAAATATTACACCAGCCTCGAAATTATTTTTAGTATAGTTTGTAACATTTGCACTACCGATGTACAAAGTTTTCCCATTACTAATAATCTTTGAATGATTATTTTTATTGTAAAACAGCTGAACATAAGGGTTTTTATTTAATACTCTATATATCAATGAGTCGATTTTATAATCACTGCTACTGTTGAAATCATAAATATTGAATATAACCTTAATGTCATTAATAAATTCTATGTTTTCAAGCAGAATATCATAATAATCTAAAGGCATATTATAACTATAAGAAGTTAAATATAAATGTAACCCTTTTTCTTCAAAAATAGATTTAAAGTTTTCAATTCCTTCTGAAAGAACTATTTTTCCCCTTTTCGATTCTATTTCTTTATATTTCATATTTTTTTTACTCCCAATCAAACTCTTATTGAATAGTATTGTTTATCTAAATTCTTTATTGTTTCCAAAATTTATAAAGATCAACATTATCACTACTCGGTCTATATGTTTTTTTATGAATTTGATCTACTTGTATAAATACGGGCATAGATAAAGCAGTACCCGATACTATACAACAACCGCTTGAAAGGGTAGGTATAGCTGCTCTCGAAACTTTATCCAATGTAGGGATTGTATTATCAATCATTTCTAAATCTTTATCATTTACAAGTCTGTGAATAAAATAATTATGTATTTGTGAAATAATTGTGGGTGAAATATCAAAAGGCCTTTGACTACAAATAGTTAAGTAAAATCCAAATTTCCTACCCTCTTTAATTATCTCCTCAGAGCCTTTGCCAAAATGCTGTATCTCCTGAAGCAGTAGGCAGTCAGACAATTAAAGATCGTGGATTTATTCCACTATAGAAAAAGGTATTTGCACGAATATTATGACAAGTATAAAAGAAAAAATGGTGAGTTTTAATTTCAGTGGATAAATTCGCTTATTATCAATATCTGAATTTTTCCATTTCAGTCGGTTTTAGACGAGTTTTAATAGATTAGGCTACTCATTCCCCTGGTAAATATTGTAAAATGGAAAAACATAATTATTTTTGAAAAAAAAGTGCCATGAAAGTCACTCCTTTGGTAAGATATAAGTACTACCCAATATCCAGTATCCAAGGAGTGATTTCATGACTACTTCTATTCTAACACAAACCAGAGATTTATCAATACAACAAAATTTGATTCCCCACAATTGGCAAGACTATGCCGATATACCCTTTGTCATTCCGGCCATGTGTTTTCCATGGGAGATTTTTAAACCGGTTGAACGAGATTACTACACCTTTTTATATTTGCACCTAAAAAAGGAAAGAGCACATGATCATTTTAATGAAATACAACCAGCACTATTTTCAATACCGGAGGAAGAAGATAAGTCTACGTCTTCCTTATTTCATTCCTCTCCTGCCGGGAGAAAACCGCATCCTTTCATGCCCTTTTTTCGTGCTTTTGAACTGGCCTCTTTACAATATATTGAAGTGATGGTTGAAAGTGTCTATTTACAAGTGAAATCAAACCCGCTATTTGCCGCCATGTGTGGATTTACGGAGAAAATTCCGAGCTACCGTTCCTTTGCTCGCTTTGATCAAATCATGACAACAAATGATCTTTGGGAAAAAGCCCGGCTATTGGTGGTTGAATATAATAAAAGGGAAGGCGTGGTTGAAACTTTTGAGAAAGCAGTCGCCGTGGATACATCACATATAGAGGCAGAAGCAACGTTGAATAAAACAAGGAAGACGTGTTCTTGCAAAGGTGATTGCGATTGCCCCAGAATCCTTACAGATGATAACGCAGGGGTGATGCGTAAAAGCAATGCAGTCTCCTATATTGCGCATAAATTATCAATGGTATGCGGGGTGAAATCCGGCTTGCCTTTGACGCGGGAAGTATTCAAAGGAAATACACCTGATGGGAAAACATTAGAAACGACATTGGAGACGTTTAAGGCGGAGCACCCCGAGATGGCTGAGCAGTTGGACTTTATCTTGGCAGATGGAATCTACCAAACGCCGGAAAATCAAAAAGTGACAAAGGACGTATTACAGGCGAAATTGGTGGCACCCATCAACCCACGGAACCGTAAAGATAAACCAACTTCCGCCCGGGGAATTGAAAAAATCAATCGGTACGGCACCCCCATCTGTATCAGTGAACATAAAATGGACCTTAGAGGATCTGATCGGGAAAAGGGGCAATATATTTACACTTGTCCTGTATTTCATCCAAATGCTAGGCAAGAAGGACTCACCTGCCCGCTGTCGAATCACGTGGAATGTTGTAATGGGGCAGCACAAGGAAGAGTATTTCGGCTGGACTTTGATCAAGCGCCTCAAGTAGACGTCGAGTTGCCCCAACATGGGCGGAAATTTAAAGTGTTATATAGTGCCAGAACGATCATCGAACGAATCTTTGGCATTCTAAAAGACGGATATAGTCTCCGTCGTGTTCACAAGCGTGGAAAACAGGCAGTTGAAGCGCATGTGGATCGTTGCATGATATCTATGCATATCATGGCAAATATGGCGTATCATCAGACAGGAAAGGCCAATTGTGGATGGACACGCCATCGACTGAATTAAGTTATTCACAGGTGGATATGTGAATAAGTCAAATGCAGCGTCTCCTTTCCACAAAGGGCAGTGAAAAAAACCCATTTTGTGAAGGCAGGATACGTATGCCCTTTTTTGGAGAAAAATAGCCATTTTATTTTTATTAAATTTAAAAATCTGGAAGAAAAGGCAAAAAACGAGATAATTAATTTTCCAGAGCCTCGCTCAAGGGTATATTTTTTATTTTGGCAGAGGCTCTCAAATAAATCTAATCTATAATTCTTCCAACTATTACCTTCCCTTTTTGAATCACTAGATAAAATATTATGAGCTTCATCAATTATTAAATGTACAGTATTTTTAATGTTCTCTTGTTCTGTTTGACTCTTATGATTATCAAAAAGCATTTTGGCAATTAATAACGGCATAACCTTTTTTATATCCGTACTACATTCTCTAAAAGAATAAATAGTCATAAGCGGAGGTTCTTCATTGTCATTATCATTAATTTCTATAATTGTATCTAATTCCCTAACCTTTGCCTCAATTCTGTAAATCAAAGGATTGATGTGTTCAAATTGTGCATAACGGTTCAGCATATCGCTAGCTAATTGTAATTTGGTATTTAGAATGAACTTATCACACCAACCAATATCACTATTCTCTATTTCAAAACACCATTGATATAAATAATCGTAGCCAGTCTCAGCGCTATAAGTGCTTTTTATATCTTCAATGGTATTAAAAAATAAATTATTTATAAAAAAGTAATGCTCTCTTGTATGCCACTGAATTGACCTTATTTTTTCAAAGAATTCCTCATGTTCCTCACTTTGTACGTTAAATGACATATATTCAATAATTTCTTTAATATATTCAAAGACCTCTCTTGACGAATGCAATAGTGACTTTGCAAATAAGTTTGGTAACCAATTATGTAATCCCCATCCCTTTTCTTCCGCATATTTCAATCGTTTCAAAAGCCTTTTAATAAATGGTTTTTGAGTCTGTTCCCTAGCACTAAATAATATTGATAATAATTCTTCATTGTAAAAATATTGCTTCGATATTTTTAGTTTATTAGCATTTCCACTATTGTTGTTTTCGCTGGTATTAAAATTGATTATTTTAATTTCATCATCATTTAATCCAAATACACCTGAATGAGAATATTCACCATTAAAATCAATAAGATAAAAAGAACTTTTATTTATAATATTTTTAGTGTCAACAGTTTTAAAAAGTTCAAAATACAACTTTGCTAGAGTATTTGATTTCCCACTTCCGGTATTTCCAAATATACCTATATGCGAAGCGAAAAAGGAATTTATTGCAAATCTAACCGGTATGTCCTCATAAATTGAATTACCTATGGAAATTGTTTGCATTTTATTGTCTATATCAGAATAATCTGTTTGTATTCCTGAATATATACTTATAACCTCATGTTTTCCCGGTATATAAACTAGATTTCCAATCATAGGTAAATGTTTTACGCTTCCTCGCTATTTAATGTTTAGTTTAAAGCTTCCCAAAGCTGTCTATACTGGGTAATACTACTAAATTACCTGGGGTGATAGTCTTATGAAAAACTTTGAAGAAGAGTATAATGTATTCCAAGATGCGTTAGAAATACCTAAACCTTGGTATGTTTTCCATAATGAATTAGCTAAAGAAGAAAATACCTTACACATTTATATTGAATATCAATCAGGAGCGGAATTTTCTTGTCCTAATTGCGGTAAAACGGGATGTAAAGTTCATGATATACAAGATCAAGACCGGACTTGGAGACATCTAAATTTTTGGCAATATAAGACCATTCTCCATGCCAGAATGCCACGAGTAAAATGTGAGTCATGTGGTAAAATACGTACGGTTGTCATTGATTGGGCACGTCCAGGAGCTGGATTTTCATTATTATTTGAGCACCATGTGTTGTCGCTAATGGTTGAAATGCCTGTCGCTGCCGTAGCTCGTGAAGTAGGCGAACATGATACGCGCCTTTGGCGAGTATTTAAATATTATGTCAACAAAGCCATGGAAAACATAGATGTATCTAATGTCACTCGTATAGCGATGGATGAAACATCACGAGCAAAAGGCCATAAATATGTGACATTTTTTATTGATATGGATACCAAACGCTTAATTTTCGCTACTACTGGTAAAGGTGCAGATGTACTGCAGGTGTTTAGCCAGTTTCTAGACAGTAAAGGGGTTTTACATTCCCAGATTAAAGAATTTTGTTGCGATATGTCACCAGCCTTTATTTCGGGTATTGAAGAGAAATTTCCGAATGCAACGATTACGTTTGATAAATTTCATGTCATGAAAATGGTAAATGAAGCATTAGATCAGGTACGAAAACAAGAACAAGCTACACAGCCAGAACTTAAAAATTCACGATACGCTTGGCTGAAGAACCCCGAAAACCTAACAGAAAAACAAGGAAGTAAATTGGCTAAATTAAAGGATTTGGATTTGGCAACAGGCCGTGCCTACCGCATGAAACTATCGCTTCAGAAAATGTGGACTAAACACCCAATCCTTTCTGAATTGTATTTTGATGAATGGCATAGCTGGGCTATTCGATCCCGACTAGAACCAATGATTAAAGTTGCAAAAACACTAAAACAACATAAAGGCGGAATCTTAAGATGGTTTGTTACAAAGATGACCAATGGCCTTCTTGAAGGAATAAACAGTTTAGTTCAGGCTACCAAAAGAAAGGCTCGTGGATACCGAACAGCCGATAATTTTATTGCCATGGCCTATGCAACGGTTAATAAACTTGATCTTATTGGTATATCATGACTTGTTTTATCCTTTCTTGTTTGCTTAGCGACCAGCACTTAGATGTAGGATAGGCTGTCAAGTGCTTTCCTTGACAACCTATCCTACATCTAAGATAATACCGGTGGCAAACAAGGAAATGATAGAATCCTATGGGCACTGGTAACCTGTTTTTTCAACATTAAACAGCGAAGAGCCTGTTTTACACCGTTTTTAAACGTCTTATTCTCAAAATATCCTAATATTTGTACCTCTAAAATCCGTAAAATAGTTCCTTTATTATAGCGATAATCTTGTTCTTGATTTAAATCGGTATTTAACAAATCATCAATATACTCTGCATCAATTTTCCCAACTAAATCTATGAAACCCTTCTTAATAATTACGTATCCATTTACTGTTATGTTATTAATAATTTCTCCCAGATATATAAAAGTTGAATGGTTCATTTCTTTATCAACAAGTACTTTAACTCTAGTTCCCCTTACTTCAAAAACACTTCCTATTTTTAGCGGGTTAGTCAACTCAATCCACATCCTCAAATAAAATCCTATTAAATTGATAAAAATCTATAGGAGGCATATTTTCTTTCGGTTCCAAAGTAATAATATTTTTTTGATTTCCACAATTCAATAAGTTCATAAATTCTTTACCTTGTCCATTTTTGTATGCGAAGATATATACTCGTAAATTAGGATTATGTATAGAGCGTTTAATTAAATTCCTAATGTGTTCATCTGCAAATGAAAATCCAAAAACTATTAAAATAGTTTGATCTTTTTCTAATTCATAACTCAATAGTCTTAACATACTATAATAATATTCATCCATTACAGTGTTTTTAAATTTACTTTTTTCAGGATTAATAATCATCAACTTTTTATATTCATTAAAAAAATTTTCTAGGTCGAAATAATTTGATTCAGCAATTTCTTGTATCTTCAATTCAATTTCCTCAGATAATTCATCTGATAAATATTGTCGAATAACATCCTTGTCTTCATCAATTAATTCAATTTTTTTTGCATATTCTTGAACGGAGCGTAATAATTTGAAGCTATTCTGGATTTCTATTAATTCTTGATTTTCAATTAAAGACTTATTCCAATTCACTGAACCATGACACTTTATTAAATTGATTGTCGGCAATTCCTTTTGATAATTATCGAAGACTCCATTTCGGGATACTGTCTTATGGTAATTTTCTGAACTCAAAGTTCTTAAAAAATATCCGTTCCCCCCATCATTGAGAACTATCGAAGAGTTATTTCTTTGCTCAAAATCAATAGCTCTTTCAAAAAATATATCATAGTTGGTAGTAAAAATATTTGCACGTTTTGCGGATATTCTTGAATTTCGATAGTTCATTATATTAACAAGACCTCTAATGAACCTTCTATAATTATTGGTAACATTGTATTCACACTCTATTACCTCATCTATTAGATCTAAGTTTTTACTAAGTATTTCGTTAAAATAATGTAAATATATTAGCTGTCGGACAGATTCAGAATACTCCCTTTCGGTTAAAATTTTTTCTATGTTTCCAAGTGTTGGAAAAAAGGGTACAGACGCTCCTGATCCAATTAAAAAGTTTATATTTTTTTCAGTTAACAGTGTTTGTAGTTCTTCCACAATTTCATCAAAATTCAATACTATCACCCTCTTAAATGTAAAATTAAACTTTATAAATACTTATTTTTCTCTAATAATTGGTTATATAGTAAACTTAGCTTTATTAATAAGTAATCTATATCAAAGTCAAAAGCTATATTTAATTTCAATAAATAGATTGTAATGATTAATAGGTAAATATTATACTTTACAAGGCAGATTTCATTAGTTCTTATATTTTTTATTCTACAACATTTGTTAATTGTATCCAATTTCCAACAAATTTCGATTTAGGATAATAAATTCAACAGAATTTTGACAAAATACATTCTGTTAGTGCGACTTGTAGTTCTGACATGGAAGAAATGCCTCTAGCGCATTTCTTCTTTTTAATTTCAGGATATTTTAACTTTCCTCTTAAAAATACGAAATAACAAGATGTAATGTTTGATGATTAACCGATTGGTTCAAAGTAAATTTAGTAGTAATACTAAGTGAAATACACAGTATCATGATGTTATTTAACTGAGATAACATGTGTGTTTGTTTTTAGACATAGAAGAGAATTGACAGCTTATAACAACTTAATGACTTGCTATGAAAAATTGAATGATTCCATAAATTAACGGACAGTTTATAAAAGGGCTAGAATAACCAAAAAGGATTAATACAATATTGAATCCATCAACTAGAAAAAAGCTTAGCCGAACATCCTAGCAAGTATCAAATACAGATTGCTTTCTATCACCAAATCACTGTAGGTACACTTTAAGTAAGTGAAGAATTCTGAGACTGGCAATAGATATCTTTGCAAAAAGGGGCGAACGATTTGGAAGCGTCAGAAAGAAAACTTTTACAAAATAAAATACCTTTACCCGAACATCTACACTGGAAATTAGCAACAATCGTAGAGGTTCAAGAAAGTTGGAGAGTCATTCATAATCTGCTAAGTCGCGGACATCAACCAGAAACGATAAAAGCATTATATCCCACAATAGATGATGATTATTTTAAATTAATTACCGATTATTTTAAACAATACGGAGCTATTGATGTCGAAACAGTATTTAATTCCATTTTGACAGATTACCGTAAAAATGAACTTCGAATTATATTGGAAAGAATGATTAGCATTAATGATTTTACTTTTGAAGATATAAATTCTATTATTCCTGATAAATTTCAAAAAGATTTGCTTTCTCCTGATAAATGGTTATTGTAAAAAGTCAGAGTCAACTCTTTTAAGGATTTCATAGGGAATAGAAATAAGTAATTTTTTAATTCCCTCTTAAAATCCTTAATTCTGAAGCTATAATGATCTCTGATTAACCGATTTGTTCAAAAGCAAATAGAAGTAACCATAATAAGCGAAAACCGCGGTTACATGATGTTGTCTTTCGGGATAACACCATGTGCCGCGTTTTTTAATGGAGGGATGATCTATGTATTTTGCAATAGAAAAGTGCAGAGAAATGCAATTAAAAATGCAGAGGTTTGCCACCCATTTAATTCCTTTTCGACAATGCGTGGGACAGTCTATAGCTCTCGCCATGAAAAGAGATGATATGGGCGTGATGAATTAGCCTGTCCACTAACGCTGCTGTTAATCGAGAATCTGTAAAGATCCGGTTCCATTGACTAAATTCTAAGTTAGATGTAATAATTACGCTTTTCTGTTCATAAAACTCCGATATAATTTGGAATAATAATTCAGCTCCTTCTTTACTAAATGGTAAGTATCCCATTTCATCTAAAATGACCAAATCAACCTTCTCCATCCGTTTTCTAAATGCTGATAAACGGTTGTTACGTAAAGCTTGCTCTAATTCCTCAACTAGGTGGGCAACACGGTAAAAACGAACCTCAAAACCTAGTTCACAAGCTTTTCTCCCTAGTCCTGTGGCTAAATGAGTCTTCCCTGTCCCGGGTGAACCAACTAAAACTACATTTTCTCGATTCTCAATAAATTGTAGGCTACACAAATCCTCTTTGGTTAAGTGAGGAGGGAACCGAAGTTGTTCGGTCCACTCGTAATCATGTAAACTCTTTTTATCTAAGAACTTCGCCTTTTTTATCAAGCGGATCGCTCTCGCTTTTTCTCTTAATCTTATTTCCTCCTTAAGTAGCCTATACAAGAATTGTTCCGGAGTTTCAAACGGTATTTGCTCGTATACATCCGCAACATAAGCTAACCTCAATGACTTACACAATTCTTTAATGTCCTGTTTCAATTGACAGCCTCCTCTCTAGGAGTTAATGAATCGTATTTACTCCAGTCCACTTCATAAGGATTATTATCACTAGGTAGCTTATCCTGTGCAATTAATTCATAGAACTCTTCATTAATCTTCTTCATGTCATGAGAAACTAATAAACTAGCTAGAGCTTCTAATCGTTTTCGTCGAATAATTAAATTATCTACCAACAAAAATTCTTTAATTCTTCCCGGTAAATACTTATTATAGCGCGAATATTCTACAACCCTTGGTTTATGAATCCATGTTTTAATTATTGAAAGCCATGGTAAAGCTTTTCGCTTTTTCATATATGGCCGATAGTCATCCAATAATATCTCCCCATTAGGTGAAACAATCTTTAATTGATCCCATGTTAATATCATTTGTAATTGACTATAGTTGCCACCCTTAGGGACATGAACCAACGTCTGATCCACTTTCACTTCATTATATTTGTTTACTTTAACAAGATGCTCTTTAAATACAGGATAGGGCTTTTCCGGTAATGCTAGAAGATAATCCCGTTCTTCCTGCCATAAGTCCTCAATACGTACGTTTTTGGCATAATGAATTCTATTTCTGTCCGCCTCTAATTTATGAAATAATTGATCAGTTAAACCCTCATAGCTGTCCATTATTGGAGCTGAAGTAAAAAAGTTATAGCGTATATATCCAACTTTATTCTCAACATTTCCTTTTTCATGGCCACTTCTTGGATTGCATACCTGCACATCAAAGCCATAATAATTCTGAAATTGAACAAATTCATCAGTTAATTGTGCTTCTTCATTTTTTGTCCTTTTTTTCTTCACAGCGGGGGTCAAATTATCGATTCTTATCCTTTTAGGTACTCCCCCAACCTGTTTAAAAAGAATATTGAGACCATGTAAGAAGCATTCTTGATTTTCAGCTGGTAACGGTACTGCAAATCCAGCATTACTATGAGGAAACGTCATAACTAAAGCATGAATATCCACAATTTCTCCATCTTGTACAGCTTCCATTACTCCAAAGTCTACTTGAGCTTCACCCGGAGGATGTTCTAATCTTTCATACCCTTTATCCTTTTCTTCTTGGTGAGTATTCATCCATTCAGAGATAAAGTAACAAACAGTACGATAAGAACCTTGGAAACCCATTTTCTTTAGTTCTTCAAATATTTGTTTCTTTGTTCTTCTTAATTTTTTCCTTAACTTTAAATCCTCAAAAAGCCAATCTGAAACAATTACTCCCCACTTTTCCTCATACATCATCCCTTTCTTTTTAAATGATTTCTGTTTAGGGAGTTGATCTTCATCCGCATACTTCTTAGCTGTTCGCCAATTAATTCCCATTGTTCTTTGTATTTCTGAAATAGATAAACCTTTGTTATTTCTTAAATGTTTGATACAATTAATATCAGACATTGCTAGCATCCTTTCTTACCTCCACTACCAATTGCTTGACACAATTACTGTAGTGGGACTTGGGGTGACTGGCAAGTCTTTTTTTGTTTATGCACAAAAATTTAGTGCAGGACTCTGCATTTTTCCTTTGCAAAGCTCTGCACTTTTATTTTGCCATACACAATCTATAAGCAAACAAGAAACAGAAAAACAATTTCTTAACAAGATATTAAAAAGCTCTGAAAAGGTCGGAATCTCTAAAAGCATCATTGAACGATTTATCTTGTTCTATGGAAAGGAGGTTCAAAATTACAATGTCAAACCTGCTCGATCTACTGAAAGAGTTAGGGGTTCCCATTAAGACAAAAGTGTTCATTGAATCACCGAAACAAACAAATTACGAATATCAATTGCAAATGGATTTAGATTTGGATAAACAACATAAATAGTTTAAAACCTTTCCCTCCCGTCAATCCTTTTAATAAAGGCTTTGACGGGAGGAGTATTTATGTCTCGAAAAGATATAGTAAAAGTTTCTTTTAATGAAGATTTACAAGAGGAATCATATTATTTTATGAAACGGCTAATTGAAAAAGTTTTAATCGATCAGCTTGAATTACAGCCAAAAATGAAGGGTTTCCTTCTTGAAGAAAGTAATAAAATTGTAGAAAAGGAGTAGACTCTCATGGAATCACACCAATATTATGAACCCAATAAATACTATGAAGATTTTATTGCGGTTTATAGCAGGGTAAGTACAGCTCAGCAGGACATTCAAAAGCAGATTCTACTTGCTGAATCTTATATTCATAATAATCGGATTGATTTAGATAAAGTGATTTGGTTAAAAGATGATAATGTTTCAGCGAATAAATTAGCAATGGAGGAGCGTTCAGGATTACAAAAACTCCGAATGCTAATACAGCAGAAAAAAGTAAAGACTGTCATCGTTTACAGTCGAGATCGTTTAGCTCGAAACTTCGTAAGCCCGAAATAAAAAAATAAACGTACCTTCACGGTACGTACTACAAATAACCGTAAAACCATGATTTTTTAATCAGATTTACGGTTATTTTACACATTCTGCTTGGATCGTTTTTGACCAAGGCAAATAGTTGTTTATAATTTCTGGGTTTCTATGAATATCTAAATTTGGTAGGTCTCTCAGTAACTTCACTAGATACTGGTAGAAATCTACTCCATTCGCTTTAGCTGTTTCTGCGATACTTAGACAGATTGCGTTTGCTTTCGCACCAGCTTCACTTACGGAAAATAACCAATTTTTTCGACCAATTACATTCGGACGGATGGCATTCTCAGCGGGATTGTTATCAATTTCTATTCGTCCATCATCCAAGAATGCTTTTAGTCCATTCGCTCGATTTAGCGTGTATTCAGCTGCTTTAGCGAGCGCATTTTTTCCGTAGAATGGTGAGTTTTCAACCCAGGCAAGAAATTCATCAACTAACGGTTTCGAGTGCTTTTGGCGTTTTTTTCTTCGTTTACTTGGGGATAAGTGTTTAAATTCCCTTTCAAGACGAAATAATTCATCGCAATATTTTACACCAATTCGTCCGTTTTTACTGTCTGCTTTTAACCAATAACGTCTTACATGGGCCCAGCAATTAGCGAAGGTAATCCCTTCAATTTTGTCATAGGCTGAATACCCATCACAGACAATCGTTCCCGAATAATCTTCAATGAATCCTTCAAGAACGGATCGTGATCGTGATAATGAGCTGTGAAACAGAACGATAGCCGGACCTTGACAGGGCACACTTCGAAAAACCCAGTTATAAGCATTAGATTGGCCAGATTTTCCATCCGACCGATTGATAATTTGTCCATAAGTCTCATCGACGTGTAAAATGGACTTCTCCAACATTATATTCTTCATTCGCTCATATACGGGCAAAAGCCAGTCATGTGATGCTCGAATAACCCAATTAGAAAGGTTTTTATCATTCGTATTCAAGCCATAACGTTCCCACTCCTTTACCTGCCGGTAAAGGGGCAAGTATTGCACAAATTTATCATAAATTACTTTGGCAAGTACACTCGGACCAGCAATGCTTCGTTGAATCGGAGGTTGAGGTGATTTGCCACGTTTAATTTGGGCCTTTTGAGATAAATCCGCTT
Organism: Caldifermentibacillus hisashii; assembly: GCF_039654145.1. Lineage (NCBI taxonomy): Bacteria > Bacillati > Bacillota > Bacilli > Caryophanales > Bacillaceae > Caldifermentibacillus > Caldifermentibacillus hisashii. Next base: position 3,240,715 of record NZ_CP155467.1, read on the forward strand.
TGCAGTTTTTACATTCATATGCATGTTCAATATGTTGAACTTTTTCCATTCTTGCAGGTATAAATTCAGCCTCTTCACGTACGATTGTCGTACCTATTTCAGTCATTTGGCATTGACAACAATCACAAATCGTATTTTCCGGATGATAATGAATGGCCTTTACTTCAACATTTTCATGTAATGAATCATTTCGTTTTTTATTTTGAACTTTGCGTACAACAGTATAAGAAATCGTCTGTTGGCTTTGTTCTTCTGTGTGCTCAGAATCATTAAAAGACGGGTCATCGTCAAATAATGATATTTGTCCATCAAGTGTATTGTATTTAGATTTCTCTGTTTTCGATCCATATAAAAGTTTTGTTAAATAGCGAACTTGCTCAGTTAGTGATTTAATCTGTTTGGACAATGCTTCATTCTGTTGATTAGAATGAGCCAATTGTTCTTTAAGAAGTCGAATTAATTTCTCGTTTTGATTCTGATTATTAGATGAAGCATTAACCAAAAGATTCACCACCATTCATTCAAATAAGATAGTTCTAGTATAGCATTTTAAGCATAGTAAATACAGCTTTAAATCAACTTTTTGATAGATTTAAAATTGCCCTTTTTGAGAAGGTTGAATAGCTTTTGGCTGCTGAATGGATAATCCTTCTAATAACCAGCGGAGTTCTTGTTGTGACAGATTTCGTACTTCCTTTTCGTTTCTTGGCCATTGAAGTTTTCCATTATCTAATCGCTTATAAAGCATGGCGAAGCCGTCACCGTCAAAATATAAACATTTATAACGATCTTTACTCCATCCAGAAAATAAGAAAATGGAATCACCATAAGGATCCAGTTCAAAGGAATCTTGAATGAGTGTTGCTAATCCATCTATTCCTTTTCTCATATCCGTTTTTCCACAAATGATATAGATATTTTTTACACTCGAATAATCGTGTCTCATAAATCTTTCAACTCCCTCATGATCGTTTGAATGATGTGCTCATCTATACCGTTGAAAAAGGAGATTTCAACTTTTCCAAACTTAATCGTACAAGTTGAATTTGAAGAGGAAACAGTTGGTTTTATGTTCGAAATATTTTCTGTATCGGAATGTAATGTTACGGGGACAATTGTTAATTTTTGTTCTGGCATATGAAAAGCACCTCCTTTGATTGATATGTCAATTTTAACAAGAGGTGCTGTTGATTTATATGCGTTGTTTGAATGGGGGCTTACAATTCACTAATAAAAAGCACCGTACTTCCTTATCATTCACATGGCTTCTTATCTTCCCCATACTTTTCTTGAAAACATACTCCATTCATGGGGCAAAATGGGTTTCGGACGAATGTCTGAAACCCATTGTGTCAACAGTCTGAAACGATTTTGTCAAGGAACAAAATCGTTTTTCAATAGTCCTATCATGAGAATCCCTGAAGGAATTCTTATCGGAAAATTTTAATATGAAAGTTTTGCATAGTAACAATTAACTTAATGTTGCCACGTAATTATAGTTTTCAAGTAATGAATTCTAAACACTTAAGCCTCCATCCGCCCTTTGTAGGTGTGCTTATCTTTTGAAGCACTTTTACTAAAGAATAGTAGGATAACGCTCAAAACTATACCTGTTCCTATTATAGGTAGTAGTCCTTCATAGAAATAATCGCCTAAAAAGCCGAAAACCGTATTCCCTATCGGCATAAAAACTATCGCAATAGTGAATATAAAGGAAAATACCCTTCCTAATAGCATTTTATCAATATTAGTTTGTATATAGGTGAAAAAAAGAACATTAAATCTTGTTAAGAAAAAACCAAAGAAGAAGATTACTCCATATAATACATAGAGATTACTAAAGAATATTAATAAAAGAAAAACGCTGCCACATAGAATTAACTCTCTAGAAATATGAACTAACTGAGCTTTACCTTTCGAAAAACTTAAAAGGAAAGCTCCTACAATTCCTCCTAATGCTTCCGATGATAGCGCTAAGCTATAAATACTACTATCTTTGTATAAAGAATTAACTAATACAGGTAAAATTATGTTATAACCTGCTATAAAAAAGTTCACTAAAGATACTGCTACAAGTAACCTTATCAATAATGGATCTCTTTTTACATACTTAAAGCCATCAACAAAGTCTTCAAAGTATGACTTTACTTTATTAGACTGAATATAACTGTATTTAATAAAAAATTCCATAAAGGCAGATATCAAAAAAGAAACACCATTAATTATGAATATCATGCTTATACCAATAAAATCCAATGAAAGTAGCCATGCACCTACTATAGGACCTGAAACTTTAATTATTTCTGAAGATGTAGTTAGATAGGAGTTAATCTTTTTAATTCGATTCTCATCAATTATTTCAGGAATAATCGCTCTCATTGTAGGCGAAAACAATGAGAAGGAAATACTCAGTGCAATATTAACTGCTATAACTAAAGGAATGTTCACACTATTATTATCTGTAAAAAAACCTAATAGTATACACATTGAGCCAGCTATAATATCCATCAATATCAGTATGTTTCTTTTATTAAAACGATCTGAAACCACTCCACCAAAAAGATTAATGAATACTGATGGAATTAAACTAATAGCTGTTACAACGCCTAAAATTTTTGCACTACCAGTCATATCTACAATCCACCAGTTCAAAGCCATTGTAAAGATCACACTCCCTAGCTGGGAGATGGAGTTACCAAAAAAAACCAAAAATTCATTTCTACTAAGCATACTATCACCCATAATGAGTTATTTGTCTTATAAGTATAGAATATAGTGTATAAGCTTTCTAAACAGCCATCCGATGTTTGAATAAAATACCGTATACACTAATCTTCGCTGCGCTCTATCGGTAAACAAATCTTTCTGCGTTATTATTATTTTATTAAGCAATAGGATATGTAACTATTCAGCCTCCAACTAGAGAAAGTTAGAAGAAAGCGTTTTAAACCTCCCTATTCCCTACCCAAACTAGGGATATCACGAGTAGATAGGAGGAACAAATTTTATCGGTGTACCAACAAGAGCTAGAGACGGTTTGTACAATTAGTAGAAAGACTGCTTCAACGCACAGAACAACAAGAAAATAGCATCCGTCAGCTGCAAACACGGGTCGAAAAAACAGTATGAACAGCTATTTACCACCTTCTTCGAACCGTTTTGTCTTTGAACCTTCTTACGAAAAAACCGGCAAACGTCCAAAGTGGACAGTCCAGACATCGGAGGCATATCCCCCAAAAGGTGGCAAATCCGCACTATATCGTCGTGCAACGGATGACCCAATCCCAAGGATGAGGAGTATCACCTGAACAGGCGTCAGCCCACCGGGGCCTTATTCGGCAAGTATGGGATCTTCCAGCACTGTTGATGGAAGACACCCAGCACGAGTGCGAAGTCAAGTTTTGTCCCTATTGCCATTGCTTTCACCAATGGAGTTTCCTGCCCACGTTACTAGCCCTGTATAATATGAATCAAGAGTCAAAGCGCTGCTTGTCTATCTGACGCAATATCAACTCCTTCCTTGCCGCCGGACAGCAGAGCTGATCAAAGATGTCTTTGGTCATCGGGTCAGTGAAGGGACGCTGGTGAAGATCAACCGAGAGGCTGACAGATGTTTTACCGGCATTCGTTCCCTTCTTCATGTGGTATTGTTGGTTTCTTCTGTTCTTCACGGCGATGAAACGGGCTTCCGATTGAAGGGAAAACGGCACTAGCTTCATGTTGCAAGCAACAATCAGGCGGCGTGGTATGCCTGCCGTCCAAAACTGAGCAAGTAAGCAATGAAGGATATTGGTCTTCCCCACCTGTTACAGGGGAACGGTGATGCCTGACACACGGAAGCTGCATTTTCGGTATTCCCAAGCCCAACATGCATGATGTAATGCCCATCTCCTCCGTGAACTTCAAGCGCTATGAGAGGTCTATGAACAATGGTAAGCGAAAGACCTAATGGATTTTTCGCTCGAGATGAAACAGGAGGTGGAGCAGGCCGGCAGATGCTTGAGCAGCGAACGAAACCGACAGTATGAAAGAATGTATGAGCGCCTCCTTTACCAACAAGGAAAGGGTCACGACGAAGCGAGAAAGCTGCATCGTTGGCTGCAGGAATATCTAGCAGAAGTGCTACGCTTCCCTCACGACCCGGATGTTCCGTTTGACAATAACTAGGCAGAACGGGATTTGCGGATGGCCAAAGTCAAACAGCATATTTCCGGCACGTTTCGCAGAGAAGAAGATGTGCATGTCTTTTGTCTCATGCGTATCATCATCTCAATCATCAAAAAAACAGAAGAAACGAGTATGGGATACTCTCCAGCAACTGCTTGAAGGTAATGGTTGATTGTCTATTTCCTTCCGCCTAGACAGGGTGTTTTCTCAAACAGAAAACGCTCTTTTTGTGCTGCCTTCTAGCAAAGTAGATAGTAGTGAGCTGAATAGTTACTAGGATATTATTAACTCTGCCTGTTTCTAAGGACCAGACAACTACTCTTTAAACAGGCAGAGTCAAATTATTGTGTCTTCATTACTATTTTATTGGTGTTTTATCTAAAGTATTAGTACTACTAAAGATGCGTTCTTCAGATACGTTAAGATCTTTATATATTTTTTCATCTAAGTTAACTGGCTTGTTTAAAAACGCAATATAGATATGGTCTTTTGTTGAAAAAGAAGTTATGAAAAACGGATTATCTCTTAAAGTACTTAAGTTTTTTCTCGTTTCTTCTAATGAATCTAACATGACATTTAATTGCTCATTTTTAATTGTTCCTAAGTAGTTTGTCTTAGCAATAGGATTGACACCGTAGAGATGGTATAAATCTTTGTGAGTTTCGCTCATGTTTGGAAACCCTTTTGCGAACAGATAAATTGGATTGAATCCATCTCTATACATGGAATAAACTTCTTCCATTCTATTTTTAAATTCCTCAAATGTTTCCTCTGGTTTTCCCAAAAGAACCATCGAAGTATGATAATCACCGATACAATTACTGAAGTCTAAATCTTTATATTTTCTTATGTTAACTATCGTTTGATAGATGAACTCTTTTTGTCCAATAACCCTAGATAGGATTTGAGTACTTATATAATTAATTTTATCTATTATATCGAATGTTGTTCTGAGTTTATTGTCAAAATTAAACTTTAATACTAATAAATCATCACTACTTTGTACTTTAACTCTATTGTTATTGACTTTTAGAAGTTTTTTTGTGTAATCACAATTACTAATATACTCTAATTTGTTTTTGCTATCCATAAACTCTATGAAATCTTTATATTCCGGTCTATTTTCTAATTTATGACCGTTTAATAAATTCATAAATTGTTTAATCAAAATGTGTTTGTTAGATAAATCTGCAATGTTGTGGGATAACACAAACACTACAATGTACTTTTGACGCAATTTAAAGATCGTAACAGTGTATAGCAGCTCATCCAAAGGATTTTTTAAGACGACTTCTGCCATAGTCTTAGTAATTTCGTCAACTAGTGAGATTGCACTATCATAAGAATATTCAGACAGGTCAAATAATGGTATTTCATAACTATCTATATCTAATTTAACCTGTTTAAATACAATCTGTTCACTCTCCACAGAAATTACAGACCTTAATAGTTCATTAGATAGAATTATATCCTTACATGCTTGAATAACCTTTTCCATTTCAAAATCTTTTTTCACGTCAATTTTGATGTCGATGACACTATTAAAATTGTCTTTGATGTAATTCTTTTGGTGATAATATACTGGATAAACTTTCTCTATTGTACCTAACAATTTATTATTCTTATAGTATGAGCTAGAGACTTGCGATTTTATATGATCGATGTTAATATCTTCAATTGTATTTTGAACCTTTTTAGTTACTTCATTTTCCTGCTCTAACATATTTTCTATATAACTTGCTAGTTCACTAGCATTCTGGTGGTTATATAACACAGATTCATCTAAATTGATGTTATAATAATTCTCTAACTCTATAATCACAGATATGACATCTAATGAATCTCCACCTAGATCAAAGAAGCTATCATATAAAGAAACACTATCTACATTTAAAGTTTCTTTAAATATACTCAAGATTTTTTTTTGCGTATCAGTAACAGCATCTTGAATAACATTCTGTAGAACATCAGTATCATCATAATAAGACATAAGCGCCTTAGTGTCTATTTTTCTGTTAATCGTTAGTGGAAATTCATCTATCTGTTTATAAAAGTTCGGAATCATATATGAAGGCAAAAAGTTCTTCAAAGTCTTCTTTATATCATCAGGTACGATTGCTTTTTGCCCTTGATAAAAGCAATAAAGTTTATTGTTTTTATATAACACCTTAACCATGTTTATTTCTTTTATTTCTTTCAAAATAATATCTTCAATCTCCCCTAACTCTACTCGAATCCCGTTTATTTGAACCTGATAGTCTTTCCTTCCTATAAACTCTATGTTTCCGTCTTTTAATCTTTTGGCATAATCTCCTGTTTTATAATATCTTTTGCCATCTATAAATAAGAATTTTTCATTATTGACACTAGGTAAGTTCAAATATCCTTTAGCAACTCCTTCACCGGAAATATACATCTCCCCCTGAGTACCTATCGGCACCTCAATTCCGTTAGAGTCTAAAATTTTAATTTGCACCCCATCGAGTTCCTTTCCAATCGGAACGCTTGGACGATTAAAGTTACGATCAATTCTATAACGCGTTGCATATACTGTACATTCAGTTGGGCCATATAAATTTTCAATACAAACATTTTTTAAATACTTAATAGCTTTATGAGCAAGGGAAACTTTAAACTCTTCACCTGCTACCATTAAATATTTAAGGTTTCTATCTAATTTATCAATATCATCCTCATTTAACTTATCTAGCATCAAATTTAGAATTGCAGGCGAGAGTGCCATATGTGTTACTTTATGAATTTCTATTAAATGAGCCAGTTTTCTAAAATTACGTGAGTTCTCTTGTGTTGGTATTACTAAAGCCCCCCCACCGTAAATCCAACCAAAAATTTCAACAACTGAAACATCAAAGGTGAATGGTGTTGATAAAATATACTTGTCATCTCTAGAAACCGGGTAGTATTTCTGCATGTTATTTAGTATATATTCTAAATTTGAATGCGTAACTCTAACACCCTTTGGCTTTCCTGTACTTCCAGAAGTGTACATTAAATAAGCTAATTCGCCATCTATTTCATTGAATGAGTCAGAGTAATCTGAAGTAATAATATTTCTAATATCAATTTCTTTAACATTTAAATTTAACAAATTACTCGTATTTTTTATAATTATTTGGCTATTTGAATCTTCTAGTAGCATATTAATGCGATTAACTGGATATTCTGTAGATATAGGTAGATAAGCAGCACCTACCTTTAACACTCCCAAAATACTTATAATCATTTCAGGACATGGAGGCATATAAATTGGAATAAAGGCATTTTTACTATAATTATTTTCATGTAAATAGTTTGCCAATTTTGATGATAGTTCATCTAATTCTTTATAAGTCATTTCCTGACCTTCGTATATAATAGCTGTAGCTTCAGGTATTTGCGAAACTCTATCTTTGAATTTTACTAAAACATTGCTCAAACAAATCACTCCTAACTAATAATTATTTTAGGCTTACAATTGAACCTATATCTGTTTTTTCATGTACAAGCAAATATTTATTGGTTAATCTAACTGAAACATAGTCGGTCTTTCGGAAATAAATGGTTTATAATTTGGTGAGACAGTTTTGTGAATAATATACTCTATAATGTCCATAATTTCTTCTCTAGTATGACTATGTGAATTGGAGCAATCAACAAGTGTGTTATAATCCGTTAGTATGACTCTTTTAATCCCTGACTCCTCGACTAAAATAAAATCTCCCAAATCCCTAATAAAAGGATTAAAACCAATTTTAAATAAATTTTCTACACATTCTTTTAGCAATTCTCTATACATAACTATCATCTCTTCTGATGCACCTACAACTAGTTTGTCTAGTGGAGTACCATCAACATATTTATAAAAGACAAACCTTATATTCTTTAAATTGCCATTCGGTATAATAAATGTTTCAACAATAGTTGATGAAAACAAACACTGCTCTAGCTTGCTGAGCAAATCAGGAGAATTATAAACATGTGATGCCATAGGATACTTATCATAGTGAATCTTCACAGTAAAATCTAACGAGCTGTTATGTGAAATTCTTATAATAAATGCGTCATCAGCCCAACGAGGTTCTTTTAATACACTACACTTATATCCTAAGTAATCAGTAGTCTTTAACAAATTATATATTTGTCTAATATTAGTGGTTTTTGGAACTTCTTGATTCAAAATATCCTTTATTTTCATTAATAAATTACTGTTTTCCTTAATCAATATAATCCTCCTCTCCTACCTCTGTTACCATATATCCTTTATGTTCTTATACTAACTTCGCTACGTTGGCAATGTTTCTGATAGCTTATATTTTCCTCAAGGATGTTCTTCGTACATGGCCGTTGCTTTATATCTTTTAAAAGCTCTTTAATATTTGAATTTGAATTTTTTTTAGTGACTAAGATGCCATCTGGGCTAGCCACTACTATAACATTTTGTACCCCTAGTACGGCAATAGGGATATCTAGCTCGTTTACAACATAAGTATTAGTGGAGTCATCACTTATAGCACCTTTTCCAATTAAAGGGGAGTCTAAATTATCTATTATTGTGTTCAATGTCCCAAGGTCTTTCCAATTTCCTTCGTAAGATAAAACATAGATATTATTAGCTGACTCAACGACTTCATAATCAAAACTTACCTCTGGTAGTACATGATAATTCTCTTTCAACTCATCATAATGTGTTGGTAAGCCTTTTTCACTTAATAATCTAATAATGTAATTTAATTTAAAGGCGAATACACCACAATTCCAGAGTGCTCCTTGTTTAATTAGTTCTTTTGCTTCTTTTTCTACAGGCTTCTCCTTAAAATAGGACACCTTCATCCAAGAATTATTTTTTATGGCTTCAGGTACTACGTATCCATATTTTGTTGAAGGATAAGATGGTTGAACCCCAACCAATACGAGATCCACATTGTCATACTGTAAAATAATTTTTAAGTCTTTTATTCTTTCAAAAAAATTATCATCAACATAAGAATCTACGGATAATACACAAATTGCCTCATCTAATTCAACTCCTTGAATCGAATATAGATAAGTTGCTGCTAATGCAATTGCTGGAAAAGTATCCTTCCTCAAGGGTTCAATAATTAATGGAATATCTTGTCCTAATTGATTCTGAATCATATGAACTTGATTTTTGTTAGTTGCTATAACAGTGGAATTACTTAATCCAGCTGTTTCAAGCTGTCTCCAAATGCGCTGAATCATAGACTCAGGATTACCTTTTTCACTTTTCAGAAATTTGAGGAATTGTTTAGGTCGAGCGCTATTAGTTAAAGGCCAAAGTCGTGTTCCTATTCCCCCAGATAATAAAACTAACTTCAATTTATAATCCCCCTCTATATTTAACGAAAATGCAAAGTATTGAAATTTTTATTAATGCATCAGATTCGTGCTCTGTTTGCATCTCCTTATAACTATGTAATATAAAAATTGAATGTTAAACCTATGTGGTATTAGAAATTTAGTGAAAGTAGGTAATTTAATATAATTTATCTTTATTTTCTAAAAACCAACTATATGTTTCCTCTATCCCTCTGCTTAAAGGTATCTTGCTTTTCCAGCCAAGGTTATTTAACTTAGTTATATCTAGTAGTTTTCTTGGTGTACCATCTGGTTTAGATGTATCTGTAACTATTCTCCCTTTAAACCCCACTATTTCTTTTATTTTTTGAGCAAGCTTTAAGATACTTATATCTTTTCCAGTTCCCACATTGATAATCTCTGGTGAATCATAATTGTTCATTAAGAATATACAAGCATCTGCTAAATCATCTACATGTAAAAATTCTCTTCGTGGTGTTCCTGTTCCCCAAATAGTTACTGTATCCATATTATTAACTTTTGCTTCATGAAACTTGCGAAGTAAGGCAGGTAATACATGAGATGTTTTAAGGTCAAAATTATCATTTGGTCCATATAAATTTGCTGGCATTAGGCTAATTACGTTAAAACCATATTGCTTAGAATATGCTTGTGCCATCTTAATTCCAGCAATTTTTGCAATTGCATACCATTCATTTGTTGGTTCTAGTTTTCCTGTTAACAAATAATCTTCCTTTATTGGTTGTTTAGAATATTTAGGATATATACAAGAGGAGCCCAGAAACAACAACTTCTTTACTCCATACGTATATGCATTATGAATTACGTTATTTTGTATTAATATATTTTCTCTTAAGAAATCGGCTGGATAAGTATCATTAGCTAAAATGCCCCCAACTTTCGCCGCTGCTAGGAAAACGTAATCTATCCTTTCTTCTTGAAAAAACTTTTCAACGTCATCAAATTTAGTTAGATCTAACTCATTTCTAGAACGAGTAATAATATTTTCATAACCGTATTCTTTTAATTTTCTTAATATTGCAGAACCTACTAGTCCTCTGTGACCTGCTACAAATATTCTACTTTTTCTATCCAATTGTAACCCCCCTTAAAGCACTAGTATAACCAACTTCCTTTAAGGCTTTTTCTCTCTTTGCTAGCTCCCAATCATGTTCAACCATCATCGCTACAAGCTCTTTAAACGATACCTTCGGCTCCCAATTTAACTTTTCCTTTATTTTAGTCGGGTCTCCCAACAGATAATCTACTTCAGCAGGTCTAAAGAGTTTGGGATCAATTTCAACATAATCTTCCCAATTTAAATTCACATAACTAAATGCTTCTTTTAGAAAGTCTCGAACAGAATGTGCCACTCCAGTTGCAACAACAAAATCTTCCGGTGATTCTTGTTGCAACATTAACCACATTGCTTCAACATAATCTCCAGCAAATCCCCAATCACGCTTTGCATCAAGATTACCTAGAAATAACTTATCTTGAAGACCTTCTTTAATTCTTCCTACTGCTCTTGTAATTTTTCGAGTAACAAATGTCTCTCCTCTTCTTGGGGATTCATGATTAAAAAGAATACCATTGACTATATACATACCATAGGATTCTCTATAATTTTTTGCATACCAATAACCTGCAACCTTACTGACAGCATAAGGACTACGAGGATAAAATTCTGTAGACTCTCTTTGTGGCGGAGGAGCTGCGCCAAACATTTCCGAAGAACCAGCTTGGTAAATTCTAACTTCTCTATTAAACATAGAAATATGTGCTCTTACGGCTTCTAACAAGCGTAATGTACCAATTGCAACAACATCAGCAGTATACTCAGGTGTATCAAAAGATACCTTTACATGTGATTGTGCTCCTAAATTATAAACTTCATCTGGTCTTACCTCATCTATTATTTTTCTTAGGGATGTACTATCAGTTAAATCACCATAATGAAGATATAGTTGAAGATATAGTTTAGGATTTTTCAATACAGCATCAATACGCCCAAGGTTATAAGTTGAGCCTCTTCTAATAATTCCATGAACTTCATAACCTTTATCTAATAAGAATTCTGTTAAATACGATCCATCTTGCCCTGTGATTCCAGTTATTAACGCCTTTTTCACTAACCTTTCCCCCACTTACCAAAAAGAGTAATCTATTTTAAGATTTAATCCGGCTACAAAGTTGCAATTATTAGTTAATGTTACAATTATTAGTTAATATGTAATATTATATAAGTCCTATTATTTGTAATTATCATATAATAAACGGTATATTTTGTAAATACATAATTTATATTTTATATAACAAAAACTATGAATTATTTAATTTTATAAACTCCTACTACTTCATCATCGTCATCAATCAACTTATAGTTGGGATAACCGTTGATTAAATCAATACCAACACTTCAGCAGCAACGTTCCATATCACGTGATGGGTTAGAACCTGCTTTTATGTAGAGTATAACTGCATTTAATAAGTCTGGAGGAACGCTTATGACGTTGTCATATGCTTCGTAGACCAATTTCTTCCCTCCAAATAACAGTCTTGAAGCATCCTTTGCTTGGACATCTGCCTCCGAAAGGAGTATCATTAACGAACGTTGTACCCACTCCCTCACTCGGATATCATGAATTTTTTCATTTACCAAGAAAACCATTCTAAATTTTTCGTGATCCGAAGTGGAGCGAAATGTCGTATAAATGAAATTCGGCATGATATCGTATTGCTCACCTCTCTTTACAGCATCAGCAACCGACAACCCTCCGTCAATATCGAGCGCAAAAACCTGTGGACTGATCCAATAAGCATTTTTTCTAATCCCATGTTTAAATTAAAAACAGTAGGCGCAAAACTTTTTTTCATTTGGAATGACAACAACCTTCGCAAGTTCTTGCATCGTTACTTCTATCGGCAAATTAGCAATAAGATTAGAAATAATCGCTGTTTCCATTTTTCAGGCTTTCGATTAAAACACTGTGAATCGAGACTAATTTTCACTTTGGCAATGTTTCTTTTTACATACGATATTCCCCCTTTTTTCTTAAAAAGGGAGAGTTATAATGCTGTGATCCGTCCTTTAATCACATGATTTTATTAATTGTGTTATGAGAACTCTCCTTTCTGTTTTAAAAATCGATCCAATAAAAGATATTTTCCCATATCATTGAACCGTGTTTTGATTTTAATTAAAGTTTGAATTGTCAATCATCAATACGCAATATAGATATTTCATAATATTTTTGTCAAAATACAGTTCTTTTAATCCTTTGCTCTTTTCTTGTCAAACAGAATAAAAAAACAGATGCCCCTATAAGAGTGACGGATTCTGTTTTCGGGTGCAAAAACAAAAAACAGTCAAAAATGACGCTATTTTTGACCAATTAATCGACACTAAGCGAAATTAAAAAAGCAGGGTAATTGCCCTACTTTTTGACTTGTCAATTACAACTATCAATTAAAACACGATTGATAGTTAAACAATCTATTAGTTTAGAGTTATTGAAGTATCGTCTTTGTTAGTGGAATAAAAGATTTTATAATCTTGATAGATATAATGCGAGTTCTCTTATCTTTTCATCAGTTTTTTCCTTTATCTCATCTCGTCTTTTATTAGGCGAATAGAATGTATCTCTTTTTATAATATGGTCAGAAAGATTGAGTAGTCCAATTGCTTTTTTATTAAACTTCCTCGCAACAGCTAGAGTTGTAGCTGTTTCCATATCAACCCCTATATGACCACTTTTAGCCCATTTTTGAACCATTTCACTTGTTTCTACCATGATTGCACCCGTTGTAAAGACGGTTCCTGTTACATAACTATATCCCCTGTCTTCACAAAAGTTAATTGCTGTCTCTATAAGTTCTCTATCAGATTGTACTGTTTGTTGGTCTGGTAGATACCAATGTGAAACACCATCTGCCATTTCAGCAGCGGTTACAATTAAAATATCACCAAACTGTACATCATGAGATAGACCACCAAAGTATCCCGTCTGAATGAAAATATCGGTTCCAAGAGATGCAAATTGATGACATATTACTGCAGCACTTGGACCTCCAAATACATTAGCAAATCCGATTCTTTGATTATTTAATTTCCCTATAATTGAATTCCAATGAGGTGTCCATATATCCTTAACAATCTTATCTTTCCATATCGTTAGGTTTTTTTCATGTTCCCAAGCACCATGAATAATAAATGACTTTGGAACATCCTTTTCTTCTATATTAAATGCTTTTAGCCAATCTTTCTTTGTAAATTCACCGTATAATTTCAAGATTATCACTCCCTAGATATTAATTTGTCCTCAGAAAAACTTAAAGTTTCTAATGAAGTTTATTCCATCAGTCCGTTAGCCAAGCATGAAGCGAGCTTCACCACAGATGTTGGGGTTAATTCGTTCTTCCATAGAGGCTTAATAGGAACCTAAAAAATTCGTCTGAAGCTCTTCCTCTATCACCTTCATAACCTTGTTATCCAAATAAACTTTATAAGCCTTTGCCTTTGGTCTAGAACTAACTATATGACTTATGTTTTGTTAAATATAATGGATGGCAACTCCGTCATCCGCTGCAATACCAGCTTGTATGTCTCCAGAATAAATTAGTTTATGATACGAAGGTCTTCTATCTGACTCTCCATCATAATGCGGACAATTACTCCCCTTTAGAAACTCAAGTTCAACCTTAGCGATAGTAAAACCCCCGATGTATAGGGATTTTTGTTAAATTGTTCTACACTACATCGGGGATTTCTAGTTTATTTATTTTATATGCTTTTAATATTTCCTTTTGTTCATTATCTATTGATGTTATTGAATACTTGATTTTACCATTTGGTAATTTTATCTCTAACAAGTGAATTCTGGCAAGTTTTTGAATGATTGTTCGTGCTGATTGATTTAGGGATGATTGACTTGCGATATAATCAATGGCCTGTAATATAAAAAGAGCTAATACACAAACATAAACATGCCCTTTGACTCGTTCTTCTTTCCAATGAAACATGGGTCTTATATCTAAATCTTGTTTAATTACACGAAATGCTGTTTCTACCTTATTGAGATTTTTATAAACTTTAATCAGCTTTTCATCGTTATATTGATCTTCATTCGTCTGAATCACAAATGTCCCATCTAACTTCTCGTCTGATGCCACCTTTTCTGTTTTCAACGAGTACTTTAGACTAAATCCCAGTGGAGCCTTCCTGTTATCTACTGTTTCAATAATAAAGTATTTTCCAGCTGGATTTCTTTTCGAGATAGCTCCAGCTCGCTTCATCGCCTCATCTCGTGTTTTTATATGTTTATTTTTCCCCAGGCTTCCATTTAATTGATCTAATTCTTTCTCAATGGATTTAATGCACTGAAGGCGGTAGTTCCGATCATCTTCTCTTTTTTGTGTATTCAAACATAGTAAAAACCGCTGACCATCTTCCTCAGAAAGAAACTTTGCATAAAGATTTCCCTTTACCTTTCTCATTTTGTTCTCGTCTATAGATTCATCTTTCAAATATTTTTTGGTCCACGCTCTGGGAATGGCCATCACATATTTTTGATCCAGTTCCTTAATGGTTTCAATATTATTTTCAGTTAACATTCCTCTATCGCCAACGAAAACAATTTCCTCAATGGGATAACGTTGCTTAAGGTCAGATATTACTTCAGTCACTGTTGATTTATCTGCGGTGTTTCCAGAATAAATATTGCATTTAATTGGAAATCCATCTGCAGTCGTAACCAGACCAATGACAATTTGTTCACGATCTTTTCGATGATCACGTGAATAGCCATACTTAGCGATAATGCATTTATGACCTTCAAAATAGCTACTGGTTATGTCATAGAATAGCTCTTTGTTATTTTGTTGATAGTGTTTAACAGCGCTATGGTACAAATGTTCCTCTGCTTTACTAAAGTTCTCTTCTAGCACTTCTAAACTCCGGTACAACGTTTGAAGATCTAGGCTCTTTATCTTTAAAAAATGGGGTAAGGCAGTATAAGGATACTCTTCTTTTAAAGCTAATTTACTATTTGGTTGCCAGACCCTTTGAAAAACAAGTGCTTTTATGTATTCAATCGCTGTTGAAACGGTAATATGTGGATCTGATGATTCAAAGGAAGCTTCAAGTGAATCAAACAATTTAATTTGCTTATTTATGGCCTCTAACAAATAAAAGTGGCCGTAAGGAACAGACTGGTTAAAATCAACCTTATCAATATTTGTAAAGGAATCAAAATCCTTTGAAAAAGCAATTTTAAGTCTTTCCGCTGTTTGTTTATCTACACTACCGAAGTATAAGAGACGCTTGTGTTTTGTTTTCCCATTTTCCCGATAAGACTCCACTAATTCAGCATAATAATAAGTTTTATCCCCCTTTTTTCGAGGGGTAATTTTCACGAACATCATAATCTCCCCAAACCATTAGTCTTGACTACTATTATACATAATATAAATTGTAAAATCAACCCTTTTTTGCACCTACAAAAAAATAGTCTATACTACTAGTTTAGTAGAGAATGTTGATATATCAAGGTTTTACGGTAAATTTATCTTATTTAGGTTGAACTTGAGTAGAAAACCTAGGTATCTAATCGATTCTAATCCCTCTCCAAATGAATCTGTGACGCCTTCCTCGAACCAACATATAGAACCAGCACTAATGCCATCTAAAACAATCCCTTGGTTCCAAGCTTTTCTCAAAATATTATCTAACCCCCACTCTTTCCATAAAACTAATAAGTTTCTTGTATTTCCCCCACCAACATATATAATATCCTTCTCCAGTATAAACCCCTCTAAATCTCTTGTTGGCGGTTTAAATAAAGATAAATGAGAAAGTTTGCAATTTTGTTTATGAAAGAAGTTATAATACCTTGATATATAATGATCTGAATCTCCGCTAGCAGTGGGGATAAAACAAATCTTTGGAGTAGTTTTCTTTGCTTGTTTCAATATGTAAAGATCTAATAACGGGTTATCCGGTTCCATTGAGAAACCTCCACTGCCTAGAGCAATGATTGGTCGCATCTTATTACTTCCTTTCTAAAAAGAACTATTTTCCACACCGATAATTTCTACAAATTAAAATCAAATCCTTTTTCAACTATCCTTCCCCATTAGCCACCCATGTCGCATTTCACAGCACCACAGATTATGCATTCTTCCATGGAAGACAACCGTACCGCATAATTGCGACACCATCAGCAAGGTTGAAAATATTCACTTTCAGGATAGATTTCCATGCCGCATTGCGTCACCAACAAATGATGAAAATGCTAATTTTCGGGATAGTTAAAAAATGGTTGTAAACAAAACACCCGCGCATTTTGCGGGTGTTTTGTTTAAATAGCCATATCAATAATTCCATTTATCCATTCAAGATTTTCTTCGATTCCGAGCTTATTACAAAGATTTTTATGGACTCTTTTAAATTCTGGAACGATACTTTTCATCACATTCATCATTTCAAGGGGATTTCTGCCACATTCCCAACTTTCAAGGAGGGATAGTTGCCAAGCTTGTAGTTTGCTTCTTTCACCTTCGTATTTTGCCCAATCGCCAAACGTATTTGGTTGAATTCCTGCTTCCATATACCAAGCTGTTGCCATTGATAAACGTAAGTTGTCAATACATTTCAAAGCATAATAATACTCTTTTCTCATTACTCTGCGATAAGCTTCATGAAAATATGCAAAAAACTTTGTTCGCCAAAGTTCAAATTCCTCCATTGTTGGTTCATAGGATAAAGCCATTGATTTATCTAAAATATCTGCCAGCATTCCATCCATATCTTTTATAATTTTTATATTTTTCAACCATACAGAGGGCCGAATGTCTTCAGGTTTATAATAAAATGTATCCACTTTAACGAAACAATCATAGTGAGCGATTGAATAAGTTACAAACGGACCTAAATCCTCAAAATAAAGAACATTTCCCCATTTTTTAGGGCGATTTTTTTTGTTCGAGATAAATTCTTGAAATTTTTCAGGTAATACAACGATGCGGAGGTCAATATCGGAATATAGATCCATGTTTTTATTTCCGATTGATGTAAATTTCCATGATATATCGTCCGAAATCTTAGTGAAATTTTCAAATTCCTCCAGATTTAGATGTATACTCTACCCATAAAATGTGCTAAATTTTTGGCATATTGGAACGGGGGAGTATTTTTTATGATTATTTTACATGATTTTGGCATCAGTCTTGAGGAATATGCCATAAATGGAAAAAAGAATAAATTTCCAACTTTTGACAAGTGTCCAAATTGTAACTGTGTGGCTTCGGGCAATCTACATAGGCATGGCTATTATTGGAGAAATGCAATAGCGGAGGAAAAAGAAGTTAAAATTCCTATTTGTAGGATTATTTGCTTGTCTTGTAAAAAAACTTTTTCTATTATTCCAGACTTCCTAATCCCTTATTTTCAACATAGTCTAGAAATCATATTAAAGAGAATTGAACAGTTTTTAGAGAAGAAAAAGTCTAAAGGAAGCCGACAGTTACTTGCTTTTTACTGGAGGCGGTATCAAAAAAAATTAAGATGGATTCATAGCTTTTTTGTGGATTTAGGGGAGGAAGTGGGTTTGTCCAAAGATATGAAAAAAGAGGCCATAAAATATATGAAAATGATTCGCGATTTTGGAGAATCCCTCTTCTTACGAAGGTCGTGGGGTCATTTTTCCTCTTACTTTATGGCAAATTAATTCTGCCATATTTTTGAGGATAAAAAAATATTTTTAGTCCCACATACCTTTTGCGTGTTCAAAAAATGGGGAAAAAGGTAGAATGAGATTATGGATGACCGGTCGTCCTTCTTAGTAAAAAAGGAGGATAAATCAATGACTGAAAAAGAAAGAGAACAAGTAGCTTTATTTCGTTACGGAATCATTGCCCCTTTGTTAAATGGTCAGGTTGATTCCAAGCAATACTTTGAGGAATTAGAGGGAAAAGTCCACTCTATCCCCTATTATGGAGAACGGAAAATAGCTGTGAAAACAGTAAAAGAGTGGCTTCTCAATTATCGCCGAAATGGATTTGATGCTTTAAAGCCAAAGAAGCGTGCAGATCGAGGTAATTCGAGGAGATTATCCCCAGATGACCAGGACCATATTTTAGACATAAGAAAAAAATTTCTCCATATGCCAGTGAGTGTTTTTTATGAACAACTCATCCGGCAAGGAGAAATTAACCGAAACCAAATCTCATACTCTACTATAAACCGTTTATTAAAAAAACACAACCTTTCAGGAAAAATTTTAAGTGCAATTCCTGAAAGAAAACGGTTTGCCCACGAAAAAGTGAATATATTATGGCAAGCTGATTTATCTCATGGGCCCTATATCAAAATAAAAGGAAAAGTAAAAAAGACCTTTTTAATTGCTTATATTGATGATTGTTCGAGGCTGGTTCCATTCGCACAATTTTTCACATCAGAAGGCTTCGATGGTTTACGAATTGTTACAAAAGAAGCTCTTATTCGAAGAGGAAAACCGGCCATCATTTATGCGGATAACGGAAAAATCTATCGGTCTGAAACTCTGCAGTATGCATGTGCCCAACTCGGGATTACACTCACGCACACACAGCCTTATGACCCTCAAAGTAAGGGTTATGTATAGTAAACTATAATGTAAAGTAAACCTTTTTTCAGTTGCCAAATCGGCATTTATTTAAGATTTACTTTACATTATGTGTTTTTATTTATTGAAACTTCTTAACCAGCTTAATAAATCTTCGTTTTTATGCCACTTTGGTTCCTCATTAGGTAAAACATCGACATAGGCGTTTTCTATAGCCTCCCGTTTTTGTTTTGAATCAGTTTTTGCATAAATTTCAGTTACTTGAACAGAAGTGTGTCCAAGGATATCTCTTATATAAACAAGATTAACACCAGCCTGAAGTAAATGCATGGCCTTTGAATGGCGAAGACAGTGGCAGCTAAATACCTTCGGTATTAATGTTTGGTCTTCATTTCGGGCTAAATTCTTATATTTTGCCAGGATATAATTAACTCCAGCTCTAGTTAGTTTTTCTTTTCTATTATTAAAAAATAGAGGATACAAATTTGCGAAACTCTTTAATAAACCTTGTTCTTCCATGTAAATTTTTAAAATCTTTACTGTTGGCTCCATCAAAGGTACTATTCTTGCCTTATTTCCTTTGCCGATTAATTTAATTGTATAAGGTTTATCAAACCGGATCATTGATGGACTAAGATCAATAATTTCCTGAACTCTAGCCCCTGTATCATACATGAGGGATAATAAAGCTAAATCACGGCGGCCAGCCATTGTACTTGAATTGGGCATTTTAAGTAAGAGTTTAATCCCATCAAGAGTTAAATAATTTATAGTTTTTTTCTCTGTTTTTTTGACTGGTATGGAAAGAATTTTCTGCCATTCCAATAGGTTATCTGGATTTTCATATTGAAGGTATTTGAAAAAGGAGTGCAGTGCTGCTAATCGTACATTCCTTGTCGAAGTACTACAACGTCTGCTTTTCTCCATCCAATCCAAATACTCAACTATAATATTTTTTGTCACCATACTTAAGGTTAATTGATCAGTTGGAATCTTTTTTACGTCTCTTAGAAAACGAAGAAATAATATAAATGTATCTCTATAAGAGTCAATTGTATTTTTACTCGCTCCAGTTTCTCCAGGTAGATATTTCGTAAGAAATCCTGTAAGGTAAAATGAAAAATCCGTCGGTTTCATGGTTGAGCCACCTCCGGAAACAAGAATGAACATAGGACGTTAACTTCTGTCATTAATTCAGGATACATATCAGAAGTTAACCTGACATATTTGTCCGTCGCTTCTAAAGAAGAATGGCCAAGATATTTTGAAAGAACTGGAAGTGAATAGTATAAATCCAATCCCTTGCGGGACATTTCTGCCAATGAGTGGACACTGAACGAATGTCTAAAATCATGCACTCGTGGTCCTATCCCTTTTCCTCCATGGGGAATGCCAGCCTTCCATAATATTTTGCGAAACCATTTATAAACTGTATCCGAGGCATATTTTTTTCCATTATTTTGTGTAAAAAAATATTGAAATGTCGGGAGTTTTGATAGATAGCCCTTCTTATATTGAATGCATATTTCTTTTAAGGAATCTGATAATGGAAGAATTCGGTCACTTCCGTTTTTTGTTTCTCTAACAATAATATAGCCTTCATCAAGATTTACATCTTCATTCTTAAGTTTCAAAGCTTCATTTACTCTTAGTCCACATCCATAAATCATCCGAAAAAGAACAGGAAGTATAAATTTTATAGATGAATTCCGATGAATTTCTATTGAATCACAAGCTGTAAAAAATAACACGAGCTGTTCTTTTGAAAAAATGTAAGGAGTAAAGGTACTTTGATACGATTTTAGTTGCCTTGGAATGTATGTATCATAACCAAGCTGTTTTAAATAAATAGAAAAATTAATAATATCATTTACCCTTTTATATTGTGTAACATCTGATTCGTTCGGACGTTTTTCTGCCCATTTATCTGCTAATTCTCTAGTTAAACCGATAAAATCACCACCTTGTTCAATAGTAAATCTATCAAACATTTTGAAAGTATAGTTATTATCCAATGCATACCCTATACTTCTTTTAAAAGTAATGTATTGTTTAATTAAATCACCGTTAATTCCATGATATTCCATATTATTTCACCCCTTCAAAAAGAGGTGTATTTAATGGCAACACATCTAAAGCACATTGACGAAGAGTGTCCAGATCAATTCTGAGGTAGGTTTTGGTGCTCTCGGTATTTGTGTGGCCTAACACTTCGGAAATAACAGGAAGTGGCGTTTTCTTTTCCAAAAGGATTCCGGCAAGGCTATGACGTAATGCATGTGGGCCATGTTTCTTATTTTCTATATTTTTAATACCAGCTTGTTTTAAATAAAAAGAAACAATACTATGAAGGGTTGGTTCCTCGAGTCTATCGTATGGTTGTCCTGCCCGTAAAAATAAATAAGGAAGATCCGATTGTGGTCTTCCAAACTTTAAATAATCAATAATGGCATTTCCAACTTCAGTAAGAAGTGGAAGTTCAATTTTTTTCTTTGTCTTCTTCTGAACTAAGTGAATTGTATTAGTCTCCCAATGGACGTTTTCAAACTTCAATCCGCAAATATCCGAAGCACGTAGTCCCAGCCTTGCAGCTAATAGGACCATTACAAAATCTCTCTTTCCTTTTGGATTCCCTCTGTCCACAGATGCTAAAAGATGTTTTATTTCATCTTTTGTATAGGTTGTAGGGAGCCGTGCCTCTTTTTTGTAACTACTTTTGGGAACTAAATAAGTCAAATTATATTCTAAAATCCCATTTTCAAATAAATACTTTAAAAATCCTCTTAAGGAAGAAAGCATACAATGAATCGTCGATTTAGAATAGTACCCTAAACCGTTAATAAACTTTAAAATATGCTGGTTATCTAGCTCTGAAAATTTCTTTACTCGGTTTGATTCAAGAAATTCTAAAAGCCGATGAAGATACAACTTATTATTATTTACAGTATCGTCTGATGCTCCTTGAGTTTTTCTATAAGATAAGTACCTCTGAATTCCTTCTCCGATTTCTCCTTTAAGTGGATATTTTTTTAAGATTGACCTGAATTTTATACTTCCAGTATTTTGATATTCAGTAAGTACATTAGTGCAACGAATTAAATCTTTTTCTCTCCTGCTAAGTTCTGAGTAGTCACTTGTTCCTTGAATTTTACTAATAAAAGCATCTCCAACCTTAGCTTCATAGAATTCGATTGAATTTTCCTCCATAAATTGCTCAATAACTGACCAACCTTTTTGATAAAATCTTATTCTTTGTTTGTTATAAGAAAGACCTCTAAAATATGTTTCTACTTCTGATGAAATTTCTTTAAGTGTCTGATGCTTACCATCCTTCATCTTTGTGTACCTCCTATTATTAATTAGGCGAACTGCCTGATATAATAATAGGGTGATAATGTAAAGTAAAACAATAAAAGTTTACTGGAAAATAAAATATTTATTTCCTTACTTTACATTATTGTTTACTATACATAACCCTTATTATGCGAAGCTTCGCATAATAAGGGCAAAATTGAACGGTTTTTTAAAACGGTTCAAACACGTTTTTAACCGCTGTTAAAAGCAGAACTCGTGGAGTCCTTAGAAGAATTAAATGAACGATTCTGGAGATGGTTAGAGGAGGACTATCATCGAAGGGAGCATGCATCATTAGATGGAAAAACCCCACATGAAGTATTTCATTCTCAATTAGAGAGTATCACGTTTTTAGAAGACACATCCATTCTCGATTCCATCTTTATGAAGAGAGAACAACGGAAAGTGAAGGCGGATGGAACGATCAGTTTAAACAAGCAGCTCTATGAGGTCCCGGCAGATTTTATTGGCTATTCAGTGGATGTAAGAATTGACGATACCGGGGTTTATATCTTTAAAGATGACAAGAAAGTGGCTGAAGCCAAACCGGTATCCATGACAGATAACGCCCATGTTAAACGAGTTCGGTCTCCTTTTTCTGTTACCCAACCGGCTGAAGAAGAGAGGAAGGAGGAGAACAATCGTGTATAAATCCTTCTACTCCTTAGCTCGGGAACCATTTTCAAAGGATTTGCGACCACAAGATGCTTTTTTATCGACTGATTATAAAGGAGCATTAAATGCTTTAACGTATTTACAGAAATCAAAAGGAATGGGTCTTCTTACTGGTGATCCAGGTGTCGGCAAGACATTTACGTTAAGAGCATTTAAGGAAACGTTGAATCCGTCATTATATCATGTCATTTATTTTCCGCTATCTACAGGCGGTGTCATGGATTTCTATCGTGGATTAGCCTATGGTTTAGGGGAGGAGCCAAAGTTTCGTAAAGTAGACCTTTTTCGGCAGATTCAGCAAGGAATTGAACGAATGGCTGGAGAGAGAAAAATTACGCCTGTATTTATTCTAGATGAAATGCATATGGCAAAGGATGCATTTTTGCAGGATATCGCCTTATTGTTTAATTTTCAAATGGATTCGACCAATCCGTTTATCTTGATTTTGGCAGGATTGACACATCTTAAGACTCGACTAACAATGAATCATCACCGGCCGCTAGCTCAACGTCTCATTCTGAAGTATGAAATCCAGCCTTTGCCGAAAGAGGAGATTATTTTATATATCAATCACCACCTAAAAATCGCAGGGGCGAAAATGCCGATATTTACTGAATCAGCATTGGAAGCTATTGCATTACGTTCTCAAGGTTGGCCCAGAGTCATTAATACATTAACGATTAACAGCTTGTTATTTGGTTTTCAATTAAAGAAAGAACAAATCGATGAGGAAGTCGTCCGATTGGCCATAGAGGATAGTGGGTTATGAAGCGAGGGATTCTAGTTTATAACCATGATGAGTTGGAATGGAGAGTTTGGATTGGGCAACAGGCTTATTGGATTGCGCAGGGATATCATTTTGAACTGCGAATCCAAAATAGATATTTTAAAGCATTCTTAGAAAAAGATTTGGATTGGTTTATTACTTTAGATCAAGATGTGAAGTTTATCCTTCATCCTAATGAGATATATAAAGTTCGAATTAACATTCAGGATTATATACGTTTAGATGCCCCTTTTTAGAGGGGTTTTCTTTTCTCTAAAATTCACTGAAATATTTTGAACTGATTTTTGCACATTCTGAAATAAAGTGGAAAAATAAGCACATTATTTCAGATGATAAGCCGGATTAATTTGAAAATGATGAGCTGAAATAGTGTGCTCGTTTACATAGTTACCACAACAGATAACCAGACTTCATGAGGTATCATTGTTATTTCAAAATGATACCGTTTATAAACCAAGGCAACTATACCAGCTAAAACGAGTGAATTAATAAAAAGTCCCCAAGATTTCATAGCCCAAAAATTTCTGGAGAAGCCATAGCTGATATTATGGTGAAATAACAATCTATATTTTTGGGTATCTCTTGTCTTATTTCGAAGCCAATTAACAGCAGACTTATAAACTAAGTCAGCTTTTTGGGGATCTGCTAATTCTTCTTGTGGGGTTGGAATAATTAGATTAGGAACATGAGTCTCAAGGTATTGGTGATATCTTCTTTTGGTGTTTACATCAATAGTTGTATCTCTGTGACGCAGAAACCTTGTTGTAGGCATTCCATCCCATTTAATGATTAGTGCAGCTTCCTTTTTCTTACCGACTTCTCTTGAGAGTTTCCCTAAATAATAAGACATTGCAACAAAAAAAATGGAACCCACTACTGTTGATAGCAGATCTCTAAAATTAGGAAACAAACAATATACTGAAACAAATGCAGGAAAAAGAATGATTAATGCGGGAAAAATTCGTGCACTCCTTTCATAAGGATCAAAAAAATTGTTAAACCAGTCCATTTACAACCCCCTCTCCAAAAGATTGTTTTATATTAAAATTTATCCATCTATAGTAAATATTATAAAAAAATATATTAACGCAATAGATTTACCACCGATGATGTATAAAATTTTGTGTAAGCCAATTACTAGATAAAAAGAAAAAATATGTATCTAAATTCTTTTTGCATTTGCACCTTAACTTCTTACATATCAAAGAATCAAAGAACTGCTTTCCTATTAATTTTAAGGCTTTGTTAAAGATAATTGTGTTGATATTTATATTTATATAAAAAACGGGACCTCCAACGCGTGGAAGTCCTTATATGCTTAATTTACTGGCGCTATCCCTAGCTTAATTGGAGATATTCAATCTGTTTAACAACATATAAAAGAAATGAATTATCAAACGTCCAAAAGAAGCAGTTAGCGGAAGTAAAACAAAAGCATAGATTGTTCCCCATTTTAATGTGCCATCTATATTTATTGTTTCTATGCTACCTCTTACGATATATTCTCCGAAAATAAAATAGCACCTATTGTTCCGCTGTAAAGTGTAATGAGGAAAGCTGATAAAAGGCTTAATAACCAAAGTTTTTTATTTGTTACTTTTTCCTGTTTGGATAAATAATACCATAATATTGAAAAGGTTATTATAAACGGAACAATAGTAGCAAAATAAAGCCAATTTTCTCCCAAAAATACTGTTATTCCCCCTGCTAACGAGATGATGTATAAAATTTTGTGTAAAGCATTTTACTAGATCAAAAGAAAAAAGGTAGGGTATTCTCTGATTGAACCCAAACATTCCAGAGAAAGGAGAACCCTACCTATGTCTAAAAGTATACCGAATGTCGACTGGGCAAATCAACTGGAAAGTGTCATTCGTCAGTTTGTAAAGGAAAAATTAGAACTGATCATGCGGGAAGAAATCAAGAATTTCCTCGAAATAGAACAGGCCGGAACATCAAATATGAGAAACGGCTACTATCAACGAAATCTAGATACGCAATATGGCCGGATTGAAGGTCTTTTGGTCCCTAGAGACCGAAACGGAGAATTTCAAACCCAATTGTTCGCTCCTTACCAACGCCACACCGGCTGGCTGGAGGAAGCCATCATCAGGATGTATCAAAGTGGCATGAGTACGCGTGAAATTGGCAAGTTTATTGAACGAATTTTAGGCAATGCCTATTCTCCTGCAACGATCAGCCGTATTACCGATGTAGTGAAGGAAGACATCGAGAAATGGCACACTCGTCCACTGCACAAGCGTTATTCCGTCTTATATTTGGATGGTTTATACGTAAAACTTCGTCGCGAAACCGTGGAGAAAGAAGTCATTTATGTGGTGTTAGGGGTGAACGAAGAAGGATATCGCGAAATTCTTGATTTCTTTGTAGGAGGACAAGAAAGCGCCTATGTATGGCAGGAAATTCTTCAACACCTCTACCAAAGAGGCGTCAAGGAAGTGCTTCTGGGCGTATTCGATGGACTACCGGGGTTGGAGGAAGCCTTTAAGGCGGTTTATCCGAAAGCCGATGTGCAGCGTTGTGTCGTTCACAAAGTACGTAATACCTTAAATCGTGTTCGGAAAAAAGATCAATTCGAAGTGGCAGAGGACCTCAAGCTGATTTATCGCGCGCCGAATAAGGAGATGGCATTACAGATGTTTCAACAGTTTGAGTCGAAATGGTCAAGCAAGTATCCGAGAGAAGTTCAATCTTGGGCCAATGAGTTGGATGTCCTCCTTACATTTATGGATGATCCAAGCAGTATTCGAAGTGTGATTTACACGACGAATGCCATCGAACGAACGATTAAGGAGATTCGGAAACGTCTAAAGCCGATGAACAGTTTGAGCAGTTTAGAAGCTGCGGAAAAAGTCGTGTATTTGACCATTCAAGATTTTAATGAGAAATGGGCAGGGCGAAAGTTAAGAGGATTTGCCGAAGCGCAGGAAGCCCTCGAGCGAATGTTTGAAGAACGTTATCATTAACCAAATACTGTAAATAAACAAAATAGGGGGATTCTCCCTTTCCACACAGGAGACTGAATATTCAGTCTCCTGTGTGGAGGAAACTAGTTCCCTATTCATTCCAAATCCATTTCAGAGAAACCCTACCCCATTACATTACACAAAATTCTTGACGGTACCGCTAACGATTGTGCAATTAATATTAAACAACAATGCAGAACAAAAAGAAAGGACAAATCCATAAATAACACCAATTACAATTCCTTTTATAACTCTCATCCTCATCTCAACAATCTCTCTAACTTTATAGTCATCTTATTTTCCTTACTATACGTTTTATTGTTCAGTTTTGAATAATACTGCTGAAGGATTGAATGATTAAATTCTGCTCCACCCTTACATATTTTTCTGTTTTAATCTAGACAAATAAGAACGCACGTGCTAATATTTACATAAATTATCTCAATTTGTTTTTGGCTGCAATTATCATTTTTTTATACGAATTATCAAAGTTTATACGCGATGATTAAGTCAACATACTGACTTAGCATTTTTTTATCCTTCACTTTATAATATAGGTAAATTATACCATCATTTAGGAATATTTTTAATATTAATCAACAAAAAATTCACTTTATATCTATTATAGACCTTATAAAAAACCACCCTACTATGATGAAAGTTTAGGGTGGTTTTGTTTTAATTATCTATTCTTTCTAAATTTTATCAATCTCCCTTTTTCTTTATTTTCCCCCGCCCACAAACGGCCACCAGTTGGCTTTGCCGAAGATTTTGACAACGACCGGAATAAATAGCGGCAGCATGACCACTGAGTATAGGACGAGGCCGGAAATGACGACTGTTGCGATTTGTAACAAAGATAAGACACCACTTGGAAGCATCGCTGCAAATGTACCGCCCAAGATGATGACTGCCGAAATGATGACAGAGCCCATTGAGCCCATGGCAAGGATCATTGCTTTATCAACCGGTTCACCGCGATATTCATTGAATCGGCCCATTAAGAAAATGCTGTAGTCGACGCCAAGAGCCATTAAAATAACAAATGAGAAGAATGGGACGGCCCAAGTTAATCCTTCATAACCGAGCAAATTAACAAAAATCGCTTCGGTTATACCCATCGTTGTAAAATAAGTAAGCAGTAAGGACGCTACAATATAGATCGGCATAATTAATGATCTGAATAGGATAACTAGTACGATGAAAATACCGACCAACATAAATACAACCGTTCTGGAAAAGTCTTGATCTGACATGGTTCCCAGATCATGATTCATGCTCGTTACACCGGCGACTTTTACTTTCGCATTTTCTAACTTTGTATCTTTCACAGCACGTTCGACTGCAGCTTCCAGTTCTCCTACTTGATTGATTGCTTCTGTTGAATACGGGTTTTCACTGAAAATAACATCTATCTTGGCAATTTTTCTATCAGGTGATAAATACGTATCCAGTACTTGGGCGAATTGTTTATCTTCTAAAATTTCGTCCGGAATAAATATACCTGTGTCTTCTTTACTTTTGGCTAACTCTGATAAAAATCCCTCTGCTTCTGTAAATCCGTCATGAATTTGTGTAAGTCCGTTAACACTTTGACCGAGACCGTCAGTCAATTGACCGAACTGACCGCCAAGTTGGGAAAATCCATCCAACAATTGTTGTTGACCCGAATTTACTTCACCGAGGCCAGAACTTACAGCCGGTAACTTTTTGATAATAGTGCCTTGACCATCAGCGGCTGAATCAAGTCCTTTTTCTAAAGCGTCAATTCCGTCAATCACGCTTTGCAATCCATTGATTAGTTGCTCTTGCCCGTTATTAAGTTTAGCAAAATTCGTATTCGCTGTTTTCAAACCTTCTGTAATAGCACCGAGACCTGTATTTAACTCAGTAATCCCGTTTGCCATCGCAGGGAGATTTTGTTGTAAAGCGGTATAATACACTTTTATCCCATTAAAACTTTCGACTGCATTCTTTTTCAACTGATCACTTTCCGGTCGGCTGTTCAAATAGTATTCAAGAAAATCAAACGCTTGTTGGAGGTTTGAAAGTTTGCTATTAAGCTCTACTAAACCATTTTCAATTTTTTTATAGTTTGTTTGTATCGTAGATAAATTGGTTTGGACTTCACTGTAACCTTGGGCAAGCTGTTTATATCCGGCCAACATTTGCTCAGCATTTTTCTTAATCTCTTCAAGTCCCGCTTTTGCCTCTCCGGCACCGGTTGAACCTTGGCGAATACCGGCTTCAATTTGCTGAAGACCTGTTTGCAATTGACCTATACCTGTCTGTAATTCTTTCGTACCGGAAACTAAGGCACTAATCCCGTCTTTTGCTTCGGTAATTTGTGGTGATGATGCGGCGAGTTTGGAATTTGCTTCATCCAACCCGTCACGAATCTGTTTAATTCCATCATTCCCTTCATTAATCCCATCTTTTAATTTCTCAGCTTGGCTGGCCACAGATAGATCATCCAATTTTTCGCCGGTCGGACGGGTAAGGGAACGCACGGTGTCGACACCATCTACCTTTTCCAACTCACCGCTAATATTTTCTATGATGGACATATATTCGGTTTGATCCATTTCTTCATCATTTTTAATAACAACTGTCGTCGGCATAGCCTGACCCGGGCCAAAACGATCTTTAATAATATCGAATCCCTTTACCGATGAATAACCTTCACCGATTTCATCCATTGAGTTGTAGGATAAACCGCCATCGTACGTAACAATAAAAGGAATCGTAATAACGGCAACGATTAATAAAGATACAAGCGGTCTGGCAAAAGAAATCCGTCCGGCAAATGCCCAAAGCCGGCTTGATTTATATTCCAAGCTTCCTTTCAACGGCCAGAACAGTTTTTTCCCAAGAACAGCCATAAAAAATGGAACAATCGTGAATAAGGCGCCTAAAAGTACGACAATCCCAACGGCTACCGCTGCTGCCGATTGATAGAGCTTGAACTGAGAGAATCCGATAACCGCAAAACCGATTAAAACTGCAATTCCACTAAATAAAACCGTTTTTCCGGCATGGCGATAAGTTTCTACAATTGCATCCGTTAAATTTTCCCGGGCGGATAACTCTTCTTTAAAACGACTCAACAGCAATATTGAATAGTCGGTTCCGATACCGAACAGGACCGCCACAAGAAAAATTTGGGTAAAATTTGATAACGGGAAGTTCAAAAATTCCACTAAAAAAGCAACAATTGATTGTGAAGCCAAATAGCTAATCCCTACCGTAAGTAACGGAATAAATGGTGTCACAATCGAACGGAAAACCGCAATGAGGACGATTAAAATGAATACAACAGTAATCGTCTCTGTTTTTTTCAACCCGGCTTCTGAGGTGAGAATGACATCTTCATTAACAAATAGATTTCCGGTATAATAGTGTTCCAATTTAATATTATCAATTGCGTTGTACAAATCATCACTTAATTCATGTGCCGTCCGATCCTTCAATTCGACGGACAAAGAAACGAGAATCGCTTTACCATCTTTTGAGACTAGTTGATCTTTTAATTCTTCCTGATTAAAATGAGTTAATATATTTGTAATCCCCAGTTGCTCTTTTTTGTCTTCAAGTTGTTTGACAGCTTTCTTCACTTGTTCAATATCTTTTTCCGTCAGACCATCTTTATTGTGAAAAACGAGAGCAACCGATGTTGTATTTTCGGCACCCTTTTGTTTATTAATTTCATCTAAAATTTGCTGTGCCTCTTTTGAGGAATAGCCGTCCGGAACATCGAGCTGTCCTTTTTCTCGAACAAGATCCGCCATGTTTGGAGCGGTGAAAAACAATATGACGACAGCAACAATCCAAGCTACAACAATCAGCCATTTTGCTTTAATAATTCCTTTCATTTATTGGTCCTCCATCATTATAGGATTCGTTTTTTTCGTGTAAAATCTAGTGATGGCTCTTGCCACTTGTCAGGCTCGCCTCACTATTATAGGATTCATTTTTTTTCGTATGAAATGTAGTGGTAGTCCGCGACACTTGTCGGGTCTGCCTCCACCATTAATGATTCGTTTTCCCAACCTATTTAGAAATTTTTCTTTGGCTATTAAAGTTTCATAGAATCTATTGCGTTTCCTTTAAAATTTCCGCAAGTTTTCCGTACATTTTTAAGAAGCTCTCAATTTCTTGCTGATTAAACTTTGTTATAATGGATTCAACTAGTTTAAATATTTTCGCTTCCGTTTGTTCATACAAAATTTCCCCCTGATCCGTAAGCGTTAAGTAAATGACCCTGCGATCATCCACATCTTGTGTACGTTTGATTAGGTTTTTTTCGACAAGCCGGTTGATAATAGCAGTAATGGCACTTTTTTGTACAGAGAAGGCAGCGGCCAATTCTGTTGGTGTACACCTTTTTTGCCGATAAATATAGCGCAAGAGATAATGCTGATCATTGGTCAGAACTTCCCCAATCTCATCTCTTATTAAAGCTTCACCCCGTTTCCAGACTTCATGTGTAAGTTGTATATAACGTTCAACAATTTCATGAATGGATAAGTTTTCCATTAACATCAAATCCTTTTTATTATATTAGTTAATATGGTGAACTATTCACTATGTGAACTATCTCTTCATATTTTATCAGTAAGTTTTCTGCTGTTCAAGCAAGCATTTATTGGAAAAAAGAAATTCATAGTTGCGCTTATACTTAATTTTTAAAATTCCACACTACATCGAATTTGCTTTTTTGCTGGAAATTTATACATTCTTAACGTAAAAAAAGACACCCCCACAGAAATGGATGGTGTCGATTTTAATACTACAGGAAATTATACGGAAGAAAATGATTCTCAGCAATTTTATAATTTCACCCGTTGCAATCGTAATGCATTCAACACAACCGATACCGAACTGAAGGCCATGGCTGCACCGGCCAACCATGGTGCTAGAAAGCCCATCGCGGCAATCGGAATACCAATTGTATTATAGGCAAATGCCCAGAAAAGATTTTGTTTGATGTTTGTAATTGTTTTTTTACTCATAAAAATAGCGTCGGCAATACTGTTTAAGTCGCCACGTATAAGGGTAATATCGGCGGCTTCCATGGCAACATCCGTTCCTGTCCCGATGGCCATACCGATATCGGCAGTGGCAAGAGCAGGAGCATCATTGATCCCATCACCAACCATGCCGACAATTTTGCCTTGTTGTTGCAGTTTTTTCACTTCCTCCGCTTTACCTTCAGGGAGTACTTCTGCAATGACACGATCGACATCGACTTGCTCACCGATCGTTTTGGCCGTCCGTTCATTGTCGCCGGTAATCATAATAACCTCGATGGCCATTTCTTTCAACCGTTTGATTGCTGCTTTTGAGGTGTCTTTTACTGTATCACTAACAGCAACGATACCGGCAAGTTTCCCATCGATTGCTGCAAGCATGGCTGTTTTTCCATTTTCCTCCAATTGCTGCATTGTTTTGGAGGCCACGGTAAAATCAATATGATATTGGTCAAGTAATTTCCTTGTACCAATAAGAATTTCCTTCCCATCAGCAACTGCTTTGATTCCAAATCCCGGAATTGCTTCAAATTGTTCGGTTTTGCCAAGCGCTATTCCCTTTTCCTGGATGCCACTAACAATTGCTTCGGCCAAAGGGTGTTCAGAATTTTTTTCCGCTGTACCGACCAGCCGGAGAAACTCCTCATTTTGCCAACCATTTTCCACAATCACATCGGTTAATACAGGTGTTCCGTTTGTAATTGTTCCGGTTTTATCCAAAATAACGGTAGTGATGTTGTGCGTCCGTTCCAAATGTTCGCCACCTTTAAATAAAATCCCGTATTCAGCGGCGCGACCGGATCCGGCCATAATCGATGTCGGTGTCGCAAGTCCGAGGGCACATGGACAGGCGATAACGAGTACGGCAATTAGTTTTTCTAATGCTACAGCAAATTCACCCGGGGCAACGATAAAATACCAAACGAGAAATGTAATCAGCGCAATCCCAACAACAATCGGAACAAAAATACCGGATATTTTATCAGCTAACCGTTGAATAGGCGCTTTCGAACCTTGAGCTTGTTCAACCACTTTAATAATTTGCGCAAGAGCCGTATCTTTACCAACCTTGGTTGCTTCAATACGGAGGGAGCCATTTCGGTTAATGGTTGCGCCGATTACTGTATCACCAGCCTTTTTATCAACCGGAACACTTTCTCCGGTAAGCATTGACTCATC
Source organism: Caldifermentibacillus hisashii (assembly GCF_039654145.1). Classification (NCBI taxonomy): domain Bacteria; kingdom Bacillati; phylum Bacillota; class Bacilli; order Caryophanales; family Bacillaceae; genus Caldifermentibacillus; species Caldifermentibacillus hisashii. Next base: position 3,273,833 of record NZ_CP155467.1, read on the forward strand.
AATAGCTGACTCCCCGCTAATAATGATACCATCTACCGGTATTTTTTCTCCCGGTTTTACTTGAAGGTGATCACCAACAACAACTTCTTCCAGTGGGATGATTGTCTCCACCCCATCCCGGATGACCGTAGCTGTTTTTGCTTGGAGACCCATTAATTTTTTGATTGCTTCGGATGATCGCCCCTTTGCTTTTGCTTCAAAATATTTTCCCAGCAAAATTAAGGTAATTAGGACAGCACTTGTTTCAAAATATAAACCTTCTATATGGTGATGAGCACCGAGAGACCGAAGAACCAAGTACAAACTGTAAAAATATGCGGCCGAGGTACCCATTGCCACGAGTACATCCATATTGGCACTGCCGTTACGTAACGCTTTATATGCGCCAACATAAAATTGTTTTCCAATAATAAATTGGACCGGAGTAGCAAGGGCAAGTTGGAACCATGGATTCATAAAAATATCCGGTACATACATCCAAGACGTAAACGAGAAATGGGCAAACATCGTCCATAGGAGCGGCAATGAGAGGATCGCGGATATAATGAATTTCCATTTTTGTCTCTGGATTGCTTGTTCCCGGTAATCGACGTCTGCTTTCTCTTCGACACGTTTTTCAATGGCTCCGTAGCCCAGCTTTTCCACTTTTTCAATCATGTTATTTGGTGACACGACGGACGGATTATATTCGACGGTGGCAGTTTCTAGGGCAAGATTGACAGTAGCCGCTGCGACGCCATCCATTTTATTTAAGCCTTTTTCAATCCGGTTGGCACAAGCCGCACAGGTCATTCCGGTAATCGTAAATTCAGCTTTTTCACTGACCACATCATAGCCGAGATCTCTAATTTTTTTCTCGAAGTCTTGGAGATTTGTTTTTGTTGGGTCAAACTTGATACTGGCTGTTTCCATTGCCAGGTTTACATTTGCCTGCTCGACCCCTTCGATTTTATTTAATCCCTTTTCAATCCGGTTGGCACATGCTGCACAGGTCATGCCAAGGATTTGCAGGTTTGTTTCTTTTGTTGTAGTCATATGTTTTGCACCTCCTCCATACCTATATGGGGTATGTTTTTTCGAAAAGACTACCTATTAAAAGATTATTGGCATTTGTTTTAAATAAAGTAATTGGTGACTCGCCAATGATGTCTTATCGGAATTCAGACTTCAAATCCCCGGTACGGCACAAGTTTGACAAGCCAGCCTCAGAACAATAGCAACAAGATTTTCTAAAAATAGCTCTGATAACTTTTCTCTTGTATAAACGATTTATTTTCTCAGATCTATCGCAACAAAGTTTTTGAAAAATATTTTTAACAAATTTACTCCCGGATGAACATCAGGTTGATAGTAACAAAATTTTCTTTGACAAAATTACTCTTGTATGAACAATTTATTTTCTCAAATCAATCGCAACAAAGTTTACGAAAATGGTTTTCAAAAAGATCCCGTGCCCCTCGAAAGAACACGGGTTGTGCAAATCTTAAACGACATCGTATCCTTGATCATCAATGGTTTCTTTAATCGTATCAAGGGTCACAACTTCAGGATTGTAGTCAACATCCACTTTCCCTTCTTCTAAATTTACAACAACGCGGTCAACACCATTTAATGCGCCGACACTGCCTTCTACCGCTTTTACACAATGCCCACAAGACATGCCATGAACAGTTAATGTCACGTGTTCCATGAATATACATCTCCTTTTTTTCTAATAAACTCAACTTTCGCACCTAAAAAATAAGCATTAATCATTGGTTTTATTGAAACCAGAGTTTATCAAATATATTCGTTGACAAATTTAAATAATCATGAAAAAACACCTCGTTCTTTGGTATAGTGTAATTGATGAAAAACACTACCATACAGAAGAGGTGTCCCCTATATGATAAACCAAAATAGCCAATTTAATCAACTACCAAAAGAACTTGACTCTGTTTTTTCTGAGCTTGAAATAAATAAGCATCTACGCCAAGCAGGAATTAAAAAATCGTTTGGCTTTAGCTGTTCTTACTTATTTCAACTTATTTTTTGTTTGATTTTTCAACATAGAAATTGGTTTTCCCTACTGGATTCAAAGAAAGCAGATCAATTTCCAGCTAAGGACGCTGTTTATCGTTTTTTAAACCAAGCAACGTTCAACTGGCGCCGCTTTTTATTACTATTGAGCACTTTTACCATTCGAAAAGTGGCAAGTCTTACGAATCGAACACGACCAAAAGTGTTCATTATTGATGATTCTTCCTATGATCGAAATCGCAGTAAAAAGGTCGAATTGCTCGCTCGTTGTTTTGATCATGCTTCACTTAAAATGCGCTTTTATAAAGGTTTTCGTATGCTTACTTTGGGTTGGTCAGATGGCCATACATTTATGCCAATTGACTTTTCTTTAGTCAGTTCGAGAAAGTCACAAATCAATGGTATTTCTGATCACATTGATAAACGCACATGTGGCTATAAACGTAGACAAAATGCACTTCAAACAGAGCCTGAACAGATTCCTGATATGATTAAGCGTGCATTAACGAGTGGAATCGAAGCCAGCTATGTTCTTATGGATTCTTGGTTTACCTTGCCACCACTTGTTAAAGCGATTGTCGATCAAGGATTAGATGTCATAGGGATGGTTAAAGAAACAAAACAACGCTATAACGTAAACGATAAAATGGTTTCACTAAAGCAACTTTATCGCTTAGCTGTACCTGTTCCATCCGGGAAAGGAGTTCTTCGTTCAATTCATACAACAATGGCTAACGGGACACCCGTTAAAGTGGTATTCATTCAAAATAGAAATAAGAAAAGTGAGTGGCTTGCCATCCTTAGTACCGATTGCACGCTCTCCGAACAAGAAATTGTGCGAATCTACGGAATGCGCTGGGATATCGAGGTTTTCTTTAAGACAACCAAATCCCTTTTAAAACTTGAAAAAGAGTTCCAAAGTCGTTCATATGATGCGCTTATTGCCCATACAACGATTGTATTTACACGTTTTATTGTACTCTCTTGGCAGAATCGTTGTCATACGGATGAACGAACAATTGGTGGTCTGTTTTATGAACTATGTGATGAAGTAAATGAACTTGATTGGGCTGTCGCATTGCAGCAGTTAATCGAGCTTCTTCAAGATGTAATAAAACAGACCAACAAGAAAATCAAAAAATTAATTCAAAGTCAACTAGAACAGTGGATATCCAACCTTCCTAGCTATATCAAGGCTTATTTGCCAATTTCAGTCTGCGAAAGTTGAGTAATAAAAGAATATAATGATTTGTTACCATTAAAGCTGCGAACTACTTTTTCATCACCCGTTGAATCGTCGTTAAAAATTCATCAAGTACATCCATATCACCCTCTTGGATACGTTCGACGACACAATTTTTCAAGTGACCTTCGAGAAGGATTTTGGATACACCGTTTAACGCTGACTGGATTGCTGCAATCTGAGTGAGGACATCATCACAATATGTGTCCTTTTCAATTAACCCTTTAACACCGCGAATTTGCCCTTCAATCCGATTTAGCCGGGTTACCAAGTTTTTCTTCGTCTGTTCGGAATGGTGACTTTTCCGTTCACTTGTCGAGGTGCAGCATTCAACTTCTGCACAGCTTTCCAGTTCAGGTTGTTTCACTTCTTCCATTTGGAGTATACCCCCTTCCTGATGTTTTTATTATACTATACCCCCCTACTGTATGTAAAGTTTTTTGATTGGTGTGTTTGCTGAGCATATATATGATGGAGTGTCTTCTTTTTTCTCCAGATATACTTCACTAATAAATTGAACCTTGCTTGTGTCTTATCTTTTTTTTATCGTATTATGCTTCACAAACCCTGCGTAGTATTATAAAAATTCAATTCATACCGCGCCTATACCAGCACACGGTATAAATTGAATTTCACCCTAAACCAATTTTTCCGACAAGCGGATAAACTCTTCAGTGTCTTTCGCTGCCAGTTGAATACCGGCTTCCCAAAATTGAGGTTTCGTTAAATCAACACCGAGATGTTTCATTGCTAATTCTTCCACTTTCATCGTGCCGGTGTCTCGCAACAAGGCAATATATTTTTCCTCGAACCCGGTCGGATTATTCAGGAATTCTGCATAAATACCTAAACTGAACAAGTAGCCGAAAGTGTACGGAAAGTTGTAAAACGGTACATCATCGATAAAGAAATGCAATTTGCTGCACCAAAAATGCGGATGATACCCGGCCAAACAATCACAATAAGCTTCTTTTTGCGCTTCCACCATCAACTCATTTAAGCGTTGTTCGGAGACAATTCCTTTCGTCCGTTCTTGATAAAAGTTATTTTCAAAAATAAACCGGGCATGGATATTCATAAACATAGCGACGGCATTGCCAAGTTTATCATTTAGTAGCGAAATTTTTTCCGCATCTGTTTTTGCATTAGCGACTGTTGCATTCCCAATAATCGTTTCCGCAAACGTGCTGGCCGTTTCAGCAACGTTCATGGCATAATTCCGATTTAATCTCGGCAAATCCCGCATAACATGACTATGAAATGCATGGCCTAATTCATGGGCAAGCGTACTGGCATCGCTCATTGAACCGGTAAATGTCATAAAAATCCGGGACTCTTCAAATTCCGGTAAATCTGTACAATACCCGCCCGGCCGTTTATTCGGGCGATCTTCTGCCTCCACCCAACGATTTTCCAGGGCATGTTTTGCAAAGTCTGCCAATTTTGGTCCGAAGCTGGCAAAGTGTTCAATGACAAAATCACAAGCTTCATCATATGTAAAACGAGTCGCTTTACTGTCACCCACCGTAACCGGAGCATCGACATCTTGCCATCCTAATTTCTCCATGTTAAGCAGTTTTGCCTTTTGCTTTAAAAAGTCGATGAATGGTTGTTTATTATTAGCAACTGCTGTCCACATCGCATCCAATGTATCTTTTGTCATCCGATTATATTCCAGCGGTTCTTCTAAATAGTCTTTGCGGTTATGGAAATTTTGCAAAGTAATTCGGAACCCGTCTAAATGATTTATCGTGTCAGTAAAGATTGGTGCGAATTTTTCCCAAGCTGCTTCCCAATTCGTAAACAATTGTTTTCGAACTTCCGGATCCGGATCAGCATACATTCGATTCATCGCTTGACCGACAGAAAGTTCCACCGTTTTTCCGTCTTTATCAGTAAACGGAATCGTCATCATGGAAACCACAGTATCATACAGTCTGCTCCATGCCGTCAGCCCGTCTTTGTTTAATTCCGTAATAATTTTTTCTTCCGCCTCAGATAAAAGCCGCTTTCCTTTATCACGAATTTCATTTAGGGCAAAGGCAACCTTTTTTAACTCATCATCTTGTAAAAATGTGTTCCAATCTTGATCCGAAATGGCCACCAACTTTTTCGTAAAAGCTGTATTTATATTTTCCAACTTACTGACTAAATCTAAAATCTGACCCATAACGACATTTGCATATTCATCATTCATGAATGCATCATGCCACATTTGCACAAATGTTGCCGATTGGGAAAGCCCTTTTTCAATGGTTTCCTGTTTTTCTAAAATCCTTTTAAATGGTTCAGCTGATTGGTTTTCTGAAAAATTCCATTGCTTAATCAGTTGCTCCCACTCGTTTATTTGCTGATCAATTTTTTGCAATTTTTCTTGCAGTTCAGGTGATTTCGTTCCACCTGGGATAATCGCATCTAAATCCCATGTGTCTACATATTTCATCTCTTTCACTCCTTTCGATATTTCCATTTTAATGCTTTTTCGTCGGAATGGAAACAATTGGATTTGTTTTGTGAAAAATTTGTTCAAATCATCCTCGAGTCTGATTCTTAAACATTCCTCTGTACCATGCCGTTTTTGGCGATACTGATCATCAACTTGATCCGATTAATTTGGTTCACCTTACTAATGCTTGCATCAAAGTCGATAGCAATCAGGTTCGCATACGGGTAGAATTGTTTGATAGCATTAAACATTCCGCGCGCAATAACATGGTTCGGCAAACAGCCAAACGGTTGGACGCAGACAACATTGTCTACACCGGCATCCATCAATTCAGCTATTTCTCCGGTTAACAACCACCCTTCACCCATTTGATTGCCCAAATTGATGAACCGTGATGCTTTTTCTGCCACTTCATCGATTGTTAACGGTGCTTCAAACCGATTACTTTCCAACAAGGCTTGTCGAACCGGTTCACGAAATACCTCGATTAACCGGATGCCAATATTGGCTAACCTAGATTTTATTTTTCCCGACTTTGACAGTAAAAACTCCTTGAAAACATTGTCAGATCAACATTTTCAAGGAGTTAATTATTTTTTGAATGTAGATATGCATAAGACTTTTACATAAGGCTTTTTTAAATTATTGTACAAATAGTTTTATAAAAAGATTAAAGCATATATACATAGTAAAAACGATAATACAGGTTGGAAACATTATTAAATCAATGTTTTCAGCCTTTTATTTTTTTGTAATTGGCAAAGTCGGGGAAAAATCAAGAAAAATGGGGCAAACACCACATTAATGGTTGACCACTTATTTGATTAATCATTTTTTATCGCTACCGGCACTTCAATTGGTAAAAGACCGGCTTCAATTTTTCCTCGTAAGTGCTTGAATTGAGGTGGTAATTTTAGTTCTTCTCCTAAGTGATCACAAGGTTCATCTATTAAAAACCCGGGAACATCGGTGGCAATTTCAAATAAAATTTCTCCCGGTTCCCGAAAATAAACCGAATGGAAATAATGTCTGTCCTTCACATCGGTTACTTGATAACCATCGCTTTCTATTAGCTTTTTCCATTGGGTTTGGTCCATTTGTTCATCCGCACGCCACGCAATATGATGTACCGTCCCAACACCTATTCGTCCTTGTGGTACCGGATCTTTCTTAATGTCAATGATATTTCCTAGATCATCCAGTGAACGGAAGCGGATATAATCATCATCTTCACCTACAAAATCAAGCCCGAGCACCTTATATATCATTTCTGAAGTTCGTTCCGGATCGGTGGACAATAATAAGGCACCACCAAATCCTTTAATTGCTACTTCAGAAGTGATTCCGTCAACACTCCATTCATTTCGTTTTCCTTCGTTTCGCTCCACCAATTCCAAATGTAACCCATGCGGATCAACAAATTGCAAATACTGTTCACCAAAGCGAGCGGATTTTTTATACGGAATAAAGAATTCCTTTAAACGGTTTTCCCAGAAACGCATTGCTCCAAAAGGAATAACATAAGATGTAACCCCAACTTGGCCTCCTCCGATTCTTCCTTTATATTTTGCATTTGGCCATGGGAAGAACGTGATAATGGTTCCCGGAGTTCCCTTTTCATCGCCAAAATAGAAATGATAAGTTCCCGGATCATCAAAGTTTACCGTTCTTTTTACCAGGCGTAACCCTAACACCCGTGTATAAAAATCAATATTTTCTTGGGGATGGCCAACAATTGCTGATATATGATGGATACCCTTTGTTTTTTTCAAATTAATCTTTCTCCTTATAATTCAATGAAGTTAGGATAATTGCATGTAATAGTCAAAGGATGTAACAATGAAAACTATCTTTAAATCGTGACAATTATATTATCCTATTTCCCTTATGTCAAACATTGCAATCAAAGTCTTTCAATTTTATGAATTACACGACCCATTTTCCATTGATTTTTGGCGACGAGAACCTTTTCTCGTCGGCATTTTTGCGGGCGAAACTCCATTTTTTGACGACGAGAACCTTTCTCGTCGCCATTTTCAGCCGGAAAACTTCTTTTTTGGGTGACGAAGCCCAATCTCGTCACCGTTTTGAGCCGAAAAACTCCATTTTTTGACGACGAGAACCTTTCTCGCCACCATTTTGAGCCGGAAAACCCCATTTTTTGACGACGAGACCTTTTCTCGTCACCATTTTGAGCCGGAAAACTCCTTTTTTGGGTGACGAAGCCCATTCTCGTCGCCATTTTGAGCCGGGAAACCCCATTTTTTGACGACGAGACCTTTTCTCGTCGCCATTTTGAGCCGGAAAACTCTCTTTTTTGGCGACGAAGCCCATTCTCGTCGTCACTTTTGGGTGAGAAACTCCTTTTTTGGGCGACGAGACCTTTTCTCGTCGCCATTTTCAGCCGAAAAACCCTATTTTTTGGCGACGAAGCCCATTCTCGTCACCATTTTGAGCCGGAAAACCCCATTTTTTGACGACGAGAACCTTTCTCGTCACCATTTTGAGCCGGGAAACCCCATTTTTTGACGACGAGACCTTTTCTCGTCGCCATTTTGAGCCGGAAAACTCTCTTTTTTGGCGACGAAGCCCATTCTCGTCGTCACTTTTGGGTGAGAAACTCCTTTTTTGGGCGACGAGACCTTTTCTCGTCGCCATTTTCAGCCGAAAAACCCTATTTTTTGGCGACGAAGCCCATTCTCGTCACCATTTTGAGCCGGAAAACCCCATTTTTTGACGACGAGAACCTTTCTCGTCACCATTTTGAGCCGAGAAACTTCACTTTTTGGCGACGAGATTCATTCTCGTCGCCATTTTGAGGCGGGAAACTCCTTTTTTGGGTGACAAAACACCACTCACCCCGTCTTTGGGATGCGAAACTCAAGTTTTTAATTATTCTTTCACTCTCATCAGTCGTAAACCATTTAGTGCCACCAAAAGAGTTGCCCCCATATCTGATAGAATTGCAATCCATAGCGTTAACCAGCCGGGAATGACCAATAATAAGGCAATTAATTTAATACCTATTGCAAAGATTATATTTGCTTTAATAATATTTAACGATTTTCGGCTTAGTCTTACCGTAAATGGAAGCTTACTTAAATCGTCTCCCATAAGAGCAACATCTGCCGTTTCCAGTGCTGTATCCGTTCCAGCTCCCCCCATCGCAATTCCGACAGTTGCAGCCGCTAAAGCAGGAGCATCATTGATACCATCACCAACCATAGCAACGTTTCCATACGCAGATCTTAACTGCTTAATAACAGCTAATTTATCTTGCGGCATCAATTCTGCTTGAGTTTCCGAAACACCTAAATACCGACCAATTGCGTTTGCAGTGCCTTTGTTATCACCTGTCAGCATAACCGTCTTTTTAATTCCAAGTTGATGCAGTTTTTGAATGGTATTTTTACTAGATTCACGTACTTCATCAGCTACCGCAATTAAGGCAAGTATTCCTTTTTCTGTACCAAAAATCATCACTGTTTTCCCTTCGTTTTGAAGATTGGTTATTCTATCTTCTAAGCTGTTATCAAAATTCGCATTTGGTACTTCCTTAAAAAGCTTTAGGTTACCTACATAATAAGTTGTTCCTTCTACAGTACCCTTAATCCCTTTACCTGTAATTGTGGTGAAATCCTTCACGATTACATTAGAATAAGTAACATTCATTTCTTCTGCTTTTCGAAAAATGGCAGAAGCAAGCGGATGCTGGGAACGATATTCTAACCCAGTAATGATGGATAACAGCTTATTTTCATTGATTTGATCGTTCAGCACATAAAAATCAGTAACTACTGGAACACCCTTTGTTAATGTACCTGTTTTATCAAATGCAATGGCCTTTACAGTACCCATTTGTTCTAAGTAAATACCACCTTTAATAAGAACACCTTTTTTCGCAGCATTTCCGATTGCTGAAACGATTGAAATTGGCGTAGATATAACCAATGCACAAGGGCAGCCAACAACTAAAACTGATAATCCTTGATAAACCCATGTTCCCCAATCTCCATCAAAAAACAAAGGAGGTATGATCGCAACTAATCCGGCAATGACCATTATAATGGGCGTGTAATATTTAGCGAATGTGTCAACAAAGGCTTGTGCCGGAGCGCGTTCACCTTGTGCTTCCTCAACAAGATGAATAATTTTTGAAATCGTTGCATCCTCTACAAGTTTCGTAATTTTTACTTCAAGTAATCCTTCTCCATTAATCGTTCCTGCAAATACTTCATCATCAACGGTTTTAGAAACCGGTACGGACTCTCCTGAAATTGCTGCTTGGTTTACTGAAGAAGTACCGCTAATGACAATTCCATCCATCGCGATTTTTTGACCGGGCTTAACAATCATTATATCTCCAACCAAAATATGATCCACAGAGACCGTCATTTCTTGTCCATTTCGCCTAATAAGTGCTTCTTTTGGGGCAATATCCATTAATGATCGAATGGATTGTCTGGCTTTATCCATTGAATATCGCTCCATGGCTTCACTTATGGCAAAAAGAATAACAACAATCGACGCTTCTGCCCATTCTCCTATAAAAGCAGCACCAATAATAGCAACCGTCATCAATGTTCTCATATCAAAATCAAGTTTGAACAAATTTTGAAAACCTGTTTTAAAAAGTGAATGCCCTCCGATGACAATCGATGCGATAAATAGCACTGAAGTAATTAGGTTTTCTTCCCCATTGACAAACTGAGAAAGATATCCAAAAACAATTAGCAATGAAGCATATAAAAGTGTACTGTGTTTTTGATAGAATGGAATTTTCGCCTCTTTCGTCACCTCTTTATCTATTTGATTCACTGTTGACGATGGCGCTTCTGACTTGTCCGGAAATACTTTAAGATTTTCAAAGGCACCTGCCTTTTCCAATTCCTCCACTGTTGTTTCACCGTAAACAGTAATTTTCGAGGTGCCAAAATTCACTTTTGCATCCTGTACTCCCGGTAGCTTCTTAACATTTTTCTCAAACTTTCCGGCACAATTTGCACAGGAAAATCCCTCAACCCGATAAACATTTTTATTTTCAGAAATAGTTGCTTCACTCAATTTCCCTAACCTCTTTCTGATGAGCAAATGCTAAATGGATTAAATTCTTCACATGTTCATCATCTATAGAATAAAATACTAACTTCCCCTCTTTACGATATTTCGCTATACCTAAATTCTTTAATAGCCTTAAATGATGAGAAGCTGTGGCAATTGTAGAACCAGTAATATTGGCTACATCACACACACATAATTCATCCTCAACTGACAAAGCATAAGCAATCTTAATTCTTGTATCGTCAGACAATGCCTTGAAAATTTTAGCAACATCTGTAGAATTTTGTTCAGCTAAGCTCGTTTTCACCCTGTTTACTTTTTCCTCATTTATACACGTTATTTCACAAATATCATTATTCATATTTTTTCTCCCCTGTCATTCAAATGATGATTTGACTATTATATTAATTATTATATGCTCTCATATTCAAACGGTCAAACAATCATTTGAATATATATTTCTATTGATTATTTTTTGATACATATAAAACTTCTAACTGTAGTGGTATCGAACAAAATTTACGATTAATTCCTTTCCTACCACATATTTTTCACCTTAATCACCTTTTTCAGCAAAACGCTTAATCCGCTCCCCAATTTCGTCCCGTACCCGCTGAAATACTGCCCATTTTTCTTCATCTGTCCCTTCCGCTTTTGCCGGGTCATCAAAGCCCCAATGCTCTCTTTTTACATGTGGTGGCGTAACCGGACATTTATCCCGAGCATCCCCGCAAAGAGTCACAACTAAGTCTGCATGATTTAAAATCTCAGCATCAATAATTTCCGATGCTTGATTAGAAATATCAATTCCGACTTCTTTCATTGCTTTCACTGCATTTGGATTTAATCCATGTGCTTCAATTCCTGCACTATAAACATTCCACTCTTTACCTAGATATTTTTTTGCCCACCCCTCTGCCATTTGGCTGCGGCAGGAATTACCAGTACACAAAAAATAGATTGTTTTTTTAGACAAACCAGTTCATCTCCTTTTTTATTAAATTTGTTAATTTTAAGCATTTTTATTCTCTACAGATAAGAAGGTTAGTAGTCAAAATTTAGCAGCCTAGTGTCAACGGTTCAGTTTCCTTACCTGAGCGGTACCCGGACCCAACTAGCAACAGTAGAATCCCTGAATTCACCAGTAACACCCCGTAATCAACAGTAAAAAAAGAATATTCAACAGCACTCGGATATGAATTCAACAATAAAATTGGAATATTCACCAGTAACACCCCGTAATCAACAGTAAAAAAAGGGAAATTCAACAGTACTCGGACATGAATTCAACAGTAAAATTGAAAAATTCAACAATAACCCCTGCGAATTCACCAGTAGACTACGAGAAATCAACAGTCCCCCCATTAATTCCACTGCGCAACACCAGAAGAAGCTTCGATAGATTAAGAAAGGAATGACAATTTTTTAAATGCCATTCCTCCAGATAAATATTTTGTTCCTTTTACCTGTCATTCCGAGTCATTATGGTCAGATTCCGCCCAATCAACCTACGTCTTGTTCCCACTTATTTTCATTGCCAAATGTAATAATGCCCAGTTCGTGGTGTTCTCCCTCGTATAATGCCCTGGAGACAAAGCGGTTTTCCCCATTATCATCTATTACTTCCAGCCGGCAAAACGCCCGGTTCTTCTGTAACGCTTCATAATATTGTTGCTCATTTTGAACAGGAATCCCGTTTACCGTCTTGATTACTTCACCGATCTTCAACTTCATTTTTTCAGCTGCCGTCCCCGGAATAATATCCAAAATCACAATTCCGGAATGGTTTTTCGAAAAATAGTAAGTCTGCCCGCTATCCTGATAATAATGAACCATTGAAATCAGCAGGCGGCCGATTAAGGCAATGCCCATCGCCACAATTACTGCCGGTTCAAACCAAAATCCTGCCGCTCCAATCAGGGTAACTAAAACTCCCAACCAAATCACTTGCTTTCCCTGCCCTTTAATTCCCAGACTCGGATGAACACTGCGAATTTGGCTACCAAACCCGATCCAGTACGGGATAAACAGGAAAGTAAAAGTCGACTGACCAATAGGAACAACCGGCCAAAAGTCAAACGGTACGGAAAGTGCATCAGCAGGGATTAAAAATAACAGCGGAACCATCCATAATCGTTTTGACTCATGGACACCCATGTTCATTCCCCTTTTGCTGCGTATCAATTTCGGCGATGTGTGTTGACTGGCATTTTTGAATACGAGCAACCCTTCCGCCAGTAATAACAACCCCGTTAAAAAGGCTGCCCCCGGAATGATTGCTGTATCCATTTGTGCAAAGAGGTTTTGAAAAATAGGAACTTCAATTTGATACATAGTAATAAGCATGATTAAGAAAAAGCCGGTCCCCATCGTATATGCCGGGGAAAGCAAACCCGGTTTTAAGATGATGGAAAATAAAATCGTAACAGCTGATACGGTCAAAACAAATGCCAGCGGGATGATATTCCCAATTAGTAAAGTAATGATGGAAAAAATAAGCCCGCAAATAAGTCCTTTCCCAAAATACATACGCGTCTCAAACCAACCATCTTGGATACGTATATGAAAATTCCTTCGTTCTCGTTTTACCCGCATATAGCCAAGATAAACAGCATAAAGGATTCCAAGATAAAGTAACGGGTCTAAGAAGAATTTTCCAATCCCTTTTCCAATTTCAAGCAACCACTCCAAGCCCGACACCCCCCGAGATTTTTATTTTAAATCGATCGGATCATTTAATAGGTTATTATCTACTATTTTAGCAAATATGGATAAAAAAACCTATCTATTATTTAATTTTAGATTGAATATCAAAAAACGTTTCAAACAGCTTAACTATTAAATGGATTAAGAATAACAAGAAAGGACTACACAAAGTGTGCAGTCCTTGTTGATACCTAAATATCTCCGCCGATTATCTTGATACTGTGGATGCTCAATAGATTCTCTTGAATATTAATGTTGATACTGAAAATATCGCAGGGCCATTTGCAACTGGCGGTCATTTTCTTTTTTTCTTTTTGCTTCAGCCACTTTCTTTTCCATCTTCCTAACTGTTTTCTCATTAATGATACCCGTATCCGGCAAGTTATGTTCTCTTTGGAATCGTTTCACAGCTGTTTCCGTTGTTTCACTATAGTAGCCATCTACCCGCCCCGGTTCATAACCCAGGCTTTTCAAAATCAACTGAGCATTTTTTACCTGCCCATTATTCATATCTTTACTTAGCGGCTGATCAATTTGTAATGGGTGGACATGGTACAAATCCGGCTGAACAACATAAATATCCGGTTTAATTCCTCGTCCGTGAATCCAGTTCCCATCCGGTGTCAACCATTTATACATCGTTAATTTTATATAGCTCTTATCCCCTAAATCGACTTGTTGTTGAACCGTCCCTTTTCCGAATGTCGTCTCGCCAATGGTCGGATAACCGCCTGCCTCCTTCAATGCGGCTGCTAAAATTTCTGAGGCCGATGCGCTTCCTTTATCGGTTAAAACCGCGATGGGATAAGGTTTCTTTTCTGCTAATTTCGAAAAATATTGTTCTTGCCCTTGATCTCTTCCCTCAATTTGAAACATCGGTTTTTCTTTTGGCACCAACTCTCCGGCAATTTTCTTTACACTTTGCAAAAGACCACCCGGATTGCCGCGGACATCAATAATTAACCCATCTATTTTTTCTTTTTCCAAAGTATTTAACCGGCTTAAAAAATCTTCGCCTGTCTCTTCCGCAAATGAAGTGATCGTAATATATCCAATTTTCTTTTCTTCCTGTTCAATAATTTCAGAAAAAACTGTTTCAATTGGGATTTTATCTCTTATTACTTCAATCGAAATCGGTTCACTTAAACCTTCACGTAATATTTGCAATGATACCGTCGTTCCTTTTTTGCCGCGTACTTTAGATGTTACTTCATATAAATCTTGACCCTTAACATCTTGTCCGTCAACGGCAACAATCTCATCAAAAGGTTTCAGACCCGCTTTTTCTGCCGGAGAATTTTTAAATGGGGATACAATAATGACCTTGCCGTCAACTTCACTCATTTCAGCACCAATTCCTTCAAAAGAAGAGTCTAAAGATCGGTTAAATTCTTTTGCTTTTTCCTCATTCATATAAACCGAATAAGGGTCACCCAAAGTGGCCAGCATTCCTTCTACCGCCCCTTCAACAAGATGTTCCGGATCCACGTTTTCAATATACCCTTTCGTTATCAGCTCATAAGCCTGTTCTATTTTTGAGAATTCATTTGGCAAATGACGATATTCTGTCTTTCTTATCTCTGTTTTGTCATCTGAAAATATCTGTATACTTGTGTAAGTTGCTAATGATGAAAAGATTATTGCAAAGGTCACCAAAATTGCCACGTGGGTTTTTCGCAAATCTGTCACTCCTTGCCATTAAATGTCATTCATTCAAATATATGAGTTTAGCGGACAAGTTATGAACTAGATTTTTATCCCTTATAAGAAGTTGGTAGCGGTACTCCATGGCTTTTAATAAATGTTGTGTAGGTCTATTCATTTAGGTTTTGTACATCGGTCCCTGTGTTTTTTCATCCTATATCCGGTGTCTTTTCATCTTTATTCATAAACGTTTAATAATAAAAATTCACTACTTGCTTTATTTTGTTGTATAATATTGAGGTGAAATTTTGTACAATCTGTAGAAAAGACGATTTTCCGCAGTACATACATTACCGTATATTTCTTACTAAAATATATCTATTCTATATGGAGAAAGGCGTGTGTCCAATGGGTCGTAAATGGAATAACATCAAAGAAAAGAAAGCACAAAAAGATAAAAATACAAGCCGGATTTATGCGAAATTCGGTACGGAAATTTTTGTTGCCGCAAAAAAAGGGGAGCCGGATCCGGAATTAAACCAAGCGTTGAAATTTGTCATTGAACGGGCAAAAACGTATAATGTTCCGCGTCATATCATTGATCGGGCGATTGAAAAGGCAAAAGGGGGTTCGGATGAGCATTATGATGAACTCCGCTATGAAGGTTTCGGTCCAAACGGTTCGATGATTATTGTGGATGCCTTAACCAATAATGTCAACCGGACTGCAGCAGATGTCCGTGCCGCATTTGGTAAAAACGGTGGAAATATGGGGGTTACCGGTTCTGTAACGTATATGTTTGATGCGACTGCAGTGTTTATGTTTGAAGGAAAAACCTCCGATGAAGTACTTGAAATTTTACTGGAAGCGGACATTGATGTTCGTGATATTTTGGAAGAAGAAGACAGTGTGATTGTTTATGCTGAACCGGAACAGTTTCATGCAGTTCAACAAGCATTGAAAAACGCAGGAATTACCGAATTCTCCGTTGCGGAAATCACAATGCTCCCACAGACAGAAATCACATTAAGTGGTGAAGCAAAAGCCCAATTTGAAAAGTTAATTGATGCGTTAGAAGATTTGGATGATGTTCAACAAGTTTATCATAATGTTAATTTGGATGATTAATGAATGGAGAAAGGCCGATTTTGGTTTCAATCAAGTGACCGGAATCGGCTTTTTTTAAAAGATAAGAAAGTATAAAAATACAAGTAAATAACTTGGGATTAGTTTTATTGTCTAGCTCCGAGCGCCAGCGACTGAGAAACTAGCTCCCCTTTAATGTGCTCCTGCGCCATAGCCTATTCGAGGAAGCGGATGTTCAGCTCGTCGCAAAGCTTCATGAAGTACATCAAGGAAGATTACTCATGAAGTTCGCTCAAGTAGCAGCTTCACTACGATAAGTCAACATCGGCTCGTCCCTCGCCGTGTTTCCTTTTCCTTAGAAAAAGCTACTCGCTTTTTCTTCGTGCGATGCTTATTCAAGGAAGATTATTCAGAGTCCTCGAAAAAGCTAATCGCTTTTTCTTCGTGCGATGCCTATTCGGGGAAGCAAATCTGTTCTCATTGCGGGGCGCTCCAGTTTGTACGTCGCTAAGCGGGCGCTCTGCGCTTTTCTTATACGTTAATATATAATCTCCAATAAGGATGTGAATTCGACGTGCAATTTTATTTTTAATATATCGGAATTGATTGTCTGATCTAGATTCTGCGATGTGAATTCGACGTGCAATTTTGCTTTTAATCGAAATCTTCATGCCAGGCGTATTTACTTTTATTGCCTGCCCCGAAACCATTAAAAAACTACCGGATCATTTATTTTCCGGTAGTTTTTATAAAAGAAAAAGGTGATTTTTCCTTCATCCATTTCATCTTAGCGTTTATTAAAAATGGATATAGCTTCTTGGGTCGACGGCATTGGATTTCGCAACATTCCATTTTCCAACATGAAGTTCAAAATGTAAGTGAACACCAGTTGATTGTCCGGTTGTCCCTTTTGCACCGATATATTGGCCTTGCTGAACGACGTCGCCTTCGTTAACGCTTCGGGATGAAAGGTGAGCATAAATTGTATCATATGTTTGTCCATTAATATAATGGGTTATGAATACAACATTACCATAACTCGAGGAGTAATAGGAACGGTAGACAACCCCTGATGCTGCCGCATAGACAGGATCCCCTGCTGAACCGCCGATATCAATTCCAAAATGATGTCCTGACCCACGACCACCAAATCCGGATGTTATCGATCCGCCAGTCGGACGAATAAATAATCCGCCTGTTACAGGTGCAGCCGGTGCAGAACTTCCGCCACCGCCACTTGCAGCTGCTTCCCGTTGTTGAGCTTTTGCTGCTTCAGCTTGTCTCTTTTGTTCCAGCTCAATGGCCTTCTTTATAGCGGCTTCTTGGTTTGCATACAATTGCTGTTGTTCTTGTAAATCCATATAATGCTCTTCTAAGGAATCTTGTTCTTCTTTTAACTTGGCTAAAATTTGATCTTTCTCTGCCTTTTTCGTTTCTAATGTTGCTTTTGTTGATTCCAATTGCCCTTTTAAAGTTTCGATTTGTGCTTTTTCTTGCTCAATTTTCAATTTATTTTCATTTAATAATTTGTGATCCCGTTTATGTTCTTCAATAATTGATTTATCAGCCTCCATAATTGTGGAAACTGCAGTTACGCGGCTAATAAAATCGGTAAAACTCTGTGACCCTAATAAAACGTCTAAATAATTGACTGTTCCGTTCGCTTGCATAGCCCGGGCACGTTCTTTCAAGAGCTGATCACGTTTTTTTATTCTTTCCTCTATTTGTTTAATTTCATTTTCTAAATTCGTAATCTCTTGATTTTTTTGGTTGATTTGTTGATTGATTTCATCCAACTTTTGTGTCGCCTCTTGAATTTCTGCATCCAATTTTTGCATATCTGCACTTAATGCCGCTTGATTACTTTTATTTTCCTCAAGTTTTTGGGATGCCTCATTTAATTCGGAAATGACACTCGATTTCTTTTGCTCTAACTCTTTTTGTTGTTTATTCAGCTCAGAAACTGATGCGGCATGAACAAAAGAACCATTTAACATAGTTGTTAATCCTAAAGTAAGTGTGATAGCTAATGTAAGTTTCTTTCCTTCCAACCCTTTTCCTCCTTTACTCGTTGAATTATTATGTATGTGGCCCTTTTTCCATACAAAGAAAAAAAGGACCTGATAAGTTATTATGAAAACTCGGCGATTGCTGAGCCTTTAGGCGAGAGCAGAGCCGTAGTTCACCGAAAAAATATAAAATTTTTTCTGTTGCGATGTAATCCCGCGAAGCTTTCCTTGTGCACTTATGCGTTAGGAAAGTAGAAATTGAAAAATTATATTTTCCTATTAGCTGAAAAAAGTCTATTAAACTTTTAAAAACTTACGTACAGACATCATACTTCCCCATACACCAATGATGCAGCCCATCAACAGTAAAAGTAGACTTACTTGATAGACAAAAGGAGTGAATTCAAGAATTTGAATAAAATTCCCTTCCAGTTTTGGTGCCAAGTATCCATAAATATTTTTATAGAGAATTGCGATAATAGTTATAGGTATGATTGACCCAAAGATACCTAACCACAATCCTTCCAAAAAGAACGGCCAGCGAATAAAACCGTTTGTTGCACCAACCAATCGCATAATCTCAATTTCTCTTCTTCTGGCAACAATCGTAATTTTGATCGTATTTGAAATTAAGAAAACCGCTGTTAATAGCAATCCGATGATGATCACAAGACCGACATTACGACTGATACTAATAATCTTAAATAATTTATCTACATCATTTTGGCCGTAATTGACAAGGTGAACACTTTCCAACTTTTCAATTTTTTTAGCCACCTGCTTCGTTGTTTCGGGTTCTGCTGCCTTAACAAGAAAGGCATCATTGAGCGGATTTTCCTGTTCGTAAAGCTTTAAAATTTCCCCTTGTTGTCCAAAACTATCAACTAATTGATTTAGCTCGTTATCCTTTGAAGAAAATACAACCGACTTGATTTCAGGCATACTTTTCAGTTCCGTCTCGAGTGCCTTCTGCTGCTCCGGGGTTGCTGTTGTATCAATCAAAACTTTAATGGTTACATCTTCTTCAATGGAATTAGCTACTTCATTCAAATTCATTAATATCACATAAAAAACGCCAACTAAAAGAAGCGTAACTGTAACAGCACCTACTGACGCAAAAGTCATCCAGCCATTACGCCAAATGCTTTTAAAACTTTCCCGTACATGTCGTCCGATTGTTCTAAGCTTCATAACCGTAATCACCTCGTTGTTCATCTCGGACAATCATTCCTCCGTCAATGGCAATAACACGATGCTTTTTCGTATTCACAATATCTTTATTATGAGTTGCCATGACAATCGTCGTTCCATGAGAATTGATTTTCTCAAATGTTTTCATAATCTCCCATGACGTATCAGGGTCAAGGTTTCCCGTCGGCTCATCCGCTATGACAATACTTGGTGAGTTAACGATTGATCTCGCTATAGAAACCCGTTGCTGCTCCCCGCCGGATAACTCAGATGGAAGCATACGGGTTTTATGTTTCAAATTAACCAATTCTAGTACTTCCATAACTCTTTTTTTAATGATTCTCGGGGATTCTTCAATTACTTCTAGGGCAAAAGCAACATTTTCATATACCGTTAAAGACGGCAAAAGCTTAAAATCCTGGAAAACAACACCAATGCTTCTTCTAAAGAGAGGAACTTTACTACTTTTTAATTTTGCTATATCTATACCATTAACAATAATTTTTCCACTTGTGGGCTTTTCTTCACGATACATCATTTTTATAAAAGTAGATTTCCCCGCACCGCTTGCACCAACGACATAAACGAATTCTCCTTGCTCAATCGCCACATCGATCCCATTGGCTGCCACAACACCATTCGGGTACTTTTTATATACATTTTCCATAACAATCATTTACAATCACCTATCTAAATTTGTCATTTCTTATATATCAACTTTTTATTTTATCGTCTGCAATTTTCTACACATCTACCATTATAACATCATATTTTGACAAATTGAGATAAAAAAAGATTACATTTATGTTTCAGAAGGTGTGGTTTTATTGGGGGATTTACCATTTTTTGTAGAATAACCAAAGATTATGTCGTTCTCTTCTTATCATTATAATAATGAAACAAATATCGGTAAAGACAAAAAAAAAAATTATTGATAGATTTTTTAGTACTTTTGATCTATATTTTAAATTATTGATAGATTTTTAGTTCTTTTGACCTATGCTTTGAATAAGAAAAGCGCAGAGCGCCCGCTTAGCGACGTACAAACTGGAGCGCCCCGCAATGAGAACAGACTTGCTTCCTCGAATAGACACCGCACGAAGAAAAAGCGATTAGCTTTTTCTAAGGAAAAGGAAACACGGCGAGGGACGAGCCGATGTTGACTTATCGTAGTGAAGCTACTCCTAGAGTGAACTTCATGAGTAATCTTCCATGAAATACTTCATGAAGCTTTGCGACGAGCTGAACATCCGCTTCCTCGAATAGGCTATGGCGCAGGAGCACATTAAAGGGAGCTAGTTTCTCAGTCGCTGGCGCTCGTAGCTAGACAATAAAACTAATCCCAAGTTAATTGCTTGTATTTTTATACTTTCTTATACTATAAAAAAATCCCCCACCTAATTATGTGGAGGATTCTTTATAATGTTATTCCTGCGTTGCCAGCCAATCGGCAACTTTTTTCGCATCTTCACCTTTTAATAAACCATCTGGCATATCGCCAATCCCTTTTTCTATAATATCTTGAATCTCTTCAGAAGAATATTTTGACCCAATCTTATCTAAATCCGGTGCATAACCTTTCTTCAAGTCTGCACCGTGACAACCGGAACAACTTTGTGCAAATAACTGTTCTCCGGTTAAATCTGAAGTTGTTCCACTGCTCGAATTGTTATTCCCACCGCATGCTGTCAATGATAACAGCAAAAAGATACTGCCAAAAGCGTAAAATATCTTCCTCTTCATTTCGTATTCGACCCCTTACTTGAACATCTCGGCATTAAATATTCTCGTACTTATCATTAAGTATACATGATTCCCCGATTGGAATACTAATACCGGAACTTATCAGCAACGAATTTTTGAAAAGGTGCTGCAAGTTTGTCGGGCAGTAATCCCGACTTCAAGATTTTGCAATTTACAAAGTGGAGGTGAACTGCCTGCATGCGTCCGTCTGGTTCACCCCCCACTGATGGAAGTTTCAATTTATCGATGAATTGTTTTGAAACCCTGGCCAAGCACCTCTGAAGCATCAACGACAATAACAAAGGCGTTTGGGTCTATGTTTCGTACAGCTTGCTTCAGCCCGGTAAATTCCGACTGATCCACGACAACCATGATGGTATTCCGCTCCTGATCCGTGTAACCTCCATAGGCCTTGAGTTTCGTCAAGCCGCGATCAATTTGTTCTAAAATGGCACGTTTTACTTTTTCTTCCTCATTGGTAATAATAAGAACCATCTTTGAACGACTCCATCCGATTTGAACAAGGTCAATCGTTTTACTAGTTAAGTATAATCCGATTAAAGCGAATAAACCTTTTTCAATATCAAAAACAATACTGGCGGAAATAACGATTAAACCATCAATAAGTGCCACAGATTTCCCTAAGGATATTCCGGTATATTTAGAAATAATTTGAGCAGCTAAATCCGTCCCGCCGGTTGAAGCATTCCCGCGAAAGACAATCCCAATACCAAGGCCGATACCAATTCCTCCAAATAAAGCAGCCAGCATTGGATTCAATGTCCACGGTTCCAAATCTTTTGTTAAAAAAACAACAAAAGGTACAAAGAGCGTACCAATCAGGGTTTTGATACCGTATTGATATCCTAAAAAAATAACACCTGCAATAAACAGTGGAATGTTTAATGACCATTGGACATAAGCCGGTTCCCAACCAAAGAGACCGTGTAAAATTGTACTTATGCCGCTAACTCCACCTGAAGCTATTTCATTTGGCAGTAAAAGCACATTAAATGACACAGCAACAATGCCGGCACCCACTAATACATAAATATAGCTCAATAATTTTTCCACTAGCGGTATTTGTATCGTATTTCTAACCCGTTTCCC
The DNA here is from genome assembly GCF_039654145.1 of Caldifermentibacillus hisashii. NCBI lineage: Bacteria > Bacillati > Bacillota > Bacilli > Caryophanales > Bacillaceae > Caldifermentibacillus > Caldifermentibacillus hisashii. The sequence goes on from NZ_CP155467.1 coordinate 3,296,091, forward strand.
CATAGCTGTACTCCTTTATTTTTTTCTATTGAGCTCAAGCAAAGATATGTAGACGATGAATAAGCTTTTCCACACTATATTTTATTCGTTTTTTTGTTCGAATTGCAATAATTATTTACCCGTGGAAAACGGGAAGTAGCGCTTTGAACTAAAAAAGGACCGGTTGCAAGAACCAGCCCTCTTTTTCTTTCATTATTGAATTCTGACGGACGACAGGTGCAACTCCTTTTACATCATTGGATTCTCGACCTTAAATAAGCATCAATAAATTGATCAATTTCCCCATCCATTACGGCCTGGACATTCCCGGTTTCCGTATTAGTCCGGTGATCTTTAACCATCGAGTACGGATGGAAAACATAGGAACGAATTTGACTTCCCCAGCCAATTTCTTTTTGCTCACCACGAATTTCCGCCAGTTTCTTTTCTTGTTCTTCCACTTGTTTTTGATATAACTTTGCTCTTAACATGTTCATTGCTGTTTCACGGTTTTGAATTTGAGAACGCTGAGCCTGACTGGCAACGACAATCCCGGTTGGAATGTGCGTAATCCGTACAGCTGAAGATGTTTTGTTAATATGCTGTCCACCCGCTCCACTTGCCCGGTACGTATCAACCCGTAAGTCTTCCGAACGTATTTCAATTTCAATACTGTCATCAATCTCCGGCATAACTTCACAAGAAACAAAAGAAGTATGACGACGGCCGGCAGCATCAAACGGAGAAATTCGGACAAGGCGGTGAACACCTTTTTCAGCTTTTAAATAGCCGTAAGCATTATGCCCTTTAATCGAAAGCGTAACACTTTTTACCCCTGCTTCATCTCCCGGTAAGTAGTCTAATACTTCCACTTTAAATCCTTTTTGCTCTGCCCATCGTGTATACATTCTTAAGAGCATCGAGCACCAGTCTTGTGATTCCGTACCGCCTGCTCCCGGATGAAGTTCCAGAATTGCATTATTTTTATCATAAGGCCCATTGAGTAACAGTTCCAACTCAAATTGGTTCATACGTTCAATGAACTCAAGCAGCTCTTTCTCTAAATCTGCTTGTAATTCAGGATCCGGTTCTTCTTTCACTAATTCAAATGCCACTTCCAAATTTTCATAGGTTTCATTTAAATCGTGAAATTCATTGACCTGATCTTTTAAGGCATTTGCTTCATTAATGATAGCTTGTGCCTTTTCTTGATCATTCCAAAAATCGGGCATCGACATCACTTCATCCAGTTCGGCAATACGAGCCTCTTTGTTTTCTAAGTCAAAGAGACCCCCTAAACTCTGCTAAACGTGTAGCTGATTTTTCAAGTTCATTGCGAATTTCCGCTAATTCCAAATTAATCACCTCTAAAGTACTTTTGTATTCTATGGTTTTTTAGATTTTCTTTTCGACAATTTATGATTAACACCTAAACAGCCCGGTTTTCTAAGTAACTTACGCTTAAAGTGCAAATATTGTGTGGTTTTATATATGGTCCATACTATATTTAGCGTAAAATTTTCCGTTAAACTATTTTAGGTGCTAACCCGTTTATATTTTCCGGGAAATATTTTGACAAAAGTTGCGTATTTTTACAAATATCATGGATTTACTTAGCCAAATTGTGACAAGAGCTTAATTTTATTATAGGCGTTTACTATGAAACGTAGTAGCTGTTCGCCATCATGAGTGAATAAGGACCGCTATCACAAAAATTATACAAGCTTTCTGTGATAGCGAAATAGGACAGATCCCGCAAAAGTTTTCCAAGTCCACGCCTGTATTTTAAGTTCTTTATCATGCAGTGAATTTAGGGCCGCTTTCTGCAAAACTTTTCCAAGTCAGGTCTTGAATTTTAAGCTTCTTTACCGTGACAGTTTTTATACTTCTTCCCGCTGCCACACCAGCATGGATCATTCCGGCCAATTTTCTTTTCCACTCGAATCGGTTTTCGTTTCGGTTTACTTTCACCGTCAGAACTAGGAATGACTGCTTGACCCTTGGCAACTTCTTCACGTTTTAAATTATTCACGATTTCCGATTTCATGATATATTTGGCAACATCATCTTCAATTGAATCCACCATTGCTTCAAACATCGCATAACCTTCTGTTTGGTATTCACGTAACGGATCGCTTTGACCATATGCACGTAAATGAATCCCTTGACGTAATTGGTCCATTGCGTCAATATGATCTGTCCATTTGGAGTCAACCGTCCGAAGTAAGATGACTTTCTCGAATTCCCGCATTTTTTCCGGACCGAGTTGTTCTTCTTTTTCGTTATAGCGTTCAATTACCTTTGCAAAAATCAAATCAATCATTTCTTCCGGTTCTTTACGGGTTAAAACATCGATGGTTATATCATTTTCCGGGAGAAGATTGGCATTAATAAAGTGAACGAGTCCTTTTAAATTCCAATTTTCCGGGGGCTCTTCTGCCGAGGCATAGGAATTAACGTTTTTCTCAATAACCGATTTAATCATTTTTTCAACAACATCACGAAGATTATCGGAATCAATGACCTCGAACCGTTGTTTATAAATAATTTCCCGTTGTTGTCGGATGACATCATCATATTGTAAAAGTCGTTTCCGAGCGTCAAAGTTATTTCCTTCAACCCGTTTTTGGGCTGATTCGACAGCTCTTGTGACCATTTTACTTTGGATCGGTTGTGTGTCATCCATACCGAGCTTTTGCATCATGGATTTCATATTATCTGACCCGAAGCGACGCATTAACTCATCTTCCATTGACAAATAGAATTGAGTTACCCCTGGATCACCCTGACGACCGGAACGCCCACGTAACTGGTTATCAATACGACGGCTTTCATGTCGCTCTGTACCAATAACAGCAAGTCCGCCTAATTCCTTTACACCTTCACCAAGCTTAATATCTGTACCACGCCCGGCCATGTTCGTAGCAATTGTTACGGCACCTTTTTGTCCTGCTTGGACAATAATTTCTGCTTCACGTGCGTGGTTTTTCGCATTTAATACGTTATGCTTAATCCCTTTTTTTGTTAACATTTGTGAGACTAATTCCGAAGTTTCAATGGCAACAGTACCGACAAGCACAGGTTGTCCTTTTTTATGCCGTTCAGCGATATCCTCTACAACCGCACGAAATTTCCCTTTCATTGTCGAGTAAATCAAATCCGGACGGTCATCACGAATAATCGGACGGTTGGTAGGAATAACGATAACATTCATATTATAAATATTACGGAATTCCTCTTCTTCCGTTTTTGCCGTACCAGTCATCCCTGCTAGCTTTTCATACATTCGGAAATAGTTTTGGAAGGTGATCGTCGCCATTGTTTTGCTTTCATTTTGAATCTGTACCCCTTCTTTGGCTTCAATCGCCTGGTGTAAACCATCACTGTAGCGACGACCTTTCATCAAGCGGCCGGTAAATTGGTCGACAATAATGATTTCACCGTCTTGAACAACATAATCGACATCACGTTGCATAATCGCTTTGGCCCGTAATGCTTGGTTAATATGGTGGTTAAGTGTTACATGTTGGAGATTAAATAAATTGTCAATCCCAAATGCCTTTTCTGCTTTTGTCATCCCTTCTTCAGTTAATTGAACACTTTTTGTTTTAATATCAACCGTATAGTCGACATCTTCTCTTAATGTATTAACAAAAGCATTCGCTTGAACATATAGTTGGGTTGATTTATTTGCAGAACCGGAAATAATTAGCGGTGTTCTTGCTTCATCAATCAAAATGGAGTCCACTTCATCGATGACCGCAAAGTTCAAAGGCCTTTGTACCATTTGCTCCTTGTAAAGAACCATATTATCCCGCAAATAGTCAAAGCCAAATTCATTATTTGTTCCATAGGTAATGTCGGCATTATAAGCAGCTTGTTTTTCTTCACGAGTCATTTCAGACAAATTTAATCCGACAGTCAAACCGAGAAATTCGTAAACTTGTCCCATTTCAGTGGCGTCACGTCTTGCTAAATAATCGTTGACAGTAATTACGTGGACCCCTTTTCCGGAGAGTGCATTTAAATAAACCGGCATTGTTGAGGTTAATGTTTTCCCTTCACCGGTTTTCATTTCGGCAATATTCCCGTCATGGAGAACAATGCCACCCATCAATTGCACGTGGAACGGATATAAACCAAGAACACGACGCGCAGCCTCCCGAACCACAGCAAATGCTTCAACTAAAAGATCGTCCAAAGTTTCCCCATTATTTATTCGATCCTTAAACTCCACTGTCTTTGCACGCAACTGATCATCAGTTAGCCGCTCCATCTCATCAGCCAGCGCTTCAATTTGGTTCGCTTTTTTCTCTAACCGTTTTAATTCCCTTTTATTAAAATCAAATACTTTATTTAAAATATTAGCCATTAGCCAACGCTCCTTTTAAAGAATCACCTAACAATAAACTTCCGGCTTAAAAACAGGTCGATTAACATAATAATCGACCAAACTGAAATTTATCTCATAACTGTATTCCGTTATATAATATCACTAACAATTGAAAGTGACAACTTCCGAACGGGACAGATATAGTTGAATTTCCGAATTTTCATATGCTTATTTTACCACTTTTTATACATTGTTATTTTTTACACAGCTTTTTTTAATGAGTGTAATGAGTGGAAAATCATATGAAAAACCCGCAAAGCTGAGTCATTTGCGGGTTTTCCTAATTTATAAGTATAAGTGGAATTTTATATTTACACCGTTTCGATCAAACCGTATTTCCCGTCTTTTCTGCGGTAAACGATATTAGTTGTATTCGTTTCAGCATCGGTATAAATAAAGAAGTTATGACCTAATAGGTTCATTTGAAGAATGGCTTCTTCACTATCCATCGGTTTTAAATCAAACCGTTTGGTCCGGACAATTTCGAGTTCCTTTTCATCTGCTTCATCTTTTGCTGCCTGAGCCGGTGTCGATACAAACAGATCATTGGATTTTAACTCGCGAAATTTGCGATTTACTTTGGTTTTATATTTACGGATTTGTCTCTCCAATTTATCAGTAATCAAGTCAATTCCTGCATACATATCGTCGTTTACTTCTTCTGCTCTTAATACTAATTGTGGTAGCGGAATTGTTACTTCAACTTTTGTTTTTTTACCATTGTACACTTTCAAATTGACATAAGCGATAGCTTCTGTCGTATCAGTAAAATATTTTTCCAATTTCGTAATTTTCTTTTCGGTATACTCTCTTAATGCTGGAGTTACTTCGATATTTTCGCCACGAATGTTGAATTTCATGCGCTAACTCCTCCTTTTTTGTAACTATATTTACATATTCTCCAAAAAAAAGTAAATCCCTGCTTGTTCAAAAAAAACTTTTGTCGAATTCATGAACTTTTGAGAAGAAAAAACATCTCATTGAAACTATGTTGGTTCCAGAAATATTTTATTTCTATATTTCTATCTTTATTATGATAAAAAAGGAGGGGGAAATCAACCCCTTCCAAAAATCTTCCTTCATTTGATAATATTATGATAAGAATGGAAGGAAAACAAACCCTTCCTAAAAACTTCCCGTATTTAATTCTCCCACATAACGGACAGCTGATTGTCTTTATTTCTTTTAATTATAAAAATAACCGTGCAAATGCGACTACGATTTCACTGACCTATGCGGTTTAACTTTATTTCTTTTTATCATAAAAATAACCGTCCGTTTGCAAAGAACCATATGGGTTAATATAGCCTGTATGGATTTTTTTTCGCTTTTTAACTTTTGTAATGTCCTGTTGGATTGTCGCTTTTTCTTTATTTAATAATTGTAATAACCGATCGTTCAATTGCAGTAGTTGTCTACCAAGAACTTGTTCCCCATCGGAAAACGGAGGGGTGATTTTTTTCATCAAGTCATCCCTTTTCCGTAATTTATCTTGCAGTACGGAAATTTTACTATCTCGATCATCATTTTGTTCATCTTCAAAAAACCGGATAATTTCCGCCGTTAATTCATAACATTCCTTTAACGGATGCATTATACTTGCCCGTCCTTCGTGTAAGTTTGTTGGCGATTTAGCTTAATAACTTCTTTCCATGTATCACGAAAATCAGTCATGATTGATTCGGCCTCTTCTAAGGCAGCAAGATCATTTTTTACATTCGCTTCAATTAGTTTCGTTCTTACAAAATCATAAAGAGCCATCATTTGTTTAGAGATTTCAATATCCATATTTAAAGTTACCATCAGTTCATTGATGATGTTCTGTGCTTTTTGTAAGTTCGTATTTTTTTCTGTAATATTTTTTTCCTCGATTGCCTTTTTTGCCAAATTTAAAAACTTTAGGCATCCGTTATATAACATTAAAGTTAAGTCCCCCGGTGATGCAGTAAGAACTGAATTTTCCTGATAAGCTTGATATGGATTAGACACTGCCATAGTTTATTCCTTCCTTTCCGGAAATAACATAAAGTGAACATTCAATCGACGAAGGGAATCAATATCCCTCCACTGGTTATTTGTTAATCAATTTGGACGCAAAAGTTCGGGTAGCCCCGCTCCCTCTATAAGCTGGACTTCAAACTAGGAAAATCGGCTAAATGAATTTATTGAAAAAATTGTGCTAGGTATGCGGCTTGAGAATTTGCTTTTTGAATTGCTTGTTCCATAGCTGTAAATTGACTATAATACCGGGTTTCCAAATCGGCCAGCCGGTCTTCAAAACGTTCGATGCGATCATCAAGATCATCCAATTGACGTCCAATGGTGAACTGATTGTTGACCGAATATGAATTACCGGCCCGCTCCTTTAATTGGTCCATCGTTGCATTTACTTTGTCATAAAGCCGTTGAATAACACCTTTCTGACCATCTGTTGCCCCCGTTCCGTTAAAAAGGAGTTCAATTGAATTCGGGTCTTTTTCGATGGCGACTTTCAATTTGGACTCATTAATTTCTAATTTAGCTGTTGTGAAATCAGCAGTTGTTGTAATCCCGATGGCAGATAAGGATTTCATCGCCGAGTCTAAATCATCTTGATTCACAGCGGAATAAATGGCTGTACGCATTTGCGTGATTAAACCGGATAAAATGGAATCGTTTCGTAATATCCCACTTTTTGCCATATTTTCCCATTTCTCTTGTTGAGTTTCCGACAATTCTTCTTTCTCATCATCAGTCAAAGGTAAATAATCTTTATATTTCGGTTCACTTAATTTTTTCTCAATTTTCTCGACAAGTTCATTATATTTATCAACGAAATTTTTAATATTTTCAAATAGGGCATCATTATCATTGTTGACGTTAATCGTCACCGGCGTATCTGTTGTTTTTTTCAAAGTGAACGTAACACCATTTATGGAGAAGGTGTTGGATTGCCGGGAAGTTTCTAATCCATTGACCGTAAATGTAGCATTTTCAGCCTTTATATAATTTCCCGAATCTCCATTTTGAAACCCTAATACTTGAGTTAAAAAATCTCCATCCGTAAATTCGATCTCCTGACCATTTTCATTATAAACGCCGGTTTCTTTACGAGTCATAGTTACTTTGTCACTATAGGAATCATAAAACATCGTAACACCTAGTTTCGAATTATTCACTTTGGACATGACGGAATTAAGGGACTCGGAACCTTGGATAAGAAACTTTTCGTCTATTTGCCCTTTTGAAGTATGTGTAGTTAAGCCAAAAGAAAAATAGTTTTGTTGGGATGTAATTGTCAATTCAAGTTTTGGTTTTTCCTCGGAATTCTCCGTTTCAGCGGGGAAATAATTACTAAATTCAGAGTTAAACGTGATAACACCGGTTTCGTAATTAATTTCTCCAACTACTTTATCACCATCTTTTATTTTTCCGATTCTATTCCCATTTGTATCAATGCCTGTGTATTCATCAGATAATTCAATAGTTGTGTCAGTACCATCTTTAAAACTTAACTTAATTTGTCCTGCAACAAGTGCTCCTTTTAATTGAATTTGCGTGGTATCCTTTGTAATGGTTTTATTTTCAACTTTTTTATCGGTAACATAGTTCACTTTAACCGTACTGTTTGCTGCAATCGTGTCACCAAAAGTTAACTCCCCGGTATCTTTATTTACCATTACTTCCCCACTTTTTGGAGTTCCACTATCAATCACCGTATATTTTATCCCGTTAACTTCAACGGTCATATTTTCAAGATCGGTAATTTGTACTCCATCAGCCAAGCCAAGAGTTATCGGTTCTCCTTCTTTCGTGACGATTGACTTGGATTCAACACTCCCTTGTTTCCATGACATTTCATTTGCAAATGCACCTTGAACAGTAAACAGACTTTTTGTTGTGTCGACTTTATTAGAAGACTGTTTGGAGATACCGGAATTTGTCATACGTGATTCTGCAACAGCTAAAGAGCTAATTTTAGAAATAGTATAAGAAGACTGTCCCGCACCGCTAGCAACTGTGGCAGAAACAATATCCTCATTCGTACTCGCTACCGATCGCGTCCGATAAAATGAACTTAATTTCATATTTGTCAGTTGGGATCGGAAATCTAATAGTAATGTATTCATTTCCCGGTATGAATCCCTTTGCCACTCAAGCAAGGTCTTTTGTTGCTTTATTTTGTTTAATGGAATCGATTGAGCTTTCATCATATTCTCAACAATTTCATCAATATTCATTCCACTTGCTAAGCCGGTTACACGCATTACCATGATAAATTCACTTCCTTTCAAAGCAAGACTCTTTGTTAATTTTGATTTTTATTAAGCAATAAAACGCCTTTCTTAAAATTTGAAAGCCAAAATTAGGTATAGCTCGAGGTAAACGAGTTTCTGCAATCCGTTCAATCTCTTCCTTAATATTCGATTGGTGCTAGATGCTCTTCATGAGATTCGTTGAATTTTTCCTGGATAAAGGTAAACCCCTCCTGACAAAAGTTTCACCTGATTTCACGGGAACAAAAGGCTTAAATTTTTTCATCGACAATTAAACCGATTTTTTCAATAATGGCCGCATACAGATCCAACATTTTTTTCGGTGGTATTTCTTTTATGACTTCATGCGTATCATCATTTACAACAGTCACATAATATTCATTTAGCTTCTCATGAAAAACAAATCTTAAAGATGTTGGGATTGGTGATAAGAAATCATTCAGCCCTTCAACAATTTTTTCCACCTTGTCTTTTTCGACTTTCTGAAAGGGCTCACTAATTGGATTTCCATAGTTTTCATTTTCCCTTTTTGTATGTGCTGTCATGTTCGATTCTTGATTATTAATGCCGTTCGTTGTTAGTCTTGTAGTCGAAACATATTCTTGGTTTATCAGCTTTTCAACCATATTAAATCCTCCATTGAATATGAGTTAAGCCCTACAAATGAAAATGTAATCTACTATTTATATCGGTTATGTTTTTCATTCTTTTAATATTTTCATTGGTTTCTCTTTTTTTGTTATCACGGTAGTAGCTGCGGCATGATTTTGGTGCCATGTTGGTTTCTTAATGTATTACTTGGGTTGCGTATGTTGAAAAATGAGCTGGATGCCTAGTTGAGTTGTGCCAATTTGCGCAGTTTGGACAGAAACTTCAAAAATTGGAGCAGTAATGTCTAATAGGAGGGGACCAATCGTGCTTTATTGGACAAAATCGGCTGATAATCGAACTAAAGTGTCCAATAGAACGGCTCTTTTGGACAATATTTGTTGAAAAATAAGCTAAACTGTCTAATAGAAAATGGGTTCGTCGCCAAAAAATGGAGTTTCCCGCAAAAAATGTCGACGTGAAGGAGCTCGTCGCCAAAAATGAACAGTTCCCACCTCAAAATGATGATGAGATTGAGTCTCGTCGCCAAAAAAAGAGCGATTCCCCACACGAAATTCGAAACGACAAGAGTCAAGTCAATAAAAAAAGGACCTTCTCGCACAAAATTAACACGAGAAAGCCCACGTGAAAAAATTGTAATGAACACTCCTTAAACATAACGATCTTGTCCGGCACGGTACCCGAAAAATGCCGTTAACAATACGATAATAATTAACGTTATGATTGGAACAGTCCACTTTTCACTAAAATCATAAATATACCCAATCAACATTGGACCTACCGCTGCAAATATATACCCAAGCGACTGGGCCATACCTGATAATTGAGAAGCTTGTCTGGCATTTCTCGCGCGCAGACCTAAAAAGGAAAGAGCTAAAGAAAATGTCCCACTTAATCCAAATCCAATAAGAGCAATTCCAATGATTATTACCCAAAAGGCAGGACTGATTAGCAATAAGAAATAACCGATTAGAGAAAAAGAACAAATCCCTAAGGCGACCTTTTGTTGTGACGAATACCGTTCAGCCAGGATCGGGACAAAAAAGTTTGCCGGTAACCCGATAAATTGGGTAAGAGAAAGGAGCCAACCCGCCATTTCTCTTGATACCCCTTTACTGAACAGGATGTCTGGCAACCAAGTAATGGTGACATAAAACAGGGACGATTGTAATCCCATAAATAATGCGATTTGCCAAGCCAGAGAAGAACGCCACAAATTCGATGTTTCTTGTTTGCCCGAAATTTTTATATCTTTCGGTCGGTCTTTTTTATCGATTTTTACAATGAAAAGCCAGAATATTAACGCGATGACAGCAGGTACCGACCAAACGAGCAGTGCATATTTCCATCCTAGGTTCAACCCGCTTGCCAACGGAACACTCATCCCTGAAGCCAAAGCTGCAAATACGCTCATTGAGGTCGTATAAACCCCGGTCATTAAAGCAAATTTTTGCGGAAACTTATCCTTAACGATTCCCGGTAAAATAACATTCAAGACTGCAATCCCAACACCGACAAGGAAAGTTCCGAAAAATAGAAAAAACAGATTGGCAACTGTTCGAATAAATAACCCAAGCAACAAAAAGATGAGACCCATGATTAATGTCCAACTATTCGTTAGTTTTCCGGAAATATTCGGAACGATTGGTGACATAACCGCAAAAGCAATTAAAGGTAAACTGGTTAGTAGCCCTGCACTCCAATGAGCCAATCCTAAATCATTTTGGATATCATTTACTAGAGGACCAACCGATGTAATGGCCGGTCGCAAATTAAAAGAAACAAAAATGATAGCAGCAACAAGAACTGCTTGTATTGATTTTTCTTTTGCTTTTGTCGTTTGCTCTATAAACTCCACAAAAAAACTCCTTTCATGCCTGATGAATTAAGAAACGTACCGGTAAAAATGACCGCTCATTACTGGGATGCATTACCACGTCTAGTTGTATGTAAGTAAAAAAATGATCCTCAATATATATTTGTTCTCTGATTTGAACAGAAAAATGAGTAAGTTGAACTTAATCAATGGCTTAAATGAAAGCCCGACCGTCTTTTTCATAGAAAAAAATAATCCATAAACTTGATTTAGATGATATTGTTCCTTTATGTACACCTTTACTTACAAAAAAGTGATCCTTAAACCCAATAATACTATAGCAATAATAGTATAACGCCTTCGTTCGTACAAACCACCTAATCTAATATAGCATATAAAATCATGCAAAATACAAAAAAGAATCGGAAATTCATCCAACTCCTTTGTAAAGAACTTCATTTTCTTTGTCAGTGTTGGTTAACCAATTTTTCCCCCTGGGCAATAACATTTTAATATAAATAAAAAAGGAACCGGAAAGTTTATCCGACTCCTTTGTAAAGAACTTCATTTTCTTTGTCTATGTTAGTTAACCAGTTTTTCCACCTGAGCAACGACATTTTCAACCGTAAAGCCGTATTCTTCAATAATTTTATTGCCATTACCGGAAGCACCGAAAGTATCGATGGCAAGAACTGTACCTTGGTCACCTACATATTGTTTCCAGCCAAGCGGAGAGGCCATTTCAATTGCCAACCGTGCCCGTACATTTTCAGGTAATACTTCTTTTTTGTAGGCATCATCTTGTTTTTCAAAACGATCCCAAGATGGCATGCTTACAACATTTACATCAATTCCTTTTTCCTTTAATGCGGCTTGGGCACGAATTGCAAGTTGAACTTCTGAGCCGGTTGCGATTAACAAAGCATCCGGTACTTCTTTTTCACCTTTGCTAATTACATAAGCACCTCGTTTCACACCTTCATAAGCTTGTTCAGCAGTACCTTCCAATGTCGGGACATTTTGTCTTGTTAAAATTAATGCCGTTGGTTGATCTTTACTTTCAAGCGCTAACCGCCACGCCGCTTGAACTTCATTTGCGTCTGCCGGGCGAATAACAGAAAGATTCGGGATGGCACGCAGACCGGCAAGTTGTTCAACCGGTTCATGGGTTGGACCATCTTCACCGACAGCGATAGAATCATGAGTAAACACATACGTAACCGGGACGTTCATAATCGCTGCTAAACGAATCGCCGGTTTTAAATAATCACTGAATACGAAGAATGTACCGCCCTGCACTTTGACACCGCCATGCAATGCCATTCCGTTTAATGCGGCACCCATAGCAAATTCGCGAACACCGAACCAAATATTTCGGCCGGCATAATTATCCGGACCAAAGTCACCGGCATCGTTGACATAGTTTTTATTGGATTCAAATAAATCTGCACTTCCGCCAATTAAAAACGGAACATTTTTTGCAATTGCATTTAAAACTTTGCCGGAAGAAGCCCGCGTTGCCAAAGTATCTACTCCGGGGGTAAATATCGGCAAGTCCTGATCCCAGCCTGCCGGAAGTTCACCATTAATAGCAGCTTCCAATTCAGCAGCAAGCGCCGGATGATTTTCCTTATATGTTTTAAACAATTGGTTCCAAACTTCTTCAGCTGATTTACCCGGTTCAACTACTTTTTCCCGGAAATCGGCATACACTTCTTCAGGCACGTAGAAGTCGGGATGATTCCAACCGTATGCTTGCTTTGTTAATTGAACTTCATCTTTACCAAGTGGCGCACCATGGGCTTTAGATGAACCCGATTTATTTGGAGAACCGTAACCGATCACCGTTTTTACTTCAATTAAAGTTGGTTGGGAACTGTTTGCTCTTGCTTCTTTAATCGCCTGACTAATGGCCTTAATATCGTTACCATCTTCTACACGCAATACTTGCCAGCCATATGCTTCAAAACGTTTTGCAGTTTGATCGGAGAAAGAACGGCTCAAGTCACCATCCAGGGAAATATCATTCGAATCGTATAACACGACCAATTTGCCAAGTCTCAAATGCCCGGCGAGTGATGCGGCTTCATGGGAGATTCCTTCCATTAAGTCGCCGTCCCCAACCATGGCATATGTATAATGGTCAACAACAGATAAACCGTCACGATTATATTTATTTGCCAAAAATCTTTCCGCCATCGCCATCCCGACAGCCATTGCAATCCCTTGACCAAGCGGACCGGTTGTAGCTTCAACACCATCTGTATGATGAACTTCAGGATGCCCGGGTGTCCGTGAACCAAGTTGGCGGAAGTTTTTTAAATCATCGATGGATAAATCATATCCGGACAGATGTAAAAGACTGTATAGTAGGGCCGAACCGTGTCCCGCAGATAAAACAAAACGGTCACGGTTAAACCATTTAGAGTTTTTTGGATTATGATTCATATATTCAGTCCAAAGCACATAGGCCATTGGTGCGGCACCCATCGGTAAACCCGGATGACCCGAATTTGCCTTTTCGATCATATCGATGGATAATGTGCGGATTGTATTAATTGATAATTGTTCAACGGATACTGTGTTATTCACTGAACATTCCTCCATATTCTAAAGCTATGATATAGATCACAGACTTGTTTTAAGTTTTTTCAAGAATACTGTCGGGGAAAACGGGAAATCCCATTTATCAGGGAGTTTCCCCCAGATTGAATATTTTTTGACAACATTTTTGAGCTGCGATTCTTTCATTTCAATACAAGTTTGCCCTGTAAGGATTTTTTGAACTGCAAATTCATTCGTTCTATTACGAGTTTCCCCTGTATGGATTATTTTTTTGCCGGAACTTTTTTCCAGTCCTCTAAAAATTGCTCGATTCCTTTATCCGTTAATGGATGGCTCCAAAGTTTCGGGAACAATGAACCCGGAATGGTCGCAATATCTGCACCGGCTAAGGCAGCTGCTTCCACATGTTCGAGATTCCGAACACTGGCTGTAATGATTTCCGTTTCAAAATTAAAGTTCATCAACGTTTGTTTTAACCTGACAATCAAATCAAGCCCATCTACGCCAATATCATCTAATCGGCCAACAAACGGACTGACATAAGTAGCACCAGCTTTAGCTGCCATCAACCCTTGTGCAACCGAAAAGATAAGGGTTACATTTGTTTTAATCCCTTCCTTAGTAAGGATATTCACTGCGGCCAGACCATCTTCCGTCATTGGAATTTTAACAACGACATTTGGGGCCCAACCGGCAAGTACCCGGGCTTCATTGACCATTTCTTCCGCTGTCAAACCGATGACTTCTGCACTAACCGGTCCGTCAACAACGCTGCAAATTTCTTTGATAACTTCTTCAAAATCCCGGCCTTCGCGTGCTATTAGGGTCGGATTTGTCGTTACTCCATCAACCAGTCCGAGCCGATTCACCCGTTTGATTTCTTCTACATTCGCAGTATCAAGGAAAAACTTCATCTTATTACCTCCTCAATATGATGGTTGCTTATCTCAATCATCTTATGTACATGACCTGTTAAAAAATTATTTTCAAAACTTGCTTTTTACCTTGGTCACGTTTTTTTAATCTATCTTTTAGTATACCGTAAATTCACAATAATTCCCATTCCATAATTATGAAAAGTATATAGAAAAAATTTGTACCATGAATGTTTTCCATATATCATCATTACTTGAGTTTCGCACCATAAAAAACAAATTAGTTGAAGAGACGCGTTCTCGTCGTCACTTTGAGCCGAAAAACTTCACTTTTTGGCGAAGAGACCCTTTCTCGTCACCATTTTAAGCCGGAAAAACCCATTTTTTGGCGACGAGATCCTTTCTCGTCGTCATTTTGAGCCAAAAAATGCTTATTTTTGGCGACGAAACCCTTTCTCGTCACCATTTTAAGCCGAAAAACTCACTTTTTTGGCGACGAGATTCATTCTCGTCACCCTTTTGTGGCGGAAAATGCTCTATTTTGGCGACGAGACTCATTCTCGTCGTCATTTTGAGCCGGGAAACCCCATTTTTTGGCGACGATACCCTTTCTCGTCACCATTTTAAGCCAGAAAACTCACTTTTTTGGCGACGAGATTCATTCTCGTCAGCTTTTTGAGACAGAAAATGCTCTATTTTGGCGACGAGACCTTTTCTCGTCACCTTTTTGAGGCAGAAAACTCACTTTTTTGGCTACGAAGCCTATTCTCGTCGACACTTTGAGCCGAAAAATGCTTATTTTTGGCGACGAGGCCCTTTCTCGTCGTCATTTTGAGCCGAAAAACTCATTTTTTGGCGACGAGACTCATTCTCGTCACCTTTTTGAGGCGGAAAATGCTCTATTTTGGCGACGAGATTCATTCTCGTCGTCATTTTGAGGTGGGAAACCCCATTTTTTGGTGACGAGACTCTTTCTCGTCACCATTTTAAGCCGAAAAACTCACTTTTTTGGCGACGAGATTCATTCTCGTCACCCTTTTGTGGCGGAAAATGCTCTATTTTGGCGACGAGGCCTTTTCTCGTCGTCATTTTGAGCCGAGAAACTCACTTTTTCGGCGACGAGACCTTTTCTCGTCGTCATTTTGAGCCGAGAAACTTCACTTTTTGGCGACGAGATTCATTCTCGTCGTCATTTTGAGGTGGGAAACCCCATTTTTTGGTGACGAGACTCTTTCTCGTCACCATTTTAAGCCGGAAAACTCACTTTTTTGGCGACGAGACTCATTCTCGTCGTCATTTTGAGCCGGGAAACCCCATTTTTTGGCGACGATACCCTTTCTCGTCACCATTTTAAGCCAGAAAACTCACTTTTTTGGCGACGAGATTCATTCTCGTCGTCATTTTGAGGTGGGAAACCCCATTTTTTGGTGACGAGACTCTTTCTCGTCACCATTTTAAGCCGGAAAACTCCTTTTTTTGGCGACGAGACTCTTTCTCGTCGTCATTTTGAGCCGAAAAACTCCTTTTTTTTGGCGACGAGACTCTTTCTCGTCGTCGCTTTGAGGCGAGAAACTCCTTTTTTTGGCGACGAGACTCTTTCTCGTCGTCATTTTGAGCCGAAAAACTCCCTTTTTTGGCGACGAGACCCTTTCTCGTCGTCATTTTGAGCCGAGAAACTTCACTTTTTGGCGACGAGACCTTTTCTCGTCGTCATTTTGAGCCGAAAAACTCATTTTTTTGGCGACGAGATTCATTCTCGTCACCTTTTTGAGGCGGAAAATGCTCTATTTTGGCGACGATACCCTTTCTCGTCACCATTTTAAGCCGGAAACTCCCTTTTTTTGGCGACGAAACCCTTTCTCGTCGTCATTTTTTGGCCGGAAACTTCACTTTTTGGCGACGAGGTCTATTTTCGTCGTCATTTTGAGCCGAGAAACTTGCTTTTTTGGCGACGAAACCCTTTCTCGTCGCTATTTTTGGGCAAAAAACTCGATTTTTTGACGACGACACACCCTCCCGTCTTTAGGATGCGAAACTCAAGTTCATTAACAAATATATCACCATCATCGTATTTCTCTTTCACCCATAGAATTTATTTCTCCTCTTATATATGTTATACTTGTCAACATGTACAAAGAGAACGAAGGTGCATTACCGTGATTCATACGATTGCAGTAACAAAAGATCAGCAAGTATTACATGATATTTCCATACAGGAATTGGTTGATTCGAAAATTTCCTGGTATTGGGTTGACTTTCATTCCCCAACTGAAGAAGAAACACAACTTCTCTATACGTTTTTCAATTTCCACCCGCTTTCGATTGAAGACTGTTTACATTTTTTTCAACGTCCAAAAGTTGATTTTTATGAAGATTATAATTTTTATGTCTTACACACCATTAACCCGCAAACCCTTTTAGCAGAAGAAGTGGATATCTTCTTTGGCAAAAATTTCATCGTTTCCTTTCACCTTGACGATTCAAGAGAAGTGAATAACGTTTTTGAAAAAGTAAAAGAAGACTCAAAAGTCGTCTTGGATAAAAATCCGCTATATATTTTTTATCTACTATTGGATAAAATTGTTGACGAATATTTCCCGGCTGCTTACAAATTGGAAGACTTTATTGGAGAGCTTGTGACAAAAAATGGCAGTCAAGATTTGATCGAGGATGTTTTTGAAGTAAGAAATCAATTATTAAAATTGCGGCGAACAATCACACCAATGAGCGAGCTATTATACCGCATTTTGAATTCAGAAAGAGTAAATATTCCGAAAGAAGATCATCTTTATTTTATGGATATTTATGATCATTTGCTCAGACTTATTGAAATTATCGATTCCAATCGGGAAATGACAAACGATATTAGGGACAGTTACATTTCTATAAACTCATATCGAATGAACAATATCATGAAAACTTTAACCGTGCTGTCTTCTATTTTTATACCGTTGACCTTTATCGCTAGTATTTACGGTATGAACTTTAAGTACATCCCGGAATTGTCATGGCGATGGGGCTATTATGCCGTCTTAGGTTCGATGTTTGTTATCGGCTCATTGTTGTTGGCCATTTTATGGAAAAAAGGTTGGTTTAAATAAAGCTTCCACGTCCTTGTGGAAACGTTTGTGTGACCACATGCTTTTCCGAACAAATCGGTATGTGGGACGACTTTCTTAAACATATTAAGCGGTGTTCTAGGGAATTATCACATGAACACCGCTCAAATCCTATTTCCATTTTACTATGGTAAAAAACAACAGGTCATCTGATGACTATGCAAATATTCTACAGCAAGGCTTGTTACCATGCTGTTTTTTGTTTTATCAAAATGTTTCCCGTTCCAAACAGTCTATATTACATATTTAAATCCAATTCTGAATCTATTTGTTCATTTGTTTGACCGTTATTTTTTATAAAAGATATGGCGAATAAACTGATGATTGCAGCCAAAATCATGTATAAGGCTACCGGAACGAATGAATTGTTAAATGTCGCCAATAATGCCGTGGCAACAAGTGGTGCCGTACCACCTGCAAATGCCGCCCCCAGCTGATAGCCTAAAGAGATACCGGTATTGCGGATTTTAGCAGGGAAAAATTCCGATATCATCGTCCCAAGAACCGCATTGACGGATCCCCAAATAAAGCCAAGACCAATTACCGTTGCCAAAATAAGCAAAAAGACCGAACCTTGTTGCAGCATCCAGAAATACGGAAATGCATATAGGATTGTGGCTGCAATACCGAATAGATAAATATTTTTTCTGCCAATACGATCGGATAAGTTTCCAATAATTGGGATAATAATTGTTGCCACTACTGAACCGATGACAACAGCATTCAACGCATCGGTTTTATTAAAATTCAAAGTGGTCGTCGCGTACGAAACGATAAATGTTCCAAATATGTAAAATGGCGCCGTTTCAACAACTTTTGCACCCATTGCGATTAGTACGGCTTTCCAATGGTAGCGTAATGTATCGGCAATTGGAAGTCTTGATACTTCACCGGCTTCTTGCGCCTTTTTAAATGCAGGAGTTTCATCGATCCCTTTTCGAATCCACAATCCAAAAATAACAAGAACAGCACTTAATAAGAACGGTACCCGCCATCCCCATGACATAAACTGATCTTCCGGTAAAAGGGTCATAACCGACATGACCAAAGATCCTAATATCAAACCAACGGAAATGCCCATTTGCGGAACACTGCCAAACAGACCTTTTTTGTTTTTCGGCGCATATTCGACCGCCAACAATACAGAGCCACCCCATTCACCGCCGAGGGCAAGTCCTTGAACAAAACGTAAACAAGTAAGGAAGATTGGCGCCCAAATACCGATGACCTGATAAGTAGGTAGCATACCCATGCCGAATGTCGACAACCCCATCAAAGTGAGCGTCAAAACTAATGTCTTTTTCCGTCCTAAACGGTCCCCGATATGACTGAAAAGAATTCCCCCGATCGGCCGTAAGAAAAAGGCAATGGCAAAAGACGTATAGGCGATAATTAACCCGATTGTTGGATTCTCACTTACAAAAAATAATTGATTAAAAACTAACGAAGCAACCGTCCCGTACAAAAAATAATCAAACCACTCGATAGCGCTTCCTATTAAACTAGCAAATAGAACCCTTACATTCCCCTTTAACATGTTTTTTCTCCCTTCAAATAAGCTTTTCCCTTTTTGTTTTAAATCGCTTACATTTTGAACAAAAAATCATTTTTATAGTCGATATAGTTCAACTCATCAGATGACCTGAAAATCCTATGGTCATATTCTATCATGAATTTTCTGGGATTGTAAATCATTTTGTCACAAAAAATTCAATGTTTGATAAAACGATTTCTTGCATAATAGCGAATGAGTGACTTTTAATTTATTTTGTCGATATTTTGAAGCGAAAAATGCTCGGTTTTGACGAAAAATTCAACAGTAGATTACGAGTATTCAACAATCCTCCCCCGGTATTCAATAGTACCCCCAGCAAATTCAACAGTAAAATTGAAAAATTCAACAGTGTACCCTGTGAATTCAACAGTAGATTACGAGTATTCAACAGTCCCCCCCTCGAATTCAACATTCACCATTTTGAGCCGGGAAATTCTCAATTTTTTTGCGACGAAACCCGTTATAGAAAATAATATTTTTCACAAACCCGAAAAACATCAATCAATTGATAAAATTGCTGATTTTGTTGTAAAATTGTTCACAACTCACCGAATCTTATATATCAAATTGATACTATTTTGGCACCGTATGGGATTCCGCTGTACGTAATAGAAAACGATGAGAGTTTATTATATTTTTGACTGGAGCGAAAGAAATGGAAAACAACAATCTTTTAAAAGAGCATTTACGTAAGCTGGAAGAAATGTTACTAACACCGGACATTCGAACTTCCGCTACTGAATTAAGTAACATCCTTGCCGACAATTTTTTTGAAATCGGCAGTTCCGGAAAAATTTTACACAAGGATGGAATCGCGCCAGAAGGAATAGGTGTCGTCAACATGCAACTTAGCGAATTCGAAATTCACCCCCTATCCGACGAAATTGTTCTAACAACCTATCGAATTTTTAATAAAGAAACCCAACAATATACATTAAGGAGCTCTATCTGGAAATATATGGAAAACAGGTGGCAAATGGTCTTCCATCAAGGGACAAAGACGGACAGTTCCACATAAGGGAAAATGGTTTGAAATGAAAAGAACAAAAAAGGGCTGGCACCAATAGGGAGAATAGCTTGAAATAAAAAGCACAAACACAGGCAGGCACAGTAGGGAGAATAGCTTGAAACAAAAGAGGCAATGACGGACGTTTGAATCTATACACTTTGTTCCACAAAGGGAAAGTGGTTTGAAATGAAAAAGGCAAAAACGGACAGTCCACAAAAGGAGAATAGTTTGAAACGAAAAAGACAAAAAAGGACTTATAAGATTTGTACACCCCACCAACACTTTTCCAGGGAGGGAGCCAAATGATCCTTGCCCTCCCTATCCGACTATGGAAAACGTCTTATATCCTTTTTCGATGTCCAAATATGTGATTTTTTTATTCGTTACTTTAATAAAACGATTTGGCCATGTGCGAAGAGATTCTACAAACATTTTAACTTGTTCTTCTGTTCCTTCACCTTCCATCTCCACTGTCCCGTCATCGTTATTTCTTACCCAGCCATTGATTCCATATTCCAACGCTTTTTGCATAACGGAATAACGAAAACCTACACCTTGAACCCGACCATCGAAAATAATATGGACAATCATTATTATTCCTCCCCTTTTTTACGGCTTTCCCTATCCTTATTATACTAAATTTCACCTTGAGAAAAACGTAATGAAATTGTATGATAATAATAGAATGTGAAAGCAATTACATAAAAGTAAACTATATATATTAGGAGAATTGATATGAGCAAGAAGAGAAAAAATAGGTTAAATTTTAAAGACTTTCGAATTGGTGCTAAATACACCATGACTTTAGTATCCGTATTTATATTTTTTATCATTTCCACAATCATCGTCACCACATCAATCAACAATATTGGGAAAAATATTGAACGATTGGAAAGGGACTCCGATCGTTCGGTCATGATTACGCAAATGGGTACCGTCATTAATAGTAAAGCAGCGAATATCATGAGTTATGTCATTGAAAAAAGTGATGAAAATATTAACAATTATAATGCAGATAACGCTACTTTTCATGACATTAAAAAAGAAATTAGTAAAATCTTAGTTACGAAAGAGCAAAAAAACTTATTTCAACTCGTGAATGAGAATGAAAAGAAACTTGATCAGTTATTAAACGAAAATATCATTCCGGAAATTGATAATATGTCAGATTCGTCGGCTTCCTACTATATAAGTCAGGCAAATAAGGCACGGACAACGACAATTTTTGCTCTTGATTCTTTACGCGAAAATATAGACAAAGAACGCCAAAATGCCATTACCCAAGCCGAAAAAAGTAAACAACTGGCTATTATCATCCAAATCATCTCGATAACCGCATCGATTATCGTTGGTGCAATACTCATCTTCTTCATCAGTAGAAATATTACACGAAATCTTGGTAAAGTTGTTGAATTAAGTAACAAAATAGCTGATGGAGATTTGACTGTTGAAGCTTTAACGTATAACGGAAAAGATGAGATTGGTCAAATTAGTTCTTCCATTAATAAAATGAGGGAAAATTTGCGAAATATGATTCAACAAATATCGAGCATGACGACCACAGTCGGCAAGAGCAGTTCAGCATTAACGCAACTTTCCCATGAAGTGAAAGCAAGTTCAGAACAAATCGCTGTAACCATGCAAGATTTAGCAAAAGGTTCCGAGTCTCAAGCGAGTCACTCAAATTTAGTGTCCGAATCGATGCAACAATACTCAAAAATTGTTCAAGTGGCCAATGAAAACGGTGAAAAAATTCAAGAATCATCTCAAATCGTACTCACCTTTGCTAATGATGGAAAAGAATTAATGGATCAATCCACTGAGCAAATGGCAAAAATTGATTCCATTGTTGAAGAAAGTGTTCAAAAAGTACAAAACTTGCATGATGAATCGCAAAAAATTTCCAAACTAATCTATGTGATTAAAGACATATCCGATCAAACCAATCTACTCGCCCTTAATGCCGCCATTGAAGCAGCAAGAGCCGGAGAACACGGAAGAGGTTTTGCGGTAGTGGCGGAAGAAGTGAGAAAACTTTCTGAAGAGGTCGCTGTATCCGTTAAAGACATTACTGAAATTGTAAACAAGATTCAAAATGAGATTAAAGAAGTGACTAATTCGCTTCGAAGCGGTTATGATGAAGTGGAAAAAGGGACAACCCAAATTAAATCCACAAGTGAAACATTTAATATTATCAATGAATCGGTAACAGGCATGGTAGGAAATTTACAAACGATTATCGAAAATTTGGCTTCGATTACGGCACAAAATCAGAAGATAAGCACTTCCATTGAAGAAATTGCCGCCATCTCGGAAGAATCAGCAGCAGGGATTGAAGAAACCGCCGCCTCTGCTCAAGAATCAAGCAGTTATATGGAAGAAGTCGTTGGCAATACGAAACAATTGGAAAAATTGGTCAAAGACTTGGACAACCTCGTTCGCAAATTTAAGATATGATGCATCGGCCAGACCCGAAAGCAGACCGTTGGATAAATGTTGAGAAGGATAAAGAGCTTTCCACAAAGCGGCTTTATCCCTCTCTTAATGACCGATCACCAGACTTGTTTCAAAGAGAAAGTTGGGTTGGAAAGACTTGCCCATGCATCCGATTGGTTTGAGGGGCCAATGTTGGTTACACGAGCATACTAAAGCAATCGCTTACACAATGCCAATCACAAAAAATCCTCTCAAGGACATGGATATTTAGTGTGTCCTTTTTGCAACCATTAAGATATCAAAATTCGTGAAGTAACAACACCTTCCACACTAGCTTAACTTCATTTTGATGGCATGAATCTCTCTTTCATGGCGCACTGTTTTCTCCCAAATAAAATCTTGGTCATGTTTAAATGCTGTCAACTGATCTAATATTTCTTTATGATGTTCTTCTGCTTTCGTTTCTATTTCATCTATTTTATGATGCATCTCTTGTTGAACCCGTTTCATTTCTTTTTGCTCCTGATGCATTCCTTCTAGAGCTTGTTTCATCTCTTTATGCTCTACCTGGATTGCAGCTACCATGGTAATTAATTGGGATGACATGTCTTCAATATTATTGTTTTTACTCATCATCATTCAACTCCTACTCAATTATTATATACAAAACGAGTCATCTTTGAAATCCATTTTAATCATTTCCAATTTGTTCTAAGATGGTCATAATCTTCTAATAATTTGGGGAAAACCGATATAATAATGGGGATGAAAAAGCTAATACATTGATTCGACAAACTTTGAAAAAATCCTTCTAACATACCATAAAAATTTAACATAAAAAATGAATTGCTAGAATGAGGGCAAATAAAAGAGCCATTAAAAAGTGTTGACAAAACGTTTTATCTTAATCTGCTTGAGGTTGCTAGGAGAGTTGATATTAAGATAGGGAGTAAACACTATATTTCGACATTTATTGGTTTAGAATAGAATGAAGATATGTTTGAAATCCAAATATCAAAATCCTCTCAACATCAGGTTTCATTCCTTTTCCTCTTAAGATATTAGCTAACACCTAAGCTAAATTACTCCTACCAAATTGGAAATACAATTTTAGTTACATGACGCCCAACTTAATAAGGAACTGTGAATAATTTACGTTACATAAATATAGTTCATACTATTTTTATTGCAAAATTTTCCATACAACCATTCTAGGTTTGAAACATAAATATGACTGCTTTATGAGGTAATTGCGATGTTCGTTATTCCTTGATTCCCAAAGGATAGAGAATACGTTGAAAAATATTTTCCCCACAGGAATAACGGAAAAATGCGGGCTTAAAGGTCTTTGGGTTACGAAAAATTCAATTTTACTCCCATAAAAAACAACAAAAAATGGACCCCTTGGTGTAAAATTAAGTTAACAAACAAATCAACTTAACGAACCAAAGGAGGATCCATTTATGGCTATTATACCACAACTTAGTCTCTTTGCGTGGGAAGAAATTGAAGAATTAGGAGATTTAGAACGGCTTCGTCTTGTCATAGCGTACATGCCGGATGAACAGCTCATGAGGGTGCTTGAAAAAGAACGTGGGAAGGGTCGTGATGATGATCCGATTCGAGCCATGTGGAATGCCTTATTGGCTGGGATTGTGTTCCAACATGATCGTGATGCAAAACTCCTAAGAGAATGAGCCAGAAATGGGCAATTGCGTTCCCTTTGCGGATTTAATGGAAAAGTGCCTACGCCTTGGGCATTCAGCCGATTTTTACATAAAGTGTTGATGCACCAAGCAGAGGTAGAAGAGATGTTTGACGATTTAGTCAGAGAGCTCAAAAAAATAGTACCGGATTTTGGGAAACGCTTGGCTATAGATAGTAAGGCCATTAAATCCTATGCAGCAAATAAAAATAAAAACGAAAAAGAGGATGGTCGTCGGGACCTAGATGCAGATTATGGGAAAAAAGTATATCGTGGGACGAGGGAAGATGGTACACGATGGGAGAAAATTGTAAAATGGTTTGGGTATAAACTTCATCTCATCGTTGATGCCAGCTATGAGTTACCGATTATGTTCTCGGTAACAAAAGCAAATGTGCCGGATATAAACGAAGCACATCATCTACTCGAAAAAATGGAAGAACGCCAACCTGAAATACTGAAAAAAGCTGAAATACTAACGGGAGATCGAGGATATGATGATTCGAAGCTAATCATCAACTGTTGGGATCAGCATGCCATGAAACCGGTTATTGATATTCGGAACATGTGGAAAGATGGAGAAAGTACCCGTTTGTTAAATAACAAACAAAATATAACCTATAATTATAAAGGGAATGTATTTTGTCATTGTCCAACAACAGGAATCGAACGAGAAATGGCATGTGGTGGATTTGATAAAGATCGAAATACCATAAGGAAACTTTGTCCCGCCAAGCAATATGGCATGAATTGTGAGGGGATGGAAAAGTGTCCGGTGGTAAATGGCATTCGAATCCCGCTTTCAGAAGACCGGAGAATATTTACGCCAATTGACCGTGCCAGCTACAAATGGAAAAGAGAATACAACAAAAGAACAGCAGTTGAACGAGTAAATAGCCGCATTGATCAGGTGTTTGGTTTTGAAAATCACACGATACGAGGGATAAAGAAAATGACCGTACGATGCGGATTAGCTCTTTGTGTGATGTTAGCCATGGCGCTAGGCAGAATAAAAGAAAAACAAGCACAAAATATGAGGAGTCTTGTTTGTGCTGTATAAAAAATTATCCACATGTGAATAAGTAAAAGTAAAAAAGATATCCACAAGCAAAAAATGTGGATAAGACAACAGGATTCGTATGCCCTTTTTTGTATAAAGCAGGCAAAACAGAGCATTAAATGCAGGAAAATCGCAGAAGATCATACCTAAAAATGAAAATGTGGTAAATTTTTAGAGTAAATTTTTTTAATCTAATCTAGAAAATCAGTACATCGCAAAAAGCTCTTTATAAAAATAAATTGACTATTGAACATTTTACACATAAAATGCTAAGGAAAGACTTATGAAATTACTGTTGAGCTTGTACAACCAATCAATAATACAAATATAAAAAGAGAGTGGATCAGATTGAAGAAAAAAATAATGACCGTGTTTGGAACTCGACCAGAGGCAATAAAAATGTGTCCTGTAGTAAAAGAGTTAAAAAACCGTAAAAACCTAAATACAATTGTATGTGTTACAGGACAACATCGGGAAATGCTAGACCAGGTATTGGATGCTTTTAATGTTTTTCCGGATTACAATTTGGCTATCATGAAAGAAAAACAAACGTTATTTGACGTTACAATAAATATTCTTGAAAAAATAAAAATCTTACTGAAAGAGGAAAAACCTGATATCGTTTTAGTTCATGGTGATACATCTACTACTTTTGTAACTGCCTTAGCATGTTTTTATATGCAAATTCCAGTAGGTCATGTGGAAGCCGGTTTACGAACATATAATACTTACTCTCCATACCCGGAAGAATTTAATCGGCAAGCAGTTGGTATTATTGCAAAGTATCATTTTGCTCCTACTGAGAATGCTAAAAATAACCTTATAAAAGAGGGTAAAGATCCTTCTACAATTTATGTCACAGGTAATACAGCAATTGACGCTCTCAAAACAACTGTAAAAAGGGATTATTCACATAAATATCTTGATTGGGTTGGAGAGTATAAGCTTATTATGATTACTGCTCATAGAAGGGAAAATATTGGACAACCAATGAAAAATATGTTCAGGGCAATTAAAAGAATTATTGAAGAATATCCGGATATCAAAGCAATCTATCCTATTCATATGAATCCAGTTGTGAGGGAATTAGCAAGTGAAATTCTAGGTAATTGTGACAGGATTAAAATTATCGAACCTTTGGATGTCCTGGATTTTCATAACTTCCTAGCAAGGTCATATTTAATTTTGACTGATAGCGGTGGTATTCAAGAGGAAGCACCTAGTTTAGGAAAACCGGTACTGGTCATGAGAAATACGACCGAACGACCAGAAGGAATTGCGGCCGGGACATTAAAATTAATCGGAACAAATGAAGAAAATATTTATAATTCATTCAAATCAATTCTAGAGAAAAATGAAGAATATAAAAAAATGAGCCGTGCAAACAACCCGTATGGAGATGGTTTTGCAAGTAAACGAATAGCTGATGTGCTAGAAATATAAATTATAAGGTTGTCAAATATTGGTAACAGCACTTTGAAATGTAATATTTGACCTAAAAATTACTTTTACTATTATTTTTATCGCAAGTCCGCATGTAATTATATTTATTTTTAATTTTTAGAGAAATTCCCCACCTTCTTTTAGAATGATTTATCTATACCAAAGGAAGGAGCTGGGAAATTTCATGGCAGATCAAATCTTAACCTTACATATCGGAGAGGCGGCGTATCTATGGTCTGGAACTTGGAATGTAAAACCTAACCTAAATTTTACTATTCAGCCTTAGTTTTCTACCTGTTCAGGCAATTGTCTGTTCATAAGTTCGATATTGTTTATTACAGATATTTCTAGTAATTTACATTGGATCATTAAAAAAATTTGCTGCCGATTTGTATGAATAAAGACATTGTGTTTATTTATTAATGCAACCTCTCCTTCACTGGTTAAGTTGTATATATCAACAACTATATCCGCTATTCTTGAATTGGCTTGATATTTAAATAATACATCTTCTATATCTTTAATTATACTATCAGATTTATAAAGAAGGTGGTTGGGTATTTTAATTGTAAGTGAAAAGTTTTCTAACAGTCTTTGACTATTCAAAAATTGTTCTAAGTTCTCCTTCCAAGTGTCCAAAGGGTCACTAAAATTAGGGATCATTAATATTTTTTCTTGTTTTTCATGATATATTGGGTAATCTAAATTTGATGCATATACTAAATCCTTAAAATATCCACCAATTAAAGATGATTTTTGTAAATCATTCATTAAATTGTGAAATTGTGTTGGCTTATTTAACCGCTTAGCATTATTATATACTTCTAAATGTTTAGAATAACTTACATTAGATGAATACTTATTTAGAACTTCTTTATAATTTTGTTCTATGGTTTTTAGCAGCTCTGGGTCAGACCTTACAATTTTATGTAAATCCTTTTGTAAGCTTGACACATCCAAATTTTCAACACTGTTTCGATCAGTAAAATTTACTTGAGAAATTTTATTTAATTTACTTTTATCAATTAAACCTACATAATTACTGTTACCTATACATATTACTGGTTTTTTCCATTGAATTCCTTCAAGAATTACCCTACCAACACCAATGACAACATCGCTACTAATAATATATTGAGATACGTTCTTTTTTGCCCCTAATACTTGTATTCGCTCTTCTGCTAATTCATTGTTGACTTTAGCACTTTTCCCCACAATATCATTAAATCTATTTCCACTTCCTAATATTTTTAATCTCCAGTTTATCTTTGGTGCTAATTTAAATAGTGCATCTATGATGAAATTTATTGATGGAAATTTATCATTATCCAATCTGCTAATATATAAAATGTTAAGCTTTTCATCCGTCAATGAATCTGGCTTTTTAATATTATTTGACTTTACTTCAACTGAATTATGGATAATTTTAGCCTTTTCATAGTTGTTTGTCCTAATTTGGCTAATATGTTTTTCACAAGCTTCTTCACTAACAAATATAATTCCAGAAAAGTAGTCTTGGAAAATCCCAATATTTTCATTATTATATACACCGTGAACGGTTGTTACTACAGGAATATTCAATACAGATCCAATAATTACACCGACTAATTGGGAACAAAAATAATGACAATGAATAATGTCAATCTCATTTTCAATACAAAAAGAATAAACCTTTTCAATTGTACTTTTTATGTCATAAAAATTATCTATGTTTAAATGAATAATATTATTTCTGTGAAATAGTTCAATGGCCGGACCATTTGGAGAACCTATAAATACTTTATGATTATTTTGTGAAAATTCCTTAGCTAAAGTAAGTATATGAGTTTCTGCACCACCTAGTTCCATGTTCTCATATAGATGTAATATATTCATTTTTTCCCCTCACCCCATTCAAATACACAATAAGAATTCATATTATTGTCGTTATTTATGGTTAATTCCTAAATAAATATGCAATATCTACACTTTCCATATACTTTTCTACATTACGTAAATCTGAATCTCTATAAATATGAAATGCAGGATAATGAGTATCCACAAACAGATCAAATCCAAGTGCTTGAGCCCTTATACAGAAATGCCTATCTTCTCCCCAAAAGGAAATATTTTTTATTTCACTAAAATTTACACCTGCTTTAATTGCCTTTTTACTTATAAGTGTACATGCCCCTAAACCACCAACTTCATAGACACCAGGTTTTTTTAAAGTTTCGACAAAATCCTTATGTCTTTCAATAATTTGTTCTTTTGATAACTGTTCTCCTCGAAACTTTATATATTGCTCATACTGATCAAACATCCATACCTGAGGAAGTGCAGGGAAATCAGGTTGCCATTTTGTCCAAAAGATATTTGATATAATATCTTTATTTGCCTTCAGTAATTGCTGTAAAGTATAAGGGTGTAATACTAAATCAGAATCTATCAAAAATAAATAGTCAAAGTTAAATTCTTTCGCTATTTGTATGATTGAATCTTTGAAATTTGCTACTTTCCATATTAGATATTCATTCCAAAAGTGAGTTTGATTATTCCGCTCATATTTATCATTAAAATCACTTTTACAAATCACGACATTTTTTTCTGCCTTGGAAAACTCTTCTAACAGTAAACTTGATTCCTTTTGATCATTGTCATCTATAAATAAGAAATGAAGTTCAATTCCTTCTATATCTAACCTAGATAGTGATTTTAAAAAGTACTTCAATATTTGAGGTTTTTGATGAATAGGGCTTCCGACTAGTATTTTTTTCTTATCATGTTTATTTAACTGATCCTTTATTTCCTTTATAATTTCTTCATCATTAGTTAGTCCCAAAATTTTTTCATATACCTTATTTGCCATATGGACATTTTTATTTCGTTCATGAATATACGCTAAATTATAAAGACAATCCACATGATTAGGATCGATTTCTAGTCCCTTTTCTAAAACTTCTATCGCCCTATCAAGTTGTTGCATATTAATTAAAATTACTGCCTTTATAGAATACAATTCAACATGAGAAGGAGCTGATTTTAAGGATTCATCAACAATGGTTAAAGCTTCCTCATAAAGTTGATTTGCAAGTAAATTCTCAATTTCTTTTTTTATTTCCTCAATCTCCTTCTTTCGATTTTCTTGATTGTTTTCATATTGAACGTAACGTGGGGCAGCATTTTTAGCTATTTGCTTTTCTATTTTTTTAAGTTTCGTTTTGGCATTTAAACTTAAATATTTCATTTTACTGTTTAAATGATTTATAACCGTTTCCCAGCCTAAGACATTTGCTTGTTTTAATATGGATACAAACAATTCTTCTTCAAATTCATCAAGTTTTTTGTGCTTTTTATTAAATAATACATGAAATAAATTATTAATGCTCTTGTCAAATTTTATATCGTAAAGCATTTTTTGATATTCCTGACTTTGTAATTCAATTGTGAGAATAATAAAATCAATAATAGTGAAAATACCTTTTGTAAGTAAGGAGTATATTTGAGATGGTGATTTTTCAGCTATTATTTTTACAACTTCATTTGTATTACCATCTAAGCATAAATTTTTTATGAACAAGGCTTCTTTCTCATCTATTGATAACTCCGATTCATCTAAAAGTGATCTTGTTAATTTTTGGGCATTTAAATCAGGAACATCAAGTAAAATCTTTATCACTCTTTGTGGTGTGATATTATTTTTCGTTAATAAATTATTATTAAGAAACTCTGTAAGTTCATCAAGTGGGGAATGTTTTGCTAATAGATTTATTAGTTTCGACCAAACATAGTCATCTGCATCATTAATTGATAAAGCACGAGAATAATTATGGACCGCTAAGTGCAATTCATTTTCACTCTCATAAATTTCTCCGAGTAATTTATAAGGTAAATACTCTAAAAAGTCGTTACTTGAATCAGCTTTTAATTCATTTTTCTTCCTTAAAATTTCTTCAAATACTTCTTTTGCGTTTTCATAATCTTCTTCATCAAAATGGATTTTCCCTCGGTAAAACTTAAAATCCACAAGATAAGGATAGATTTGTTCACAAGAATCGATAATTTCTAATGCTTCCTTATTTCTATTCGCCTTATGTAGAGTATTCACCAAGCGTAGTAATAATTTTTTTACCCAGTCCTTGTTAAGATCATCCTTTAATTGAAACCCCTTTTGATAATATTTTATTGCCTTATCCAAATCCCCTAATTGATCATATTCATTCCCAAGAAAATAGTAATCAATAGGTTCCTTTTCTTTCTTCTTTTTTAACAGGGTTAGATTTCTGTTTGACTTTTCCTTTTCATTGATAATATTTTTCATATAACCAGAATGATATATTTGAAAGTCAGAAAAGCCTCTTCTTTCTTTGGACTCCTTGTGCTTCAGTAATTCATGAATACTTCTATAATAGCTTATGAGTCCATCATTTTTGTAAAGTCTTTCATGGTAATTTAACGAAGTATCTTTACCATTTATGCCAACAAAGTTCACTATTTGAACGGCTAAAATATTATAATCCGGTGGGTTATTTTTTAAATCCTCTTTAAATTTGATAAAACTATCACGATCTACAAATTCATCTGCATCAATGACAAAGATCCACTCCCCAGAAGCTTTTGATGCAGCAAAATTACGTGCTTTTGAAAAATCATCTTCCCATGTATAATCGAAAACCATATCTGTATATTCAAGGGCAATATCCTTCGTTTTATCAACTGAACCAGTGTCGGCAATAATTATTTCATCTGCTATTCCTTTTATTGAATCAAGGCATCTTCTTAGTAGATTTTCTTCATTTTTCACTATCATACAAATTGACAAAAAAGGTTTCATCAGCTGGCACTCCTAAGTAAAAATTTTTATCTAAAAAAAGATCGTATAAAATGGAATATACGACCTTTTTTTAGATAACCTATCCCCAAAATGGAGATAGGTTCAATTATTATCGTAGTAACTGTAAAACACTTTGAGGCTGTTGATTGGCTTGAGCGAGCATTGCTTGAGAAGCTTGAGCAAGAATAGAATTCTTCGTTTGCTCCATCATTTCCTTCGCCATATCGACGTCTCTAATACGAGATTCTGCTGCAGTTAAGTTTTCAGACGCATTGTCAAGATTTGTAATTGTATGCTCTAAACGATTTTGCATAGCTCCTAGATAAGAACGTCCAGAAGATACCTTTTCAATTAGGTCATTAATGCTAGTGATTGCAGCAGCTGCACTAGCTTGAGAACCGATTGATGCGCTTTGTGCAGTAGCAACAATATCTGTTAAATTCACCCCAGAAGTTGTAAGGTCAAGATTGATAACATCGCCTGCATTTGCTCCAACTTGCAATACTAAACTACCGGAAGAGTTAACAGTACCTGATGAACCTTTGAACAGATCTTGAGTATTGAACGTTGATTTATCTTTAATTCTCTCTAGTTCTTCAGCTAATTGTGTAAACTCATTATTTAATGCAGTTCTATCAGCTGCAACGTTAGTATCGTTTGAAGATTGAACAGCTAATTCTCTCATACGTTGCAGAATGGAATGTACTTCATTTAGTCCACCTTCTGCTGTTTGGATTAAAGAAATACCATCTTGAGCGTTTTTAGAAGCCATGTCCAAACCACGAATTTGACCCCGCATTTTTTCAGAAATTGCTAGGCCTGCAGCATCATCTCCTGCCTTATTAATACGTAGACCAGAAGATAACTTTTCCATAGATTTCATTTGAGCGTTGTTTGCATTACCTAACTGACGATATGTGTTCAGAGCTGCGATATTGTGATTAATACGCATAAAAAGATTCCTCCTTGAATTTTATTGCTCACGTCCTTGTGAGCCATGATTTTTCAGAGCGTTCAAGGTCGGCCGCCCTCGTTCGCCCTTACATTTCTTATATCGACAAAAAACGAAAGGTGTTTAGTCTTTCATAAATTTTTTTCTATTATTTTTGGGACTTTTTGATAAAATCTAGGACATTCATTGAAGAAGTTGCGGCTTGTTTGTTTTCCTCTTGAATTTGCTCATAAATTTCTTTTCGATAAACTTCTACCGTTTTGGGTGCCTCAATGCCAATCTTGACTTGATCCCCTTGAATGGAAATAACTTTGATTTCGATCCCATTCCCGATTTGAATCGCTTCTCCTTGTTTTCTTGCCAAAATTAACATCGAATCACCCCTTTATCGAATCAGGGGATTCGATAAACAACGGATGTTTTGTTTTGTATGATTCGTTGTTTAAAATCACCTGTTTTGCTTGGTTATTTTTTGTATTGATGATAATTGGTGCTTGAAGGTTAACGGTTGATTCTTCAAACGGCTCTTGAAGGGTTAAAATATTAAATACTTTGACATCTGTTGCAGACTCTATATCCAACTGTTTAACGATTTTATCTTCTATAGTAAAATCATAATCTTTATAAAAGGTAAACGGATTGGTGATGACAAAAGCAAGCTGCGGCGTCCGAACGGATTGCATGACAAAGTAAATTCCATCTTCTGTTAATGGTAAAATAATAAATTCCTGTTCATTCAAAAAACCGGGAATACCGTTTTCAAATTGAATTATATCGGTTTCCTCGATCGTTAATTCACCATGATATTTTGTTTGGATGTTCATATATTCACCTACTATTTTATATGGATAAGGTACACACTCACCAAAAACCCCAAAAGGTGCACATACAGAGCAATTTTAACTTACAGTTACCGGAAATCCCCATCCTCTTATCCAATTATACCGTTTCACTAAATAGATTTACAAAATCAATTTTTAATGAGTTTTTTTGTTCTAAATATACATGTACTTTTCCCGGTGTGTAGTCATGAAGCGGTTTTTGAATTTGTGTTTGAATAATCGGTTTCTGCGGTGTTGCTTCAATATTTACTTTTGCCGGCTCGTAATTAATCTTAACGCTTCCGGGTGAAGGAATCCAACCGATCGTTAACCGGGCTTTCGGTTTATAAGCATTTTCGATGGCATGAGACGGGAACGGGTTTGCCTTATTTTCAATTCTCATCAAGTCATCGCCTTGCCGAACTCTTCGGGCAGTTCCCTCCATAGCAATCCGTTTTGCGTCTGCGGCATTTTCAGCAACTAATCGGGGGATTGTCTTAAAACCAAGATCAGCCCGGGCTTCTGTTTGGTCAATGATAAGCCGTCCTGGAACGGTTTCGATATTCACGACTGCTTTCGGCTGTTCGATTGATTGAACAGGTTTCGGTTGTTCAATTTTTTGGATTGGCTTTTCTATATGTAAACCGATTCGTGCTGAAGTTGATTCAAGTCGGATTTGTGGTAAGTTCATTTCCCGACACACCTCCTTAAAAAGAAAAGCTATCCCAAGTTAGATAGCCTTTCCATACTCCCATACGTATAACAAGAATATTGGAACATAATTATCAATTTTATTCAGCTATTATCTTAAAAAGTCAACCAGGGACGGTTGGATGATTCTGGCACCGACACTAAGTGCGGCCCGTTGAACTGATTCTTGGGTAATCAACTCTGTAATAACTTTTTCAATCTCAACGTCTTCATTTTTCGACATGATTTCAGTTGCAATCGTTTCTTGAGAAGAAAGCCGGTCTTTCATCATATCAACCCGGTTCTGTTTTGCACCGACATCGGCTTGAATTTTTAAGAAATGGTCGATTTCGCTATCAAGGGTATCAAGAAATCCGCTAATATCAGTATCACTTGCCGTTTTATCTTCTAATTTACTTTTAAGAGAATCTAATGTGTTGAAAACTGATTTAAATAATTCGCTTCCCTTTGTATTTACATTAAGTTTTATCCCGTCAAAGATTTCTAGTTCAATATCACCATCAGAAAAATCACCAGCTGTCGGTGCTTTGTTTGTATTCTCTCCGTTAAAAATATATTTTCCACCGACTTGTGTTTGAGCAATGGTCTCTAATTGTTCTTTTAGCTGGTCCACCTCAACGGCAATCGCCCCCCGCTGTGCTTCTTCATATGTTCCATTCGATGCTTGGACAGTCAGTTCACGTATTCTTTGAAGAACTTTCACTCCTTGAGAAATTGCATCATCGGTGGAATCAAGCCAGTTAGTTGCTTCACTGATGTTTCGACTGTATTGTTGTACTTTATTTAAACTGTCACGATAGCCAAGGCCAAGCATGGCAACAACCGGATCATCCGATGGCCTCGTAATCCTTTTTTGTGTTGTAAGTTGATCTTGGAGTTTTCCCATTTTATTATAATTGCTGCTCAAGTTTCGTAGCATATTATTGGATAACATGGATTGGGTTACCCGCATATCGTTCACCACCTTTGTTAAATTTTACTTAAAGATCTTTCGTATTTTACCACTCCGGACCCGGATTAAAATTTTCTTTATCTGCCAACAACACCCATCCCATTAATGATTTTATCGAGCATTTCATCAATGACCGTAATCATCCGTGCTGATGCGTTGTAGGCATGTTGAAAAGTAATCATGTTTGTCAACTCTTCATCCAATGAAACACCGCTGACAGATTTTCGGTTGTATTCAACAGAGTCAACAAGTACTTGTACATTTTCCTTATTTGTATTGGCACTTTGGGCTGCGACACCGAGTTCACCAATCATTGCAGCATAATAAAAGTCAAACGTTCCTGACATATCATCCGGTAACGAAACGGAATAATTGCTAAAATCCTTTGATTTCAAATCTGCTAGTTCAAAAGCAATTTCATTATCCCCGGAATTGTCACCCGGTGTATTGGCAGCCGCAATATTTGTCGGGTCTTTGATTATATCATCGCGTACTTTTATAATTTGAGCATAATTAATCGTTTCATCATAGTCCGTACTGCCGCCTAAATCAAAAAACTCCCCGGCCGGATCGGTTTTATCTAATCCATATCCTTGTTGATGAATATGATTAAATTCACTTGCAAAAGCATAGGCAAGTTTGTTCAGTTTTTCCATCATTTCCGGGTAATAGCCTTTGACTTTCCCATTCGCATCAATATATCCATAACTTTCGATTAATCCCTTTAGTTTACCTGAAAAATTCAAGTTGTCCAATGTAACACTTCCAACTTGTACAGACTGGACATTTCCTTTTAAGGGGGGTGCTTTTACACCATTTTCAGCAGTTATTGATAATTCATTTTGCTGCGAAGCCCCGGTGGTCGTATCAACAGTAAGTAATTGCGCCCCTGTGCCAAATGAGGTTCCGTCTTTTTGGACAAGTTCAATTTGATATAAACCGACAGCCGTGGGAAGTGGTTGTCCGTACTGGGTCGGTTTGACTGCCGTAACTTTCACATTGACTAAACTCGATAATTGATCAACAAGCTGATCACGTTTGTCATATAAGTCGTTCGGTAACATCCCGTGGGGTTCGACACTGGCGATTTGTTTGTTTAACTCGTCAATTTGCGAAACGATTGTATTAATATCTTTGACCGTCACATCCATTTCACTGCCGAGGTCCTTTTTTATGCCATCCAGTGAATTGTAATAGTAATTGAATGTTTCAGCCACCATTTGCCCTTTGGCTGCGACAACTTGTCGGGCACCTAAGTTTTCCGGGTGGTCGGCCATATTTTGTAACGAACTCCAAAACTGACTCATAATATTTTGCAATCCGCTATTCGACGGTTCATTCATAATATCTTCCATCTTCGCTAACGCACTGCTGAGCGAGCTGTAATAACCCAGTTTCGTATTTTCTGAACGATATTGCACATCGAGAAAGCTTTCTCTAATCCGCTCGATTGTTCCTGCCTGAACTCCCGTACCAAGCTGTCCGGGAATTTGCGGGCGGTTCAGTCCGGCACCGGGAAATGGTTCCGCTGTCGCAAAGCTGACTCGTTGTCTTGTATAACCCGGTGTATTGGCATTTGAGATATTATGTCCGGTTGTATAAAGTGCCAATTGCTGGGCGGTCATGCCGCGTTTGGCTGTTTCTAAACCATGGAATGTTGATACCATTTATTTAGTCCTCCGTTCTATCAAGAGGTTTCACACTCTTTTTATCCCTTTGAAAACTTGGGTGGTTAATTTTATTTATAAAACTAAGCGGCTACGTATTTTTTATAAAAATAGAACTGTCGTGTTTTTATGATAGTTTTATACTTGCGAATTAAATAGGGAACGTACTCCTGCTGCATTTGTCGACTTATCCTCTGCTTTCGGTCCGTAATTCATCGCATTTGATCTCGGCTGAAATAAGTTTAAAGAATAATTGACAAATTGCAAAGACTGTTTGATTAGTTCCTGATTTAAATCATTCTGTTCCTTTATCTTTTGTAAAATATTTGTAAGTTGGCGGAACAAGTCTTCGAGAATCGGTTTTTGCTCAGATTCCGCTACTTCGATACAGCTACTAATCGTTGGAACTGTCTCCCTTTTCGGGAACAGTTTTTGCAAATCCTTAATCCGTTCATTTTCTAATACAGAAATGGCTGTAATATGTTTTTGTTCTTCTTTCATTATTTGGTTGAGGGATGAAATATCATTTGTTTTAATCATATCCACTTTTCTTATAGCCAATTGATATAAACTCATATATAATGTTAATTGTTTTTCCAGTATTGAAATCAAAGAATCAAATTTCATATCCCTCACCTTTTCCACTTGTATTCTTTTGCTTCTGTTTGACGTGGTGTCCATCGTCATTTGAAAATAGCAAGCTCCACTTTATTTTTTATTAACATAGTAATTATATATACTTTTAGCCCATTCTTGATGGTCGATTTTGTACGTACCATTTTGAATCTGATCTTTAATATGAGCGATTTTCTCCTGTCGGGCAGGATCCGTTTGCTTTTGCAGCTTTAATGCTTCCGAAGAAATTTCAATTTGGTCGTTTGTTTTTACCGCTTTTTTCTTAACTGTTTCCGTTTTCTGCATTTCCTGCATATATGGATTTAGACCCGATGGACCGTAATTTGTAATTTTCATACCGTATTCCTCCCTTTCCATCGATCACTATGTTAATTTTTATATCGGCACTTTCTTCAATTTGTTTAATCGAATTTGATTCTTTTAACTGCGATACTTTTCGTCAATTGCATAATAGGTAATGTTCTTTTCTGCCAGTTCCTTTTGTCGCTGTTGTTCTTTCTCAAAAACTTCAAGTTCATTCTGGAAATTTTTTGCACAGTCATCACATAGTTTTCCTTTTTGAATCGGTCGTCCACAATTTTCACAAGGGTAGCCGAGGTTTGGAAAATGAACTAAGCGGATGCGGCCTTTCCGAATGAACTTCATAATCAACTCTTCCGGCACCCCTGTTTCCTCAACAACTTGGACCATCGAAGCTGTCCGGTTTTGTTTTTTCTTTAAAAAATTGTTGACTTTATCAAATGCCTCTTCCTCTTCTTTATAACAGTTGTCACATATGTCACGAATTGAATTTTTTACATACACCGCACCACAATTTGTACAATTTACCAATTCCATCATGATCATCCTTTCCAGAGTCCAAGTGATTAATCTAGTTTTATTATACTATGCTTGTCTTGAAAAAGGGCTTGACCAAGATTTTTTATATTATTTTTTCAGAATTAGTTGGCTCCCAAAAAATGCTCCTATTTGAGAGCAACCCTCATTATTCATTTCGTCCAAAAAATTAATTATTCAATGTTTTTTCGAAAATTTTTAATCATCCTCTGGCCAATGTCAGCGATTGAACTGTTTTTGCACCTGCCTGCAGAAGGATAACCGCAGCTTGACGGAGCGTTGAACCTGTTGTATATACATCATCAATTAACAGAATATGTTTATTTTGAAAGGGCGGGGCTGCCTGTGAAAGTTGAAATACTTGCGGAAGATGGATCCGTTCATTTCTTGACTTTTTGGATTGCTTTTCCGAATGGATTCGCCTGAGAAGATTGATTGGTTCAGCCCCTGCCTCAAGCGCCAAACTATCCGCCTGATTAAATCCACGCTCATATAGCCTTTCTTCACTTAATGGAATCGGTACGAGCAAGTCATAGTCAATATTTTGTAAAAGTTGTTTCAACTGTTGTGAAAAAATTTTAGCCATTGCATAATCGCCCCGGTATTTGAAGCGGGCAATTACTTCAGCCATAAAATCATTATATTCAAATAGCGAAGTATTTTTTTCCAGGACATTTTTCCACTTGCTTGACTGTTGCCATTTGATACAATCGTTGCATACCCCATCTTGATAAAACTTCGGATTTAGTTTATCCAGAGACCGATTGCAAATTTTACACGCTGGCTCACGGATCGGACTGAATTGGGCATAGCATTTTTCGCAGATCGGTTTTTGGTTTGGTCCAAACAGCAGTGATTCCCAATTGATCGTTGGTGCGATTGGGCTTGAACATAGCAGGCAAAGGTCGGTTTTAAAAAGTTGCATGAGTGTTTAACCCTCCTTTTTACCATGAACCTTTTTTGTGACACAACGAACTTAGCTATCGATCAAACCTTTCATCCTCGCCTGCCGATTCATTCGCAGCAATTGGTTTCTCGAACGAATCATGGCACGTGTAATCCCATAGTGAAAAAAAGTAATATCTCCCGTTGGAAATTGTGGACTTCTTCCTACCCGGCCGGCAATTTGCACTAATGGACTTTCGGTAAACGTATCATCTTCAGCACCGACAACGGCCACATCTATATTCGGAAACGTTACACCTCGTTCCAAAATGGTTGTTGTCAACAATATCGGAATATTACCGGTACGCATTGCTTGAACTTTTTCTTTTCGATTCGGGTCTTCGGAATGGACCGCTTCAATCCGTCCATCCATTTTCTGAAAATACGGGAGCGCTTGTTCCATCAGTTCTATATGAGGGAAAAAGAGTAACGCTTGTTTTCCGGTTTCCAGTCTACTTTTTACCCATTGCAAAATCTTTGACGGAATCCGGCCCTTCTTCACTTTTTCTCTCCAATTCCCACACCAAACAAATGAGGGAATCGGTAATGGGTGACGATGAAATCTTGCCGGCAGAATCACACAATTTCTTTTTCCACGATAACATTCTGCCTGCCACACTTCTTTCGGGGTGGCCGTTAAAAAAATGAGTGAACTATTCTTTTTTCTTGCCAGTTCCGCGGCGGTTTGCAGCATTTCATCGGCCGAATAAGGGAATGCGTCGACCTCATCAATGATTAAGCAATCAAATGCTTCATGAAACCGTAACAATTGATGAGTAGTTGCAATAACAAGCGGGCTATATCGATGTCTGTCCTCACTCCCGCCGTATAAGGATGCGATCGGAATATCCGGAAATACTTGTTGAAACCGCGGGGTTAATTCCAGAACAACATCCGTTCTAGGTGTTGCAATCGCTGTCCGTTTCCCTGATTGTATCGCTTCCTCAATGCCCTCAAACAACATTTCTGTTTTCCCTGCTCCACATACCGCCCAAACCAATAGTTCTTTCCTTTCCCTTACTGCCTCTTTGATTTTTATTGAAGCATCTTTTTGTGAAGGTGAGAGTGTTCCTTGCCATTTCAGTGATTTTTGAAATGAAAAATGGGGCGTGGGACCTGTCCAAATGATGAGCGGTG
Organism: Caldifermentibacillus hisashii; assembly: GCF_039654145.1. Taxonomy (NCBI): domain Bacteria; kingdom Bacillati; phylum Bacillota; class Bacilli; order Caryophanales; family Bacillaceae; genus Caldifermentibacillus; species Caldifermentibacillus hisashii. Next base: position 3,336,382 of record NZ_CP155467.1, read on the forward strand.
TACACTGACTGACTCTTCCCATCATGATACATTTGCGGCAATACCAGCATTTTTTCTTGCAACGGGCACAATGAAAAGAAGCAAAGAAAACTGCATCTTTATTGCCACATCTGCAACAGTACAGCCTCTTCCCGTCGAAAATAACCCCTTGCCGGTAATCGACATATCCATGCAAATAATGGTTATGAATTTCTTCCAGGGAGAAAGGAATTTCATCGAGCAACAATTTCCGCCCCGATAAAAACAATTGCAAGTTTTGGTTAAATGGAAAAGTTGGGTCTACAGGAAGCGCCTTTGGATTTGTCATATCGGTTATTCGGACAAACTCACCGGCTTCTCCTTTCACCAGCTGTTGCGGAATTACATATTCATCTTTTTTTAAAAACAACAAATCACATACCTCCTTATGTTCAAAATCGGATAGTGAGAATGGTTTCATGGTGCTGAATGATTTACTGATTACTTTCGGTAAACTAATAATCTTATGGTACTGAACGATTTTTTTCACTGATTACTTTGATAAACAACAAGCTTCATCATGGCGACTGTCTGATTCACTGATTACTTAGTTAAGCAAATAGTTTCTTGGTGGCGAACGATTTCCTGACTTCTTTGGGTAAACAAATAGCCATGGTGGCGAACGATTTCTTTGACTTCTTTCGGTAAACAACAAGAGATTTTTGCTGTTTTGCAATAGGAAATAAGATTTTTTTACGGTATGGTGACAAAGCTCCTCGGTCAGTTAGGACACAAATACCTTTAATTAAGGAAATAATCTGGAGAGAGATATTTAAGTAAGTTTAAAAAGAGGATGTGGGATGATAAATCCGTTTTCCGGCATCCTATTATTAATAGAACACCGGGATGTGGGGAGGATGATCCAACTACTGGTAGTATACAAAAAATTATTGATTTGGAAAAGATATAACATTAAAAAATATCAAGATTATTGTGTGGCTTTTAATTTCTACTTTCTAGGCAATCCTGTTTTTTATCTACTGTCCAACGATTTTCTATTAAACTTAGCGCAAAGGACGGGTCTTATAATTCCCTTATTGAGCTGCACATACCGGAAAACTTACAATGATTCGATAAAACAACCAACCAGCTGTTCACTGATTGGTTGTTTAACGATTATTTAAGATTGAAGCTCCGTCCCGCTTCACCGAGTCCTAAAAGAATTTCATTATTTTTCCCCGGCTCATTTTTTCATCCAGCCTAAACCCATGGCACCTTCACCGAGATGGGTTCCAATGACCGGGCCGAAGTAACTTAGCGTAAACTCAACATTCGGATAAAGAGCTTCGAGTTCTTCCTTCCATGCTTGTGCTTCTTCTTCCCGATTGGCGTGGATAATGCAAGCTTGGTACTGACCACCACTTTTTGCATCTTCCCCCAACAGTTCAACAATTCGGTTCATTGCTTTTTTCTTCGTACGGATTTTTTCGAATGGAACGATTACTTTATCTACAAAATGGAGAAGTGGCTTAACTTGTAAAAGTCCGCCGATAAAGGCTTGGGTACTGCTTAGTCGTCCCCCGCGCTGCAAGTTGGTCAAGTCGTCCACCATAAAGTATGCCTTTGTTGTTGCCTTCAATTCATCAAGACGGGCAATGATTGCTTCCGGCTCCTCCCCCCTCTGAGCCATTTTTGCTGCTTCTAAAGCATAGAAACCTTGGACCATACAGCTTATTTCTGAATCGTACGGATAGACTTTAATGGACTGTACCAATTGTCCGGCTGTAACTGCTCCTTGAAAAGTCCCGCTAATACCGCTTGATAAATGGATACTAATTACGGCGTCATATTCTTTTGATAATTTTTCAAACAGCTCAACAAACATTCCGGTTGAAGGTTGTGTAGTCGTCGGCAATTCTTTTTGCTCCCACATCATTTGGTAAAAATCAGTCGCAGTTAGTTCAATTTCTTCTCGATATGATTCAGTGCCAAATACAACACTTAAGGGAATCATGTGTATCTTGTATTTTTCACGGATTTCTTCCGGTAAGTATGCTGTACTGTCTGTAACAACCGCTGTCTTCATAAACATCCCTTCCTTTCTCTTCACAATCATAATTAAAGCCTATATTACGCACGAAACATGATGAACAAAATTTTGTTGGCAGCACAGTAAGGGAAATGATTACTAATTCGGCTAAGCAAAAATCCGAACCCTTGTGCAAAGCTAAATATTCATTTCGTCTGGTTTTATTTTTTAAGATTCATAATAGATTACGCTATGCAGAATTTCGGGATATAAAAAATTATAAGTGCGTTTCGTTCCTTTAAAATTAATGAGGGCAATGCTTTGAAATGTATACATAGGGAAAACTAGACGCCGCTGAAAAACAATTTGAATAAGTTCACTTACACAGAATATAGCAACCACAAAAACACCTAAATAGTCTTATAATTATTTACCACTTTTTCAGTAGCCTTTGAAAACTACCGGTTGCCGTTTTGATGAAAAACAAAATTTTATAGACAAAATTACATCCTTTTTAAATCTATACTATTCCATTCTATAAGTAAATCAATTTCCCCTGCAATTTGATTAAAATTTTTACTACAAAAAAATGTATGCGACGATTGAAAGCCAATATCGTCGCTATTTTTGGACGGGAAACTCCATTTTTTGGCGACGAGACTCTTTCTCGTCGTCACTTTTGCGCGAAAAACTCAACTTTTTGGCGACGAGACCCTTTCTCGTCGTCACTTTTGCACAGGAAACTTCTTTTTTTGGCGACGAGATCACTTCCCGTCGTCATTTTTAGCCGGGAAATGCCACTTTTTGGCGACGAGACCATTTCTCGTCGTCATTTTTGCACAGGAAACTTCTTTTTTTGGCGACGAGACTCTTTCTCGTCGTCACTTTAGCACAGGAAACTTCTTTTTTTGGCGACGAGATCACTTCTCGTCGTCATTTTGAGCAGGAAAATGCCACTTTTTAGCGACGAAACCTCTTCTCGTCACCATTTTGAGGCGGGAAACTTCATTTTTTATAGAAAAAATAGTAGAATTCCAATATAATAGATTTTGAAAATTATAACTACAAAGGATATGGAATATGATTTATAAAACTCGATCAGAATCTATTGAATTAAAAAAAATGAGGATCCTCAATCTTAGGATGGAGTTATCCGAGAGAGACAAGCGGTATTACTACAATTTAAGAATGGGTTATGAAGGAGAAGTATTATTTGATTCAATGGCTGAAAAACTTCAATGTGACTGTCTCGTTCTGAACGATTTATTGCTTAAAGTAAACAACTCTACGTTTCAAATTGATTCTTTAATTATTACTCCTAATTCAATCCACCTAATAGATATAAAAAACTATATAGGGGATTATTATTACAAAAATAATAAAATTTATAAGAATCCTAGCCAAGAAATCGCAAGCCCTCTCACTCAATTGGAAAGAAGTGAAACACTTTTGCGCAAATGGCTTACAGAGCATGATTTTGATATGCCGGTTGTATCTTATGTTATTTTTGTTAACCCTGAATTCACATTATATCAGGCTTCTCCTGACGTACCTTTTATACTTCCGACACAAAATAAACAATACTTTAAACAACTCAACTCAAATACAACAAAATTAACGAGTAAACATAAAATGTTGGCGGATCAATTAATCAATGCACATATTGTTGAATCTCCCTTCAGTCAAATACCATCCTATGAATATGAGAAAATACGCAAAGGGATTTACTGTAAAGACTGTCATTCTTTTTCATTAGTCATTGATAAAAATTTTTATAAATGTATCTCGTGTAATAATGAAGAAAGGATTGAAAGCGCTGTTCTTCGGAGTGTAGATGAATTCAGATTGTTATTTCCCGAACGAAAAATAACAACAAAAGCAGTTCAAGAATGGTGTAATATTATTGAAAATAGCGGGAGGGTTTATAAAATATTAAAGAAAAATTATAAAACTTTGGGAAAAAATAGATGGATTTACTTTGAATAGGCAAAAACTGAACCGCTCCAAAACTAACAGATATTAAATGTCTTAGAAAAATGCGGGCCGCTTAATGAAGTCGCTGTTGCTCGGAACTGGTCATTAAAACTTGTCCAATGTTTTTGCCCAATATTATATACTAAAACCTGCCCAAGGTTTTTGCCCAATATTATATACTAAAACTTGTCCAATGTTTTTGCCCAAAATTACTATACTTCCAGAAAATAATTCGGCAAGAGGAGAAACACAAATTGTTATCTCCTCTTGCCGCGATTTTGGTCTTTTCCATTCCCAGCCTTTTAAATTAATCCAAAACTTCCACCCAACCTCTTTTAATTGCCTCGACGACTGCCTGCGTACGATCATTACAGTTCATTTTTTGTAAAATATTACTTACATGGTTTTTAACGGTTTTTTCACTAATATATAATGCTTCACCAATTTTTCTATTACTCTTTCCTTCTGCCAGCAGTTGAAGTACCTCACATTCACGGCGTGTCAACAAATGATACGGACGTCGAATATTTGCCTTATACCCTGAATTTTTTTTCGCTGCATTTTCTGCAAGTCTACGAAACTCTTTCACCAAGTTATGAGTTACTTTTGGATGGATATAAGATCCTCCCTCTGCTACCACTTTTACTGCCTCTATTAAGGCATCCACGTCCATTTCCTTAAGTAGATACCCGCTCGCACCGGTTTTCAACGCATGTGTCACATAATTCTCATCATCATGAATCGATAATATGATAACTTTTGTTTCCGGAAAACTTTCAACTAAATGCTTCGTCGCCTCAACTCCATTCACGTGAGGCATGTTAATATCCATAATTACTACATCCGGATGATACTTTTCTACAAGTGCGACAGCCAGATTTCCATCTTCGCCTTCCCCGACAACTTCAAAGGATTTCTCGAATTCCAGTATTTTTTTTATTCCTTCCCGATAGAGTTGATGATCATCTATAATCAATATTTTTGTCTTTTTCAAAATGATTATCCTCCCTTGCCATTGTGTAACCAGTCTTTTTTAGCTAATGGAAAAGTAAAAATTTCCCAATTTCTACTTTCCTAACGCATAAGTGTATAAGGAAAGCTTCGCAGGAATACCTCGCAACCGAAAAAATTTTATATTTTTTCGGTGTACTAGAGAGACTTCGGTAGCTTTACCTCTCAAGCGAAAATGTTTTTTCGCTGAACTGCGGCTCTGCCGTCGCCTGATGGCTTGGCGCAGTCGCCGAGTTTTCTTTAAATGATCTCTTAAAAATGTTGGAAGAAACGATGCTTAGTATTCTACAAAACGTTTACATGTAGTTCAAAGGTAGTATTTGCATTGATAGATTTCAACTGTTAAAAAAGAATGGGATGGAATAAGCAATATCTGTTATATTCGATATTCAACTAACATCTACCTGCTTGTGTATAAAATTAGAAAATACACTTTTTTGACAAAAAATGACAAAAGCTCATGCGATGAGAGCGCCACTGAAAAACAATTCGAATAAGTTCACTTATATAGATATAGTAGTATAAATCACAAAAATACATCTAAATATGCTGTTTAGCAAGTAATCTTATAATTATTTATCGCTTTTTTAATGGCCTCTGCAACGGGCCTATTTTTGTCCCACAATTATACTAAAGTGTCCATACATCAATTAATATTCTCCGTTTTTCGAACTAATTATTATTTTACAAAATAAACCATTTAATAACTAGGTCCATATTACTTATTTTAATGGAATTTTAATTATAACTTTAGTCCCATTTCCATTACTCGATTGGATTGAAATACTACCGTCGAGTAATTCTACTCTTTCTTTCATCCCTCTTAGTCCAAAAGAGCCTTCTTTTTTTAACGTTGGATCAAAACCAATGCCGTCATCTTTTATTACAGCAATAATGTTGTTTTTATTAATTTCAAGCTTTACTTGAATTTCCTTTGCCTGCGCATGTTTTAGTGCGTTTTGAACAGACTCTTGAATCAAACGAAACAGCGCGACTTCCATTTTTGAATCGATCCGTTCATCATCTCCAATATACGTGAATGGAATCTGAATTTTTGCCATTTTATTATACTCCTCTACGGTTTGTAGGTATTTTTTCAGCGTTGGCACCAAGCCTAAATCATCCAATGCCATCGGACGCAGGTCATAAATTATATGGCGGACTTCATAAAGGGCGTCGCGAACGGTTTCCTTTAATTTTTTAATTTCCGCTAAGGCTTCATCAATTCCACGTTCATAATAAATTTTTTCGATTAAGTCGGAACGCATCATGACATTGGCCAAACTTTGAGCCGGACCATCGTGAATTTCTCGGGACAAATGCTTCCTTTCCTCTTCTTGAACTTCCATGATTTTTAGACCAAATTCCTGTTTTTCATGGGCATCTTTGATAAACTCTGTCATACTTTTTAAATCGCCGGTTAAATAATTAATTACTACATTCACTTGAGAGACAAGTTTATCCGCCCGCTCAATCGTCTCTTTAATTCCGATAACCCGCCGTTCCAGTTCATCCCGCCGTTCTCTAAGCTGCTGCTCCATTTGCCTGGACATCGTTAACTTCAGTTGTAAATTATGTGCATATTCATAGACGACACGAACCTCGTGCTCCGAATATGTTTTGAAATGCTGACTGACCTCTGATAATCTTTTTCTTGCCTGACGAGTTTCTTTTTCCAATTGTTCTTCTTCTTCAATCAATTCGCTAATCAATTGTTTTGTTTTCTCTAATTCTGCAATAATAAATTCATAATCCTCTCGACTTTTTTCACCAATTTTATAGATTTCTCTTTTACTCTCATCAACGGTGTCTATCATTTTATTCAGAATTGCATCTAATGATTTTGTATCAAAATATTTCGCTGACATAGTTTCACTCCAATAAAGCAAAATTTTTAGTGAAAACCCAATGCACCAAAATAACTATACATTTATCTATTTACCATCATACCACTATTCCTAAGATAGGTTATATAGTTTACAAATGCTGAATTATTCAGTATACTATATACATTTTTACATAAAAGATTAGCGGTTTTCAACCAGAGTGATTCATAGTAATTGCGACACTGCTTTACCTTTTATATAATAGAACATATGTATGGCAAGAAGCGAAAATGATTACTTAAAGCAGAAGGGAGATTTCACTTGAGAACAGACTATTTGACAGTAAAAGGTTATGGTTCCAACGAAATTGTCATCCAAAAATCACGGTTTATCTCCTACATAAATCGGGCAGAAACGATCGATGCAGCCCAAAGTTTTATTCAAAAAATAAAAAAACAAAATTGGGATGCAACCCACAATTGTTCTGCCTATCTTATCGGCGAACATGATGAAATTCAAAAGGCGAACGATGACGGTGAACCAAGTGGTACAGCCGGTGTTCCGATGCTTGACGTGTTAAAAAAACGGAATGTAAAAGATACGGTTGTTGTCGTAACAAGATATTTTGGCGGAATAAAACTAGGTGCCGGCGGTCTTATTCGTGCTTATTCGAAAGCCACATCAGAAGGGTTAAACGCAACCGGAATCGTTGAGCGGAAATTGACGCGTATCATGCACACGATCGTTGATTATACTTGGCTGGGTAAGCTGGAAAATGATTTGCGATCATCTGTTTACACGATTAAAGAGATCCATTATTTTGATAAAGTCGAATTGGAAACATATGTTGATTTTGGACAAGAAGATCAGTTTAAGGAATGGATGATTGAACATACGAATGGTCAAGCAAATATTGTTGAAGGCGAAACCATATACTTAGAAAAATTAATTGAGGAATAAAACGAATGGCAAAATAATATAACAGTCTTCTCTTTCACATATATTCCAGTAAATATATGCGACACGTAACGGCATATTGTATAATGAAAGAAAGAAAATTTTTAGCGATTTCTCCATAAGGTGGGATTTTTGATGAAACGATTCCTGAAAATATTGATCGGTCTTTTGTTTACAACAGGATTCATTTTGATCGGATATGCCTTATATCACATTTGGGACGGAAACTATCAAGTTGAAAAAAGAATCGTAGAAGCCAAAAAAATCGTCGAACAAAACAATAATGATTCACAAATCGACCCTTCCTCTCTCTCTTATCAAAAAGGGGAAACAATCGGTATATTAAAAATCCCAAAACTAAAAAAAGAGCTGCCAATTATTGAAGGGACGGATGAAGAAGAATTAGAAAAAGGGGTCGGTCATTATACAGGAACCGCCTATCCATTGCAAAACGACCAAATCGTCCTTTCCGGTCACCGGGATACCGTGTTTCGTAATTTTGGGGAATTGGAAACAGGTGATACGTTTATCGTCGAACTTGAATATGGAAAATTTAAATACGAAATCTATGAAATGGATATCGTTCCGGCAGACGATACAACGGTGATTCGTTCGACGGCCCCGGATGAAATCTTAACGGTAACCACCTGCTATCCCTTTCACTACATCGGCAATGCGCCGGAGCGAGCCATTTTTTATGCCAAACCGGTTTCAAAAGGAAAAGAGTGACGCTTCTCTTTCAAAACCATAGTTAGCTTACAGACTGCCGCTTGGAAGCATGATATACCGGTTGCGCTAGATATGCTGATACTGGTGTGAAATCTGCCATACCTTATTGTGCCAATCGTTCATTAAAACAAAAAGTATTGAGAATGTAGTTATATCAAAATTCCACCATAAAATGGGCACCATAAAGTTAAAATAAACTTTATGGAAGCCCGGATTTTTTAAAAAAACTTAGTAGACTACATTCCTACATTTTGGACTAAAAAATAAATACATTGAATCAGAACAGAACGTATTTACCGTTGGATACCACCCTATTTTTCGTTCTTTTGGACTATATATGACGATAAAAAAAATAATTAGCGATCCCTACTATATATTGTGTTAAATTTGCCATTATGAACACTGTATCTAGTTTTTATTCATAATAACAATAATTTTTAAAAGGTTTCCAAAAAGAAATAGTTCATTCTTACTATATACAAATAGTATATTACGAATAAAATTAAAATAGTGGCTACCATCAATAGGAAATTTTTGAAGACTTTGTATCATACTAATTTCACTCTTTACCATGGTCGACATAAATTTAAAATATGAATATTTTATTGTAAAATATGCATTTTTTGGTATAATAAATACTAGAAAGTAATTATTCAAAAATTTCTTAACCTATTTATTAAAATAAGCTTACCCACTATTCATATTTGCTAGAATTTGAGTGGATAGCTCTAGAAATTTGGTATACATGATTAAAGGCAAAACCATTGAAAAATGGTGACGCAAAGCTTAAGGGACTAACGTGTGAAAGGAACTAGACCAAGTAACACTATGTTTGCCAGCTGCCTATGTATACTCCTTCAAAAAATTCGGAGGGGTGCCTGATTTGTATACAAAACCAGTCAATTGGTTAACGATTGGAGATGTCTTAGCTGAAGATATCATTATTGATCATGAAGTTATTTTTACTGCCGGTACTGTGATAACACTAAATAAAATTTTAAAATTACAGTCTCTGGAAATAGCGTATGTAAAAGTTTCATCTACTCCATTTGCAACAGCAAATTATCAAAAGCAGACAATTATTTTTTCGGATTTAATTGCACAAGACTTTTATAACTTTTTGATAAAAAACAATAAAAACCAACGTTATTCAATCTTATTAAAGGACAATGAAGATTTCCAATTTGTAACCAATCATGCTTTACTGAATATGAACGAAAGCGTCGTCAACTTATTATCTGCATTAAAATCCTGGGATAATTGTTCTTATAAACATGTGCTTGATGTGTTTGTGATCGCTGCGCAATGGATGCGTTATCTGGGTATGACGGTAAGTGCTGATGATTGCTATGGCCTGCTTTTGCATGATATTGGCAAAATCAAAGTTCCACGTTCAATTCTGATAAAAAATCAAAGTTTAACCAATGAAGAATATGAATATATTAAAATGCACACAGAAAATGGGGATTGTATACTCAAAAGCCTTAATTTTCCTAACATTGTTTGCGATATGGCAAAATTTCACCATGTTCGATTTAATGGAACAGGTTACCCGAAAACATACCCTGAGGTTCTCGATATCAGAATAAAAATGTTAATGATCGTTGACGTGTTTTCAGCACTAACCTTAGATCGTCCGTACCGAAAAGCTTATAGTTTTGAGGATGGTCTGGATATTCTGAAAATGGAAGCGGATGGCTTTGATAAAGACCTTTTGCAGCAATTTATCAATTTTATCAAATATAAAATGGAAAAAATTCCGCAAAGGTGATTATTTATAAAAGAAACCTCATTTTTGACATATTTTTCATTCTTTGATACGGATTGGGAACACTAATAAAGGAAAGTTCAATCAGTGGGGGAATCCCCACTGATTATTTTAGGAATTCAGCTTAAAGTGCACAAGGAATGCTACGAAGCACGGGAAGGCTTCGAAAGCATGGGCTCCACAGTTGAAAAAGCAATGGCTTTATCAACGAATACATCGCAGCCGAATTATTTCGGTAAACAACTACGGCTCTGCCTTCTCCTAAAGCTCGGACGCCCGAGTTTCTTTATTTTTTTCTTCAATTTTTATCTAAATTTATCAAATTTCGTTTGATTTTGTTAACTTTTACTGTATGATTTTTATAGTTATGATTTTAAAAAATGTAAAACGAAATCAACAACTACGTTCATGGAGGGAATCAATTGAAAAGGGTCAAGGAAAAAAAGAAAAAGAGAAGATGGTTACGGTATACCATGATTATTCTTGGGGTATTACTCATCGGAATTTGCGGATATCTTTATTCTATTTATCATTCATTAACCAATGCGGTAGATAGTATGCACCAGCCGATTAGAGAAACATCTGAAAAGAGGCAAGAAACCGTTACATTGGAGAAAAAAGATCCGTTTTCCGTTCTTTTGCTCGGTGTGGATCAACGGAAAAATGATCGTGGTCGTTCAGATACTATGATTGTCATGACGGTTAATCCAAAAACGGAATCAATTGAAATGGTAAGTATACCAAGGGATACCCGTACAGAAATTGTCGGGAGAGGGACGATGGATAAAATCAATCATGCCTATGCTTTTGGCGGTGTGGAAATGTCAATCGATACAGTAGAACACTTTCTAGATATACCGATTGATTATTTTATCCAAATTAATATGGAAGGTTTTCAAGAAATCGTTGATGCAGTTGGTGGTATAACCATTGAAAATGATTTTGATTTTACATATGAAGGCGTTCATTTTCCAAAAGGAACGATCACATTAAACGGAGAGAAAGCATTAAAATATTCCCGGATGCGCTATGATGACCCTAAAGGTGACTTTGGTCGACAATTACGGCAACGGAAAATTATCGAAGCCGTTATTCGGGAAGGAGCGAGCTTAAAGTCATTAACAAATTATGGCGATATATTTTCAGCGCTTGGGAATAATGTAAAAACAAATTTAACCTTTGATGAAATGGTCGATATCCAGGCCAACTACCGGCAAGCAGCTAATAAAATTAAACAACAGCAAATTAACGGTACAGGAACGAAAATAGATGGAATTTATTATTATCAGGTTCCTGAAGAAGAACGCCAAGCCATTTCAAACCTGCTCAAAAATCAGCTTGAAATTGCAAGTTAATCAGAAGGGACTGTCTAAAAAGTCAACATAATGACTTAGGACAGCCCCTTGGACTTTAAAATAGCTGACGAGAATAGGTTACTTCTACAAAATTGAGAGTTTCCCACCTCAAATAAACTTGAAATAGCGCTAGAAAACTGAAAAATGATCCGGACAGTTCCTACCTATACACATGCTTCAGCAATTTGCAGATACAATGTTCCTTCACATTAACGTTTAAGCTCTCATCCATTTCCAAATTTCCCCTGGTGTAGCGTTTTTCCCATACAATAAAATCCCAACTTTAAAAATTTTCCCTGCCAATTTCATAAATAACCATACACTCATGATTAAAATGGCCAGCGATACAGAGATTTCGACCCAAGACCATTGATCCAACATAACTAACCGAAACAACAAAATCACCGGCGAAGTAAATGGTACATAAGATAACACTTGTGCCAAAATACTTGTCGGATCGCTTGCTACCGGTCCGATAAAGAAAAACGAAACAAACGGGATCATAATGACTAAACCTTGGAAATTGCCGGCTGTCGATATATCAGACATCGTTGCACCAATTCCGACAAAAATTGCTGCAAACAATAAATAACCAAGTACAGCAATTAGAAGGAAAAGTAGCAATTCCGGAACAAATAAATATTCGAACAATGGCAAGTCATTCATTGCCCACAAAATGAAAGGAATGCCGAATGCGATAAAGACTGCCACTTGCACAAAGCCTAACACAAAGTATCCGACAATCTTCCCTTGCATCAGCTCCCCCGGTGTAACCGAGGATAAAATGATTTCAGCAATTTTATCCTTCTTCTCTTGTGAAGCACTTTGGAAAATCATCATCCCGGTAAAAATAATCGATAATAAAATAACACCTGCAAAGACTCCCGGTACGATTCGCTGCATCAACTGTTCCTGATCCATTGCTTGTTCTTTTTCTGAGTTTTCACCCAATTCGTCAACCGATAAGGCTTGAATCGTAATTGGCGTAGAAACAGCCGCTAATTGATCCTCTGTCAACCCAAGATTTTGCATCTGAACTAATTTAACCGCTTCTGTAAAAATTTGTACTTGACTTGATATACTTTCCGGGAAATCTTCACTTGTATAAAACGGTAAAGTTCCTTCATTAAAAGCACGATTATCAATAAAAAAATAAGCTGTGTTTTCCGCATTCTTCAACTTTTTCTCTACATCGGCTTCTTGAATATTTGTTCTTTCCAACTCAAATGGAAGCTTGTACTGTTCCACCGTGGCTTCTAAATTTGCAAACGTATTTAACTCATCATGGACATAAATTTTTGCAGTCTCATTATCGGACGTATCGCCTCCCATTAAATTCCCAAGAAAACCAAATACGACCATTAATATTGGTGTTAAAAACAGACCGATAACGAAAGATTTATTTTTCAAATTCCGCTTGACTTCCCATTTGGCTACCTTCATCGTATTACGCATGTTCGTCACCTTCTCCCATTTGCTCGTTCGCTAACAATAAGTTTTTGTTCGTTGCTACATCAATAAAAATCTCATGTAAAGAAATCCGGTCCATAACTAATTCATTAATGACCATATCATCTGGCAGTTTTTTCAACCATTTTGCCGGTGTAATATCTTTATGTAAATATAAGACGGTCGAGTCTTCCTTAGATTCAATTCTTTGCACATCAGGAATTTGCTCTATTTTTTCTAAATCGTTTTTACCACGAATGGTACATTTAAAATTGGCATATTTCATTTTGACATCATCCAAAGTACCGTAAATAACTTTTTGACCTTGTTGAATCATAAATAAGCGGTCACACATTTCTTCCACGACATTCATTTGGTGTGAAGATAATAAAATTGCTGCCCCATTCCTTGCCAAATTACGGATTTCCTCTTTTAGTAATTCTTGGCTAAGCGGATCCAATCCGGAAAACGGTTCGTCAAGTATAAGCAATTCAGGTTCATGTAAAATGGATGAAATAAATTGAACTTTTTGTGCCATCCCTTTAGATAATTCTTCCATCTTTACATGTTCTTTTCCTTCAAGATCAAATTTTTTCAAATAGGTCAATGCCCGTTCTTTTGCCTTTTTCTGCGGATAATCTTTCAAATCGGCTAAATAAAGAAGAATGTCTATAACTTTCACATTTTTATAAAGACCTCTTTCTTCCGGTAAATAGCCGATTTTATTACGGGGAATTTCATTATAACCATGAAAGGTGATTTTTCCTTCATCCGGGTACATGATTCCCATAATATTACGGATCGTTGTTGACTTCCCGGCACCGTTTGGCCCAAGGATTGCCATAATTTCACCCTTTCGAACATCGAATGAAATATTGTGAAGTACTTTTTTATCTTTGAATGATTTTTCCAAGCCCTCCACAGATAACAATACGTCCATATAACTGCTCCTCTCCTGAAAGTGATTTAGTACAATATCTTAAAGTCAACCGGTCACTAGGCTATATATCCACAAATACGCCTCTCCTGAACGTGATTAAGTGCGAATGTTCAAGTGACAACATAAACTAAATTTAGAACTGCTTATTCAAAAAAATTTTATCAAACAAGTACAAAACGACTGGAATCAAAATATTTTGACTATGTTTCTCCAATTTTGAATAAATTCAGATCCTTTTTTTCAGATAGTACTATTTAATAGTACGTATATTGAGCCGATTGGTTTCACTTATTTGGAAAATGGATGGAAGATGATTATGGCATGCAAGAAGTACTGTTTGGAGAAATTTTTGGAGTGAAATATATAAAAACTGCCAAACTATCAACATTTGGATAGTTTGGCAGGTGATTATCAGATATTAAGATTCTAACAATAATTTTTCCGGATCTTCAAGCATTTCTTTCACTTTGACTAGGAATGTAACAGCTTCTTTTCCGTCGACAATGCGGTGATCATAAGAAAGGGCGATATACATCATCGGCCGAATTTCAATTCTAGTATTATTATCTACCGCAACCGGACGATATTTAATTGAATGCATTCCTAAAATACCGACTTGTGGTGCATTTAAAATTGGTGTTGACAATAAAGAACCGAATGTACCACCGTTTGTAATTGTAAATGTACCGTCTTGCATGTCGGCGAGCGCCAGTTTTGATTCTCTTGCTTTTATCGCTAAGTCTGCAATTTCTTTTTCAATTTCGGCAAAGTTCTTCCGATCAGCATCTCTTACAACAGGAACGACTAAGCCGGAATCTGTAGATACGGCAATCCCTATATTGTAATATTTTTTCAAGATAAATTCGTTGTCATGGATTTCTGCATTTAAATAAGGTATTTGTTTTAATGCCGCTACGACTGCTTTTGTGAAGAACGACATAAAGCCAAGTTTCACATCATGTTGTTTTAAGAATTCATCTTTTCGTTTTTTCCTTAATTCCATAACTGCAGAAAGATCAACTTCATTAAACGTTGTTAAAATAGCTGCAGTGTTTTGCACATTTTTCAAGTTTTTCGCAATCGTTTGCCGTCTTCTCGACATTTTCACAACTTCAACGCGATCATCTTGTGGTACGAATACGGAAGCTGCCGGTTTCGATGTAGCTGCGGGTGCTACTGCTGCCGTTTTCGGTGCATTAGCAGCATTCAAGACATCTTGTTTGTTGACTCTTCCTAACGGATCAACAGTTGGAACTTGACTTAGGTCAATCCCTTTTTCACGTGCCAGTTTCCGAGCGGCTGGAGAAGCAATGATATTACTTGCAGCCGGCGATTTTGCCGTGCTTTGTACCGTTACTGGTTCCTGGGTTTTTTCTTGTGGAGCAGCAGTTTTCGCTGATTGTTCAGGTACACTTGGTGCCGCATCACTTTGAGCCGGTTCTACGGGTGCACTTGCCCCTTCATCAACAATTGCTATGGTATCACCAACATTCACCGTGTCGCCTTCTGCAAATAATGTCTCTTTCAATACTCCGTCATAATCAGAAATAATATCAACGTTTACTTTATCCGTCTCTAACTCTAGGATTGCTTCACCTTTTGATACTGTTTCCCCCGGTTTTTTTAGCCAGTTAGAAATCGTCCCTTCTGTAATCGATTCTGCTAATTCTGGAACTTTAACTTCTGCCATGTTTCGTACACTTCCCTTTTTGTTTTATGTCATTGGAATATCCGGCAGTGTCAGGCTTTTTAAATAGTCCTTACACAAAATCCGGATACCCCATTTCTCCCGTCTCCTGATTACCCCTAACAGTAAAACAATGGGGTTCAAAAATGAATTTGTTCATGTCCCTGTTTCATCCAAGGGTAACTCCCGCCGCGAAACAGTGGAGCACGAAAATGAATTAGTTATGTCCTGCTTATTTCAAGGATAACTCCCATCGAAAAACTGTGGAATTTTAAAATGTAACTTTCATTCGTATTCAATGAAAATAGTTTTAACCAAAATTATTATGTTTTTCCGAAACGCGTATGGACGAACTGCTTAGTATTTCAATCATTAGGTCTTTCCCCGATAAAATAAGTGATTATTTAGACCGGTTGGAACCCCACACTATATCGATATGTGGGGTCTCCAACCATTTATTTTACTTTGTACTCAGAATAGCATCTAAAGTGATTGCTTCCCGGATAATTCGCTCTTGCTCTTTTTTATGAACCAGTGGATCTCCTTCTGACGGACTTGCCATAAATGGTCTTCCGATATAAGAAACAGGTAAACCTTTTGGAACAAGTTCTTGTAAGCGAGGTTGCATATAACTCCAAGTACCCATATTTTTCGGTTCATCTTGGGCCCAGACAACCTCTTTTAAGTTTTTATACTTTCGTAAAATATTATTGATCTGCTTTTCCGGGAATGGATAAAGTTCTTCTACCCGAATGATATCCAACCATTTATATTTTTCCGGTTCCTTTAAATGCTCGGACAGTTCCACAGCGAGGCGGCCGGTACAGAAAATGACTCGTTCAACTTTTTCCGGTTCGATTCCCAGTCCCGGTTCTTCAATAATCGGTTGGAAGCCTCCATTTGTAAACTCTTCAACATAGGAACTGGCAGACGGATTCCGTAATAAACTTTTTGGTGTCATAATTATTAACGGTCGAATATACTCTGTTTTTAACAATGCTGCTTGGCGTCTCAGTATATGAAAATATTGAGCGGAATTCGATAAGTTAGCAACCGTCCAGTTGTTTTCCGCTGCCAGTTGCAAATATCGTTCCAATCTTGCACTGGAGTGTTCCGGTCCTTGTCCTTCATAGCCATGTGGAAGGAGCATGACCAAACCGGAAGATTCTCCCCATTTCGCTTTACCGGCTGAAATAAATTGATCAATGATCACTTGGGCACCGTTTGCAAAATCGCCGAATTGTGCCTCCCACAATACGAGCGTTTCCGGTGCAATAACGCTGTAGCCATATTCAAAACCGAGAATTCCTGCCTCTGACAATGTACTGTTATGAATGGCGAAACTTGCATTTGCAACGTCGAGATGTTGTAAAGGAATATACTTTTCCCCGGTTTCAACATCCGTTAGAACAGCGTTACGATGGGAGAAAGTACCTCTTTCTGAATCCTCACCGGTTAACCGGATTGGTTTTCCGTCTTTTAATATTGTTGCAAAAGCGAGTGCCTCTGCATGTCCCCAATCAATTTTTCCTTTCTTTTCAAAAACTTCGAGGCGACGACCGAGTATTCTTTCAAGCTTTTTAAAGGCTTTTAATTCTTTTGGCCAATCAAGTAGCGCTTTGTTAAGCGCTGTTAATGTCGCTTTATCCACCGTCGTGTCAACAGAAGGAAATTCCTTCACTGCACCCTTTTGTAATTCGGCAATTGTCGGTACTTCCTTAACTTGTTTATCAATACGGTCATTAGCCTGTTTTAACTTATTCCAAGCAGCCGTCTCCATTTCTTTTGCTTTTTCTGCCGTAAATATTTTTTCATCAAGTAATTTTTTCTTATAAACCTCTGTAATGGTCGGATGAGCTTTAATTTTATTGTAAAGAACCGGGTTTGTTGCCATCGGTTCATCCAGCTCATTATGACCGAGCCTGCGATACCCGATTAAATCAATCAAAACATCTTTATGGAATGTTTGCCGATATTCAAATGCCAATTGCATAACAAGAAGACTTGCTTCCGGATCATCGGCATTCACGTGAAAGATCGGAACATGGTATCCTTTTGCAGAATCACTGGAATATCTTGTTGAACGATACTCATGACCTTCTGTTGTAAAACCAATGACATTGTTCGCAATAATATGAATTGTACCGCCTGTATGGTAAGCTTCAGTTCCGGCAAAATTAAACACTTCATATACGATACCTTGACCGGCAAAAGCAGAGTCTCCATGAACAACAATTGGAAGTGCTTTATTTACATCTTGTTTTGGCGCACCTTTTTTAAACCGATCATCTTGGGCAGCTCGTGCGTATCCCTCTACAACCGCATCGACAAACTCCAAATGGCTTGGGTTGTTTGCTAAAGTTACTTTTACTGTTTTATTTCCAAGCTTCCGGTTGCGAACAGCGCCCAAGTGGTATTTTACATCCAGTGTATGACCGACTGTTTCAAAAAAGTCCGGATCGTTATTTTCCCATTTCGAATGTTGAAACTGTGATAACAGGGCCTCATAAGGTTTTCCCAACACATGTGCAAGTACATTTAGTCTGCCGCGATGTGCCATGGCAATCATTACATTTTCAATATTGTTTTCTCCTGCTAATTGGACAAATTCATCGAGTGCAGGAACAAGCGTTTCCAATCCCTCGACGGAGAAGCGTTTTTGTCCGACATACATTTTATGAATAAACTGTTCAAAACTTTCCGCAGCAACTAAGCTTTCAAATAGGTTAATTTTTCGCTCAACAGGAAATTTTTTTGAACCAAATTGATTTTCAATTTTATTTTTCAGCCAATCTTTTTCCTTTTCATCATCAAGATGTTGGAATTCAAACCCAATCTTACCTGTATAAACATTTTTCAAATATTGAATCGCTGATAAGCCGTCGGAAAAATTCCCCTTTAAATTCGGACAAATAATATCAGCCGGGATTTCTCTTACATCGGATTCTGTTAAGCCATAATAAGCCAAAGTGAGTATTTCTTGCTTTTCTTGTTTTTCTAACGGATAAATATCTGCCTCTAAATGGCCATACAATCGAATGTTTTCGGCCAATTTCATAACTTGGACAAGCTTTTTCATTTTGTTCAGTACATAAGTCGGCGAAAGCTCAGTAGATATTGCCGTGCCAGTTACGCTTGTTTCCTCAACTTGCGGTTCACCCCATTTGGCAAACAATACTTTTAGGCTCTCTTCCACTTGGTCAGGATTTTCGAGATATAAATCATACTGCTCAATTAAATATCCCAAGTTTAGTCCGAGAAAATCATGCCAAGGGTTTCCTTCACTGATCATTCCATCCACATCCCTGTTCATAATAATTTCACATGCCATCACAACTATAAAATACCTTAAGTAAGCGCATGCAGCATCCCTTTGCCTCTAATATAGCATATTTCCAACATATAAGAGCATGAAACGACTTATTTATTACATCTTTTGTTGAAATCCCGTTTCCTGAATTAATACTATTACATAAATAGTAAAAATTCTAGTGTTTTACTCGTATTTTACCCGTTTTGGTAATTCAAAATGCTTATTGCTTTTCGTAAACTTCATCAAAAATAATAATGTCTCTCATTTGCTATGTTTTCCCGCCATTCTTATAATTTTCTATTTGCTTTTGTTTATGATTATTATATGAAGAAAATGTTTTTTTGAGAGGGGTTTTTGATTTTAGTAGGAGGAGATTGTTTATAACTGATTTAGATAAATTTTGGCTGCATATTTCAGAGTTTCGGTTGATTTTCATTTCGGTGGCGGACGCTTTCCGCGGGCACGGCCTTAGCCGCTTCGTCGCTCGTATCCTCGCTCCTGCAGGGTCTTCGGCTCGTGCTGTTCCCGCAGGAGTCGCCGCCACCTTCTCTTCAGTCAAATTATACAAATTGGATTAATTTTTGACTTTCTGGACAGCCCCTTTCCTTATCGATTCGTCCAAGTTTATGGGTACTTTTGGAAAATGCGCGAGTTTCATTCAATACCAATTAATTATGGTCATCCTTTCTATAGGAGTAAATCAAAATTCGTTCATTTGGGTTATGCTCAAATTCCCCTTCAATTTTAATTTCTTTAGTTAGCTGGAAAATGGTTCGATTATCCAAAAATGACAGATATTCAATGGAAGGATAATAAAAAATTAAATCCACTTCCCGGTTAAATTGTTCAAGCGATTCCATAATGTTGTTGAATACTTTTATAAAAATTGGCGCCGAAAACGGATTAAAGAAATAAAATTTGTTATCTGTCGGCTGAACGATGTATTTTTCTGCATGCATACAGAAAAATTGGATTTGATATTTACTTTTTGGTCTGTGCTGTAAATAGTGAAGTCGATTTTTTTCTGCTAAAAAATATAAATGATCATCCATTTCGATTCCTCGCGCATTCACACCAAATACAGCATTTAAATAAAACAACAGCCGGCCTTTTCCGCAACCATAATCAACAACATGGTCACTCGGCTTTAATTCTATTTTTTTTGCCAGCTGTTCAAGTACGGGATAGGGGGTCGGTTCATAAGGATAATAATTTAAAAACGGCTTGATATTCCGTTCAGGACCGGTTTCAATATTCAGCTGTTTATCGTAATTCTTTTCTGCCATGGTTGCTGCTCCTAATTTGCCAGTCATGTTTTCTGATTTTGTGAGGCTAATCCAAAAATTTTTACCGGATATTCCAATAGAGATCAACTTTTGCTACGGTTAGTCTAATTAATCGTATAATGCGCGAACAAGTCAACCATCAACTTTTGCTATTTAATAAATTTTTATGGCAGTTGCCAGTTAATCTCTGTTTGGCCAATTGTTTTCAAAATCGAGTTTGTTTTGGAAAACGGTTTGCTCCCGAAAAAACCTCGATGTGCCGATAACGGGCTCGGATGGGGTGCCTTTATTATAAAATGTTTATTCGTATCAATAAGTTGCTGTTTCATTTGGGCTGCGCTTCCCCATAATATGTAAACGACGGGATTGCTTTTTCTGTTTAATATTTCGATCACCCGATCTGTAAATATTTCCCATCCCCTTCCTTGGTGGGAATGGGCCTGCCCTTCACGAACAGTTAAAACCGTGTTCAACAATAGAACACCTTGTTTTGTCCACGGGACGAGATAACCGGAAGAGGGAGGTGTGCAACCGAGATCCGCTTGTAATTCCAGAAAAATATTTTTTAACGATGGCGGGAGCGGCACCCCGGGTTTCACGGAGAAACTAAGTCCATGGGCTTGATTTGGACCATGATAGGGATCTTGTCCCAAAATGACCACTTTCACGTCCGCAAAAGCAGTGTAATGAAGCGCATTAAAAATTTCGTACATGTCCGGGTAAATCCGGTAATGTTTATATTCTTGTTTCAGAAATTCCCGAAGCTGCAAATAATAGGGCTTGGAAAATTCCTCTTCAAGGAGTGGCGCCCAATCATTTTTTAAAATTTGTTTTTTCATCTAACTCATTCCTTATTTCCATTCATTATTAGCATATAATTTTATCATAATATGATAGGATACGAGTATTTTCTAAACAAATAGATTGCTCTTTTGATGAAGAGCTAACCGGAAAAGCAATCATCTTACCGGATAACTCCAACCATTTATAAACTGTTTTGACTATTTTACTAAGGCTAATTTTTTCAGCCTTTGATGACTCCAGAGCAGAAGATAAGGGGCGTGTTTTGACTATTTTATTATTCCTAATTTTTTCAGCCCATAGTAGATACCGGAATTATCTACAGTGGTCGTTCGGTGTTTTGCATATGGAAAGAGATTTGGGTCTCCGTTTGCCATTACAAAACTTTCGCCGACTGTCTGGAGCATCTCCTTGTCGTTCATTCCGTCGCCGAATGCAATCGCCTGCTCTTTCGGAATTCCTAAAACAGCAAGAACCTTTTCCACGGCAGTCCCTTTGTTTATATTTTTTTGGATTAAATCATAAGCTTTTGAAATTCCTTCTACATTTACCGTGCTGACATATAAGTTTGGCAGTTGTTTATAAAACGGTACATGTTCCTTGGACAAATTCATTACTGTCATACTGTAGATAGGCAGGGCTAAATTTTCCGGATACAGTTCATTTTCCTTTAATTGGAAATGAGCAATGAAATTTTCCACTTCCGGATGCGTAAGCGAGGTGAAGAGATTTTTTTGGTCGGTATATAAAACTAATTCATTGTTATATTCTTTTGCTAAATTAAGGGTATGCTGAACGAGATCATGATCCATTGGTTCATCCAAGATTACGTTATTTTTATAAACGGCGTATGCCCCGTTATACCCGATTGCCGATCGA
Source organism: Caldifermentibacillus hisashii (assembly GCF_039654145.1). Lineage (NCBI taxonomy): Bacteria > Bacillati > Bacillota > Bacilli > Caryophanales > Bacillaceae > Caldifermentibacillus > Caldifermentibacillus hisashii. The sequence goes on from NZ_CP155467.1 coordinate 3,358,344, forward strand.
ATCCCCAGTTCTGCCCGAAGTTCATCCAGCTCATGGAGAGGTCGACCGGTCGCAATAAAAACTTCTATGCCTTTACTTTGGGCTTCCTGAATTGCTTTTTTCGTTAGCTCTGTATATGAATGGTCATAGGTTAAAATCGTTCCGTCAATATCGAGAAAAAGTGCTTGATATGTCATAAATAACTCCTTTGTTTTTGATAATTGATGCTCACAATCTATATTAACATTGTTTTAGGAAATGAAAAAGGGAAGGATCCATTGGAAATGATGGAGGTGGGTTTTCGTGACGACGAGTAGGGGTTCGTTGCCAAAAATGAGAATTTTTCATCTTAAAGTGGCGACGAGAATTGGTTTCGTCGCCAAAATTGAGCGATTTTCACTTCAAAGTGGTGACGAGATTGAGTCTCGTCGCCAAAATTGAGCGGTTTTCACTTCAAAATGGCGACGAGAATTGGTTTCGTCGCCAAAATTGAGCGGTTTTCACTTCAAAATGATGACGAGATCGAGTTTCGTCGTCAAAATTGTGGGGTTTTCACTTCAAAATGGTGACGAGAACGGGTTTTGTCGTCAAAATTGTGCAGTTTTCACTTCAAAATGGTGACGAGATTGAGTCTCGTCGCCAAAATTGAGCGGTTTTCACCTCAAAATGGTGACGAGAACGGGTCTCGTCGTCAAAATTGTGCAGTTTTCACTTCAAAATGGCGACGAGAACGGGGCTCGTCGTCAAAATCGGGTGTTTTTCACCTCAAAATGGTGACGAGAACGAGGCTCGTCGTCAAAATAATGCGGTTTTCACCTCAAAATGGCGACGAGAATTGGTTTCGTCGCCAAAATTGAGCGATTTTCACTTCAAAGTGGTGACGAGATTGAGTCTCGTCGCCAAAAAATGGAGTTTCCGGCCAAAAAATGACGACGAGAAATGGCCTCGTCGCCAAAAAGTGGAGTTTTTCGCGCAAAAATGACGACGAGAAAGGGTCTCGTCGCCAAAAAATGGACTTTCCCGTACAAAAATGACGACGAGAACGAGTTTCGTCGTCAAAAAATTGGATTTTCCACCGCAAATTGGTGACGAGAACAGGGCTCGTCGTCACAATAAAGCGTTTCTCATCTCAAAATGGCGACGACCCACCTTCAAACTTTTACTTACTGTACATTTACAATATATCCAGCTACTCCCTAAAATAAATATATTTGCCGGCAAAGATTTCCCGTTTGCATTCCCCTTTATAGCGCAAATATTCAAGATGCGCCAATGTTTCACCAATCGCAAACCTTGAATCATGGGTATTGTGAACTTTTGAAAATAATTTTTTACAAGCTTCAAAAACGGTTTGTCCGTTTGCTAACTCAGCCAATAGTTTTTCCAAACGCTCTTCATGATGCACCATGATTTCATCAATTCGGCGATTCGCATTCGTAAACGGGGTGCCATGGGATGGGATAACCATTTCCACATCGAGTTTTCGAATTTTTTCCAGTGATTGAAGATATGTGCCTAATGGATTCGGATCCCCGTAAAACCAATACGATATATTTGGTGTAATTTTCGGTAAAATATGGTCAGTGGAAAGGAGTACACTCTTTTCCTGATTATAAAAAACGATTAAGCCGTCCGAATGCCCCGGCGTAAAAATGACTTCATAGCTGTATTTACCAATTTTGACTCGTTCACCTTCGTTCATATAGTGGTCTACTTTAGGATACGGCTTTACCCTCGGAACAAAAGATGCCATATTATCAATCAGCTGTTTAGAAATGGTTGACGGAATCCCTGCTAATTCATAATTGTTCCTAAATGTTTGCAGATGATGCTCCTCCCATGCACCAAGGCCAAGATCTGCATCAATCTTTGTCATGGACAAGCGGGCTTCTGTTTTTTTCTGCAAACCGCCCGCATAACCAAAATGGTCAGGATGGTAATGGGTAATATAAATATCTGTCACATGCTTTCCTTTTAGCTCTTCATCCCACCGTGCTGCAGTATAATCATTGTGCAAGCCCGTATCAACGACAACCCAACCATTTTCACCTTCAGCTAAAAAACAATTCACATGGTTTAAACGAAAGGGAAGGTCGAGTCTGACTAATTGTATCCCTAGTTCATCGAGCATCTCACCTCATCCTTTCGCTTATTTTCCCTCAAATTTCGGTGCCCTTTTTTCAAAAAATGCCTGAACGCCTTCAAGGTGATCGACTGTATGGAATAATAAAGTTTGCATGATCATTTCCTGTGCATCATTCGTTTTGTTTGTCAATTCTGTTGCATTGTTTACTAAATACTTAACGAATTTATTGGCAAGCGGCGGACCGTCAATAATAAATTTTGCAAATTCCGTTGCCTCTTTCAAAAGTTCTCCTTCAGCCAATCGGTTGACCAAACCTCTTGTGTGAAGTTCCTCTGCTGAAATCACTGCCCCTGATGAGATCCATTCCTTTACTAGCGAATGCGGTACGTTTTCAGCCAAGGCTTTCACAAGTCCTAAATCGGGAATCAAGCCAATATTTTTGAAGCTGATGGCAAAAGCGGCCTTCTTATCCGCTACAATAAAGTCGGATGCCAATGCCAAACTAAATCCCGCCCCGGCCGCATATCCATGTACGGCACTAATAACGTATTTATCCAACTCTTTTATTGTTTGTTGCAGCAAGGTAGCCCCCTTCATGTAAGTTAACATGTCGGCCGCTGTTTTTGCCTCTTTAAACGACCCAATATCCCCGCCGGAACAAAATGATTTCCCTGCTCCGGATAAAATGACCGCTTTTATCGTTTTGTCTGCTTCGGCATCTTTAAGTGCTTCAATAACACCTGAAACAAGGTCCCGGGAAAGGGCATTTAGTTTATCCGGTCTGTTCATTGTAATATAAGCAATTTGATTTTCTTTTTTTACATTTACAATATTTGTCATTTGATTCACCTCTATAAGAAATTTAAAATGATTGAGCATTCATTCAGTTATTGTTCCAGTAAAAATGAACATTTGTCTTTGAGCAATTTTTTGAGTGCATCCATTCCTATTTGATCAGTTTCAAAGTAATTTTTGCAACTGCGAGACTACAACTGGTTAAAAAGTAACACTTCTCTTAACAATTTTTTCTTTTGCCGCTTCATATTGCTGTTTCAGTTGGGCAACAATTTCAGCAAGGGATTGGACCTGTGTGATCGCACCCACCCCTTGTCCGGCTGACCAGACATCTTTCCAAGCCCGGATGTTTGGATTGCCCAACTCAGAAAAATCAATTTTTTCTTTCCGTTGTAATTTTTCCGGGTCAAGACCAACCTGTTTAATACTTGGAATTAAGTAGTTCGCATTCACACCACTGAACGCATCGGTATAAATAATATCCTCCACCCTTGATTCAATAATCATTTTTTTATAGGCTTCATTTGCCAAACTTTCTTTCGCCGGGATAAATCGTGAGCCAAGATAGGCAAAATCCGCTCCAAGAATTTCAGCGGCAAGAATATCTTCACCTTTCGACATCGCACCCGCTAAAACTACCGGACCATCCCAAAACGTTTTTACTTCGTGGATAAATGCAAACGGACTGTACGTGCCGCCATGTCCACCTGCCCCGCTGCAAACAAGAACGAGCCCGTCAACCCCTTTCTCAATTGCTTTTTTGGCAAATTTGACATTGATGACATCAGAAAAAACTACACCCCCATACTGGTGGGCAATTTCGACAACCGGGCTCGGGTCACCAAGAGAAGTGATAATGAGTGGCGGTTGATATTTTTTAATCAGTTGCAAATCTTCCGTAAACCTTTTGTTGGAACGGTGACTAATGAAGTTAATCCCCCAAGGTGCGATTTTTTTATCGGGATTGGCCGTTTTTATCCGGTCCCATTCTGTAGTAATCTGTTCAAACCACCCTTCCAGAATTTCATTTGTGCGGGCATTTAACGCCGGAAAAGTTCCGATAATTCCTGCCTCACATGCTCGCAAAACCATATTTGGGTCATTGATTAAAAACATCGGTGCCATAATGACCGGGATGGTTGTAGATTCTTTAAACTTTTCAATGCTTGTTTTTGTCATAAAATTCATCTCCTTTTTAGTTAAATATTGTCAATGGTAGAGCCAAAAACTCAATGAAACTGAGAAAACCATAACAATAGAAGAGAGAAAAACAGAATTTGGTTGCTTAATCCCTATGCGCACATATCGGGAAAGTTCAGCGCTGGAAGTTTTTACGCAGCGCAACTCCGGAAACTTTTACGGTTGCTTAACCCTTATACCCGCTTACCCGGTAAGGTTACCCGGCGCAACTCTGAAAAACTTTTACGATTTGTCTTGATTTAAATAATACTCTGTGTGTTCGCCTAATTTCGGGGCAGCTGCCCGGATTTTCCCCGGTGTTCTTGATAATTTAATAGGGATTCCAATATGTTTTACCGGTATGCCATCCTGCTCAATGGCTTCGAACATTTTTCTGGCTTGCACTTGCGGATGGTTGACTAGTTCGGCAAAATTTAAAACCGGCGAAACGCATGCTTCTGCATCTTCAAAAATATCCATCCATTCTGCCAATGTTTTTGTATACATAACGGTTTGAATATCGTGCTTCAGCTTATATTGGACTTCATCCGGTTCATTTAATAGAGGAATCCATTCCGGTTTCCCAAGTTTTTGGCAAAATATGCGCCAAAACTTCATTTCCAATGCCCCGACTGCTAACCAACGTCCGTCTTTCGTCTGATAGACCTCATAGCACGCAAGCCCACCGGACAACATCTGTTCCCCTCGTTTAGACGGAATGTTTTTCATCAAATAATTTGGAAGGGTGGATTGAAGAAGCGATATCACCCCATCCATCATGGAAATGTCGATAAATTGCCCTTTTCCGGACTTTTCCCGCTCCAATAATGCAAGTAAAATACCAGTCACTGCCGGATAAGCCCCACCAGCAAGATCAGCAACTTGAACGGCTGGTACAATCGGTTTTCCATCCTTTTCCCCCATTAACTCCAACAATCCGGCGTAACTAATATAATTGATATCGTGACCCGGCATTTCTGCATAGGGCCCCGTTTGTCCATAACCGCTAATGGCACAATAAATGAGGCGAGGGTTTATTTTTTCTAAAACAGGAAAATCGAGACCTAGCCGTTTCATGACCCCCGGACGAAAAGATTCGACAACCACATCGGCTTTTCCAACCATTTGTAAAAATTGGTCTTTTCCCTCATCTGTTTTCAAGTCGAGCGTTACACTTTTTTTATTCCGGTTCAAAGAATGAAACATCACACTATTTTCATCAATTTTCGGTTCATAATGTCGGGCATAGTCACCTAATTCAGGCGCTTCAATTTTAATCACTTCCGCCCCAAAATCGGCAAGAAGCATCGTGCAAAAAGGTCCGGGAAGCAGACGGGATAAATCCAGCACGCGGATGGATTGTAATGGAAACATCGATTCAACCTCTTTCATTAACGTTTTGGAAAAGTTCCCTTATACTCTAATATTTGGGAAAATTGATCAGATTTTCTTTAACATTTGCTGTGAGTGCTATTAAAGTTTTCTCCGGCAAAGGTTTAGTCCAGTCGTTCAATAATTGTCGCATTGGCCATTCCGTAACCTTCGCACATCGTTTGAAGTCCGTAGCGACCGCCCGTTCTTTCCAGCTCACTCATCATCGTCAACATCAGTCTTGCTCCGCTGGCTCCAAGAGGGTGTCCTAGTGCAATGGCCCCGCCGTTCGGATTCAATTTTTTTGCATCCGCTCCGGTATCTTTCAACCAAGCAAGCGGTACCGATGCGAACGCTTCATTTACTTCAAAAATATCAATCTCTTGAATCGTTAAACCGGCCTTTTTCAACACTTTTTCCGTAGCCGGGATCACGCCGGTCAACATGAGGGTCGGATCGGAACCTACAACCGTCCTTGCGACAATGCGAAATCTAGGTTTTAACCCGAGCTGTTCCGCTTTTTCACGGGACATAATAAGAATGGCAGCGGCCCCGTCACTAATTTGGCTTGAGTTTCCGGCTGTAATAAAACCGTTTTCTTTAAAAGACGGCTTTAATCCTGCCAATTTTTCCATTGATGTGTCTTTACGCGGCCCTTCGTCTTTCGTCACAATCGTTTTCGTTCCATCCGGTAATGTAACTTCAACCGGCATTATTTCTTTCGCAAACCGGCCTTCATCTTGTGCCTGAATGGCTTTTTGATGACTATTCAGCGAAAATTCGTCCAACTCGTCTTTTGTCATATACCATTTTTCCGCAATCCGTTCCGCCGATAATCCTTGATTAATCATTTCATACTTAGAAGTAAGTGCCTCGCTGTAAGTTACCCCTTGCATATTAGAAAACATGGGTACACGAGACATGCTCTCTACCCCACCGGCAATAACGACATCCATATCCCCGCTCATGATTGCTTGTGCGGCAAAATGTACGGCTTGTTGACTCGAACCGCATTGTCTGTCAATTGTTGTTCCCGGCACTTCAATCGGAAAACCGGCAATAAGTGCTGCTTGCCTGGCAATATCAGAAGCCTGTTCCCCAACTTGCGTAACACAACCATAGATCACATCTTCAACAAGACCCGGCTCAATACCCGCACGCTTAACCACTTCGGCAAGCGGCAATGCGGCCAGTTCCTCCGCCCGAATACCACTAAGTAAACCATTTCTCTTTCCAACCGGTGTCCGTACCCCTTCGATAATAACCGCTTCTTTCATAGACGTTCCCTCTTCTTCTTAAGTAAAATGCCACTCAAAGTAAATTTTTCGCAATAATTTGCTTCATAATCTCATTTGAACCTGCATAAATGGAAGTTACAGCGATATCACGGTATCGTCTCGCAATCTCGTATTCTTCCATATATCCGTAACCACCATGTAATTGCATGCATTCACCGGCTATTTTTTTCGCCAAATCCGAAACCCACCATTTTGCCATCGATACTTCGGTGACGATAGATTTTCCTTTCATATGTTCCAAAATAAGCCGATCTACAAAAGCACGCCCTATTTCGAGCTCCGTGGCCATTTCGGCAATTTTAAATTGGGTATTTTGAAAATTGCTGATTGTTGTACCAAAGGCTTGCCGCTGTTTTACATAATCAATCGTTAACTCTAACATTTTTTCGGCAGAAGCCATACATTGAATAGCAACAAGCAAACGTTCCTGTTGTAATTTTTCCATTAAATAGTAAAATCCCTTTCCTTCTTCACCAAGTAAATTCGTTCTTGGGACCCGCACATCTTCAAAAATTAACTCACTTGTGTCATTGGCATGCTGACCAATCTTTCTCAATTTTTTCCCTTTCTTAAAACCGGGGGTACCAGCTTCTACAACAAATAAACTAATGCCGCGGTGAGGAGGGTTTACTTTTGGATCGGTTTTACAAACGAGAACAACTAAATCGGTCGTGTAACCGTTTGTGATAAATGTTTTTTCACCGTTAATGATATAGTCATCCCCATCACGAATAGCGGTCGTTTGAATACTCGCCAAATCAGAGCCCGCTCCCGGTTCGGTCATACCAATGGCCGTTATTATATCTCCTGTAAGTGCCCCGGGTAACCATCGCTGTTTTTGTTCTTCCGTTCCATAAGATTCGATATACGGAATAACAATATCATTATGTAGACTGATCCCGACCATTCCCGTGCCGACCCGTTCCATTTCTTCATTCATGACAACCGCATAACCAAAATCGGTGCCTAAACCGCCGTATTTTTCCTCAACTTGCGGGCAAAGATAACCTTGTTCTCCAAGTTTTTTCCAAAATGAACGTGGCACTTCTTTATTTTTTTCCCACTGCTCATAGTTTGGGACCGCTTCTTTTTCTAAAAATTTCCGTAAAGCTTGTCGGAAAATCTCATGTTCTTCCGTTAAGTACAAGCGCTCCATCCGCATCATCCCCCTAATAATTAAAACGCTTTCTTTTTAAAAAAATATCACCTTCCTTGTTTATGATTATTAATTATTTTCTAAAAAAAGGCAACTAAAAAATGAATCCCCATTCATCATTTTTTTGACAAACTTCAATCAGATTCTCCGCTAAACCAATTGGATGTCGTCAAAAAGTACTCCCATTGAAGTTCACTCTTTCGTTTTTACGAATATGTAAATTTTGCTTTCCTTTTACTTAAAAAGGCGTCGACACCTTCTTTATAATCCTCCGATGTAACGGATTCTAAAATTTCCTGTAAAATTTCGTCATTATCATCTTCTCCGCCATGCAGAACGTGATTAATGATTTTCTTCGCACCTCGAACAGTCATTTGTGAGTTTTCACATATCATTTTCGCATAAGCATATGTTTCCTTTTCCAACTGATCCGGCTCGTAGATTCGATCAATAAGCCCCATCCTGAGTGCTTCTTCAGCGTTAAAAATCCGCCCGGTATATAAAATATCTTTCGCATTTGCCTGACCAACCAAGTCAACTAAGTGCTTGGTTGCTTTCGTATTATAAATAATCCCAAGTTTTGCCGGGGTAATCGCAAATTTCCCGGTGGAGTCGGAAAATCGAAAGTCGCATGCCACCGCCAATTCGCAACCGCCTCCAACACAAAATCCTTGAATCATGGCAATTACCGGCTTTGGCCCTTTTGCGATTTTTTCCTCGAGATCAGCCATCACTTTACTATAGGTGATAATTTCTTCAGCTGTCGATCGCCTTGTTCGAAATTCGCTGATATCTGCACCTGCCGAAAAAGCTTCCTCAGTCGTACTGCGAAAGACAATAACTTTAACTGCACGGTCCTCATGGCAATGTTCAACATATTCATTCAGGCTCTCCCACATTTCGAACGATAGCGCATTTCTTTTTTCCGGCCGGTTAATAAAAATAGTTGCAATATTGTCTTTGACTTCCATAAAAACTTGTTTCGCCATGTTTACCTCCTAGATATACTCGTTCCTGTAAAACTTTCCTCTAGTCATTTTCTTGAAAGACCCATTCCTGCAAAATTTTCCTGAAATCATTTTCCCGGAACACTCATTCCTGCTTAAAATTTCCTCTAGTCATTTTCCCGAAATACTTTTCCCAAAACATCCATACCGCCTGTAGCAGATAAAATACAGCCGGTAATCAAATCAGACTTTTCATCCGCAAGAAAAGCAATTGTTCTGGCAATATCTTCTCCGGTCCCTTCCCTTCTTCTTTCGGGGGCGGATTTCATATACGAAACGGCATCGGCAATTGTTTTTTCCTTCCACTCGCTTTTAATATCACCCGGTGAAACCATGTTTGCTGTAATCCCGTTTTTCGCTTCTTCTATTGCAATCGTTCGTGTTAGTGATGCGAGCCCCGTTTTTGCGGCAGCGAATGCGGAACGGTATATCCAACCCGGTGCCGTTTCTACCCGATCAAAACCCATGGTGATAATTCGTCCCCATTTTTGTTTTCGCATCGACGGAATGACCAGTTTTGCCAAATAAAAAGCACTGGTTAAATTTCCTTGTAACAAATAATTCCACTCGTCCATCCCATACTCTGTAAGTGGCTTTCTTTCTTGAATATACGGCCCGGCATTATGTACAAGAATATCAATTTTTTGAAAAACCTCCATCGCCTTACTTACCATACGCTCACAATCGGAGGAGTTTGCAACATCTCCTTGTACTGCAATATTTTTCGTATTATATCTCCGGTTTAGCTCGTTGGCAAGGGTCTCGGCTTCCAAGGCACTGTTTCGGTAGTTAATTACCACATTACAGCCTTTTTCAGCTAATTGAATCGCTGTTTGTTTTCCGATTCCGGTTGCTCCCCCAGTAATTAAGGCAACTTTATGATCCATAGAAAGTACCTCCTTATTTTTTGCAAAACGAATATTTTTTGTAATTAAATTTTGCCAGTATCCAGAAAGTCTTACAGGGAATTTCTTTACTGGTAAATATTTCCGTTTGAGTGAAAGGTTAATAAAGCAAGGGATTTCACGTGTTGCCTATGAAATAATTTCCGAAAATCGAAGTCGGACTATTTTCAAAGGTTATTATATTTGATAAAATTACTATAAAATTAGAAGGGCTTCAAATGATTAGAATGTTTCAGTATCCAGACTTTCAAGCTGGAAGTTGATACATATTACTCTTAGCTTACCAAAAATCTTTGCATTTGAGTAATGATTGAATCTTTGTCAGGAGGCGGTCCATTGAAAGAAATCCAAATTCGGCCGATTCGTAAAGAAGATATTTCCGGCCTTAATGATATTCGTCGACAACCGGCTGTTACAGAGAATACCTTAGGCTTACCCTCCGAACGAATCGAAAGGACAGAAGAATTTTTTAATCGGCTCGGACCGGATGATCATGTTTTTGTGGCAGTAACCGGAAGTACTGTGGTCGGAATGGGAGCTCTTTTTGTAAACAGCGGAAAATTACGTCATACGGGAAGGCTTGTTTTGATGGTACATGGTGATTTTCAAAACAAAGGAATTGGCAGCTCGCTGTTAAATACTTTACTTCATCTTGCAGACCATGATTTAGGATTAATCAGGCTTGAACTTGATGTCGTTGTCGATAATGAATCTGCAATCCACTTATATAAAAAATTCGGATTTGAAATCGAAGGAAGACTGAAAAAAGCTCATTTTTCCCGTGGTGAATATCAAGATATTTTTATTATGGGGCGAGTGAAATAAAGTAATTTTGGCTGACCAGTTCATCAAACATAATTTTTGTGTAAAAACTAGAGGAGGCACATCATGAAACTGACAAATGAAGAACTTGAAATATTGGCGATATTGGAAGAAAATCATCGGCAATCGGTAAAATCAATCGCCATGCAAGTACAATTAAGTGAAGACAAGGTAGCAGAACTAATCAAAAAATTAGAAGATGAAAATATTATCGTTAGTTATCCGGCTCTAATCGATTGGAGCAAGGTTGACGGAAAAGAAAATGTCGTGGCTATGATCGACGTCAAAGTAACGCCAAAACGGGGAGTTGGCTTTGATGAAGTGGCTGAAAAGATCTATCGGTTCCCGGAAGTCACTTCCCTGTATTTAATGTCCGGTGCCTACGATTTGTCGGTTACGGTTGAAGGAAAAACAATGAAAGAAATTGCTATGTTCGTGTCGGATAAATTATCGACAGTCGAAAACGTCATCTCGACTACCACCCATTTTATGTTAAAAAAATATAAACATGACGGCGTGATTATTGAAGGAAAAGACGATCAAGACCGCAGAATGGTGGTAGCTCCATGATTGATTATAATCAATTTTTAGCAACACAAGCTGTCGAATTAAAGCCGTCCGGGATTCGCAGGTTTTTTGATGTAGCTTCAAAAATGGAAAATGTAATTTCTTTAGGTGTCGGGGAACCGGATTTTGTCACACCTTGGGCAATCCGTGATATGGCTATTGCTTCAATAGAGGACGGGTTTACTTCTTATACAGCCAATCCCGGGCTTCTTGAGTTACGGGAGGAAATAGCCAATTATATGGAACGGAAATATCATCTTTCCTATCAACCGGAAAATCAAATTATCGTAACAATCGGGGCTAGTCAAGCATTGGATACAGCTTTCCGTTCCTTATTAAATCCCGGTGAAGAAGTGTTGATTATTGAACCGGCATTTGTATCCTATGCTGCCTTAGTCACCATGGCAGGAGGAAAACCGATCCCCGTATCCACTTGGGCAGAGAACGGCTTTAAAGTGACGGCAGAACAAATAGAAAAAGCCATTACTGCCAGGACAAAAGCGATTTTATTATGTTCACCAAATAATCCGACGGGTGCTTTTTTAAATAAACAAGATTTATCGGCTATTGCGGAAGTAGTGAAGAAGCATAACTTGATTGTTGTTTCGGATGAAATCTATGCAGAGTTGACTTATGATGAGGACTATGACAGTATCGCCACCTTACCCGGTATGTATGAAAGAACCATCGTCATCAACGGTTTTTCAAAAGCTTTTGCGATGACCGGGTGGCGCCTTGGTTATGTTTGTGCACCACAGCCGATTATTGAGGTCATGCTAAAAATCCATCAATATACAACGATGTGTGCACCACATATGCTGCAACACGGTGCCATTGAAGCATTACGGAACGGGGCCGATCAAGTGGAAGAAATGCGAAAAAGTTACCGGCGGAGAAGAAATTATATTGTTGAAGCATTGAACCAGATTGGCTTAAATTGTCATCTACCGGGTGGGGCTTTCTACGTGTTTCCTTCGATTCAAAATACCGGGCTAACATCGGAACAGTTTGCTGAACAATTATTGATGAAAGAACGAGTTGCCGTTGTTCCGGGGAATGCTTTTGGAGAAAGTGGCGAAGGTTATATTCGCTGTTCTTATGCCACCTCGCTGCAACAATTGCAGGAAGCCATTCGCCGGATTGAGAAGTTTTTACAGTCCCTTGGAGCCAGCCCGAAAGTCTGTGAGCATCAAGTTAGCTTGTAAATAGAATTAGTCGCGGAATGATACTGCAGTCCGTGAACGCCGAGTTAGCTCGTAAATAGAACTACCGTTTTATGGTCTGTGAATGACGAGTTCGCTTGTAAAAACTCGTATCAATTTTTTTACAGAAATAAAAAGGGGTATCCCTGAAAGTCTCTTCACATCTAAAAATCATTTAAGCTACTAAAAAGAAGTAACTAAATGTTTTAGGATGTTTCGAGCTTTTCACCGGGATAACCCTTTTGTCTATGATTTTTGTCTATTTATTAAATGTGCAGGCTATAATTGCTTATTTTTTTATCAATTCTAAGTCAACCGGAATAAATTCATCGACACTTTCACCTTTTAGAACTTTTTGGGCAGTTTCAACACCTTTTGCTCCGATTTCTTCCGGCTTTTGTGCGACAGTTGCCAGCATTCGACCTTCTTTAACAGCAGCAACGGCATCATCTGTAGCATCAAAGCCAACAACTAACACATCAGTCTTTCCAGCTGCTTGAAGGGCTTCCAATGCTCCTAGTGCCATTTCATCATTTTGGGCAAAGACAGCTTGAATTTCTGGTGTACTTTGAATAATGTTTTCCATAACAGATAGTCCCTCTGCCCGGTCAAAGTTTGCTGTTTGTTTGGCAACTAGTTCAATTCCACTTGCACCTTTAATTGCTTCATCAAATCCTTGTCCGCGTTCACGGGCAGCAGATGATCCGGGAACTCCTTCTAATTCAACGACTTTACCCGATCCTCCTAATTTCTCAATAATTAGTTCTGCAGCCATTTTTCCCCCTGCGACGTTATCAGAAGCAATATGGGCAACTACTTCTCCTCCTTCTGCACTTCTATCTACAGTAATGACCGGGATATTTGCATTGTTTGCAGACTCAATTGCTGATACAATCGCTGCGGAATCGGTTGGGTTAACGATTAATATATCAACCCCTTGCTGAATCAAATCTTCAATATCACTAACTTGTTTTGCCGGGTCATCTTGTGCATCTGCTGTTGTAATCTCCAGCCCTAATTCCTTTGCCTTTGCTTCTGCACCATCACGCAATGTAACGAAGAAAGGATTGTTTAATGTAGAGATAGACAAACCAATCGTTTTTGTTGCTTTCTCTCCACCGTTCCCTTTGTTACTGCCTGATGACTCATCACTTTTCTCCGGAGAATTTAAAGAACATGCACCCAACAAAATCACAACTAGAAATAAACTAAGAAACTTCCATACTTTTTTCTTCACAACAAATTCCCCCTAAAATTTTTATTTTTTATTAAGCGGACTTTTTGCGATCGAGTAAAACCGCAAGTAAGATTACTCCGCCTTTAACCACTTGTTGATAAAAGGATGAAACACCTAATAAATTTAATCCATTGTTTAAAACACCGATAATTAAGGCACCAATTAATGTCCCAATAATTCTTCCGCGACCACCTGATAAACTTGTTCCACCAAGAACAACCGCTGCAATCGCATCCATTTCATAAGCTGTCCCTGCTGTAGGTTGGGCAGAGTTCAATCGGGAAGTTAAGATCATTCCTGCAAGTGCCGCCATTGCGCCGGAAATGGTATAAACTCCAATTTTAATACCGTCAACCTTTAACCCAGATAATCTGGAGGCCTCTTCATTTCCACCAATAGCATATACTCCTCTTCCAAATGTTGTTTTACGTAAAATGATATATAGAATGAAAAAGGAAATAATCATAATGATAACTGGGAATGGAATACCGAAAAAGTACCCTTTACCCATCATTTGAAAAGTTACCGCATCGGATAAACCGGTGATTGGTTTTCCATTTGTATAAACCAATGTCAGCCCTCGAAAAATGGTCATTGTTGCTAATGTTGCAATAAAGGGAGCTACCTTTCCCTTGGAGATGGCAAATCCATTGAGTGCACCCATAATTGCACCTAAAATAACACCGATGAACATCGCCAATATCGGATCCATACCACCAACCATGAATCCGGCTGTTAACGCAGAAGCCAGTGCTAAAATGGAACCTACCGACAAGTCAATCCCACCGGTTAAGATGACAAAGGTCATCCCGAAAGCGATTAGGGCATTGATGGAAACTTGTCGTAACACATTGAAGATATTATCTAGCGTTAAAAAAGTTGGACTTAAGATAGCAAGGGTAACCACTATAACAATCAGTCCCAATACGGATCCCAGTTTTTTTATTACATTTTTTATCGCCATGTTAATTCCCCCCTGTCGCAGCTACCATAATTTTTTCTTGGGTAGCTTCTTTACGGTCTATGATTGCGGTAATTTTTCCTTCGTGGATAACCATGATCCGGTCGGACATGCCCAGAATTTCCGGTAGCTCGGATGAGACCATGATGATAGCTACTCCATGTTCTGTTAATTCGTTCATAATTTCATAGATTTCCTTTTTTGCGCCTACATCAACACCTCTTGTCGGTTCGTCTAAAATCAATACTTTTGGTTCAATCCCGAGCCATTTTCCAACGACTACTTTTTGCTGATTTCCACCACTCAATGATTTTACAATTTGATCACGACCGGCTGTTTTGATGCTTAGTTTCTTAATTAATTCGTCGACAAAGGACTCTTCTCGTTTTTTTTGTAAAAAGCCTTTTGATGAAACACGGGAAAAGTTTGGTAAAATAACATTTTCTTTAACGGATAGCTCTAAAACAAGTCCGTCTCCCTTCCTGTCTTCCGTGACAAACCCGATGCCATGCTTGATAGATTCCCTTGGACCTTTAACCGATTGCTTTTTTCCATCAATATATAAGGTTCCTTTCACACCTTTCCGGGCGCCAAATATTCCTTCCATAATCTCAGTTCTACCTGCACCCATTAATCCTGCAACACCAAGGATTTCTCCTCGTCTTACTTCAAAGTTAATGTTTTTTATACGTTCATCGACATTGAGATTTTCCACCTTGAAGCAAACCTCTCCGGGAGTTACTGTTCTATCCGGGAATCGCTCACCAAGTTCTCGGCCGACCATCATTTTGACGATTTCTTCAAAGTTTGTTTCTTTTACTTGTTTGGTCCCAATGGATTTGCCATCCCGTAAAACAGTAATCCGATCACACATTTGGAAAATTTCTTCCATTCGATGGGAAATATAGATTATGGCCACTCCTTGATTTCTTAATTGATCCATGACTTTAAATAATGTCTTAATTTCGCGTTCAGTCAATGCAGCGGTAGGTTCATCCATGATTAGTACTTCACTTTTTTCAGAAACAGCTCTGGCAATTTCCACCATTTGCTGCTCTCCTACTGAGCATTCGGCCATTAATTTGTTTGGATCCAATTGAATACCTAGTGATTTCAGTGTTTCTTCCGTTTTTGCAATCATTTCTTTTGTCTTAATAAAAGGCGTTCTTTTATAAGTTTTTTCTTTACCAAGAAAAAAATTATCTGTAACCGTTAAATCCGGAATTATATTAAGCTCTTGATGGATGATGGAAATTCCCGCTCGCTCAGCTTCCTTTGGCCCTTTGAATACGGTTTCACTTCCTTTATAAAAAATACTTCCTTTGTCTTTTTTATAAATTCCGGTCAAGATTTTGATCAATGTTGATTTGCCGGCACCATTTTCTCCCATCAACGCATGAATTTCACCAGGGAATAGATTGAATGAGACACCCGATAAAACACGCACATGATAGAACGACTTATAGATATCGTTCATTTCTATAATAGGTACTCTTTCACTCACCATGTTCTTCACCTCAATCCTTTTCAGATCGAATCTTGAAATATAAAAATTGCCCGCTATTCATTCGTTAGGAATCTATTAAAATAGGACACCTGCATGCAGTATAATATTTGCATAAGGAGTAGCTTCTCCTGTCCGAATAATTGCCATTGCTTGCTTCGTCTTTTCTTTAAATTTTTCATGACTCACTTTCTCGATTGCAGGAAAGCTTTCAGTAATTTCTTTATAAAGCATTTTGTTTTTTTCTTCCATTTCAGTTGCGATTGTCACTTTTTCAATAACCATTTCATCTTTAAGCAAGTTCAATATATCTAAAAAGGAGGGATTCCCAAATGCTAAAGCCAAATCGACTTTTTTTACAGATGGCGGGATAGGAAGACCGCAATCTGCTATCACAATTGTATCGGTATGTCCCAAGTCCGCTAATACCTTTGTTATTTCACTGTTTAAAATGCCATTCTTTTTCATCGTATTTCCTCCTTGGCACATTTGAGTTGCATTCCATTAATGCTGTCCATTCATAAATTTCTGCAATTCTTCTAATGTCGGCATCCCGCCTTGAGCCCCAAATTTGGTTACTGAGAGACTTGCTGCCGATGTCGCAAATTTACATGTTTCTTCCAAGTTAGATCCTTCATGTAAAAAATAAGCAAAAGCGCCGTTAAAGGTATCGCCCGCTCCAGTCGTATCGACCACTTGAACTTTCGGAGCAGAAATTTTATATTCTTTTCCATTCCGATAGTATAAAACTCCCTTACTACCATTTGTCATAATCATTTTTTCTTTATACGCTTCTTTAAAGTGAACATCTTTCATTAATTGGGCGGCTTCATGTTCATTTGGTGTGATATAGGTAATCATTTCCCACCAATGAGAAGGAATCGACTGAAATGGAGCCGGATTCAAGATTGTTGTTACATTATTTTCCTTAGCTATTTCCAATACTTTTTCAACAGTCTCCATCGGTATTTCGAGTTGAAGAACGACAACTTCACTCTTTGCAATGGCGTCCTTCTTTGATTCAATCATTTCCGGTGTTAAGGCAAAATTTGCACCGGGAACCACAATGATGGAGTTGTCCCCTTCAGCTACAATGATGGTTGCTGTTCCTGTGGATGTATGTGTAACCGGTTCCACATTATCGATAGAAATCCCTTCTTTTTGTAAATATGTTCGATAATCATTGCCATACGAATCCGAGCCGACACAGCCTATCATTTGAACCTCTCCACCCAGTTTACTCACCGCTACAGCCTGATTAGCACCTTTCCCTCCAAATTTTGTCTGAAATCTGCTACCTAATAATGTTTCTCCAAGTTTCGGATAGCGCCCGACTTTTGTTATTAGGTCAATATTCAAACTACCAACAATGGTAATCACCTATACCACTCCTTTCAAAGAACACATTATTCATGTGGAATTTCGTTCAACCAGTTTTGCATGATAGGTTACATGTTGCGTATTTAATGGTTCTCCCTGAATCAGTTTGAGTAAAAGCTCGCCACTCTTTCTTCCAAGTTTGAGAATTGGCTGTTCCATCGTGGTCAATTCCGGTGTAATCGCTTCTGCCAACTCGATTCCATCAAACCCGATAATTTTCAATTCTTTTGGAATAGTAATACCTAGTTTTGAGGCAGCCTTAATTGCTCCAACCGCCATTACATCATTACCGGCAAATATTCCATCAATACCAGAATTTTCAGATAATAGCTTCATCGTGGTTAACATAGATATCTTTAACTCGTAATTTCCAGCATAGACATAGGTTGGCAAGCCATGAGCCTTCATTTCATCTAAATATCCTTTTAATCGTTCTTCTGCTGTGTAAACATTTTCCGGTCCCCTAATGTGTGCAATATTTCTACAGCCCTTTTTTAATAATAATCGAACAGCCTCTCTCGCACCGTGATAGTTATCAATCGACACAGTGGGAATTGTTTCATCAATCACCCGGTCGATTGCAACGACCGGAATCGAAAGGCGCTCTAATTGGTCTTTCCCTATTGTATTGGAAACAATCAATATCCCATCGACATACTTTGATTCCATGATTTCAAGTATTTTCAGTTCATGTTCCAATTCTTCATCACTATTAAATAACAAAATTGTATATCCCTCTTCAACAAAGAAACTTTCAACAGCCCGAACCAACTGCGGAAAGAATGGGTTGGTTATATCGGGGATGATGAACCCGATAGATTTTGATGTTTTTTTATACAGACTCCGAGCAACTGCATTCGGTTTATAATCCAGTTTATTAATTGCCTGAACAACCTTTTTCCTCGTATCTTCGTGAACATAGCCATTATTATTTAAAACTCTGGATACTGTTGCAACAGATACACCAGCCAAGCTTGCCACATCTCGAATAGTCGCCATCTTCCTTACCAACCTTCTAAAAACTCAAATATACTAATCTTTGTGTGTAACCGGTTCCACACTTTACACAATTATAACTCTATATCATAAATTATTTTACAATCAGGTAGGAAAACGGTTACATCATTATAATAATTTATTCAGCATAGGTTGTCAAGTTCGAATTAAAATCCTGATTTTTCCAATTTAATAGATAGTGATTTGCAAAACTATTTCCTACTATCCTAGTGGAAATCAATCCATCTTTTCATAATCCTAACATAAATGCTTGGGAATATTAAAATGCCAGGAGTTATTGTTTTAAACGAATAGGAACTTCACATTGTAAAAAGAAAGTTAGTTTTTAATATGACTATAATACTTCCGATAATAGTAATAAAAGATATCAACTAATAATTTCAGTATTTTCACCATTACACCGTCCTAAAACACTTTATATATTTAGAAATTTAACATATATTCATAGAAGATAAAAGAGACTTTTGCATTGCTATCATGGAGGCCCAAAATTTTTTCCAATTTTGTTTATAACATAGTAATTATAAAAAGAGCACCCACAATTGGATACTCTTTCTTTAAGGATGGTCTTGATATCCTTTCCGCTCAAACAATTTGATCTGAAACCAATGTTAATTCTTTTAAGGTCATTTCATCCACATCCACACCGAGTCCCGGTTTATTGGGAAGCTTTACATAGGGGACATCATATTTTAAGTTTCCAATGTCTTTTGAAAACTTTAATGGGCCTGTCAATTCCATACTTGTGATAATTTTTTTTGAAAAGGCAAGATGCAACCCGGCTGCAGAGGCCACAGATGATTCAACCATCGAACCTACTTGGCACTCTATGGGCGCCATTTCAGCCATATGTGCCAACTTAAGCGCCGGATAGATACCCCCGCATTTCATTAATTTAATATTGACTTTATCAGCAGCACGTTTTGCAATAATTTCCCGCATCGTCTTAGGTCCGTGCAATCCTTCGTCTATCATTAGGGGGACGGTGGTTTTTGATTTGATTTCAGCCATCCCGTCAATATTATCTGCTACGACAGGTTGCTCAATCCATTCCAAAAACATATCCTCAAGCATCCGCAAAACTTTCAAAGTTGCAGCACTTGTTTTCCATCCTTGGTTAACGTCAATTCGTATCGACACTTCTTCCCCGACTCGTTCTCTGACTGCTCTAATCCGCTTAACATCTTCCATTGGATCTGTTCCAACTTTTAATTTAAATGAGGTATATCCTTCATTCAAATATTTTTCTGCTTCATCTGCCATCCTTTTTGGTGAATCGATACTAAGAACTTTTGTGAGCGAAAAATTTTGATGGTAACGCCCACCCAACAAAGTATAGACTGGAACACCGAGTTTTTTCCCGGCAATATCATAACAGGCGATATCAATTGCCGCCTTGGCAGTAGGAATCCCATACATCGTTTTGTCCATAATTTCATGGATATATTCGATGTCCATTGGGTTTTGACCGATTAATTCCGGGGCAATTTTGGATTTTAGCACATGATACGTACTTTCCCAAGTTTCACCCGTAACATGTTCATCCGGAACTCCTTCACCATACCCGACAATTCCGTCATCCGTAGTGATTTTCGTTATAATGGAAGGCATTGTATCATACCGGGCATAGCTAATGACAAACGGCTCAATTAATGGCAGTTTAATTGCATACACCTCAATTTTTTTAATCTTCAATAGTCAACATCCCCTTTAGTAAATTTGAGAATGATAATGATGGTTTAGGAGGATATGTTCCTATCATTTTAAAATCTGAAGGTAAACGAATTTCTCCATCCAATAGACTTACATCATTGGTTAAACTTTCTTTCTAGAAATAATACTTTCTCGCCAATCTTTCAACATGAACTCTTAATATAAATGACATGCGACAAGATGACCGTTGGTGCTTTCTTTATATATTGGCTTTTCCTTCTTACATTTTTCTATGACAAACGGACACCTTGTGTGAAAAACACATCCGGATGGTGGGTTGATTGGAGAAGGAACATCGCCTTTCAAAATAATTCGCTCCCTTCTTACCCTTGTATCCGGAATTGGGATGGAAGACAGTAAAGCCTTTGTATACGGATGAAGCGGATTCTCAAATAACTCATCAGTTGAAGCCTTTTCAACAAGATGACCTAAATACATAACACCGATTTGATCAGAAATATGCCGGACTACACTTAAATCGTGGGAGATAAATAAATAAGCCAACTTGAATTCATCCTGAAGTTCTTCCAACAAATTAATCACTTGCGACTGAATTGATACATCTAATGCAGAAACCGGTTCATCAAGTATAAAAACAGATGGGTTTACTGCCAACGCACGGGCAATTCCAATTCTTTGTCTCTGTCCACCGGAAAACTCGTGAGGAAACTTATAATATTGATCCTCCCTGATTCCTGTCCTTCTTAATAAATACATTGCCTTCTCAATTCGTTCCGCCTTATTTCCGATTCGATGTATTTTCATAGATTCTTCTATTATTTCACCAATCCGCTTTTTTGGATTAAGTGATGAATGCGGATCTTGGAAGACCATTTGAATTTCTTTTCTTACTTTTTTCATTTCTTTTTGCTTTAACGTAAATAAATCTCTCCCTTTATATATCGCAGCCCCTTCTGTTGGCTCCGTCAACCGTAAAATAGTCCTTCCCGTCGTACTTTTGCCACATCCCGACTCACCGACAAGACCGATAGTCTCTTTTTCAGTCAAATCAAAGGTTACCTGTTCAACTGCCTTAACAAAATCTTTTGTTTTGCCAAAAGGTGAGGTGATTGGATAATATTTTTTTAAATTTTTTACTTGCAAGATGGGTGCGGACTGTTTCCGTGCTTCCTTTTCAGCTTGTTGCTGTGACATCTATCTTCTCCTCCATTTGCCCGATTTTTTCATAATGCCAACATCTCACTTTATGTCCCCCACCTGTTTCCTTTAATACGGGAGATTGTGTCCTGCACTGTTCATCCGCAAACGGGCATCTGGGTGCAAATCGGCAACCTTTTGGAATATTGTGGAGGGAAGGAACAATCCCCTCAATCGTAAAGAGCTTTTTATTACGGTCACCATCGATTTTAGGTATGGACTTTAATAATCCTTTGGTATATGGATGAAGTGAATTTGTAAATATGTTGTCCACCGGTGCTTCCTCAATCACTTGCCCCAGATACATGACAGCAACTCTGGTACAAACCTCCGCCACAACACCTAAATCATGGGTAATCATAATAACCCCCATGTTCAATTCCTTTTTCAATTCATTGATGACATCCAAAATTTGTGCTTGTATAGTTACATCTAGTGCTGTTGTCGGTTCATCTGCAATTAACAGGCTTGGTTTACATGATAGGGCCATTGCAATCATTACCCTTTGTCTCATTCCACCAGATATTTCGTGAGGGTATTCAAGTATTCTTTTTTCCGGTGAAGGAATTCCTGTTAACCGCAACATTTCTATCGCTTTTTCATATACCTCCTTTTTTGATACCTTTTGGTGAGTTAAAATCGTCTCGACAATTTGATTTCCGATTGTATAGACGGGATTTAGAGAAGTCATTGCATCTTGAAATATCATTGCGATTTCATTTCCCCGAATATCAACCATTTTCTTTTTAGGTAGAGAAAGTAAATCTTGACCTTTCAAAAGGATCTCGCCTTCATATTTTGTTGTCCGCTCATCTAAAAGGCGCATGATCGATTCTGCCGTAACACTTTTTCCACAACCGGATTCACCTACAAGGCCTAAAGTTTCACCGTAATCGACATGCAGGCTCATCCCATCAACTGCTACAACCGAACCCATTTCTGTTAAAAACGTCGTCTTTAAATTTTTTACTTCTAATAAATGCTCTCCCACCATCTCACCCCTTAAAATCAAGTTAAATCAATATAAACGAAATTATTGTTTATTTATTGCTTTATGACTTTTCGGATCTAATAAATCACGCAACCCGTCGCCAAAGATATTCAATCCAAGTACGGCCAGAATGATAAACAGACCTGGAAAAACAGTCATCCACCATGCTGAATAGATTACCGTTTTTCCATCATATAAAATATTACCCCAACTCGGGTTGGGAGCAGGTATACCCACTCCTAAAAAACTTAAAGAAGCTTCAAGGATGATGGCAATGGCAAATATATATGTAACTTGAACGATCATTGGTGACAGTGCATTCGGGACAGTGTGGAACCAAATGATTCTCCATGAACTCGCGCCCAGTGCTTTCATCGCCTCAATATATGTTTGTTCTTTTACAACCAAGGCACTAGAACGCACAATTCTCGCTACAACCGGAATTTTTACAATCGTTACTGCAATAATGACATTGACCGGTCTGGGTCCTAGAACAGCCATAATCGCCACGGCTAACAAAATATCGGGAAAGGCCATTAACGCATCACAAATCCGCATAAAAATATGATCAAGAATAGAATAATAGGCAGCATACAAGCCAACGAATAGACCAATAACCGCTGTCAAAAATGCAACAGATAGACCAACGCCCAATGAAACTTGAGCTCCATGGGCTATACGACTGAACAAATCCCTTCCAAAATTATCAGTTCCAAACCAATGTTCAGCACTAGGACCCTGAAGTCGGTTAACAGGATCAATCTCTAATGGGGTATACTTACTCACCATCGGACCTACGATTGCAAAAATGATAAGGACCAGTAAAATACTACCACCAATAACAACCGAACGATTTGACAAAAAGCGTTTGATAAACAAGGAGCGCTGTTCTTTTTTCAGTTGATTGCGAATGGAAGTAAAATGGTTGTAGTCTATCTTTGGTTCCATTTGAATTGAAGGTTTCATTTCCATGGTCCGTTCCCCCTTTATTTACGATTTAACCTGACTCTCGGATCGACAACGCCATACAAAAGATCAATAATTAAATTCAGAACAAGGTAAGTAGTCGCCATGATCAGGATCGTTCCTTGAATAACAGCATAATCTCTTCTAACAATGGAATTCACGACTAATTGACCGATTCCCGGTAAGTTGAACACGGTCTCAGTAACTACTGCTCCCGTAATTAGGGAACCAAATGTTTCACCCAAAATCGTTAAAATTGGAATAAAAGCGTTTCGAAAAGCGTGCTTGTAAATGACAACTCGCTCTTTAAGCCCTTTGGCTTTAGCAGCTTTGATATAAGTCATACTTAAAATATCCAGCATGGAAGACCTCGTCATTCGTGCAATTACCGCCGCTTGTATCATTCCAAGTGCAAATGCCGGTAAAATCATATATTTCAGATGTTCCCATATTCCGGCACCGAGTGGCTGGTAACCGGCGGCAGGAAGCCATTGTAAATGCACACCGAAAACGAGCATTAATAACAGTCCAAACAAGAAACTTGGTAGTGACATTCCAAACATGGCAATCAGCATAAATAGATGGTCGACAAATGTCCCTTGTTTTTTAGCAGCTAACACTCCTATAGGAATTGCAATAATAATAGAAATTGCTTGTGCAAGCAGGGCAAGAGATAGGGTTGGTCCAATATGTTCGACAAAAGCTTGCAACACAGGTTTGTTCATATATATTGAATCACCAAGATCACCTTGGAAAATTCCGATTAGCCAATAAAAAAACTGACTATATAAGGGTAAGTTTAATCCTAGTTCTTCTCTAAGTTTTTCCACTTCTTCCGGTGTCGCTTCAGGTCCCAAAATAACTGCGGCAGGATCTCCCGGAATTAAGTGGATAAGGAAAAATACGATAGTAGCAACAATCAAAAGAACAGGAATCATGGATATAAATCGCTTTAATATATACGCCTTCAAATATCTCCCACCTTTTTCAAAAGTCGTATAAAAATTTTGTTTCCCCTATATTGATAGAAATATAGGGGATAAGTTAATTTCAAATAATTTATTTTCCGTTTTACCAATATATGGTAACGGGCATTTACTGGGTGCACTAATTCGTTATTTATTTACACTGACATTCCAGAAGTTAGGACCTAACATTTGAGTAAAGCCTTGAACCTTTTCTGAATATGCCGACACTCTTGAATTTCTTCCAAGATTAATAACCGGAAGATCCTCCCACATCGTTTTTTGTAACTCTGCATAGTGCTCTTTAGCTTCCTCAATTGTAGGTGCTGCTTGGATATCATCAAGGAGTTGATCAATTTTAGGATTGTTCGTCCACCCCGGCCACTCGGCTCTTGAATCAAGGAATGTATACTGGTGTGGAGTCATCGTAGTCGAATAGCCGGTAAAGAAAATGTCATATAACTCCGGGTTGTTCCTTCTTTCAAGCAATGTTGGCCAATCATATACATCAAGTTTTACTTTCATTCCAATCTTTTCTAATTCTTGTTGGGTTGCAACTGCTGCATTATAATGATGTTCATAATCACGGCTGGTTAAAATGATAATCTCTTCGCCATTATACCCAACTTCCTTGAGCAACTGTTTCGCCTTGTTCAAATCTTTTTGATTATAGTACTCTTTACCGGCGTCTGTATACCAATCAACTTGGGTATCTAGGAACAAACTGTTATCCAATTCATAAAAATCTTTTTCGGCAAAAGCTGAGCGTAGAACAGCATCCATGTCCAATGCAAAATTAACCGCTTGTCGAGCTCGTACATCTGTGAATAAGCCTGACTTTTTGTTAAATACAAGAATCTCATTCCCGTACGGCCAAATATCGACTTTAAATCCCGGTGTGTTTTTTACCTGAGGCACAGAGTCATAGGATAGATAATGTGCATAATCATATTGACCGCTAAGTAAACCATTCACCCTGGTAGACGGATCAGGAACAAAATACCAATTGATTTTATCGACCAAAGCCTCTTTTTTACCTCCCAGTCCGCTTGAAGGTTCAGAACTCGGTACATAATCTTTAAACTTTTCAAAGGCGGCTAATTCATCTTGTTTCCATTCAATGAATTTGAACGGACCGGTTCCAATATACTCTCCTGCTCCTGTTGGTCCAGCTTTTTCTGCAATTTCCTTTGGCATAATAGCGGCCAATCTAGCAAGATCGGCAATAAAATAAGGTACAAGCGAGGAGGGTGCTTGCAATTTTAGTTCAACCGTATAATCATCAATGACCGTCCATGTATGCTCTCCCATTTCCGGCGCATCTTGGCCCCATTTTGTCATTGAAGCCGCAACGTCCTCTGCTTTCATTTCTTTGCCATTGTGGAACTTAACACCTTTTCTCAATTTAAAAGTGTAAGTTTTATGATCATCACTAGCGGTATACGTCTCTGCCAATTGTGGTATAACTTTGTAATTTTCATCCAAAGTCAATAGCGACTCATAAATCAATTTCGCCATGTCGCGTGTTGCTTCAGCTGTTGTTGAATGAGGGTCCAATGACTGAGGTTGTGTAGGATAAGCAATATTTAATGTTCCCCCTGTTTGTTTTTTGACGTCTGTATCAGAGCTCGATTCTGATTTGGAATTGCTCTCTTTCGAATTACATCCCACCAGTAAGAAAACCGCCAATAAAACTACAAAAATACGAAACAACCCTTTCTTCCTTTTCATTTACATTTCCCCCTTTGTATGTAAAAGTTAAAATTGAATAAAACTTATTGTAAATAATCCTAATTTTTTTATATTATAATAAAGGAAATACTTTATTTCAACAGTTAATATTGTGAATACTTTAAAGAAGGTGACAAAATGCAAAAAAAATACATTTTGGAAACAGAAAAATCTTTTCCTTCCCTCACTAAAGGGTTAAAGAAAGTTGCAGGAATTTTGCTCAATGATCCTATTATTTTTGCCATCCATCCTGCAAAAAAGATTGGAGAAATTATTGGGGTTAGTGAAACGATGGTCATCCGTTTTTGTAAGGCGATCGGATATGAGTTTAGCAATTTGCAAGAAGAAATTCGTAATGACCTTATCAATGTAGATTTTTATTATGATGATCATAACAACATAAATGACTGCTACGAAAATTTAAACAATGATATAAATTTGGTAAAAAATAATTTACTTAAAATAAACTACGAAAAAATTAAAGAAGCAGTAGCTATTATTATGGAAAGTAATAAAATCATTATCGCCGGTTATTATCAATCTTTCACTTATGCTTACTGGCTTTATTACCACTTAAACTATATTTTGGGTAACACCGTTTTGTATCGTCCTGAAACGGATTCAAGAATTATTATTAATTCCCCTGAAAGGTCATGTCTTGTCGTGTTTTCCTTTTTTCGCTACGCCACCGACCCCATCAATTTGGCGAAAAGTGCAAAGGAAAGGGGGCTCCATGTCATAGTGGTTACAGATTCTGCTGTATCCCCAATAACCGAGTTTGCCGATACGGTTATTGTTATAAATTTAGGAAACCGTTTTTCTTTTTTTCGGATTGGCATGGTGGCATTATCCATTGCAAACATGATCCTTTATGAAGTATCAGATAAAGTGAAACCGGAAGATCCTAATTTTGATTCTTATCATTTTGTGATAAAGGAGGGGAAATAAAATGCGAGCAATTGAACAAGAAGTAATCGATACCTATCGATACTTGCATAACCATCCCGAAATTAGCTGGCATGAATTTAAGACTACCGCCTACATAAAAGAAAAATTGAAGGAATACTGTTCCAAAGTTATAACGTTTAAAAATCATACCGGTGTGATTGGAGAATTCGGGAATTTTGATGGGAAGCGCCCGGTTGTTGGACTCCGTGCAGATATTGATGCTTTATGGCAGGAAGTAGAGGGGAAATTTAAACCAAATCACTCTTGCGGACATGATGCCCATACTGCAATTATCCTCGGTGTATTGTGGAAACTGGCTGAAGAGAAATTATTGCATGACAAAGTTGCTATCAAATTTATTTTTCAACCTGCAGAGGAAACAGGTGATGGTGCATTAATGATGATCCAAAACCATGTCATTGACAATCTCGATTATTTATACGGGATCCATGTGAGACCTTATCATGAAACACCTATGGGAGTTGCCGCCCCTGTCATTATTCATGGCGCGGCAAAAAATTATGAAGGGGTTATTAATGGGGAAGACGCTCACGGGGCAAGACCGCATTTAAACATAAACGCAATAGAAGTTGGCGCACAAATCGTTAATCTACTTAACCAAATTCATTTAGACCCCACCGTCCCACACTCAGTAAAAATGACAAAGTTTCAGGCCGGGGGGAAAAGTTTGAATATTATTCCCGGGAATGCTTCATTTGGATTGGACCTTCGCGCACAGAATAATAAGCTGATGAATACTTTAGATAAAAAAGTTCAAGAAATACTGTCAACGATTGCCAATTTATATGGAGTCACCATTGAACTAACGCACGAAGATTACGTTCCTGCGGCAGTTTTGAATGATACAGCCATTTCAATTATGAAAAAAGCGATCATTGAAACGGTTGGTGAAAATAATATGAAACCTTCCATCCTTACACCGGGTGGAGACGATTTTCATTTTTATTCAATCAAAAAGCCAACTTTAAAAGCAACGATGCTGGGCTTAGGTTGTGATTTAAGGCCCGGATTACATCACCCGTTAATGACCTTGAATGAAGAAGCTTTGCTGATTGGTGTAAATATATTATTTCGCGCCATCATCAAAACGTATGGATTATAAGAAAAGCGCAGAACCCCCGCTTAGCAAAGTTTGCTAGTCGCTGGCGCTCGGAGCTGGACAATAATACAAATCCAAAGCCCTGTAAGAAAAGCGCAGAGTCCCCCTCTACGCTTTTCTTTTACTTATCATCTTTTGCATATCACTAAGCATGCAGATTTAAAAGCTAAGTTCCCTTTCTCCATTTTTCAACCTAGTGGTGAGACGAAAAGCACAAAATTGTTTCCTGTACTAAAAACTGTCAAAAATTGGTGTTACCCGTGAATCTTCTTTGCCTTTTCCATGTTCGCTTTAATGGCTTCAATAACAGCCGAACGAAATCCTTTGTCTTCTAGGAGAGCAACAGATTCAATGGTTGTTCCTCCGGGTGAGCATACACTGTCTTTTAATGTACCCGGATGCATTCCGGTTTCAAGTAGCATTTTTGCTGCACCCAAAACAGCCTGTGCGGCAAACACATATGCTTGTTTGCGAGACATACCATACATAACCGCCCCATCTGCCATTGCTTCAATATACATATATGTAAAAGCCGGTGATGAACCACCAATTGCGGTAACGACATCCATGATAGACTCATCGACAAACTCCACACGGCCAAAACATTCGAATAGTGCTTTAATTTCCTCCAAATCTTCCGGAGTTACGAGGTCGTTTACGGCGATTCCGGTAATCCCTTGCCCCACCAAGGATGGTGTGTTTGGCATTGCTTTTATGATTTTAATGGCTCGATTTAACCGTTTTTCATTTTTTTCAATTGTTTCACCGACTGCCACAAGGATAACAATCGTATTTTCTCGAATAACATCACGTATCTCTTCAATTACCGTTCCATACATTCCTGATGTAGTCGTTAAAAAGAGAAAATCGGCATTTCTCGCAACTTCCAAATTCTCTCTCGTTGTAAGAATTCCGTAAGTTTGTTCTATCTCCTGAAGACTAGATAACGACCTGTTAGAAACAATGATTTGTTTAGGGTCAATTTTTTTTGTCTTAATCATTCCACCAATCATCGCTTTAGCAATATTACCACAACCGATAAATCCAATTGTCCGATTCATAAATTTACTCTTCCTTCCTATTTGTTTACGGATAATGTATGTATTTAATTAACAATCAAAAAGCTCATTAACAAGTGAACTTTGTTGATGCATTAACTTTTATAATAAAACCCCCTTAATATTAACAAGTAAACCCCTCTTTTATATAATAGTAAAATTATAGCAAATTTATAAAATATATTAAAGACTAGTACGCAAGAAGGATTTATGGAAAAATTTTTATAAGACACGTTTGAGAAAAATGGGTTTTTTGTGGCGAAAACTAAAAAGACTAGCACCTAAAAATCGGAATTTTAAAGTGTGCCTTTAACTGCCAGACTACTTTTGCACGAGGGCTTTTTCAACAAATGTAACGATTTTTGCGGGGTCTTCACCAAAAATTGCCGTTTATAGCGACAATAGGGCTTGTTTTGACGAAACTTTCCAAAAAATTTGCATAAAGTGAAACTTCCATCAGTGGGGGTTTTACTCCCCGTTAAGGTGGGATACAACCGTACCGAGTGTTAACGAATCTTCGTATAATGTTCTAAGAACTTACCGATTGATTATTCATATTTAAAGGGTGCCATAAATAAGATCATGCACCCTTTAGCTTTTTCCCTTGCAATGACGGGAAAAATTGAATGATTTGATCAGTTATTTTTCCTGCTCCTTGCTTTAGAATATCCGTTGTCGGCAATTGATACTTCAGTTCGTACTCCTTAATCGTCTTTTCAATTTCCAAATCGTTCATTCCCTCATGATTGAGTGTAATACCGATTACTTTTGTTTTTCCGTAATGTTCAATGAGCTGAATTTCACTTTCAACTGATGGAACCGGGAAGAAAGGAAAGTCCCCTAGTACTTTTCGCTTCGGTGCATGTTGCAAAATAACCGCTTGAGGTCTGGCGCCTTTTAAAATCCCTGCAGAACTGGCATAAGCAGGGTGACTTAACGCTCCTTGACCTTCAACAATAATAATATCGGGGTGTTCGGTTTCATTCGCCCGAACAATTTCGCTCTCCAGTTCACCAATCATATATTGGAGAGGAAACGCATCCATGGCAAACCCATATTTGGCACCTTGAATAAGACCGGTTTGTCCCGTTGCAATAAAAGCCGTTTTATAACCTCGTTTTTGCAGTTCTTTTTCCAAAGCAACCGCTGTTGTCCGTTTGCCGCATGCACCGTCTGTTCCAAGTACAGTAATAATCGGCGTATCGATATGTAAAATTCGCCCCGAAAAAATTTTCCATTCCTTTTTCGGTTTTGGTTTCCGAATATCCTTAATTTCTATCCCATATGTTTTTGCGTATTCCATCAGTTCTTGATCGTCCGTCAAAAACTCCTGCAGCGGATTAATAATGTTCATACCCGCTTTGATCGCTTGAATAATCACATCACGCTCATGCTTTTTTAAAAATGCGTCAGCCGGTGCAATCCCAAAAATAAAGTATTTCGGCTTTTCACCAAGTTGATTAAGTGCATGGGATAAATTTTTAAAAATAGGAATGCCATTCTTTTTTTGGTCCAACACTTCACCTGCATCAAGACCGGCCTTTGAACTGTCAATGACGCCCATAATTTCATAAATTCCTGATTCCCTTACTAAACCGTTTGCTGTCTTACCATCCATTGATCCGAATTGATGTTCACAATAAACTAATGCCCTCTTTTTCATACAATATCCCTCCAATGCGTTATATTGAATTTAGAGTAAAAAAAGAACATCGAAACAGTTAAGATAGTCATTGACAGCTGTCTAGTACTACGAAACCGAAAGATGTTACCCACTTACGATATAAGATTTTTAGAATTGCTTGAAGATATAAATTTCATAATCTATTATTTATTATAAATGAAACCGAAGAAAATTGTAAAACGATTTACTCTCAAACATGGGAAGGCTACTTGTCTTGTTAGAAATTTTCCATTTTAGACAGTCGACACTTTTTTTTAGGTTTTTTATTGATTTCTATTTTAAAAGAAATTAGTATTTAATTAATAATGCTCTAGAGGAAAGTTGCCATGGATATGGGGAAAATACGAGTGATAAGCGAGGAATGAGTATTCAACAACTAGAAATAGCAAATAATTTCAACATACGATGAATAGGCAAAAGTGGTTCTTGATGAAGATAATGAACCATACGGAGACGGATTGTGTTTGCGTAATTAATGAAAAGGAGATGGTATAAATGAATGAAAAAATACTTGAACAAATCCTTGAAGAGTTAAAAAGTGTGAATAAACGAATCGACAGCATTGAAGAGGAAGTAAAATCCACGAAGGAAATGCAAAAACTTATGCAAGTACAATTAGCAGAAACAAATGAATCACAAAAGCTTATGCAAACGCAATTGACAGAAACAATTGAATTGCAAAAGCTTATGCAAACGCAATTGACAGAAACAATTGAATCACAAAAGCTTATGCAAACGCAATTGACAGAAACAATTGAATCACAAAAGCTTATGCAAACGCAATTGACAGAAACAAATCAAATCGTTCGCGCTATTCGTGACCGTCAGGATGAAACCGACGCCAAACTGGATGCCCTTTCCATTGATGTTCATAAGTTGCATGGAGAACTTAATTTTGTAAAGGAAGAGATATCCGATATCAAGGCTACCGTTGACTTCACTTATCATAAAACATCCCAAAATGAGTTGGAAATCTTCAAACTAAAACGAGATTAACGGAGGCAGAATACAGTTTTGGGCGTGGAAAAACTAAAAATTTGGTCAGCAGGTTTTCGGCAACTAAAGTGTCCTTGTCGTATTACTTTTCAAAGAGGTGAAATAATTCCTCTCTTTTTTATTTGTACCAAAAAAATTTACAAAAAAAGTTGGTATATTACATTTAGGTGTATTGTAATTAAATACAGAAAGGAAGTGGAGAATGGTCATACTGTAAAAAATAATAGCCGTAATCACCAGCATAGTTACGATTCGCAAGGTCTGGCACAACGGAACGAAATCGAAACTTGAAGCCGAAAGATTACGACTAGAAAACAGAAAATTGAAAGTGGGGGTTATTCCCCTACTTTCAATAAAAGTATACCATAAAATATATACTTTGTTTAATGTTTCTTTATTAATCTTCGTTGGTATTCTTTTTTTGACATGGATCCGTAAACATGTATGGGTTGATAATATGTCTTTTATTTTGGACAGGTAAATCAGCTAATAAAAAATTACAAAATGAATAATTCGTATGAAAAATCGCTGAACAACTTAATATTCATGTTCACGAATTACCTATGTGCGGTGAAATAAATGGATTTTACAAATATGAAAAAAGATTTTTTTATTTTCCCTGTAAAATGCCTGTGAAACAACAAATTTTTAAGTTTTGTTTCACGAAAAAAGCGACTCTTGAATGTCCAAGAATCGCTTTGTACCAATGTTTTTCCATTTATCGGGAAGACAGGATTTGAACCTGCGACCCCTACGTCCCGAACGTAGTGCTCTACCAAGCTGAGCTACTTCCCGTTGGCTTGTTTAATTACGAAAATGATTATAGCATAACTTTTTTTACTTGTACAGTCGAATTTTGATTTCCCAATTTCACAAATTTTTGTGCGTCTTAGTTGATTTTTATTTCAAAATCCTTGGTATAATGAAAGGGGATTACAGTTTTTCCCAACGAGAAAGCCCACTTTTGAATGGGTGAAAGTTGTTATATTTTGAGACGGGAGGAAAGCATATGAAAGATAATAAACAATTGAAAGCGATTCCTTTTTTTGCTGCCATACTACCATTACTTTTTATGATATCCTCAATGGCTTTGGTGGTTATTGTTTTTGAAGGTGGTGTTCATGTACCGCTAATTATCGGGGCTGTTGTCGGAGGGCTTATTGCTTGGAAATATGGTTACGATTGGATGACGATTGAAAAAGGGATTTATGATGCAATCCGTCTTGCACTACCGGCCATTTTAATTATCATGACAGTTGGCTTAATCATAAGTTCATGGATTGGCGGCGGAATTATTGCCACCATGATTTATTATGGGCTCAAATTAGTTTCCCCTTCCTTATTTCTAGTAAGTATTTGTATTCTATGTTGTGTTGTCTCTTTGTCCATCGGCAGCTCTTGGTCAACAATGGGAACGATCGGTGTTGCCGGCATGGGCATCGGTCTCAGCATGGGAATATCCGCCCCTATCGTAGCCGGTGCAATCATTTCCGGTGCTTATTTTGGTGATAAAATGTCACCATTATCGGATACGACAAATCTAGCGTCCGGGATTACGGAAACGGATTTATTTGAACATATAAAACATATGATATACACAACCATCCCCGGATTAATTATTGCCCTTATTGTTTACTACATATTAGGAAGAAATATTGGTCAACATGACATGAACGGAACCAATATTGATGAAATTTTAACAGTAATGGATCAAGCTTTCGTCATTTCACCTTGGCTTTTGCTTGTACCCGTTATTATTATTCTCATGGTGGCAAAAAAGGTTCCTGCGTTGCCAGCCTTATTAACGGGTGCCTTTTTAGGTTGGTTTTGCCAAGTTTTTGTTCAAGGAGATCAGGTTTCCAATGCAATAATAGCCCTGACAGACGGCTATAGCATTGAAACCGGAAATAAGTTGGTGGATGAATTGTTCAATCGCGGCGGAATTGAAGATATGATGTACACCGTGTCATTAACGATTGTGGCAATGTCATTCGCAGGAATCATGGAGTCTACAGGTATGCTGGAGGTTATTTTAAATAAAATCATGAAGGTTGCTAAATCGGCTAAAAGTTTAATTCCTATAACAGAATTCTCATCTTTTTTCACCAATGTGGTTTGTGCCGAACAATATATCTCTATCCTATTACCGGGAAGGATGTTTCCTGCCGCCTTTAAAAAATATCATTTAAAATCGAAAAATTTGTCAAGAGCTTTGGAAGATGCAGGGACCCTAACATCCCCGCTCGTTCCTTGGAATACATGCGGCGTGTTTATTGCATCAACGTTAATGGTTAACCCGTTTGATTATATTCCATATGCGGTGCTGAACTACACAGTACCAATTATTGGCATTATTTTTGCCATAATTGGCTATAAAGTGGAGTATGTTGACCCTCATTCCGTGCAAAATACCGTGTTAACAAGCGACCAAAGCATAACCAGAAGCAAGGAGTTGCATTAGCAATCAGGTTTTACTGGAACAACTGTAGTGTCAGATGGCGGAAGATTTTGTTAAGGTCAACTGTGTTACATTAGCAACCAGGTTTTTGCTTGAACAACTGTAGGCATCATCTGCATAATTCATAAAGAAAAGGGACGTTTAGCCGTTCCCTCACACAAAACAACATATGGTAGCTAATCGACCTTGGAATGGTTCTTTTTATCAACCTTTAACATCATTGTCCCGGTTTTTATAATTGTTCATGGAAAAGGGGCAGCTTAATTCGCCCCCTTTCATTCGATAACGGTTTATTTTTCCATCCAAGTCGGTTTTCCAAAGCCTTTAAACTCTGAATCGATAACTTTTTCAAAATCATCCGATTGAACAACTTCAATGATATCTTTGGCGAATTGACTATTTTCATTTTCAGCTTTGACTGCAACGACATTTCGATATTTATCATCCATATTTTCTAATGTAAGTGCGTCTAATAAATTCATCCCTGCTGCAATCGCAAAATTCCCTGGAACTGTTGATAAATCTGCACTTTCAACAGCACGAGGGAGTTGTCCTGCTTCAAGCGGTTGGAATACCAGATTTTTTGGATTGCTGGTAACGTCCTTTTCAGAGACAGTTAATGGATCCGCATCTTTACTAATTTCTAGTAAGCCCGCATCCCGGAGTGTATTAAATGCTCTGGCCGCATTTGTCGGATCATTCGGAATCGCAACAGTCGCTTTGTTTTTTACTTCATCAATAGAATGAAATACGTTTGAATAAACGCCCATCGGTGCTGTTGGAACTGTGATTAAGGCAGATAAGTCCATATTGTTTTCCTTTTCAAAGTTTTCCAGATAGATCGTGTGTTGGAATAGATTAGCATCAATACTTCCTTGATTCAAGGCGATATTTGGTTGAATGTAATCACTGAATTCAACAAGTTCCACCTTATATCCTTTTTCTTCCAATTCGGGTTTAATTGCTTTTTTCACCATGTCTGCATATGGACCGGCTGTTGCACCGATTTTTATTTCTTTCTTTTCTGCATGTTCCTTACTTCCTGATGATTCTTTGCTCCCACTGTTTCCGCAAGCAGCAAGTAAGAAGATTGAAGATAAAACAATTAGAATCGATTTTATTTTTTTCATTTTATTTCCTCCATCATATTTTTTATATAACTGCAAGATTATTAAGCAGCATGTTACCTTAGTCTTATTTGTTTTTATTAACAGCTCTTGCCAACAAATCCCCGATCACTTGAATGATTTGGACAAGTATAATGAGGATAATAACGGTTGTGAACATGATGGTGTCGTCGTAACGGTAATAACCAAAGCGGATTGCCAAGTCACCGATTCCGCCGCCTCCAACTGTACCGGCCATAGCCGAAGTTCCGACCAGACTAATAATTGTAATCGTTACACTGGAAATGATTCCGGATTTTGCTTCCGGTAAAAGAACATCCTTAATAATCATCCAAGGGGTTCCACCGGCTGCAATGGCTGCTTCAATCACCCCGTAATCAATTTCCCGCAACGCACTTTCCACAAGCCGGGCAAAAAACGGAATGGCCGCAACCGACAAAGAGACACTTGCTGCTGTAGGTCCAATCGTTGTCCCTACAAGGAAAATGGTTAACGGGATTAAGGCAACTAGTAATATAATAAATGGGATCGAACGGATGACGTTCACAATAAATCCGATTACTAAGTTAATTACCCGGTTTTGCCAAAATAAACCTTTGTCCGTTACAAAAAGTAAGAACCCTAATGGCAATCCAATCAACAAGGAGACTAGTAAGGAAATTCCCACCATGTACAATGTTTGTAAAAATGAAGTCTGTATTTCCGGCAGCATTTCAACTAAATGGGCAACATCAAATTCCATTGTTCAGCACCTCCACTTCCGCGTTTCGATGTTCAATATAGTGAATCGCTTTATTTATTTCTTCTTGATCGCCGGTAAGTTCCATAATAAAAATTCCCAGTGGCCGTTCCTGGATGTATTCAATGGAACCATGTAGAAAATTTCCGTTAATTTGAAACTTCTTTAATGTTTCCGATACCACCCCTTCACCGGCAACCTCACCCCTAAACAGCAACTTCACTAAGGTTCCTTTCACCAATCGTAAAGTTGCTTTCGGTAAATCAAAGGATACGACACTTTGAATAAATTCCTTCGTCAGCTGTTCTTTCGGGGAAGCAAAAATATCATACACATTCCCCTGTTCTACGATTCTACCATTCTCCATAATTGCCATACGATGACAGATTTCTTTGACGACATCCATTTCATGAGTAATGATGATGATGGTAATGTTTAACTCTTTATTAATTTTTTTAAGCAAATTTAAAATTGATTTTGTTGTCGTTGGATCCAATGCCGATGTTGCTTCATCACATAGCAGGACTTTTGGATTATTCGCTAAAGCTCTGGCAATTCCGACCCGCTGTTTTTGCCCGCCGCTAAGTTGCCCGGGATAAACATCTTTTTTGTCCGCTAGACCGACCATGTCGAGCAGCTCAGCCACCCGTTTCTCAATTTTGTTTTTCGGTGTTTTCGATGCTTTTAATGCAAAAGCAATATTTTCTGCCACTGTTTTTTGACTCACCAAGTTAAAGTGTTGGAAAATCATTCCAATTTTTAAACGTGCTTGACGTAACCTTTTGCTATCCAGCTTGGTTAAATCCACCCCATCAACCGTAATTTTTCCGGAAGTCGGTCGTTCCAGTAAATTGATACAACGCAATAATGAACTTTTTCCCGCTCCCGAATAGCCCACGATACCAAATATTTCTTCATCGTGAATAGTGATAGAAACATTATCGACTGCTTTTACTTCACGATCTTTTGAAAAATATGTTTTTGTTAAATTCTTTATATCAATCATGGTTACCCCTCTCTCATGTCCATGAAAATCCTACTATATGAATCTCCGGCAATGTGTTCACCATTACGCACAAAATGCCACCAACAAAAAATGCCCCTCTCATCTGAAAGGAGCATTGACATCTATTGATCTCAAACTCTTATCTCTCAGATGGCGAACCAATCTGCAGGAGTTAGCACCTTCCCTTTTCAGGGGGTTGCTGTGACTTCATAGGGCCTGTCCCTCAGTCACTCGTGATAAGATAAATGTTTTCCGTATATAATTTTTATAAATTTTATTTTAATGATTGTTACTAAGTCTGTCAATATTATAATCAAAATTAATTTTCCAAAAGATTGGTTTTTAGGACCGGAACTATGACAATAGTAATTTTTTAATATAATTCCGGCCGGCGTGCATGAAAAATCGGAATGGTGTTTCGAACACGATCAACCTCGTCTAGCGGGATATCTGCATAAAAGATGCCTTCTCCTTCTTCACCGCTTAAATACACTTCTCCCCACGGTGAAATAATCATCGAATGCCCATTGTATTCATTATCCGGGTCATTTCCTACCCGATTGACTGCAACTACGAAACATTGATTTTCAATTGCACGGGCCTGCAACAAGATTTCCCAATGATCCATCCGTTGTTTCGGCCATTCAGCCGGGATAAACATTATTTTCGCTCCATCAAGCACATGTGCCCGAATCCATTCTGGGAAACGTAAATCAAAACAAATGACACCACCACATTCCACATGATCCAGCTTAAAAATATTTTTCGCTTGCCCGGGCTGCATATAAACAGGTTCATCCATTAACGGAAATAAATGGGCTTTATCATATTCTACGACAATGTCCCCATTCCTATTTGCCACATACATCGTGTTGAAGAACCCTTGAGCTTTTTTTGTTGCAACAGAACCGCCGACAATATGCATAGCGTGTTGTTTTGCAAGTCGGCTAAGCATATTTTTTGTCTGCTCTCCATTTTTATCTGCCAACGTTTCGAGTCCTTTCAAGGCATATCCCGTATTCCACATTTCCGGGAAAACAATCACATCGGCATCTTGCTTGGCCGCTTGTGAAATAAAACTTTCTACTTGCAAAAAATTTTTTTCCGGTTCACCAAAAGCAATATCCATCTGTACAATTGCCATTTTCATTATCATCACCCACTAGACATATATATTTTTAGATTATAAAATTAGTGTTAAAATTGCAAACATATTCAATTATTCATTGGATGGATAATGCTAACGATTTTCATGTATAACACCAATTTTGTTCGTTTTTTTAAAATAAACTTTATTATGTAAACCAATTTTCCATACAAAAGGTGAGATAAAATGGACTACTCAGAAAAGCTAAAGAGTTTACCGACCCAATTCTTTGCAAACTTGGTCGGAAAGGTGAATAAAGCCATTGAGGATGGTCGTGATGTCATTAACCTCGGCCAAGGGAATCCGGATCAACCGACACCGAAACATATCGTTCAAGCATTACAAAAAGCGGTTGAAGATCCAAATACGCACAAATATTCACCATTCCGCGGACTTCTCGAATTAAAGGAAGCGGTGTGTGATTTTTACAAAAAAGAATACGATGTAGATGTGGATCCGGTGCGTGAAGTGGCCATTCTTTTTGGCGCAAAAGCGGGTTTGGTCGAGCTTCCCATGTGCTTACTTAACCCGGGCGACCTCATGCTTTTACCGGACCCGGGCTATCCTGATTATTTATCGGGAGTTGTGTTGGCAGGCGTAGAATATGAGCTATTTCCATTGAAGGCGGAAAATCACTTTTTACCGGATTATAATGCCATTTCCAGTGATGTATTGGATGCGGCAAAACTGCTCTACTTAAATTACCCGAACAATCCGACCGGAGCTGTTGCGAATCTTGACTTTTTCAATCAAACTGTGAAATTGGCAAAAAAACATGAGATAACGGTCATGCATGATTTCGCTTATGGTGCCATTGGGTTCGACGGAAAAAAACCGGTTAGTTTCTTGCAAGCGGATGGCGCAAAGGATATTGGTGTGGAAATGTATACTTTGTCCAAAACTTATAATATGGCCGGCTGGCGCGTCGGATTCGCAGTTGGTAACCCGACCATTATCGAAGCAATAAACTTGATTCAGGATCATCTTTATGTCAGCCTTTTTCCCGCAGTGCAAAAAGCAGCCATTGCCGCATTAAGCGGGGATCAAACATGTGTAAAAGAGTTAGTTGCTCGCTATGAATCTAGGCGCAATGCTTTTGTTGATGCATGCAAACAAATCGGCTGGGATGTTACTGCCCCAAAAGGGTCTTTTTTCGCATGGCTTCCGGTACCGGATGGGTTTACCAGTCAATCGTTTGCTGATTATTTGTTGGATGCAGCTGATGTGGCGGTTGCACCCGGTAATGGTTTTGGCAAGTACGGAGAGGGGTTCATCCGGGTCGGTTTATTAATGGATGAATCCCGATTATTTGAAGCTGTACAGCGGATTGGGAATCTTGGCGTTTTTAAAAATAAATGATCGGCGAAAACATAATGCAATCCACCTATTGCAAGTGCTAATTGGAAAAACACTTGATTGTCGTTCTAAAATTCAAAGATTCCATAAACGATTCATAATTGGTGATTAATTATATACATTTTAAATAAATTATACTAAAATAATAGGGAATACTAAAATTTGGGATTAAATGGATATTTGTGACATTCCCGATTGGAGGAATCTTTATTGCAAACCGAGTGGGCCTTTATTGACACCGGTCATCTAAGTGCGGCTGTCAATATGGCGTTTGACGAATGTTTGTTGAATTGGTACAGTCAAGGGAACATTCCACCGACACTCAGATTTTACGGGTGGAATAAACCGACTTTGTCCATTGGTTATTTTCAGCGGGCAAAAACTATAAATTTTGATGCGGTAAAAAAATATGACTGTGAATTTGTCCGGCGTTTAACCGGTGGAAGTGCAGTGCTTCACGATGATGAATTAACGTATAGTCTTGTGATTTCTGAACGTGATCCGGGTATCCCGAAATCGGTCACGAAGGCGTATTATGTTTTATCCCAAGGCATTTTGGAAGGATATAGGAATTTAGGAGTTCCGGCAGAATTTGCGATTCCCAAACGAGAAATTGACCAAGAACGTTCGGCTATCTGTTTTGAAAAACCATCTTTTTATGAAATGGTTGTTGATGGAAAGAAAATCTGCGGAAATGCACAAACGAGGAAGAGCGGTGTTCTTATGCAGCATGGGTCTTTACCAATGAGTCTTGATACCGATATGCTTTTTGATTTGTTTGCTTTTTCCTCGGATGAGATGCGGAAAAGACGGAAGGAAAAGTTTGCCGCTAAAGCTACCTCTATCAAAGATGTTATAAATAAAACTTTGACATATGAGACGATGGTGGCAGCTTTCAAAAAAGGTTTTGAGACCGGACTCGGAATTCACCTTTCTCCGTTGACATTAACGGATGACCAGTGGGAGGAAATTCAGAAGTTAGCTCAGAGCAAATATGCGACAGATTTGTGGAATTATTATACGACCAAGGAGCGTGAAACCATTGGCACAGGAAACTGAATACATACGGAAACCGGAATGGCTGAAAATCAAATTGAATACGACGCAATCTTACGGTAATATTAAAAATTTGGTTAAAGGCAATCGATTAAATACGGTTTGTGAAGAAGCCAGATGCCCGAATATTTATGAATGCTGGAGTGAACGAGGCACAGCTACATTCATGATTTTAGGAAATGTTTGTACGCGCGGCTGTCGTTTTTGTGCAGTCGCTACCGGCCGACCGACAGAACTGGATTTGGCGGAACCTGAGCGAGTAGCTGATTCGGTGAGCGTCATGGGATTAAAGCATGTCGTTGTCACATCGGTAGCCCGCGATGATTTAAATGACGGCGGTGCAGCTGTGTTTGCGGAAACGGTTCGCGCCATTCGCCGGAAAAGTCCGGGTACAACGATTGAAATTTTGCCATCTGATATGAAAGGCGATTATGAAAGCTTACGAACATTGATGGACAGTAAGCCGGATATTTTTGACCATAATGTGGAAACTGTTCGCCGCTTGACCCCGAGAGTTCGTGCCATTGCCAAATATGACCGCTCCCTTGAATTATTGAAACGGGTAAAAGAAATCAGTCCTGAAACTCCGACAAAATCAAGCATTATGGTCGGACTAGGGGAGACAAAAGATGAGATTCTTGAAACAATGGACGATTTGCTAGCTCATCATGTGGATATTATGACAATCGGGCAATATATGCAACCGACGAAAAAGCATTTAAGAGTTGAGCGTTACTATCATCCGGATGAATTTGCCGAATTGAAAGAAATTGCATTGGCGAAAGGATTCAAACATTGTGAATCCGGCCCATTTGTCCGCACCTCTTATCATGCTGATGAACAGGTCGGCAAACCGCAAACCCAACAGAAACTGGAATATTTAAAGGGGCTCGATCAGCAAGAAGAAATACAGACAAGTTGATGGAGGAAACCGAGACCAGTGAAAAAACTGTCTTTGGGTTAGGAGGAAATTTATTGCTTTTGGGGAAGGGGGCCGTTCTCGTCGTCGTTTTGAGGCGGGAAATGCTACTTTTTGGCGACGATACTCATTCTCGTCGTCGTTTTTGTGCGGAAATCTCCACTTTTTGGTGACGAGACCCGTTCTCGTCGTCGTTTTGAGACCGAAAATGCTATTTTTTGGCGACGACACCCTTTCTCGTCGTCATTTTGTGGCGGAAAACTTCCTTTTTTGGTGACGAGACCCGTTCTCGTCGTCATTTTGGGGCCGGAAACGCTATTTTTTGGCGACGACACCCTTTCTCGTCGTCGTTTTTGTGCGGAAATCTCCACTTTTTGGTGACGAGACCCGTTCTCGTCGTCGTTTTGAGACCGAAAATGCTATTTTTTGGCGACGACACCCTTTCTCGTCGTCGTTTTTGTGCGGAAATCTCCACTTTTTGGCGACGACACCCGTTCTCGTCGTCGTTTTTGTACGGAAATCTCCACTTTTTGGCGACGACACCCGTTCTCGTCGTCGCTTTTGGACGGAAAACCCACTTTTTTGGCGACGAAACCCCTTCTCGTCGTCGTTTTTGCGCCGAAAACTCCTTTTTTTGGCGACGAAACCCCTTCTCGTCGTCTTTTTTGTGCGGAAATCTCCTTTTTTTGGCGACGAAACTCTTTCTCGTCGTCATTTTGGGGCCGGAAACGCTATTTTTTGGCGACGAAACTCGTTCTCGTCGTCTTTTTTGTGCGGAAATCTCCACTTTTTGGCGACGAGACTCATTCTCGTCGTCGTTTTTGGACGGAAAACCCACTTTTTTGGCGACGACACCCTTTCTCGTCGTCGCTTTTGGACGGAAAACTCACTTTTTTGGCGACGAGACCCTTTCTCGTCGCCTTTTTGGGACCGGAAACGCTATTTTTTGGCGACGACACTCATTCTCGTCGCCTTTTTTGCACCGGAACCTCCACTTTTTGGCGACGAAACGTTCTCGTCGTCATTTCTGTGCGTAAATAAATATACCAACTCCCGCTTCTCCGCTTTCGATTGTTTATAATTTTACATACCATTTTATAGCAATTAAACCAATTCTTAGTTTTTACCATTTTGTTAAAAATAATTCATGGTTGGTGTCCCTTTCATTTTGGCGATTTTGTGAATTACCTTGTGAAACAGTAAATTTTAGCGTAATTTAACAAGGTAATTACGATTATGAGGTGGAAAACACTAATGGTAAATAAAAGAAAAGGTTATTTTATGTTGGCCGTCTTATGGCTCGCATATGTAACGTTCGCGATGAACTGGGTGGCAGGTTCTTCATTAACACCACAAATAACGAAAACGTTCTTCAGTGGTCCGGTTTATCCGGTCGTTTCTGAACTTGTTAACTACTCAATCACAACTGCTCGTGTGTTTGCAAATATTTTAGCAGCAATTATTCTCATGCGACTTGGTGCAAAAAAAGCGGTCGGTGTAGGAGTTGGATTGCTTATCATGGGATTAATTGCTATCTGGATGCCAAACTATTGGGCATACACGATTGCACGGATGGTCATGGCGGTCGGTGGCTCAATGGTCATTGTTTATATGAACCCGGTCGTTTCCAGATATATTAGTGATCCGAAAGAAAAATTAAAAATCAATGCCGCCAACACGGTTTCATACAATATCGGAGCTTTTATTGTCGCTGTCTTATTTACTTTGTTTGCCCATCAAATGGTGACAGATTGGCGACTTACGTTAACTTGCTTTGCCTCCATCACGTTAATTTTATTTCTCGCTTGGGTATGGAAAGCTGAAGATTTTACGACAGCGGACGATACGGGTACTGATGGTGAATCTTACGGCTATAGAGATGCATTAAAAGACAGCTTCCTCTGGCGGTATGGAATTGCTTTTGCATCCTTTTTAACTCTTTATGTGCTTTCACTCGTCAGTTTTAAAAAAGTTTTTGATGAGTATACAATTTTGAACGGTTCGATTACAAACTTGCTGATTTCCAGTTTTGCGATACTTGGAACATTTGCTGGTATATATTTTGGAAATAAAGGATTACCAA
The DNA here is from genome assembly GCF_039654145.1 of Caldifermentibacillus hisashii. Classification (NCBI taxonomy): domain Bacteria; kingdom Bacillati; phylum Bacillota; class Bacilli; order Caryophanales; family Bacillaceae; genus Caldifermentibacillus; species Caldifermentibacillus hisashii. The sequence goes on from NZ_CP155467.1 coordinate 3,402,031, forward strand.
GGAAACCAATCTTATTTTTAGCAGGTATCGGTATGGTATCCTCATTTACTTTCACATTAATCTTTGCCAACTCTTTACCAATCTTATCTTATATTTTTGTTTCTATTTCAGGCTTCTGTATGTTCCTTCAATATCCAATCTTTTTGAATCTTCCCCATGAGTTAAAAGGGATGACACCGAAAAAATTGACAATTATGTTTGGACTCTTTTGGGCGATTGCCTATGCGGGACAAACGATTGCGAATATTATATGGAGCTTTATCCTTGGCTCTGCCGGATATGTTCCATCATTAGTCTTCTTTATTGCTGTATCGTGTATCTATATTTCCTTAATACCGACTTTCCCGGAAACAAGAGAAGCACAAACAGGGAATGTACAAAAAGCTTCATAATTTAACCAAGCATCATATCTATTGGCAAAAAAGATATGGTGCTTTTTGAGTAATCCATTTTTTCCGAAAATAATTTCCTTACTAATATTTGCAGACGAATTATAATATGATTGTCACCCAAAAAAGTTTTACAATAATTTTGACTAAATATGGTTTTAATCATTATTTGTATAATACAGCTTGTTGCTCAAAGCCTAAGGGTTAAGAATATGTACTTTTTAGGTGCAAATCAGTCTGTTCTATAAAATATCGAGCATCTCTCTATTAACCAGAGAAATGCCCGATTTGAAATGATGCATATATACGTGTTCGTCAGCTGATTCGATTATTTTTTCAGTAGTACCGAACATGTCGTGCCGCTTGTATCAATAGCGAGTTCCATTACTTTTGCAGACACCCCGTGGTTTTGTAAAGTCTTCTCCATAAAACCAACAAGCTGTGTACAATCACCTGTTGTAAAAGCAAGGATGGTTGGACCTGCCCCGCTGATGACCGTACCAAATGCCCCGTAATTCCTGCAGTTTTTTTGCAATGCCTCAAATCCCGGCAAAAGCGCCATCCGGTACGGTTGGTGAATACGGTCCTCTAAGGCAACTTGTAAAGCGGATAAATCTCCTTTTGCGATTGCGGCGACCAACAATGCCGAGTGGCTAAGGGCATGAACAACATCTTGGCGTGAGTAATCGTCAGGCAAAACTTCCCGCGCTAATTTTGTCGGTAATTCAAAATCCGGAATAGCAACAACGATTTTTAAGCCTTTTGGCGGTGATAGCGGAACATAGGCGTAATCTCCCAGTTCACTTTTTGCCGCAACAATGATTCCTCCAAATAACGATGCTCCGACATTATCCGGATGACCTTCCATTTCTGATGCTAACTGAAAAATTTCTTGTTTAGAAAATGGTTCACCTGCCAGAACATTTGCGGCCACCAAACCTCCGACGATTGCCGTCCCGCTTGAGCCAAGACCTCTTGCCAGCGGGATATCCGTTTCAACCTCAATTTCCAATTCCGGTGTTTGTAGTCCTGCCTTCTTATATAAAAAATCAATCGTTTGGTAAATTAAGTTGCTTTTATCGGTCGGAATGTTTTCTTGATTGTCACCGACTAAATAAAATTTTGTCCGATTAGATTGTTTCACTTTTAATGTTGTGTAAAGTTGGAGGGCCATGCCGACTGAGTCAAACCCCGGCCCTAAGTTTGCCGTACTGGCAGGGACTTTCACATACATATCATACTCATCCATCTTTGCACCATCTTTCTAGCTAGGTTTCTTATCACTACTCAGAAGTTATTTCTTTTTTCCACGGAGCTAAAAAAGTTTCGAATACAAACATTCGGTCAGAAACGGATGGACTTTTTTCAGTCTCAATTAGAATGCCGATCGATTTTAAATGCCTAACACCTTTAAGACCGAATCATGGTTTGCATCTACTTTTTCCATCGCAAATTTATTTTTCAAAACAATATCCGGGTCTTTCAAGCCATTGCCGGTTAAAACACAAACCACCCGTTTTCCTTCTTCAATAAGACCGAGTTGCCGATGTTTAACAACTCCTGCTAGCGATGCGCATGAGGCCGGTTCAGCAAAAATTCCTTCTGAGCTTGTTAACAATTTTTGTGCGGCTAAAATTTCTTCGTCGGTTACCGAGTCGATGCGACCGTTTGATTCATCCAATGCGCGGACCGCTTTATCCCAGCTTGCCGGGTTCCCGATTCGAATGGCAGTTGCCACTGTTTCCGGATTCGTAACCACTTCCCCTTTCACAAGCGGGGCAGCCCCTTCTGCTTGATAGCCGTACATTTGCGGCCGAGTCCCGGCTTTTTCTTTTTCAAAATACTCACAAAACCCTTTCCAGTAAGCGGAAATATTGCCGGCATTGCCAACCGGGATAGCCAAAATATCCGGTGCATCACCTAACTCGTCAACCACTTCAAATGCCGCCGTCTTTTGCCCTTCCAACCGGTATGGGTTCACCGAATTAACAAGGGTAATCGGATATTCACTTGTGATTTCACGCACAATAGATAAAGCATCATCAAAGTTTCCGTTAATAGCAATGATCTTTGCCCCATACATAACCGCTTGAGCCAACTTGCCAAGGGCAATCTTTCCATCAGGGATGAGAACATAGCAATTCATATTGGCGCGTGCCGCATAGGCTGCCGCTGCGGCTGACGTATTTCCGGTGGATGCACACATGATGGATGTGCTTCCCTCTTCCAACGCTTTTGCCACCGCCATGACCATCCCGCGGTCCTTAAATGATCCGGTCGGATTTAAGCCTTCATATTTAAAATAAAGGTCTAAACCAAGTTTCTTAGACAGATTATTCGCCCGAATCAGTGGTGTACCTCCTTCATGAAGACTGATTAACGGGGTATTTTCCGTAATCGGTAAATAGTCACGATATCTTTCTAAAATGCCTGCCATTTTATTCGCCGCCTTCCACTCGATAACAACTTTTTACTTTTTCTATATAATCCACGTTTTCAAACGCCGCTAAGACATTGTTTATACATTTTTTCGAAGCTTGATGGGTAACCAAAATAAGTTCTGCCTTTTTCGGATTACTTGGATACGGTTCTTGAAGAACTTTTTCTAAACTAATTTTTTCCTCAGCCATTAGTTTTGCAATTTGGGCCAATACACCACTTTCATCATTGACGATCAGCCGAATAAAATATTTGGCATAAATATCCTCTTCTCGTTTCAATTTTTTCACATTATACGGTGTCGCCATATTTCGCCCGTTAACACCAAGCTTGATGTTTTTCACGACCGTCACAAGATCAGATAAAACGGCTGTTGCGGTCGGTAGTTCACCGGCACCCGGTCCGTAAAACATTGTCTCCCCGACCGCTTCTCCATACACATAAACCGCATTAAAAACACCGTTGACATTGGCTAACGGATGAGTACTTTTCACAAACGTTGGTTCCACACTTACTTCAATTAATTCATCATCTTTTTTTGCAATTCCGATTAACTTCATTGTATAGCCTAATTGCTCACCGTATTTAATGTCTTCTAATGTTACTTTAGAAATCCCTCTTACAGATACATCTTCTAAATTCATGCCGACATGGAAACCAAGGGAACTTAGGATGGCCATTTTTCGTGCTGCATCTAAACCTTCTACGTCCGATGTCGGATCTGCCTCGGCATAGCCAAGCTGTTGTGCTTCCTGTAAAACCTCATCAAAAGAAGCTTGTTCATGGCTCATTTTTGTTAAAATATAGTTTGTTGTTCCGTTAACAATCCCCATTATTTTCGTAATCCGATCCGAAGAAAAACCTTCCACAATCGCATTTATAATCGGAATCCCGCCGGCGACACTTGCTTCATAAAATAGGTCACAGCCATGCTCTCGTGCTTTTTTGATGAGTTCCTCCCCATGAATTGCCATTAAATCTTTATTGGCTGTTACGATATGTTTCCCCTGTTCAATCGCTTCTAAAATATAGGTTCGTGCCGGTTCAATTCCGCCCATGACTTCAATTATGACTTCCACTTCCTGATCATAAATAAGTTCCTGGGGATCGGTTGTAACAATATCAGAATTGACAAATATCGACCGCTCTTTTTCAGGATTCCTTACTAAAATCCGACTGACTTCAATGACAGAACCCGTTTGGTTGAAAAAGTCTTCTTTATATGAATCGACTAGCCGGACAACACCGGTTCCAACCGTGCCAAAGCCCATTAAACCGACTTTAATTTTTCCATTCATAACTTTCCTCCCATTTTGCTTCTATATTCCTCTATTGAACAATAATTAAAGGTTTTACAGTTTCATAGAATTGTACATGAAACGGTTGTTAGCTCTGGCCTACGACAACTGCCCGATTAACCCCGTCTACCTGCAGGAGTTCTTCTAAAAATTCTGTTGTGGTAAGCCTCATATTGGCCGTATCCATGGATAAAACAACATTGGCAATTCCTTGGAGTGGTATGCTTTGATTAATCGTAATCACATTCCCTTCTTTATCTGCCACAAATTGCAGCACTTTTGATAAAATCCCCGGTCGATGTTCCAACAATAGGGAAATGGTAATGACCTTTTGAAAAGTAGCTGCATTAAACGGAAAAATTTTATCTTTAAATTTATAGTAGACACTCCGACTAATGCCCACTTGTTCAACCGCATCATGGATCGTCTTTACATTCCCCGCGTCCAGCAATCGCTTCACTTCTAAAGTTTTCCGAATCGAAATCGGCAAAACATCTCCTTGGATTAAATAAAATTGTTCACTCCCATGCAAGCTTAGTCCTCCCAAAATATACATTTGTTTATATATAGTGAACATTGTAGAGCATTTTCAAAAAAATTACAATCCTTTTTATTATTCATTTGTTAAAAGTTTCGTTTATTTCCTTTTGCCAACCAGAAGATTTGTTCTTCAAAAAAGTTACACTAAATTTAATATAGTACGATAAACATTTGTTTTTAATACACTATTCCCAAGTAGCAGAAAATTATGTGAATTCATCGAAAGATCAAATGTATATATTTCAATCAAAATAAGTACTAAATTAGAACGCTTTATCCTACATTGCCAAAAATGATATAACAAAAAAGTCGCAGATTGGATACTTACCTTGTGCGACTTTTTTTAAAAAAATATATAGTCCGTAGAGGGGCAAAACACAAGAAGGGGGGTCCAGAAAGTCAAAAATTAACCGAATTTGTATTGGTTAATTGAAGTGAAGGAGGCGGCGACTCAGTGATAATGTTAGTCGCATTTATCCCTTGCGATCTATCCAATGAAAAAGCTATTCGTTTTTTCTTGGTGCGATGCAAATTCAGGGAGGATTATTCAGAGTCCTCGAAAAATGCTAGTCGCATTTTCCTTCGTGCGATGCCTTTTTCGAGGATGATTGTTCAGAGTCCTGCATGAAGAGCACACATATTCGCCAAAAGCGTCGCGGCAATCAAAAAAGCTTTTATGAAGAATCATCGCGGCAGGGCAGTCACACGAGCAGACGTGAGCAGGCGCGAGAAAACGAGCATTGAGGCGGTCAAAGTCCTTCCTTTAGGGGGTGCGTCCGCCACCGAAACGAAAACCAATCAAAACTATTCTTTTAACAATAAAATTTTAGAAGTTGTACTTTTAGGACAGCCCCGACAAACCACTAGGAAATTATGCGTTAGTACTATAAGCCAGACTATCAATTTTTTTGTTCTTTCGTTTTTAGTGCAAATCGTTTTAAGTCTTCAAATTGTTGTTTTGTTAAACCGTTCTTGCCGAATTGGATGAGCTCTGGGTCATGGAAATCACTGCCACCACTTTTGCATAAATTGTATTTAACAGCAAGGTTTTTGGTTAATTCGTAATCAATTGGTTTCATTTTTGAGTGATTGATTTCAATACCTTGCAGTCCAAATTCAACGTATTTACCAATTTCATTATAATTATCATAGACACATGGATGTGCGAGTATGGCAATTCCTCCATCTCTCTGTATGGCTTTAATTCCTTCTTTTACATCTATATAACCCATTTTCAGATCAGTTTCTTTTGATGTTTTTGAGGCGAAAAGTTCTTTGTATTTCTTAGGAGTCATTTCATCAGGATATTTTTCCTTTAATGCTTGGTATATATTCATTTTAAAGACAATGTTATATTTTGAATATTTCTTAGCGTCATCATAAGTAATATAGTAATTTTTTTGTTTAAGTTCTTTTATTAGTTGTCTATGGTAGTTATCACGTGATATTAGCGTGTTCGTACATAACTTCTCGACATAGTCTACTTTATCTAACCATAAACCAAGGATATGAACTTTTTTGAAAACATCAAAATCATAGCAACTCATTTCTACACCACGAATGGTTTCTAAACCAAGTCGTTCTGCACATGCTTTCACTTCAGGCCAGTGGTTCACTGTATCGTGATCGGTAATCGCTAATGCTTGAATATTTTTTTCCTTCGCTTGTGTTAATACATCTTCAATTTCACATACACCGTCACTGTGATTTGTATGAACATGTAAGTCTGCGTAAATCATTGTATTACCCCTTTCAAATGGTGGATCATTCCGTTGTTTTATAAAAATGTCCACCCGTCTCACTCATTCTTCATAGAATCTTTAAATAGTTTTTAAAAAACTTTTATAAAAAGTCGATACATCATAACACTTTAAAAGATAATTTTGAAAACTTATCATACTTTTAAACTGTAGCTTATAAAGCTTCAAATTTTAATAAGCTTATGAATTTGGAATTACTTAAATGATTGCCAATAAGTCGTCTGATTTATTGATACTGACTTTATTTACAGGGACTACATCTAAATAATCGTTACTATTAGTAATAATAATCATGGTGGTTGTATCGTAGCCCGCTTCTTTAATTTTTTCTAAATCAAATTCTACAAGTAAATCTCCTTGTTTAATGCGTTGGCCTCTTTCTAAAGATGAATGGAAGTACTTCCCTTCTAAAGATACGGTATCAATTCCAATATGAATAAGCACCTCAATATCATCTTCTGTAGTTATACCAATAGCATGTCCCGTTTTAAATACAGCACTAACAATTCCATCGCATGGAGCATATAATTTTCCTTCTGAGGGTTTAATCGCTACACCTTTACCCATAATCCCACTTGCAAAGGTTTCATCTTCAACATTCTCTAATTTGATTAGTTCTCCTTTTAAAGGACTAAATAGTTTTTTATATTTTTCACCGATGTTTACAAATTTCGTAGATTCAACTTTATCTTCGCTTCCATCAATAGGATCGTCGAAGCCTAAAATCCAAGTTGCAATAAAGGTTACAATCGAAGAGATGATTAAGGTTACAATCGCTAAAAATAAGAAATTCTCATCTTCAGAAATCCACATTGCTAAACTTAATAATCCAGGAGTAACGTAAATAAAAGCTTTTAATTTAACAATCCCTGCAAATAATCCAGCAACTGCTCCACCAATCATACTAGCATACATTGGTTTCTTTAATTTAAGGTTAACCCCGTACATTGCTGGTTCTGTAATACCGCCCAAAAATGCTGTCATACTGGAAGAAAAGGCCAATGATTTTAAGGCTTTATTTTTTGTTTTAAAGGATACCGCAAGTGAAGCTGCAGCTTGAGCCATGTTTGAACATAATGCAACGACACGAATAATTGGGTCAAACCCACGTTCAGCAACAAGTGATATACTTACTGGACTCAATGCTTTATGAATACCGATGGATACCAGCCATGGATAAACCATTGCTAAAATTGGAATAGCGATGAAGCCTCCATGATTGTAAATAAACATACTGCCAGCAGCTACTAAATTTGAGATAAAGTTTCCAACTGGTCCAATGACGATAAAAGTCAAAGGAACACTAAGAATAACAATTAATAAAGGCTCAGTAAAAACTTTAATCATTTCTGGTACAATTTTCTTAGCAAAACGTTCAATATAAGACATAATCCATACTGAAAGAATGGCCGGTACTAATGTTGAAGAATATTTAACTAATGAAACCCCGATTCCTAAGAATTCAACGGGTTTCTCTGCAGAAACTAATGACACCCAATCAGGATGAACCGTTACTAATCCTAAAAATGCCCCTAAATATTGATTGGACCCAAAAATCTTTGCTGCAGAAAATCCAACAAAGCCAGGCATAAAGTAAAAACCTGTATCAAAGATAAAATTCAAGATCATATACGTTTGTGATTCTTTTGCCAGGACACCTAGCATGGTCAGAACAAGTAATAACACTTTTCCCATCCCACATCCAGCAAGTAATGGAATAACAGGAGCAATAGAACCTGTTATTGAACCGATAATTTTATCAAAAACGGATCTATCATCTTTTTCCTTTTTATCTGGTTTTGGGTTAATATTTGCTATTTTAACCAGATCATTATAGACAAGGTCTACATTATTCCCAATTACTAATTGGTACTGTCCACCCTTTTTAACTAAAGACAGAACCTCTTTTATCGCTTTGACTTCTTCATCATTAGCCTTAGATTCGTCTTTTAAGGTAAATCGCAATCTTGTAGCACAATGAACGACAGAAATGATGTTGTTTTTTCCACCGACAGCCTTAATAATTTGTTTTGATAGATTTTCATATTTCATTGTTTTACCCTCCATTATTTATAAAATCTTTATCCAATGAAGGTTTAGCCAACTGAATGTTACTACCCATCAATTCTAGAAGTGTTTTCAATCCATCACCCCCCTTAATAGCTTTCAATTGTTTATTTTAAAATCCTTGCAATATGAATGGTTAAATACAAAATTTCATCGTTATCCAACAAATAACCGTATTTTTGTTCAATGAATTTTTTTATTTTTAGGGAACATAAATAAGGTTCTACGTATTTTTCTTTAATGATTTCTAATAAATCATTTTCTAAAGAATGTTTGGTATTACTAGTTTGTGAAAAAATCCGGTACCCAAAAAATTTCAAATGAGTAATAAATCGATGATAGGCAAGTGATTCTATATCAAAGTCCAATGAAAAATGATATTTAACAATATTGACAATTTGCTGTATGAACTGGGTAATTTCATAAACGTTATGCATATCATCTGCCATTTCCGAACTGACAATATGCATCGCAATAAAACCGGCTTCATCCTCTAACATGGAGATACCTGTTTCTTCTTTAATTAACATTAGAGCCTCTAGCCCAATTTCAAATTCCTTTTTATATAAATGTTTAATTTCCCATTGTAATTTATTTCTTAAAGGAAGACCTTGGTGATAACGTTGGACACTGGAATAAATGTGATCCGTTAGAGAGATATAGATACTATCATTCAATGGTATTTCTAACTTTTCTTTGGCCATATAGATGATTCTTTCCGATAATTTAATAAATTCGATTGGTATTTTATCAATCATTTCAATCAGTCGATTTTGTATAGTCTTCGAGTCTACGGAAAACGTTTTATAAACCTTGCTCGGATCAATGGGATCTCCGGTTTTCTTTTGATAAGCAATACCTTTCCCCATTACAATTATTTCCTTATGATTGCTATCCTTCGTAATAACCGCATTATTATTAAGAATTTTCTTTATAATCATAATCACCTCTCCTTTCTGTATATAAATAAAAAAACCTATTTACAGGTATATAAAATATGCCTGTAAATAGGTTTTGTGTAGCGCTGATCCTTGCTATAACAATCCTATCAAGATAAATTTAAGTTTAATTAACTTTTTCAATACAGTTTAAATTTAACATGTTTCTGCTAATTCGTCAACCGCTTACAAAATATTTTTGGTGTATGACACAACAGTGATGTAAAAATTACTTTATTATTATGATTGGTATTTTTAAAAAAGAAAATAGACCGATATAAAATATAGACGGATGAAAATAAAGTCCGCATCCATTTGTGATTATTTTTACAATTTATTATTTTAGGGGAGGGTTATGGATGAAATTATTCCAGTTTAAAAGTATAAAAGCTAAAATTCTTTTATCCTTTTTGACGATTATTGTGTTAATGGTCATTTTAAGCATATTAAATATGGTATCCATGAACACCATTAACAAAAAAACGGAAAATATTCTCGATCAGCAGTTGGCCTTGTTAGTTATCAATGAACAGCTTGCCGAAAATATGGCGTCGAGAGTTTCCTTACTACAGTCTTTCCTTTTATCAGACAACGCGTTATATCGGGAAGAATATGAAAAAGGGATCGATGCGAGTATCGAGCTTGAAAATCGGGCTGTAGACCTATCCGATTCCGATGAGCTCAAGCAGCTGATTGACCGGAAAGTAGAATGGGGGAAAATGACCGATGAAGTTCTTACCCTTTACGACCAAGGCAAGAAAGATCAAGCTATGAAATTAATGATTGAAAAAGTGGTCCCTATTAGTCAAACTTTAATTAGTGATTTTAATCATATGGCACAATATCGGGGAGAACTTATGCAAAACTTGGGACAAGAATCGACCCAAACCGGAGAACAAGTATTTCTGATTGCTATTATAGGTTCACTTATCGGAATTGTGGTTGGTCTCATTTTTGCTTTTCTAAATACTTCATCCATTGCAAAACCACTTAAACAAGTAACGAGCCGAATGAAATTAATGGCGAAGGGTGATCTAAGTTCAAAGCCGTTTGAAACAAATTTACGGGATGAAATTGGTCAATTAATGGTAGCGACCAATGAAATGAACAGTCAAATTCAAACGATGTTAAAAGAAATGGCCCAAGTAGCCGAAACCGTTTCAAGTCAAAGTGAGGAATTATCTCAAGCGGCAAGTGAAGTCAAAACCGGTTCCGAGCATATTGCAGTAACGATGGGTGAACTGGCTTCCGGCTCCGATTCTCAAGCAGCCAGAACAACAGAAATTTCTTCGATAGCAAATGGATTGGTATATACCATCCAGCAGGTTAATGAAGGAGGAATAGAGATCGGGGAAACCTCAAATTCTGTGCTGGAAATGACGAATGAAGGCAAGAGATTAATGGAAGCTTCAACAAATCAAATGTCAAACATTAACCAAATCGTCCAAGATTCTGTGGAAAAAATGGAGCACCTAAACATCTTATCGGGAGAGATTTCGAAATTAGTCGTTGTCATTAAGGAAATTGCCAACCAAACAAACCTGTTGGCACTAAATGCAGCCATTGAAGCAGCCAGAGCCGGAGAACAAGGAAAAGGGTTCGCTGTTGTTGCTGATGAAGTCAGAACGCTCGCAGAACAAGTGGCTGTATCAGTTACCAATATCACAAGCTTTGTTACCAATATCCAAAGCGAAACCCGCTTAGTGGCAGACTCTCTGCAAGCCGGATACCGGGAAGTGGAAAAAGGAACGGATCAAATTATCATGACCAATGAAACATTTCAAAAAATAAACGACATGGTCACACATATGGTCAAACGGGTTGAAACAATTACATCAGACTTAGCAGCCGTTACGGAACGAAGTCATGAGTTTAATCGTTCAATCCAGGAAATTGCCGCAGTAACCGAAGAAAGTGCGGCCGGTATTGAAGAGGTTGCAGCGATGACCCAACAAACAAACAGCTCAATAGAAGATGTAGCGATTAGTTCTGCTCAGCTCGCCCAACAAGCAGAAAAACTTAATAATATGGTTCAACGTTTCAAACTGGCTGGCTAACCCTTAAAGCCAATTGGACTGTCCGATAAAAAGAATCCCCTAATGGGTGAAGCCTTTAATTATCAAAAAATCGACACCTCCTCCTATCTATTAAAAACACGAACGGGGCTGCCGTAAGTCAAAAAAATGACTTTCCGGACAACCTCGTTTGCTTATTTAGATGCAAATTTTTCAATGATTTTATCCATATTTAACTGACTTGTATCCGACACGAGATAGTCTGCTTCATGCAAGTGTTCAGAATCACCAATTCCGACAGAAAACATCCCAGCTCGATTAATGGCTTCGATGCCTGCAGCAGAATCTTCCACACCAATACAATCCGCATACGCAAATCCAAAATAATCTGCAGCAACAGTAAACGTTTCAGGATCCGGTTTTCCTCGTTTTACTTTTGCAGCATCAACCATATAATCAAAGTAATTTGTCAATCCAAGCCGATTAATCACAACCGGGGCATTTTTACTTGCCGAACCGAGGGCAATTTTTATCTTATTTTCTTGAATTTCTTTTAGTAATTTTTCTATCCCCGGTAAAATATCTTTTGGTGTAATTTGATTAATTAATGTTTTGTAATATTCATTTTTTTGTGTGGCCAACTGTTGTTTTTCTTCCATTGACATCGTTAATAGTTCGGGTTTTAAAGTTAAAATTTTTTCTAATGAGTCCATGCGACTAATCCCTTTTAATTTTTCGTTAAATTGCCTGTCAATGGTTACACCGAGTGATTGGGCCAGTTGTTTCCACGCCAAATAATGATATTCAGCTGTATCAGTTATCACGCCGTCCAGGTCAAAAATAAATAGTTTTGGATATTTCGTCATTTTTTCTATTCCTTTCTTTTAAAGATTCATTACTTTTTTCCATGTAGGAAAAACTTTTCTTTATAATGGTTTTACACTGTCTCGTTCAATAATTTTATAATCAACAACAACCTGCTTTCCTTTCGCGCGACCTTCCATAATTTCTTGAAGATGAAGTGCTGCTTGTCTACCCAATTCAAAAAAGTTTTGCTGAACAGTGGTAATCGGCGGTTGGGTAAATTCCGTTATTGGAATATTATCAAAACCGGTGACTGAAACATCTTCCGGAATTTGTAAACCTGCTTCTTTGATTGCTTTCATGACGCCAATTGCCATAATATCACTAAATGCAATTATAGCTGTTGGTCGATGTTTTTCCAAATACTTTTTTGTCTCTTCATAGGCTGCCTGTTCCAAAAACTGCCCGTATAAGATATCTCCTTCATGTAATTGGAGACCAAAGGCGGCAAAGGCTTCTCTTACACCACGCAATCGTTCATTGTTAACATAAGCCGCTTTTTTACCGGCCATAATTGCTATCCTACGGTGATTTTGTTCTAATACCAACTCGGTTATTTTGCGACTTGCTTCAATATTATTAATCGATACATTTCCGATCAATGGTGTATGATTATTTAAATGGAAATCGATGAGTACGCAAGGGATATTTGTATTAATCAACTCTTTAAAATATGGATCGTCCGTTCGAATTCCTTGTAAGATGGTACCGCCAATATTTCGTTCTCGACAAAATTGTGCATAACTTTTCCGTTTCTGTTTATTTGAGTCAATTAAATAGATGGCCAACTCATACTCTTTCTCCTCTATGGCTGTGTATACACCTTTAAAAACCTCAATGGAATTCACGCTATCTTTTTGGCTACTGTCTAAAATTCCTGACGTAATCAGGCCAATCGTTAACTGTTTTTTAGAGGATAGATTTTTTGCAACCAGATTTGGCGTATAATTCAATTCTTCGGCAACTTTTAATATCTTTTGCCTGGTTTTTTCGCTAATATCGGGATAATTATTGAAGGCTCGCGATACAACCCCGATTGATACCCCCGCCCTTTTCGCAACATCTTTAATTGTTGCCAATGATAACACCTGCTTTCCTACTAAAAATTTGGCAGTTATATATAAGTGAAAAATTGGATCTACTTAATACCTGCCGTCTGATCATTACTTGTTATGAAATATTTATTTAATAAAATATAAATAATCAAAATCGGAATAATTGAGATAATTGCCCCGGACATAATGACATCCCATTTTGTCGCGTTCATATATTGTTTCGAGATTGCATTTAATCCTTGTGTCAGCATATATTTATCAGGACTTGAAATAAATAATAATGGCTTCATAAATTCATTCCAAATCCCCATGAATACAAATACAGCCTGTGTTGCAACGGCACCTTTTGCATTTGGTAACACGACTTTAAAAAAAGTTCCTAAACGGGATAATCCATCAATGGTAGCTGCCTCTTCCACATCTTTCGGGAAGTTAATGAAAAATTGACGCATCATGAAAATGTATGAAATATTAATCATCGTTGTAAAAATCAATGACCCATGGGTATCAATTAATCCTAAGTTTGATATAACAATATATAAAGGAATCATCGTCACCTGAGAAGGTATCATAATCAATAATAATAATAAACCGAATAGCACATTTTTTCCTCTAAAATCGATTCGTGCCAATGCATAACCCGCCATTGTATTAAAAACTAAATTCAATACAGTTACTATGATCCCAACAATCAGCGAATTACCGATCCAAGTCGGGAATTGTGAGCTGAAAACGGTTTGATAACCATCCAGACTCCACTGTTCAGGGAGGATTGAGTTCCCGCCAACAATTTCTGCAGTTGTTTTAAATGATGTTAAAATACTCCATGCGAACGGAAAGAGGGTTAATAAACTGTAGCCAATCAATAATATATAAATTATGATCTTCAGTGTTTTATTTTCTTTTTTCATGATTTCATCACCCATTTATTTTATCTGCGTTTAAAAGTTTATTCACGATAGACGTCACCGTAAAAATTAGTAATCCAAGAATAAAGGCCAATGCTGTCGCTCTTCCCATATCATTACTATTAAATGCTAATTGATAAATGTATAGAGAAAATGTTAACGTTGAGTTTTGAGGCCCACCTGTACCATTCGACATAATAAATGCTTGGTCAAAAATTTGAAAGCAACCAACAAGCCCCATCGTCACAACGTAAAAGGTAATTGGCATTAATTGAGGGACCGTTACATATAAAAATTGTTTTACCTTATTAGCCCCGTCAATGGCTGCTGCCTCATAAAGACTCCCCGGAATATCTTGTAAACCGGATAAAAAGACAATCATAAAATGGGGAACAGTTGAAAAGATGTTCATTGTCATGATAACTGCTAATGCTAAATCAGGATTTGTTAAAAATTGGATTCTTGAACCGAATAAAGAATCATATAAATTGACAATAAATCCATTGTTATTGAATAACCACATAAAAATTAGCGTCATGGCTGATGAAGATGTTAATGTCGGGATAAACATAACCGATAGAAAGGCGCGGCTAAAATGAACTTTACTATTCAATAAGGCGGCTAATATCATGGCAATAATGGTCTGAATCGGAACAACTACCAACACATATTTCCATGTATTCTCAAAAGCCGCCCAAAATTTTGGATCAGAAAAGATTTTTGAGAAATTATCAAAACCGACAAATGTTCTTGTTCCGGATAATAAGTCCACTTTAAAAAACATCATAAAAAACGCATAGACAATAGGTATTAAGGTAAATATCATAATCGTAAGGAGCGCAGGCATTAAGAAGGAATATCCTTGTAAATTTTGTCGATGCCCACTGTTCATAATTATCACCTCATTTGATAAAGAAAAATACGGGCGTCTGAGCCCTTAGGCGACTCGTGACGCGTAGTTCATCAAAAAACATAAAATTTTTACGGCTGCGATGTTTTTCCTTGAAACTTTCTTAGTTACATATACATAATTTTTAAAATTGTACACGATGTCGAATTCACATCTTTGCTGGAAATTTTGACATTCTCCATGTTCAAAGAAAACTATGCACAATAGCAGTAAAATAACTGCTATAGGGAGGGGTAACGGATGGAATCACCCGTGCCCCTTATCTTGCTGATTACTTTTGTCTGTCAATTTCAGCGTTTGCTTCTTGCTCAGCAGACTTCATTGCTTCTTTTAGAGTTACATCACCGTTTAGTGCTGCCTGGAAGTGGTTGTCAAAAGAGGAAGAGATAACCGGCAATGTTTCACCCGAAGCCCAAACAGTACCATACTCTGCCCCTTCAACATGTGCTTTTAGATCAGGGTTATCGTATAAATTCATTTCATTGGCAACGGATTGACGAGTTGGCAGTGTACCGGATAGCTCACTCCATTGTTTTTGGCCTTCACCTGTCATAAAATTAATAAATTCAATAGCGGCATCCTTATTTTTCGAATTCTTTGAAACCGCATAACCTACATTAAATATCATTGTTTGTTGTTGTCCATTGATGGTTGGAGCAGGTAGAACAGCATAATTTACATTTGGATAATCCTGTTTTAATGCACTTAATACCCAGTTCCCTTCAATCATTATTGCAGCTTGATTTGTACCAAAGGCAGCACCTGCGGAATCAACACCCAAATCAATTGTTGGATTTAATAAATAGCCTTCATCTTGACCGTCAACGATACTTTGCAAATAATCAAGCGTGGCTTGACTGGATGTGAAATCTGCATAACCGTCTTCTTTTACAGGATTCAAACCGGTAGCTTTGAATGCACTTAAGTGTCTTGCCATTGTACTATCAAAAATCATCGCAGCTTGCCCTTTGTCTAATTTCCCTTGAAGTTCTTTTGCAAAAGCTAACAAACCTTCCCAATCAGACGGAACATCTTGGACGGTATATCCTGCTTTTTCCAATAAATCAACATTTACATAAGTGGCAAGTGTTGAATAATCCTTTGGCACTCCATACAATTTCCCATCTTTACCACGGAAGCCATCTAATAATGGTTGGAAAAAGTCATCTGGATTCTTAACTTTATTCGACAAATCCTCAAGAACACCACTGGCGATAAAACGAGGCGCTACGTAGGATTCAAGATAAAAAACATCCGGTGCATTTTTTGCTGCAAAACGTGCTGTTAATGTATCTTGGAAATTGTCTTGGATGACTTCAATTTTTACATCGACGCCTGTTTTTTCTTCAAAACTTTTTACCGTGGTTTCTAATGCTTTTGTTTCTGTTGGTGAAGAACCCCAAACAGCTAAAGATAAAGTTTTTGAATCCTTTGATCCCGATTTACTACTCTTCTCGTCGTTAGAACCACAAGCAGCCAATAAACCAATCACCATAAAAACCACCAACAGTTTTACTAATTTCTTCATCCTTCTTCCCCCTCATATTCATTGTTTTAAAATTTATCATCACCCTTCAAACATGTAGTTATGGTTGAAGAGGAATGTCCACTACATCCGTACATACGTATTCCTTACCAAACACGTCAAAGGATAATTTCTCTTGTCTTTCCGCTTTTACAATCAGTTTTTCATGATTTGCATAAATAGTAACCGGTTGACCTTGCCATTGCATTGTAAATTGAATATCTTGCCATTGATCAGGAAGCTTTGGATTAATTTGTAACCTTCCATTTTTTAGACGAATACCGGCAAAACCAAAGATCGCTGTTTGCCAAATTCCCCCAATTGAAGCGGCATGAACACCATGATCAGATGAGTGCATAAAGGGACCGAGATCGATTTCTGTTGCCTTTCTAAATAAAGAATAGGCAAGGTCCTTGTCACCGATATCATTTGCAATAATGGCATGTGTCGATAAACTTAACGAGGAGTCATGCAAAGTTCTCGGTTCATAATAATGGAAGTTTTTCTCCTTTACATCATTCGAAAAAATCGCATCTACTTGCTCCAATAAATAAAGGAGGATAACGACATCCGCTTGTTTTGTCACTTGTATTCGATTAACTTGCTCCAAATTATAATCTTCAAACAAAGTACCAACTTTGGCGCTATTTTTATATTTCGATAGGTCAATATTTTGCAATTGTAAATACATATCATCTTGCGGAATAATCGCATCTTCTTTTCTTGGTTGCGGTAAATAAATCTTTTCCAATTTTTCCTTCCACATTGGATATGCTTGATTTACTTGAATTTTTTCATTCAGCTGCTCAATCCGTTTGGGGTTATTTTCAATAAGGCGCTCATACAAACGGACTGCCAGTTTCATATTGAATGCTGCCATATAATTAGTAAACGCGTTATTATTGACATGCTCTTTATATTCATCAGGCCCGATGACATCATTGATATGGTATTCTTGCTTTTCCTCGTTCCATTCAAGTCGACTTGCCCAGAACCTCGCTGTTTCAAATATCATTTCATAGCCATAGCGGTCCAAAAAGTCTTCATCACCGGTGACAAGATAATATTGATAAACTGCAAAGGCAATATCCGCTGAAATATGTTGTTCGATAAAGCCGGACCATATTTTCGTTTGCTTTCCGGTAACGATATCAACAGCTCCCCAAACCGGTGTCACTTCACCATCCGATGGCCAAGCTTGCTCCCATGGATACATTGCACCTTCATAACCGTTTTCAATCGCTTTTTTTCTTGCTCCTTCAAGACCGAGGTAACGATACTTTAATAGAGAACGAGCAACTTTTGGGTTAGAAAAGGTAAAAAATGGTAAGATAAAAATTTCTGTATCCCAGAATGAATGACCTTTATACCCTTCACCGCTTAACGCTTTTGCCCCAATCCCCATCCGTTCATCATGGGCCGGTGTCATTACCGTTAAATGATAAAGTGCAAACCGTAAAGCAAGTTGGTCATATCCATCCTTACTGTTTATCCTCAGTTTGTAATAATCCCAAACTTTTCTTTTCCAAGTATTTACATGGCGTTGAAATAATGCGTCGTAACCTTTTGAAAAACTGTCTCGTAAAGCTTGCAAAGACGTTTTACGCAGAGTTTCTAATTGAACGTCTTCATGGTCAAATTCTTTATCACGGCTCGTATAAACGGTTGTTAATTTTTCCATGATTAGCTTGTCATTTGGATTTAGTTCAACTTGGTAGGTTAGCCATACTTTCCGACGATCAATTGTCATTGTCGGCTCTTTTGTTTCCATACCGTTAACCGTCACACGATGAGCAGTATTAATTACCACGTCAATATTGGATTCGATGGTCTTTTGCAACAATTGAATAAATCGCTTATCAAATATTCGCTTCTCACCTTCATGGAAATGTTGAGTTCCGCTATTTGTCATTTGTGCATTGATACCGGAATCAAAAGAAATTTGGACTGTGGCATTGAGACTTTCCACTTCCATTTTCATTCCGATTAAATGTAAATGATCAAGAGAAACAAATCGTCTAAATGTAAACCGTAACAATTTTCCTTTAGGTGATGTCCATGTAAATGATCTTGTTAATTCAGCTGTTTTTAAATTAAGTTGACGAATATAGTCTTTCGTTTCTCCAAACTCTAAACTAAATCGTTCTCCGTCAACCCGAATATCAATGCGAGTAATGTCGGCCAGATTGGGAAGTTCTGATACTTCCATTTCACTGAATTTATTGAACGTACCATTAACAAATAAGTTTCTCACCTCTTTTAAATAAGGTTCTTCTGTTACTGAGCGTAACCCCATGTATCCATTGCCGAGATACATGATTGATTCGCATTTTCCTAATTTGTCCGGTGAAAAGGCTGTTTCAGAAATAATCCATTTTTCAAATTCACCTTTTCCCAATGTGTAATTTAGCATAAACAAACCTCCAACGAAAACGTTTTAGATTTTAGGTATATGAATTGAAACAATTAAAGTACTATCTGATCAAAAACGTTTTAGATTTTAGGCAAAAAATCAAAACAGGATTCGTACCATCTTACAGAAGTAAATAAATCAATACAGTATTAGTACTATCTAACCAAAAACGTTTTAGGTCAAACAATAATAATACCATCCCTCCGAAAACGTTTTTGTCATGTACAAAAAAACTAAAACGCTTATTTTTTATTCTCAAATCGTTTTTGTCTGAGTTAAAAGCATAGCCTCTCTGACCTTTTGTGCAAAAACGTTTTTGTTAACCGCTTACAAACACATTTTATACCCTTTGTAGCCATTCGTCAACAATTATTTTTTATTTTCGTAGCAAAATCGGTATTCGAATTTTGACAATGGCATCTAATTAACTGGTTAAAGATACTCATTTTTATGGGACGCAGGACAGTTAACCATTTCGTAATTTTCAATGAATTTTTCAGAAATTGATTTACTTTCCCCTCATGTCTGTTTAAGATGAAGGTAAAGATAAATTTGGTAAAAGAGTTTATACTAATAACAGGAGGGATTCTTTATGAAAGACTTAATCGATCGACTTTTTACATTAGGGTTAGGTATTGCTGCGGTAAGCAAAGAACAAGCAGATAAAATTATTGATGAGCTTGTGGAAAAAGGAAATATGGCAAAGACGGAAGCTACCGATATTATCGATGAATTAATGAAAAAAGGAAAAGAAGCACAAGAAAAATGGGAAACTACAGTGGAAGAAAGAATAAACCAAGCGGTACAAGAAAGTAAACTTGTATCCAGACAAGAATTTGAAGAATTAAAAAAGCGGGTTGAAGCTTTAGAAGAAAAGTTGTTAAATAAAGACAACGAATAAAAGTAAACCTTTAAATCAGTGGGGGTTTCCCATCCCCACTGATTATTCGTTAAATCAACCGGGCAATTGGCTTCCAATTTTGCTCTTTGAATTACCAAAACGGGGAGATTTTGTGACCACTAGTGCAATATAAATATAATACTTTAATGTCATTCGAGGTGGAATAAATGATTGGAAAACGCTTGAAGTATGCCCAAAGATATCAAGAAATCCTGACAGCCCTGTTGAAAAACGGGCTTGGTTTTGTCGTCAAAGATTTAGGATTACTTGGTTTTAAAAGAAAGGCTGAAGCGGATTCCACCATGTATTCCAAAAGCATCGCTGAACGGATCCGATCGGTTCTTGAAGAATTAGGACCTACCTTTGTCAAACTCGGGCAATTGGCTAGTACCCGAGTTGACCTCATACCTGAAAACATTATTAAAGAGTTGGAAAAACTGCAAGACAATGTAGCACCGATTCCCTTTAGTGATGTTGAAAAAATTATCGAAAAGGAACTGGGGCAACCGGCTAATGATTTATTTTTAGAAGTGAATGATCGACCGATTGCATCGGCTTCGATTGGCCAAGTCCACTATGGCAAACTTCCCACCGGACAAGAGGTTGCTATTAAAGTCCAACGACCAAATATTGAGGAAAAAATTGACATTGATTTACAAATATTGAGTGATCTAACCAATCTCATGGAAGAAAAGTTGGAATGGGCCAACAATTACCGTATCTCGGAAATCGTAGAGGAAGTATCAAGATCATTACGACTTGAACTTGATTATACTGTAGAAGCATGGAACGGTGAAAAGATTGCACGCCAATTGAAGGAACATCCAAATTACATAATCCCTTCGATTCACTGGGAATATACAACCAAAAGAATATTAACGATGGATTATATTTCCGGCACCAGGCTTCGTGATTATGCGAAAAACGCATCAGAAGCTGAAAAAAAATTGGTTGCTAAACAATTTGTTGAATGTATGTTTCAACAAATTTTTATCGACGGCTTCTTTCATGGCGACCCTCACCCCGGAAATCTGTTCGTCCTTCCCGACAAACGAATGGCATTGATTGATTTCGGTATGATTGGACGCTTATCACCGAGTATGAAAAATGATTTAGCTTCCGTGATTATCGCTTTGAAAAACAGGGATATAAACGAGGTTATTTTTCTTTTTTTAAAACTAGGGCAAAGCTCCGAGCCGATTGATAATGATCAAATCTATGCGGATATTGAAGTTTTGATTGAAATGAATATGGACATTCCCTTACAGCAAATTAGTCTGGCTAACTTGATAAATAACTTAATGGAAATTTCATTCAAATATCGGGTTCGGATGCCGGCTGACTTGACAATTCTCGCTAAGACATTACTAACAATGGAAGGGATTCTTTCCCATCTAGATAAAGATTTATCAATTATCGATATGGCACATCCTTTTGGTGAAAAACTGATTCGTGAACGTTTGAAACCATCAAAAATTATGAAAGAAACCCGGAATAAGCTTAGGGAGATTCAAACATTTCTAACCCAATTAATGAAATCGGGTAGTTCGATTACGAAGGATGGCAAAATCCATGTGGAAATTTCTGTCCCGGAAGTGAAAAATTTATCAAAAAAATTAGATCGGGTTACGAACCAATTATCGTTTAGTATTATTCTCCTTGCTTTTAGTATTATGATGGTCGGTTTAGTTGTTGGGGCTTCAATATCAAATGTAAAAACGTTTCTTTGGAATTTTCCTGTTGTAGAAGTCGGCGGAGTTGTTGCAACTTTAATGTTTCTTTGGCTGCTTTTTTCAATTCTTAAGCATGGAAAGTTTTAAATAAAGGTTCCGAAAAAATTTTGCGGGGCTCAGTTAAATATCTAACAAACCAATTCGCTGGTTCTTACAATGAGAGTATTAAGTACCAACTGTTCCAATTAACCAATCTGCAGTTTCGGACAAATTTGGGTCAGATAAAGGTCAGGTGATGGTACCTGACCTTTTTTATTTCATATAAAAGAAAGAGCGTACCCATACCTGATCCCAATGAGACTAGTCTTTCACGGTATAACGAACCAAAATATTTTGCCCATGTTCATTTTCATAATATTCAATGGTAACCGTTGTATCTTCTGCAATTTTCTCCCATTCGTCAGTTGTGTCCAGATCAATTTGTAAAGTTAAATATTCTTCCCCATCTTTTACTTCAATCGTGTGAGGATCAGCCAAACCTGTATAAACCACATCTTTTTTAATTAAATCTAAATCTTCCTCATCGGCAGTCAAACCGTTTTCATCAGTATTGCTTGTCCCATTCTCTTCATCAGTTTCAGAGGCGTTTTCATTTTCATCAACCGAGCCGTTTTGGTCATTTTCCTTATTGGTATTATCTGTTGCCTTTTCTTCAGCAGTCTGTTCATCCTTTTCGTTGTCTTTTGTTTCTGCAGTTCCACATGCACTTACAAATCCAATGAGTATGATACTTATCAAAAGTGACAACCACTTTCTTCCTTTCATTTTCCCACCTCACAATAGAGTTTGATGCTCCACAGGAAAAGAATAAGTTTTTTAATATCAATTGTCAAATGCAATATCAGTAATGACGGTTACATCATTGTGCAATTTTAAAACAGAAGCCGGGAAGCTTTCATCAATTTCGTCCGATAAAAGCCGTTTGAAAGCCTCCATTTTTGCTTGTCCGGAAACGAGCAATAAAATTTTTCGACTCTCCATAATTGTTTGAATACCTACCGTTACTGCATGGGTCGGTACCTCATCCATTGAAGAGAAAAATCGAGAATTGGCCTTCCGGGTACTTTCTGTTAATTGGATGATATGGGTTCTACTGGAAAAGGATGTGCCCGGCTCATTAAAACCTATATGCCCGTTTTGACCAATTCCTAAAATTTGCAGATCAATTCCACCCTTTTCCTTAATTAATTCTTCATATCGTTCGCATTCTTTCATCATGTCTTCTGCTTTACCATTTGGAATAAATGTATTTTCCGGCGAAATATCAATATGATTAAATAAATGTTGGCGCATGAAATATAGATAACTTTGTGGGTGACTACCTTCAAGACCGACGTATTCATCCAGATTAAACGTACAAATTTTGCGGTAACTCGTTCCATTTTTCGCATGATCGTCAATCAATTCATTATATAATCCAATCGGAGTTGATCCGGTTGCCAGACCAAGTACTGCATTTGGCTTATTTTGAACCGTTTCAATAACAATTTTTGCTGCCCTTTCACTTAACTCCTGATAATTACCCACATTTATAATTTTCATTTGTAGAATTCACTCTCCTTTAAACGCAATTCCCCCGCGACAGATCGTTAAAATTGGGTCATATTTTTCATTTAAAACGACAAGATCAGCATCTTTTCCTGCCTCAATAGAACCTTTCCGATGGTGCAATCCAAGTTCTTTTGCCGGATTCATTGTCACCAATTTGACCACTTCTGGTAAGGTTAGGTTAGCAAATTCCATTACATGTTTGACTCCCTGATTTAACTTTAAAATACTTCCGGCTAACGTACCATCTTCCAAGGTTGCTTTCCCGTCTGAAACAAAAACCTTTTGACCGCCCAGCTCCGATTCCCCATCCGGCAGCCATTTTGCACGCATTGAGTCAGTAATTAAAACTGCATGGTCTAAGTCCTTTAAACGGAAAACAAGATCAATCATTTTTGGATGAACATGAATACCATCAGCAATTAATTCCACTGTTAATTCCTTAAGTAATAAAGCCCCTCCTGCAGTTCCGGGTTCCCGATGGTGCAGGCCTCTCATACCGTTAAAAAGATGCGTGACATGACTGGCTCCTGCTTCAACTGCCGCCACTACATCCTGAAAATTCGCATCACTATGACCGATCGATGCAATGACTCCGTGTTCGGCAAGATGTTTTACTAAGGCAATACCATTTTCTTGGTCAGGAGCCAAGGTCACAATCCGGATCGTATTCTGAGAAAGTTCTTGCCACTCATCAAATTGGCTCGGACTTGGTAGTAAAATAAATTCTTCCGGTTGTGCCCCTTTTCTTTTCGGATGGATAAAAGGTCCTTCCAAATGGATGCCGATTATCTCCGCTTGCCCTGTTCGATTTTCAGTAGAATGAATGAACTCACCGGCATTTTTTAGGGCTACTTCAATTGCTTGCTTTGATTGAGTCATCGTTGTTGCAAGAAAAGCCGTTGTGCCTTCTTTTACTAAATGTTGTGCAATCTTATTCAACGCATCAGGTGTCGCATCCATGGCATCTGCTCCGCCAGCACCATGAATATGCTCATCAATAAATCCCGGAACGATCGTCATCGTCTTTGGATAGCTCAAAACTTCACCTGAAAATGAAGTTGGCATGTTCGATACGGGACCGACCTCTTTAATTTTTTCACCCTCTATTAAAACATAATGGTCCTCCCTTAGTTCTTCACCGATACAAACCGTTCCTGTAAGAAT
The DNA here is from genome assembly GCF_039654145.1 of Caldifermentibacillus hisashii. Taxonomy (NCBI): domain Bacteria; kingdom Bacillati; phylum Bacillota; class Bacilli; order Caryophanales; family Bacillaceae; genus Caldifermentibacillus; species Caldifermentibacillus hisashii. Next base: position 3,426,501 of record NZ_CP155467.1, read on the forward strand.
GTATTGCATATGATTCACTCACCTTTACAAGTAATTTTGAACTGAAATAATGTTGAATTTCATATTGATTTTTTAAAATGCGTGTTCAAAAGGAGGGTAAAAAGATTTAGCAAGTTAAGCAACATATCATTTAAAAAATAGCATGCTGACGTAGTATTGAAAGTAATTTATCCTTGAGTTGTTGAGATTCCGCTTCACTTTTTCCATTCCTTGCCTGCATCTACTTAAAGTAATTTGTTCACGACTGCTTTTGATGTTAAATCTTTATTTTTTGCAGACTCCTTGGCAGTTTGTTTAAAATATTCCACATAAAGAATATCTAATAGATATAGTTGTGAAATTTTTGCAGTCAGGCTGCCGCCTTGTAGAGGGCCTTCATCAGCAGCAGTAATGAAAATTACATCACTATAAGTTGTTAGTGGTGATTTAGCATACCGGGTAAGAGCAACAATTTTCGCATGTTTATCTTTTGCAACTTTCGCCAATTCAATTATATCTTTCGTTGAACCTGAATACGAAATGATTATCGCAACATCGTTTTCCGTCATTAACGCCGCATTCATCATTTGTAAATGAGAGTCAACAGAGCACTCTGTTTTATTGGTTATTCTCATAAATTTATTTTTTGCATCCAAAGCGGTAATTAATGACGAACCAACGCCGAAAAAATAAATCCGGTGAGCCTGTACCATCCAATGAACCACTTTTGCTATTTCTTCTTTTTGGATAAACTGGGATGTTTCTTTCAATGCTTGAATATTTTTTGTTAATATTTTAGAAGATATATCCTCAAGTGAATCCGTTAACGAAACGTCATTATAAAGACTGATCATATCCTGTTCACTTGATAAACTGTGAGCTAACACAATTTTAAACTCTTGGTATCCTTTTAAGTCCAAACTTTTACAAAAACGAAATATGCTGGACTCACCGACATCACAGGCGATAGCTAAATCGGTAATCGACATGTACATGACATCCTGCATATTTTTTAATATATAATCAGCTACCTTTTTTTCCGTATTTGTAAACGTATTGTATCGCGATTTTATTAGTGAAAAAATATGAGTAGCACCCAACAAAAAATCCTCCTAATTGTGAGTCTCCCGGGATTCCGAGACCGCTTGAATAAATCTTTTGGTTATTTCCATTGGTCGAGTAATAGCTGATCCAACTACTGCAGCATGAACACCTAATTCCATGATTTTCTTTAATTGATCGGGACTTGAAATACCGCCTTCAGCAATAACAGGATTCGGACAATCTTGAACAAGGCTTTTAATCATTTGATAGTTAGGTATTTCCTCATTTTTTGTATAGCCAGTATAGCCGCATAATGTGGTTCCAATCCAGTCAAAACCTATTTGAGCTGCTAACATTCCTTCTTCATAAGTAGAACAATCCGCCATAAATAGCTGATTTGGATATTTTTCTCTTATTTTTGGAAAAAATTCTTTTATCGTGGTTCCGTCCGGCCTTACTCGATCTGTAGCATCTAATGCGATTACATCTACTCCTTCATTGACTAGAAGTTCGATTTCCTTTATGGTCGGAGTAATAAATACCTCACTGTTTTCATAATCTTGCTTAATAATTCCAATGATGGGCAGGTTGACATTTTTTTTAATTTCACGTATATCCTCCAGGCCGTTTGCTCGTATTCCTTTTGCGCCTCCCAACATCGCCGCATAAGCCATCCGCCCCATTATATAGGGACTGTGTAGAGGTTCTCCCGGCAGTGCTTGGCAAGAAACAATTAAACTTCCTTTAATTTGATCAAAAAGCGCTACTTCCTTCTTCAACCCAGACATCTCCAATTGTGATTTTGTTTTTTAGTTATATATTATCTTGTGAAGTAATTTTCAAATATAGTATAACATAGAAGTAGTCGATTTTAAAAATAATTTCCATGTTTTTTATTTTCTTTGGAAAAAATTTTTACCATATTGCTTCAGTGAGTGGGAAATCACATCCCACTAGTTGATGGTTGAACGAATTGGAGGCAAGTGAAAACCCCGGACACGACATTTTACAGGCAAGCAGAAAATCCCACTCCCACCTATCCTCTTTGTAGTCCGCTTGGTGTCGAGGTGCTTGACTACGACTCTTTTCTTGATGGGGGATTTCTTGACTTGCCGTAAAGTTAAAAAAATGATTACAACCCTAATCGTTGTTCAATTTTATTCGTCTTTCTCTTTAAAGTTTCAACTTCTTTAAACAGAAGATTTATATCTGATTTTGTCTCTTGGTTTTGGATTCTCATTTCTTTTCGAATGTCTGTAAAATTTTCGGAAAATAAGGTAGTATGATGCTTGATTAAATTTTTTATTTCCACTTGGCCTTCTTCTAACTTATCTAGACGGCCATCGACTTTATCAAATCGTTTGTCCATGCTGATTAGACGGCCATCCACATCGTCAAACCGTTTATCCATGCTATTCAGACGGCCATCCACATCGTCAAACCGTTTATCCATGCTATTCAGACGACCATCCACATCGTCAAACCGTTTATCCATGCTATTCAGACGGCCATCCACATCATCAAACCGTTTATCCATGCTATTCAGACGGCTATCCACATCGTCAAACCGTTTATCCATACCGTCTAGACGGCCATCCACATCATCAAAGCGTTTATCTATGCTATTCAGACGGCCATCGACTTTATCAAATCGTTTGTCCATGCTGTTCAGACGACCATCCACATCATCAAACCGTTTATCCATGCTATTCAGACGGCCATCCACATCATCAAACCGTTTATCCATACCGTCTAGACGGCCATCCATATTATCAAAGCGTTTGTCCATGCTGTTCAGACGGCTATCCACATCGTCAAACCGTTTATCCATACCGCCTAGACGACCATCCACATCATCAAAGCGTTTGTCCATGCTGTTCAGACGACCATCCACATCATCAAAGCGTTTGTCGACCCCATCGAAACGGCTATTCATTTCATTTCTTAATGCAACCATCTCAGACATCATTTGTTTTAATAACTCTTCCATGTAATCTCCACCCCACTAACCCTTCATACAATTTTTCTAAATAATACTTTGGTTACGAATCAAGGATGATAGTAGTATGTCCGTGGAAAAGTTCCACAGTTGTTTGCATTGTATACCATTGATATACAACAAACATTTGTTCTATAATTAGGATATCTGATTAAGAATAGAAAGTCAACCAATTTTTATAATTTTACCGCAAATTTTACCATGCTTCTATTCACCCCATTTTCGAGGACTCCAAAGTGTACCTTCTAATTCACCTTCCATTTGCTCAATCCGTTTTGTTTGTTCATTAATAATGTTTTGTATGGCCTTTATCAATACCACTTCATTAAAATCTGTACTTTGATTATAAATTTCCTGCAGTTGCTTAAACAGCCACTCTTGTTTTTCCATTTTATCCTCCCATAACATAATGGTTTTCAAAAAATGAAGCTTCCATTCTCCACTTCTACAACGGTCAATCATACATATCATCAAACACCATTTTTAATCCATCAATTGTATTGCGGTTTTCTTCAATTAAATCCACGGCATATGTAAAAATTCGGGCATTTGGTGAGTCCGAATTTTGATCTATAAAATTTTTCAACATGGCAATCAGCCATTTTTCCCTTGTAGTTAGACTAAAATCATTTTCCATTGTCAATAACTGCCAATATTTAATCAATAAATCCATTTTTTGGTCTTCTTCCAAGTAACCGAATTGGAAGATTGTAAGTGGTCTCAAATAGATCATGCCGGTTTTGTGAGCCATTGCTTGGAATGGTTTTGTTAATTCATTAATACTAAATAGTTCTGTACCACCGGCTTGATATTCACGTTCTGCGACACCAATCATTAACACCAAGCCAAATTCTTTACCGTAAAGTGCGTTTCCTCTTTTTCCATAAGCAAATCCCGCCTCCAACACAACATCTTGCCACTGTTTTAACAACGGCGGCGAGCTATACCAATAGAAGGGGAATTGAAAAATAATTCGATCATGCTCTCGTAGTAAAGCTTGTTCTTTAGCAACATCAATTTTTCCATCAGGATATTGAGTCTCTAAATGATGAACAGTTATTTTATCATTCCCCTTCAGTGAGCTTAAAAAATATTGTTGACTACCCGAATTGATTAAATCAGGATGAGAAACAATCAATAATGTTTTCATATCCTTTCCCTTTCCTTCATATTTTGTCATAATTGTATCATAGTTAATTCTAGGAATATAATTATGGAAATCTGTTTGAACATTACTATTGGAATTATCCAGCTAAAGTTGCAAATCCTAAAAAGGGAAATTTGTATCCATGCAAATAACAAGGAGCTGTCCCTTATGAGAAAGAAAGTATCCATTTTTTTATGTGTTCTATATGTCGTCTTTATGGCATTCGTTGCTGTTCAACTTTTTTTGAAAGATAATGACTCCGATGCACTTATTGCACTTGGCGGAGTTGCTTGCGGTCTCATTCCACTCTTAATTATTTTATTGACAAAATTTGAATTAAGTTTGCCGATAATTATTTTTTATCTCGTATTTCTTTTCGGATCGCAATTTCTTGGTTCTCTTCAAGGATTTTACCGTAACGGCTGGTGGGATAGTTTTATGCATCTCATTAGCGGTATTTTAATCGCAATTTTTGGGTTTGACCTCTATAAAAGGTTATTAAGAAAGGATCATATCAGTCATCTTTCACCTTGGTTTGTATCCCTGTTTATTTTATCGTTTGCTGTATTTGGCGGTGTTCTTTGGGAAATATATGAATTTACGATGGACAATTTGTTTGAAATGGGACTTCAAGGTGGGGGAAACCTTGACACTATGACCGATTTGATTACAGATTCATTAGGAGGACTCATCATTGCGATTTGGAGCTTCTTTAAAACAAAAATGCTCATAAAGTGAAACTTCCATCAGTGGGGTTTTTTCTCGCTGATGGTTAGTTGAACCAATCGGGCACTTACGGACACTTATCTTCCTCCTTTACATCTTTGATTTAACTTAAGCTACTGGAGGAAGATTTAGTGACCGTTTGTGCGGGATAAAGTGAAACTTCCACCTATGGGGCCATGTGGATGAAGTGCCTGGCGCTTTTGGTTAATTGAAGCAATCGGATCTTTACGTTGTCCGTCCCACCTATCTTCTTTGTAAACTCGAAAATCTTGAGGGTTGAGATTTTACTGCCCGTTAAGGTGAGAAAAAGGAAAATAGGAAAAATATCCTTATTTTTTAAAAAACATACTCAAAAAGAAGGAATTTTGTCCTAAATTGTCGAAATTAATACACTAACAGAATTTTTATAATTTTTATTCATATTTTAACACTATTTTCGTTTATTTTTCAAATTCTGAATACAAAATATGGCCATTCAACCATCGAATTGTTTTTTGGAAAGCATTCCCAGTGCAAAAAAACAAAATAATCATTCTTTTAAACCTTCTAAAATTAAGTAATTTGTTTGGAAAAGGGGGAAATGTAGAATGTTGAAAGAAGATTATTTGATAAACGGGGATACATGTGCCATTCTGTCAGATTTTGATAATTATGGAAATGAATATTCTATGGTTATTGAAGGGGAACAAAAATTTCTGGTCATGAAGCCGCCAAATAAAATCGTAGAAGACTCTTATATTTTTAGAGGATTTGATCTAAATGGAGCGAGGAATGGTGCCCGGTTTATTTTGAAAGAAAAGAAAAATGTTCCTGTTGTCTACTCTCTAGAGCCCGGAATTATACTAATTCCCTGCAAAACATTGGATCAAAGAGGGAAAATTTGGCTTATCAATTCACAAATTTGTGATATTAAACCATTGAATGATGAGTTAACAACTGTACATCTGTTTGGGGGCCATTCGCTAACCGTAAAATTGAAATGTAAAACTCTCCAAAAAAAAAGATCACAATGCTCATTCCTGTTATTGACCGTCCTCGAACGTATTAATATAGATAATATGAGATTTTATCTCTAAATGTATGTTCAAAAATGTGGATAAAAGGTTCGTGGAAGCTAGTGAATCTGAGTAAATGAGTGTATGTCTTATCACGTGGAGGTAGGATCAAATAATTAAAGGATAAGTTTCACAATTTAAAGTAACAGCCCCTGTAAACGTTTCATTTTGGAATGTAGGGTTTATCATGTTTCAATATCATTGGGAAATTTACTGCAACAAGCCAATTTGCTTCTTTGCTGGAAATTTTTTTAAAGTAGGGAAAAAACGGCAGAAAATATGAGATGAATTGACTTATGATTGCCCGAACCGCGTTTTATGGGACAAATTTGGCAAAAATTGAAACAAAAATGTCTCATAGAATGGCTGTATGGGACAATTTTAGTGGAAAAACAAGAAAAAGTGTCTCATACATATAAATTAATTTGTTATACTTATACTTAATTCTTAAATTTTCCCGCCACGTCGAAATTCATCTTTGCTAAAAATTTATATACTTTTAAAGGACAAAAAAGTAAGACCTAATCAAATACTCCAACAAAAAGAGGGACGGACAATGAAAAAGATTGAAGTAATAACAATGAATGTAAGAGACACACTACAAGCTGAAGAACTTGGGGTTGACAGGGTAGAACTTGTCAGTGCAATGAAAGAAGGTGGTCTAACCCCAAGTTACGGAACAATAAAAAATGTCTTGGCGCATGCAGAAATTCCGGTCCAAATCATGGTGAGGCCACATAGTTATAGTTTCGTGTATGATCAAAACGATTGGAATACGATAAAAGAGGATATTTTAGTGATTAACAGCCTTGGAGGCAATCGGATTGTCTTTGGTTGTATTACGCCAACCGGAGCAATTGATGAAAGCTTACTTTTGAAAGTAATTGAGCTTGTACCTGATTTAGACATTACCTTTCATCGTGCCTTTGATTCCGTTTCTTCGCAAATTGAAGCCTATAAAATTTTATCAAAATATAAAAAGAATGTGAAACGGGTGTTAACTTCTGGAGGAAGACCAATAGCCTTGGAAGGTTCCAACATGCTTAAAAAACTTGTAACATTATCCCAGGAAATTAACGGACCGGAGATTTTAGTTGGTGCAGGAGTCACGCCGGAAAATATTGCCGACCTTGACGCTCAGATCCATGCAAACGAATACCATATAGGTTCAGGGGTTCGGGTAGACGGCGACTTTTGCCAACCGATTGATAAAAGTAAAATTCAATTTTTAAAAAATTTATGGTGAATCAATGTTTTGGCAGCCTTAAGAACATAATTGACTACTCCTCATAAGAAGCTAAAAATTCGGGGTTTCCAGGAAAATATTGTAAATTATAAAAAATGACTCCTGTTTTAATTCCTGAAAATTCCTGTAGTCCAGTTCTATTATTCGATATGATTAGCACCCAAAAAGGCTTTATGGAAAAGATTTGGGCAAATTTTGTGTTAGCTATATTTATCTAGAGACAATATTTTATGCCTTGAGTGTTAGTTTTTTTGAATTATGGGCTTTTTGGGTGGTAGCCATGATATGCCACAAAAACAAAGATACTATTTCCCGCTACAATCCTACATGTAGCGTCAGGCTGCACAAGAGCGGATGAAAATGGTTTTGTGTATTTGTGCGTGCGAATGCCCATATCATTACTGTTTTTCTTGGACTCAATGTAGATTCCAACAGGTTTCCAATTAGAAGGAATCAGGACAACTCAACTCTTTCGGAAACAACGAATTTAACACCAAACTTGTTTGAAATAATCTTTCACCATTTGGTTGGTGGAGTTCTTGCGCAGATAAAGATCCAGCTTATTGTACGAGATATCAGACTATTGAACGTTATTATCCATCAACTATGAGTATGAGCTTATCTCAATATCCATGGGCACATTCCGTAAGACAAAAGCAGTTGTTCTTCTACATAACCGCTTGAATAAATAAAATGACCCACCTTGGTCCGCATTGTTAAGAGGCGTGGTGGGCTCTGTTAATATTATAATAACTTTTTTAATGATAATGTCAATAAAATAATCTGACTTCCGGCGGGAGAACAACAGTCTTTGAAGGTTTCAATATGCTTAAATTGTCATTGTGGCTGTCCTAAAAGTACAACTTCTAAAATTTTATTACTAAAAGAATAGGTTCGGTTGATTTTCGTTTTGGTGGCGGACGCGGGCACGGCCTCAGCCGCTTCGTCGCTCGTTTCCTCGCTCCTGCAGGGTCTTCGGCTCATGTGACTGTCGCTATCGCTTTCGTCACAAAAACTTTTTCGACTGCCGCTACGCTTTCGTCGAATCTGTGTGCTGTTCCCGCAGGAATCTGAATAAGCTTCCCTTGAATTGGCATCGCACGAAGGAAAATGCAGGTAGCATTTTTCGAGGGAGTCGCCGCTACCTTCACTTCAATCAACCTATATATATTGGTTTATTTTTTGACTTTCTGGACAGCCCCAAACATCGATTATACCCATCTAGTAGTAATGACTTTTTTCCGTGTGTAGAATTGGAGTCCGTCTTTGCCATTGGCATGGAGGTCTCCATAGAAAGAATCTTTCCAACCTGAGAAGGGGAAAAACGCCATTGGTGCTGGGACACCGATGTTTACACCAAGCATACCGGCATCAATGTTTTCCCTAAATTTCCTCACACTTCTACCATCATTTGTAAAAATACAAGCACCGTTTGCAAATCGTGACTGATTGGCAAGTTCAATCGCTTCATCTAAGTTGCTTACACGGGCAATTGATAGAACAGGAGCAAATATTTCATCTTGCCAAATTTTCATATCCTTCGTTACCTTATCGAAGATCGTTGGCCCGACGAAGTACCCTTTCCTTTGAGCCGCTTCATCTCTCCGACCATCACGGATAAGAATCGCTCCTTCGTTAACACCTGTTTCAATATATTGGAGGGTTCTTTCCTTATGCTGTTCACGAATAACTGGCCCGAGAAAAATACCTTCATCCAAACCGTTTCCAATTTTAATCTCATTCGTTTTTTGTACAAGAAGCTTGATAAATTCATCGGCAATCGAGTCTTCTACTGCAACGACCGATGCTGCCATACAACGCTCTCCTGCAGAACCAAAAGCAGCATTTAAAATTTGGGTTGTCGCATTATCTAAGTTTGCGTCAGCTAGTACAATTGAATGGTTTTTTGCTCCTGCCAACGCCTGAACTCGTTTTAAATTCTCCGTTCCCCGCTTATACACATACTCTGCCACCGGCTGGGATCCGACGAAAGAAATTGCAGCGACCTTTTTATTATCTAATAAACCGTTCACAACATCATGTGCACCATGAACAATATTGAAGACACCTTTTGGTAAGCCTGCCTCTTCCAACAGTTCTGCTAAACGATTTGCCAACAATGGAGTCCGTTCCGATGGTTTTAACACAAACGTATTACCTGTCACAATCGCCAATGGGAACATCCAACATGGAACCATCATTGGAAAATTAAATGGAGTGATTCCACCGATTACACCAATCGGATAGCGATAAACACCCGATTCAAGGTCAGTTGCAATCGATGCCAGTTGTTCACCTATCATCAACGATGGTGCACCTGCAGCAAATTCAACATTTTCAATTCCCCGTTGTACTTCTCCATATGCTTCAGTAAAATTTTTTCCATTTTCAATTGTAATAAGTTTCGCCAGTTCATCCCAATGGTCGACAAGCAGTTGTTGATACTTAAATAATATCCGAGCCCTTTTTGGAACAGGGACTTCTTTCCATGTTTGGAATTTCTCAAAAGCTACACTGACTGCACGCTCGACATCTTTTTCTCCGGAAATTGGTACATAAGCAATAACTTCACCGGTTGCCGGATTATAAACAGGCTCCTGTTTTTCCGAAGTGGCTTCAATCCATTCGCCGCCTATATAATTTTTTAACGTTTTAACAGCTGTTTGTGTCAAATGAAAAACCTCCCATTAATTATTTTTGATTTCCATTTATCTAAAATTAGTTTTTTGATTAGCGCCCAAAACCATACTCTTCTAAAAACTAGTATCATAGTACAGATACTCTGCCATAGCTATATTTAGCTACAAAGTGGTTATAAAATCTTTTTGGTTGCTATCATATTTATAACTTAAAAGACTGAATATAAGATAACGGCAAGGGACAGAACAATTGTCGGTAATACTACACTCAACATAAAGATTGGTTTGTATGACCGTTTATGCTCTTCACCACAAATGGCCCGAATCGTTGTTACGACATAACCATTGTGCGGGAGTGAATCAAGACCGCCGGATGCTAAAGCAGAAATACGATGCATTGCGCCCGGATCTAACCCTTGACTCATATAAATCGGTGCTAAAATCGGCAACGCAATCCCTAAACCACCGGATGCTGAGCCGGTAATACCACAAATCAATGTTACCCCCACAGCCAAGCCGAGTAGTGGTGGTCCAGGCATATTAACTAGACTATCAACAAGAATATCGAAAGCTGGTACCGCTGCTGCTACACTTCCAAAACCAACAACAGCACAAGTATTGGCCAGAGCAACAAGTGAATTTTGAGCACCGACAGCAAGTGACTGCCAAAATTCACGTAAAAATTTATGCATCGTGACACACGCATCAATTATCCCGACTGTTAACGCAATTAATAATGCAATCGTCGGATTCATAAACTGGCCAAGTACATTCAGTAAAACGATGACAAGAGCAAGTGGTAAAATTGCTATGATAATATTCGGAAGCCCTTCATCTTTTTTCTCTCCTTGTGTTTTACTAACGGTTGCTGCTGTTTCTTCCAATCCTTTTAATGGTGACTCTCTCGGAAGTGAAAACACTTCCCCATTTTGTGATGCTTTATTCACCATGGAACCGAGCCATAATCCACCTGCAACCATAATAATTAGCGCACAAAGTACACCAATCCATCCCCCTGCCGTCGGTGTTGTACCAAAAAACTCGGTTGGAATAATATTTTGAATTTCCGGTGAACCAGGTGAAGTCATTGTAAAAGAAATCGATCCGAATACAAGCGCCGGTGGAATAAATCGGTGCGGCAAGTTGGCTTCCCGAAATAAAGATACCGCAATTGGATAAACGGCAAAACCGACGACAAATAAACTGACCCCACCATAAGTCATAATTGCTGCCGCTGCAACGACAGCAAAAACAGCACGCTTAGCCCCAAAACGACGACTGATCCATGCCGCTATACTATCGGCAGACTTTGTTTCCTGCATAAACTTTCCAAAAATAGCACCTAGTAAAAAGACAAAAAACCAAGAAGAAAAATAATTAACAAAACCAGTCATATAATCGTCCATAAGTGCTACCTCTAAGCTCAAACCGTCAAAAATTGCTAAAACAATGGAACAAATAATGGCTCCAATAATGATATTAATACCCTTCATTGTCAAATAAACCAATAAACCGAGTGAAGCAAACAACCCAAGCAAACCAATGAAAACCATCCCAACTTCCCCTCTCGTTTCTATCTTATTTCAATTTACTCACACGATGATTGGCAAAATCGTAGGTATAGCACGAAAGATATAGTTCCATAATTTCTTCTTTACTTGGAATCCGAGGGTTATTTTGTGGACTCCCGCTTGCTAGCGCATCTTCTGCCATTTTACTGATAACGCTTTCAAATTGTTGCTGGTCAATTCCCCATCCTTTTAAATTCGGGATGTTTAAATCTAAGCAAAGTTTTTTTACTGATGATACAGCAATTTCAGCCGCTTCTTCATTCGATACTATTTCTGCTTGCGGATCGTAATATCTTCCTAGATCAGCCAATCGACCAATACATTCCGCTTTACTAAACTCCAATACAGCAGGTAAAAGCATTGCATTCGAAAATCCATGTGGTACATGGAAAAGAGCTCCGATTGGTCTTGACATCCCGTGAACTAAGCAAACAGATGCATTGGAAAAAGCCATCCCTGCTTGCAAGGAACCAAGTGACATTGCCTCTCTTGCCACAAGATTATTTCCATCTTCATAAGCTGCTAGCAAATTGCCAACAATCAACTCCATTGCCGATAGTGCCAATTTATCTGTCATCGGATGAGCCCGTCTTGAAATATAAGCCTCAATGGCATGACTCAATGCATCTACACCGGTTGCAGCCGTTACCGATTTTGGCGAGGAGATTGTCAACATTGGATCAACGATTGCTACATCAGGCATAAATACAGGTTGTTTAATCATCATTTTTACATTATTTTTTGTATTTGTTATGATTGTTGCATCAGTTACCTCTGAACCGGTACCGGCCGTTGTTGGAATAGCAATATGAGGGACAGGGTTTTGACTTGCCAATGTCTTTCCTCCCATATAATCCCCGATGTATCCGCCATTCGTTGCGAGAACTGCGACTGCTTTGGCTGTATCAATACAGCTCCCGCCCCCAAGCGAAATAATAACATCACAATTTTCACTCTTTAATAGATTAAGAGCTTCTTCAACATAAATATCTGTTGGTTCTGTTTTCACACCGAGATAGATTGCACTTTCTACACCGACTTTCGATAAATCATTCCGGATATTGCTGACATAGCCGAGACTTTCCATGATAGGATCACTTATTACAAGCGCCTTTGTTCCTCTCGATGCTGATTCTTTTGCTACTTCATTCAAAGCATGACGACCATAAACAATTGTTTGAGGTGTTCGAAATACAGAAAAATTTTCCAAAATCATCACTCCTTTCTTACTTTATTGAATATGCAAAAGGTGTGCCAACTTGGGAATGTTTTATTAAAAAATATAATTTACTCGATAACTATCCGTTTAATTACAAACGAACTAATTGTAAAGAAATATTTTGAATTTATTATATGTAGAAAAAATACTACAAAATGTTGCAGTAATGTAGTTTTTCTACTACACTTTTACGACAATCCATATTTTTTTAGCTTCTGATACAGAGTCGTCCGATGAATTCCGAGGAGTTTTGCAGCCTTTGTTTTATTTCCTCCGGTTTTTATCAGCATTTCGCTAATCATTTCTTTTTCCCGTTCCATTTTGTAATGTTTTGACTCATCTATTATCGAACTTTTGTTGATTTGAGCGTAACCCATTGAAAGCAATTCTTTATCCTTCATATATTTCGGTAAATGGACTACATCGATTGTCGGTCCTTCTGTTAATATGACAAGTTTTTCAATTGTATTAGCTAGTTCTCTAATATTTCCAAACCATTCATAATGAAGAAAAGCGTGCATTGCTTCCGGTGTAATATTCTTCATTAAGATTCCATATTTCGTACAAGTCTTTTTTAAAAAATAATTGATTAAAAGCGGTATATCATTTGTTCGCTCTCTTAAAGGCGGTATTTGAAGTTCAATGATATTAATTCGGTAATATAGGTCCTCACGAAAATCACCTGTTTCTACCATCTTTTTTAAGTCCCGATTTGTCGCAGCAATAATCCGGGCATTTAGCTTATACTTCTTCACACCGCCAACCCGTTCATACTCCCTTTCCTGGATGACACGCAACAATTTCGACTGCATCAATAATGGCAATTCACCTATTTCATCTAAAAATATTGTTCCGTCTTGCGCTAATTCTAATTTCCCCGGCTTGCCACCTTTTTTTGCACCTGTAAATGCTCCCTCCTCATAGCCAAACAGTTCCGATTCGAATAATTGCTCAGGAATCGCGCCGCAATTCACACTGATAAATGGTCCTGAGGAAAATGAACTTAGCTGATGGATGCTTCTAGCAAACATTTCTTTTCCTGTACCGCTTTCCCCTGTAATTAGGACACCTGCTTCAGTTTTTGCAATTTTTTCTGCTAAATATTTTACTTGCATTATTGCTTGGCTTTCACCAATAATCTGACTCATGGAATACTCGTTTTGATTATGATCAGCCAGATAAGGTTTTTCTTCCTTACGATGGAGTGATTTTTCCTGAAACCGTTCATAAATACGATATAGTTCGGTCACCCCTTCAAAAATTAACATACCAATTGCACCAACAATTTTGTCATTTTTAAAAATTGGAATTCGATTGACCACCATTGGCTGACCATTAATATACTGAATTACCCCTCGCTCAGGTACTCCCGTTTTTACAGTATTATGTAAATTCGTATTATCAATTACTTCCTTTACATGTCGACCAATCGCATCGCCTTTCTTAATTCCGGTAAAGCGACTATAGGCATCATTAAATTGTTTAATGATGCCATTTTCATCAACAACAGCAACACCTTCATAGGCGCTATCGAGAATAATGTTCAATATTTCTGCTGTATTTCTTGTTTCTCTCCATTCTTCCAAGTAAGATCCGAGTGCTTTTAGTAGTTCAGCATGTGTCAAAAATCCTATATAAGTGTCATCGTTATTGACAACGAGGAAGTATGGACTATTTATTTGATACACTTCTAGAATAGAGTCATCTTCATGTACTACGGAAACAGGCTGACTCTCCATGCGGCACCAAACAGGATCCTTTTTTCTTTCAAATAAGACATCCTTAAGAATCGAACGTAATGTTACTATCCCGATTGGTTTACGTTGTTCATCGACAACAGGTAATACGTCAATCTCTTTATCATGCATTAACCAAGCAACTTCTTCTACCATCATATTTTTATGTATATAAAAAACTTCACGCTTCATCCAGTAGGAAACTCGAAACCGGCTGTCATTTTCCTGCAACATGTCTCTGTCCATAAACAATCCTCCTCAGTATTAGTAGTATCCAATTCAAACTAAATGATTGATTTTTCATAAAAATTATAATCTACAAAGTTATTACAATCAACGTTTAGAATTAAGGTGTATAGATAAAAACTATGTATATATAGTTTTCTATATTCTCAGTATAAATATAGTTGACCTTTCATTTACATGACTTTGGGAGTTTATTTTATCTTTCAACTTAGTTTCAGTTTACTGGATGATCATTTAAAATAAGAGGTATGAGAGGTGAGTTTTATGATTACGTATTTTGAAAAGAAAGCGGTTTTGTCTAATGCTGATCAGTTAGCAGAAAACTTTGTAGCTTACAATGAAAGCTTAAGTCCAGTTGTTCTTAAATTACTTATTAATTCCCTGAGAAAAATACCTACCACCATACCTCTGAATATTAACGAAATAAACGAGAATGATTTAGCAGATCCTAGTGTTGTAAAATCAATCTATACTGAAATTATTAAATATATGGCAACGATTTCTGTTGATGAACAGCAAGATGAGATTATATACAAGACAGGCGACTTAGCTCGGATTTTTGGTGTATCCCAAACAACAATTAATAACTGGATTAAAGAGGGCAGATTTTCAAAAGTTGAGCGTGATGGAAAAAATAAACATGCAAAAATACCTGAATCCTCTATTTGGACTGCGAATAACGGGCAGCAGAAAATCATTAAACAAATCGCCGAGGAGTATGCTCTAGAAAAAAATAAAATAACAGAAAAAGAGGAGAAAACTCTACTTCAAAAGGAAGTCAAGTTCTTTGAAGAAAAATATCAAACCTCTTATGAAGCCCTAAAGAATAAAGAAAATAAAAGTGAGGAAGAAGAAGAGGACCTTGAAATATGGGGCTACCTTCTTCACAGATTAGGGTCTTTATGAAATTAAATCCAACAAATTTTGCAATCATACAAGCAGAGTTCGGCGATATTATTATTGATATTCTTGATGGAGATGGATACCAAAAATCCACCGGCTTCATTCAAAGAAAGACAATTAGAATGATAGACGGATCTTATTTAAGAATTCGCGAGTCCTAACAAAAAATCAACAAATTGATCGTTACTATTACGATTGGTTTGCTGTAGACGGAAAAATTCTACTAAAATTCCATAGTGAAAGCCATGATAAAGATGCCAGATACCAAACGAAAACTGAGCCTTTTCATATACACATTCCCGATGTACTAAGCCTATCTACTTTGACAAGAATTTCAAATTACAATTTACGTGAATTATATGGAATCTTGGAATTTATTCGTTTACACTTAACTTTAGTCCAGCTTTATAGATAATGTTACAGGACTGTGATTGGTAATTTAGTTTGGTGTCAAATATATGAGTTACTATGTTTTTTGACGTAAAAATTTTCATCTCCCCTTATAGGATTGACACATTTTTGGGTCCTTGTACATATAATAATTGGAAAGCAGTGAGGGGAGGGAACAAAATGGATCGACCTGTACTTTTGTTTCTTGCTGCAATCCTTGCCGGTTTTGCTTTAGTTAAAGTACCGCTTTCTGGAACCGTTTTCGCAGCATTTACCCCATTTACAAATTTCATTGGTATTTTAGCGATTTTAGTATTTTCAGTAGTTCTTATTTATAAAGCAAGCTTGGCTTTATTAAGGAAATAAGTCAGCATGATGGGAAACAACCCCTTAACCCGTACTTCCAAAGGGGTTGTTTTACTTAGAATGCCTTTTCAGCATTAGGCTAAAACAATAATCTGATAGACCTATGCACCTACTCTATAGATATACGCATCCTCGATATAAAAATTATTTAGAGCCCTTCTTGTGAATCTAGTCCCTTTTTTATTAGGTGCTATTTGTATTTTTTCAAGGACTTTTATAAAAGAATCATTCGTCCGCTTAACTGTAATGTTTTCTAAAGAGATATCAAATTCATGATCGGTTTGTTCAATTTTCCTTATTACTTTATCAATATGTTCATAAGCTTTTCGCGGACCTGCCAGATCATATTTTATTGAAGAAATAATTAGTCGCCAACGTTCATTGTCAGGATCATATAACCATAAAGCAGAGTGAACAGGAAAATCATTCTGTTCTAATTGGTCTACCAAAAGTGCGCCATTTGTAAAATCGCTTTCTACCAATGTTCTTCTAT
This sequence comes from Caldifermentibacillus hisashii, assembly GCF_039654145.1. NCBI lineage: Bacteria > Bacillati > Bacillota > Bacilli > Caryophanales > Bacillaceae > Caldifermentibacillus > Caldifermentibacillus hisashii. The sequence goes on from NZ_CP155467.1 coordinate 3,443,260, forward strand.
CCATTTAAATACCCCCTCAGTTGGATCATTAATTGCCGCTAATAAATCTGATGCTTCTACCATGGAATACTTTTCATACCGAGCCTTTTCCGACCAATCTTTTACAATAAACCAGTAAAATTTGATTTCTTCCGGAACTTGCACATCTAAAACACCTAATAACCTTACTAAATCATGGGTGTGTACTTTGTCTGCAATCTTTTTATCGGGAAAATCATGTTCTTTTGTACTTTTTGCAATCCATGCTTTCAGTGCACATTCAATGCTGTAACCTGCCATATATATGCACCATCATAGCACTCGCTTTTAAGGAGAATTTCTGCTTCTTTTATTCGAATTTCAGCAAGTTCCTGTAATTCTTTTCTATTCATAGCATCTCATCCTCCATTATATTAATACTAATCTTTAATAAGTTCTACAGTAAGTTAAATCATCTAGTGTTATAAAATACCAGCTAAACAAACATATGTTCCTTAACCTATTATATTTTTCAATCCTTTCGTTGTCAATATGAATCAGAAAATTTTCATTTAACTTTCATGTAAAATTTTTTTATCACATAACATTCTAGGGCTTCGTATATTAATTATTGTAATCGTTTACATTTTATTAAAGGAGCTGACTCAATGAATAAGAAAAAGCGATTTGAGACAATGCTCATCCATAAAGGGTATTCTTCACAGGATTTTCATGATAGTTTGAATCCACCGATTTTTCATAGTTCAACTTTCACGTTTTCCACTGCCGAACAAGGAGAAAAGCGATTCACCGGTGAGGAAGAAGGATTCATCTATTCTCGGCTTGGTAATCCGACAGTCCGTGTATTAGAGGAACGGATGGCGGCATTGGAAAAGGGTGAAGCCGCTCTCGCATTTGGGTCGGGAATGGCTGCGGTATCGGCTGTTCTATTCCATTTCGTTTATTCCGGCAGTCATATTTTATGTTCGCGCGGGGTTTATGGATGCACGTTCGGACTGATTGGCCTGCTTCATAAAAAATTCGGTGTCATACATACATTCAATCCCATGCAGACAGCCGAAGAAATTGAGGCAGCCATCCATGACCAAACCTGCTGTATCTACATTGAAACGCCGATAAATCCAACAATGGAACTAATCGATATTAGGCTTGTTACTGACGTTGCGAAAAAATACGGAATTCCCGTTGTTGTCGATAATACTTTTTGCTCACCATATTTGCAAAACCCGCTTGAGCTTGGGGCTGATTATGTCATCCATAGTGCAACGAAATATATTAGCGGACACGGGGATGTGATTGCAGGTATTCTCGTTGGAAAAAATAAAGAAGATATGCAAAAAATTAGGATGACTACTCAAAAGGATATCGGCGGCATTATCGCTCCATTCGATGCATGGTTACTTTTATGCGGATTAAAAACACTTCATGTCCGAATGGATCGCCATGTTGAAAATACAAGGAAACTCGCAAACTATTTAAAAAGTCATCCATTTATTGAAGACATCATTTACCCGGGTAACCCGAACTCACCATACTATTTCTTTTGGACAATTATTCATTTAAAACCTCTCAGCAACCTTTTTGGATAAAAAAGTGAGATTTGGGGCACATAAATTACGAATAAACTCATTAAGCAACCGCTTTAAAGGATTCCTGCATAACTGTCCACTCGATGAAATATGTATAAGTATCTAACTTTTATCGGGGAGGGTAAAAAATGAGTAATCTCACTATTCCGCCTGGTTATAAAAACTCAAACGCTTCCAAAAAGTGGTCAATTATCGGACCGGGCCTTCTTGTTGCGGCTACCGGAGTCGGAGCCGGGGATCTTGTCGCTGCTCTTGTTGCCGGGTCCAACTATGGATTAGTTTTTCTATGGGCGATTGTCCTCGGGGCGTTTATTAAATTTGCCTTAAATGAGGGCGTGGGTCGTTGGCATTTAATTACGGGAAAAACCATTTTGGATGGCTGGCATGCTCTAGGAAAGTGGGCTACCGGATACTTTGGTATTTATACGATTATTTGGGGATTTGTTTACGGTGCAGCCGCTTCTTCTTCTTGCGCACTTGCTCTAGCCGCATTATTTCCGTTCCTTCCATTATGGGTTTGGGCCATCATTAGCTCTCTTGTTGGGTTCATCCTCATTTGGTGGGGGAAATTTAGGACATTTGAACATGTGATGAACTGGTTGGTTGGTTTAATGTTTATCACCGTTGTCGGCTCAGCGATTGTCGTTCTTCCTGATTTAGCTGACATCATCGACACGGCCATACCAACTTTACCTGAAGGCTCACTGATTTACGCATTAGGTTTAATCGGCGGTGTCGGCGGTTCAATTACGATGGCTTCATACGGCTATTGGCTGCAAGAAAATAAATGGGACGGTCCTTCCTTTATCAAAGCCGTCCGATTCGACTCAGCCATCGCCTATATTGTTACCGCTATTTTTACCATTTCATTACTTATTCTTGGTGCTGCTTTACTTTATGGAACAGATACTACCATTAGCGGAGAGCAAGGACTTGTTTCTTTCGCATCCATTTTAGGTAATGAATTGAATCCGACTTTTCGGTGGATGTTTTTGCTTGGCTTTTGGTCGGCATCCTTTACTTCGCTATTAGGTGTATGGAATGGGGTTTCCTATTTATTTGCGGATTTTATTCGGATTGTTAAAAAACAAACGATCCCAAAAGAAAAATTAAGTGAGACGAAAGCTTACCGGTTCTATGTACTATGGTTAACCTTTCCGCCAATGTTACTTCACTTTATCGGAAAGCCGGTTGGGTTAATTATTGCCTACGGGGCCTTAGGTGCATTATTTATGCCATTTCTCTCTATTACATTGCTATATTTATTAAATAGTAAAAAATATATTCCGCTAACTGAAGATCGTAATGGGTTGATTTCTAATTTCATCCTGACCATAAGTATTATTCTTTTCGCTGTTTTGGCAGTAAACGAATTGATTAAATTGTTTTAAACGTTGCCTTTGACTGGATGCCACGGGTAACAGGTAACAATATTTAGGGGAGACTGACTTCCCCTAATTTTTAAAAAAGCGATGATTATTCGTTTAATTTGCCAAGTCGCTGAAAAAATTTTTCCCATTTTTCCAATTAATTTCATTTCCAATTCCAAACTTATTATGGTAAGAAAATAAATTTAGTTCTATAATGGTCATTAGTAAAATTTTTTTGATATAAAGATTTTCATATCTACACCATGGAATTGGAGGATAACATGAAAAAGGTTTTACAAATGGCCAGTGCATTTATCGGGATTATCATTGGTGCCGGTTTTGCTTCCGGTCAAGAGATATTACAGTACTTTGTCAGCTTTGGATATATGGGAATTGTGGCTGCCATCCTTGCAAGTGCTCTATTTTCTTTTATGGGAATGACATTAACAAGATTAGGAAGCAAAATGCACGCCACTTCACATAGTGATGTTATTTACCAAATCAGCGGTAGATTTCTTGGTAAAATAATCGACTACATTCTTATCTTCGCTTTATTCGGTTTCGGTGTTGTCATGATTGCCGGGAGTGGGTCAACGCTCCATCAGCAATTTGGGTTCACGCCGATAGTCGGAAGCGGCCTTATGCTTATTCTTATCATGCTTTCCGTTATGAGTAATGTCGATCGAATCGTAAAAGTAATTGGGAGCATTACACCATTTTTAATCGTTTCCGTCATCTTTCTATCTATTTATAGCTTTGTAACGAAGGATTTAAGTTTTTCGGAGCTACATGAATTATCCATGACACAAAAACCGGCTGTCTCGAACTGGCTTATTTCCACTCTAAACTATGTTTCGATGAATATTGTTCTCGGAGCCTCGATGACCATTGTTATGGGTGGTGATGAAGGGAATGAGAAAACTGCCACACTGGGTGGTCTTGTCGGCGGTTTAGGAATTGGATTCTTAATTATCATGAGTTATTTTACAATCTTTTCCAAAATAAATGTAGTCGGCCAGGTGGATATGCCGTTGTTAAAAATTGCCGATGATCTTTCTCCGATTCTTGGTATAGTTTATTCGATTATTTTATATGGGATGATTTTCAATACGGCCGTCAGTTTATTCTACTCATTGGGGGCTCGCTTTGCGGACATCGGGTCGACAAAATTTAAGTGGATCGTCAATTTTTTAGGAATTGCGGCACTCGGACTAAGTTTTGCCGGTTTTACGGATCTTGTCTCCCTGTTTTATCCCATCATCGGTTATATGGGCTTTATTCTTTTTGTCATTCTTGCTTTCTCATGGTTCCGAATGTCAGCCGCTTCTGAAATAGATAACAAGATAATTGATAAAAATGCTAGCTAAAATCGACTAATTTTCAAGCATGTTGCACTTATACAGAAAGTTGCACATGCTTTTTTATATGAAAAAAATATAAACCTGAAATATTCATAGCTACAAATCCCATTTGATAAAATTTGTTAAATTAGTTGAACATAACGGTATTTAATTAAGAACCGTAGCCAATTCATAAAATAACTGAATTTTCAATAGAACAACTCTGGTATTTTGGGCATACTTGCCCCTTGACTGAAAAATTTATTTTTTTCAGTTATGAGAAGTATTCTATTGGTCATTCCAATTGTAGCTTTTGAATTCGATTCAGTACATCCCAAAAGAAATTTTGATACACAAAACTCGGATGTGTTTGAAGTAAAATGATCTGCCTGATTTCACGACTTTACTTGCCGCTTTAATTAACCGAGTACGTATCGTATCAATTTGCATAGTTTTTTGACCTTCCGGAAAACAAAGAGTTCGTAACCAATTGGTCAAATTATATGCAAGAAGTGTTAACATCATTTTTACTTCGTTCACTAGAAAAGCGTGGCTATTCATATGATCAAAGTAAAACCCATTTTTTGCTTCTTTGATATAGTTTTCCATCGTCCCTCTTTTTTGATAAGCTCGGACGATATCTTGAGGAAAAGCTAATTCAAAGTTAGTAACAAAAAAGGAATGGGTAAAGAACAGCTCACCTGCAGGACGTACCGATTGAATAATCACCCTTCTTGGTTTTGACCATGATTTTGCTTGGTAAATCGTTTCTTCATAATAGGTTTCCGTCTTGGAAACATCTAAAGGTGCGGAAGAAGGATGGTATTCCTTCGCTAAACTTTGTAGTTGTGAATTCGATTTCAACCGAATAATATACAAAACAGATTCTTCTTCACACAGATCGTATAATCCCGGAACAGCAAACCCGCTATCTCCACGAAGAAACAGGGTAGTTTCCGGAAACATTTCGTTATAATGTTTAATGAGAGGCCGAATAAATTCCACCACACCATTTGATGTATAAACATTTCCGGGACGAAGTTGTGCTTTCAAAAAGTCACCAGTCGCACCATCAAAGGCGACTAATGGATGAAAACCCATCGTGCCATAATGAGTATTATATGACGAAGATTCTTGGTCCCCATATGTATCCGAATGAGTCGAATCCAAGTCGATAAATAACTCTTTCGATTGTCGAAAACAATGAATCTTATCAAGCATTTCTTGGTTAGCCAGATTTAATTGTTCAATTGAATCTTTATCAAATCGTGTATAAAAGCGAGACAAACTGGGCTGGGAAGCAAGTGTTGGAGTTTCAATGATTTCCTTAAACACAGGATCATGAGTCAACTGATCAGCCGCATCATCTTCCGCATACCCGGCAATGATTTGATAGACTTTTTGACGTAACAAGTTTTCATTTGAATGAAGATAATATTTCCTTGAATCGTTAAGTCTCAAGTACTTAACTAAAGTCTTTGAAAAACCAATTTTTTCATCGAATTCTCTAAAAAGAAACTCACCTGTATCGGAGGAAAGAGAACCTCCATCATTTGACAATTTAATTTTATGATTGAAATCAAGTGTTTTTTGCGTTAAAGTAACCATATAAAGAGTCCTTTCTGTTTGGTTTTTGTTTTGGTTACTTTAACTTTAACAGAAATGGATTCTTTTTTCATTTTTTTAATGAATTACAATAAAGCCGAAAAGGCTTGGTAATCCATAAGTTATAATAAGTTTCTGAATTTCTGTGAATAATTCAGGATAAATTATTTGCGAAATTCATTTTTTGGATATATTATTAAATTGTTATAGTAGTATAGTTCGTTTTAAACGTGTCTAACTATAAACTTTTTAAATCAAATAATGGGGGTATACATAATGAAAGCAGCCGTTTGGTATGGTAAAAAGGACATACGGATTGAAGAAGTTGCGGAAAAACCTGTAAAAGACAATCAAGTAAAAGTTCGCGTGGCATGGGCAGGTATTTGCGGAAGCGACTTACACGAATATGAAGCAGGACCGGTATTTGTTCCGGTTGAAAAGGAAGACGCTTTAACGGGTGAAAAAGCGCCAATCACTATGGGGCATGAGTTTGCCGGTGTTGTTGAAGAAGTTGGTGCAAATGTAACCAAATATAAAGTTGGTGATCGTGTTGTTATCAACCCGACATTAACCTATGGAAACAAACCGGAAGACCTAGATGTTTATGACGGATTCAGTTTTATTGGATTACATGGAGACGGCGGATTTGCAAAATATGTTAATGTTCCAGAATCGAATGTTTATGCGTTACCGGAAACATTAACGTTACAAGACGGTGCTCTCGTTGAACCAACAGCAGTAGCCGTTCAAGCCGTAAAAGAAGGGAATATGAAATTTGGTGATACAGTTGCGATTTACGGAGCAGGTCCAATCGGTTTATTGACAGTAATTGCCGCAAAAGCAGCCGGGGCAAGCAAAATTTTCGTGATGGACTTGTCGGAAACACGACTGGCCAAAGCAAAAGAACTGGGCGCAACCCATATTATTAATTCCGGTCAACAAAACCCGGTTGAGGCCATTAAAGCAGTTGTTCCCGATGGCGTTGATGTATCATTTGAAGTAGCCGGTGTCGCACCAACATTCAAACAAGCGATTGATTCAACAAAAGCACGAGGTACTATGGTTATTGTTTCCATTTTTGCCCGCCCGATTGAATGGCATCCATTGCAATTAACAAATACCGGTGTAAAAATTACATCAGCTATTGCCTATACCCCAACGACTTTCCAACAAACCGTTGACTTAATGGGGACAGGTCAATTGAAACCACAAGGCATCGTCACAAGCGTCATCCAACTTGATGACATCGTGTCAAAAGGCTTCGAAGCACTAACAACTGACAAATCCCAAGCTAAAATTTTAGTAGAGTTAAGCGGGGAGAAATGATTTATTGATTGCATAAACAGTACTCCAGGCAGCACATCTGTCTGGAGTTTTTTCATTGGTGACGCTTTGTAAGTAATTATTGATTTACGGTTAGTTTATTAATCTTCTCTCTTTTTCTGCCGAATATTAGGATACTATTGTTGAACTATTTCTTTTTACTATTGAATTAACTGTCAGACTTTGGCAAAGAGACTCACCCTACCTCAATTAACCTCTTACATATAAAAAAACGTGTATGTTTTCCGGAAAACGTTTATAATCAATTTGTAATTACCAAAGAACCACGACATATAATTTCAATTTGATGAGGTGGAACGAATGAGTTCTTTACTATCCCGTATTGAACAAAATTTAAACAGACTATCGGAAGCGGAAAGAAAAATCGGCGAATATATATTAGAACACCCGGAGCTTGTTCCCAATATGACGACGAAAGATTTATCAAAAAATAGCGGTGTGAGTGAATCAAGTATCGTTCGCTTTTGTAAATCTATTGGGATTGGCAGTTTTAAATCCTTTAAACTGGAGCTGGTGAAAGATATAACATTAACCGGAATGAATTTAACTGATTTTGATATTTTACAAAAGAGAGACGAACCATACGATCTTTTTCAAAAAGTAACATATGTCAATAAAGCTGCGATTGAAGGGACGCCCGCATCGTTAGATCGAAAAGAATTTGAGAAGGCCGTAGATATTTTAAGTCACGCGGATAAACTTATGTTTTATGGTGTCGGAGGGAGCTCAACAGCCGCCATAGATGGATATTATAAATTTACTAAGTTAGGTTACCAATGTACGACGAATCATGATTTTCACTTTCTCCTTTCAGCTATCCCTTATTTGACCGAGAAATCTGTTTTTTTTGCCATTAGTATGTCAGGGAAAACTAAGGATGTATTGGAGTTGTCACGTTTTGCCAAATCGCAGGGAGCAACCGTCATTGCTATTACCAATATAGATAAATCCCCGCTTTATAAAGAAGCCGATATTCGATTATGCACACCGGTCGTTGAACAAGATTTCCGAATTGGCAGCATCCCTTCTAGAATGACACAGTTAACAATTATTGACTCCCTTTATTTAAGCATTTTTCATTCAAAGGGCGAAAAAGTAATTGACAAATATCACAAAGCTAGAAATGAAGTCATTCGCTTAAGGAGATAATCCAACTTGGCTTATCTCCTCATAAAAATATTCTTATATTTGAAATTTAATTTCATAAAATATATAAATATAATTGACTTTTAATTTCTATAATATATAATAAAAGTGTGAAATAAATTTTAATAAAGTGGGTGACAGAATGCTAGAAAAGTTAACGACAGAATTAAGAAACCCAAATTCATTAGATTTAGATCAAAAATCGATTAGAGAAATATTAGAATTAATGAATCGTGAAGACGCCACAATTCCTTTAGCAATTCGTGAAGTGCTTGATAAAATTGAAATTGTTGTTAATTATGTTGTGCAAGCTTTCCAAAACGGCGGCAGACTCATTTATGCCGGTGCAGGAACGAGTGGACGCTTAGGAATATTAGATGCCTCAGAATGTCCGCCTACTTTTGGAGTTGACAAAAACTTAGTTCAAGGTATTATTGCCGGTGGATTGAAAGCGGTTACGGATGCGGTTGAAGGTGCAGAAGACAATGAACAGGCGGGAGGTGAGGACCTAAAGAAAGTTTCCTTAACAAATAAAGACGTTGTTATCGGGATTGCGGCCAGTGGAAGAACCCCTTATGTGATCGGGGCACTGAAATACGCCAAGGAAATCGGTGCCAAAACAGCAAGTATTAGCAATAATGCAAACTCCAAAATTGGAGAAATAGCTGATGTTGCCATTGAAGTAGTTACAGGACCAGAAATCATCACAGGTTCAACAAGATTAAAAGCCGGAACTGCACAGAAGCTTGTTCTTAATATGATTTCCACCACTTCCATGATCAAAATTGGAAAAGTATATGAAAACTTAATGGTCGATGTTCAACCGACAAACAAAAAACTGATTGAACGTTCGAAAAAAATTATCATGGAAGCAACCGGAGTCGACTACGGGACGGCGGAAACTTATTTTGAAAAGGCAAACCATCAAGTAAAAGTAGCTATTGTTATGATTTTACTCAACTGCTCCTATGATGATGCCAAGCTTAAATTAGAAGATGCACAAGGCTTTATTAGAAACACATTATAGTTTGGAGGGGAAAGTATGAAAAAGGAAGAGAGACTGGCAAGAGATATTTTGAATCACATTGGCGGTGGAGAAAACATTAGATCCTTCACCCACTGTATGACAAGAGTTCGTTTAGACATAAAAGATGACTCCAAAGTTAACATGAAACAATTAAAAGAAGTTGATGGCGTCATGGGTGTCATTGAAGATGACACACTGCAAATTGTCGTCGGTCCTGGTACAGTGAATAAAGTCGCCGAACACATCACACAAATAACAGGAATAAAAATGGGTGAAGCCATCGATGAGAATAATGATGATCTTATAAAATTAAAGAAAGATGATCTGAAAAAGAAAAATAATACGCCGGTGAAAAACTTATTGCGGAAGATTGGAAGTATTTTTATCCCGCTCATCCCGGGGTTGGTTGCTTCCGGTATTATTAACGGAATCGTTGGTCTTGCTAAAAACTCCGGAGTTGATCCAACATTAACTTGGGTACAAATTCTTACTGTTATAGGCGGGAGTATTTTCGGTTATCTTGCCATTGTCGTCGGTTGGAACACGGCAAAAGAATTCGGTGGTACACCGGTATTAGGCGCCATCGCCGGGATTATTACAATGAACCCGGGTTTAGCAGAAATCACATTATTTGGTGAACCTTTAATGCCCGGACGTGGTGGACTGTTCGGTGCCATGTTTGCAGCATGGTTAATGGTCTTTTTTGAAAAGAAATTCAGAAAGTTCATCCCGAATGCGGTTGACATTATCTTCACGCCATTATTAACCGTTTTAACTGTAGGTTTATTAACAATTGCAATTGTTCAACCACTCGCAGGATTTCTTTCTGATGGAATAACACAAGGAATTAACTACATTTTAGATATTGGAGGAGTCGTTGCCGGTGGCCTATTAGCTGGGTTCTTCTTACCACTAGTCATGCTTGGTCTCCACCATGGGCTTACACCAATCCATATGGAATTAATTAATACAGTTGGTGCTACTGCCTTACTTCCAATTTTAGCAATGGCTGGAGCCGGTCAAGTTGGTGCTTCCATCGCTATTTATGTAAAAACAAAAAATAAACGCATTAAAAACGTAATTAAAGGCGGTCTTCCTGTAGGCTTCTTGGGAATCGGCGAACCTTTATTATACGGTGTTACATTGCCGCTTGGCCGTCCATTTGTTACCGCTTGTTTAGGTGCTGCAGTTGGCGGAGCGTTCCAAGCCGTTATGCATACAGCAGCAAGTAGTGTCGGTGTATCCGGGTTAACTTTAATCCCACTTATTGTTGATAATAAGTATCTTATTTACTTCTTGGGTCTTTTAATCACATACACTGCCGGATTCTTATTCACTTATTTCTTTGGATATAAAAAAGAAATGGATGATACTTTCTAAGGTTCATTTGAAGGAGGAATGTTTTCCTCCCTTCTTTTTTATAGTAGAGTTTATTTAAATACCTGTTTTTAAGAAAGGAGATCATGATGTTTGGAATATCTGTGTATTTATCCAATCAGTCCCCCAGTGAATTGGAAGTTTATATCGAAAAAATGGACAAGATTGGTTGCAAAAGCATATTTACCTCCCTTCATATACCGGAAGATGACCATAGCCTATATCGGGACCGTCTGAAACATTTGGGAACGTTAGCCAAGAAGTTTGACATGGAGCTTTTTGCAGATGTCTCACCTAAATCCCTTCAATATTTAGGTTTCAATTGGGAGAATGCTAACCAATTAACTGACTGGGGGTTAACTGGGATCCGTGTAGATTATGGTATTTCCGAAGAGGTAATCGCAAAGCTGTCAAACAAAATGAAGATTGCTTTAAATGCAAGTACGTTAACGGAGGACAGCTTAGCAAAACTGAAAAAGCACGGACTTCAAGTTTCATCCGTAGAAGCTTGGCATAACTATTATCCACGCCCGGAGACCGCCTTAGATATCGTGGACTTTTCCTTAAAAAATCAATGGCTGTCATATGAGGGGATCCGTGTCATGGCCTTTATTCCGGGAGACGGCAAGCGCCGCGGTCCATTGTTTCAAGGTCTGCCTACATTAGAAGCACACCGAAATCTAACAACTTTTGCATCTTATCTTGATTTAAAACAGGCGCCCGGTGTCGATAAAATCATTATCGGTGACCCTTCGATTAGTAAAGCTTCTTATGAACAGTTTAGAGCCTGTTTTGTGGACGGGGTAATTTTACTACGGGCAGAAAGTTATATGAAAGATGAAGAGTTACTTGCACGCTTTAGTTCTGTACAAACAAACCGAGTAGATGCAGCAAGAGATGTTATCCGTTCTGCTGAATCTCGATTAATGGCCTCACCGGGTACAACGGAAATTGCGGCAAGTAACACGATTGAACGTTCACTGGGATCAATTACCATTGATAATTGTCGATATGGTCGCTATCAAGGAGAAATCCAAATTACGAAAAAGGACTTACCCGCTGATGAAAAAGTAAATGTTGTCGGCAGAATTATTGAAGAAGACCGTCCTCTTCTTTTAAATATAAAAGGTGGAGTAAAGTTTAAAATTTTATGGAGTCAATGAAGGGTTTGGATTTTTTTAAATGGTTTTAAGGCCTGATACATGAAATATGTAAAGACCAAGAACGTTGTAATGAGGACATTCTTGGTCTTTATTTTAAACTCAATTAATGTTCTTTATATATAGGTTCTTTTCCTAAAAAAAATAATCCTACGTATAAAAGGTACTGTCAGTCTTCATGTTGGCTTATCCTGTTTATGATTCATTGCCTTATAACAAATGCTAGTCTCAAAGTTTTCCTTTACGAGTAAAAATCCACTTTTTAGCAATTTCTTTGTTCATTACTTACGGGAATTTTAATATATTACAACAAAGTAAATGATTCCGATTGCCCATTTATGTTTTTGCCATTTAAATATCAGCCTAGTTGTTCTTAAACTATCTTTTCACATCTTATGCTCTTGCTAATAATGGAATAGAGAATATCCACTGACGATTATCTTGAATATTTAATTAATACCGGTAAAAAATGGTATCTTTGTATTCTTCATATAATTTACGGTTAAGTTCATCTCCACCGTCTAAATTTGCGCTGTAAAAGATTGGTGGGTGTTTCATCCCTTTCTCAACTAATTGTCGAACCGTTTCCGCAACAATGGTATTCACAATCGTTGCCCCCACAACTGTAGACGACGGGGATACTTTTTGCTCAAGTCCCTCAATGTCACAAGTAGCATCGCCAATATCACCGTGATTATCAATAACGATATCACTAAAGTGGTACAAGTTTTTGCCGGACGGATGCCGTGAACTCACCGACTTAGAATATTTTAGATTGGTAATGGAAATGGTTGTAACGCCACGTTTTTGTGCTTCCATTGCCATTTCAATTGTTACAGGATTGCGTCCTGAAACAGAATGCAATATGAGTACATCCCCATCAGAGAACGGGGTCTTATCTGCCAACAGTTTTCCATAACCAACTAATCGCTCCATATGACTTGTATGGCTAATTGGTTCTGTATCCAGCATAATTTCGCGACCGAAAATCGGATTTAGGTTTAGTAATCCGCCTGCACGATAAAATAACTCCTGCGTTAAAATTCCTGCATGGCTGGCCCCAAATGCAAATAGGGATTTTTTATTCATAATCGCATTGACCATAACAGACACAGTTGCGTCGATATTTTTCTTTTCTTCCCTTTCAACGGTATCAAGTATTGCTCGGACCCTATCAAAATATTGGTACATGATAAGCACTCCTATAACATTGTAGATTTTGATTGAACAAAATTGAATTGGTTCCCAAACTTAATCAAAATAGACACAAAAATATGCTGCTTGCTAATCCTTTTTATTTTTAAACCAAAGATGGAATAAGTTAACTAACAGACCCAGTTCATTTAGCTATTGAACCATAGATCAAAACAGACCCGAAAATAAACTGCCAATCCATTTTGCTATGGAACCAAAGATGGAAAAGTCATTTCCGCCAAAGATTAACATCCAGTTTTGAATGGTATTATTGTATACAACAACGGAGATGCCCATGATTAGAACCATAACAATTGCCGATACGATTGTTCCGATGATTGAACCTTTTAATCCGCCTTGACCTTCACCGACAACGGCAGCTCCCCCCATTTCAAAGAAGGAAGTAATAACAAGCGGAATAAGGATCACGCCAAAAATATTAAAGGAATTGGCGATAATAATCATGATTGTCGAAGTTGTCATTGCAACAAGAAAACCGATAATCACCGCATTTGGACGATAATTAAAGAGTATCGGCACATCAAATGCAGGAACAGAACCGGGAATGAGTTTTTCCGAAATCCCTTGGAATGCCGGAACGATTTGATTAATTAAAAACCGGACTCCGTATAACATAACGAGTAAACCTGCCCCAAATGTTAACCCCTGATTAAGTGACAAAAACAGTAAATTTTCACCTTTCCCAACAAGAGACGGAACAATAATGGCTACGATAATATACATGATAAAAATAACTGTTGCCCCGGTTACTGAAATTTCTCTAAAGAAAGACAGGCTTTTCGGTACTTTCAAATCCTCCGTAGAATGTTGTTTATTGCCAAATTTTCTCGCAACTAATCCGGAAATAATACTTAACATTCCGGTAGGATGACCGATTAAAAATGATTGATCCCCCGTTACATCCCAAATAAATTTCCGCATAATCCAAGGCATAAATGACCAATACAAAGCTGAAAAGACCGCACCAAAGATGATGAGTCCAAAACCGGAAAGTCCCGCTTCAACACCTGCAGCAACAAAGATAAACGGGAACCACCATAACATATGACCGGTTAAAAAAATGGTTTTCACCTTTGTAAATCTTGCAATAATCAAATGAAGAATGAGACCAAAGAACATCGCCAAACCGACATCCCCGCCGAAGCTGGCCGTAAATGTCGTATCATTTAATGTATTGGCAACGGCTGTTTTCCCTGTGATTGCTTCTTGGAAAGCAGAGTTAATCGGTGAAATCGTGCCTGTAATTAATCCGACACCGGTATTCAAAATGATCATACCAAACGCAGCTGTCAATGAACCTTTGATAATATCTGCTATATTTTTCTTTTGAACAATTAGTCCGATAGCTGCAATCAAGCCTAAAAGAACAGGTGGATTACGTAAAATGTTCGATGTTATAAAATCCAGAAACGCCATTTCCTTTTCCTCCCTTATTTATTTTTCAAAAATTCATCAAGGGCTTTGCCTACTTCTTCTTTGTCCATATAACGCTTTATCGGAAATACGGGACATTTCATACTACCCTTTAACTCATCGGCAAGCTCCTGACTTGTAAAAACGGCATCAACATTCATCCCCCTAGCTGAACTAATATCCGTATTTTCTACCTCGCAATCGAGATTTCTTTCCCTGCAAACTTTTTCAAGTGTCATTTTTAAAATCATTGATGAACCTACACCAAAACCACAAACTGCTAAAAATTTCATATTAAATCCTCCTTAAATTGTAAATTGAGTAATACTTTCATGGATAAACCGCAAAAGCTTATTTTTCAAATACTTTCGCAAAAAATACTTGGTGTTGCTGCAATAAATCAGGATAATGCTTTTGTGAAATTTTACACAATACTTTTGGACAAATAAAGAAACAAGTCTTTTGCTCCATTGGGATATGACAGATTGGAAAATGACCTACAAAATGTCATTAATCTTATCCAAATCTCCGGACATAAAAATTTCATAATTTTTCGGGTCCATTAATAATTTCGATATGTCCGCTAAAGCTTCAATATGGGAAGTGGCGTCAACTGCTGCCAGGACTAAAAATACTTTTACAGGATTTCCTTTTAAATCAACCGGATGATTAAGTGTCAACAGCGACATCCCCAGCCGGTTTACGCCTTCCCCCGCTTTTGCGTGAGGCAAGGCAAAATAATCCATTAATACGATATATGGACCATTTTTATTTACACTTTCAATCATGTTTTCAATGTAACTTTCTTCAATGATTCCTTCCTTTAATAACGGGATACTTGCAATTTTAATGGCATCTTCCCAACTGTCTACTTTCTCTCTTTGCTGCATATGACTTTTTGGCAATAATTCTTTGAGCATACAAATCCCCTTCATGCTTAATAATGATCATAAAAATATTCATAAATATTTTCCTTAGTCTTCCCGAAAAATACTGTTTCCATTCTATTTCTATCAGAAATCACATCATAAATTTGAGAAATAATCGAACTTATATGGTTTACATCATTTTTCGCTACAGATAACAAAATGATGATATCTACTTTCTCATTTCCCCAATGGACTTTTTTACTATTAACTAAGATAGATATGCTTGTTTTTTTAACATAATCCGGATTTCCGTGGGGAATGGCTACACCAGTTTCCAAAGCTGTTGAAGATGTTGCTTCCCTATCAAAAACAGATTTCCTGTATAATGGTGTTACAAGATCTTCGTGTTCTAGATACGAAATTAAATACTCTAAAATCTCTTTCATTGAATTAAAATGATTGTTTACAAAAATAGAGTTTGGAAGTAAAAAGTTGTTTATTTTGACTTCTCTGTTATATTCGCTAATCGTATAAAACGCTTGTGCATTAAAAATTTTATCTGTCATTAAATTGGTAAGCTCTTTTAATTCCTTATCAGTAGGAATAGGCGAGATAAAGAAAATTCGATTTGAATCAAAATTTTTCACTTCTAAAGGTACTGTCGAAATAATATAATCGAACTTTTTGAAATTGGCCGGATTTAGATTTTGAACAGAAACAACCTCATATAGATTTAAACTGGGTAAATATTTCTTGATTCTTGTTTCTAAAAGTTCAGATGTGACAATCCCTATTGGGCAAACAATTAATACTTTTTTAATATCTTCATGCCGCTCCAAGGCTGATTGAAAGTGGACCATGATAAAACCAATTTCATCTTCTGGAATATGAATGTTTAATTTTGATTCCAAGTCAACTAGAACAAACCAAGTGATATTAAACATGACCGAATATTGCTTCTTAATTTCCTTAATTAAGGGATTTTGCAAACGAATGTTATTGTTTAGACGGTAGATCATCGGAACAATATGTGTTAATAACCCTTTGTATAATTTCTTATCCTTAGTTAAGTTCGTATTGATAATTTTGCTGAACTTCTTTATTAAATCTTGGACTAACTTACTATAATAGCCATGATTGCTGGTTATATTTAAATTCTCAATTCCATTGGCAATTAAACATTCATTAATGTAAACAATATCTTCCTCTGATAATGAGATGTTCAGCTTTTTTTCGATTTCTTCTGCAATTTCATTCGCAACAAAATATGTTCCCAACTGTTGGACCTTTTCAAAGACATAACCATTTCCCTGTTCATGATGTTTATTCCGATAAACCCGTAAGCAAAGAACGATTAATGTATTTTGCAAACTAATTAAATAATGATCGGCCAAATTGTATTTTTCGCCGATGGTACAAACAATATTAAATGTTTCCTCAATAAAAAAATGTGGGAGGCTATTATCGGTATCCAATAAAAACTGTTTATATTCAATTAAATTATTAGGGAAACGATAATAATTTTGTTCAAACTTTCTCAAATACAGCTTTTTTAGGAGACTTTGCAAGTTTTTTTCATGACCGACCAAAAACGTTCCATCATTATCATATTCTAGAAGAACACCTTCCTTAGAACACATTTCTTTAATCACCTTAAAATCCTTTGCAATCGAAGTACGACTCACAAAGTATTTTTGGGATAAAAGTTTATATGACAAGCGTTCTTCATTAACGAGCTTTTCTAATATTTGAATTTGCCTTTCTGCAGGTGAAAGATTGGAGAAAAGGGAATAGTTCTGAAGACTATGCAACAATTTATTTTTATCATTTTCTTTTCCATCCAAAAATATTCCTTTACCCGGTTTCTTCACAATTCTACAATGATACTCCTTGACAATATCCTCCAGTACATCTAGGTCAAAATGAATAGTTCGTGTAGATACCTGAAATAATTCCGCATAATGCTGAACAGAATTATATTTTCTACTGTATATGAGTTCTTTTAAAAGTGTCACTTGCCTTTTGAATATCACCTAAATATCCCCTTTTTTCTTTTATTTTCACTTTGGCCTATTTTCAGCATTATTATTATTAAATCAAAAGGACGCTTAGGTTTAGTCAATTGGCAATCACCAATGGATTTAAATCAGAATTCCGAATTAAAAACTTAGTTAACACAAGAACTGGGGACGAAACATCGGTTTACCTAAACGAATCGAATGCACGTGGACCATTCCTTCTCCCACTTACTTCCTCGTTTACTGAAAATTTGACGGAATCCTTGACTCGCCGTTTGCAGTGGGGGAAATGACAACTAGATTTTCGAAACTGTCTTCACCTTTTATTATATGTGCACAACAACACCATTTGAAGGACAACTTTGTAAATGGTAGATCTTGAAAAAAGGTTAACACCTCAAAAAGGCAAACAGACAAGTGAAAGATGGAAAATGAATAGAGTAGCACTAACTGAGGAGAATTTTATGTGGATATTAATAGAATAATGATTTGCAGACAATTAGCACCTAGAAAGCTTTTTGTCCATGAAGAAATCCAAAAGGTTGGATGAACGGTCTTTTTTCAAAATCACATTTCCCTTGTTCATCCAACCTTTTGTTCATTAGACCGAAACTTCCTTACATACAAACTTCAATGTATGTGTCAAGTTTTTCTCGATAGGGTTTAAATATCGGGTATTCCAAGACACTCTTTTTGTACACTTTCGGCTACCTTACTTGCTTGTTTTCTTGGCTCAGTGAGGCTGTTCTGAAATTGCCTTAATATGTCTTGTATAGAGATAACGGGAATGTTGATGCGTGCGAAATTTACTCGCTTTCCGCGGGCGGCCGGCGAGCCTCCTCGCTCGTACCTCGCTGCGGGGTCTCTCCTGGCCCGCTTTTCCCATAGGAGTCTCGTAATTTCCGTGCGCATCAACGATCAGCCCACACTTAGCCAGCCTTAAAACGAAAGCTCTAAAATTTTGCTTAAATGCCCCATAGCCGATGAACGGCTTGAATACAGGGCAACAGATCCGCGCTTTACGCCAATTGACGGGCGTACAGGCTGCTTGAATACTTGAGACATCCTAATGGCTTTTTTCAAGTTTCGTTGTTTTTTTGTGCTTCTTGTACGGTGTTTCAAATACGCTTCCCGCAATGTCCCGTTAAGCATGCCCTGTTTCACCTTTACCATGGCTTCTGCGCCTTTTTTACTCCAATGCATGCCCCGTTTCTTCATTCTGAATGAGATATGCCTTTGGTTTGATTCCATCGCCCCTAGGCCTCTTGCCCCTTCTGGCACGTTTTCAACCTTGTCTCTCCAGTCAAAAATGCGTTCCCAATTTTTCAAGATATACGAACGGAATTCCTTGATTTTCTTAAGGCTCTTTTCATCTGTCAATGTGCTCTCATACGTATCCAAATATAACGTGAATTGGTCCCTGTCATGCGTTTGAATTGCTTTTCTAATTTGCTCTTTAATCTCGCTTTTTCCGCCCCCAAATGTCCTTACAATGGCTTGTGCAACGTGGTAGGTATCCAGCTGGTTGAGCACCGGATATTCCGACTGTGAGAATGCTGTTTGAAACCGTTCAGCTGTGTACCCCGCACCTCCATCACTATTTGTTATGACACGAGCTTTTTCAAGGGAATAGGTGTTGGCTGCTACGGCTTGGACTTCATCCCAAAATGTCTGGATGGATTCCGTCGTCATGATAACAACGGGATGGTGTAGAGAGACTCTTTTGCCATTGGTTTCCCATCCTTCATAGAGAATGGCGTGGTGGACTTCCATCCCCTGTTTCTTTTCTAGTCCCCGGACGAATATACCATCAGCTTCGGAAAACAGGTAATCTACCTTCTTTCCCTCAGGTAGGGAATCAGCTATTTCTAGCTCTTCTACAAGTGCCTTGTCGGCTTCAGCTTGCGTTTTCCCTACGTGTTTCACCATGTTCCCTACCGTTGTGTGACTGAGACTCACGGCTGTCCACTCTTTTAAAATATCAGCTACCTCCCGATAGGTGTTCTCACTCGCCAACTCTGCCACCTTTAACTCCACTAACGGGCTGTATCGCTGGCGTGGTAAAAGCCCTAACCATTCATCCAGAGGATAATGTGAATTCCCTTTCTGGTCATGCATGAGTGAGCGTTTAAAGGTCACATTTCCAAATAGAAACTGAATGCTTCTGTTATCACTCCGGCAGTACTCCCAGCCATCCTCCAGCTTTTTTTGCTTAATTGTTTTATCTAACGTCTCAAATATTTCCCCAACCCATTGCGTAAAGGCATTCTGGATCAGAATTTTCACTTGTTCTTCAAATTCAATAAGACTTTTTGTATCCTTTAACAATCTAGCAATTATTGATATAATATCCATAGGAAGACCTCTTTCTAAATGTATTCGCCTACTAGCGTACATTTAAATGATAGAGCGTCTTCCCATTTTTTCCACTCATCTGCCCTTCGAGTAAAATTTTACACATACTGTGATATATTATTAAATATTAAATAGGAATGAATTAAGAGAGGGGTAAGTATATGAGTATCGAAGTAAGAAATTTATCGAAAAGGTTCGTAAAATATGAAAATAACAAAGGTTTCATTAAAAATGTTTATTCATATTTCTCACCTAAACGAAATTATAAATATGCGCTCCGTGACCTTTCGTTCAAAATTAATGATGGAGAAATTGTAGGTTATCTAGGTAAAAATGGTGCTGGTAAAAGTACTACAATAAAAATACTAAGTGGAATCATGAAAGCCGACGACGGTATATGTCTTGTTGATGATAGAACACCCTGGATAAATAGAAAAGAGCATGTTCAGACAATTGGTGTAGTTTTTGGGCAAAAGAGTAATTTATGGTGGGATTTACCAGTTATAGATAGCTTTAACTTATTAAATGCAATCTACAAAATACCTAAATCCAGCTATGAAAAAAATCTATCCTACTTAGCTAAAGAGTTAGATATAATTAAACTTTTAGATCAACCAGTCAGAACTTTATCGCTTGGACAAAGAATGAGGTGTGAGATTGCTGCTTCCTTGTTACATAGCCCAAAAATCTTATTCCTTGATGAGCCAACTATCGGATTAGATGCATTATCTAAAAAAAAAGTAAGAGCGTTTATTAAAAAACTGAATAAAACACAAAATACGACTATAATTTTAACTACACATGATACTCAAGATTTAGAAGCATTGGTAGATAGAATACTTTTTATTGATGAGGGTAAGATTTTATTTGACGGAACTATCCCTGAATTAAAGCTATTTAGTGGCGATCAAAATCAAAGTTTAGATGATATACTTATAGGTTTATATCAAATGAGTGGAGATGACTAAGTCATGAAGACACTTCTATGCATTATTAGGTTAAAAATTAAGAACACATATCAATTTAGAATTGCTTCATTATCTGGGGTAATAACTCAATTACTATGGGGAATGCTTCAAATAATACTTTTCAAAGCATTCTATGAGGCAAACCCTAATGCCTTTCCAATCGAGTTCAATGCACTAGTTGCTTATGTATGGTTTCAGCAAGCTTTTTTTTCAATGTTAGGTTTATGGAATTGGAACTATGAGATATTCCAAAAAATCAAAAACGGAAACATTGCATATGACTTAACAAAGCCTATCAATTTACAGTTTTATTGGTTTTCAATGGATATAGGTGACAGAATAGGTCGGACTATTTTGAAAACACCTATTATTATTGTTATTGCTTTAATACTTCCGGAACCATTCAGATTATACTTACCTGAAAATTCGGCAACCTTTTTAGCTTATATAATTTCCATTACATTAGGTACTATTTTATGCTCTTTATTAAGTACCTTTATATATGTACTCACTCTATTCACTATAGAATCTGATGGATTAAAACTACTTTATCAATCGATTGGTGATTTTTTAATAGGGAATGTTATACCTTTGCCTTTTTTTCCAGATATTTTACAACCAATAATCATTGCATTACCATTTGCATCAATTGCAAATACACCATTTCTTATTTATAGTGGTACAATTGATGGTGATAAGATTGCAATTTTCATAGGAATACAATGTTTTTGGATAATAGCAATATTCATCATTAGCAAAATATTGGAGAAATTAGGCGCTAAAAATATTTCAATTCAAGGTGGTTGATTATGATCATATTAAACTATCTAAAAATTAGCTTTAAAAAAATTATACTATATAAAAAATCTTTTTACTTATCATTGATAGGACAATTTTTAGTAACTTTTTCTGCCTTTATAGGTGTCTTATTCATGTTACATCGCTTTGAGAAAATAAATGGTTATACACTATCGGAAATCTTATTATTTTTTAGCATTACCCTGTTCTCATTCTCTATAGCTGAAGGGATATTTAAAGGGTTTGACCGCTTTCCTGTTTTAATAAAACAAGGAACTTTAGATAGCTATTTAATACGACCTCAAAATCTTATAATTCAAGTGATAGCGAATAATCTTGATTTAACAAAAATTGGTAGAGTTTTGCAATCTCTATTAATGTTTATCTATTGCATATTTTATTCAGACGTCAACTGGTCAGTATTAAAGATGTTCACATTATTACTAATAATCATTACAAGTTGTTTAATATTTAGTTGTTTGTACATTATATATGCCGGAATTTGTTTTTTTACATTAGATAAGGTAGAAATATTTAATTTGTTAACTCAGGGGTCGAGAGAGTTTGGTAAATATCCAATAGATGTATATGGAGATTTTGTTTTAAAATTTTCAACATTTTTCATTCCATTCGCATTAGTACAATACTATCCATACTTATACATAATTGATCATAGTGATAATATAATCTTTGTGACATTGCCTTTTATTTCTATTTTATTCATAATACCCACAACTATTATATGGAAACTTGGGCTTCTAAATTATCAGTCATCGGGGTCCTAGTTTTCAATGATAGATTCTATATCGTCATAACTCTTTATAATGAATGTTTTATTGGAAAAATTTATATTTAGTTTTTCTTTAATTTTCAACATATTTTTTTTATCAAATTTATTGTTCCAAAGTATAAGTTCAATCAACGAGCTTATACTTTCACTTTTATGGGTTTTATTGAATTTTCTTACGAAAAATCTTTTACATATTCTGTAATTTCTTAAATGTCTATTTACATCTAAGATAAATATATAATCTGAATCATTAAAACTATCATCTAGCCACTTATAATAAACACCTTCAATAATCCATCTATCATTCTTTAAGAAGGAATTAAGTAATCTATTCCTTTCATATTTTGGTCTTTTTATATTATAATTTCCATCATTCCAGTATATTTCGTCCAATTCTAATAAAGGCAGATTATATTTGTCAGCTAATCTTTGGGATATAGTAGTCTTACCACTGCCTGAACCACCTATAATATGTATTTTCACAATTAAACACCTCTTCATCTTCTCGATAATAGGTAAGGGTCAAAAAGCCCCACCTTTAGTTACCACTAATTGGAAGATAGAAGTTCCTACCACCACTCTTCGCTTCCATAAAAAGCCTAAATAAATCTGTCATTCCCCAAGTATGGTCTGGATGACCATGTGAAAATGATATATAGTTTAAATCAATTAAATTAATCCCCATTTTATAAGCATTCTTGATAAAGGCGTCACTGTATCCTGTATCAAACAAAATTTTAGAATTATGTTCCAGCCTCTTTTTTGTTTTACTGCGGATTTTCTTCTACTCTTACTCGAAATACACATTAACGTATCCAAATAATAATTACATCTTCTTCTGTTTCGGAAGTGTGAGTTTTCGAAACTTCTGCATTTAATGCAAAATCAGTTAGTTTCTCAAAAGCCAAAAACCGCATTAATATCTCGTCTGGAAGTTGTAGCTGTATTTCTTATAATCAACTTCACAATAAACTCTAAAAGGTTGTCCTGGACTCATAACATGAATTAAATTGGCTAAACGCATTTAATATTCCCCTTTTTATTACGTAATTTGGTTCTAAATTCTATTAAATTTTTTAATTCGATCTCCGAATTAACGATTCAAATGTAGAGACCATAAATATAAACCTCCTTAGTAATGCAAATTTTAGTTCGTATCTACCCGTTTGTTTTCGAATCTTAATGTTTCTACTTCCTTACCATCCCGATAAACGTTTAAAACTATGGTTTTTTCATCCTCTAAAAAGAATTGAAAATCCATTCTTTTCCAGCATTTTTGGCTTGGCTATAAAGTGAATCTAATTCATAGTCCATAACTTCAAAATCCGTTTCATCAAATCCGGCATAAGCTTCGGGTCTTGAAATTTTAGCACCATTATAAATGAATTCATACCCCTTGTGTTCACAATATTGTTTTGTTTGCTCCAAATACTCTTTCAATTCGGCTATAGTTAATTCTCTTCTTTCAATTGAACCAAATTCACGTTTCACTTCTATTTTATGAACACCATTTTTAATACTTTTTAGAGTAACGATAGTAGTCATTTTAAAGGTCCCCCTTTGGTTTTCACTCCTCAATAGCTTCTGTGATTTCGCTATGATTTTTTATATATTCAGTAACTGCTTGATTAACCAAATCTGTGATTGTGATACTATTTCCCTTCTTCGCTTTATATAAATTAAGTTTGTAATGTAAATCTGCATTAATTTTTACTACTTTAGTGTCAACAACCTTTTTCTCTTTTTCGACAGGTACATCATTATTCATTTGTTTTCTATTCCACCTTTATTTATCTTTTGTTACCAAAAACAATTATACCTTTATCATATTATAAAAGTAACTTTTTTAAAAGTAATTTTTACCTAATAATATTGCAAATAAATCTGAATGAGATTCGAATATAATTTGAGTTGTTACAGAACAAAGAAGTTCTGCAACATTTTATTTTTAACAGGTATAAAATGTTATAATTCCAAATCTGTATCGGAGGATCTTGTAGCTGCAATTTGCTTTTGAGTAGACTGAATACTTTCCCGGATTAATTCTTGTTCTAAATAATTGTAAATCTCAAGGAACCGTTGCCGGAATTTAGGCTTACCTTTTGATTGAGTATAGTTTTTTTCAAAACGAATAATACGCCCCACTTTACGTTCTAGTTCTGAGATCAGTTTTGGATTTTTAATAACATACTGTTTATTATTGCTTTTTGGCCCAACTAAATATTCTCTCTCAATATATTTCATGGTAATCGGAACAACATCAGAAACAAAAAAGATAGAATCTTTGTCTGTTTTTCCAACATGATAGTAGCATGAAGAAATATCACGTTCTTTTCTACTTAAAAATTTTTGAAGGCGTTGCTGCTGGCTTTTATCACGATGGTCCAAATTACCCATAGGGATAGCCCAATATATTTCCGGGTTATCTGATGATTGCATTAGTGTAACAATCGGACGGAATTTTGTATCATTCCACTCTCCACCTAAGCTTTTAATAATTTGGTAGAATTCATTTTTTGCAAAGTACATTCCTTTTTCAACAATTTTCCCCATATTACCTCCATCAAAAAAGGGACCTCAAATACTGAGAATCCCTTTTTTCAATGTTTAAGGCACACATTGAGAAGCGCTATTGTATCTTAATCAATGTTTAAAGCGTACATTGAGAAACGCCATTGTATCCTAATCAATGTTTAAAAGCGTACATTGAGAAACACTTATTACTTAATATTATTATACCCATTAAATTCATTTTATGCAATACTTTTAATGTAAATGTCAATTCTTTATTTAACAGGGAAGCGAGCTTTTTGAATTTCATCATCTAATTCTTTTCTATATTGTTTCATCTCGTTTTCATCCCATCCATAATGTTGTGCCATCCAGTGGAGAACAGGCTCTTTCCAAGTTTCCACCATGTCAATATGAAAGTATACGGCACCGGTTCTCCGGATAAAGAAATCGACCGGTTTAACCACCATTTCGTGTTCAATGGCATACATAAGACGAGCATATAAGATTCTCGGAAGCGGGCATTCTTTCAATTTTTCATATTGCTGGCCATATGAAAAAACGGTATCGACATTGGAGCCATATAGTCTTGCCAGTTGCTCTCCTTCCTCTTTCGTAAACCCATATGATACTGCTTGATCGGCCGCCTTTGCGATAAACGATCCGAGTTGATCTGAACCACCGATGTCTCCGCCTGAAATTGGCAATGTTTTTGTTCTGCATGATCCAAAATTGCGGCCTTCTTTAGCAAAACGTTTGACAACAAGATCAACAACATTTTCCGCCATTTTTCGGTATCCGGTTAATTTCCCCCCGGCAATCGTAATTAAGCCGCTGTCCGACTCCCAAATTTCATCTTTCCGGGAAATTTCAGACGGGTCTTTTCCTTCCTCGTAAATGAGCGGACGAACACCTGCCCAGCTTGATTCAATATCCTCTTCACGAACACCCACATCCGGAAACATAAAGGCGATCGCTTTTAACAAATATTCACGATCCTCTTCCGTTATATACGGCCGTACCAGATCATCACTGTAAAAAGTATCGGTCGTGCCTACATATGCCTTTCCGTCCCGTGGGATGGCAAACACCATTCGACCATCCGGTGTGTCAAAATATACAGCTTGTTTTAACGGGAATCTTGATTGATCAATGACAATATGAACTCCTTTCGTCAATTGGAGCCGTTTATTGTTTTTCGAATAATCCTTGTTTCGCACCTCATCCACCCATGGACCGGTGGCATTCACAATTGTTTTCGCTTTGATATGAAATTTTTGCTTTGTTAATACATCTTCACAAACAACCCCGATCATTTTTTTATCCTGATATAGGAATTGAACAGCTTTCGTATAGTTCACAATATGGGCACCTTTTTCCGCCGCTTTCTTCATAACTTCAATGGTCAATCGGGCATCGTCGGTCCGATATTCTACATAATAACCGCCGCCAAGCAAACCCTTTTTTTTCAACAAAGGCTCTTTTTGTAATGTCTCCTCTCGAGATAACATTTTCCGCCGCTCTGATTTTTTCACCCCGGCCAAAAAGTCGTATACCTTTAAACCAAGGGATGTCGACCATTTGCCAAAAGTCCCCTCTTTATAAAAGGGGAGGAGCATCCATTCCGGCATCGTCACATGCGGTCCGTTTTCGTAAACAATTGCCCGCTCCTTCCCTACTTCGGCAACCAACCCAACTTGAAACTGTTTCAAATAACGCAGACCACCGTGAACCAACTTGGTTGATCGACTCGATGTTCCCGCCGCAAAATCTTGCATCTCAACTAAAGCGACTTTCATACCGCGACTGGCGGCATCCAATGCGATTCCCGCACCGGTAATCCCCCCGCCGATGATCAACAAATCGTATGGATTAGACTTCATTTGTTCGATTATTTTTTCTCTGGAAAAATAGGAAAATGGTATTTGCAAAGTAGTTCCCTCCATATGCACAGTTTTTATAGTAAAAAAGGAAAAACCAAATAACCATTTACCACAAAGGGCAATGTCATTTGGTTTCTCCTCAGCTCATACCGAATATTAACTTACTATTAATATACCATGTTTTGAAAAATATTGTTACATTTTTGCTTGGAAAGTTTTTTAAAATCTGGTTTTCCATCTTGTCCGTTAAGTTTCAGACATTTTTGCCCGGAAAGTTTTAAACCCTGTCTCCAGACTCAACCATTGAACTCCGGACCATTGTCACTATATCAATCTGCATTTCTACTTGAAAAATGGCCGGTTTTATTTGAATGCCATCGCTGCATGAACCGCTTTTTTCCAACCTTCATACAGTTTTTCCCGCTCGAAATCTGACATTCCCGGTTCAAATTTTTTATCAATCACCCATTGTTTGGCAATTTCCTCTTGACTTTCCCAGTAACCGACTGCCAAACCGGCCAAATAGGCGGCACCAAGCGCAGTGGTTTCACTGACAATCGGACGTTCTACCGGTACGTTTAAAATATCACTCTGGAACTGCATAAGGAAATTATTTTGAACAGCTCCTCCGTCAACCCGCAATGTTTTCAATGCAATACCGGAATCCTGCTCCATTGCCGATAAGACATCCCTTGTTTGATAAGCAAGCGATTCCAATGTAGCCCGGATAAAATGTTCTTTGGAAGTTCCCCGAGTTAAACCAAATACAGCCCCGCGGACATCACTATCCCAGTAAGGCGTGCCTAGCCCGACAAAGGCAGGGACCATATATACTCCGTCCGTTGAGGAAACACGGGCAGCATAGGCTTCTGAATCTTTTGCTTCTTTAAACATCCGAAGACCGTCCCGCAGCCATTGAATTGCAGAACCGGCGACAAAAATACTCCCTTCAAGCGCATATTCCACTTTTCCATCCAAGCCCCAAGCAATCGTCGTCAGCAACCCGTGTTCCGATTTTACGGCCTTTTCACCGGTGTTCATCAACATGAAGCAACCTGTACCGTACGTATTTTTTGCCATTCCTTCTTGATAGCAGGCCTGCCCGAACAAGGCGGCTTGCTGATCCCCGGCGACCCCCGCAATCGGTACTTGATGTCCAAAGAAGTGATAATCAATTGTATTTGCATAAATCTCCGATGAAGGACGAACTTCCGGCAACATGCTTTTTGGCACACCTAAAATATCCAACAACTCATCGTCCCATTTTAATTCATAAATATTATACATTAATGTCCTCGAAGCATTCGTATAATCGGTCACATGAGCCCTGCCGCCGGATAATTTCCAAATCAACCAAGTATCAATGGTACCGAATAACAACTTTCCTTGTTCAGCCTTTTCCCTTGCTCCTTCAACATGATCCAAAATCCATTTCACTTTTGTTCCGGAAAAATACGCATCAATCAACAACCCTGTTTTTTCCCTAAATAACTGATCATAACCTTGTGCCTTTAACTCTTCACATATTTGTGCTGTTTGCCGTGATTGCCAGACAATCGCATTATATATCGGGTTACCTGTTTCCTTATCCCAAACAACAGCTGTTTCCCGTTGATTGGTGATTCCAATTCCGGCGATTTGTTCCGGTTTTACATTTACTTCGGCCAACACAGTTGCCATAACGGCTAAAACCGAACCCCATATTTCATTTGCATTGTGCTCAACCCAACCCGGTTGTGGAAAAATTTGTGTAAACTCCTGTTGAGCAACATGAACGATTTCCCCTTTTTTATTAAATAAAATCGCCCTCGTACTCGTCGTTCCTTGATCAATCGCCAAAATGAAGTTCTCCATTCAATTCCCCTCCGTTATAAATATTTTCATTGATTTTTATGCAGAAATAGATTGATTTTCCTCTTCCACCTGATCTTTTGTTGAATAAGATAAAAGGATAATGATAGCTGTAATGGCAAGGGTAATCCATAAAAAGACAGAAACTTCTCCTAAAAATAGTGCTTTATAGGTTAAGCCACCGAGCGCCCCACCCAAAAGCGGACCGACTACCGGAATCCATGCATATCCCCAATCGGAATTTCCTTTTCCGGGGATTGGTAAAATAAAGTGGGCAATTCGCGGGCCCAAGTCCCGTGCCGGATTAATCGCATAACCGGTTGTACCGCCGAGTGCCATACCAATCGCTACAATCAACAATCCGACTGCTAACGGATTCAACCCCTCCGCAAATTTATTGGCTCCAATAAATAATAACCCAAAAATTAAAATAAATGTACCAATAATTTCTGATAATAAGTTTGAAAATGTATGTCTAATCGCCGGAATTGTTGCAAAAACACCGAGTTTTGTCGCTTGGTCCGCCGTTGCTTTAAAATGAGATAAGTAGTGAAAAAAGACAATGGTTGCACCGACAATGGCCCCCAACATTTGGGCTAAAATATACGTAGGCACATCTTTCCACGGAAAATCACCGGTTAGTGCAAAGGCAAATGTAACGGCCGGATTTAAATGGGCCCCACTATAGTTTCCAACTGCAAAAACACCCATGGTCACCGCAAGCCCCCATGCAAGTGTGATGACCACCCATCCGCCGCCGTTTGCTTTTGACTTGTTTAAGGTCACACCGGCCACAACACCTCCCCCAATAATGATCAAAATCGCCGTTCCAATTAATTCCCCCAAAAATGCCGACATAGACAACCCTTCCTTCCATTTTATTCGTATTTGTTAATAATCGTACGGAAAACTCCCCTATCCCCCATGCATATATTGCAAAAAAGGAGTTGATGCCAAAAGAAAAGACACACAGATAAACCTTTATATAAAAAATAAAGGTAATCCATGTGTCTCC
Source organism: Caldifermentibacillus hisashii (assembly GCF_039654145.1). Classification (NCBI taxonomy): domain Bacteria; kingdom Bacillati; phylum Bacillota; class Bacilli; order Caryophanales; family Bacillaceae; genus Caldifermentibacillus; species Caldifermentibacillus hisashii. The sequence continues at coordinate 3,472,883 of NZ_CP155467.1, forward strand.
GTTTCTCCTCACGACTATTAACTTATTTACATGATAGCAATGTTTGAAAACGGTGTCAATAATTTATTTTACTTTTTTAGCATGAAAAAAAGGTGATTTTCATTGAGTCGAATTTAGTCGTATTGTCTGTATGAAGGAAAACCGATCGTACAACGTCAATGGTACAACCAACAATCAGAAAAAAATTCAGCAAGAAGTGGCAGTTACGATCTCAAACAAATATCGACAACCCATAATAATGAAAGAAAAAACCGCCACTGATTGGAGTCTACCTTATTGAATTTTTTCATAAATATCCCACAAGTTCTTGGCTGATGTGGTAACTGCTGTTGCTCCTGCCGCAATTGCTTTTTCCACTTCCTCCGGCTTTCGAATGAGACCGCCAGCTAAAATCGGAATTTTTGTCTTCTCGGCCACTTCCCGAATCATCGACGGCAATGTACCGGGTAATACTTCAATATAATCAGGCTGTGTCATTTTTATATGACGATAACTTTGTTCAACCGCATGTGAATCAATTAAGAACATGCGCTGGATGGAAAGGACGCCCTTCTGTTTTGCTTTTCGAATCACATTTGCTTTAGTAGAGATCAATCCATATGGTCGAAACTCCTGGCAAATAAATTCCGTTCCTTTTTCGTCGTTTTTTATTCCTTCAATTAAATCCATATGAAACATCAATTTTTTTCCGTATTTTTCTGCCAAATCATTAATATTTTTTAATTGGGCAATGTGACTGTCTAATAAGACGCCAATCTCATATGGGCTCGTTATAAATTTTTCTAAATTTTTTATTGATGAAATAGCGGGGATTACCTTTTTATTCATTCTCCTACACCTTCTTTCATGTGTTATTATCCCAATCCACAAAAGAAAACAACTATACTACAAATTATGCAATAAAAAAAGATCCATACGTAAGCACCCTATTCTTTAAAAATAGGTTAGCCTTTGTGTGAATCCCATCATCTCCTACAAAGATTATTAACTTATTTAAAATATAATCCATGATCCAGTGGAAGTCAATGCACATGTTCGTCCAACAGATACATGATGGAGGATCCAATAAGCATGCTGATGAAGGTACCGTCAATGCATGTACAAAAGCTATTTATATCTATACAAAATTCACAATGTGTTACTGTATATTTTTTTGCCATATAGTATATATTTTGGACTAGTGATATACTTAAAAATGAAACAGTCAGCGTCGTAAAGCTAGGTATAAAGCAGTGCAACAACAAATTTACGGAGGAAAAATTCGAATGAATGGACAATCAGGAAAAAACTCATATAAAGCAGTACAACTGATTAGAAACATCGTGACAGGTACCAGTTCCATCATACTCATTTTAAGTATCATTCTCGGCTGCCTTTTAGGTTTTATCATTCATCTTTTCACGGATTCTATCAGTCTTTTATTATTGATGTTTATTTGCAGTCTATCCAATCTTATTTTAAGCGCTTTGTTATTTGTTTTCATAATGAAATCGATATCCAAGTCAGCCAATGGTTTTATGGAATTATTAAATTTAATAAAAGACGGGAATTTTTCAATTGAAATGGACGCAGGAAAAAATAAAGCTTTAGAAAAAATTGTCGGTCATTTAAATTCCATCACTTCGCAAATGCGTTCTGTTATTGCAGGATCATTGAATCATGTCAATTCCTTCTTGCAAGCTTCAGAGCACATTTCGAGTGAAACAAATGAGGCTGTAACATCCATTAAGGAATTATCCGATACGATTAATGAAATTGCCGTCAGCGCTTCTGACCAAGTAATGGAAGCGGAAAAAAGTGTGCAAGTTATGGATCAATTATCCGAACATATTTCTGTTGTCACAGACGGGTATCATTCGATTATCAATGAAACGGAAAATGTGAATCACTTAAATAAACAAGGTTTGGAAATGGTAGGGATTTTACGAGAAAAGTCTGAGAGCAATCAATTATCGTCAGAGAAAATATTTACAACCGTAAATAATTTAACAGTTACTTTAAAAGATATTGAGACTTTTGTCGGTACAATTAAAGATATTGCCGATCAAACCAATTTGTTAGCATTGAACGCTGCTATTGAAGCGGCCAGAGCCGGTGAAGCAGGGAAAGGTTTCGCGGTAGTGGCAGATGAAGTACGAAAATTGGCCGATCAAAGTAAAATTTCTACCGAACAAATTATTAGTATGATGGTCAGTATCAAAAGAGATTCTCAAGAAGCGATTCAAGCAGTCCATGATATGAAAAATATTTCTGAAGAGCAATTTACCGCTGTTAACCAAACAGATGCCTCTTTTAACAATATTGCAGACAGTATTGATTCAATCATTCGAAAAATAAATGATATGAAAGATGCAATCGAACAAATGGGCATGGCAAAAGATCAAACGGTAGCGGCTATTATCCATACATCCCAAGTATCAGAGCAAACGGCAGCGGCCAGTGAAGAACTTGCCGCCACTGCAGAATCCCAGTTGCAAATTTTTACAGAGTTAAAAGAAACTGCAGAAGAGCTAAGCCGTCGTTCAAAAGAAATGGAACAAAACTTGGTGAAATACCAAATATAGTTCTATTTGAGCCGGCATACGGAAACTTTTTCTAAAATAGAGGTTGGACTTTGCATAAGTGGATTCTTGAGATAATAATGATACGGATATATAATTACCCTGCCTTAAAGTTGGCGTTTCGCTGCCAGAAATGCGAGGTTTAAAGTGGGAGTTTCTCATCCCTGAGTACGAGGTTTAAAATAGCAAAAAAGAGTAATGAAGATTCACTACCCTTTTTTTATAGAAAAAAGAGAGGAATTAAGGCAAGAACCGGAATATCTCCATTTGTATAACTAAAGGGAATAAGTATACTTTACACAATTCCGAGCTGGGTACAACTTATAAAGATGAATCAATCATTTTAGTCCTTTGTAGATTTATCATGAAAGGTATGAGTAAATATAAAGCATAGGCAAATGACATCCATGCTGTAAACGCAATAACTTGGGAATCATCTAATTTTGGAAATATAAAATGATAATTGGCTAAAGTGAACGTGTCTAATGCTAGACCAATAGCCGTACCAACTATTCCAAACTTTAACGGCGCATGAGTGGATTTATCAAAGAATAGATAAACATATGTGATACCCCACAATAATAGCCCAGTTCCGGCCAGTAATAATAAAGTGCTAATTAAAAACATGTCTGTTCCGGGGCTAAAAAGAACATGTTCTCCAAAAAACACAAAAAACAATGTTGCAAAAAGCCAAACAAAGAAACCCCATATAACCGTTATAAAATAAACTTTCATCCCTCTACCCCCTCGTCAAGTAAACGATTAAGGCCGTTAAATAGTTGTTCAAGTTCCTTATATGTTTTTTCTACAGGAAAGTCCTTTCTTACTAATGCTTGTAATGCTAATCCGTCAACAATTGCATTAATGATGATTCCCCACGTTTCTAAAGTAACGCCCTCTAACGGTGATTTTGGCCATAGAGCTGATAAATTTTTAGCCAATGCATTATTTTCGGACAAAATCATCCCTCCTAATTGACTCCTTATTTTTTCGTTATTGAAGCTTGAAACAACCAAAGTGAAAAATAATTTGTGGAAGAAAGAGTCATAAGAACAGCGACTTTTGGCTGATTCTATTGCCCGATTTATCTTGAATTGAGTACTTTGTTGGGAAATTTCCGCCCATGAACGCTCACAAATGTTTTGTACAATATTTAGTAATAACTGTTCCTTCGTCCTGAAATGATAGTAAACTGTACCCTGTGTTACACCCGCCGCCTCTGCTACAGATTTTAAAGTAAATTTTTCTATCCCTACATCTACTAAACACTCCATTGCATATTTAATCAAATCCTCTTTACTTATAACGTTTGGTTTTGCCATTTTCACACCCCCTTTAGTTATCTGACTAACTAACTTAATTCAAAAAAATAATATCATCTTTTTATAAAGATTACAATATTTTATAACCCATATTAAGCAAAAATTTCCTCACAATATAAAAAGCAGGAGACCAATTCAATTATCCCCTGCAAATGATGTTTTCTTTTAACAAACGGAATTCTAGGTTAATCCGAGAAGAATTCCCTTAATTCCGGTCAGCCGGAAAGACTAAGCCGATTTGCTTCCTTGCCCGTTCCATTAATTTGCTTGTTGTCAAAGAATTGGCATATGTATTGATTTGCGATTCCGTCTTGTTTTCTTTAATTAGCTCAATAAATTCCTTTGCTTCATAATACATGGTGTTTTCGACTTGTGGGCGGCTAATATCTTCAACGGTTCCATCATTATAATGAATCTCAACTTTTGATGGCGTTGAAATTTTATCAATAACAATGGTTCCTTTTTCCCCTTGAATCTCAGATGGAATGAATGAGTTGGAAATTTTTGAGAAAGAGACAACCCCTTCCATTTCCGGATAGGAGAAAATAATCGTTCCTTCCCCATCGACACCGGATTCGAGCATATATGCATTAGCACGCAGATCCGTTGGTTCGCCAAACAACGCTACCATCGGATAAATGCAATACACGCCAATGTCCATTAATGAGCCATTGGAAAAGGCCGGATTAAAAGCATTTAGCACAATTCCCTCTTTATATTTATCATAACGTGATGAATACTGGCAAAAATTTGCAAAGTAACGGCGTACCGTACCGATTTTATGTAAATTTTCTTTGATACTTACAAAACTTGGGACAAAAGTTGTTTTTAACGCCTCCATGAAAACCACACCATGGGCTTTTGCCGTCTGAACGATTGCTTCTGCTTCTTTTACATTGGAAGCGAGTGGCTTTTCACAAATGACATGTTTTCCATGTTGCAAAAATAGAATCGATTGTTCTGCGTGAAGTGAGTTTGGACTGGCAATATAAACTGCATCAAGGACATCACTCTTTGCCATTGTTTCTAAATCGGTAAAAATATTGGTTACGTCAAATTTTGCTGCAAACGCTTTTGCCCTCTCTTCGGTACGTGAATATACAGCTACAAGCGAAAAATCCTCTATATTAGAAGCTGCATCAATAAATTTTTCGGTAATCCAATTGGTTCCGATAATTCCAAAACGAATCATAAAAATACCTCCATTATATCATTGTGATTAATTTCATAATAACATATTTAAGGCTAGAAGTGGAAAGAGTGAAAGATAGAACAGCTATGAGGAGTAAATTTATTAATCTCTGGTAGTATTGTGGAAATACGACTTATCCACAATTAGTAGAATTTTCCATTTGAATTTATCCACATTAAAGGTCAAAAACAACCAAATTTGCTTATTTTTTTAAAAAATGTGGATAACTTATTATGTTGTGTCGTGGGCTGAAGATAGAAACGGAAAAAACGACAAATAGTATGGTAAAATAAAGATGGCACCTGTTTTATTAATTCGAAAAAGGATGCAAGGAGGAACACGATGAAACTTATTGCAATCGATATGGATGGTACCCTTTTTTCTAACAATCATACAATCAGCGAAAACAATTGTCATGCTATTTTAAAAGCTCAAAGACAGGGTCATATCGTTACCTTTTGTTCAGGCCGCGCCTTACACGATATTCAAGAAATTATAAAAAAGATAAACCTCGAAGCACCTATTATTGCCGGAAACGGAGCTGTTGTTTTTCATAACAAAATCTTACAAACACTAACAATCCCTGTACATATATTGAAAAAAATTATGGACATATTTAATGATTTTCAATTATATTATGAAATTTATACAAATAAAGGTATTTTCATTGATAAAACACGAAAAGAATATTTGTATGCGGAACTGAATCGGTTAAAAGATGACCCTGTTTTCGGACCAATGGTTGAACAAATGGTTCAAGTTCAAAATGACCAAAATCATTTATTAACTGTCTCAGATTTTAGTGAGCTAAATTTTTCAATGTTAGATCCGTATAAAATGTATACTGTCAGTTTGGATGAGAAAAAACTAAATCATTTGCAACAGCGGCTTTCTGAACGTGATGATATTTCAATCACAAACGGCAGCCATCTAACCGTTGAGGTAGGAAATAAACAGGTAAGTAAAGGAAATGCCCTTCTTTTCCTCGCAAATTACTTTCAAATTCCACAAGCAGATACTGTCGCAATCGGGGATAATCTGAATGACTTATCGATGTTCAAAGCTGCCGGAACAAGCATTGCTATGGGGAATGCCACGGATTTTGTAAAAAGTCATGCGAAGTTTGTAACAAAAACGAATGATGATGATGGCGTGGCCTATGCTTTAGAAAAGTTTGTGCTTTCATAAACGGTAAATTTAGAGATGCGCCAAAATGTCCATGAAGGTCGGTTTATTGGACTTTTTTTGGAATATGTACTACAAACTGTCCATTATAGCCGCTTTACTGGACAATTTTTTTAAAAACGAGCGTGAATCTGTCCATAAAACCAGCTCTCTTGAACTTTTTCCAAAAAACGAGTATGAAACTGTCCATAAGGGGCAGTCTATTAGACAGTTTTTTAACAAAGGAGCACCATTCAGTCCATAAGGGCCGCCACGTTGGTTTCCTATAGATACGTATATTATTAATAAACTATTCCCATATAAATTATGTGCATGCTATGATTTTTCCCTTGATTATTTTAAAAAGATATTGTAAATTAGAATAAATAAAATCATTTATGAAACTGAATATCGCAATCTTATCAAGAGAGGTTGAGGGACTGGCCCGATGACGCCTCAGCAACCGGTCATTTGTCGACCACGGTGCTAATTCCAGCAGGTGAAATACCTGAAAGATAAGAAGAAACTTTCATTAACAGTTGGGGCTTCTTCTTATAGAAGTCCTTTTTATTTTCCAAAAATGTGGGGATACGAGGAGGAATCAAGCTTGGCAAATCAACATATTCAAACAAAATTAGTGCAAATCGGCAATCGAAGTGAACATATAACCGGGGCTGTTAATCCACCCATCTATTTATCCACAGCCTATCGTCATGAAGGAATTGGTTTATCCACAGGATATGATTATACACGGACGAAAAATCCAACACGTGCCTTATTAGAGGAGAGTTTTGCAAAATTAGAAGAAGGAGATCAGGCTTTTGCCTGTAGTTCGGGGATGGCGGCTATTCAGCTCGTCCTCTCCCTTTTTCAAAAAGATGATGAACTTCTTAGCTTTAATGACCTATACGGCGGAACTTACCGATTGTTCAATCAATACGAAAAATCGTATGGAATCAAAACCAGCTATGTGAAAGTGAATGATTACAACGGATTGGAAGATGCAATCACAGAAAAAACAAAAGCGATTTACATAGAAACACCAACAAATCCGTTAATGATTGAAACAGATATTGAAAAAGTTGCCCACATTGCCAAAAAACATCACTTGCTTTTCATTGTGGATAACACCTTTCTAACCCCCTATTTGCAAAAACCGATTGTGGATGGGGCCGACATTGTCATTCATAGTGCGACAAAATATATTGGCGGTCATAATGATGTCCTGGCCGGATTTGTTGTTGCAAAGGGACAGGAAATTTGTGAACAGCTTGCGACAAATCATAATGCGGCCGGTGCGGTTTTATCCCCTCTTGACAGTTGGCTGTTAATTCGCGGCTTAAAAACCTTAGCTTTACGTATGGAAGCACATCAAAACAATGCAAAACAGGTAGTCGAATTTTTAAATAACAGACCTGAAGTGACTGATGTTCTCTACCCAAGTAGAGGTGGCATGGTGTCGTTTCGATTGGCAAAAGAAGAATGGGTTGACCCCTTTTTAAGAAGTTTGAAATTGATTACCTTTGCCGAAAGTCTCGGTGGGGTTGAAAGTTTTATTACCTACCCGGCTACCCAAACCCATGCCGATATTCCGCTACAAACCCGGATGAAAAACGGTGTCGATAATCGCTTATTACGGTTTTCAGTCGGTATTGAACATATTGAAGATTTGAAGGCGGATTTAGATCATGCATTAGCGGCATTGCGTAAGGGGGCAAGTGTACGATGAGCAAAAAAAATTATGGGTTTGAAACAAAACTAATTTCTCAAGATTGTTATATTGATGGCAAAACAGGAGCAGTAAATCCACCTGTCTACTATTCTTCCACTTTTCATCAAGGACAATTCGATTCGTTTGGTCCTTTTGACTATACCCGTTCAGGAAATCCAACCCGAAAAGTGTTGGAAGAAACCATTGCCGAACTGGAAGGCGGTGTTCAAGGTTTTGCCTTTGCATCCGGAATGGCCGCGATTTCATCGGCCTTCATGCTGCTATCATCCGGGGATCATGTCATCATTTCCGAAGATGTGTATGGCGGAACGTTTCGCATGGTCACAAAAGTACTAACGAAATTTCAAATTCAACATACTTTTGTTGATATGACGGATTTAGATGCAGTGGCCGGCGCTTTTCGGCCCAATACGAAAGTTGTCTATGTGGAAACCCCGTCCAATCCGTTACTCCATATTACAGATATTAGAGGTGTTGTCAAATTAGCAAAAGCCCACAATTGTCTTGTATATATCGACAATACATTCATGACACCCCTTCATCAAAGGCCGCTTGAATTAGGTGCGGACATTGTCTTACACAGCGCCACAAAATTTTTAGCCGGGCATAGTGATGTCGTTGCGGGCTTGGCGGTGGTAAAAGATGAAAAATTGGCTGATCAATTGTATTTTATTCAAAACTCATTTGGTGCCGTTTTAGGGATTCCGGATTGTTGGGCTTTGCACAGGGGGATGAAAACATTAAGCGTGCGGATGAAACAGTCTTCAGAATCAGCACAAGTAATTGCTGAGTTTTTGCAAAATCATCCACTCGTGGAAGAGGTATTTTATCCGGGACTTGCAACACATGCGGGACATGAAATTCATTTGGGGCAGGCGACTAGTGCCGGAGCTGTATTGTCGTTCAGATTGCCCAACAAAGACATTGCCAAGACTTTTGTGGAGAACCTTGAAATCCCGGTATTTGCTGTTAGCTTAGGGGCGGTCGAATCGATTCTATCTTATCCGGCGACGATGTCCCATGCGGCGATGAGGCAAAAAGAAGGGAAAAACGCGGGATTACAGACGGACTATTACGACTTTCGGTAGGATTGGAAAATTGTGAGGATTTGGTTGCTGATCTTGCACAGGCACTCGAAATAGCAGAGAGAGCGGTTGGAGCGGGAACTGTAGCGGCTCGAACGGTTGGGAGATTTATATAAAGTTTTTATCTCGGGTTGATTGCTGTTTGGGGCATTTTTAATCTTTGGCATTGTAAGAAAAAATTGCAACCCGGGGCCGGGGTAGCGAGTTAACAACCCCGGGTTTGTAATTTGGTAGATTGACTTATCAATCCAAACTGGATACTAGAGCTTGTCATATTTTTACCCCAAAAATACTTTTACAGTAAAATAGAAGTTTACACTTTGGATTTGTAATTTTATAGATTTCTTTATCATACCAAACTTGACACTAGAGCTTGTCGTCGATTTTTATCCAAAAAATACAATTAACTAAACGGATTGTAAAACCGGCTGCCGTCATGGTAGGTAATCAGTAAGGTTGCAATTAGCAGCAAAACGAACAAAATAATTGCTGTGTAATCCCGTTTCTGAAACGGGCGGGCATTGTACCACGTTCGTTTTTTCTTTTTCCCGAATCCACGCAGTTCCATTGCATTACTGATTATTTCAATTTTTTCAAGACTTGACAAAATTAATGGTGCCAAGACGGCTGATGCGTTCTTTACCCGCTTCAGGAATTTCTCATTTTTTGACATATCAAGTCCGCGGGCTTGTTGTGCTTTGGCGATATTACGGAAATCCCGCTGAACATCGGGAATATAGCGTAAAGCAAGGGATACAGCGTAAGCAATCCGGTAGCTTACACCAATCCGATTTAAAGAAGCGGCAAATTCACTTGGGTGTGTTGTTACAATAAACAATAGCGCCGCCGGTATAACAGTCAAATATTTTAATGTAATATTCAGTTGGTAAAACAGTTGCTCCAACGTCATATTGTATCTACCGGCAAATTCAACCAACACATGACTTGTCCCGTAAATTTTAACCCCTTCTTGCGGTGAAAAAAGATAAATAGCGATATTATTAATCAGTAAGAATACGAGAATAAAAATTAACACAAATAAAATGTCTCGCAACTGAATTTTAGAAACGTAAAAAATGACTAAACTCGCAATAAATAAAAACAAAAGAATCCGGGTGTCATAGGTCAACATGGCCGCCGTTGACCATAGGATAAAACAAACTAATTTCGTCGCACCTGTCAAGCGATGAATCAGGGAAGTTCGGTCAATATAGCTAAGCATTTCATTTGCCATGGTTTCGTCCCTCCCGATCATAAGCAATAAATCGTTCCACAAATTTTATCGGATCTGTAAAACCGGTTTTTGTCGCCAATTCAAAAAGTGATGTTTCTTTCAAGTTTGCCTGTTCAATTAATTGCGGATCAGATAAAATCCGGACACTTTGATCATCGGCGATTTTTCTTCCGTCACACAAAACGATGGCCCGATCCGTATATTCCAGCATTAAATGCATGTCATGGGTTATCAATAAAATCGTGAGTCCGTTTCGATTGAGTTCCATTAAAAACTCCATAATATCAGTATAATGGCGGAAATCTTGGCCTGCTGTCGGTTCATCCAAAATAATCAACTCCGGCTGCAACACCAAAATCGATGCGATGGTTACTCGCTTTTTTTGGCCAAAACTGAGTGCAGAAATCGGCCAATTACGAAACGGGTACAGTCCGCATATTTTCAGCGTTTCCTCCACCCGCTCACGTATCTCAGCTTCCGGTACACCTCTGGCAACAAGCCCCAGTGCCACCTCATCGAAAATCATATGTTTGGAGATCATATGGTTTGGATTTTGCAAAACCATACCAATCTTTAAAGATCGTTCTGTTATCGATTCATTGGTAATATCTTGACCTGAGAAAATAATTTTTCCGGCATTTGGTGTTTCAAAGCCGCAAATCAATTTCGAAATAGTTGATTTTCCCGCACCGTTTTTGCCGACAATACTAACCATTTCCCCCTTATTTATTGTAAAAGATACATCGTGAACCGTTTCTTTTTTTGGTGTATAACCAAATGAAACCCGGTTTAATTCAAGAATCGGCTCAGCTTCCGGCGGCTCTTCATTCAATGTCACTTCTTCATACCATTTTCGCAGCTGCTCGCGGAACGTCTCCGCCCGAAAACGTGAAAAATCAGCCGGCTCCAAATCCTTTGTAATGGCCCCGCCTGCATACTTTATCGCCTTAAGATAAAGCGGTTCACGAATTTTTACTTTTTCCAAGATATCCGTAGAAAATAGTTCATTTGGGTTCTGATCTGCCAAAATCTCTCCGTCATCTATAACAATGATTCGATCAATATGACAGTACAGGACATCTTCCAAGCGGTGTTCAATAATAACCACCGTTGTATTCGTTTCCTTTTGAATTTGGTCAATCAAATGAATGGCATGCTTTCCGGTTGCCGGGTCTAAATTCGCCAGGGGTTCATCAAAAAGAAGGATATTGACATTATCGACCATGACACCGGCTAAAGAAACCCGCTGCTTTTGTCCGCCTGATAAATGGTGAACGGACGCATCCAGAAATGCACCCATATCCACCATGGCCGCCACTTCTTTTACAGTTTTAACCATCTCCGGCTGCGGCGTACAATCATTTTCAAGGGCAAAAGCAATGTCTTCTCCGACAGATAATCCGATGAACTGCCCGTCCGGATCTTGTAAAACCGTTCCAACCATTTTTGATATGGAAAAAATGTCCAAGTCGCTTGCTTCTTTTCCCATAATTTTTAAACTGCCTTGGATTTCCCCTTTATATGAAAACGGAATAAGCCCATTGATACAATGACCAATGGTGCTTTTCCCTGATCCGGATGGACCGACAATTAAAACCTTCTCCCCTTCATAGATGGTGAGATTAATATTTTTTAGTGTTGGTTGTTTTTGACTATCATATTTGAAATGATAATTTTGAAACTCTATGACTGGTTTTTTCATTGTCAATCTCCTGCATACATTTTATTGTTGCATTTGCTGATGCCGATATTTCTAAAAATTTTTCTCGATCCAAGCTTCCTGTTTTTGATCTGGTTATTCTCGATCCAAGCTCCCCGTTTTCGTCCGGGTTTTTGCATAAAGAGTAAGCAATAATGTACCAAGAATCCCGACTGTGACCATGTTGGAAATGCCAACACCGAGCCCTTGGATAAACACTTTACTAGTTGGTTCCGCGTAAATAACAATATCCAGAACTGGCGCCAACAGGAACCAGCCCAGTGCTTGTGCGCCAACCTGAACCAAATTAAACGTGATGATTTTTTGTCTCCCAAATTCACCGGATTCAATATCCAGTTTTTTCGAAATTAATCCGAATAAAAACCCAACAAACATACTGACAACAACCCAGCTCCACCAAATGGAACCGTAGAAGATTAAGTCTTTCAATGCGTGACCGATTAAGCCGATGAGTCCGCCGGCAATCGGTCCGAAAATCACTGCCATTAGTGCTAAAAAGGCATACGTCACCTCAATATTAGAATTTGGAATCCCGGTTGGAATCGAAGCAAATCTTCCCAAAATAACAAAAACAGCTGCTCCAATCCCGATTGCAACAATCGTACGAACAGATAATGTATTTTTGTTCATGAATACCTCTCCCTTATTGATAAATTTTTTAAAAGTTTGGAGTATTGAACCGTCTAATGAAAAAATCAATTATAACTAATATCCACCACTTTTCGGATTGTAATTTTCCATTTTAGTCCGGCTTCAATATGATAAGCCTTGGCAAAGGAACCTTGATTGATGGCGACACCGATTTTATTTAAGGAGTTGATATAAAGGAGTGGCTCGCCTAAATGGCTGTCGGCAAAGGAACGGCCAAATGTCATGATATTTTTATAGACATGCCTTGTTGAATTTTCAATGGTGACTTCAAATGTATCTCCATATTTTACATCAAATTGTAAAAATAGGGTACGATCAATATTTGTCCAAAGATTACCGAAGCGAACATCAAGAACGTCGATATTTCCTTTAATTGTTCCGTTTTCGAGGACCGCCTCCGTTAATGGTAGTTTAACGACGGATTCAGTAGAGAGAGCCGGACCAACTTCTTGGAAACGAATCTTTCCGGAAGCCAATCGTGCACCGGTATAGGCATACACATCCCTGCCATGAAATGTATAAGAATGACCGGAATTTGGCAAGCGATTGACATGTTCATCAATTTCCCTTACTTCCTGGATGCCGATATATTTTTGAATATGGGTAATCGTCCCATTATCCGGTGTAACAATATAATGGTTGGTCGCTGTTTTTGCCACAATACTTTTCCGCTCCGAGCCGACACCCGGATCGACAACGGAAATAAACACGGTATTTTCCGGCCAGTACGTAATCGTTTGAAATAATCGATAGGATGCTTCCCAAATATTGTACTGCGGGATCTCGTGAGTTAAATCGTATATTTTCAAAGCTCTGTCTACATTTAAAGCTACACCATACATCGCAGCAACTGCACCATCACTTAGGCCAAAATCGGTTTGAATCACTAAACAATCAGTCATTTGTATTTCCTCCAAATTGATTTTTTTTCTTAACTTTACGGTGCACCAAAAATTGTTATTTAATATTAGCTAATATTTACATGCGATCGCGATCGATAAAACAATAAAGATATTTTTTGCATAAAAAAACCACGTCATTATCAATTATGATAAGGACGTGGTTTGTATTCACGTGGTACCACCTTATTTCACTGTATGCTCGCACAATACAGCCTCAGTCAGTACGCCGGCAAATTGCCTTAATACCGAGGTATTTGTAACGAGTACCAGCTCGGCGGAACCTACTAATAGCAAACACTATGTTCAGCACGCAACTCAGGGGCCATTGTTCAGATTCGTATTTTTGCTCCTTTTCAGCTACCGAAGCTCTCTGTAAAAAATAACTAAATCCTACTTTTCCCCGTCATGGTTTTTCACTAGTTGTTTAATAATTAATGATAGTTGATATTTTTTATTATAAGCGATTATTCATTTATGTCAATAATTTTTTACGGTTTTTTTGACAAGACAAAGACAAATTTTTGGTCACGAGATAAATATAAGTTTATTCATTGCACGCTTAAGTGTAAAAAGTCGATGTTCCAAATTAATTTATGACTTGATTGCAGTTAAATTCTTTGGTTAGTTGTAAAATGAAATGCATAAAGAAAATATAAAAAAAGTCATGTAGATACGGTATACTTAAAAGCAACGAAACCAATAAGTAAGGAGTGTATCTACATGACCGTCATTAATTATACCACAGCTAAGAGAACCTTTAAACACCTAACGGATATACAAAGAGGAAGACTTGAGGAAATGGCAAAATCCGGTAATTTTACCCAGGCTGAAATGGCTAAGGAGCTAAACGTTAGTCAATCCACGATTTCACGTGAATTAAAACGGGGGAGAACACGTCAAATGTCAACGAAACGAACTTATTATGATCGATACCTTGCAGATGCTGGGGCACGTGTTTACCGTGAAAACAGGCAGTTTTCTCGTGCTAAGGATTTTCATAAATACTCAGAGAATTTTTTAGAGGAATTACCTAAGGCTATTGTTTCGACAAAACAAAAACCACGTGAACATAGTGTAGATACCTTGTTCACATGTATCGAGAAAAACATCCAGCGGAACATGTTCCTTGTACAAAGACGGTCTACACATTGATTGATCAGGGTGTGCTTTCTGTTCGAAATATCGATTTACCCATGAAAACACGTATGAGGCCTCGAAAAAATAAGCCCTCAGAGCCAAAAGGAACAAACTCAAAACATCTCGGACGGAGTATAGAAGATAGAGATGCTTCTGTCTTATCGCGAGAAGAAGTTGGTCATTGGGAAGTAGACTTGGTACTCGGTAAAAAAACAAAAGGCGAACCTGTCATTATTACGATGGTTGAGAGAAAATCCAGAGTCCTATTAACCAAAAAGGTCTGGAGTAAGCGTGCAGAAGACATTCAAAAGGCGACTTTGCAAATGATGAGAAAGCAGGGTATGGAGTGTTTTAAATCGCTGACAACCGATAATGGTGCGGAATTTTCTACTCTTTCTCTCATTGAGGAAAATTAATCTTCTGTACAAGTATTCTTTACACATGCCTTTGCCTCATGGGAAAAAGGTACAAACGAGCGACATAACGGTCTTTTGAGAGAATATCTGCCTAAAGGGAAATCCTTAAGGGATCTCAAATATACTGAGTTACAAATGTATACAGACGCTATCAATAACCGACCAAGACGAATATTAAATTACCAAACACCAATTGAGTTTTTCAACAATGAACTTAAAGCTATTTAGTAAAAAGTATGGAACAGAAACCGATAGAGCCCCCCCTATTCGCTCACCACCATTGACTTTGTTTTTGTCCATGTAGTGGGATGATTGCGGGTCCAGGCAAAAGAAAAGCCTTAAGGGCTCACCCGCAGATCAATGGTAACACGGACAAATCGATTCTAAGTATTCGCTGGTGGGGCCCCGACCCCTTCCATCGCCTACTAAGAATCGGGTACTACAGTCAATGGCAAGCAGCTAAAGCTGTGGCTCTGAAGAACGGCATAGTCTTGTACTCTATCTGTATATTTTTTGAATGTTCAATATATAAATCCAACCTAATGAACCCTTGATAGGATTAGCTTTTTACAGGCAACCGTAATCTAACAAGATTTTAAAAAAATTTTATGCATTTGACTTTACAATTTAGCATTATCTCATTAATTCCTATCTTTTAGGCAAAAAAAAACACAAGTCTAGGAGCGTTTATATACTGGCGATTATTATAAAGTTAAATTGTCAACTTTGTTTTATGGTCATGTGTCGGCGTTGTTATGATATGGAGGAGTAGCTTATGGAAAGAATATCGGCCAATCAAACCGATCACATCCCCCATAGGGATTTTTCACGTTGAATTCTTAAGAACCTTTTAAGAATCAAGAAAGAAAAATGATAATCTTACCTTTTAATATAAATAAAAAATAGAATACGAGGAGAAGATAGGATGTCTTTATTAATACCTTTTCCCTTATCTCAGGCATCGACTTCTGCATATTTATCGTCAAAGTACAAAGTCCATCCGATCACATTTCGTTATCTCGTTGCTTTCAATATGATTAGAGAATATGACAGGGAAACCCAATGAGTAAGTGACAAAACATATTAATGAAAAAACAATATATCCATATCCGTTTATAATTAGCCTCTATCCCTCTTCTTCCAGTGCATGTCTTGCCAACACCAATCCCCCAACCAATCCGGCATTATCTTTTAAACCTGGTGCGACAATATAATCGGCAATGTTTTCGTTTAACTCTTGATGGGTGAAATAACCATTTAACAACGATTTTACATTTTCTCGAACCAGTGGGAAAATGGATTCTTGGTGAGCAACACCGCCCCCGATTACAATTCTTTCTGGAACAAGAATCATAATATACTGGACTAAAGCTTGTGCGATATAATAAGCTTCCATTTCCCAAACTTCTTTTCGGTCAGTCATTTCGATACCCTTTTTCCCCCATCTTTTTTCAATCGCCGGGCCTGCTGCCAAGCCTTCAAAACAATCTTTGTGGAATGGACAATTCCCTTCAAAGTGATCATCCGGATGACGTCTGACAATAATATGACCCATTTCCGGATGTGACAATCCTTCAAGCAACTCGCCGTTCACGACTGCTCCCGCTCCAATTCCGGTGCCTACGGTAATATAGAGACAACTGTCTAGCCCTTTTGCAGCGCCAAATTGATATTCACCAAGTGCCGCCGCGTTGACATCTGTCGTAAAACCGGTCGGCACTTGTAATTCGTCCAACACAGTCTGGAAAAACGGATAATTTTGCCAAGCCAGTTTCGGTGTATTTAAAACATGACCATAGGTTGGACTCGATTTTTTCACATCAATAGGACCAAACGTGCCAATTCCGATGGCCTCCACTTTTCGTTTTTTAAAAAATTCGATTACTTCAGGAATGGTTTCATCCGGTGTTTTTGTCGGAATCGATATCCGCTCCAATACTTCTCCTTGTTCATTCCCAATGCCACAAACAAACTTTGTTCCGCCTGCTTCAATAGATCCTAGAATCATTTGCATCAGCTCCTGCCATTAAATATTTATACACATATCTTTTTACTCTCTTTTATTTTGGTAACCCTAATCTAATCATTGGAGTAATACACTAATTTTACTTTATTATAAAATTACTGTAAATGGATTCTTCCACTGAAAAACTATTCAAAAAAAAGTTGCTACCACAATATATAGAAAATTGATTATAATATACATTTGTATAGGTGTTCGGTAAGATTTAACACTTTTTCAGTGGACTCGAACGACTTTCACGGACAAGTAGTGAAACAATTAGAGGAAACAGTCCAATAGAGCGACTCTCGCGGACAAAATGAGTGGTCAATCTGCAAAAATTGTCCAATAGAACGGTTCTCACGGACAAAATGAGGAGGCAATCTGCAAAAATTGTCCAATAGAACGGTTCTCATGGACAAAATGAGGAGGCAATCTGCAAAAATTGTCCAATAGAACGGCGCTCATGGACAAAATGAGGAGTCGATTAGCAAAAAATGTCCAATAGAGTGGCTCTCGCGGACAAAATGAAGAGGCAATCAGCAAAAAATGTCCAATAGAACGGCGCTCATGGACAAAATGAGGAGGCAATCTGCAAAAAATGTCCAATAGAAGGGTTCTCATGGACAAAATGAGTGGTCAATCAGCAAAAAATGTCCAATAGAACAGCGCTCATGGACAAAATGAGTGGTCAATCTGCAAAAATTGTCCAATAGAACGGTTCTCATGGACAAAATGAGGAGTCGATCAGCAAAAATTGTCCAATAGAACGGTTCTCATGGACAAAATGAGTGGTCAATCAGCAAAAAATGTCCAATAGAACGGCGCTCATGGACAAAATGAGGAGTCGATTAGCAAAAAATGTCCAATAGAACGGCGCTCATGGACAAAATGAGTGGTCAATCTGCAAAAAATGTCCAATAGAACGGCGCTCATGGACAAAATGAGGAGGCAATCTGCAAAAATTGTCCAATAGAACGGTTCTCACGGACAAAATGAAGAGGCAATCTGCAAAAAATGTCCAATAGAGCTACTCTCACGGACAAAACCGTGGTTCAATCAACAAATACTGTCTAATAAAGCGGCGCTCACGAACAAATTAATGAGAATGTGCTAAATAATCTTGCTTAACGCCACATTTAGATGTATTTTCGTAGTCTACTCTACTATATTTTTAAAAAGTAAACATATCCGAATTACTTTTCAGTGGTTTCTATTGATTACTTCTAATTTTTTCCATTTCCCCTCATTTAATCATTTCCTTCTTAAGACGGAAATTTTATGTGTTAAGGTGTAAGCGCTTTTCCTGTACGATAAAAGTGTAAAGAAAATCACATAATACTGCTAAGGCAATCAAAATAAATTTAACTTTAATGGAGGTTCTATCATGAAAAGAATATTATTAGCCTGTTCATCCGGTATGTCTACTAGTTTATTGGTGTCAAAAATGAAGGAGGTAGCAGAGGCAAGAGGTATTGAAGCAGAGATTTGGGCTGTTGCTCAAGACAAAGCTCCAACTGAGATGGAACATGCAGATGTTCTTTTAATCGGGCCGCAAATGAGATTCATGAAAAAGAAATTTACCGCAGTTGCCGAAAAAGTCGGGATTCCTATAGAAGTTATCGATCCTGTTGCTTATGGTCGTATTGATGGAGAAGCCGTTCTTAACAAAGCTTTACAATTAATGGATAAATAAATTATAAAGCTCTAAAAAAAATAAAAATATGAGGGAGAGATCTTGTCATGAATAAGTTTATGGAGTTTTTAGAGAACATGCTTTTGCCAATTGCCGATAAGTTAAATAATAACCGTTATTTAACAGCTTTACGGGATGGATTTATGGTTGCTTTGCCGCTAATTATCTTTGGCTCAATCTTTGTTGTAATCGCTAACTTTCCATTCCTTGATAAATTACTTGGGGAAGATGCCTATACTGCCTATCAAAATGCATTGGGACCGGCATCTGCTGCAACACTTAGTATTATGGGGCTCTTTGTTATCATCGGAATCGGGTATAAATTAACGCAAAGTTACGGTGGAGAAGCGATTTACGGTGGTGTTGTTGCTGTCGCTGCATTCCTTATTTTAAATCCACAAGAATTAGACGGCGTAACCGGTGTTATTCCAACAGCTATTCTTGGTGCTCAAGGAATGTTCTTAGGTATATTCACTGCATTTATTGCCGCAGAACTTTATCGCTATTTTGTCAATAAAAATTGGACAATTAAAATGCCCCCTGGAGTTCCGGAAGCAGTATCCCGTTCATTTAGTGCACTTATTCCGATTACATTAACATTATCAGTTTTCTTAGTCATTCGAATTCTATTTAGCTTTACACCATTCGATACGGTGCAAAACTTTATATATACAATTATTCAAGAACCGTTAACCGCTTTAGGATCAAGCTTACCGGCCACGATTTTAGCCGTACTGTTATGTCAAATTTTCTGGTTCTTCGGTTTACACGGACAAATTATTATCAACTCGGTATTTGACCCAATTTGGTATACATTAAATGATGAAAACTTAAAAGCATTCCAAGCAGGAACAGAACTACCCAACGTAATCACAAAACAATTTATTGATACTTTCCTCGTTGGTATGGGTGGAACAGGAATGACGCTAGCAGTTATTCTTCTCATCTTTTTAATTGGTAAGAGCCGCCAAGTAAAAGAACTTGGCAAACTAGGGGGGCCGGCCGGAATCTTTAACGTTAACGAACCAATTATCTTTGGTTTGCCGATTATTATGAATCCGTTAGCCATTTTCCCTTGGTTATTGGCCCCAGTCGTTGTCACTGCAGTCACTTACTTTGCAATGGCTACCGGAATTGTTCCGAAACCGGCAGGAATTATCGTACCATGGACAACACCAATCGGAATTAGCGGATTTTTGGCAACCGGTAACTCGTGGAGAGGGGCCGTTCTACAAATTGTGAACCTGCTCATTGTTATGGCAATTTGGTGGCCATTTCTAAAAATTATGGATAAAAATTACTATGAAAACGAAAAGGCAAAGAAATAATATTTAACAACTATTGAATGGGATCTTGCCTACATTCAGATGGTAGAACGGACAAATTGGATTATAAGCCCTCGGACGGCAGGGCCCCCACCACCATCCGCCGGGCTTATAAGGGAAAGAACCCATTCTCTTTAAAAGATTGACCAATTGAACCTGTTGTTGATTTCCGGTTCAATGAAAAGGGCAAAATTAACTTATTGCTTTTATTTTGGTAAAATATAGAAAGCCGATATGGTGGAGTGAAAGGCATGAAAACAATGGACAAAATCACAGAAATTTCGTTTCAAATCATTTTATATGCCGGAAATGGCCGTTCTTGTGCTATGGAAGCCATTCAAGAAGCAAAGAAAGGCAATTTTAATGAGGCAAACCGTCTTATTGAAGAAGCAGGTAATGAACTCAGTAAAGCCCATGGTTTCCAAACAAAACTTCTTCAAGAGGAAGCAAGTGGAAATGAACAAAGTATAAATATTATTCTCGTTCATTCTCAAGACCATTTGATGACAGCAATGACTGTTCGCGACCTAGCCATTGAAATCATTGAAATTTATCGTAATAAATAATTGACAACAACCGCATCTATTCTAGCCGGAAGCATTGAAATTTACCGCAACAAATAAGGGAGGTCCACAAATGACGATTCAATACAAGTTTCCAGAAGGTTTTTGGTGGGGAAGTGCCACATCTGCCACACAAATTGAAGGAGCCGCAAATGAAGGTGGAAAAGGAAAAAATATTTGGGATTATTGGTATGAAATTGAGCCTAATCGCTTCTTTGATAATATTGGTCCCGAAACCACGTCCAACTTTTACCACCAATATAAAGAAGATATTAAATTAATGAAAGAAATCGGTCATAATTCCTTCCGTCTTTCCATCTCTTGGTCAAGACTTATTCCGAGTGGCCGCGGGAAAGTGAATCCGGAAGCAGTAAAATTTTATAACAATGTCATCAATGAATTAATCGCAAATGGGATCGAACCATTTGTTAATCTTTATCACTTTGATATGCCGTTGGAGTTGCAAAATAAAGGTGGTTGGGAAAGCCGGGAAGTTGTAGAAGCTTATCGCGCTTATGCCATTCAGTGCTTTCAGTTGTTTGGTGACCGCGTGAAAAAATGGTTTACTTTTAACGAACCGATCGTACCTGTTGAAGGTGGTTATTTATACGATTTCCATTATCCAAATATCGTTGATTTTAAACGGGCTGCCCAAGTTGCTTATCATACCATTGTAGCGAATGCAAAAGCGATTGAAGCCTTCCGTACATTCAATTTTGCCGACTCAAAAATCGGGATTATTTTAAATTTAACCCCGTCTTATCCGCGAAGTCAAAATCCGTATGATTTAAAAGCTTCCAGAATCTGTGATTTATTTTTCAATCGAAGCTTCTTGGATCCGGCAGTTTTAGGTGAGTATCCGGAAGAGTTGGTCGAAATTTTAAGGGAACATGGGCAATTACCGGCTATCGGTGAAGAAGACCTCGAGCTCATTAAAAACAATACAGTTGATCTTCTTGGTGTTAATTATTACCAACCACGACGAGTCAAAGCCAAAGAACATTTACCGAATCCGTACAGCCCATTCATGCCGGATTGGTTTTTTGATTACTATGAAATGCCCGGTCGAAAAATGAACCCATATCGGGGCTGGGAAATTTATGAAAAAGGGATTTACGATATTATGATCAACTTAAAAGAAAACTACGGCAATATCGAATCCTTTATTTCCGAAAACGGAATGGGTGTCCAAAACGAAGAACGATACTTAAAAGACGGCCAAATTCAGGATGACTACCGTATTGAATTTATTAAAGGTCACTTACAATGGTTGCATAAATCTATACAAGAAGGTTGTAACGTTAAAGGTTATCACCTCTGGACATTCATGGACAATTGGTCCTGGTCAAATGCCTACAAGAATCGGTACGGGTTTATCTCCGTTGATATAGAAACGCAAAAACGGACACCGAAGAAAAGTGCTTACTGGTTTAAATCAGTGGCAGAAAACAACGGATTCTAGTTTTCTGTCTATAATAATAGGCGGGACAAAATATATTGTATAGAAATATCGCTGCTTAGTTTGGTTCCGGTTACCATAAGACTGGAACCTTTTTGAATAACAGAAAATTAGAGGGGGACTTTTCATTGTTAAATTCCCGGATGAAAAACATTTTACGAGAACTGTACGCAGTTGATCAACCGATTACCGGCAATTATCTTGCAAATCTGAACCAAGTGACAACCCGGACGACAAGAGAAGATATAAAAAATTTGGATGCGATTTTAAATAAACATGGGGCAAAAATTGTTTCAATAATTGCAAAAGGTTACAAGTTGGAAATTTCAGATGAAAAAGCTTTTCGTAAATTTTTGCAATCCATTTCAGTTGAACAAATTGGACAAGAGTATATTCCCTCTACACCGGAAGAACGAGTTGCCTATCTTATTAGAAGGCTTTTATTAAGTAACCGGTATGAAAAATTAGATGATTTAGCTGATGAATTATATATTAGTAAATCGACCATTCAACTTGATTTGAAAACGGTTAAGCAAATTTTTGATGAATACGGCATTGTTTTAAAATCTAAGCCTAATTTTGGTATTAAAGCGAGCGGCAGTGAAATTAAATTACGATTTTGCCTGTCAGAATACTTATTTGACCGAAACGATGACCATACAAATACACTTGTCGATACACCTTTTTCATCCATTTCCAAAGAAGATATAGACCAAATTCATAAAATTATTTTGAAGCAAATACAAAAACATCAAATCTCAATGTCAGATATTGCCATAAATAATTTATGTATTCACATTGCAATTGCTTATAAGCGAATCGTTAGCGGTCATCATGTAGTACTGGTGCATTCAGATATTGAGGAAATCAAGCAACAGAAAGAATACCAAGTGGCAACAGAAATCGCGGCCGACGTTGAAAATTACTACCATGTAAAATTTCCACAGCAGGAAATCGCCTATATTGCCATGCACTTGCTTGGGACTAAATTACTTTCCCAAACAAAAAGTCAGGTCGATCATGTTATTAACGATGAAATTCTACATCTTGTCCATTTTGTTTTAGAAAAAATTGAAGAACAATTAGAGCTGGGTATTCAGAACGACCAGGAGCTTATCTTGGGGCTAAGTTTACATTTAAAACCGGCTGTCAATCGAATTAAATTCGGAATGAACATTCGTAATCCCATGCTGCAGGATATTAAAAACAATTACCCACTTGCCTATGAAGCCGGCATTATTGCAGGAATTGCCGTCAAAGAATATACCGGAATTGAGATGGATGAGAATGAAATCGGCTATCTTGCCTTACATTTTGGTGCAGCGATTGAAAGGAAAAAATTGCAATCCGGTCCAAAGCGGTGTCTTGTTGTCTGTGCTTCCGGTTTAGGTACAGCCCAACTCATTTTTTATCGACTGAAATCATATTTTGGTCACAATCTAGAAGTTGTCGGAACAACGGAATACTATAAACTGAATCAAATGAATTTAAATGGTATTGATTTTATTGTCAGTTCAATCCCTATTCAAGAATCTTTTCACATCCCGGTCATTGAAGTCAATGCCGTTTTAAAAGAGCAGGATTTAAAATCGATAGAAAAATTTATTGTCAACCAAAATACAAGACAACCTATTTTGTCATATTTTCATAAGGACTTAACTTTTTTAAAAGAAAAATTGGCTACCCAAGAAAAAGCGCTTGAATTTTTGAATGATGTTTTATTGGATAAAGGGTTAGTCGATGATACTTTTCTCGAGGCGATTTACGAAAGAGAAAAAGTTGCGCCGACTGCATTTGGGAATTTAGTGGCGATTCCACACCCGATCACCCCAAAAACAAAGAAAACCTTTGTGGTTGTCTGTACGTTGGTAAAACCGATTATCTGGAGCGAAACACCTGTTCAAATCATCTTTTTGTTATGTGTAAAAAAAGACAGCCAGGAGGATTTGCAGGAAATGTATGACCTGTTGGGGAAATTCATTGAAAACAAAGCAATGGTACAAAATATTTTAAAGGCAAAAACATATGAGGACTTTATTCATGTGATTAGGGAATAGTGAAACACCTGTAATGAGGTAGAAAAGAAGGAATTGGGAAAGGAAAAAGGACAGGCAATTTCTAGAGCGGAGAAAGATGACACAAAAAATGGCGAATGTAGGTTTAGACATAAAAACGATAATGTCTCGAACCGGTTTTTCGGGGGATGAGATAAAGCATATTTTAAAAGAAGGCTGAACCGTGTCGATCATGGAATCTCTTCTTAGTCCGTACCCAAAGATCGTTATGGGTTATGCAAGTAGCGACCCCACCTTAGCAATTTTCTATTCCTCTAAATCTTTGAAGTGGGGTCTTGTATCTGACAATTTGCTTTTAACACCGTTCCGCTTTCGGTTTAGAAAAATTACCCGTTCAATCCATATTTCTTCATTTTATTATATAATGTCACCCGCGATATCCCTAATTTTTTTGCTGCTTTTGATTTATTGCCGTTGGACCAACTTATAGCTTCTTCAATCAACCTCCTTTCCATCTCTTCTTTCCCCGGAAAGGAATCGGTAATTTCGATTTGGGGCGGATTGGTTTCTTGAACCATATTTTGAAAATAACTTGAAAGATCTTCTTTATCCACCGTCTGTTTCTCTGATAAAATCACAATTCGCTCACATAAATTACGTAATTCACGGATATTTCCCGGCCATTGGTACTGATGAAGCATTTGGAGGGCATCGTGTTTGACAATCGGGACCGGCACTTGATATTTATTTGCAAATTGCTTCAAAAAAAATTCTATCAACTCCGGGATATCCCCAGCCCTGTTACGCAGGGGAGGCATCGTAAGCTGGATGACATTTAGCCGGTAAAATAAATCTTCTCGGAATTTTTTCTCTTGGATAAGGCGCTCCAAATTTTGATTCGTTGCGGCAATAAAGCGGACATTCACTTTTTTTCCTTTTGAATCACCAATACGGTAGATCCAGTTTTCTTGCAGAACACGAAGAAGTTTTACTTGCATGTCCAATGGAAGTTCCCCTACTTCATCAAGGAAAAGTGTCCCCCCATCGGCCATTTCAATCTTTCCTGCCTTGCCATTTTTTTCCGCTCCAGTAAAGGCCCCTCCTTCATATCCGAATAATTCACTTTCAAATAAAGAGTTTGGGATGGCTCCACAATTAACCGGTATAAAGGGACCGTTTTTTCTGGAACTGGATTCGTGAATGGCCCGGGCACAAATTTCTTTTCCCGTTCCGCTTTCCCCAAGGATTAAGGTCGTGGCATCGGTTTTTGCCGCTTTGCTGGCAATTTGGATCGTATCTTGCAGGGCCTTGCTTTTTCCAACCATTTTTGAGAAAGGGTTTTCATCTCTGTCTGTAATAACCTTTTGCCTTAACTCATTCAGCTCGGCTGTTGTCATGACAAGATTATCGTTCAGTTTTACAATTTGGGTAATGTCCCGTTCCACAGACACCGCACCAATCAACTCGTTTTGATTATTGAATATAGGTGAGGCATTAATAACGACATGCTTACCTTTACGCGGACGGTGGTAAGTGTTTCTTACAGGTTTCTTTGTTATTAAAACTTTTAACACCATTAAATCCTCATCATGAAAAAAATTGGTAATATCCTTGTTTAAGATTTGATCTTTTTCAATGTTGTATGTGTGCACAGCCGACTCATTCCAGAAAATGACTTTCTTGTCCTTGTTAATAATTGTGATGGCATCTTCCTCGGTTGACAATAAAGTTTCTAATATATTTCTTTCATTCGACATTTTTCCCCCCCTCCCCCTTTACATTGTAAATTAATTTTACACTTTCCTTTACACCTTTGTAAAGAAAGTTTACAGTTTACCTCTTTTTGTCTGCAAATCTATTTTCTAAAAATCTCATTTTATAGCAGTTTTGTGACAAATACATAGAGATATAAAAGTTGGCATACCTCTTGCATAATTAAATTAGGAGTTGACGATTTGTGTCGACTTTTCACAGTGGTGGAGGTATTGTGTCTTGATATTTGCCGCCCATAAGTACAGGTGGCCACTGTTAAGAATGGCAGACTGAAGGAAAAGTTCTGCTGTTGAATGCTTTCTTCACGAAAATAAATAAGGGGAGGAATGATTTTTATGGTTTTACCTTTCAAACATGAACCTTTAACGGATTTTACAGACGTGGCAAATATAAAAGAATTCGAAGCTGCCTTGAAAAAAGTTGAAGGAGAACTGGGAAAAGAATACCCTTTAGTAATTAATGGTGAACGAATTTATACAGATGACAAACTCGTTTCCGTAAATCCAGGCAATAAAGCACAAGTTATTGGAAAAGTATCCAAAGCAACGAAAGAACATATTGATCAAGCAATGAATGCCGCTCTCGAAGCGTTTCAAACTTGGAGAAAAATGACACCGTTTGCCCGGGCGAATGTACTGTTTAAAGCGGCTGCCATTACCCGGAGAAGAAAACACGAAATCTCCGCATGGCTTGTTTACGATGCAGGCAAACCATGGGATCAAGCCGATGCCGACACTGCGGAAGGAATTGACTTTTTAGAATATTACGCCCGGCAGATGCTTGAGCTGGCAAAAGGGAAGCCGATGAATCACCGGCAAAACGAGCATAACGATTTCTTCTATCAACCGATGGGCCCTGGTGTTGTTATTCCGCCTTGGAATTTCGCCTTTGCGATTGTTTGCGGAACGACGGCTGCACCGATTGTAGCCGGTAACCCAGTATTATTGAAGCCTTCAGAAAATACTCCTGTTATTGCTTACAAGCTCGTAGAAATTTTGGAAGAAGCCGGTCTTCCTAAAGGAGTGCTCAATTTTGTTCCCGGTGATCCTTTAGAAATAGGCGATTACTTAGTCGATCATAAGGAAACAAGATTCATTAACTTTACGGGATCCCGTGCAACCGGAGTCCGAATTTTTGAGCGGGCAGCTGTAGTCCAAGAAGGGCAAAAACATTTAAAACGAGTGATTGCTGAAATGGGAGGCAAAGATACGATTATTGTTGACGATGATAGCGATCTTGACCTGGCTGCGGATGCCATTGTTTACTCGGCTTTTGCCTTCTCCGGTCAAAAATGCTCAGCCTGCTCAAGAGTCGTAGCCCACGAAAATGTATATGAAGAATTGTTGGAAAAAGTTGTCGCTCTTACGAAACAACTTTCCATTGGCAGTCCATCTGAAGGTAATATTTACGTTGGTCCGGTTATCAATCAAAAACAATTTGACAAAATTAAAGATTATATTGAAAGAGGAAAATCGGAAGGAAAACTTGTTTATGGCGGAGAAGCAGATGATTCAAAAGGTTATTTTGTTCATCCAACGATTTTCAAAGACCTGGATCCAAATGCACGAATCATGCAAGAGGAAATTTTCGGACCGGTTGTGGCCTTTACAAAAGCGAAAAACTTTGATGAAATGCTTGAAATTGCCAATAACACCGACTACGGTTTAACAGGAGCCGTCATTTCCAGAAATCGGGAACATTTAGAACGTGCCCGTTATGAATTCCACGTTGGCAATCTTTATTTTAACCGTGGATGTACTGCGGCGATCGTTGGTTACCAACCTTTTGGCGGTTTTAAAATGTCCGGAACCGATTCAAAAGCAGGAGGTCCTGATTATTTACAACATTTTATGGAAGCAAAAGTTGTTTCTGAAATGTTTTAATCTACTATTTGGAAAGGGACTGTCTAAATCAAGATGAGCCTCATAGCTAAAGCTTATGTTGAATAGCAACTTTTAAAAAACAGCCCCTTTCCGAAACCTGTTTGTTAGAAAGAGGGAAAACAAAATGACGAATTTGACAAAAAATTTCTTTTACAGTTTATCCCAAAACAAATTATTAAATGAATCCGCTAAAAAGTGGGGATTTAAATTCGGTGCCGATAAGTTTGTGGCAGGAACCGACTTAGATAGCGTGACAAAAACAATTAAAAAATTGAATCGTCATGGTATTAGCGGAACCGTTGACAATCTTGGGGAATTTGTATCAGACCGGGAAGAAGCAATGAGAGCAACAAACAATATCATCCGTCTTCTTAATCGAATTAACGAAGAAAATTTAGATTGTCACGTTTCCGTAAAATTAACGCAGCTAGGCCTTGATATAGATGAGCAATTTTGCATCGACAATATGAGGAAAATTATGGAAGCAGCTTCAAAGTTTGGGATTTTCGTGAATATTGACATGGAAGATTATTCCCGTTATGAGCAGACACTTCGCATTCTTCAAACATTACGGGAAGAGTTTGAAAATGTGGGAACGGTTATGCAAGCTTATTTATATCGAGCAGAAGAAGACCTCGAACAGTTGAAAGACGTTCGAATTCGTCTTGTAAAAGGGGCATACAAAGAAAGTGAAGCGGTCGCATACCAGTCAAAAGCTGAAATTGACCGAAACTATCTTAAACTGGCAAAAAAACGTCTTTTAGGGGATGCATTTACCTCAATTGCAACCCATGATCACAATATTATCAATGAATTGAAAGCGTTTATTAAAGAAAATAATATTAGCCATGATAAATTCGAATTCCAAATGTTATACGGTTTTCGCACAGAATTACAATATAATTTAGCTGCGGAGGGTTATCGATTTTGTACGTATATCCCTTTTGGAACGGACTGGTTCGGCTATTATATGCGCCGCTTGGCTGAACGTCCGCAAAACATAAACCTGATTGTCAAGGATGTATTTTATGATAGCAATAACAAGCTGAAGAAAAAACCGCTTGTCATTGCGGCAGGGGCTGCTACATTCCTTTGCCTATTAAGAAAAAGAAAAAACAGCGGAAAGTAGTAAGACATTGATATATTTTTATAAAAGAATAGTGATTGAGTATTTCATATTCGTAGTTAACAATAAAAACAGATCCTGCAAGGCTTTTTTTCGGGTCTTGCAGTGATCTATTCCTTTTTGAAAAGGAAAAAATGAAACGAACAAAGGGCTTCTTTGAAAACACCTCATAGTTTGGAAATATTATTCAGAAAAAACAAAAATATTCTAATGTTTATGTGATTATATATCATATAATAAACGACACTCAAAAAGCACATATTTTAAAAACTTTTGCCTCTACTTAATACAACACCTTTTGTTGTACTAATGATAATTAATACTATATCTAGTGTATTTTTTGTGCAAAACCTTTTTGGGTGACCATCAGCAAATCATTCATCAAAGGAGAGATAATATGACGGATACTATGTATCAACTATTGGCGGTTATCATTTATTTCCTCGGAATGATCGGAATTGGCTTTTATGCGTACCGCCGTATTTTCAATTTAAATGATTATATGTTAGGGGGAAGAAGTCTCGGTCCCGCAGTTTCAGCACTGAGCGCCGGGGCGGCTGATATGTCCCAATGGTTATTGATGGGCCTTCCCGGAGCGATTTATGTTTCCGGTCTCGTTGAAGGCTGGATTGCCATTGGACTTACGATCGGGGCTTGGTTAAACTGGAGGCTTGTTGCTCCACGCCTACGCGTATACACCCATGTATCAAATGATTCTATTACAATTCCAAGTTTTTTTGATAACCGCTTTAAGGAAAATGCAAAAATATTACGCATAGTAACAGGAATTATCATTTTAGTCTATTTTACATTCTATGTATCTTCCGGACTTGTCGCAGGGGGCGTATTTTTTGAAAGCTCTTTCGGTTATGATTACCATTTAGGTCTTCTTGTCGTTGGTGGAGTTATCGTACTTTATACGCTATTTGGAGGCTTCCTTGCTGTAAGTTACACTGACTTTGTTCAAGGTACGATTATGTTCCTTGCCCTTGTTTCGGTACCTATTATCGGAGTATTTGTCACAGGTGGAATCGGTGAAACGATTGAAACAATTAAATCTTTTGATCCGAACTTATTAAGTTTAACCGCAACAGCTACGGCAACAGGGGTTATCTCATCTCTGGCATGGGGACTGGGTTATTTTGGACAGCCTCATATTATTGTACGTTTCATGGCCATCAAGTCTGCAAAAGAAATTAAGCAAGCTCGTAGAATCGGGATAGGCTGGATGATTTTAACGTTGGCAGGTGCAGCAGCAACAGCGTTAGTAGGTGTTGCTTATTTCCAAAAACATGCCGATGTGAAATTAATAGATTCTGAGGCGGTCTTTATACAAATGGGACAAATTTTATTCCACCCATTCATCGCCGGGATTCTACTATCCGCCGTCCTTGCAGCTATTATGAGTACTGTTTCTTCACAGTTAATCGTGACCTCTTCCGCTTTGGTGGAAGATATTTATAAAGCGATCTTTAAATCAGATGCAGATCAAAAAACCTATATTTTCCTAGGGAGAATCGCGGTTCTCGTGATCGCAATTATTGCCGGAATTTTCGCTTGGGAGAAATCTGACACGATTTTGAACTTGGTTGCTTTTGCATGGGCCGGATTTGGTGCAGCATTTGGACCAACTGTGCTTCTTTCCCTATATTGGAGGAAATTCACAAGTCAAGGTGCCCTCTCAGGAATGATCATCGGAGCAATTACTGTTTTCGTATGGGGCAATTCATTCCTTTCAGAGTACCTCTATGAGATCGTACCGGGATTCATCTTGAACCTGATTGTTGCCGTTCTTGTCAGTAAAATAACGTACAAATCAATTCCAGAAGTGGAAAAAGAGTTTGATGAGACATTGCGGTTATTAAAGGAAGAGCACGAATAAAGGTTAAATTCAATCAGTAGGAGAATCGACTTTCCCCTACTGATTTCATTTTAAGGTTATAATAATAAGAAAAGAATTTAATTTCCTTATTCAGGTGGTATAAAATGTATAAATTAACCGCAAATTTAGCTCAAATGATAGTTAACAAAATGATGAAGGATATTCCTTATAATATCAATATTATGGATAAAAATGGGGTAATTATCGGAAGTGGGAATAAAGAACGGATTGGTATCTTGCACCATGGGGCTGTCGATGCGATTAGGTATAGAAAAGCAGTCGAGATTAAGAAAGATGAGGAGTTTGTCAAAAAAGGGATTAATTTACCGATTGAAATGAATGGGGACATTATTGGGGTGGTCGGAATTAGCGGAGAAATTGGAGAGACGCGGCCGTTCGGAAATCTTGTTAGGTCAACTGTGATTTTATTAATTGAACAAAGTGTAGCTTTGGAGAAAGCCAATCAAGAAGAAAAGCGGAAATACGACCTTTTTAATCGAATTATGGATACGGATACACTCTATACAAAGGAACTGGCGGAACAAGCGAAAGTTTATGGCCTTGAGTTAAACAAGCCATCGCAAATTGTCTATGTGGAATCCCAATCAAACATCGATGAAATAAATCTAAATGACCTACCTACTTTTAAAATTACCAATGATTCGATTTGTATTGTCGTACAAGAAATAGAACTGGTGGATCCACTCATCACTAGGATACAAAAACAGAATCAGGACGTGCGGATATCAATTAGCGGAGTCAATGATCGACCTTCCAACGGTTATATTCAGGCAAAATCAGCCATGCGTGTTTTGAGAGGACTATTTTCTGACAAAAAAATAATTTTCTATACCGATTGTGAAGTCATTGCAGATATTTCGGAATGGCTTAAGCAAAACAGGAGTATTGAAAAAATAACCACATTGCTCGAAAAAAATGAGGAGCTGTGCAAAACACTGCAAGTTTACCTGAATTCAAACTTAAATTCCAATGAAGCTGCCGGTCTCCTAAACATACACAGAAACACGCTAAATTACCGATTGGAAAAAATCCAAAAAATCACTGGCAAAGATCCGAAAAATATATTAGAACTTGTTGAACTGCTTTTTATTTTAATCAACCGGATAAAGTAGAGAAACATTTGCAAGGTTAAGCAAATTAAGGGTATTCCGATACGCCCGTATCTGAAAAAAAGCCGGGTTCAATACGTCACCGGCTCTTTTTTAATGGTTGTTCTGTTCTTTATCGCAACAATCGTGCCACACTTTCCGCTGTCCGAGCAACGTTCTCTGAACCTTGTTTTAATAATGTACTAAGTTCGGCAGCGCCCGGAACGATTCCAAAAATTGCGTCAAAACCTTCTTCATACAGTACCTCAACATCTTTGCCAATATAACCCGCTAAGGCAATCACTTTCATATTTGGGTTCACACTTTTTGCAACTTTTGCAACTCCATAGGGGGTTTTCCCAAATTTTGTTTGAAAATCGA
Organism: Caldifermentibacillus hisashii; assembly: GCF_039654145.1. Taxonomy (NCBI): domain Bacteria; kingdom Bacillati; phylum Bacillota; class Bacilli; order Caryophanales; family Bacillaceae; genus Caldifermentibacillus; species Caldifermentibacillus hisashii. The sequence goes on from NZ_CP155467.1 coordinate 3,505,213, forward strand.
TGCCGCCCTCACCTGTAAAACAATAATCTGCATGTCGAAGCTTTTCTTTTAAGTTTGTATATTCGATAACAATTTCAATTCCTTTTTTCATCGTGGCATTTGTAAAAGCAAGTAATCCTGCACCGAGACCCCCGGCAGCACCGGCACCGGGTACATTAAGCACGTCAATACCAAGCTGATCTTTCACCACTTGTGCATAGTGTCGTAAATTATTATCGAGAATTTCCACCATCTCAGGTGTGGCTCCTTTTTGCGGACCGAAAACTCTGGATGCACCATGTTCGCCACATAATGGGTTCGTTACATCTGATGCGACCAAAATATGAACATCTCTCAATCCGGGAATCACATTAGACGTGTCGATGGTGGCGAGCCTATCTAAAAAGCCACCGCCAAGTTTCAACTCTTTTCCATCTTCATCCAAAAATTTATAACCAAGAGCGGCTGCCATACCCGTACCGCCATCATTTGTCGCACTTCCGCCAATTCCTAAAATAATATCAGTAATGCCTTGCTCGATACAATCCTTAATCAATTCACCGGTTCCATAAGTCGTAGTAATTAACGGGTTTTTCGTTTCTTTCGTAACAAAATGAATCCCACTTGCAGCCGCCATCTCAATGACAGCTGTTTTGCCATCACCAAGAATACCGTACCCGGCAACCACTTTTGTACCGAGCGGTCCGGTCACTTCTTTTTTCTCTAAAGTTCCACCCGTTGCATCAATAAGCGATTGAACGGTCCCTTCACCGCCGTCTGCCATTGGAACATGAATACATTCAGCATCAGGAATCGCTCTTTTAATTCCAATTTCCATTGCTTCACATACTTCTTTTGCCGTCATACTTTCTTTAAATGAATCCGGAGCTAATACAAATACTTTCCCCATCTACCGTCACCCCTAGAATAAAATTGTTTTGTCAAAGAATGATTTTGATTTTGACTGATTGTTGTTTGGAGTAGAAGGCATAGATACCTGTGGGACTAGCTGGACAGTAAAGACACCATTAAGCTATTGCCCCACAAGGCTTACCACATGCCCCACTGAATGCAAGTACTTGAGCGGTGATCAACAACCAAATTTAATAGCGCCTATAAAATAAATCCGTAAAGAATTGTTGCAACGATTGTCATTGTTAAACCGACAATGCTTTCATATAAAGCCACAGTCATTCTATCTTTCATACTTATGTTCATTGCATTTCGAGTAACGTGGAAGTAGGTTCCATGCGGCAAGTGGTCAATTACTGTAGCCCCGGCATGTGTCATAACTGCTGCTGATAGCGGTGCCACACCTGTATTTAATATTGCTTGTGAGAATGATCCGGTTGCCAAAATTACACCTGTTGATGTAGAAGCTGTAGCGGCCGCCATTAATGTCCCTGCAATTGGTGCTAAGAACACTCCGGAAATACCGGAAGCCTCGACAAGGGATACTACTTTTTCAGGTAAATTAGAGGCTGTAATTAACCCACCAATCGCACCTGCACCAATAATAATTAAGATTGTTGGTGTCATTCGGTCTAATCCGGCTGAGCAGTAGTCCAAGATTTGCTTTTTCTTCCCTAAGGCAATTGATCCAACAACAGCTGCAAATGGTAAAATAAATAAGGAATCAATTTTCAAATTTGCTAGGAAATCAACACCGAGTATCGAACCAACCGGACTGATCATTAAAAGAACAATCGCAATAATTGGGGTAATCAATGCTTTTGAAAAAGATGGCAAATTTGTCGTATTAGCTTTTTCCAATTCAGCTACCTCAAGATCCGTTACTTTTGTGCCTTTAAATTTAATTCTTGATGCAAGAAATACAGTAACAATGACACCAAAAACTGCAGGGACGAAACCAGCGAGCATTACTTGGTTTACATCAAGGTTAAAACCGCCCGCAGCTGCAATCGTATTCGGGTTTGGTGAAATAATATTTCCTGCTTTTCCTCCACCGGATAATGCAACAAGTAATGCCACTTTAGAGTAACCCATTTTGTTTCCGACAGATAAAGCGATTGGAGCGACAATCAAAACCGCAACCGGTATAAAGACACCCACCGCTGTAATAATCATCGTTGCTAATGCTAAGGAGAGCATCGCTTTCGTTCCACCAAGTTTATCAACAATTACCTTAGCAATTGTTTCAGCAGCGCCTGATTCCATCATCACACCGGCAAAAACACCGGCAGCAATAATCCGTACAACGGTACCCATGACGCTTTGTGTTCCTGAAATCAATATCGAAACTGAATCCGAAAAACCCGCGCCACCAATGAAAGCGCCCGCAATTGCTCCCAATATTAATGAATAGGTAGGTGATAATTTAAATAATATGAAAATAATTGCCAACAATAAACCGCTTAAAGCGCCAATCCAGCTAATATGAATTGCTTCCATATGAAAACCTCCTCATTTCAATACAACTTTATTTAAGAATTTTTATGAGATTGCACAAAATGTAAAATTCTACTAAAAAACCCAAGTAAGCTAAATTTTGTTAATCCTTTCACAAATACCTTGTCATAAAAGCGCTTTTATTGAATACGCTTAAATTATATTAAAATATAAAACCGTTAACAATTGATAAAACAACGAACTTTTTTGGGCATTTGCACAATGAAATTTTGCATTGGTGCCAGTATATTTACAATTATCTCTTGAATATAGACGTTGATAGGATAGTTACTTAAAGGTATTGTTTCTCTTCTATCATTGCGTTTTCACTTATCCCTTATCAAAATATCCCACCATTGGTTTACTTATCCAATACACAAAAAACCTGCGACAGTTTCCCATCGCAGGTTTTATTGTTCATTATTTCCAATGAATAAAATTAATTAAATACCATACCGCCATCGATAATTAATGCTTGACCGGTCATATAATCGGAGTCCGGACCAGCTAAATAAGATACACAAGCGGCTACGTCTTCCGGTTCAGAAAGACGTTTCAATGTAATATTTTGCGCAAATTGATTCAAACCCCATTCAAATGGTTTGCCGGCAGCATCAGCGACTTCTTTTGCAATCCCCATCATCATTGGTGTTTTTACAATTCCCGGACAATAAGCATTTACTGTTATTCCAAGATGGGCTAAATCACGTGCTGCTGTTTGTGTAATTCCACGAATAGCAAATTTTGTTCCACCATAAACTGCTAGATCCGGATTTCCCACTTGACCGGCTTGAGAGGATGCATTTATGATTTTACCGCCATGACCTAATTTTTTGAAGGCGGCAACTGCAGCTTGGATTCCCCAAAGTGTACCACCGACATTGATATCAAAAACTTTCCGATAAATTTCTGGGGTGATTTCTTCAATTGGTGTTGACGGTCCAATACCTGCATTGTTTACAACAACATCCAATCCGCCTAATTTTTCAACGGTTTCGTTAACTGTATTGAAAACTTGATCACGATCAGAAACATCCACTTTTACAGCAATGGCTTTTCCACCGTTTTTATTTATTCCATCAGCAACTTGGTTTGCTGCATCTATGTTAAAGTCTGCACATGAAACTGCAAAACCATCCTTTGCCAGCCGTTCTGCTATTGCCTTTCCAATCCCTTGACCAGCACCTGTTACGTAAGCTACTTTTCCTAAAACTCTACTATCAGACATTTTATTATTCCCCTTTCACATGAAAAATTACTACTCTTTCACTTTAGACCTCTGGGGCAATTTTTTCAATAATAAGTTATATAATTCACAAAATCGAAATAAATTGGGGAAAATTGTTTAGATTGTTTTCTATGAGACAAATTGCTTTAAAAAAAGAGGGAAAATGGCTCATAGAAGCGAGCGGTACCTTCCCTATGGGACAAAACGACAGCTAAGAGAGGAAAAACTGTCCCATAGAACACTCTATGGGACAAATTGCTTTGAAATAATGAAAAAAATGGCTCATAGAAGCGAGACGTGCCTTCCCTATGGGACAAAACCGCAGCTAAAACAGGGAAAACTGTCCCATAGAACGACGCTATGGGACAAATTGCTTTGAAATAATGGAAAAAATGTCTCATAGAAGCTAGACGTGCCTTCCCTATGGGACAAAACGACAGCTAAGAGAGGAAAAACTGTCCCATAGAACGACGCTATGGGACAAATTGCTTTGAAATAATGAAAAAAATGGCTCATAGAAGCGAGCGGTACCTTCCCTATGAGACAAAACCGCAGCTAAAACAGGGAAAACTGTCCCATAGAACGACGCTATGGGACAAATTGCTTTGAAATAATGAAAAAAATGGCTCATAGAAGCTAGACGTGCCTTCTCTATGAGACAAAATTTCAGCTAAAACATGGAAAAATGTTTCATAGAACGACGCTATGGGACAAATTGCTTTGAAATAATGGAAAAAATGTCTCATAGAAGCTAGACGTGCCTTGCCTATGGGACAAAACTGCAGAAAAAACATGGAAAACCGTCCCATAGAACGACGCTATGGGACAAAACGACAGCTAAAATAGGGAAAACTGTCTCATAGAAGCAAGCCGTGCCTAGTCTATAGGACAAGATAAACTGTAATACTACGCCGAATTCCATCCTTACTGAAGATTTATCCTTTAATGAAAAAACCGAGGTCCACCATACCCCGGTTTTTCTTTTACCCGATTCTTTCTTTCAATTTTCCGGCCCGTTGTGATAACCAATCTTTCCCTTCAATAAGGCGGCTCACCATCATACCACAAACCGTATTTCCGGTTGAATTCAGCAGTGTCGCCGGAATATCGATTATCGTACTGATGATAGCGATAATTGGTAACACTTCAGGAGGAAAACCAAATACACTTAGTATTAACATTTCCCCAATCATGCCGCCACTTGGAATGGCCCCCATGACAGCACCGACTAAAAAGGCAACACCAATAATACTGAGAACACTGGTGAAACTCGTCATATCCTTACCAAATAATAGAAAAAGAAATACAATTTTACATACGCCGCCAAAAACCGAACCATCTTTATGGGTGTTGGCTCCAAGTGGAATCACTGTTTCAGCAATGTCTTGTGGAACGCCCATTTTTTTAACTGCTGCCAGATTCACCGGAATACAGGCGGCACTTGAACACGTCGCAATAGCTGTAATTGATGGGGTAATGGCATTTTTCCAGAATACACGAACGCCCTCTTTTCCACCGGCAAAAAAGGCATATAAAGTAAAAAATCCAAAGTAATAAAAAACAGATAATGCTAAATATAGTACAAAGACACGTACATATCCGTTTAAAATTTGCGGACCAAGTTCACCGACTATTGTTGCAAAATAACATCCCAAACCAATAGGTGCATAGTACATGACGACTTTTACAACATTCATCATAATGGCAGAACCCGACGCTAATAAGCTTGCAACAGGTTTACCCTTTTCTCCTGCCATCGCTGTCGCTAATCCAAAGAGAATGGAAAAAACAATTAATTGGAGCATATTGCTTTTTGAAAATAACATTGGAAAGTCGGAAACAGTGAAAGTTTTCACTAATTGATCAAGAAAAGAAAGTGCTTCTGTCGATTGATCGGAATCTGTATCTGCCATTATATTCATGATAGCTGACGTATCCACACCTTTTAAGGGATTATAGATACGGATTCCAATATAACCTAAGACAGCTGAAATAATTGCTGTCACCGAAAATACGAGAACAATCGCTCCAAGAATTTTCCCCAACCGTTTCATTTCGCCAATATTGGCTATAGCCGACGAGACACTGAAAAAAACGAGCGGCACAATAATCATGAACATTAAGTTTAAAAATAAATCCCCAAAAGGCTTAACAACGCTCGAATCTTGTCCATAAATGACCCCGGCAATACCACCAATAACAATGGCAAGAAGCAGAGTTATCGTTTCCTTATAATTTTTTAACAACTGCACAAGTTGTACACCTCTTCTGTTAAGGGTTTTTAATAAGGCTAATTTCTAAAAGATTGCAATTTGAATCGCTTTAACCATGATTGAATAATCGCCAATTGTTTCAAATCATAACCTCAGTTAATATTAGTGAATTTCGGTACTGAAGCCATGTTTTTAGAATCAAAATTCCAAAAACAGCCCGTATTTGAAATCACAGCTCAATTATATAATAATTATCATAAACTGTCTCTTTTTTTGGAAAGAAAGTTTCTATAAACGGTTTCTGGCTTTCGAGCAATTCTCCACTATTATTAAGTTTTAGCGATTTTCACTTTTGTACACATATATCAGCATTTTTCATCAAGTTTGGGACCAATATTTCCAATTATATGGTAAAATACATATAATCACCTTGAAGAGAGGGGCTGCAAAATGGAACAAGTAAAGCTGGTTATTTTTGATATGGATGGTCTGTTATTCGATACTGAGCGGACTTTTTTTCGGGCTTTCCAAAGGTCTGCGAAAAAGTTAGGCTACGATTTTTCTTTTGAAACTTACTTGAAAGTTGTTGGTGTAACTGATGAAACGGGGAAACAAATTTTTGCTGAAATCTATGGAGAAGACTCATCGATCCTACATGCTTTCGACTTATATCATGCGGAATTTGACAAAATTATAGAGGAAGAAGGATTGGCCATTAAACCCGGGGCAGAACGATTGTTGGATGTTCTTGATGACAAAGGAATTAAAAAATGTATCGCTTCATCCAGTCCTATTAAAGTAATTGAGCGAAATTTAAAGCTGAGCGGAATTCAAGATCGTTTTGATTTTTACGTCAGTGGCGACGAGGTAGAAAATGGAAAACCAAGTCCGGATATTTTCCTCGAGGCGTTACGTCGCGCCGGTGAAAAAGCGGAAAATGCTTTAGTACTGGAAGATTCTTACCATGGATTACAAGCAGCAGTAAGTGCCAATATTCGTTGTATCATTATTCCTGATTTAATTGAACCTTCAGACGAAATGCACCGGCAAGCCTTTCAAATTTATACGAATTTAGGAGAAGTGGCAAGATTAATTAATGAAAAATAATTTCAGCATATTGGACTGACTTTCAGCATCTTCCTCATCTATATGATCACTGAGTTTGCTTAGAGCCTTTGCCAAAATGCTGTATCTCCTGAAGCAGTAGGCAGTCAGACAATTAAAGATCGTGGATTTATTCCACTATAGAAAAAGGTATTTGCACGAATATTATGACAAGTATAAAAGAAAAAATGGTGAGTTTTAATTTCAGTGGATAAATTCGCTTATTATCAATATCTGAATTTTTCCATTTCAGTCGGTTTTAGACGAGTTTTAATAGATTAGGCTACTCATTCCCCTGGTAAATATTGTAAAATGGAAAAACATAATTATTTTTGAAAAAAAAGTGCCATGAAAGTCACTCCTTTGGTAAGATATAAGTACTACCCAATATCCAGTATCCAAGGAGTGATTTCATGACTACTTCTATTCTAACACAAACCAGAGATTTATCAATACAACAAAATTTGATTCCCCACAATTGGCAAGACTATGCCGATATACCCTTTGTCATTCCGGCCATGTGTTTTCCATGGGAGATTTTTAAACCGGTTGAACGAGATTACTACACCTTTTTATATTTGCACCTAAAAAAGGAAAGAGCACATGATCATTTTAATGAAATACAACCAGCACTATTTTCAATACCGGAGGAAGAAGATAAGTCTACGTCTTCCTTATTTCATTCCTCTCCTGCCGGGAGAAAACCGCATCCTTTCATGCCCTTTTTTCGTGCTTTTGAACTGGCCTCTTTACAATATATTGAAGTGATGGTTGAAAGTGTCTATTTACAAGTGAAATCAAACCCGCTATTTGCCGCCATGTGTGGATTTACGGAGAAAATTCCGAGCTACCGTTCCTTTGCTCGCTTTGATCAAATCATGACAACAAATGATCTTTGGGAAAAAGCCCGGCTATTGGTGGTTGAATATAATAAAAGGGAAGGCGTGGTTGAAACTTTTGAGAAAGCAGTCGCCGTGGATACATCACATATAGAGGCAGAAGCAACGTTGAATAAAACAAGGAAGACGTGTTCTTGCAAAGGTGATTGCGATTGCCCCAGAATCCTTACAGATGATAACGCAGGGGTGATGCGTAAAAGCAATGCAGTCTCCTATATTGCGCATAAATTATCAATGGTATGCGGGGTGAAATCCGGCTTGCCTTTGACGCGGGAAGTATTCAAAGGAAATACACCTGATGGGAAAACATTAGAAACGACATTGGAGACGTTTAAGGCGGAGCACCCCGAGATGGCTGAGCAGTTGGACTTTATCTTGGCAGATGGAATCTACCAAACGCCGGAAAATCAAAAAGTGACAAAGGACGTATTACAGGCGAAATTGGTGGCACCCATCAACCCACGGAACCGTAAAGATAAACCAACTTCCGCCCGGGGAATTGAAAAAATCAATCGGTACGGCACCCCCATCTGTATCAGTGAACATAAAATGGACCTTAGAGGATCTGATCGGGAAAAGGGGCAATATATTTACACTTGTCCTGTATTTCATCCAAATGCTAGGCAAGAAGGACTCACCTGCCCGCTGTCGAATCACGTGGAATGTTGTAATGGGGCAGCACAAGGAAGAGTATTTCGGCTGGACTTTGATCAAGCGCCTCAAGTAGACGTCGAGTTGCCCCAACATGGGCGGAAATTTAAAGTGTTATATAGTGCCAGAACGATCATCGAACGAATCTTTGGCATTCTAAAAGACGGATATAGTCTCCGTCGTGTTCACAAGCGTGGAAAACAGGCAGTTGAAGCGCATGTGGATCGTTGCATGATATCTATGCATATCATGGCAAATATGGCGTATCATCAGACAGGAAAGGCCAATTGTGGATGGACACGCCATCGACTGAATTAAGTTATTCACAGGTGGATATGTGAATAAGTCAAATGCAGCGTCTCCTTTCCACAAAGGGCAGTGAAAAAAACCCATTTTGTGAAGGCAGGATACGTATGCCCTTTTTTGGAGAAAAATAGCCATTTTATTTTTATTAAATTTAAAAATCTGGAAGAAAAGGCAAAAAACGAGATAATTAATTTTCCAGAGCCTCGCTCAAGGGTATATTTTTTATTTTGGCAGAGGCTCTTATATAATATAGAGTAGGATAAATCTAGTATTCGGCAAATAATCTTATGAATATTTATACTTTTTCATTCCCCCGTCTTTGTTTGGTAAAAACGGGGGTACCATTTTTGCCTCTACCATGTTTTATGTGTTAAGCAAAAACAAACTGAAACACAAAGAATATTATTAAAGTAATCAACACTTGAATCATAATAAACAGAGCGTATCCTTTATTAAAATTCTTTTGGTTGTTTTTTTTATAATATTGAATAACTAAGTATTCATTGGAGAAGCAAGTTAGATTAATAATCAGAAAGAATATTAATGTTATATATAGGCCATTTTCATAGTTTAAAAAAGAACTCCAAAAAGCCAATAGTGAACATAGTAAAAACACATAAGAATAGCGGAACTGTTTTAATAATGCCATTATCTAATTCCCCCTATTGAACATAGTAGTTCGCTCAAGAAATACGCGGTAACACTATTCGAGGACAATATAACACTTGGTGGTTCTTTGACACCCGGCAAGTAGGCAGTGGCATAAGCACCGGAGTGAATGCTGTACAAAGCACATTCATCCCTCTATATTATCATATTAAATAATATATTTGTAAAAGTCAAAATATGTGTATAATTAGATAGGCCTTTGAAGAAAAAGAAAGACGAAAGATGTCTCCATTCGTCTTTATGATTTCTTTACCCTTTGGCGAGCGGGGTTATCCTTCTTTTAGGTAATTTAAAATTCAGCTTTTTCTCGGCATTTACCTTGGTCCGGTTGACGTTTTTACATTAAGGAATAACAGGGACCCACAGCTCATGTCTCGGTTTATGTTTCGGTCCGTAGTAACATTCAATACAAGGTAAATTGGCGAGTTCATATCCGGAAGTTGGAACCCATTCAACATACAGACGCTTCCATGCCTCCACGATGTTCGGAAACACGGCCCACGTACTCGGTGGAATTGTAATTGTTTCCATTTCGGCTGGAACTTCTCCATCATAGCGGACACCCATAAAATAGGTAAATTCTTCATCTTTTATCGCCGCTTCACTTCCACAAACGCCCAAAATACCCTCAAGTGTACATTTTGGATTCTCCCATGACATGTCAATTAATTGCTGTGTAAAACCGTCTTTTTTGGCAGCGCTCCACAATTTAGGGATCGTTTTAAACGCTTTTGCTGTTTTAACCGATTTCCCATTTCCTACAATCTTTAATTCATAATCAATATGTTCAATTCTGTAATCCATTTCCTTTTCCCCCCTTATTGAAATGTGAAAGGTGATTCTTGGAAAGGCTTTTAACGATGTGCCCTTATTTCGGGCCTCAGAAGGCTTTATCCCGTGTATTTTTTGAAATGCCCTGGAAAAAGAATCCGCTGACTCATACCCGTACTTAACGGCTATATCAAGGATGCGCAGATCACTCTTTTGAAGTTCAAATGCTGCACGAGTCAAACGGCGCCTGCGAATATATTCGGATAGCGTCATCCCGGCAAGAGATGAAAACATTCTGGAAAAATGATATTCCGAACAATTTGCCACTTGTGCAAGTTTTTTATACTCGATTTCCTCATCCAAATTTTCCTCAATATAATCCAAGGCACGATTCATTCTCTCCAACCAATCCATAGAAGTACTCCTTTCAAATCTAAATATACAGTAGGAAAAAAAGTTAGACCCGACTTTTTCTGCACAAAAAAGTAGGCTGTAATTCATAGGAAACTAGTTCTCTTTTATTCAAAAAAAATCTTTTTTCTAATAAAGTGAAATATCGTGCACTACGAACATGTCAGATGCAGGGCACCTATCTTCCTCAATTACTTGAAATTTGAGGTGGGAATACAAATCTTACTGTAAAGTGTGGGAAAAATTTTTTACAAGAAATGCTGGTATTATCAACTGGAAGGAAAATTCCAAAAATTAAAAGCAGCCCTCCTCCCTTATGAGAAAAGGGCATGTAAAAAGCACAATTTTTCAATGCATCTAAAAAGACCACCGTTTTTACAAAGGCGCCGGATATTTCCAATTCGATTTTTTCACTTACACATGCGATACGATAAATTCTGCTTGTCCTTTCAATTCATACTCATTTATGCTATTTGGTAGAATAAAATGCATACCTTTTTTCAGCTCAAATGTTTTGTCGCCAATCGTCAGAACAGCTTTCCCCTCTACAACACTCACTTGTAAAAAGTCGTGGTGGCAGTTGCGTTTTGTTTTTCCATTTAAATTCCAATGATAAACGGTAAAATATTGTTCTTCTACCAGTTTTTTTTCGGTAAGATCCCCAAAAGTTTCCACTGTTTGCTCAACTTTTGCATCTATGTGTGGTACATTCGTTACTTGTTTTGACCGTTCTAAATGCAGTTCACGCTTGTTTCCGTTCGCATCCGTACGATCATAATCATACACGCGATAGGTAATATCAGAACTTTGCTGGGTTTCCAAAATAACAATTCCTTTCCCAATGGCATGAATGGTTCCGCTTGGTACGTAAACAAAGTCACCTGTCTTTACGTTCACCCGCCGGAGAAGCTTGTCCCACTCGCCGGCATCGACCATCTTCTCAAATTCCTTCCGCGTCTTCGCATGGTGCCCTAAAACAAGTTCCGCATTTTCCTCGGCACTTAAAATGTACCAGCATTCCGTTTTACCATAAGGAACACCCTCCACTGATCGGGCAAAATCATCGTTTGGATGGACTTGTACAGAAAGGTCGTCATTGGCATCTAAAATTTTTACAAGCAAAGGATATTCCTCGTCTTCTCCTGCCTTTTTATTAAAAAGTTCACCGTGTTCATTCCATGCGTCCAGCAATGTTTTTCCTTTTAATTCACCATTGGCAATAATACTCGGACCATGCGGATGGGCGGAAATAACCCATGCTTCCCCTGTATGATCAGAAGGAATCGGATAACCATAATCGGTTTTTAATTTTTGCCCGCCCCAAATGCGTTCGTGTAAAGTCGGTTGTAGAAAAATAGGTTCATTTTTATACATACTAGTCACCTGTCTTTTATGTATTTTTGCAAAAATGTTCAGTATTCACTGACAAACTTCAATATCGATCAGACCTTGTAGTAATCCCATATGTTTAAGTAAATTGCAACCGTGATCTCCAAAATTCAAAAAGAACTGGTTTACCTTCTACAGTTTTTTAATTTTATAAAACAAAGGACCAAGCTGATTTTTTCGTTTCCCTTTTTATTATAAAACAAAAGAGAGCAGATTTTGGAGGCCACTGAAAAACAATTAGAATAAGTTCACTTACTCAATATATAGTAAGATGGACCACAAAAATACATCTAAATATGGTGTTAAGCAAGTGATTATTTTGTACTTTTTCAGTAGCCTCCAGATTTTGCTCCCTTCCTAAAAAAAGACGCATTGAAATATAAACTACTCAATGCTTAAAAAATTTTTTAACCTCATCCAAACTTTGGTATTTGAATATATTTTGAAGGATGGTTTCTAATGTTGCAAGATCTGCTTGCCTTATGTTTTCCCTTAGGTCTTCCGGCAATGCACCAAATTTTTCTGTCAGGTTTTTGCTAAAGCTTGGGATGCTCCTTCTTGTCTTCCTTTTTCCAACCCTTCCTGCATGCCTTCCTCTCTCAAGATATCCGCCAATGTCATGGCTACTTCACTCCCTTCTGGAAATGTCGTCTCAATTTGCCGCGCGATTTGTTCCATGTCCTTCTTTGTTAAGTCTCGAACAGCATTGAATACATATCGCAACGTTATCTCAAAAAATTCAATTCCTTTTTGTTTATCCTCTATCTCGAGCAATGCGTGACTGGCCTCATAAAAAGACCGTAGAAATTCTTCAGTACTTTTTGTAGCTACATCACGGAGTAGTTTCAACATAATTCGTAGTTGGGCATTTCCCTTTATTTCCTCATCCGAATAATCAGAGAGGTCATACAATAGGTAGTGAAAGTTTGGCAAGTATTCTTTCACATGTTGTGGCATTTCCTCAAAACCATTTAAAAACCCTCCTAAATGGAGCGGAAATCTCCATTTACTCTCGCCATGATAGACAACAAGGGGAATTACGATTGGCAGCTCGCTTACTTCTTCCTTTTTCATTTTCGTTTCCCATATTTCCGCCATGTATTTCAGCAGTTGTATGGCAATAGCTTTATCCGGATAGCTTTTATGTTCGAATAGGAAAGAGATGTAACCTTCTTTTCCGGAAATCACCACCCGAAACACCAAGTCTGAAAAATAATCCTTGAACTCCTGATTGACAGAATTAAGATAGATTAAAATACAGAAAAAAACTTTGGACTAGTTTTTTTGTCTAGCTCCGGTCCCCAGCGACTAGCAAACTTCGCTCCCCTCCACTACGATAAGTCAACATCGGCTCGTGCCTCCCCGTGTTTCCTTTTCCTCGAAAAAGCTAATCGCTTTTTCTTCGTGCGATGCCTATTCGAGGAAGCAAATCTGCTCTCATTGCGGGGGGCTCCAGTTTGTACGTCGCTAAGCGGGCCCCTCCGCTTTTCTTTTAAAACTATCCTTTTGTACTTCTATTGTGTCCAAGTCAATCACTTGTAATATGTTTTTAGGGAGGTAATGGTGTAGGAATTCTTTTGCTGTCGGAACATTCCCCATCGTTTCTCTAAAAAATTTGTCATGAGGGTTTTGTACTTTCATGAAAAGATCCCCCTTTTCATCCCTTTCCATGTAAAAATTCTTATCATTATTATACAATCTGGTAATGGTTTTCACTAGTATTCGAATGAAAAGATTTTCTTCTTTTTGTATTCGTGATAACATAGATAAAAACTGAGCATTTCCGGATAACTGAGGTGGTATTGTGTTAAAGTATACAATTGCTTTTTTGAAACGAGGAGACGAAATTTTGTTGTTAAACCGGGAAAAACCGTACTGGATGGGCTGTTGGAATGGCGTGGGCGGAAAATTGCTGCCGAATGAGACGCCACTTGATTGCGTGCTGCGTGAGATTAAAGAAGAGACCGGGATTAAGCTCGAAACAATTCATTATAAGGGAACTGTCACCTGGAATGTAGGAAGTTTTGACGGTGGTGGCATGTACTTATATTTAGCCGATCTCCCAGCTGATTTTAGCTATTCGACCCCAACCAAAACCGATGAAGGCATTTTGGATTGGAAAAAAATTGATTGGATTCTTGATACCGAAAACCAAGGAATTGCCAATCTTCATTACTTTTTCCCTGCCATGCTTCATGATAATCAAACCTATGAACATCGGTTTATTTATGAAGGGGATTTGGTTAAGGCATTTACCTCGATTCCTCAGAATTTGGAGGTTTGTCATTCCAATCATGTGCCAGTAAAATAGATAATATGATTGGTTTCCAAAAAACTTTTTGGCAAATTGAACAAGGATTTATTCTACAATTTATGTAGTAATATAGTGATTTTGGTAAAAGTTTAAAATATTAACCGTATAGGGCAAAAGTCTTTATACGGTCAATATTTTTACAAAAAAAGAAAGTTTAGAACGATCCGAGTTCTTGGATTGGCGTCTGAATGATGACCGGATTTTTACTTGGATCTAGCCATTTTAAAATAGAAATGACATTACTTTCAGATGTAGCGGTACAGCCAAGTGTATAACTGGTTCCAATATGGAAGAAAATGGCACTCCCCTTATTTGGGATTCGCTCTGTATTATAATTGATAACAAATCCATATTTGTATAACGGATGTGTCATATTTTCCGCGCTATTCCATTGTCCCTGTGTAGCACTTCTCGATTGCCAAGTATTGTAAAGCGATGAATTCGGATCATCCACCCAAACATCATCAGCCGTTATATTTCGCCATGGCAACCTTGTACCCGGATTTCCGACTTGCCCAAATGCAGTACCAATAGAAAAGTTCCCGATAGGCGCCTTCTTTCCACCTTCACTCATTTCTCTTGTCAAACCATACTTTCCAACATAACCGTTCGTGTTTAAAACGAGATTCCATTTTCCACTTGAATCCCTTTCAAATGTCTGAATGGTTGCTTTACTCGTATTGTAGCCATTGGTTGTTACGAGAATCAGCTGACTATTACTGCCTACTGTTTTTAATCCATCCGCCGCATTATTATTGGCAAGCTGGGTAGCGGGCTGAGATGGTGAAGCAGCTGCCACTTTTTGATTACTTGCCGTTGGAGGTGGTGTAGATGACGCCACCTCGGGTTTCGCATCCGATAAATATTTACTGGAAACCCAACCGGTCTGATTATTAAAGGTTACTTTACTCCAGGCTCCACTTGTTTCAGTAACCGTTAACTCTTGAGCCAATGTCACAACCGTCAGGACTGGAAATTCCGTACCTGCCCCATTCCGTACATTTAAAGAACTAATATTCACGTACTTGGTAACCGGTTCAGAAAGCTTCGTAGTGGTTGAATCCGTGTTTGTCTCAGCCGGAGGAACTTCATCGGCCGGCTCTGTTACCGATTCTTCAGTAGCTTCTTCCGTTTCCTCTTTGGAAGTTTCTTTTACTTTTTGATTGTCCTTCGCCTTTTCAAACGAAGCAGTCGCTGTTTTATTTGGGGCTGATCCTGTGTCCCTCTCTGAATGCCCTTTTGCTAATCCAATCCCTATCAATAGAGAAAAAATAAGAAGAACAGAAATAATGCTTGCGATAACTTTGCTTTTCTTGCTGATTTTTTTTAACATCAAATGCCTCCCTTGTAGGGACAAGTTTATCATCCCTATGATAATGTTGGGAAATACAGGAATTTATCATTTGAGATGAAAGCTTTGTCCTATATGCCAGCATGACTAATCACATTAATTATATCGACAATAATTGCTATTTTTTGACATAAAATTTTGGGGTCTCTTTGAGATTGCAGGCTTACGGAGAACTTAGTTTCATTTGCCTAAGAAATAGATAAAGTGGTGCTCCGGTGCAAAAAAGTCCCCTTATCACCACATGTTTTTCCCGGCATAAAATGTAATAAAAGGCTCAGCTTCCGTTTTTTCATTTCATTGAAAGGAGCTTTTGTATGGTTGTTGAGCTTACGTTGGTTCATTGGATTTACTTGTTGTTTATCTTGCTGATTATCGGTTTCATGGTCAGCCGATTGGATACGAGTATACTTTGTATTGTCGGGATTTTTGTTATTGCCATTGTGACAAGTGGTTCGTTAACCAAATCGATCATGAGCATCTTTTCCAGTTTTTTATATGCAATTTCGGAGCTTTTGCCCACGATTCTCATTATTTCGCTCATTGTGGCCATGAGTAAGACATTAACGCAAACCAGGATTAATGATGTCATGATTGCCCCGTTTGCAAAAATTATTCGGACACCGTCACTGGCCTATTGGACAATTGGCATTCTCATGATGTTCATTTCACTCTTTTTCTGGCCATCCCCGGCGGTTGCCCTACTCGGTGCCGTTCTTCTACCGGTTGCTATTCGTGCCGGGCTCCCCGCTTTAGGTGTGGCCATGGCAATAAACTTATTCGGCCACGGGATTGCTTTGTCCGGTGACTTCATCATCCAAGCCGCTCCAAAATTAACCGCAGATGCAGCCGGATTGCCGGTTGGCGATGTTATTTCAGCGAGCATTCCACTTGTAATCGTGATGGGCGTGGTTACTACAGTAACTGCCTTTATTTTGCTAATGAGGGATGTGAAAAAAGGAAGATTACAAGATGTCAAAGCTTTTGATGGAGCTGTTGAAAAAATTGAGAAGGTCGATGCTTTGTCTCATAAGCAGAAAATTGTGTTTGCAATTCTCATTCCATTGCTTTTTGGACTTAATGTCATTGCCATGTTTGCCTTTAATCTTCAAGGAGGCGATGCGACTGCATTAGTCGGAGGAACAGCGATATTAATTTTTCTCCTTATTAATATGATTGGTTTCAAAGT
This sequence comes from Caldifermentibacillus hisashii, assembly GCF_039654145.1. Taxonomy (NCBI): domain Bacteria; kingdom Bacillati; phylum Bacillota; class Bacilli; order Caryophanales; family Bacillaceae; genus Caldifermentibacillus; species Caldifermentibacillus hisashii. Next base: position 3,522,093 of record NZ_CP155467.1, read on the forward strand.
CAGCGGATTGAGAAAAACAACGAAGCGAATGATCGACGGGTTTCAATTTGGCTTTAAAGTGTTTGGACCGGTGATTCCGATTGCTGCGTTCTTTTATTTAGGTGATGCCGGTTTTACCACGATCATTGGCGACTATCTACCGGCCTCCTCGAACGGCATTGTTAATGACCTGGGGGTTGCGCTGGCACATGTCGTTCCGTTAACACCGGAAATTGGTGCCGCGACACTGGCTGTTGTGGGAGCCATTACAGGTCTGGACGGTTCAGGCTTTTCCGGGATTTCGTTGTCCGGATCGATTGCCAATTTATTTTCCCATGCGATTGGCGACGGTGCTGCAACATTAACCGCACTAGGGCAAATCTCTGCCATTTGGGTTGGTGGCGGGACCCTTGTACCTTGGGCCTTGATCCCGGCTGCCGCGATTTGTAATGTCGATCCATTTGAATTGGCACGCAGGAACTTGTTGCCTGTTTGTATCGGATTGGTTGTAACGACAATTGTGGCGATGGTGTTGATATAGGGACTGGTTCATCGTCCCACTGGTAATGTTAATATAGAAAAACAGTACCCCTTAGCAAGTTTTTTCGCTAAGGGGGCAAAATACGACTATATTATTCTAAAAGTTTTAGTTTTTAATAAAACACGTATGTTATGGTTATCACCCAAAAAGCCCATTTTTCAAAAACATTCACGCTCAAATGACAATATATTGTGTCTTGATAAAAATTGTTTGTACTATATTTGGCGCAAATCTTTCCTTAAAACCTTTTTGGGTGCTAATCATGTTATAAAAATAAAATTCACTGATTGATTAGTATACTATCTACTTGGCAAAATAAACCTTATTACATAAGTTTGTTTCCATAAAACACTTGTAGATTTATTACCTAATGTGGAGTCATGGGGAAAATATTTCCATAATCCCTCATGTAGCGCCCAAGCCACACCTCAGAGGATGAAAATGGTTTTTTTAAAGGTAGCCAATGGGATGTATTGGCTTATTTTTCATGGTAGCATGCTTTTACAATATATTAATATATTGTAAAAGCGTTTTAATTCATTTGATTTTATATTAAATTTTATCTATTATTATATTTTTTTTTTTTAAAATATGATATAAATTAATTGTGGCTATTCCACAATTTACTAGTTTTTACTGAAAGGAGAGGTATTATCGAGAAGATTCTAACGTATACATGATGTTTATATTGGATATTGGACAGGGGCCTACATAGTATTAAAGGGGGAGAAACCGTGGTTCGAGTGAAAAATCGTTTTCTTATCATTTTTGCAATGATTTTTGCTTTACTAGTAAACTATTGTATACCGCTTGCACAAATAGCAAGTGCGGCTGACGTAAATGCCATATCTGCCCAAGAAGAACCAGTTGAAGGACAGGTTGTTACCATCAGCCAAATTCAAGGTGAAACGGATAACTCACCTTACAAAGACCAATTGGAAAAAGATGTTGAAGGTGTCGTTACCTATGAAGTAGATAACAACAACGTTTACATGCAATCGACAACACCTCACAATAATGCAAATACATCAGAAGACCGCTACATCTATAATTATGAAGGTAATTCTCAAGTTTTAGATCACATTTTAACAACTAAGGATATTGCAGATGATGCCGTTTTGGCTCAACTCAATTTTGATGAAGAACCAGCAGCTGATGAAGATTTTTCATTAACGATTATGCATACAAATGATACGCATGCACGTGTTACACAATTTCCATATTTAGCAACCGCGGTGAATCAAATTCGTGCAGATCACCCAAATAATTTGTTACTGCATGCCGGTGATGTTTTTTCCGGAACTCTGTTCTTCAATGTTCATCTTGGATTAGCCGATCTTTATTTCTTAAATGAATTAAAATACGATGCGATGACTTTTGGGAATCATGAATTTGACAAAGATTCTCAAACATTAGCCAATTTTGTTAATGAAGCGAAATTCCCATTTGTCAGCGCAAATATTGACTTTACGAATGACCCGATTCTTGGAAAATATGCCTTCAATGAACCGGGACAACCGGGCGATGGTGGAAATATCTATCCGGCAATTATCAAAGAAATTAATGGCGAGCAAGTTGGTATTTTTGGCTTAACCACTGAAGATACCCCTAACATTGCAAGTCCAAGTAAAAATATTGTATTTGAAAATGCCGTTGAGGAAGCTGAGAACACAGTATCTCTTCTTGAAGAAAAAGGTATTGACAAAATAATTGCTTTATCACATTTAGGTTACGATGAAGATAAGCAATTAGCTGAAGCCGTTGATGGCATTGATGTAATTGTTGGAGGTCATTCGCATACCGTTCTTCCTGAAGGTGAAGTAATCGAAAAAGATGAACCCACTGTTATTGTTCAGACAGGTGAATATTTAAATAACTTAGGTAAATTAGATGTAACCTTCGATGAAAACGGGGTTATTAAGGAAGAATCGGCAGAATTACTTTCTTTACAACCTGATTCAAACGGACACAGACAATTTGATGCTGACCCGGCGTTCCAAGCAAAAGTTGATGAATTCAATACACCAATTGAAGAATTACTACAAGAAGTTGTTGGAAATACTACGGTTCCTTTAGACGGTGAAAGAGCCAATGTACGAACGAAAGAAACAAATCTCGGTAATTTGATTACAGATGGTATGGTTTGGAAAATGCAACAGTTCTTCCCGGAAACAACAATTGCCTTACAAAACGGTGGAGGAATTCGTGCTTCGATCGATCAGGGAGAAATTACAATGGGTGAAGTTCGTACCGTCCTCCCATTTGACAATGCGCTCGTTGCCATTAAGTTAACCGGTAAAGAAATTTGGGAAGCTCTGGAACATAGTGTCAGTGCCTATCCTAGCCAAAGCGGCGGCTTCCTGCATGTGTCAGGATTAAAATTTAAATTTGATCCGGATAAACCGGCTGGCGAAAGAGTTTGGTCAGTAAAAGTTAAAACAACAGGCGGCAACTTTAAACCTATTGAATTAGATCAAATGTATACTGTTGCAACTAATTCCTTTACTGCACAAGGCGGCGACGGTTTCGATTCGTTAAGACAGGCTTATTTGGACGGTCGTATGATCAACATTGATATTCCTGACTATGAAGTATTTAATGATTATTTAGTCGCCCATAACCCGGTCTCACCAAGTGTAGAGGGTAGAATTGTTGCTGCAAAAGAACCAAGTGGAGAAAATAAAGTGAATCCTACCATCAACAATGGCGTAGCAACAGTAGATGATGCTACTTTTAAAAATGCAATAGAAGCAGCAGTTGCAGCCAACAGTGCCCTTGAAATTAACCTGAATGGTAAGGAAAACATAAAGATCCAATTAACTGCTGATCAGGTGGCTCAGCTAACGGAAAACGGTGTTCCATTAGTACTCGCCAATGGTTCCGTTTCAATACGCATTCCAAGCAGCGTACTGGAAGCTGGTGGAGAATTAGTTGTCATTATAAGCAAATTAGCAGACACCAAAGGAGCAGTCAGCCCGGTTTATGAGCTTATCATTCAACTCGGTGGAAAGAGTGTCACCCAATTTTCCGAACCGGTTACCTTGACATTTACTGTTGATAAAAACAAAGTGACAAAACCAGATAAGTTAAATGTTTACTACTACAATGAGCACACAAAAGCTTGGGTTAAACTTCCAGGAGCAACTTACCAAGATGGTAAAGTAACGGTTACTACCAACCACTTTACTAAATTTACAGTTTTCGAAAATGATGCAGAAATAATTGCATCAGACAGTTCAGACAATAATGGTAACGGAGGATCCAATCCACCCGGTGGAAAGAATCCGGACAATACGAATTCCGGAACAAAAAATACAGTTACCGATCATTCTAATACCGGAAATAACCCAATTAACACGACAAACAAACTACCGGATACATCAACGAATTATCGCAATATCTTGTTAGCCGGTATATTGTTTATATTGTTCGCAACAATAGGGGTCTTTTACAAAAGGTTCAAAAAGGGGACAAAATCAACACATTAATTGTCGACTATTTGCACCAAAAAGTATTTCGGTAAGTTCACACTCAATATAAACAGAAGAAACATGTCCACGAGGTCGGTTCGAGGCCGCTGAAAATGTACTAACTAATCTTGCTAAAAACCATATTTAGCTGTATTCCCTTAGTTTACCCTACTATATATTGTGAAAATGCACTTATTCAAACAGTTTTACAGTGTCCCCGGTCGGTTCTCACAGACAAAATGAGGGATTAATCAGGAGAAACTGTCCAATAGAACGGCTCTCGCGGACAAAATGGAGCCTCAACCAAGTAAAACTGTCCAATAGAACGACTCTCGTGGACAAAATGGGGGCTCAATCAGGTGAAACTGTCCAATAGAACGACTCTCACGGACAAAATGGAGCCTCAATCAGGTGAAACTGTCCAATAGAACGACTCTCGTGGACAAAATGGAGCCTCAATCAGGTGAAACTGTCCAATAGAACGGCTCTCGCGGACAAAATGGAGCCTCAACCAAGTGAAACTGTCCAATAGAACGGTTCTCGTGGACAAAATGGTGGCTCAACCAGGTGAAACTGTCCAATAGAACGACTCTCGTGGACAAAATGGAGCCTCAATCAGGTGAAACTGTCCAATAAAGCGGCTCTCGCGGACAAAATGGAGCCTCAACCAAGTGAAACTGTCCAATAGAACGACTCTCGTGGACAAAATGGAGCCTCAACCAAGTAAAACTGTCCAATAGAACGGCTCTCGCGGACAAAATGGAGCCTCAACCAGGTGAAACCGTCCAATAGAACGACTCGGGGCCACTGAAAAAGTCAATCTGAAAATTCGAAATAATTATATGTATAATAAATTGAAAAAAATACCCCCAATATTTGGTATAATAAAGTTATACTACAAACCAAAACCAAACTGGGGGTATCTATCATGCTTAAAGAAAAAGATAATCAATTAAGCATCTATTCCATATTATACGATAAAATTCCTGAAAATCATACACTTAAATTATTAAGAGATGAAGTAGATTTTAGTTTTATCAATAAAATGCTTGAAAAAACTTACTGTAAAGAATATGGAAGGCCAGCAAAAGAGCCCGAACTTATGGTTAAAATCTTGGTGTTACAAAAACTCTATGACTTATCTGATGAGAAAGTTATAGAAAATTGCTCATTAAACCTTGCATATATGTATTTTTTAGGAATCAATCCGGAAGACGACCTCCCTCACCCAAGTCTTTTGACAAAATTTCGTAAAAGTAGATTAGAAGGCAATCTCACCATAGATGAAATTATTATTGAAATCATAAACCAATGCATTGAAAAAGGAATTTTACAAAAGGTTTCTGGTATAACGATTGATTCCACTCATACAGAAGCCAACACCAAAAAATATAGACCGGAACGAGTCATGAAACAATTAGCGAAAAAAATCTTTAAAACGGTTAAAGAAGAAAACGGAGAAATACCAAGTGAAATCAACCAAGAAATCCCTGATTATAAAGAAATAGAAAACCATGATGAAGCTAGAAAAACAATGAAGTCCTATCTTGAAGAAACGGTATCAAAGGTAGAAGAACTAGTTGAACTAGAGAAAGCACCTGAAACAAAAGCACTCGTTAATAATGCGAAAGAAATTTTAGCAGACCCGAAGTTTATAGAGCAAAGAGGGGTACGATCGATTGTCGACCAAGAAGCGAGAATAGGGTATAAAAGCAAAAATGATCCTTTCTTTGGTTATAAAACGGAATTTATGATGACAACAGAAGATCGAATAATTACAGCTGTACATACTGGTAATGGAGCTTATGTGGATGGCACGAAGTTTGATGAATTATTAGAGTTAACCAAGAAAACGAGAATAAAAATACCAGAAGTGTACGGTGATAAAGCCTATTTTAAAAAGCCAATCTTAGACAAAATCTCTGAACTTAAAGCAAAGGCATACATCCCTGTAAGTGAAGCTGCATATCGCATAGACGAAGAAAGATTCAGTTATAACAAAGATTCTGACGAGTGGTTCTGTAGTCAAGGAAACAAAACAATCAAAAAGAAACACTACATAAGAAAATGTGGAAAAGAAACGTATAATTACTATTTTGACAGAGAACAATGTAGAAATTGCCCAATGCGAGAAGTTTGCATAACCGGAAAAACAGTCGGGAAAGTATTAGGGATCGGAATCAACACCCCAGAATTTTATGAGTATAGTCAACAACAGAAATCGGAGGGATTTAAAGAGAAGTATAAAAAAAGAGCATGCCAAGAAGGGAAAAATGGCGAAATGAAGAATTTCCACGGGTTAGATCGTGCCAAATGGTACGGTCTAAAAAGCATGGGCTTACAAGCCAAGCTCACAGCCTTGGCAGTAAATTTAAAGAGGATAGCCGCCATACTATCCTCTAAAAAGGCGAATTATATCCAAACATTTGTCATTTTTACTAATTTCTATGGTAAAGAGTACCATTTACAGAAAATTCATCTAAATTCTATTGTAAAAAATACCATTTACAGAAAATTTCTTACACTACACAGCAAATTTTACATAAAAAAAATGGCTTTTTTCAGTGGTCACGAACGACTCTCGTGGACAAAATGGTGGCTCAATCAGGTGAAACTGTCCAATAAAGCGGCTCTCGTGGACAAAATGGAGCCTCAACCAGGTGAAACTGTCCAATAGAACGACTCTCGTGGACAAAATGGAGCCTCAACCAGGTGAAACTGTCCAATAGAGCGACTCTCGTGGACAAAATGGTGGCTCAATCAGGTGAAACTGTCCAATAGAACGGCTCTCGCGGACAAAATGGGGGCTCAATCAAGTGAAACTGTCCAATAGAGCGACTCCCGTGGACAAAATAGTGGCCCAACCAGATGAAACTGTCCAATAGAACGGCTCTCGTGGACAAAATCGGGAGTTAACCAGCAAAAATTATCCAATAGAACAGGTTCTCAAAGACAAAACCATAAGTCATTATCAACAACTCTTAAAAAGATACAAAATATTTCTCCATTGAATAGGCTTTTTGGTTAAAAACAGACAATATGCAAAGATCCTTCTATCCTTGCCTGATTTTTTAACAAAAAGCTTTAGTGGAGAAACTTCATGTAATTTTATAAAATTGTATGTGTGTTTATCTGAACTTCATGATTTTTTTACACACCCTTGAAAGCCCTTTAGTTTTTCAATATATTTTTTGTATCTTGACTATCCCGACTGATTTAGATATAATCTTGTTAAAACAATCACATAACTTTTAATCGATGACAGGAAATAGTAACAGGGTGAATTTACTTTAAGAGAGCTGATGGTTGGTGAAAATCAGCAGTAAAGACCTGTGAATCCATCCTTGAGAGTGGTACTGAAAAGAACTTGAGTAGGTACTGCCGGTAAAACCGATATCTTGATCGAGAGGTAAGTATTTTTTACAATACTTGCAATTTGGGTGGCAACGCGGATATTCAAACTTCCGTCCCTCTTTTGGGATGGAAGTTTTTTTATTTATGTAAGTCTATTTTAAACGAGGAGGTAGGAAAATGTTTAATATTAAATTACTTAGGGAGAACTTTGAAGAGGTAAAAGCAAAATTACAACATCGCGGTGAAGACTTAAGTGACTTGGAAAAGTTTGGTGAACTGGACCAAAAGCGCCGGACATTAATCGTTGAAACCGAACAATTAAAGAAAAAGAGAAAAGATGTATCTGCTCAAATTGCCGTTCTAAAAAAAGAGAATAAAGATGCTGAAGATTTAGTTGTTGAAATGCGTGAAGTTGGTGATCAAATAAAGGAACTTGATGAAGAATTACGTGTGATTGAAGAAGAATTAAATGCATTACTTTTATCCATCCCTAATTTGCCGCATGAAACCGTACCCATCGGTGATACAGAGGATGACAATGTTGAAATTCGTAAGTGGGGAGAACTTCCTCAATTTGATTTTGAACCGAAACCCCATTGGGATGTTGCGACTGAATTAGGAATTATTGATTTTGAACGTGCTGCAAAAGTAACAGGAAGTCGCTTTGTTTTTTATAAAGGCCTTGGTGCAAAATTAGAAAGAGCACTAATGTCCTTTATGCTTGATCTTCATACGGAACAACATGGTTATACAGAAATGTTGCCGCCATATTTAGTAAATCGGGCAAGCCTGACCGGGACCGGACAGCTGCCAAAATTTGAAGAAGATGTGTTTTTAGTTGAGAAGAAGGATTATTTCCTCATACCGACAGCAGAAGTACCTGTTACCAATTACTATCGTGATGAAATATTATCTGCAAAAGACCTTCCTGCTAAGTTTGCTGCGTACAGTGCTTGTTTTCGTTCTGAAGCTGGATCGGCAGGAAGAGATACACGTGGTTTAATTCGACAACACCAATTTAATAAAGTTGAATTGGTAAAATTCGTTAAACCGGAAGATTCTTATGATGAATTAGAAAAACTAACCAATGATGCCGAAAAGGTTTTACAATTACTGGGACTTCCTTATCGGGTAGTAGCTATTTGTACAGGCGATCTAGGATTTACTGCTGCGAAAAAATATGACTTAGAAGTATGGCTACCAAGCTACAATACGTATCGTGAAATTTCTTCTTGCAGTAATTTTGAAGATTTCCAAGCAAGAAGGGCAAATATCCGGTTTAGAAGAGAACCAAAAGCGAAACCTGAATTCGTTCATACGTTAAATGGTTCCGGATTGGCAATTGGGCGTACGGTTGCCGCCATTTTAGAAAATTATCAACAAAAGGATGGAAGAGTACGTATACCAGAAGCTTTAAGACCTTATATGGGTGGTAAAGAATATATTGGGTAATATCAATGCATAAACAATTATTATCTTAAAAAGATAAATCCCGACAATTAAATTAGGCCGAGAACATTGATTTAATCATGTTTTCGGCCGGTTTCATTTTCTCTAAGTGTAGATAAACAATAGATATGTTGGGAATTGGAGGAAAATTCCTATAATTAGCTTTGGTTTAGTGTTGATTCACACCCAAAAAACTTTTTTTGTGAGAAACTTAACACAAATAACAAGAGTTTCTATTGTACTAGCGTGAAAATTTTCGTAAAAACCTTACTATAATTATTTGAAAATTTATTTATTATTTCTTTTCATTGCGAGATATCATATGAAGATACCGATAAACACTTGATTCCGACATTCCCATTATTTCAGCTACTTCACTTATTGTACCTTTAATATCAAATACACCGTGTTCTTTTAATTTGGAAATGGCAAGTTTCTTTTGTTCAGGTGATAATTGAGCACCTGATTCTAAAATATCTTTATCTATTTGTGTATAAATAATGTTCTGAATGTTTTCAGTTAAGTTTTCAACCGGTTGTTCCTGTTCAGTTTTCTTGTCCAAATACTGTATATCCCAGCTTAAATTAGCTAACCTCAATACATCCTTTGCGACCTTTCGATAGACATCCGCATCAAAGTTAATACATAACAGACCTTGTAACTGACCTTCACGATTTTTTATAAACATGGTTGATGAACGAAACTTTTTACCCTTTGGTCCTTCTCCAACATAATTTACAACAAAATCTTTTGTTAAATATACTTTTTCCTCAATTAACTTTTTTGCATAGTCTGTTAAAGGGCTGGTTAATGACCTTCCACTCAACTCTCCATGGACGATGTGACCAATGTGTGAACCTCCATCAGGATCTAACACATGTAATACAAATTCATAATGAGGGCCAAAGACTTCTCCCAGATAATTCATTAAATTTTTATAGTGTCGAAAAAGATAATCATCCAACTTAGTGTTCCTCCTTTATACTCTTCTATTTAAATAGTTGGGGGAAAAATTTTATTTAAATGGTTTTTAATTATATTACTTACAACGATTTGCAATAATAATGATTCAAAAAGTGTTGACTGTCCCTTTTTTAATGTACGAGATGTACGGGAAATTTTACGTTTATACAAGGAAAGCCTCAAGTAATGCATCGCAGCAGAACGATTTTTTGACGAACTACGGACCTATATGCTCCGACGCCCGAGTCTTCTTTATACAGTTCATTATAACAGATGTTACAGACAATCCAATATATTTTAATAAAAATTTTTTACTAGAATAATTTTTTACTATAAATGATTGACGCTAGATTTTTTGTGTGATATTATTAACGCGTAATAAAAATTTATTACATTGATAATTTTTTATTACGAATTGATAAATAATATAGTTTTCTTTGAAACTTATAAAATCTTATCCTTGAGTCTTTTCAAAAAATAATATAGGAGGTGAACGCAAGGCAAATAAACGGGAATGGTAATGGATTATTTGTCCTTTGAAAGCGATTTTACAAGTGCTGCTAAGTGATGAAAGGAACCTAAAGAAAATGTATCTGCTTTTATTATTGCACACCATATCATTGTCTAGTCTATCAAGATGAAAATAAGGAGTTATTGAAGCTTAAAATTAGTAAGTCCCAATGAAATAGAATTGCTACTCGAATTCTGATTGGTAACGTTGGAAGCACAGTTCTTGTAAGATTTTACCAAGTGTAATTTAATTGTAACTTTTAATTTTTAATAAATGTTATTGCAAGATGATTCTAGTAATAACAACATTAATTTTAAAGGAGGATTAGCCATGAACGCAGTAACGCTTAAAGAAAAAAAGAATATTAGTTACAAAAGTTGTTTTGATGTGATTGGACCAGTTATGATCGGGCCCTCAAGTTCCCATACGGCAGGTGCTTTAGCCATCGGATTAGTTGCAAATAAATTATTTAAAGGTCTTCCAAAAAGAGTTGTGGTAAAGTACTATGAATCATTTGCAGAAACCCATAAGGGACATGGAACTGATTTTGCCATTATTTCCGGTATATTAGGTTTTGCGACTGATGATAGCAGAGTCCCCGATGCTATCAAAATAGCGGAATCTCAAGGTATTGACATCACTTTTTTAGAAGAATCAGGGGATAGTCCTGTTGGTCATCCAAATACTGCTGATATTTATCTTGAGGATGATAGTCGATCTATTCGAACAGTGGGAATTTCAGTCGGTGGCGGATTAATTAAAGTCAAACATATTGAAATCGATGGATTTAGCTTAAATCCTCAAGGTTCATTGCCAATAATGATAGCGATTTCGAGTAGAAATAATCTTGAACTCGAATTACGCAGAATCTTTAAAAAATACGAGGTGGATATTAATAACTCCACTAATTTGGAGAAGGACGGAATATATTTGTACCAGTTTGATTTGGATTCACAATTAAGTGGTGAGGCAAGGAAAGAATTGGAAAATCTCAGTGATATAGCGAATATCATTATACTTTAATTAAATTTGGGGGTGAAATAAGGTATGTATATGTCTATTAAAGAAATAGTCGAAGCAGCGAACGAAAAACAAGTACCCATTTATGAATTAGCAATTAAACAGGAAATGGAAGTAACGAAATCTACTTTTGATGAAGTTTGGGCGAAAATGGAGAAAAACTTAGAGACGATGGAAAATGCTGTAAAAAGAAGTGTTGAGGGCGATGGTGTATTTTCCCCTACTGGATTAACTGGAGGAGATGCGGTTAGAATTAAAAAATATCTTGAAAGTGGAAAATCACTTTCTGGCGATGTCATGATGAGAGGCGTTCAAGGTGCAATAGGTACAAATGAAGTGAATGCGGCTATGGGGGTTATTTGTGCAACACCAACAGCCGGAGCAAGTGGAACAATACCCGGTGTACTTTATACCATTAAAGAAACATTACAGTTAAGTCGTGAGGACCAGATTCATTTTCTGTTTACTTCAGCATTATTTGGAATGATTGTAGCGAATAATGCATGTATTGCAGGAGCTTTAGGGGGATGCCAAGCTGAAGTAGGGAGTGCCTCCGCAATGGCGGCTGCAGCGGCAGTAGAAGCTGCGGGAGGAACACCAGAGCAATCAGCCCATGCGTTCTCAACCGCACTACAAAATTTACTCGGTTTAGTTTGTGATCCAGTCGCAGGTTTGGTAGAGATTCCTTGTGTAAAAAGAAATGCTGTTGGAACGGCGAATGCATTAGTGGCAGCAGATCTGGCATTAGCCGGTGTAAACAACCTGATAGATGCTGATGAAGTAATTGATGCAATGTATAGAGTAGGTAGACAAATGCCTCGGGAGTTAAGAGAAACTGGCTTAGGTGGGGTTGCAGAAACACCGACAGGAATTGCGATTAGAAACAAAATTCTAGGAAAGGAATAATAGGATTTTAAACTTTTTTAAAAAATGTTTTGTAGTGGATTGTGAATCTATGAACAATATTAAAAATACTACCTCACAAGGAGGAAATGAAAATGAGTCAAAATGCAGCTAAAGTACAGGAATTTGAACATACTACAGAAGAACTTCATCAATATAAAGACCCGAATAAATGGCATATGCAAGATACCACTTGGGCAATGAGTCTTTTTGGAACAGCAATTGGGGCAGGTGTCCTCTTTTTACCAATTAATGCCGGAGCAGGAGGTATATTATCTTTACTTTTAATTACGGTACTGGCATTCCCTGTCATGTACTTTTCACACAGGGCGATGGCTAAAATGATCTACTCTTCTAAATCTGCCGGTGAGGGTATTACAGCAACAGTTAGGGAGTATTTTGGAACTAAAGCAAGTACAGCTTTTGATATCGTCTATTTCTTTTCGATTTATGCAATATTACTGATGTACGCAGTTTCTTTAACCAATACTGCAAGTAGTTTCATTGAGCATCAATTGAACATGCAAGCACCACCTAGAATTATACTATCACTTATTTTGGTGCTCGGTCTTATCTTTATCGTGAATTTTGGTCATGATGTTACGGTAAAAGTCATGAGCTGGCTTGTATATCCATTTATAGCCTGTCTTGTGTTCCTAGCTTTATATTTGATTCCACAATGGGATCTTTCAAATTTAAGTTTAGCTGGTAATTTTGCAAATGCCGATGGAGGAGCAGGCTTTGTTGACATTTTAAAAATATGTTGGTTTATTCTTCCAATTATTGTATTCTCGTTTAACCATTCTCCTATGATATCTACCTTTGTTATTAAACAACGGGAAACCTATGGAATGGAAAATGTTGACCGCAAATGTGCCCAGATTCAAAAGTTTTGTTATATCATGACGATTTCAGTCGTTTTGTTCTTTGTTTATAGTTGTGTTTTGAGTGTGACTTCTGGTGACCTTGCACTGGCAAAAGAAGAAAACTTGCCAATCCTTTCATTTCTGGCTAATAAATATAGTATGCCTTTATTTGCAATGGCGGCTCCTATCGTTGCTTTCGTTGCCATAACAAAATCCTTCCTTGGTCACTATGTAGGGGCATATGAAGGTATGGAAGACATTATTAAAGAGTTTGCTAAATCTCGCGGAAAAAAATTAAATAATAAAACAGTAAAGAATATCATCATTGGCTTTATGATTGTGACTTGTTGGCTAGTTGCTTATGCAAACCCAAGTATTCTTGATCTCATTGATATGATTAATGCGCCACTAATTGCGCTAATTTTATTCCTATTACCAATGTATGCAATCTATAAAGTGCCTGCACTGGCTAAATACAGAAAAAATTATTTGAGCAACGCATTTGTTATTATTCTTGGCATACTAGTCGTTCTATCAAGTATTAAAGCATTCTTCTAATCGTGGTCCAGAGAGGCAAGTTCACTATTCCTGGTCCGCGGTGACAGTTTTGTGGTCCAGTGGTGGTCCAAAAAGAATATCACTACTGAAGTTTTGTGATGGTTTTCACTGAATGGGCTGAACGTAACCGGAGTGGTCCTTAAGCACGGATTCACTGTTCATAGTCAATGTTTGTAAAGGTATTCCACTTAATCGGGGTAGTTTTAAGCACGCGCCCACTACTCATACTCAATCTTTATGAAGGTGTTAGGCTAAAAGGATGTACTTAACCGAGATGTTTTTAAGCACAGGTTCACTGTTCATACTTAATGTTTGTGATAGTATTCACTAAATGTGGTTTATTTTAAACCGGACAAACAATAAATAAGATGTAAGTTGACTTAAAGCTACAATACTAAAAGACATAAATGACTCAACGTTCCAGTAAAATTGCTGTTAATTAAGATTCTAATAAATTAAACCCTGCAGACATACTTACCTGCAGGGTTTTTCTTCTTTCTTATTTTAGGGTTTTTATTCTTGAATCGTAATATTGACGTTACGTACGCCCCAGTTTATCGCTTGCTCTCTGGTTGGGAAGTAAATGTCGATCTTATTCCCTTTAATCGCGCCGCCCGTATCTGCTGCAATGGCTTCCCCGTAGCCTTCTACATAAACTTTACTGCCAAGCGGTATTACTTTTGGATCAACGGAAATGACTTTCGCATTCGGGTTTTTATTTAAGTCAATTCCTGTTGCGGTAATTCCAGATCCACCCGCACTTTCAACTGTATACCCGGTCGAAGTGACAGTTATCGTTTTACCGGGTTGTGCTTCTTGTTGAGTTGTTACTTCTTCAGTTGCTGGCTCTTCACTTACTTCTGCAGGCTGTGCTGGTGTCGTTTGTTGTTCGGTTTGTTTTTGTGCAGGAGCGGGAACTTCCCCCTCACTTGGTTCCTCTGATGCCGGTTGTTCTGCAGCTGCCGGTTGCTCAATAAGTTCTGTAGCCGGATTTTCTGCCGATTCATTCGAATTTTCTTTCGCCTGTTCATCCCCTGTTATAATTTGTCGTGCAGGCTGACTACTAGATTGTCCATTTGCACCTGACAAAGCTACTTCATCTGCATTTACCCCGGGGATCGTTAAAACTTGACCAATCAAGATTAAGTCGGATGTTAAGTGATTGGATTCTTTTAATTCATCTACGGTAATGCCATAGTGTTGTGCAATCGCCCAAAGTGATTCACCTTTGACGACAGTATGTACGAATTCCGTTTGCAACACTTGGCCAGGATGGATAGTGTAAGATTGTAAATTATTAAATTTTATTAGATTATTTACGGTTGTCTGATGTTCTCTTGCAAGATTCCAGAGATTGTCACCATTCTGCACGACAATTTCTTCTGCAGAAACAGCCGATGTCCATAGACCCGCACTAGCAATCGCTGCAGCAACGGTAACGACTAATTTTTTCATTTTGTAATTCCCTCCTTGTAGGCTACATATGAACTTTAACATAGAAATAGAGGGATTACAGTTACATAGAAATTAAAAATGCGTTTCAAAGATTTAACATTTCATTAAAATGGATATAAGGTCCTTAAGAACGTACTACATAAATACTACTTTTGGATAGACATGCCCTTTTCAGCATTATTCAAAACCTTCCCGCTTAATTCTCCTGAAATACATAAGATAAGAAACGCCGGCTATGGTAATCGTGAACATACCAATTAGCAGGAATAGGCCATTATTTGTTGCTGTGTTTGGTAGTTTCAATCTCTGGTTATTTCCAGCCGTTTTTACGGTGTTCGTTGTATTTGCTTTGTTGTTCATTTGTTCAAGTTTCTCCCCTGTTGTGCCGCTATTACCGGAATTCAAATTTTCTCCTTGATTGCTGCCAGTGTTTTGACTGCCGTCCTTTTCATTATTTTGAGGTCCTGTTTGGTCGCCACCACTTCCTGTACCCGAATCACCCGGCTGTTCACCATTTTGACCGCCACCATTATCATCAATAGGATCAGATTTACCTATTTCCAGCCAAAACAGTTCATTGACTTTTACGTAAAGAATATTGGTGTTTTGATCAAAATAGAAATCACCTATCTTTCCATAATCGACTTTCGGGGCTCCTTGTCCGACAAGTTGTTCCCCTTCGTATTCTTTAAGATCATAGCTTTTTTTCCAAACTAGATCTACTTTTTCATATACAATCCAGTTTTTGATATCTAGGTATTTATCTCTTGAGTGTCCTATTTCATCGCTCGGTGTTCCCTCTCCAAAAATCCAAACAATCGGTAAATTAGGGATGATAAAATTAGCAAACTGTCCTGCAATTGCTTGATAGCCTGCTTCTGTCGGGTGAATGTCCGGATTTGGTAAGTATTCTTGGTATTTACCATTGAAAATCTCAAAAGTTGGTACAAAGGTCGCTCCGTTATACAAAGCCACTGTGTCTATAACTTTATTTAATTCACCGATTAAATAGAGGACAGCATCCTGTATATTTGGTAAAAAGTGTAAGGCGTTGTAGTAACCCATTATATAAACTTGTGCATCCGGATTAATTTTTCTAATTTCTTTCAACGTTACATCAATATTGTCTCCAACTGTAATCATTGCAGCTTGAATCTGTTTCATTAATTCCGAGTCATTCGGGTTGAATTTCGTTACATCCCCAATTATCCCTAAAACATCATTTGCCCCTGCATCATAGGTAATAATGTCTGCTTGTTTTATAGCCTCTCTTACTTGCTGATATTTTGGACTTTGTGGATTTATCAGGTCATCCAGCACATGAGTTGTTCTATATCCGCCAATCCCGAAGTTCTGCAAGTCAACTAAATAAGAGGAACCGCTTTCAATTCTCTCCTTAATGAATTCAGGATAACCCCTTCCTCTTGATTTGTCATTTAAATATCCCGCTGCCAAGGAATCCCCTAAAGCAACATAATTTAATATTGGCTTTTCAAAATTAGCAGCTAATGTTTGATGTGGTAAGACAAATGAAATAACCAAAAGAACAGACAAAATTGTAGTAATGAATTGTTTTATTCTTTTTTTCATGAACATATCCCCCAATGCCCTATTAAAAAATTAATCTTCTATATATGCAAATCAAAGTTGTTATAAAACAGTGGTCTTATGTTGAATGCATCATCTACTGAGATAACGATTCTGGTGCTCTCCTTATTTATTGATTTGCCTTAAAAAAGATAAACAATACTTTCCATTCACTCCTTCTGTTTTTAGTTACACTATTTAATTTATTCTATGTTTTTCGTTAAAACCCTTTAGAAAAATAAGTTTTTTGGGGATGATTTTTTCCGATAATCTCATCTAAAAATCAGAATATACATAGGAGTCAAAATTACTTAAAACTCCCCTTATTAAATAAAGTAACTCTTTACCTATTTCTAATTGCAAGTTTTCTGATAAAAATTTTAGCATTTTCAAAATAAAGTGTGTACAAGTGGCAAGTCATATGCAAGAAGCGGACAAGTTTCTGCATATTGGCAACAGTCAGCTTTGCAAATAATTGGGATTTTTGCATACATGCCTGTCTTTGTTGACAACATCGTCATTGTAGCTTTTTTTGCTTCGAGGCCGATCTCCGAATACCCCCATAAATTTTGATCCCGGCTTCAAATTCTCTCGATTCATAACAGCTTGCGATATTTCTTCTGCCGCAATATCCACCAGTTCTTCTAAAGAATCTAGTTCGCTCCGTTCATCGCTCATGCTCTCGCCTCCTTTTACGGTTAAATTAATAGGCTTTCGGCTCGAAATGCATAACTAATATCCTTTTCTTCTGACCCAAAAGATTCTTGAATGACTTGGACGCCCAGTACAGTAAAGTTCCGTTTGTATATCTTCAATTTCTTCAATATAAGCTTCTGTTTTTAATACGCCTTCTACAACAATTGCGTGTTGGTCTTCTGCTTCAACGAGCGTACGAGTAACGGTTAGCATTCCATTAATCGACATTGAACCATTAACAATGATCTCACCCATTTATTATCCTCCCTTCGCATTCTTTCCCTCTCTAATCTATTACTCATGAATAATTCGCTATTCTATACAAGCGTAAACAAACAAAAAACAGCCAAAATGCGGCTACTTTTAATAAAAATAGTTTGTGTATTATTTTCTATGTAAATTTGGTTGTAAAAATCACTTTTTAGTATATAATGAAAATAGAGATAAATATTAAAAAGGACGCTAATAAAACATTAGCGCCCAGGGTATACAACAACACTGCTAGAAGTACAGTGACCGTGTGTCGTTGGATCAGGAAAAAGCCCTACCCTTTAACACTTGGCCGTGCAGGGGTGGTGTTATTTCTTTTTGTTGGAAAAAATAGCCACTAAAACCGATAAAAATGTTAGAACAAACATTCCGAAAGCTAACATCAAGTTTAGTGCTTCGTATGTTACCACCAGTGGCCACCTCCCCTCGAAGGAAGTTTTTAAAACACCACCACCGTTCAAAGAAAGATCGCGGCCACTGCCCACCCTGCTATGTAGTTGTATGTCATTTATTTTAGACTTTTCATTATGCACGTCTATTTACTTTTTTATGATGACCTATTCGTTCTAATCTTCCTCGAATATTTAAGCGCTTTTCCCGATTTGTTCAGCAATGGCTTCTATGCCGTAGCCTTTGTGATAAAGATCAACTATCGTTTTTCAATTTCTTCCTCTGTGTACTTGATATTATTATTTAACCATACTGGCCTTGCTTTAATGCCAAGCACATTTAATCTTCGTTTTACGACCCCTTCTGTTTGGTTCAATGATTTAGCAATTTCCGGATACATAAATTGATAAGAGCAGACCATTCTAATTAATTCTAATCATCTTCTTTTGTCCACGGTTTGATTTTGTGACAGCTGATTTGATCGGCTCTTCGTTTTTCTTCTGCCCAATCCCAAAAATCCTCATATGCAATTACATATACTTTTTCTTTTACCGCAAACAGCTTCTGTTTGACTGGAAACCTATACCTTTGAATCCACAGTCGAATAGTAGACAAGACTTAATTGGCGAACAGTGATTCCGTCATAATATGTACGTGGATCGCCAAGTCCTAATTGAGTTGCTTTGCTTTTAACTGCATAAATGGAACAATCGAGTCCTTTGGCAATTCCTTTAACATTAACAGACCCCCACCTATCTTCCAGATACCGAACCTCTTCCTCCGTCCAGTCTCGATTCCTGCCCACTTTATCAACTCCGTATCTTCTTATCTTTTATCCTATGTTTTAGCAATCTTTATCTTTTAAGAAACTTCCTAATCACTATAACTACAAGATAAACCAGCCCAATCCAAAAAGCCCCTACAAAGACAAGCGGCCAAAACATTTTACTAACATATAGGAAGGATTTCAATGTTAAAGTATTTTATCATTGGATTAATATGCTTATTACTAGGGGTACAGCTGCTTTATATAGTAAAAGTGTTATTAGTTACAGCGGTGCCTGCTGTTCTCCTAATCATGTTGGGTAGCTTAATAATGATAGGTCCTTTTATTTACTCTATTAGAAAGTTAATATAGCGGCTTTACTTAACTTAATCAACGTAAAAAAGGAGGCCTAAATTTGCACTTGGCCTCTTGAGAATCATTCCTATTTTAAAGAATCCAGAACTTCTTTTATACTAAATTCTGCACAAGCGATCGATGTGTCGGCAACACCATAATACATTTTAATCGTATCACCTTCCACTAATGCACCGCAAGAGAAAACAACATTGCCAAAGAAGCCTTCTACTTCATATGGTGCTTCCGGAGATAAGATAGGTTCCTCAGAACGAGCAAGGATTTTTGTTGGGTTATCTAAATCTAGTAAAATAGCTCCCATACAATAGCGATCGTCCTTATTGGCACCATGATACAATTCCAGCCATCCTCGATCCGTTTTTATCGGAACGGCTCCTGCACCTATCCGACCGTTATCCCACATATTTTCACGCAATCCAAATAGAAACTGGTGATTCCCCCAATGTAGCAGATTTTCAGATTCGGCAATCCAAACTTGTGGCGAACCGGTCGATTTTGGTACCGGACGATGTAAAGCATAATATTTTCCATTGATTTTTTCTGGGAAAATCGTAACATCCTTGTTTTCCGGGCTAAAAATCATCCCATGGTGTTTAATTGTTTTAAAATCCTTTGTCGATACCATCGATTCCCCGACACCTAACGGAGAAACAGCACTAAAATAAATATAATAAGTATCCTCAATTTTTGTTACACGAGGATCTTCAATACCTAAAGTTTCATGTATGTTTGAAGGATAAATAAATGGTGTATCCTCAACAGTAAAATGATGACCATCTTTGCTCCTGGCTAATCTTAAATAAGATAAAGATGTTAAATATGAAAAACATCCTGATTCTTTTTTGGTTATCGTACGAGAGTCGGAAAAGTCATAACGTCCATCTCCTTTGTGGAATTCTACAATATCGAGTTTTTTTGTATTTACATTATATACAGGTGTTTTGACAACGTTCGGATTTTCACTTATAGGACGTTCCGCAACCCTTAAAACAAGAATAGTTTCCCCATTATACTCTGTAACCCCGGCATTGAAGACACCAACTACCTCAAAATTTTCGTGATACGGTTTTACATCTAATGGTGTAAGTAATGGATTTTCTTCATAGCGATATATATTCATTGGTAAACTCCTTTAATTTTCTAATTGTGTAAATGGATCCGGGATAGTGATTTTTTGTGCAGTGGCATCACTAATTCCCGCATATAATTCCGCCTTCCCGTTCGGATAACGAATGAGCCCGCCGCTAAAGACAACTTCCACTAAATCCGGACGCTTCGATGGTCCTTCTAAAAAATCCGCCCGTTCAGCAATGATCTGCATATTACTATAGTCTCTGGTTTCCGGATTAATTTTAAACACCATTGAATAATAGTGACGATTTCCTTCTTTATCAAACCGTGCAATATGACCTAATACACCCAGCATGCCATTCGAGAGCAAATGGACTTCATTCGCACCACCCCACTCATCATCTAAAAATTGATCGAATAAAGGCGCTTCGTTTATAACATTAATAGAAAGATCTTTCAATGAATCGATTTTTGTAAAGCCGATTTTTCCACGTCCTCCTTTTTCTCCTTGTGGGCGGGTAAAAATTCCGACAGAACCATCTGTCAATTCAATTAACCGTAAATCCTTCATGCCATCCGGACCCTCAAAAAATCTTTCCAATTCGCCAATGGTGTTTCCATGGTAAAAAACAGTTCTCCAGCTCAATGAATTTTGTACGGTAGGATGCGGGAAAATTTCAACTCCACCAAATATGAGCTGTCCTCCTATTTTAGTAAAGAAAGGGTCCTGAAGTTCAAATACCGGAGCACTCTGTCTTGGGATCCATGCATCATTACGGTTAACAAAAAACACCACTTGTGAATGCTCACTATCCCTACTTTCCACACGTCCGGCAATCACCCATTCTCCGTTATCTTGAAATGGTGCGGTAATATTATAAACATCCTTATCGTTAACACCCTTGAAAGTAAGTTTTTCCTTTTTAAAAATCACCCGCTGGTTATTCCGATAATTAATTAATAATTCCTCTACAGAAATTGGTTTTCTCTCCTTACCTGTCAACAAGTTAATCATCCTTTCTTAACCAAAACAATTGCCTCAAACGGTAAAATTTCTCTTGGTGGTGAGCTCAAATCCCTTCTTGATGATAGAACAACTTCATAATTTGGACTTAAATCCATTCTTTTGGTTTCATCACTAAAATTTAAATATACATTCACCATGACATCTTGATACTTTCTTTTATAATTGAATAATTGATTTTCCAATTGAAGGCAAACATAATTTCCTGTTGTCAAGGCTGGATATCTTCTCCTGAAAGCGATCAAATTACGATAGTAAGAAAGCATGGAAGCAGGATCTTTTATTTGTTTTTCAACGGATACATCATTATTTGGAAGGGATATCCATGGTTCAACATTAGAAAAACCATAATATGTTGTCTGTGACCATTGCATTGGGGACCGGGAGCGATCTCGGCCATTTCGATTAGCTTCATCTAAGGCTTCTTTTTCCGTTTTTCCGGCCTCCAATGCTAAATGGTAAGCAATCAGCCCTTGTACATCTTTCATTTTTGAAATGTCATCAATCACAAGATCCCGCATACCAATTTCCTCACCATAATAAATAAATGGTACTCCTTTTGCAGTCAACATCAAGGTAGATATTAACTTTGCCACTTCTTCCTCTTTCCCATCTACTGCAAACCGCGTTATAAAGCGGGACATATCATGACTACCAAAAAATAATGTAGGTAGTTGGTCCTCTTTATAGGCAATATCCATCTCTTTTATTTGTTGGTAAATTTTTTCAACATCAAGTTCCGGAATACTTCCTAAATTAAATTGGAAAACTACATCCAATTTCCCTTTACCACAATAATTTTTCAGTTCATTTAAATCTTCAGAGCTAACTTCACCGACTAAAAATTTATCCGGATAAGAATGAACAAAAACGGCAATTTCCTCAATCACTTCTAAAATTCCTTCCTGATTTTTATCGTAACAATGGATTTGTTCGCCAACCTCTTCATCCCATGGATTATCATCAAATCGAACGGTTACTTTCAAATGATTGATAACATCCAATCTGAAACCATCTACACCCTTTTCAAGCCAAAAACGCATGACACGAAACATTTCTGCTTTTACTTCAGGATTGGTCCAATTTAAGTCCACTTGCTGCTCAGCAAAAGAATGGTAGAAAAATTGTCCAGTTTTTTCATCAAACGTCCATGCCGGTCCTCCCATAAAAGAAATCCAGTTATTTGGTGCATTCCCATTTACAGGATCCCTCCATATATACCATTCCCGCTTCGGATTAACTTTAGAAGAACGGGACTCCTGAAACCACCTATGCTCCGTAGATGTATGATTCAACACAATATCGATAATCACTTTTATATTCCTGGCATGAGCTTCCATTAAAAATATCTCGAAGTCCTTCATCGTTCCATAATCCGGATCTACAGTATAATAATCAGAAATATCATATCCGTTGTCTACTTTTGGCGACCTGTAAAAAGGAGTAAGCCATATTCCGTTGATACCTAGTTTTTTCAAATAATCAAGTTTTGAAGTAATCCCAATAAAATCACCAATCCCATCCCCGTTCCCATCACAAAAACTTGGCATATAGATTTCATAAAACACTGCTTTTTTCCACCAATCTTCCATAACAAACCTCTTTTATTTCAAGGTAAATTGCATACCTTCTTGGAATTTTTTAGAGTAGAATAAAAATAAAATAATGATTGGTACGGTTAATAAAACCGACGCTGCATACATCGGACCAGGATAACCACCATAAGGACCAAACATTTGAGAAATTAATACGTTTAATGTCAACATTTCATCGCTGCGAACAGCAATCATATCCCATAATAATTCGGTCCAGCGTTCCGTGAATAGGAACAAGAAAATAACCGTCGTAATTGATTTTGACATTGGCAAAATAATTTTAAACAAAATTTGCAGGTTATTCGCACCATCCAATTTTGCCGCTTCAATGAATGTATCCGGAATAGCGCGGAAGAAATTGGTATACATAAATATCGCCCATAAACTAACCGCTTTAGGAATAATCAATCCAAGATAAGTATCATATAAACCGACATTTTGAATTAGTAAAAAGGTAGGAATTAACAAAATTAAAGCCGGAAAAAACATGTGAAACATAACAAAGTTGTTAATAAAATTTTTACCTTTAAAATTCAATTTGGAAAGTGCAAAGGCAGCCAGTACACCAATCAACATCATGAGAAATGTGGAGCCTAATGATACAATTGCACTATTAAAAAAAGCATGGATCCATGGTCTGGCAATTTCTGCCTCACCACCGGCAAATAACCATTCGTAAGATCGTAATGTGAAATCAGATGGAATAAATTTTTTGTCAATTTGCGACCAATCTGCGAACGAATTTAATACTAAATAGATAAACGGATACACCATAAGCAATAACAAAAATGTAGCTATAACATAACGAATCAAATAATTTTTTCTATTCCCAACCATTTCTTCTACCCCACAATTCAATAAGTTTTCTGACAATATAGATAGAAACGAAGGTAACTACAGCAGCTATTAAAGCAATGGCTGATGAATATCCCGCTTGTAAATTAGTAAAGGCATTCGTAAATATTTCCATTTGCCATGTATTCGTAGCAAAATCAGGTCCGCCACCGGTTAACTGATACACTTCTGTAAATATCCCGAAACTAACACCAATCGCTAAAATAAGCACGGTATAAAGAGCAGGATATAACATAGGTATGGTAATTTTCCAAAAGGTTTGCCATCTCGACGCCCCGTCTATTGCCGCTGCTTCATATATTTCTTTCTCTATTCCGGATAACCCGGAAAACAGAATCAAGCCATAGTAGCCGGCAAACTTCCATGCAATCATAATAGAAACAATTAGCACTGCTGCAATCGGTGTGCCAAGCCAATCAATATTAAAACTTAACTTTTCCCGTAAGAATGTATTTAGTGGACCGTTGTAAGAAAGAATACCATTAACAATTAGCGAAGTAACAACACCGGAAGATAAATAAGGAAGAAAGAAGCCAATTAAAAAAAAGCCTTTAAATTTCGGTAAACCATTCACAACCATAGCCACTGTCAATGACAAGGCCATAACGATCGGAACGTAAATAATTAGAAACTTATACGTATTAACAAAAGCCGATTGAACACTTTGGCTTGTAATTGCCTCAATAAAATTATCAATGCCAACGAAATTAAATTCCGGTGAAATTAAATTCCAATCCGTAAAGGCTAGAAAAAAAGACCAAACTAACGGTATAACGAAAAAGATAATCCCAAAAAGAATGTATGGGCTAGTAAAAAGCCAGCCCATACCATTTGAAGTTTTTCGCATCACTTAAGTTCCCCCTCAATTGCATTCACCATATCTTTCCATGCTTGTTCAGGTGTAATTTGACCTTTCACTATTTTGTTGAATGCATTTTGGCCAATAATTGTTTGAATCTCGTTGTATTTAGAATTTTCCATCGGAGGAACACCTTTAGCAACTGTATCCGCATATGCCTTCATAAAAGGTTTTTGCTCGAAATAAGAGGCAAATGCTTCATTTGTACCTAAATCATCTCTTGCAGGCGGAAGATCGGTATCTTCAAGCCATTTCATATCTGTATCCGGGTTAGAATATACCCAAGTTAAAAATTCCATTGCAGCAGCCTGTTCCTCTTTTGTTGCAGAAGCATAAATAACAATTCCTTTTGCATCAGCAAATGTTTTCGCATTACTCGGATCTCTATCATCCGGAACCGGTGGCAATGATAATGTATATGTTTCTCCATAGACTAAATCAGGGTATTTTTCTTTCCAAGTAGACCCCGGAGTCCAAGGACCGACATCGGTAAATATACCAACACCAGTTTCAAACGGATCCGTAACTTGAGCTGTTAAAACCGCATCCTTATCTACTAAAGACTTTACAAAGTTGAAGACGTCCAAACCTGCCTCTTTATCACCAACAAATTTACTTCCGTCTACAAATGCATTACCGTCCGATGCAGCATTGTACAGCATAAAGAAGTCAAACCACCTTTTCCAAGCAGTTGGATCAGCTAAATCTGGTTTTGCCCAAAGATATTTATCCGGATATTTTTCTTTTAATTTTTGAACAACATCCAATACTTCACTATACGTTTTCGGTGCTTCGTTATAGCCTAATTCTTTTAATATATCCAACCGCCAACCAAATAACATGGAATTCGAGTAAATCGGGAAAATATATTGGTTTCCATCAGCTGATTTCCAGCTTTCAATCGTTTCGGTCATTTGGCGTGTTTTCACCAACTTGTCGAAACCTTCAAGTTTATTCAAAGGAACAATTGCTTTACTTTCTGATAAAAGGGCACCAAACCCACGGTTAATATTTTCGGACATCGTTGGCGCCTTTTTCGCCGCAATGGCTGATTGAATGCTTGCCTCAGACGTCGGGCTTTCTTTAATCGCACTCACATTAACCTTAATATCACTATGTTCTTTATTAAATTCTTCAGCCATATCTTTCCAAAATGCTTGCTGAGTTGGATTTGGAGCCGCCCAAAATTCGATTTCAGTTACCCCCTCCTTTGTATCTTTTGAAGAATCTCCGGAAGAACAACCAATCATCGCTGTTGCAGACAAGCTAAGGGAAATAAACAACGCCAATGATTTTCTTAATCTCATACTTTCTCCTCCTAAATTTTAATTATTCCCCGTTCCATAAAACCGCTTTCACAAGGGCTTTAAAAAATTTCCTTTGGTAGAAGAATAATTATAGTTTAATATTTATCACCTTACAAACAACCTTACAAAAATATTTTAACATTATATTTTTGTTGTAAAGCAATGTAATTTTAATTACAAGTAAATTTTACACAATAAAAATACATATTGTCAAGCTGTTTTTTATACCTTTATCCATGGATTTATCTATTTTCCCTTTAAACTAAATAAATTTCATGTTATATTATTTGTAACGTTACAAAACTACTATCTTAAGGGAGATTTTTATGAAAAGAAAAATTACAATGCAGGATATTGCTGACAAGCTTGGAATTTCCAAAAACTCCGTATCCCAAGCACTATCCGGCAAAAGTGGCGTTAGTGAAGAAACTAGACAGTTAATTGAGCAAACTGCGAAAGAATTAGGATATGTTTATAAAAGCAAAAATATTCCTCCTAAAAAGGAAAGAAACATATGTATCGGATTAATTGCGACGGATTTTGCATTTTCATTAAAAGCATTTTTTGGGGAGATTTTTTTGGCTATTGAGGAAAGCTGTATGAAAAACGGGATTACTCTTAATATCCAATCGGTTTCACAAGAAGCAAAGGAAAAACTTATTTTGCCTGACTTCATTAGAGAAAAAAAGGTAGACGGAATTATTATTGTGTCACATATTCGAACCGAGTATATTAAAAAAGTGATTGCTACAGGTATTCCAACAGTACTAATCGACCATCATCACCCACTTATCGACGCCGATGCGATTCTGACCAACAACCGATTTGCCGCCTATATGGCAACCAAGTATCTGATAGATTTAGGCCATAAAGAAATTGCCTTTGTCGGTAATATTGATTTTTCACCAAGTTACTATGAACGTATGGAGGGCTATCTTTTAGCTTTAAGAGAAGAAAACATTACTCCTCAAAAAAATTTTATGTTTATGAATGTTATAGAGGAAAACAAAGCGGTTGATATATGCATTCAATCACTTGAGAGGGTTCCTACCGGCTGGTTATGTGTGAATGATGGTTACGGGTTTATGGTGTGCACATCCCTTAAAAATAGAGGGCTAAAAATCCCCAATGATGCTTCAGTGATTAATTTCGATAATGGTCAATTATCTCAAATCTCGCAACCTCAAATTACAACGATGGCCATCCACCTAAATTTATATGGAAAAAA
This sequence comes from Caldifermentibacillus hisashii, assembly GCF_039654145.1. Classification (NCBI taxonomy): domain Bacteria; kingdom Bacillati; phylum Bacillota; class Bacilli; order Caryophanales; family Bacillaceae; genus Caldifermentibacillus; species Caldifermentibacillus hisashii. The sequence continues at coordinate 3,549,185 of NZ_CP155467.1, forward strand.
AGCGGTAGAACAGTTATTATGGAGAATCAATAATCCCAATGAGCCAAAACAAGAAATTCTATTTCCAGCAACGTTAATCAAAAGAGAATCGACTGGGAAATGTAGTAAATATTAATTTTTGCTGGAGTATACTTTACCCACCTACGCTTTTGTAGGTGGGGGGATCTTTTATTATTCTTAATGGATTAATTATATATAAATTCAGTATATATTTGCATTTTAATTTAATCCACTTTTTATAGATATCTGCTTTCTTTTAATTACCTGCTTGGTTTTTCTAACCGGACTTATGAAATTAATATTAATAGAGTTACGGATGTTATTTTAAATGTTACTTAATGTAAAGTAAGACACATTTTCATTACAATCCTCCCACTTTCTATCATAAATATCACTCTTCTTTTCCTATAAGTTCAAACTCAATCTCTTCTAGCGATTCAACAATAATATCAGCAATTGATAAATCCACTTGAATCTTGGGGTGTCTTATGCCCACCCCATACATGTTTGCATCTTTAGCTGCAACAAGTCCATTATATGAATCCTCAATTACAATACAATTTTCTGGGGGTATATTGATTAACTTTGCTGCTAACAAAAATATTTCCGGATCAGGCTTTCCATTTTTCACCTCATCACCTGTAATTACCTTTTTAAAATAACCTGCCAAATTACACTGTTCTAAAACTTCATTTACCCTCAATCTTCCTGATGAAGTTGCTAATGCTAACGGAACAGCATTCATTTGTAATTTTTTTAACAATGGCTTGACACCTGGATATAGGATTTTTCTATAATCCCATTCTGCTTGTGAAAATACTTCATTTTCAACTTTTAGTAATTCTTCAATGCTTTGAGATAAATTATAATGTTCTTTGATAAGTTTCCATTTTGTTCTGGCGGTAACTCCTATGTATTTACTTTTAAAACTATCCTCAACCTTAATTCCTAAGCGTTTGTATATCTGTTCATTTAAAGATCTATATACTGGCTCACTATCAATAATGACCCCATCCATGTCAAAAATAACACCAAATTTCTTCATAATTAAACTTTCTTCCATCTAATTTAAAAGAAGACTACAGTTTAATCCAACTGTAGCCTCATCCCTATTATTCTTAGTCCCATTTTATTTTAAGTAAATGAATTATTTTTGCAACTTCAGTTTTTCCTGTTTCTTTATTTATTAAAGAAGTATAAAGATGGGGAATAACAACTTCTGCGCCATTATCTAAACATATTTTTACAATGTTATATACATTGTCTACCGTAATACCACCAGTTGGTTCAAAAATTTTTATTCCCGCCCTAACAGCTGCTTTGACCATTGCCGCAACTTCATCAAGATGTTTTTCACCTTGGATTGGATAAAATTTTATGGATTGTATGCCAACTTCAGCCAACATTTTTGCAGCCAAATCACATGAAACTTTTTCTTTATTTGATGAACTTGCGGGACCAGTTGAAATATATACTTCACCAGGAGTTCCGGAAGGCTCAATAACCCCATTAATAATTGGAGTTTCTCCCAATTCTTCCATTCTTCCAAGGGTATAACCTGCCGCACTAAACACTTGGTTAATGTGAACCGGTCTTGTCTTTGCAGAAACATTTGCAACCCTTTGCCACATATTTGGGTCAGCTGCACCCAGCCCAACTGACACTGGTACTCCAATATTTTGAAAATGCAGTACTTGTTGAATTGCTTCTTCTTCAGTAGCGAAGTTTTTCACCATAACACCTACGAAAATACGATCTCCTGCAACTTCAATTAGTTCTTTTGCATTTTGTTCATCTTTAGCTAATACATTAAATATCACTTTTTGTTTTATATCCATCATTTATTTCCTCCCTGTAAAATGTCAATAATCTTATCAGCAATAATATCTTCTTGTCCTTCTAACAGCGGTCGTGGATCAACAGATAAGATACCAACATTTACATAGTGATGCCTTAAGTAAATTGCAGGATTACCAGCTTCAAGTTTATGTAAAAGTTCTTCTGCTGAAATTCCTGTTATATCTTCGTTAATATGAATTTGTGCTCGATAAATTTCCCTTCCAGCTTCGTCCTGTTTAATGGAACAAGTGAGACCCTGTAGTTTTCCAAGTTTATTGCATAAGTTAGTCATTCTCTCAATTTGCTTTTCTGGTTTACTTGATTTATTTTCAATTAATTTGAGAGCAGTTATAAGACCAGCCATTCCTTCCTTGCCTATTTTCATTGGGCGACCAACACCTTTATACTGCTTACGACAAGCCTCCATTAACTCTTTTTTACCACAAACAAATCCAGAAGTTGGACCTTCAAGTGCTTTTCCTCCACTATATATAACAATATCCGCACCCATTTTTATATATTTTTGGAAATCTTCTTCAGCTGCAGCATCAATAATAAATGGCAAACCATGCTTATGTGCAACTTCCATCATAGCAGTAATCGACTGCATTCCCTTTTGAACTGTGTGATGTGACTTAACATATAATAATGCAGCAGTATGATCGTTAATTGCTTGCTCTATATGATCTTTTTCAACTTTATTGGCTTGGCCAACCTCAACCACTTTTCCTCCACCAATACGAATCATTTGACCGATACTAGCTCCAAAATTAACTAAATGCCCTTTTTGTACTATAACCTCATTTTTTAAACCTTCTGTATTGGGGATTCTTTCAATTAATGATAATTTTGTTCCGGCAATAACAGCTGCTGTAGAAATTGCTATTCCCGCAGAAGCACCACAAGTAGGACAACCATCTTCTGCTCCTGTTACTTTTGCGATGACTTTTCCTGTGTATTCCATCAATTCATCTATATCAACATAGTCTTGTGATGCCTCTTTTAATGCAAGTCCGACTTGCTCTTCAACAGCTGATGCACCTAAAGCAGTCATTTTTCCACTTGCATTTATTATTTCTCGTAAACCCAGTTCTTTAAATATTCCCACTTCAAAACACCTCTTTTATAATTCAATCGGAAAGAAAGCACCTAATATCATTGCACCTAAGATAGCACCACCAGCTATTGGTTTTTTCCATGCATAGAATAATGCAGCTCCTATAATAGAACCAATACCAACCGGAATAGAAGCACTAGCTGCAGAAATAATGATTAATGGTCCAAGAAAACGGCCGGATGAATTACCTGCACCCATCATAATATCTGCACCGAATGTGGAATTTGACCTTCCAACCGTAAATTTACGAAGACCAATTATGACATAACCTATTATTATACCTAATAGTGCTCCAGTCAGTAATGAAAGTACAAATGATTCTATTGGAGCTGTAATACCTGCACCTAGTAGCAATGCAGGAACGCCAATACCTAATCCAGTCTGAATTGAACCACCAATATCAAGAATTCCCACGAGCGAGCCTTCTAATATTCGAGCAAATAAAAAGCTTGCACCAAATGCAGCAGCTGCGCCATATCCGGCACCTTCCATCCCTGCCTGTAGCATCGCGACAATTGCTACATCATTAAATGCACCAATATGATATACATAATACATATGAGTCCCAGCAAAGACACCTGCTGACAATAGCGATACAAAGATAGGAAATGACCAATCAGCATACCAAAAGTTTTTCATGTTTTTTTCACTATTCGTTATATTAATATTTTCACTCATCTTTATTTCACCTCTTGTCCAAGCATTTCATGAATATTTATCAACCAAGTTGGAACATCTAAATGAAAACTCTTAATTAAATTAATATCAAAGCCACGGAAAAATGCACTCAATGCAAATAATAAAATTACAGCTGTTAATAGGGTTTTGGTAATTTTCGTCCACCCGCCATCATCTACCCCTTTACCAATTAATATACCTAGGACAACGCCGGGGACCGCATTTCCCATAATTATATGAGCTAAACCACCAAAAATTGTTCCCCATATTCCTGAACGTTTACCAGCATCTAGTGCGGCAAGCCAGAATATGACAGGCATAACAGGATTAATTAATAGATTTGCTGCAGGTACTAACACTTTAACTGCAATGGCTTGTAATGATTCTGGAATAGCTGAAGCAGTAGAGTTTAGAAAAACTACAATAATTACACCAATGATTCCACCGGCTATTCCCATTTTCTTTGGATCGTGAAGGGTTTCCTCCGGTTTTTTCCCCTTTCTTAGTAGTACTGCCGCAGCCCAGTTCGGTATAATCCGATGATCGACATCTTGTGTAAATGCACCCGCTCCGACAGATGATGCCCATGCATTAAAGAAGAAACCTAAGCCGAATGAAAAGTGCGATGCAGCATCTCCAGCACATGCGTTTAATTCACCAAGCGTACGGAATGCACCCATACCTTGAACGGTTGGAGCATGAAACATTCTAGCTGCACCCGCTCCTGCTCCAACCCCCACTAGCGCCCCAATAATAGCTGACTTTATAAGAATTATCATAAATTCCATATACACACCACCTATTTAATTTCATTTCCTAGAACTGCATTTCGAATATTATCTGGTAATTCTGCTGACTCAAAAGGTATTTCATCAACATTCAACATAAAAATATTTACATCAATATCTAGTACAACTTTGTACTTTTTTCTTTTTCTAGGGAATAAGAAGAATAGAAATCTCTCAGTATAAATTGTTTCATTTGCACTTATTATTCTAATATCTATAGGCTCTATCCTTAGAATTATACCTTTATACTGTTCCATTACCTTTTTTTGAATTGTCCCTAAAGCAGTATTTATTGCCAGTTCCTTTGAAATTCCAAAACCTTCAATCCTTAAAGTGGATTGGAATGTTTTTTTCATAATTTTATCATCCTTTTATTTTTATATACTCTTCTGTAATTTTTCTTCCTAAATCTTCAATATCCATAAACCCAAAACCCAGTACTCGTTTTCCTTGACGGATTGCGGTAATACCTTCGTCAATAGAACGCATACCGTATTGACATGGATATCCATATTTAGTTTGTGCCATAATTGCCCCGGCACCACCACTTCCACAGAAGGAAATACCAATATCTGCATTTTCTTGTTTCATTACATCTCCTAGTTTCATATCAGCCCCAATACCTGGTATAACAATCGCTTTACCACCAGCGGCTTCTACACCTTTTGCTACATTCTGTCCTTTTCCTAAACGATCTCCAATTACAACAACAATTTTACTCATGATATTGCCTCCTTCTTTTAATTTTTTAATCTTGCTGATTCAAAATGTATCGACAAAAGATATTTTTCATCCTCATGTAGATCATTAAATAAGTTGCAAACCTTTTCTGCTAATTTTATGGAATCAGAAGAAACTTCATTAAATAATTCCTTATCAATTGGATCAATTAATTTTTTATGGGTAGATCGATAAACCATTCCTGATAAATGAGAAACTAAAGATAACCATTGGGCATCTGTCATCTGAATGTTGGCTTGTTTTAATAATTCTTTTACTTCTAAAATTATCTTTTCGCATGTACTGGAATCACTGCTATTCTCTATTACTTTCCTAATTTCTTCCGCAATCATTCTGAATAAACAACCTCTCCATCTTTTACTGTCATTCTAGGTTGAAGAACTCTTCTAACTTTCATTATTTCTCCTTCAGAATCAACTAAATCCTCTTCTCTTTCAGCAATGGTAAAAATAGTTAAATCAGCTCGAGTACCCAGCTTTAATGTACCTTGTTCAGCCAAGCCAATCGCTTTTGCCGCTCTACTTGTTACTGATTTCACAACATCATTTAATGAATAACCGATAGAAAGGAGTTTAGACATAGTTTTCATTAAACTGCCTACGGGTTTAACATAATTATCAATATATATATCGGTACTAATTGTAAAAGGGCACGAATACCTTTCTTTAAACCTTGTAATCGTCCGATAACTGAAACTGGCCGTACCATGACCTACATCAAAAAGTACTCCACGTTCAAGCGCTTCTAAGGCTTCTGGTATCATAGTATTGTCTTCTTTTAAAATCCCATGTTTTTTCCCATGAAATGCATGTGTAACGATGTCACCTTTTTGCAATAAAGGGAATACTTCATTTAAATATGGAGGAGGGTTCCCAATATGTACCATAATCGGTACCTCAAGTTGGTCAGCTAATTTTCGAGCATATTGAAGAGGAGCAATACCTTGTTCCTTAACAACTGAGCTACTCATTCTTGCTTTTAGTCCGACAATATTTTTTTCACTTGTAAATATTTTTTCTGCTTCTTCAAAAGTCATTAAGTTATTTGGATTTTCAAGTTCGGATATGCCCTCACATAATCCTTTCCGAGATATATTTAAAAATGATAAAATTTCCGTTTTACTATTTTTAACAATCAACTCTTTAAACTGCTTATAGTTCTCATAGCCAGAACTACCTGCATCAACAATTGTCGTCACACCTTGTTCAACGCCCACTAAATCAGCCTCTATTCCTAAGCTTGTCCTATCTTTAAAAACGTGAACATGTAAATCGATAAAACCTGGTGCTACATAACAACCTTCTGCATTGATACGTTCATAGTTATCTGCACTTTCTTGAATGATAGTTTGAGGATCAACAAGTTTTCCGTTGATGATCCCTATATTTTTTTTCTCAATCACCTCTCTTTCCGGATCTATAACATAGCCATTTTCAATAATCTTATAATTGTTCATTCCATGCACCTTCCATTAATTTAAATATTGTAATAAGGCAATCAACTCAGAATCATTTACATGTAACTCTTTACTTTCTAGAATATTCTTAAACAGCTGTAAATCCTGTTTATTCTTCTCAGTCACCTGATGTGACGTATATAAGAAATCATCATATTGCTTTTCAAAAAAATAACGATGAACCATTAAAAAAATGTGAAGGTGAAGTGCTTGTAATCTATCATCTTTAATTCGATGTGCAAAATTTGATTGAACTTCTTGTATCACTTCAAAACCTTTGAGAATGATTTCAAGACTTATACTTTCACTATCTTCATCATTTTTTTCTTCTTCTTTCCAGGCTATTCTTTGTATACTTTTTGGTCTGTTTTCCAATATTTCATAAACTTTTTCTTTAATTGTATCTATATCCTTTTTTGTGGGAATGGCCTCCATTACAATAACAGGTATTCTTGACTTAATTGGAAATACACTAATAATCAGATCTACTTCTCTTTTTTTACATATTTCTTCAACTTCCATGATGGAACAATATGCGACAATATCGATATCATGTATTTCCTTTTCAACTCGACTTTTTATAAGTCTCGCAACTCCTTTACCTGTTGCACAAACATAAACAGCTCTTACCTTTTCTTTTTTATTAAAGGTGTTCTCTAAAGAAGTTAGAAAATGTAAAGTAATAAAAGATATAAACTCATTTTTGTTTACAATTTTGTCCATTCCAAGATATTTCTCACATGCTAAGGATACACTTTCAAACAAATCCGCGTAATTTTGTTTTATTTCTTCAGCAAATGGATTCGACTCTGTCATGTTAAATAATCCTCTTTGAAACCGCAAAGATAAATGGGCAAATAAATTACTAAAAAGCTTTGTATCTCTTTTAAAGTCAATCCCTGTTTTATAACTTACTTCTTCAATAATTTTTTGAGTAGCATTCAAAAGATCAACTCTTCTTCCATTGGCAAATTCGCCTGAAAGATATAAAAACTCATCTTCCAATAATGGAAGGTCAACAGTTTTGAAAACACTTTTCATAAAATTAAAAATAAATATAGATACATCATCTGTATATTGATTATCTTTTAAAACACGGTAACTTTTAATCGTTTTTCCTTGGTTTAAACGAGTAACAGAAATAGTGATTCTAATTAATAGAGTTAATATGTCTGACTGATGGAGAATTTTTATTACACTGGGATGGTATAACTCACTAAGTTTCTCCTCGGCTATTCTGAAAACTGAAAGCAAAGTCCCATCCATAGAATAAATCGTATAATTCCTTTCCTCATTATTGGAAATACTACTCATGATTTGATAAATTTCGTAGTTTGACATATTTGATAAAATTAGATTTTCTATCAATAAACGTAAATGAAGCTCTTCTCCAAATAGTCTATATCCAATCCGTTTCTTTCTCTCTAACCGAATTTCCCAGGGAGAAACGAACTCTTCTACCAAATTCATATCACTTAAAATAGTATTCCTGCTAACTTCAAGGATTTCAGATAAACTTGCAGCTGTAGTATAATCATCCTTTTGGAGCATCGTCATTACAATTTTCTTTATTCGGAAATTTTGATCTGGAATGCGATTCCAAGATTCATTTCCGATTAATTCTTTAATAACGATCTTTTTCTTGTCCTCATCCGGTTCTATCCATAATCCCTTATTTGTTTGTGATAATATTTGTAGTTCATACTTTGCAAGCCAATCTTTAATATGGTCAAGATCATATTTGATCATTCTAGGACTAACATTAAATTCCTTAGATAAATCTTTTATTCTTATAGGTTGATTAAATTTAAGAAGCTTCATTAAAATTTTATACTCTCTTTCAGTTAACATAAAACTTTCTCCACTCTACATGTAGTTCTCAAAGAAATCGTTTACAACTTTATTATAGAATCCTCATATTCCTTCTTAAAGACCAAAAAATTTCACCAAAATTGGTGAAGTTATTTATTTTAGTTTTTTAGAGTAACCAGTCTTTATCAAACAATGTTAGTATAATTATAAATAAATGACTGAAAATATAAAAAAGTTTTGTGAAAAAATCATTTCTAATTAGTTAAAAATAGGTATTTTGATTCACCACCACTTTTAGTGAATAATGCATAAGTAAGAAAAGCACTCGAGAAATCCTAGCAATAATGTTAGCAACGAAACAAGCATTAAATAGGATTCCCAAGTGCTTTCTATCAGATTTAATAAAATTCAAGGCAATTATTCGAGAAAATTACAAAAATTATTATATTATGATGTCATCCTAATGTTCAAAGTACAATGTAAACTATCACCTACCCGCTAAAATTTTATAAGGGACTGATCTCAACAATTTAAAAGTTTCTTCATTGCAAGGTCAGTCCCATTTTTTACTTCGGTATACTTACATTTTATTATAATATAGAAAATCCGAGATCTTTACTATCTTTACTGAACATCTGGACAGTTTCTAATGAAAGTTGTGTTAAATCTTTTCCAACATTAGATAGTTTCCTTAGTATATCGGGTGTACATGTAATAATATCACAATTACATTCTTCTGCTTGAAAGATGTTCAGTAATTCTCTAGAACTTGCCCAAAGTAATTCTGTGTTTGGTTTTTGATGACAGATTTCTGCTGCCTTTTTCATTGTAGGAATTGGATCTATTCCAGTGTCGGCAATCCTTCCAGCGAAAACTGAGACTATATTATGAGTTCCTGGCGCAAAGGCATCGACTACTTGTTGTACTTGTTCTAACGTTAGTATTGCAGTTACGTTTAATTTTACTGCTTTTTTCGATAGGTCTTTTATTAATGGTATCGACAATTCCCCATATGAGTTCGTAATGGGAATCTTAACATAGACGTTATCTCCCCAGCTGGCTATTTCTTCTGCTTCCCTTATCATTTGGTCAAAATTATCTGTGAACACCTCAAAAGATATCGGTAAATCAGGAATATGAGTAATTACCTCTTTTGCAAAACTAACATAATCGGTTATACCGGCTTTTTTCATCAAACTAGGATTTGTTGTAAATCCCTTAACAACCCCCTCTTTATAAGCAGAAATCATTTCCTCAAGTACTGCGCCGTCTGCAAAAAGTTTTATTTTTAAATCTTTCAACCTTCACACCTCTTTAACTTGAATGATTTTGAGAATCATAATTATTCAATGCAGCAGATTTGGTTTTAAAGAAACTAGGAACAATCAATGCTATTAAAACTGCAATTACAATAGCGATAATACCAGTCATATTCAAAACATTTCCTGTTTGCCCTAAGATAATACCAAGTAAGGCAAAGTCAAAATCTCCAAATGTCGTATTTGCAAAACCTAGCTCTCCTAATACTGGTAGAAGTAATGCAGGTAAGAAGGTAATTGCTAAACCGTTTACAAATGATCCAAATATAGCCCCACGTCTTCCACCAGTTGCATTTCCATAAATTCCAGCTGTTGCCCCACAGAAAAAATGAGGTACCAATCCTGGGATAATAAGTACGCCACCAACTAATCCTAAAATAACCATTCCTATTACTCCACCAATGAAACTAAAGACGAAACCAATAATTACAGCTGTTTGAGCATAAGGAAAAAATACAGCACAATCGACTGCAGGTACAGCATTTGGAATTATTTTTGTTGCGATACCTTGGAAAGCTGGAATAAGATCTGCTAAAATCATACGAACCCCAGCATAAACGACTGCAACACCAACCGCGAACTGTAAACCTGCTAGAATAGCAAACACCCATGGGGACTTTCCACCAGATAGTGTTGATACAAAATCAGGCCCTGCGACGATTGCTGATAATAGATAGAAGAAAATCATAGTAATTGCTGTTGCGATCGTTGTATTTCTTAGAAAACCCCATTTTTCAGCTATTTTGATATTTTCAGTTGAGTCTTTTGGATTGCCAACTTTTGAGCCTACCCAAGCAGACAAGTAATATCCTAAACTACCAAAATGACCCATTGCTATTTCATCGCCATCAGTAACTTTTAGTGTATATTTTTGCCCAATTGCTGGGGAAATTGCACTCCAGGCACCTAACAGAAAGCCACCAATAATAACAAGTAATGTCCCTTTTAAACCGGATGCGCCTAAAACTGCTGATAATAAACATGCCATAAAGAAACTATGATGCCCTGTTAAAAATACATATTTATATTTTGTAAAGCGAGCAATAATAATATTTATTACCAGTCCCAGAACTAAAATAGACATCGTTTCTACACCTAAAATATCCTGAGCAACTGCAACAACCGCTTCGTTATTTGGAATAACACCTTTAATATTGAAGCCATGTTCAATCATTTTCCCTAATGGATCTAGGTTTGTAGTGATAACGTTAGCCCCGGCACTAAGCATTAAATAACCGAGTATTGGGCCAAGAGTTCCAGTTAAAATTTTATGACCGGGACTTTTAAGAGCAATTAAGCCAACGAATGCAACTAAACCCATCAGCAAAGCAGGTTCGGAAAATACATCACGTAAAAATCCCAAAATTGATGTTAAAATTTCCATATCATATGACCTCCTTTATTTTTCTTGATTATTCAATTCTTTTAGTATCTCTAGAATGTCTTCTTGAATTTTTTTCTTATTAATATAGCTACGGATAACTGCAACTTTTCGATCTGCCGGGAATTGATCTGCAAGTTCTTTAACAGTTACAAATAAATCACATTTTTGACTTAATGCTGCATTAAAATCACAGGATTGGACTGTAGCTGGGATTCCATTTTCTTTACAAATTTCTTCAATTTTCATTTTTAGCATAAGGCTGCTTCCAATCCCATTTCCACAAACAGTAATAATGTCTAACATGCGTTATTCACCTCCTTTTTCATTACTATACTTGTAAATGTATTGAAGGATGCCATCCACTGTACTCTCTTGTATTAATTGTTCAACTGTGGATTCATCTTCTAACATTGCAGATAACTGACTAAGTGCTTTCAAATGAAGGTCATTATCGATAGCAGCAATAATAACAATAAGACTGACATCTTTTGTAGGATCTCCATTGGAAAAAGAAACCGGTTTATTTAGTTTAAGTAAGCTCATCCCAATGTCAATAACACCCTCTTCAGGCCTTGCATGAGGAATGGCAACCTTTGGAGTCAAAACAATATAAGGACCGATTTTTTTAATATTATTAATCATGGCATCGATATATCTTTTTTCAATCTTTTTCTGCTTTAGTAATGGAACAGAAGCTATTCGAATTGCTTCTTCCCATGTATCTACATAATTCCGAATCTGTATTGTTTCTTTTGTGATTAGTTGGCTTAACACAGGTTTTACCCTCCCTAATTCTTTAACTGTGCTTACTGTAAGTAAATTGGTTAGTTCAACGAGTAGCTGCTGCTCGTCATTAACAGTTGAATATTTTTTTATTACTTTCAATAAATCCGTTGCTTTCGGTAGGATTGTGCCTTTGTTATAAAGTAGATAATTAACTTCTTTAATGATCCTTGCTTTATCAATAGATGTGAGGATAGGCGATACAATAATATTTGGCTTTCTTGTTTTGATAGGTATTGTAGTAATTACAAGGTCAACATCCATTTCTTCTTTAAATTGTCTTGGCGAAAGTACTTTGACTACCTCAATTTCCGGTATAATTTGGTCAATTTGTTTTTTTAGCATATTTGATGTAGCAACCCCATTCGGGCAAATGATAACGCATCGTTTTCTTCTAAATGTTAGATTTTCTTTTTTTAAATAACCTCCAAAATGTAATGTAATATAACCAATCTCATCTTCAGGCAGTGAGGTTCCTAGATATTTTTCAAGGGGAGATATTGCTTTTTTCACTAGAATATATAATTCATGATATTCCTGCTTAATTTTGTCCAAAAACGGATTTGTGAGATTAATATTAAAAAGGTTTCTATAATAAACCGGTCTGATATGCATGTATAAGGAGTTTACTAAATTATCTCTATCATTAAATGTAATACATGCATATTTTTCAAACTTATCTAAAATCATGTGAATGACAGTTAATAACTCTTTATTTTCCAATGAATTAAATTGATTTGGGTCATAGTAAGTATTAAGACCAAGAAAATGCATTGATATATATACGGATTCATCTTCATAAGCAGGAATTCTCAGTGTATTAATGATTTCCTTAGAATAATCGAAAATATTGCTATCTTTAATAATTGACTTAATTTCATCATCAATACTGCATGTAAATCCTGATTTTACTCGTAATTTTAGGAATAAGAAAAATAAAGCTAACTCCTTTATTTGATCTTCAACAAAAGAAATTTCTAGTTGTTTTTCAATTATATGGATTTTCTTAAAAATAACTTGATAAGAAACTTGAAAGTCATTTTTCTGTCGTTGAACTTTATAAATTTCCTCTAACAATTTCAGACCATTTGGTAGTTTCAACAGATTTGATATATATTTATAAGCCAATGATCTAATTGTTAATTCTTTACCAATTAAGTTATATCCTTGACTTCTGTTATAAGTAAGTTTTACCTGATTGCTTGCCAATACTTCCTTCAACGATTGAATATCAGTTATAACAGTATTTCTACTCACTTTTATTTGGCTTGTTATATGATTTACTGATATAAATTCTTGTTTTATAAATAATTGCAAATATATTAACTTTAGTCTGTCTTCTTGAGATGGAATGAAAGTATTCATATTAATTTCGGGTAATGATTCCAAAATTTGGTTCCGGTAGGTGTCAACCACCTCAAGTCCTAAATTTGTTGATTTTTGTATTGGCGGTAATTGTTGCTCCTTAAGCCATTCATTAATTTTTTGAAGATCGTAGCTTATTTGTCTATTGGTATAACCCAATTTCGCCACTAATTGTTCCAATGTAATTAACCGATTCGACATAATGGTTTGCAAAACAACAGCAGCCCTGTCAGTTAACACCAAATTTCTCAGCCTCCTTATTTGTAGTTTATTATATTTTTACGTAGAAAACGTTTTCATTTAAACCAAAATTTGTTTAGTTATAAAACAAAATTGGGTTGAAAGCAATAATTCATTTGAATTTTAAGTAAGGAATAGACTATCGTCCTCTGCCATCACTTATAGAAAGGGAGGAATAAATTAGTAAAAACATTATGCCAATAGTTGTTTCGTGTCTTAGTTAGGCAATTTGCAACTGAGGTTTCATGTTGTAGCCACTTTTGTTTTCCTTACAATCTAGCTTATGAAAATAATGGCTTATTTTAAACTTATCTGATCTTGACAAACTAAAATTGTAAGAACAATTCAATAGTCAGTTGTTTTTATCTGTTGTAGCAATGGATAAATCAATCGATACTAAAGGAATCATTATATGGCAGATCCATAATAGAACACTCAAATTGATTAGGATAGTAACTTAGAAAAAACGAAAGAGACCTACTCGAGTTAACTCGAGTAGGTCAAGTTTCTTATCTTTCACTTAATAAGAAAAGTCTTAACTTGATTACGTTTTAGGTTAATTTGGAAATTTTGGATAAGCGTACAATCGTATTTGGAACCGTATACAACCTGCTTGCCAATGTTTGAATCGAAATATTTGTAATTTCCTGTTTGTGATTTATTATATATTCAATAATTTGGTCATCTGTATCATTTAACTTATATTCGTATTTCTGGGTCCGTTCCTGAAACTGCATATTTTCCACCTCAAATTAATTATAGCAAAATCGGATAAATTCCATACTATTTTTCCTGGGAAAGTGAGGACTAAGTTCATCGTCCGTTTATATATCAGGACTATCGACCCGTCCATCTAGCTTTAATTACATTTTTCAATCAGTTACTAAACAAGTACTTTTGCCCAAAAAAACTATTTTGGGTTTTTTTATTTTAGTTTCAAGTGGATTCCAATACTCGAGAAGTTATTGCCATCCTTGGCTAGACTAGCATCATGCTATCCATGAAATACACATTCAATAACTAAGTAACTAAATGGGTATTAACCAGATCATAATTAGCCGTATTGAAAGTGAGAATCTTGTTCTGTCCATTATTACTCAATTAAAAGTATTGTCCAATACTTTAAAGTTTAAAATCACTGACATGTTCATAGATAAGATGAAGCAAAGTCATTTATTAATTGAGGAGCCAGGTACTAATTTTATTCATTAATATACAGTTTGTTAAATCCGTAAGTCTATAAGAGAGAAAAATTAAACGAAGGATTTCTTGATAATTACGAAAAAGGAATGGAGCTCTTGTATTTCTAGTCTTCTAGTCCTTTCAAACCTATACTCTACCTGTTTCATCTATATTTTTTCCTTCTTATCCCCTTATCCTTTAAACCCAAGCTATTTTCCATAACTCTTTGATAATAAAATAAATTTTTTAAAAAAATTAAAAAACCTACTTGTAATCGGATTCATTTAGGTGTATTCTAAATATGAACTTAACGTGTTAACCGGTTATAACGTTAAGTTCATGATACTTCGTTACACCTAGGAGGAAATATGAGCGATCCAAAATATTTAACAATAATTCAAGACCTTAAACAAGAAATCATCGGCGGAAAATTCAAACCGGGGGAAAAAATTTATTCTGAGGGGGAGTTAAAGAAAAAATATAACGTTAGCAATACAACAGTAGTTCGAGCACTACAGGAACTGGTACGTGATGGCCTAATTAACAGAATTCAAGGGAAAGGAACCTTCGTAAGTAAATCAATATTAAATAAACAAGTAATTTTTAATGAATATTCACATTTTCCAAACGATAAAAAAATTGGCTTTGATTCTTTTGAAAACTTAGAAAGGACAGAAGTTCACTCTATTAAAGAGATAATAGACGAAGATATTGCTAAAAAACTTAATATATCTAGTAACGAGATAATTGTTCATTTTGAAAGAATTCGTTATGCAGATCAAATTCCTTGGGCTTTACAAAATAATTATATTCCAAAGAGCTATCTAAAAAATGTTGATCTGACTAACTTAGATGAGTTTACATCATTATCTGAAAAGATTTTGGAAATTTGCGGAATCGATATTTTAAACGAAGCCATGAGAGAGACAATTGAAATCGAATTTCCAGTTGAAAATGAGGTAAAAAGTAAATTGCAAATTAATGATAGTCCTGTATACCGTATCGAACGCATAACATATTTATCGCAAAACGAACCATTTGAATTTGTAAAAACTTATGTACGCCATAACTACTATTCAATCGAAATTATAAAAGAAAAATAGTTTGAAAGGAGGTGTTTGAATGCAATATATTTTGGCTTCACATGGGCAGTATGCTATTGAAACTAAAAATAGTTGTCAAATGATTACTGGTAATAATGACCAAATTCATGCAATTGCTTTTACAGAAAATATGAGTATTGATGACGTTATCATGCAATATAAAGAAATTATTAGAAAATCAAATGATGACAAATTTACAATTATTGTCGATATTTTAGGCGGGACACCATGTAATGCAGCAGTCATCACTTCTCAAGAGTACAGTAATATAACCGTTGTTACAGGCCTGTCTTTAGCATTGGTAATTCCACTTAGTTTAGGCGAAAGTGTAAATAGTGTAATTAATGAAGTAAAAGATTCTATTAAGATACTGGTTTCTGAAAATAACAAATTAATTAGTTCCATTGGAGAGGAGGAAGATTAATGGTAAGCGAAAATGGGATTATTCATGTAAGAATTGATGAAAGGCTCATACATGGACAAGTAGCTACTATGTGGACAAATACACTTAAAGCATCTCGAATTATGATTGTTGATGATCAAGTAGTAAAAAATGACATGGAGAAAATGGCATTAAAATTAGCTGTACCTTCTGGGATTAAGCTAAGCATTTTAACTGCAGGCGGAGCAATAAAAAATATATCTGCCAATAAATATGTTGGGCAACGTGTCTTCTTAATTGTAAAATCCCCCTCAGTATTACGAACATTAGTAGAAGGTGGTATTAATCTAACTCAAATTACGGTCGGAAATATGTCGAGTAAAGCTAATTCAAAGCAGGTAAGGAAATCCATTAGTGTAACAGATCAAGATATTAAAGACTTTAAATACTTGAGATCTAAAAATATTAATATAATTGCACAAATGATTCCAACTGATGAACCTACTAATTTTATGGAACTTATATAAACCCTAAGGGAGTGAAATACTATGGACTTAGCAGTCTGGCAAATAATTCTATTGGTCATATTAGCCTTTTGTTCAATCCTTGATTCACTATCTTTAAACATTGGTTGTCAATATCCCGTCATTATCGGCACACTCGCAGGATTAATTATGGGAGATGTTACATTAGGTTTAGCTGTTGGTGCCACTTTACAATTAATGGTTCTTGGTGTTGGAACTTATGGAGGCGCTTCCATACCAGATTTTGTGACAGGTGCAATTGTCGGGACAGCATTTGCTGTTATTTCTAATCAAGATGTTGAATTCGCTATCGGCATTGCAGTTCCTGTTGGGCTATTAATGGTTCAATTAGATGTACTCGCTCGTTTTACAAATACATTCTTTCTCCATCGGATAGATAAAAATATACTCGAAAATAATATACCTGCTATTAAACGTAACGTATTATTAGGAGCGCTTCCTTGGGGGCTCTCACGTGCAATTCCTGTCTTTATCATGCTGGTCTTTGGAGAAAATATTGTTAACTTAATAGTTGATGGAATGCCTGATTGGTTAATGGGTGGATTGAAAGTCGCAGGCGGAATCCTACCTGTGGTTGGTATCGCAATTCTTTTAAGATATTTACCTACAAAAAAGTTTGTTGCCTACCTAATATTAGGTTTTGTAGCCGCTTCATATCTTAAAGTTCCAATGCTAGGTGTTGCTTTAATTGGTTTAGCATTGGCAATTATTTTCTTTCAAAGGAGTTTCACGAAGAAACTTGAATTGGCAGGAAATTCTAACATTACAATGACAGGGGTGGAAAATGAAGATGGAGAATATGAAGATTGAAACCAAAAACATGGATTCAAATAGCATAACAAAAAGGGATTTGTGGGCGGCAAATGTCCGGTGGTTATTATGCAGTCAGATTTGCTGGAATTACGAAAGAATGATGTCTACCGGTTATTTATATAGTATTTTACCTACATTAAGAAAGCTTTATAAAAAAGATGAAGACCTCAAAGAAATGATGACGCTACACAACCAATTTTTTAATACCAATCCAATGGTCGGCGGTTTAATTCTTGGAATGGATATGGCAATAGAAGAAAGGGAAAAGAAAGAATCCAAAGAAGTTGTTACTGGTCTGAAGACAGGTTTAATGGGCCCTTTTGCAGGTGTTGGCGATACCATCTTTGGTGTAATTATTCCAACTATAATGGGGTCCATAGCTTCCTACATGGCTTTAAAGGGAAATGCCACAGGGGTCATTATGTGGATTATTGTAAATTTACTAGTTATCGGTTTTAGATTCACTCTTTTACCATTTGGATACAAACAAGGTGCCAAACTTGTAACAGAATTTGGCGAGCGTTTAAATGCTCTTACAGATGCTGCGATTTTATTAGGGGTAACAGTTGTAGGTGCCTTAATTCCAACTGTAATAAACGCAAAGGTACCGTTTGTATATAAGTCTGGTGATGTAACTCTTAAGATCCAAGATATGCTGGATCAAATTATGCCATCACTTGTTCCTATATTATTGGTAGGAATCGTTTATTCTTTACTGAGTCATAAGAAAATGACTTCAACAAAAGCAATACTATTTGTAATGGTTCTAGCAATTGTGTTATACAATCTAAATGTTTTAGGCTAACTAGAATATAAAAAAAATTTTAGGAGAGATATAAATGGGATTAGAATTCTTTGATAAGGCACGTAAACTAACAGATGAATTAGAAAAAACACAAGCACAAAATATTCATAAAGCAGCTGAAATCGTTGCTGCTGGCATCATGAACGGAGGTATTACACAGGCGTTTGGAAGTGGCCATTCCTATGCAGCAGCAATTGAAATAAGTGGAAGGGCAGGTGGGTTAATTCCATCTAAGGTTATCATGGACCCAGCCGGTGGATTGTATGAATCTATTGAAGGTGTTGGAACAATATTAACTCATAAGATTCAAATTAAACCACACGACGTATTCTTTTTAATTTCTAATTCAGGTCGCAATCCTATGGGAATTGAACTGGCACAATGGATTAAAGAGCATGGAAATAAATTAATTGTCGTTACTGCCCTTGAGGTATCAAAAAAATCAAAGTCACGCCACTCATCTGGAAAATTATTATATGAGTTTGCTGATGTGGTACTTGACAATAAATCCGATTTTGGAGATGCTGCACTAGAAATAGAAGGTTTAGAAACAAAAGTATGTGGTACTTCCTCATTTTCAGCAACTCTGCTTCTACAACAAACAATGTATGAAGCAATAAAGATAATGGTAAAGAAAGGATTTATTCCTCCTGTTTATCGTAGTGCCAATATTGATGGAGGGCCTGAATATAATCAAGAAATTGAAAAGAAATATGCCGATCGGATTTTTCATATATAATTAAAATATATAACGGTAATATTAATGAGATATTACTATAGGAAATTTGTATGTTTATAATAGTTTATAAAACTAAGGGTCAGACTACAACTCACCACTCCAATATTAGCGACTTAATAGTGATGATGTCTGACCTAATTTTTTATTAAAGTAAAACAGACTTTACTGACTTTAAAATATGAATTAATGAATTTACCGAATTTCTCAAAGGCGCTGCTCTTAAAACACTAGAACAGCACCTTCTAAACATGTAAAACAAACAGTAATATTTCTTTCTCTAATAAGAATAGCTAACTTTCCCTACACTATTTTCAATTATTTTCATTTTATCCAACTTTTTTACAAATTGTTTTACCATTTTCTTTAATTGATCGTAATCAATTTCACTCTTTAATAGAATAATAGGTACAACCGTTGATTAACAATTCATTAATATTGTTGGAATACTCAAGAATGTTGCGGATGCCCATAAACTTGAGTTTCATACTTTGAAAAATTTATGCAGGATTAAAATAAAAAATACATTAAAACAAGTATAGACACTTTTCTTTAATTATATTAAGATACCAAATCACATTTAAACAAAGGAATGCGGGAAAAAACCAAAGAAATTGAATTTCTAACTCACGATTTACCACCCAAAAATTATTTTTAAGCACCAATAACTCCACTAATTGGTATTAATAAGTTTCGGTGGTAAAACATGTTTATACCCAGTTAAAAAACAGGTTCAAAAATCTATATTAATATGGATCGGACATTTCTCAAAGTGTTCAAAATGAAAATTGTCCAAGGTATTATATCCTTTATACTGTGCCTATCTAAAGTTGAATTCATCTCAAAAGAATCGATAACAGATATTGAACAAGTATAATACAGCTTACACTTTGACTACTGCAAGAAAAATTTTTCAGCCACCAGCTTACAATGCTGAAATTTCTTCCATTTTTGATTTAATAACCTCTGCTTTATTTTTTCATAACAACAGCAATAATCGGTGGACCAAAATCTCTGATAAAAACATTTTTTATAGAAAAGCAATTTCCTTAGTGAAAAATTTCCTTCCATTCTTATAAAATCGCAAACTGTTCATTTTTCAAGTCTGTGATAAACATATGCCCGGGTGCATGTGTAATCATGATTTCCGGTTTTACATGCATAGCAACTGCTTGAGGGGTAACTCCGCATGCCCAAAACACCGGAACTTCTCTCTCTTTAATTGTGACTGAATCACCGAAATCCGGGTTGTGAATATCTTTAATACCGATTACTTCCGGATTACCAATATGTACAGGTGCACCATGTACAGACGGGAAGCGGCTTGTCACTTGCACTGCACGAATTGCTTGTTTTTCTGTCATCGGCCGCATACTAACAACCATTGGTCCTTCGAAAATTCCTGCCTTAACGCATGGAATATTGGTAATATACATAGGAACATTACAATTTTCTTCAATATGACGAATGGGCACTTCATTTTTCAAAAGCGCTTCTTCAAAAGTGAAACTACAACCAATTAAAAACCCAACCATGTTCTCATCCCAAATTTCTGTTACATCCGTCGTTTCTTCAACAAATTCCCCTTTTTTATAGACTCGATATTTAGGAATATCTGTTTTAACATTGGCCGATGGAGCTGCAACCTGTGGAGCAACATCTCCTGGCTCAATCACATCAATGATAGGACAAGGCTTCGGATTTCTTTGACAAAACAATAAAAAGTCAAATGCTAATTCTTTCGGCAATACGGCCAGATTTGCCTGAATATAGCCATTTGCGACACCTGAAGTCGGTTTTACCCAATTTTTTTCACGTATTAATTTACGAGCCTCAGCCGGACTGAAGTGTGCTGGATTTGACACATTCATCTCTCCTTTATTTAAATAATTGCGGAATTCCATTTAATAATGAATAAATACCCATAGCAGCCATGGTGATAACGATGATAATGCCAAAAATTGTCATCCATAACGGATGTTTATAATCACCAACAATTTTCTTTCTATATGCCGCAATAAGCATAACACCCAATGCGATTGGTAAGATTAATCCATTTAACGAACCAACAAGAACTAAAATTTTGGCCGGTTGACCTATGGAAACAAATACGATTGTGGATATTGCAATAAAACCAACAATAAACCATTGGTAATTTTTATCAATAAAAGGATTAAAAGTTCGAATAAATGAAACAGATGTATAAGCAGCACCGACAACAGATGTAACAGCAGCTGCCCACATAATGATTCCAAATATTTTATATCCAACCGTACCTGCAGCAATTTGGAATACCGAAGCAGCGGGATTACTAGGATCAAGGGCAAAACCTTGTGCAACAACACCAAAGGCAGCCAAGAATAAGAAAATTCTCATAATAGATGCGATTCCAATGGCACTTACTGCACTTTTCGTCACTTGTGGAATCGCCTCTTTCCCTTTAATCCCTGCATCAATTAATCGATGTCCCCCGGCAAAAGTAATATAACCGCCAACAGTACCACCTACTAAAGTAACAATAGCAAGATAACTTATGTCATCCGGAATAAAGGTTTTCATTACCGCTACACCATATGGCGGCTTAGCTGTAAACATGACATAAATCGTGAGTCCAATCATAACGAAACCGGCAATTTGTGCGAAACGATCCATCGCTTTTCCTGCTTCTTTAATTAAAAAAATTCCTATCGCAAAAATTCCGCTTAAAAGTGCACCTAATTCCGGTGAAATGCCAAATAGAACATTTAACCCTAAGCCTGCACCACCAACGTTCCCAATATTAAAGGCTAGACCGCCCATTACAATTAACAGCGCCAGAAAATAACCCACCCCCGGCAAGACATCGTTTGCAATATCTTGTGCGCGTTTTTCGGATACTGCAATAATCCGCCAAATATTCATTTGCGCACCAATATCAATGATAATGGAAACTAAAATAACAAAACCGAAACTTGCTGCGAGTTGTTCTGTAAATGTAGTTGTTTGTGTTAAAAATCCCGGCCCGATTGCAGAAGTAGCCATTAAAAAGGCTGCACCTAAAAGTATTGACCTATTAGACTCTTGTTTTCCCATCTTTATTCCCACCTTCATCTTTTATCCAAATCGAACAGTAAGAACCTCACCTCAAGTTTCTGAGATTACATAGAAGGTAGGTGGGGGTTGGGCTGCCCGCTGCGTCCGATTTGTTCAACTAATCATCAGTGGGAGGATAATTTCCCCACTGATGGAAGTTTCATTTTATCCCGCACAAACGGTCACTAAATCTTCCGTCTGAGTCTTAAGAAAAATCAAAGATGTAAAAAAGGAAGATAAGTGCCCGATTGGTTCAACTAACCATCAATGAAGGATAACTCCTTCACTGATGGAGGTTTCACTTTATCTTAAAAAGTCACCAATTTTGGCAATCGTAATACCAGCTTCACGTAAAGCATTTGAGATATATTGGGCAAATTCAAGGGCATGTAAACCATCACCGTGGATACAGATGGTATCTGCCTGAATGACAACATCTTCGCCTTGCACCGACTTGACTTTTCCCTCTTTTACCATGCGAATTACTTGATTTACGGCAATCTTATGATCCTTGATAAGTGCATTTTCTTCTCGTCTTGATGTTAACGAACCATCTTTTTGATACGTACGATCGGAAAATACTTCACTTGCTGTCCGAAGCCCAATTTTTTTACCGGCTTTTACCAACTCGCTTCCTGCCAACCCGAACAAAATGCATTCAGGATCCACTTTATAAACAGCTTCAGCAATTGCTTCTGATAATGGTGCACTTTTCGCTGCCATATTAAAAAGTGCTCCATGTGGTTTCACATGCTGAATTTTTCCCCCTTCCGATCTCACAAACCCATATAAAGCACCCATTTGATAGATAACCAAATCATAAGCTTCTTGGGGAGATATATTTATTTCTCTTCGCCCGAAACCAACTAAATCCGGCATACCGGGATGGGCCCCAATGCCGACATTTTTTTCAAGTGCCATTTGAACCGTTTTTCTCATCGTCGCCGGATCGCCTGCATGGTAACCACAAGCAATATTTGCGCTTGTCACATAATCAAGAATTTCTTCATCTTTTCCCATTCGATATGCACCGAAACTTTCTCCCATATCGCAATTTAAATCAACCAAATGCATAACGCATCCTCCTAACTGTATTTCAAATAGATTCCTAGTTTTAATTCATGAATTTTCCTTTCCCTTTTTAAGTAAAGAAATTGGGCATTTTCAAAAGAAATTTCAGTGAATCGAATTCGATCGCCCGGTTTTGCTTGTGCTAAAATACTTAAATCCACACTTGCTACTTGCCCGATTTTTGGATAGCCGCCGGTTGTTTGTCGGTCTGCCAAAAGAATAATTGGGTTCCCATCTGCCGGTACTTGAATCGTTCCAAAATTAACCGCTTCTGAAATCATTTCTTCTTTTTCGGATAATATTAATTCTTTACCTTTTAACCGGTATCCCATCCGGTCTGATTGATTGGAAATGGTATAATCATTTTGAAAAAAAGTATCTTGACTTTCTTTTGAAAATAGATGGAAATGACGACCTTTGATGACTCGTATGGCTTGCCCCCTTTTCATTTCAAAGAATCGCATAGGGTTAACCTGCCATTTTTCCTCAACAATATCTTCTGTAAAAAATCGACTTAATTGATTCATTATCCGATTTGATAACTCTCCTGTTTTTCCAACAGACAATTGATCACCCGTTCGTAAAGGCCGACCCTCATAGCCGCCAATTCCCGCACGTAAATAAGTCGATTTACTATTCATAACAGTCGGCACAGTAAAACCACCTGCCACTGCAAGATAGACCCTGCATCCTGTTTTACATGCCCCAAATTTCAATTCACTATTTGCTTTGACTAAAATCGGTCTCCATAACCCGATTGGTTTCCCATTTATTGTTGCGGAAAGATCCCCACCACAAATTGCAATTAGGGAATCTTGTTGAAATTCGATGGTCGGACCAAGTAAGGTGATTTCAATCGTTGGAAGGTCTTCCTCATTACCGACCAGCAAATTTGCTACCCGATGTGCTAATCTGTCCATTGCCCCACTAACTATGACACCGTATTTCTGAAACCCTCGCCTTCCTAAATCTTGAATACTAGTAAGAAGTCCAGCTTTTTTTACAATAATCATCCGATTCTTTTCTCCAATGCTTGATATTCTTCAAAACTAATTGCTGTAAACTTAATTTTGTCACCGGCCCTGAGTAAACTGGGCGGGTTGGCTTCAGGCGTAAATAACCGTATTGGTGTCCGACCAATCAATTGCCATCCGCCAGGGGTTTCAATCGGATAAATACCCGTTTGAATGCCGGCAATTCCAACTGACCGTTCAGGAATCTTTAATCTGGGCGATTCTTTCCTTGGTGCTGCAATTTTCTCAGACATCCCTCCGATATATGGAAAACCCGGAGCAAAGCCGATCATATAAACAATGTAGTCTCCCGATGTATGGATTTGAATCACTTCTTCCGGTGTTAACTGATTTACACTAGCCACTATATCCAAATCCGGTCCCAATTCGCCACCGTAACACACCGGAATCTCAACAAGTCTCTGTTGTGTAGATTTATCAAAATTGAACTGTTCAAAAAGAAAGTTAATCTGCTGGCAAACATATGTATATGGTAGTTGATTGGATTTAAAAGCTTTTATTATTTTAAAAGGATCATAGAAAATAGTGATAGTCGTAAATGCAGGAATATATTCAATCATCCATTCCGGGGGATTATCCTCAAGCAAACCGGTTATCATCTGAACCCAATGATGTGTCTCTAAATTAATTTCCTTTCCCAGTTCAATCAAAACCGCATCTTCCCCAAGTGGATATAATTCATATTCCATTCTTTACCCCCCTTGCAATAATATCTATATAAACGCAATTTTATTTTAAAAATTTATATGATATGAATAAACATTTAATTAATCAAAGCAAATTTATTTTTTTATTTTTGAATACTATTATAATATAAAATCTTATTTATTCAAGGGGGATGTTTTAAAATCTGACAAAAATATGTAATATAATATAACATAAATAGACTTCTTCTCGTTTTAAGTGAGAAAATGTTATCAATACTGAATTCTAAACTACGATCAAGTATAGGATTTATACTCAATGTAAGCATATATTTTTTATATTTATTAAATATTATTTTATACGACAAAATTCCCCTTATTATTTATTTTGAAAATTTGTATTGACTATTTATGTAAGTTCTTATATAAAAGGAGTAAGTAATGTATAAAATTTTATATTTTTTAGAGCAGTGTGAAGGCAGTAACAATTAACAGGGACAGAGGGACAGCTTCATTTTCCCAAATAATAACGAGTGGCAAGGGGCTAGTTTATTGTCCAGAATGAATAAACTGAAGTGGGTCGAGGAACCTGTCCCAGTGGCCTTTATGGCTATGGAACCTGTCCCCATGTCTCAAAAGGAGGTTTTTATGAAGAGAATTGGATTACTTTCGCAAATTTTAATTGCTTTTGTACTTGCTATTATTGTTGGTGCTATCGTCGGGCCAAAGATTGAGGTTGTAAAACCATTTGGCGATTTATTCTTACGTATGATCAAATTTATTATCGTTCCTTTAGTTCTGGCTTCCCTTGTTGTGGGCGTTGCAGGTACTGGGGACATTAAAAAAATTGGACGAATGGGTGGAATCACACTTGTTTATTATTTGTTAACCACGGCCATTGCAGTAACAATCGGATTAATTCTTGCCAATATTTTCTCCCCAGGTAAAGGTGTCAATATTGATGCATCTGTGGAGAAAGTTGAACCAACCGAGGCCCCCAGTATAATCGACACCTTATTAAATATCGTCCCTACGAATCCAATTGCCTCATTAGTAAATGGGGATATGTTGCAAATCATTTTCTTTGCCATTTTTCTCGGTGCAGCCATTACGATATTAGGAGATAAGGCAAAGACGGTTTATAACTTTTTTAATGAATTTGCTGAAATCATGTATAAAATTACAGCCATTGTAATGAAACTGGCTCCAATTGGGGTTTTCGGTTTAATCGCACCAACTGTTGGAGAGTATGGTCTTTCTGTACTTCTTCCACTTATGAAGGTGATATTAGTCGTTTATTTCGGTTGTATCCTTCACGCCGTATTAGTCTATTCAACATCAGTTAAACTATTTGCGAATATGAATCCACTTAAATTTTTTACAGGAATTGCACCTGCTAGCTTAGTCGCATTCAGCACATCAAGCAGCTCGGGAACTTTGCCAATAACAATTAAAAACACAGAAGAGAACCTCGGTGTTTCTAGAAAAGTAAGCAGCTTTGTTCTTCCATTGGGAGCCACCGTCAATATGGACGGAACCGCATTGTATCAGGGTGTATGTGTTTTATTTATTGCACAATTTTTCGGATATGATCTCTCTTTGGTACAACAGTTAACAATTGTATTAACTGCCACTCTTGCTTCAATCGGTACTGCAGGGGTTCCTGGCGCTGGCTTGATTATGCTTACGATGGTCGTTACTTCAGTAGGGCTTCCGGTAGAAGGTATTGCTCTCATTGCTGGAATTGATAGATTATTGGATATGATCCGGACATCTGTAAATATCACGGGTGATGCCTCCGCAGCAGTTGTAGTGAATGCTATAGAGGAAAATCGAGAATTAAAAATATCGAATGACGTTAGTGTATAGGGGGCATGGGACAGGTTCATCGTCCCATCTTTTTGTGTTAGGGTTAGGTACCTAGTCACCAAGCCCCTTCCCGTTATTCCAAATTAAAAGTAAAATTAGGTCAAGGTATCTGTCCTTGTGTCTTTGTTCACTTTTGCACATTAACGTACAGTGACAAACAAAGTCACCCCCCTTAACTGGACCAAGGTACCTGTCTACGTGATCCACTGGAGCATTTCATCCAAAGTATATGCAATTATTCCTGTTCCACCGTCAAATAATATCAGCAGAACATTCTAACCTGTATATTAAAGACAGATTCTCACATTAGGGATGTATTTGTTTTAACTATGACAAAAACAAGAAGATAAAAAAATGAAGGTTTTATCGCCGGACCACGTGCGGTATCCCCAACATATCTACGGAGAACATGGAACAGTTAGAACCTTTTTAAAATTATTTGTATCTATATTGGATAATTTAAACTGTAAACATCCACCAATAACAGGGGCATGTAATTGCATTTGGACTAGCGTTATCAGTAACCATGCCCTGTAACTTGTTTAATTTCCCCCTACTTAGTAACCTTCCGTCTTCTAAAATTTTTACTGCATTATCAATGTTTGTGAAATGGTAAACAAATTTTGGCCACCATCTTCTTGATTGTCCTAACCAAGGTTCTTTTATAAGTTGATCTATATAATTAATAAAAAGATGAGCGTCAGGTTTAATTTGTTGATTCATCAAGATAAACCTCTTCTACATTGAGATTTTTTGTGTGATTAACTGGAATATACTGTAAGCCAATTGATTCTTTGTTCATTTCTTGATATTGAGTTGAAATAATTACCGGTTTTAAATATGGTAAATTATGAAGGATAGCAATAATGAATGGAGTATATTTTTCCATCCCACTAGGCATACTACTAGGAATTACAAAACCAAAGCTGCGGATATGTTGCCAAAGATCCACTAGTTGTGATTTATAGATATGAACTATTCGGCCTTGTGTTTTGATACCTAATCCTTCCTCAGGGTGACTAATTATAGAAACAGTAAAACCAATTTTATTATTCAATGTAAAATAAGAATCGTTTTGTCGGACAAGGTTCTGAATATCCTCCCAAACCTCTACAAATGCCAATGATTCGGGTTCACTTCTTAGCCAATTCTTTATCTTATTAATATTTCTATACTCTGGTTCAAACGGGTCTTTTCTATACAAATGAATATAAATATCGATAGGCAAATTTTTAAGATATTTTTCCATTAAAGGTCTTACCTCATTTTCCCAATCGAGACCTCCATTCCCACAACCCAACATGGGAAACGCAATGGATGTAATACCTTTCTCCATATAAGTATGAACAAATTTTTCTAGCCCCGCTTCAATATATTCAATTTCGATTTAGACCTCCAATGTTTTTTTGTAGGAAAGTTTAGAATCCACTTCTGCGGCGTTTTATATAACCAAAGCTGACCTACATGAAACATTTCTTTTTCACAAAGTTCTTGGTATTGTCTAAACATTTCAGGATAAATAATCTTAAAATCTTTAGCAATCCCTTTTCCCATGACTCCAACAGTATTAACAGTATTAACGAGAACACGTGCTGGGCTTTTCAACAAATCCCCAACAACATAGGTAATCAACTTTTTTCACCCCTTTACCCCAGATAAGATTCATAAGATATTTATAAACATTATATACGAACTTATGTTTCTAATCAAATTTTTGATTTCACCTCAGCCGATTAAAATACCAATATTATATATATTATGCCATAAAAGAATAAATTTTGAAGCTGTTTTAATTGCAAATGTTGAGGCTATGTACTAATCATTCCGCATTATGAACAATTTGGGGATTTATATAACGATATATTAATTAATCATTAAAATTCTTATATATGTTTAAAATAGTATGAGATATCATTAGGACGTCAGACACCGATTTTGCCACTTTAACATTGAGTGTATCTCCTTATAATTTCACTAATTAGTGTCTAAACTGAATTCTAGATTAATAGAATTCAGTTTATATATTGGTTTACACCCAAAAAGCCCTTTTTCTAAAATACTAACGCTCGAAATATGATATATTGTGTTGTGCTAAATACGAATCATAGGATATTTAATGTGGAATTTTCCGTAAAACCTTTATGGGAGTTTATATAAATGTCAATCGAAACTGATATTGATAAGGTCTCCCACATCCCAGCGCCTTGGTTCATAGATTGCTGTATTTTTGATGAAAGACGAGAACAATTGGTTGTTTATGTAACCTTTCATGTAGGTACTACTTAATGATTTTCCTTGTTCAAATTGTGGAGAAGAGTCCTGAATAGCGAGGATCCGGATAAATTGACTATTTAATACGATCAGGTACACTAAATACTACTTTTGGGTTCTTTTGAAAAAAAAAATAGGCCGCGTATTCGGTCTATCCAACTTACTTGGAAGGAGACATCGGACAAGTTCATTGTGAGGCAACTGAAGAAGTGCTAAATAATTATAAAATCACTTGCTTAACACCATATTTAGATGTGCTTTTGTGGTCTATCCTACTATAAATTGATTGTGTGAACTTATTCGAATTGTTTTTCAGTCGCCTCGTTCATTGTCCCGGTTATGAATAAGACAAGGAACCATAGCCCTGGTACCCCCGTGTCCAAATAGATCAATGATATCCTCTCTTTGAGACATTATCTTTTTTTCTAAAGGATTGGTTTCGTCCCAGGAAATACTGCCTAAACAACAGCCCTATCCATCAATCAAGCGATTAGATATTCTTAACCTTGATAGATGAAGTAACCATTTTAACAACGATTGCTCTATCCATCAATCATGCAAATAAAAATTCTTAACCCCTAACAAGCCAGGTTTTGACCCCCGACTTGATCCGATGATCCAAACTCTCGGGACAAGGAACCTAGGCCCCTATGTTAACAAGAAATGTTTTGATTTCATATGGCGCTAAATCAAAAGTAATTTCCTTGCTATGCTGGACGATTCCAGTTGTTTTTTCCATCAAGTTGCATTCTTGCCATGAAGCAATCGTTAAATCACTTGAAATCGTAACCGGACCACGGGAACCCGTAAATTCATGAACACGAAGTACAATCTTATTATCATCCTCTGCCTTCTTAACGGCATCGATCATGATGTTGTCAGTAGATACACGGAATAAAGATATGGATTTATAATCTTTTCCTGTGCCAAAAGAATAGGTCAGCGGGTTATTTAGTTTCCATGCTTCCTGTACAGTTTTTCCATCGATCCAGCTGCCTTTGTGCGGCAATAAGGAGTAAGTGAAAGTATGCTCACCTTGGTCAGCCATCGGATCAGGATATTTTCCAGACTTTATAAGTGTTAAGCGAATGACATGATCTTTTATGTCATGTCCATATTTGCAGTCGTTCAATAAACTTACCCCGTAATTTGTTTCGGAAAGATCAACCCATTGGTGACCGACTGTTTCAAATTTTGCCTGATCCCAACTCGTATTCCAATGTGTAGGACGCTTAACATTGCCAAATTGGATATCATAGGTGGCTTCAGTTGCCCGAATCTGAACAGGGAATGCAACTTTCAACAGTTGTTGCTGTTCATGCCAGTCAATATATGTTTTAAAATCAATTCTTCTATTGTTTTTATAAACTGTCATCAACTGCTTTATGAATGAATCTCCGTACCTCCATTCAAATCCAATGACAAGTCGTAAAGGACCTTTTTCAAGCACTTGAACACTTTGTAAATCACGGATTTCTTTCATCTTTTCCTGATAAAAAATATCAATATCCCAATTTTCATAATTCATCGGCTTGTCTTCGAATACTTGCAATATATTTCCAAAAGCTCCGGGGGCAAGGACTTCACGACCTGCTTCTTTATCATAGATCCTTGCTAATTGCCCGGCATCATTCCAAGAAATTTGGTAATATGGTGTATTGATACTATTGTCATTAACCTCAAAAGATGTTGCCACACGGTTTACTGAATGGCTTTTTTTACGATATTTTATCGCCGTATACCCCATGGACGGTAACTTTTTAACTTCAAGAAGTAAACCTTTTTCTGTTTTTTGTGTTTCGATCGGATTCCCTTGTATATCTATCCACTCACCATTCACTAAATTTTCATCTGATGTAATGATTTCAAGTACATCATCCCGCACCCAATTCGAGGAATTAAATACAGTAACGGTCCGATCGTCACCGGAGAGCAATGATGCCAAGGACTGTTTCCAACTTTCCATTGCCAATGATTTTGCTTCTTGATATTCTTGTTGGCTATCCTCATATACCTCCCGTATGGATGACCCGGGAATGATATCATGAAACTGATTTCTTAAAACAATTTTCCAACTATGATTTATTGCCGATTGCGGATAACGAAAATAATCTTTAGTCAAAATACTATTCAATGAAGAAATCCATTCCGTTTCTCGCAATAACAGTTCAAGTTTCCGGTTCATCTTCTTGTTTTGTGCTTGGCTGGTATATGTACCGCGATGATATTCCAGATATAATTCACCATCCCAAGTATGAACATATCGATCGGTACTTTCCACATTCTTATGAAGTTTTTCAAAATACTCATCTGCACGACTAGGTATAACATTTGGTAACCCGGGCATCTTATCTAATCGGCGTCGCATTTCAAGCATTTCTCTGTTTACACCACCGCCACCATCGCCATATCCGTAAGATAACAGGAGCTCCCGATTCACCTCTTTATCACGATAATTCCCCCAAATATCTTGGATGGTTTTTGGTGTAATCTCACCATTGTATGTGTAAAACCACACGCCATCATTAGTCGGCGTTGTTATGAAATGCGTCAGAATTTGTGTACCATCCATTCCTTTCCAGTAAAACGTATCATGTGGCATCCGATTATATTGGCTCCAACTGATCTTCGTTGTCATAAATGTATCTATACCACTCTTCTTTAAAATTTGCGGCAGTGCCCAGCTATAACCAAATACATCCGGCAGCCATAAATACTTTGATGTCACACCAAATTCACGTTGTAAAAATCGAGTCCCAAATAACAATTGACGTACTAATGACTCACCTGATGTCAAGTTGCAATCTGCCTCTAGCCACATTCCACCTTCTGCTTCCCAACGCTTATCGGCAATTTTTTCTTTTATCTGTTTAAAAATCTCAGGATAATCATTTTTCATATATTCATATAACTGTGGTTGTGTTTGCAGGAAAATATATTCCGGATATTTTTCCATTAAGCGCAATACTGTTGAAAAGGAACGTGCAGCTTTTTCTCTTGTATGTTTTAATCTCCACAACCAAGCTACATCAATATGAGTATGTCCCACAACATGGACTGTTACCGGATGTTTATACTCCATCCTTTCTAGTTGTTCATTTATAATCTTTTGCGCCACTTTTACAGAAAGATAAAATTCGGAAGACCCCGGTCTTGACCAGTCAATTTCCTTAAATGAACGATCAAGAGCAATCAATAACGCTTGCTTTTCCGGCCGGTTGTCATCATATATTTTTATCGTTTCAATCATTGCCTTACTGGTCCAAAATAAATCATCTGCCGCTTCGTCTAAACAGGCCAACGCGGCATTTTTTATTTTATGTTCCTGAATGGTTGGTTTTCCGCCGCCTTCCAACCCGGACCATAAGCGAAATGCCAGTTGGATTTTTCCCCCAACCAAATCCTTGGTAAAAAATACTTCTTGATGATTGCTGTCTACGCCTTGGTAGGGAGTATGATTGACAAAAAGTAATGATTCAAAACCGGAGTTATTCCCTCCACCTGTTTTTCCAAAGTCAAAAAGACCGACAACTTCTTCCCCTTTCCATTCGGCGGGAATCTCAAGCTCAGTTAAAAGCCATATGTACTGATCTCTGCCTGACCAATAGTCACCAACTTTTAATTTTTCCCCCTCTGAATTTTTAGGAGGCCGAGTACCCACATTGCCTTCCTTGTCTAAAATCGAAGTGAATTCAGGAATAGGAACTACATTTCTGTACCTCAACTGATCTAATTCAGCAATTCGCGCTTCTAATTTTTCTATTGTCCAAAACAAGTGAAACACCTCCATAGATTTACATAACCCGGAAATTATCCTTTTGACGCACCGCCAAAACTAAAACCTTTAGACATATAACGTTGTGATAAAAAATAGAGAAATACTACCGGAACTGTATAAAGCACTGAGAATGCCGCTAGTTTTCCGTAATTAATCAGGCCATAGTTGCCAAAAAATTGGAAAATATTTACGGAAGCTGGCATTTTTTCCGGTGATTGAATTAGTATATATGGTACAAAAAAATTTCCCCAACTTCCAGTATAAGTAAATATGAAAACAGTAAAGATACCAGGCACCATTAAAGGAGCAACAATTCTTTTAATCCCTTGCCATACCGATGCACCGTCAATCCATGCCGACTCTTCCAAATCCATTGGCACAGAATCCATAAAGTTTTTCATCATCCAAATGGCATAAGGAAGTGATGTCCCTGTTAAAAATAGGGTTACCGCCCAAAGTTTATCAACGAAATTAAATATTAAAAACATTTGATAAACCGGGACAATGACAGCGGTCATTGGTAATGATGTAAGAAATAAAATCGTATATAAAAATGATTTTTTATATTTGACTTGATACCTAGACAAAGGATATGCCGCTAATATACTAACAAGCACGACAATAATAGATTGTCCGCCCGAAATCATTAAGCCTATCAAGAAGGACCTAATGATGGAAGGATCTGTAATAACCTCCTTATAATTATTCATCGTTAACTCTTTTGGTATTTTCAGTGCTTGGATAGCGGAAGGATCCACTGATGCAAATATCATCCAAAATAGCGGTAAAACAAAAAGAACGGCAAGTATAATTAATATGGTATAATGTAAAATCCTTTCTATTTTTCCTATCTTCATTTTTTTCACTCCTTATAATTTTACTTTCAGGAGTCTCATATATAAAATACTAAAAACAGCTCCTAACAAAAGGATTACTAATGAGATAGCTGTACCGTATCCCAGCTGATAACTTACAAACGCTTTTTGATACATAAAAACCGGTAATGTCATCGTATGATTTCCTGGTCCACCGCCAGTCATGGTATATATTAATGTAAATACACCTAAGGTTTGCAATGTTACTAACATCAGGTTTGTTGTAACCGTTCCACGAACCATTGGAATTGTAATATGGCGGATAACCTTCCATCGTGAAGCACCATCCATTATAGCTGCTTCTTCAACCTCAGCCGGTATATCATCTAAAGCAGTCTGAAAGGCCATCATAGAAAAAGCGGTACCCCTCCAAATGTTTGCAATGACAACACTGAGCATTGGATATTCAAATAAAAAGGCGATTGCATTTATCTCTGATAAAGATGTAAGAATCGTATTTAAGGTTCCGCTGTCTCCTAAAAAGGCAACCCAACAAAACGCGACAACTATTTCAGGTGTCACCCAAGCCGCAATGACACAGATCCCAATGATTCTCCGGAAGGCAGCACTTTTTCCTTTCATTAAAAATGCAATGAAAAATCCTAATGAACATTGGCCTAATACTGCCGAAAGAATAACAAAAATTAAAGTTTTAGCAAGACTATTATATAGCTCTACATCTTTAAACATATTTATAAAGTTTTGAAAACCGATAAATTCAAGTTGTTTTGCTTGGGCCCCGGTTAGAGACAAATTTGTAAATGAAAATAATATGGTTAAAACCATAGGTGTTAGAAAAAATATGAGTAATAAAACTAAAGCTGGCGATAAGAAAACCAATGATTTGACATTTTCTAATTTATTTTTCTTAGCTAATGGAATTGAAGATGTGGCCATTTTTCATCCTCCTATTGAAAACATTGCCACATATTAGAAATAGAGAATAGCAGTGATTCTATCCTTTATTCCAATTCGTGGGTTTGACGCCGGAAATTTTTACAGTAAATGATTAAAAATACGGGTCGAAAGCTTTGGACAAGTTTTGCTGTCTAGCTCTACAGGGAATGCTATGACAGCAAAACTTTACTTTTCTTATTAATATGTGTTTTCTTTACCAACTATCTTGATAACTGCCTCTTTATAATTATTTAAAGCTTCTTTTGGTGTCATAGAACCGCTGGCAACCGCTTCTACTGCATTTTGAATTTCAATAGAAACATTCGGATACAAGTCACTCTTTGGTCGAAAATAGGAGTTTTCTAGCGCTTTTGTTGCAGATTCAATAAATGGCCGTTGCGCATAATCAGGAGATTGTGCGGAATCCTCTCTTACAGTTAAAACACCTTCAATAACCGCACGTTTTGCTTGCGATTCTTTCGTACTCATTGCCTGAATTACTTTCCAAGCATCATCATGATTTTTTGAATTAGCAGGAATGGCCCATGACCAACCGCCTGACATTGTCACTGTACCCGGTTTTTGACCATTTTGTGTAGGCATTGCCGCAAACCCAAGAACGGCTTCAGGATCTTCGAGCGGAACTGCGCCACCTTCTAGGTAATTACCAATATTCCAACTTCCATCAAGAACGATACCTACTCCGCCATTGGGTAATAAGTCTTGAGTCATCACAGAACCGTAGTTAGATGTTAATGCAATTGAGAGGGATGGACCTAGTTTTTCCTTGTTCATCATCTCATCAATAAACGTCAGCGAATCAAGCAATCCTTGACCATTCACATTCCACTTCCCTGTTTCGTCATCATACAAAGTTTCACCCGTTCCATATAACAGCATTTCAAAAGTTTGCATAGATGTTGCTTCACCATTTACTTTTGCGACATTCATTGCCAGCGGAATAACATCCGGATTTGATTCTTTTATTTTTTTTGCAGCATCCAAGATATCTTCCCAGCTTTTTGGTTGCCAATCTAAAGGTAGTCCAGCATCTTTAAAAACTTTTTTATTAAACCACAGTCCGCGGGAATCGGTTGTCGTAGGAATCGCATAAACACTTCCATCTTCACCTAATACACCGTTTTTAATATTTTCAATGAATTGATCCCACTCGTCCCAGGAAGACACATATTCATCTAGATTTTTTAAGTATCCTGCATTCGCATCGGAGCTAAGCATAAATGTGTCTTCGGAAACAATATCCGGTGCAGTATCTTTTGATTGTAAAGATAAAGCTACTTTAGAGAAATAATCCCCTTCACTTGCGATAATGGGTGAAAGTACGATGTCGATATCGGAGTTTTCTGCTTCGAATTCGCTTTCAAATTCTTCCAGATATCTACGGATGTTATCATTTTCTCCCAATCCTCTCCACGTAATCTTGATTTCAGTTGCATCGGAATTGCTGTTGCCTTTGTTGGAGGAACTTGATTCATCATTACTGCATGCTCCTAAAAATACTAGCACTGACAATATTATCATTGCTGATTTTTTCACCTTTCCCATTTTACTTTCCTACCTTTCTTATGTAATAAAAATCCTAAGCAACTTATAAATGGATAAATTTTTATCATGCTGTCGCAGAGCCTATCAACGTTTTGTTAAAACTTTAAAAATAAAGGATTGCACCGTTTTGAATTTCCATTCATAATTGCCTTGTAAATGAGTTTGTTTATCAGCCGATTATTCCTAAAGTTGTTTTATTGCTTTTACCATCTTTAATGAACCAATTGACTTTGAAAACGCTGTCACTTCTTAGAGATAGGTAGATTTTCTTTTTCGTATATTAATTAAGTAAATTAAGATAGAAACAGTATAAGAAATGATGGTGTCCAAAAATGTTTTAATATTATATTCACGCAAAATATAGTTTCACCAGTATTTATAAGGTTATAAATTCACGGGTTACGGAAAAATTTTATGGAAATAGGCTCTTTTGGTGTGAATCATAGGATTTGTTATATTTTATGATTTGGCATTTATATTTATCACAAAAACAGATTAAATGATACTTGATTACTATTTTAATAACAGTCATTTTTATTACTTTGTTTTATCAGCATCCTTTACCCCCAATACAACTAATTTCATAATGAATCCTATCCTTCTTCTGTGATTAACTATTTTTGTAATAACAAAACCTCCCCAGATATTAAAAATTATTTTCATTGATTTCTACCTAATCATCTTACCCCCTTTTGCCACTTGAAAATGACAGTTATGAAGTGTGTTAGCTAATTTAGACTACACATCCTTTTATTTTGGTACGCAATCACGTACCACCATTAAAAATATTATATGGTATATTTTCCGTAAAGTCAAACTATTTTTGATGAGCTGGGTGAGTTATGGAAAAATACGTTGTTGTAAAGATAAAAGAACTTTTAATCAAAAATAATATATCTCTCAGAGAACTCTCCCGATTAACAGATATTCGCCATGCGACTCTTAGCGAATTAGCAAACCACAAACGGAAAAATATAAATTTTGGTCATATTGAAAGAATTGCAGAAGCGCTTCATATAGATGATATTAGGGAAATTATTGATTTGAAGGATCGAGATGAATAGAAGTCCATTCAAAATATTGTTTAGTGGAATAAAATTTTGTTCGATAGAAACATTTAATTTGAAGTATGGTAGAACAAATTAGTTAAAGAATAAAGTCAAATCAACTTCGGGAAAATCCATATGTAATTCCAAATGTCAAACGTTAAAGGGATCCAATCATGATGATTATCGAATTCATATTGGAGGTTCGCCTGCAAGCTGTACCGTCCCGCCAACATTGATCCAATCATGACGAATATCGAATTCATATTGGAGGCCACTGAAAAAGTGCTAAATAATTATAAGAATACTTGCTAAACACCCACCATATTTAGATGTATTCTCCTGGTTTATCCTACTATATATTGTTTAAGTG
Source organism: Caldifermentibacillus hisashii (assembly GCF_039654145.1). Classification (NCBI taxonomy): domain Bacteria; kingdom Bacillati; phylum Bacillota; class Bacilli; order Caryophanales; family Bacillaceae; genus Caldifermentibacillus; species Caldifermentibacillus hisashii. The sequence continues at coordinate 3,586,769 of NZ_CP155467.1, forward strand.
AACTTATTCGAATTGTTTTTCAGTGGCCTCTTCACATTGGACTAAAATGTTGCATGCCTTAGGTTGTAGTCCTCGTCACATGATGATTATCGAATTCATATTGGATTAAATATCGCATACTTAGACTGTAGTCCTCACCACATAACGACTATCTCCTTCACATTGGATCCCTACATCTGATTTCAATTGCTACAACGCATTCAGTATGGCCTCTGCGGTTGTTTTTGCATCACCAAAGCACATATAGGAATTTTCCTTGAAAAATAACGGGTTTTGTACACCGGCATATCCCGCGCTCATGGAACGTTTCATAACAATAACATTTTTTGCCTTCCAAACTTCGAGTACCGGCATCCCGCCAATTGGGCCGCTCGGATTTTCGATTGCAGCCGGATTGACCGTATCATTGGCCCCGATAACAAGCACAGTATCTGTCTCCGGAAAATCATCATTAATTTCTTCCATATCTAGAACAATATCATAAGGTACTTTTGCTTCCGCTAACAATACATTCATATGACCCGGAAGCCGCCCTGCCACCGGATGAATACCAAAACGGACGTTAACCCCTTGATCGCGGAGTTTTTTCGTAATTTCCGCCACCGGATATTGCGCTTGAGCTACAGCCATCCCATAACCAGGTGTAATAATAACAGAACTTGACCCCTTTAACATTTCTGCTGCATCTTCCGGGCTGATTTCCCGGTAATCACCCATTTCTTCCGCTTCCCCGCTTGCTCCTTCATTTCCAAAGCCACCGGTAATAACAGAGAAAAAGTTCCGGTTCATGCCTTGACACATAATATAGGACAAAATTGCTCCCGACGACCCCACCAATGCTCCGGTAATAATTAACAAATCATTTGACAGCATAAATCCCGATGCCGCAGCCGCCCAACCGGACAATGAGTTCAACATGGAAATAACAACCGGCATGTCTGCACCGCCGATTGCCATGACCATATGCCAGCCTAAAAATAACGAAATCGCCGTCATAATGGCAAGGTAGACAATCCCGGATTGTGAAGCTCCTGCAGAAATAAATAAAAACATAAGAACCGCAGACACAAGCACCAACCCAATATTCAACAAATCTTTATATGGTAAAATAAGTGGATTGGAGCGAATTTTGCCATGAAGTTTTCCAAAAGCGATAACCGAACCGGTAAAGGTAACAGCCCCAATAAAAATACCGAGAAAAATTTCCGTTAAATGAATGATTAGCATAGATCCAACAAAAGAATGATCAGAAAGTAACTCGATAAAGCTGTTATAGCCTACAAATACGGCTGCCAATCCTACAAAACTATGTAAAGCTGCGATTAATTCCGGCATTTCCGTCATTTCGACTCGTTTTGCTAAAAGAATACCGATGATCGCACCGATTAAGACAGCCACCAAAATATATGCCATACTTTCAACATCAAGTTCAATACTTACAATCGTTGTAACCAAGGCAATCGCCATACCCAAAATACCAAAATAATTGCCCCTTTTTGCTGTTTCCTGCTTCGCTAGACCGGCTAAGCTCATAATAAACAATATCCCTGCAATCATATACGCTGCAGTAACTAAACCTTGCGACATTGATTACACCTCCTTGCTCTTCGTAAACATCTCTAACATGCGTTTAGTAACGGTGAACCCGCCAAATATATTGATCGTAGCAATTAATATACCAAGAAAAGACAAGATTTTAACCGACGTTAGGGAACTGTTCATCTGTAATAAGGCACCTACGATAATAATACCGGAGATGGCATTCGTAACCGACATAAGCGGTGTATGTAAAGCATGGGTTACATTCCATACAACATAATAGCCAACTACAATGGCAAGGGCAAAAACCGTTACATGTGATAAAAATTCAGGAGGTGAAACTTGACCTAACCATAGGAAGAACACAATTGCCAGCCCACCAAATACCATTTTTAACAAGGAGTGGTGTTTCTTTTCTTTAACCGGTGTCTCGCTTGGTTCTGCTTGCTTCGTCTCTTTCTTCGAGGTTTGCGTCGCCGATACACGAATTGGCGGCGGCGGGAAGGTAATTTGCCCTTCTTTTACGACACTCATATGGCGTAAAATCACATCTTCAAAGTTGATATCGATCTCTCCGTTTTTTTCCTTGCAAAGTAATTTTGTTAAATTGACGAGATTGGTTGCATACATTTCAGACGATTGAGCAGGCAGTCGACCGGGCAAATCTGTGTAACCAATCACTTTCACCCCGGAAGCAGTCACAATCATTTCCCCCGGTACCGTATATTCACAGTTACCTCCACTTGAAGCGGCCATATCAACAATCACCGAGCCCGGCTTCATACTGTCAACCATCGCTTTCGTAATTAACTTAGGTGCCGGTTTTCCTTGAACAAGTGCGGTGGTTATAATAATATCAACCTCTTTCGCCTGTTCAGCAAAAAGAGCCATTTCTGCTTGAATGAATTCGTCGGACATGACTTTGGCATATCCTGTAGAAGTAGAACCATCTTCTTCACCGGCAAAGTTTAATTTCAAAAATTCTCCGCCCATTGATTCGATTTGTTCCGCCACTTCCAGACGCGTATCAAAGGCCCGAACAATCGCACCAAGGGATTTACTCATTCCAATTGCGGCCAACCCGGCTACCCCTGCACCAATGACCAATACTTTTGCCGGTGGTACTTTCCCGGCAGCGGTAATTTGCCCGTTAAAAAATCGTCCAAATGCATGAAGTGCTTCTGTAACCGCCCTGTATCCTCCAATATTAGCCATTGAAGATAAAGCGTCCATTGATTGGGCACGTGAAATGCGCGGAACCATGTCCATTGCCAGTACATTGATGTTTTTTTGGGAAAGCTCTTTAACAAGTGCGCCGTTTTGTGCCGGATACAAGAAACTGACGAATGTCGCCCCTTCCTTAATCTTTGAAACTTCCTCCTCGGTAGGCGGATTCACTTTATAAATTAAATCACATTGAAACACATCATCAGCTTCGACAATTTCTGCTCCGGAGCTGATATACTGTTCATCGGTAAAACTTGCCGCCTCACCTGCACCTGTCTCAACCGCAACTTGAAACCCAAGTTTTTTCAGTTGAATGGCGGATTTTGGAGTTGCTGCAACACGTCTTTCACCGGCAACTCGTTCTTTAGGTATTCCTATTCTCATTCCCTATACTCCTTTCAGCAAAAGGATTTTTCTAGTTATCATAGATAAAGTGAAACTTCCGGCTGGGGGCTCTTCATCCCCCACTAATGCCGTCTCCTCTTTGCAATCTCTAAAATCTTGATGTGAGGGCCATACCGCCAGTTAAGGTGAGCTAAAATAGAAAACTTTTCACTTGCTCCCTCCAATTTTCCAAAAAATTACTAATCTCTTTCATTATATTAAATTCTTCTATATATTTAGTCGAAAAAAATGACAAAAGTTTGTAAAAGGTCAATTTGCATAAAAAATGGGAACGAGATTACAAAATCCCTGTTCCTATTTTATCTTTTTAGAGAATATAAAAAATTTAAGGTGCTTAATGGAAGTTTATTCCCATTGCATTTTTCATGAATTTTGGGTAACTCTCTTCAGCTTTACGAATTAACATTAACAGCATATCAATTATATAACAGGATTTAATTGTTATCATCAACACCGTAAGAATATTGGGCAGATACTACAAGTTAAGAATTTCTTTAATAAAAGTTTTTGAACTTAATAGGATATTAGTTTAGATCGTCTAGAGAGATAAAAAACTTGGAGAGAAATTGAAGACGGAAAAACAGCTGCCACAAATAAACCAAAGGTGTGAATGCTTTTCAAATTTTGTTACATTTACATTCAGTGGGGCAGTTTCTTTATGTTCACTTTATCACATTAACAGGCTAGAGGTTAGGCCAAATTAGGCCATTATATTTAGTCATGATGGCGAGGAAATCATCCCCGTTCATTTTCCAATTTTTCAATGAAAATAAAATAATAGTTATAGATATTATAAATCATATTATTCTACAATGGTGCAATTCTTGGCAAGGAATCTTGCTTGACCTTTTGTAAGCTCAACTTTACCATTCCCATTGTGTATTTCTGCATGAAAAGGATTGTCATCCAAAGGTCTATATAGTATGCTACAATCCTTTTCATAACAATGACCTGCTCTAATATTTACAATTGCTTTTAACTCAGTATGTCCAAACCTTTCTAAAAAGCTAGTAACAATTTCCCTTTTATTGCGATTTCCGTCTCTATCGACTGAAACACCTTTTGAATCTTTAAAAAGTGCAGAAGAAGGTCTATTTTTCTCAATATCCCACTGATTTGGAATTGATTTTTTTATCGCTCGATACAAAAATTCATTTTCATCTATTTTAGGATTCAAAAAACTCATTTATAACCTCGTTTACCTTTTTTACAACATTTATCAATGGGATGGTTATTTCTTTCTCTTCTTCTGATACTTCCATATACACTTCAACTCGATCATGGAAAATTTCAAATTCTAAATAATCTCCATTATTCTTTTCATACTCAAATTGTATACTTTTTCTACCAGTTGGAAAAATTTTGGGTTCTCTAATTATATTATGATATATATAGTTTGCGTTGTTCAAAACCTCCGTTGTAAACGGTTCTGCCCCATTGCCGTTCCAATTGTACTCAAGTTTTTCTAGATCCTTTAATTTCTGCAGATTAATCGATTTCCTTTTTTCTTCAACAATGTATTTTTGGGGTATACTAGTAAATGTTGATGAGTAATTATAGGCAATCCGATTCTTCACCCGCATTTGCCATAAACTACTCACTTTGCTTGATGTATTTGCTTTAACTATAAATGGATTAAATATCGGTTCTGAAGGCGTAAAATATGATTTTTCAATCATTGGTTTTCCTCCCTCATTTGCTCCAATATTTGTATCTTTTGTCCTAACCAATTATGGATTGCTTTTGCTGAGTCTAAATTCATTATAACGCCCGAAGAGACAAAACGAATGACATTATAGTCAAAATCATTAGGGTCAATAACAGTTGGTGGTGTTACAGCTTGGCCTTCTTCACCTAATTCGAGGTTTTCTACATAAGGTAGTGGTGGTCGTTCAAAAAAGAAATTCATAACAATTTCACCCTGCGGAGCAATACCCCCATATACACCATTTGTGTAAGTGGGATTAAAGTTTTCAGGGAACTTATATTTAAACTTTAGAGTTGTTTTCATTTGTTTCACCCCTAAGAACACCTTTGTATATCTTATTATAAAATTTTCGAATTTTAATTTCAATATATCACATTCACCTAAAATATTTCAACCTAACGGGGTAGTCCAGCTATGAGGTGTAAATTTATTAATTTTTGGTAGTGTTGTGGAAATACGACTTTTCCACAATTGGTAAAATTTTACGTTTGAATTTATCCACATTAAAGGCCAAACAAAACCAACTTTGCCTAATTTTTAAAAAATGTGGATAACTTATTTTTTATGTTGTAGATAACTACATAACAATGAATTTTTTTAAGGGGATTACTTTCTATTGTGCAGTTTCGCAACTTTCGCAAAAATTTTATTGGTAAATTTATCTCATGACTTGTTGAACGTAGCTTCTATCAACACAACCATCATAAGAAAAGATTTATGCAATGTAATCATAGACATAATCAATGGGACGAGCTTCAAAATTACTCCTTAGTACTCGGAAAATTTCTTCAATTTTCCAAAGTTCATGGTAGGCATTTAAAACTTGTTCTGGATCACTTTGTTATATGTTATCTGGCTTTGGTCATTCAACGATTATTTGAATATTATCTTCATCAGAAGGGAAAAAATTATTCCACGGAGAAAATACAGGGCGCCATCCGAAGTGCAACAATCACTAAGCTAAACGTTGATGAGAGAGAAATTTTTATAAAGAATAAAGCCGATGATGTCTTTTCTGATATTTTATCACCACTTGATTTAAAGGATATCCCGGCTTATGGTCAAAAAGACAAAAGAACAAATGCATATCTACAAAAAAATAAAAAACTCCTCAAAAACACGATTATACAGCTGTTTTAGGGGAGTTTTTGTTCTTTTGACCGTCAATGTCGGAAGTTAGCACTTGAGTAATATTTTCGAGTGTGTAAACTTTTTCAAGTACCCTGGTAAAAAACTTTTTTAGGACAACCCCTAAACTAAAAATATTGAAATTCATTTGGAAAATCTTTCTAAAAAATTGTACATAAATCGATTATCTGACAAAAACTATTCCCCTATTAAAATTAACTTCGATAAAAGACTAAAAAACCCTTCCCCTTCTTAGACTTTACAGCAGCCCCTAATTAATCTAAAGCTCGTTTAATCTCCTATGTTATTTATCCTATCTCACATTCTAACAATTGGTCCCCACAATTCACAGTGCCACTAGCATAAGAATTAATTTTCACCTTTTTTTCAGAGATATTAGTAATTACTAACAGGGTAACAGTGTCTAGGTTTTTTTCTTTTAATAACTTCAAATCAACATGTATTAAGTTATCTCCTGGTTTTACATGTTTCCCCACTTCTATACACGTTTCAAAACCCTCACCATTCAATCCTACTGTGTTTAATCCAATATGAATTAATATTTCGATTCCTTCAACTGATTTTATTCCAATAGCATGTTTTGTTGGATAAAGTTGTATAACTTCACCTTCTACAGGAGAAACAATTGAACCACTAGATGGAATAATTGCAATTCCATCACCAATCATTTTCTCTGAAAAAACTGGATCTGGAACTTCCGACAATGGAATTATGTTTCCGGTAATAGGAGCATAGATTTTTTCCAACTTTGTATTTGATTTTGAAAATAATTTTTTTAACATGTTCTTACATCCTTTTATTTTATACAAGTATTTAATAGTATTTAAAATAATAGACTACAAAAACTTTACACAAACTGGTTCAGGCACTTTAATATTCGATTGAAGTAGAGTTAATCTTCCTGTTTCTCTGTTTCTACTAAACAAAGTCATATTGTTTGTTTTTTCATTTGTTGCGACTAAAAATTCTTCAGTTGGATCTAGAACAAAATCTCGCGGCCAGTTTCCCATTGTTGGAGTCCACTCCAAAAAAGTTAATTCACCATTATTTTCATCAATTTTATAAATCGCAATACTGCTATGTCTACGATTTCCAACATAAAGATACTTACCATCCGAGCTAATTACAACTGCACTAGCGTCATTGCCCTCCCTGAATTCTTCCGGAACTGTTGATATATATTGTATATCTTTAAAGCTGCCATCTTCTGCATCATAATACAGCATTATTACTTCCGAACTTAATTCTGTAACTGCATATGCAAACTTTCCATTTGGATGAAAAGTAATATGTCTTGGTCCACTTCCTGGTTTAGCTGAAAAACTATTCACTTCATTTAACTCATCATCCGTATTCGTATAAGTGATTATACGATCACTCCCTAAATCAACCACAATGATATATTTTCCATCAGGAGTAAAATCAGCAAAATGCAAATGTGACTTTTCCTGTCTTTCATGAGGTCCTGAACCTTCATGATTTACAATGGATATTTCATTATTAAAAGAACCATCTTGGTTTAATTTATAGGATACTAGCTTTTTTGTGTGGTAATTTGCCGATAATACCTTACTGTTTATGTTGTTTACAGAAACATAACAAGGTGGTGCACCATCTAATAATATACTATTTAATTTTGTTAACGTTCCTGTTTCAGTCCCTACTGAAAAGGAAGTAATTCCCCCTTGTTCACCATTCTTTGTTACTGCAAATAAGTTTCTTTTATCCTTACTTACTGCAATATAGGTGGGATTTTCCAATTTAGCGGCAAGCTGTACATCTGTAATCATTTTTTTCTCGGTATCAAGAGTAAATTGATATATCCCCTTACTTTCCTTTTTTGTGTATGTTCCTATATATCCAATGTAACTAGTCATGTCGAACCCCTTCATATTATTTATTTCAAACATTAATCTATATAACTTCGAATTCGTATCTTTCTGCCAAATTTATAATGTTAATAGGAAAGAGACAAACTCTTTCCTATTTAGATTTATCACTTTTCCGTTTTTTCTTCTTTTACCCCTAACAAATAAGTAACTACAAATGACACAACAACTGAAACAATTAATACTACAATTGAAAACCAGAAATTACTAGTTAAACCAGCTCCATCTGTTGGAATAAATGTTGGAAGAGCAGCAATACCCGGTGACACAATTGCATACTGTTTTAATTGAACAATACCTGCTAATAAGCCACCAATACCACCACCTGCCATCGCACCAATTAATGGCCGTTTAAATCTTAGCAATATACCGAATATTGCAGGTTCTGTAATACCCATAACACCTGTAATTCCGGAAGACAATGCTAACGCTTTAGCATCTTTATCTTTGACCTTGAAATATACAGCAAGAGCTGCTGCACCAACTGCCACATTTGCTGCCAACATACCCGGCATAACAAATGCATCATATCCGTTGTCTGCTAAAGCTGCAAAAACAAGAGGGAACAACGCTTGGTTTGTACCAGTCATAACAAGTAATGGAGTCAATGCCCCGATTAATCCAACAGATAACCACCCAAGCTTCGTATTTATAAAGTTCAAACCATCTGCTATATAACCACCCAGGAAATTTCCTAAAGGACCTAAAAATAAAAGTGTAATTGGTGTGACAATTAAAATAGTTATTAATGGATGAGCAAAAAATTTAATTTCTTTCGGTGTAATTTTATCAACTGCTTTACTTACATAGTACATAAATAACACACCAAGAATAACTGGAATAACTGAAGTATTATAGGATACTTGCGGGATTGATAGCCCTAAAAAATCAAGGCCTTCCGCATTATCGATTGATGAATGAACCAATATCGCTCCTAAATAAGCACCCATCATCGGATTAATACCTATTTTTCTAGCAGCACTATAACCTAAAAAGATAGGCAAGAAATAGAACCCCGCATTATTAATAGCCGTTAGTACTACATACGTTCCGCCCTCTGAAGGTAAACCAAAGAACGTTACAGCAATATTTAAAACAGCTGAAACAAGACCGGCAGCTACTAATATAGGAAGTACGGGAACGAACGTCCCACTAATAAAGTCCACAATGGTAGCTAAAACTTTTTTCACAGTGTTTTCCTGTTTCCCTTCGTTCCCAGCTTCTAAATTACTTGTACTGTCAAGTTTTTCGTTTATTTTTCCACCTTCATTAAAATTTCCATACTTGATAAACTCGTTATAGACGTTACCTACCTCAGTTCCGATAATTAGCTGAATTTCTTTTTCCCGTTTTACAACTCCCATTATTCCCGGAATAGATTTTAATTGTTCCTCATTTGCCAAAGATGGTTTATTAAGTGTAAGACGTAAACGTGTAGCACAATGATTTACTACTGCAATATTATCTTTTCCACCAAGGAGTTTTATAGACTTTTCAATCAGTTTTGTGTATTTGTCCATAACTCTATCCCCAATTTCTACCATTAGATTTTATTAAATTTGAATACCAGTAGTAAGAATCTTTAGGAATGCGTTTTAAATCTAGTAATTCTTCATCTGTTGTATTTATATAAACTAAACCATAGCGTTTTGCCATTCCATTGCCTGTACTTAAAAGATCCGTAAATGACCAAAGATTATAAGATATTACTTCACATCCATCCATAATTGCAAGACCCATTTGATAAATTTGATCCCGTAAAAATTTAATTCTTTCAGGGTCATGTACTTTACCGTCCGGAGAAACTTTGTCATACGCACCATAGCCGTTTTCAGTTATCATCATTGGAAGCTGATAGTGATCCCAAACATAACGTAACATGTAACGTATGGCAACCGGATCAATTTCCCAATCCCAATCAGTATATTCAACAAAAGGATTGTACGTAAGCTGATAGAGTCCAGGAACTTTAGGAAATATAAGATTACCTTTAACACCTGACTTATTTAATAAATACTCTTGTGGCTCTTCATTAATATCACAAGCTTTTGCCGTATTTGAACGGTAGCAATTTAATGCGAAAAAGTCTATTTTAGCTTGTTCAATTAATTCCATATCCCCTTCCTGAATGCCAGGATTAATATTGTTTTCTTTCCAGTAACTTTGGATAAACCCGTTATATTTACGATGTGCATATAAATCGTTCCATACTTTTTCTGTTAATTCTTCTGCATTCATTGCAGCAATTTGATCTTCCGGATTAGCTGAATAAGGATAAATCGGTACATATCCCGGAACCGGACCAATTTTTCCGCCTTCCACTAACTCATGACAGGCTATAACCGCTTTTGCATGGCAAAGATTCATAATATGGTTTACTTTCCATTTATCTTCAAACCAAGTGTCCTTATTCTTACATACTCCTAACCATTCTCCATAGCAAATTTGCATGTTTTGTTCATTAATAGACAGCCAATATTTTACTCGGTCACCAAACTCCCTAAAACAAGTTCTAACATATTCATCAAATTTTTCAATAATTCCTCTGTCATACCATCCATTGAACATTTCATCTACCCAAACCGGCATATCATAATGATATAAGGTTACAATTGGTTCAATATTATATTTTTTCAATTCATTTATTAGATTATTATAAAATTCTATCCCTTTTTGATTTGGTACTCCGCTTGCGTCCGGATAAATTCTTGGCCAAGAAATTGAGAAACGATAGGATGAAAACCCTGCCTCGGCCATTAATTTTACATCTTCTTTGTAACGATGATAATGGTCAGCTGTAATAGAATTATCTGTATATGGTTTTTTCTTTTTACTATTTATATCAATAATTGCAGATGTTCTGCCATCTTCATTTACGGCTCCTTCTACTTGCCAAGCAGAGCTCGATGCCCCCCACATAAAATTTTTCGGAAATAGCGGATCATTTTTGTAATACATAGTTATCTTCTCCTATCAATTATTAAAATTCTTAGTATATTCACTATAAATGACATCCAACATGTAACTTACACCATATTTTCCATACACATTTATGTCACTTTTTGATTTGTCCTCAGCACTCAGATGATAGACTTTATCGTACCACTCATTAAATATTGGATCTCTCCGTAATGTAATAAGTGTTTTTTGTGATTTGCTTTCAGAAATTAATGGAAATGAAGCATATGCAAAAGTTCCAGTATTTGATATCGTGATTAGAAAATCATCCTCCGATAAATTTAAAAGCAATTCATTGTCTGAATATAGTTCAGATACTAAATAAATCATTTTTTTATTAAAAATCATTGACTGTTGAAATTCCTTTACAAATCCTGCTGAAGTTCCTGTTGTAAGAAAAACGGTATGTCTGCTGTCTTTAATTTGCTTTGCGATGTTATACACTTCTCGCGTATTCATTCTTCTGTCCAACTCTTTAATCATTTCATTTATTTCATTCGTCAATGATTGTCTAAAATTATCTTTCTTCGCATGCTTCATATATGATTGATAACGATCATCATAAGTAGAAAATTCATGCTTTAAGTCTAGGAAGTTTTCATAGCCAATCGATTTACAAAACCTTCGAATACTTGCCCTTGAGACAAAGCACTCATCGGCTACCTCGTAAATATTCAATTGATCTAACTCATGATAATGGTCCAAAAAATAATGGGCCAAAACATAATTCGAATCGCTTTCATCATTTTCATTAATAATGGAGAACAAAGAATGTAGTAAACTAATACGATTTGCTTTCAATCCATTGTCCCTCCCCGGGGAGTGAAATTAGTGTGTTTGCAAACACTTACATTTCATATTTCTATTGTAACAATTACATTTTTAAAGTGGGGTGCAAAATTTGAAACCTATTTTATGACTTAAAGGAAAATGATATGAAATAAGTATTCATTCAAAGAACAAATATAAATAAACATCACCTCTTGATAAGAGGTACATATGAATCAAAGGATGCCTTTCATTTGCCTAAAAAGTTCAAGGCGCCCCATTCGCAAACTACAAACTGAAGCCAAGTAGCAGGACTTTGAGTTACCTCCTTGAATCTGCATCGACTAGGAAAATGTAATTACCATTTTCGAGGAGATGGCGAGGGAACCAACCTTGCCCATTTTGTCATGAGGCTTGACCAGTTTCTCAGTAGTTGCACCCGGAGCTAGACAATAAAACTTGTCTAATGTTTTTGACCAGTTATTTTTATACTTTGAAGCACCATAAATCCTGTCCAATAATCTAATCATAGATTTAGCTTTTTGGAGGCCACTTATTTTTCGTTTTCCAACAAAAACAAAAACCGCCCTTTCTAGTAAAATGTAAGTGACCAAACAAACATTTTAAGAAAGGGCGATTTTTATGAGCAATTAAATGAACGCGATAAAAATGATTCCTTGCAAATTCCCCACTTTACTCGTGAGTTAAAGCCAGCAGCATTTACTCCGACATTTAAACCACTAATTAACGATATCCCCGAAACAAGGAACCCTTCCGAAGCATACTGAAAAATTTCAATGTAGTTACCGATATCCATAAATTTATCACCTAATGCAATTATATATTGAACTAACAGACAATACAGAAACATAGCAGACATGCCACAAACAGAAATGCACTTGGAAAATCGATATATTAAATGTTTTCAAAACAAAACTTCGGACCTGAAATCAATTTCTGGGGAGAAACCCTAAGCGTTTTTTACTAAAATCAGGTAAAAATAGAAGTAAAACAATAACTTGAAATTAATGGTAAAAATGCGATAATTGCCACTAACTTAACTAAAATTACTACTATACGCACCATAAATCCAGTTAAACATAGTAAAAATCAGGTAAAACTGATTTAAAATCTCTTTGTCAGAATCGTCTTTTTTCATTACGTTATAGGTACCCGGGAATACATTGGAAAGGCGCGTCTTTCGGAAAGGGTACTTGATGAAGGACAAAGATTATGAGTTTGAAAAATTAGTAGCGAGCATGCAACCGATTATCCGCTCCATCTTACGCGGCTTGCATATTTACAAAAACCATGAGGAGTATTATCAAATTGCCTTAATCAGCTTGTGGCGGGCCTATCAATCATACGATCCGGAAAAGGCATCCTTGACAACCTACGCTTATCACTATATTCGCGGCTCAATCCTTACCGAACTCCGGAAGCAAATACAAAAAGACGAACACGAACACCAACCGGATGATGTCGGCTGGAACCAGATTGCGAACGAAACAGCCGATAACAAAAGCGACGAAACTTGGATCCTGCAAGACATAATCAAACAACTACCGCCAAAACAGCAACAATTCATTGACTTGCATTTTATAAAAGGTCACAAACTAACTGAAATCGCAGAAAATTTGGGTGTGGGTTACTCAACCGTGAAACTCTGGAAACGGGAAGTACTGGCCGCATTGAAAGAGCAGTTGGGAAAAGAATAAGCCGTTTGTATACCTGTGTTTGGTCAGGGAAAAGGACGAGCAATGAATAATGGTAGAAAACGATAATAAACTGGAATAAATTACTCATGGATAAGCGTAAATGCCCCTTTACGACAAGCAAAATGGATTGAAAAAAATCGGATGGCAAGCTTAAATAAGTTTGCCATTCCGTTATTAAAAGAGAATCTCATCTTTTCACTTATCTTTGAATGCTAGCAGAAATACTATTGATTTTTAAACATATCAAAAAGGTAATCTTTCAATTCTAATGAAGAAAATACTGTTTTTGTTTTCAATAAATTTGTTTTTTCATTCTTTATTTTGTAATTACGGTTAAACCATATTGTATTCCAACCAGCGTTAGCCGCCCCAACAATATCATTAACGTAGCTATCACCTATAAACCATGTTTTGGTTCTATCAAGTTTAAACCTACTTTCAGCCAATCTAAAAATTCCAATATCCGGTTTAGCAATATTCTCTTCCTCAGAAACAATAATCTGTTCTGGAGAAAAATATTTATTTAATCTCAGATTATTAATCTTGTTTCTTTGGCTAGTTGAAGGACCGTTTGTAATGATTATCGTTTGTATATTTTTTGTCTGAAGAAAGTCTAAAATTTCTAAGATACATGGAAAGGGCTCAATTTGTTGTTGATTTTTTTTATATTGGTCTTGGAAATTTTGTGCCTTACTTAAGCTTATATCAATTCCCAGTTGATGAAGCGTATTTCTAATTCTGAAAATGTGTGATTCTTCTAGTGTCCAAATATGATCTTTCACTTTTTCAAAGGCAATATCACTATTTTGTTGAAAAACGTTAAGAAATTTATGAAAAGGGAGAGATTTCGCTTCATCAATTTCTAAAAGGGCTTGTCTTAAAGGTTGCGTTCTGTCATACAATGTATCATCAAGATCAAATGCGATTGTTGTCATATTAAAACATCTCCTTGCTTTATATAAAACGATACAAATAAACGCTATCAAATTCTAATGATTCATCTCAGTTTAAAATGGGAAAAAACGATCAACAATGATACGACCAATAAAATTGACAAGGTGGTAGTTTGAAAATGACAGAGAATGAATTATTACAAAGGTAAGATATAAACGAAATGGTCAAAGATGCTCTTTGGCGGACTCTTCGTAAGTTTCAATTCCTCATAGGTAAGATATAAACTGAAAACATAGAATCTCGTTTTTCAACGGTACCATAGTTTCAATTCCTCATAGGTAAGATATAAACGAAAACTGCCAAGAAATGATCGAACATATTATCGATAGTTTCAATTCCTCATAGGTAAGATATAAACCCACTGGGCATATTGTTCTGAATGTGGACAAATTTTGTTTCAATTCCTCATAGGTAAGATATAAACAAAATAAACACTGGAAAGAAAAAATTCGTCAAACTCTGGTTTCAATTCCTCATAGGTAAGATATAAACCAAAGAAGAAATTCCATTACAAGATATGAAGGAAATGTTTCAATTCCTCATAGGTAAGATATAAACCCGGTTGCCCCAGCAACTATGGCTGAAATAGAATCTTGTTTCAATTCCTCATAGGTAAGATATAAACGATTAGCTACCGGGGCAACTATTAGGGTCGAAGTCTGGTTTCAATTCCTCATAGGTAAGATATAAACGCGCATAAGTATCCGATTGTTCAAACGCTACTTGACTAGTTTCAATTCCTCATAGGTAAGATATAAACTGAAGTGCTTTACTATGATCAAAGCGGTTTAGCGGCGTTTCAATTCCTCATAGGTAAGATATAAACTGTTCGCAAGAATGGCTTTGTGTGGATGGACAAGAAAGTTTCAATTCCTCATAGGTAAGATATAAACGAGGAGTGCGGCGACGGTACGGACTACCGGAAAAAGGGTTTCAATTCCTCATAGGTAAGATATAAACACGCAAGCGAACATCATTGAGTACCGACAAAATCTGTTTCAATTCCTCATAGGTAAGATATAAACAAAGTGTGTTATTACGAAACAGGTTGGGGATTTAGTAGTTTCAATTCCTCATAGGTAAGATATAAACCAATATGAAACAGTTGCAGAAAGAGAATGAACGTTAGTTTCAATTCCTCATAGGTAAGATATAAACCGATCGCAATATACTTGAGCAAGTGTCATGGAATGATTGTTTCAATTCCTCATAGGTAAGATATAAACGAATGGTTCAACAAATATTTCGATGAAGTAGTAGTGTTTCAATTCCTCATAGGTAAGATATAAACCTTTTTGTCTTGACACATGATATAGTTGCCCTCGGTCGTTTCAATTCCTCATAGGTAAGATATAAACGCTTGGGCGGCTTTTTCTGCTGATATAGTTTCCGCAGTTTCAATTCCTCATAGGTAAGATATAAACGCGACCGACGGGCTCTATGTAAACACGTGGTCAATTAGGTTTCAATTCCTCATAGGTAAGATATAAACTTTTCGTCGGGTTGGTTGGTGTACAAAACACCTTTAGTTTCAATTCCTCATAGGTAAGATATAAACAAGGCACGTTGTCTATTTCTCATATACCGGAACAATTTTGTTTCAATTCCTCATAGGTAAGATATAAACTAATGTATCGTGATTACAAACAACCTGACACGAATAGTTTCAATTCCTCATAGGTAAGATATAAACCGATAGAACCTTTTCCACCTAAATACGGATTTTCTTGTTTCAATTCCTCATAGGTAAGATATAAACCCCAAACAATCCTTGATTTAATAAGGTTTTTTGTATTGGTGGTCTTGTGTTAATTATAATAAAAATTTGGTTTTCTAGCAATTATATTTTTCATAAATACACGTAATTTAAGCATTTTCTATTGATTTTTTTACAAAATAACTTGTCGTCGATCCCCCGGGGTTTTTACGCTATTGGAGGTCGACGACAAAAATATGTATTGTCTCTGGGTGACCAAATCCTTCTAATATCCTGTTATTAATAATTGCCCCACCCCCGATTCCGATACCAAAACACTCGTTCTAACTTTTCCATTTCCTTTTTTATATTCTCCATATGTCGCAGCATTTACATCAGTCGTCCATGCGATAGGTACACTGTATCGTTCTTTCATTACACCTAAAAAATTAAAATTATTCCACCCCTTTTTAGGTGTAGTTGTTATAAAACCATATTTCTTTGAATTTTTATTAATATCAATAGGACCAAAAGAGCCAATTCCTATAAAACTCAAATTATGCTTGTCAAAAAATTCAAATACATTGGTTAATGTTTGTTCTGGGGTTGTAGTTCGAATATTAATTTTATCAATTACATCCCCTTTATCATTTCCAACTGCACATACAAATTTAGTCCCCCTGCTTCAATTGCTCCTAGCATTTTTATACTCCTCCTGTTGATCGAAAAATTATTTGGAATTAAATAAAATAAACAGTTTACTCCTTCAAGAAATAAAAACGTTCATTTAGTAAATAGCCAATCATAAACCTGTATGATTGGCTATTTTGTCATATATCTAACGGAATTGTTGCGCAATATCCCATTATTAATTAAATTCACTTCTCCATAAAGGAATATTTTCTGACTTATAAATTTCAGCCTTACCAATAGATCCAAAGAGTTGCATTTTTTTACGAACTACATCTTTGGCCGCATCGATACATTCTGGATAAATAGCATTTGGATCCCAAAGTTCTGTTTCTGAAAGAATTTGCCGACATTTCTTGTAAAACGCAAATTTATAATCTGAAGAAATATTAACTTTTTGAATACCTATTTTAACTGCTTCTGCAATTTCACTATCAGGATTTGATGATCCACCATGTAAAACTAGTGGAATATCAACGACTTCTTTAATACTTTTTAGAACATCCATACGTAATTTTGGTTTTACATCTTTAGGGTAAATACCATGACATGTACCTATTGCAACAGCTAGTGTATCAACGCCTGTTTTTTCAACAAATTCTCTAGCATCCTCTGGTTTTGTATAAATAACTTCTGTAACTCCACCTTCAATTGTAGTACCTGTATTTCCAATAGTTCCTAGCTCACCTTCTACTGAAACATTCACTAAGTGACTTATATCTACAACTTGCTTAGTCAGTTTGATGTTTTCCTCAAAAGGTAACAACGAACCGTCAATCATAACAGAACTAAATCCTGCATGAATTGCACGCATTACGCTTGCTAAACTATCTCCATGGTCGAGATGTAATACAAAAGGAACCGGACTACCCTTCATTCGATTTAATACATAAGTGAAAAATTCATCTTTTACAAATTTTAATTCATCTGGATGTACTGCAATAATTGCAGGAGAATTATTTTCTTCAGCTTCTTCAACAACAACTCTTAAAAAATTACTATCAGCCACATTAAATGCGCCTACTGCAAATTTATGTTCTTTTGCTACTTTAAGTAATTGTTTCATATTTAATAACATGATTATCCCCAGCTTTCTATATATTTTTATAGTGATTTGCCAGTTGATCTTGATAATTTAATATAACGTTTAACTTCTTTTCTACCTGCATCCATCGATTGATGGATCAAGTCAAAATAATTGATTGTTGGATCACGTTTTAATCGTTCATAAATGTAATCAACGTGAGCTTTCATAAAATCAGAACCTACATTTATTTTATTAATCCCTCGTTCAACCGATTTTCTAATATTATCCTCACCACAACCAGAGCCACCGTGTAGGACTAGAGGCATGTTAGTGCCCTTTTTTATCTTATCCAAAATCTCAAAATGGAATTTTGGTACATGACCTTCAGGATAGCTTCCATGACTCGAACCATATGAAATCGCTAAAGCATCTATTCCTGTTTTTTGAGCGAAGTCTATAGCAAGATCAGGATCAGTATACATGGCGTCATTTGACATATTATTTGCTACAGACCCTATATGACCTATTTCACCCTCTACACTAGCACTAAATATTTTCGCAAATTCAACCATATTCTTTGTTATTTCGATATTTTCTTCAATAGGATATCCCGAGGCATCCATCATTACACTTGAAAATCCATCCTTCAGACATCTTTTAACAAAGCCAACATCACTTCCATGATCAAGATTAATTGCTACCTCAACACGAGCCTCATTTGCCATTCGTATAATTGGCTCTGTCAATAGATGACTTCCAAGGTGTTCTTTTAAGTGATCTTGTAATAGATTAATAATAATAGGGGCTCTTAATTCTTGCGCAGATTCAATTACAGCTTTTGCTGTCTCTAAATTAAAGCAATTAATAGCCATTATTGCATAGTTACCACGATTTGCTCGATCTAGCATCCCTTTCATAGAAACATACATTTGTCATCCCTACTATCCTTTTATTAAGAAATCTTTATACTAGATAAATCAAATTCCTCTTCATCATCAAAATAACTATCTTCATCATCAGTTGGTTCCTTCTTCCATAAAAATAGCATTATTCCTGTTACCAACGATCCAATAGATAATGCTAATAGGAATAATAATGGATCGTTTATAGCTGGGACAATAAACATCCCGCCAGATGGAACCGGAGAACCGATATCCCACATCATTGATAGACCACCACCAACGGCAGCACCTAATGTACATGAAGTAACCACACGAACTATATCAACAGCCGCAATTGGAATTACACCTTCAGTAATCATACAGATCCCCATTGGAAAAGCAATTTTAATATTTTCCTCTTCCTTTGATGAATATTTTCTCTTTTTGAATACCTTAGATAAAACCCATGAAATTGTAACACCAAATGGTGGAACCATTGATGCTAATATTTTTACTGCCTCAGGTTCATAAATTCCCTCTAGTAATAATCCATCAGCGAATAATGAAGCAACTTTATTTACTGGGCCACCGAAATCAAACGCTGCCATTCCACCCATAATTGCACCAAACACAAATTTCGTAGATCCCTGCATACTTGTTAGGAATGAAGTTAACCCTTCAGTTGCCCAAACTATGGGAACACCTAAAACAAAGAATATTAATAACCCAATAACTAAACTAGAAATTAGAGGTATAATCATCATAGGCAATAGTCCCTCTGCCCACTTCGGTACTTTTATATGATTTTTCAAAAATACAATAAAATACCCAACCAAATAACCACCTAGCATGCCACCTAGAAAACCAGCACCAATTGCATTCGCAATCAAGCCCATTAACAAACCTGGTGCAATACCTGGACGATCTGCTATAGAATATGCAATACCTGCAGAAATAACTGGAGCTAACAGTCCCATACCCAATACACCTAGCGAAGTAAGAGCTGAAGCAACCGTAAAGCTTTCTTTGTAGTTTTCAATGACTTGGCCACCCGCGAGATTTCCAATTGCAATAAGAAGTCCAGATGCAACAACTAACGGCAACATATATGAAATAGTAGTTAACGCATGTTTTTTTAGTTGTAATTTCTTCAACATCCTATCACCACCTATTTATTAGTATGTAATTCTGCCTCAATTTTTTTATATAATTGTTTCGGTGCTTTAATAGCAAGCTCTGTTGGTATTTCAACTACTCTCTTATCTTTAAATCTTTCTTTCCCACTAACCTTAATATCTGCAGCAATAATGACTAAATCTGCATTTTTAATTTCTTCTGCAGTTAACTCATCCTCAACCCCTATTGTCCCTTGTGTTTCAATTCGCACATTATGACCTAATTCTTGCCCCACTTTAACCAATTTTTCCTTTGCAATATAAGTGTGGGCAATACCTGACGTACATGCAGAAATTCCAACAATATTCATAATAAAACCTCCTATACTAAGTGTTTTTTAACAACAAACGAATAATCTCTTGCTTTGTCTTTACCTGATGAAAACGATTTAAAATTTCTTCATGAGCCAACAAGGTTGCAACTTTTTGTAATAATTTAATGTGCAAGGTATTTGAATCAGATTTTCTTACTGCAAATAGGAAGATAACTTCAATCGGTTTTCCATCCATAGATTCCCATTCTATGGGCTTTTTAGTTCGTCCGATAGCAAGTGTGGTTTTGATGACGCTTTCAGATTTCCCATGGGGAATTGCAATTCCTTTTTCAAGTCCTGTAACACCTTGATCTTCACGATACAAAACATCTTGGATAAAATTTTCCTCACTGTTAATACAGTGATTTTTATATAATAAGTGTGTCAATTCCTGAATAACGCCTAGTTTTGTAGTAGACTTTAATTCCAAATCTATTAAATCGTCATTTATAACTTTTCCAATATCTAAATCTTCAAATTTAACTTCCATTTTAATATCTCCCGTTCGTTTACTAGATTATTCCTAGTATTTACAAGTAAGTTGTTCAATTTGCTGTTTTTTCATCATATAATATTTGACTCACCACCAAGATAATTGGTTTTTCTAACACAGTACTACTTTCTTTCATTGTTTAGTACGTTCAACAATTATTTTCAATGTTAGGAAAAAGTTTCTAGCTTTTCGCTAATTAAAGTGATTATGCAGAAAGTTGGTTCTCCTAATCTTATATACTGGAAACCCTTGTTATTGTTAAAGGCGGACAAGGGCATAAAGCTCAGTTGCGAACAATGAGACTTACTACTGATTCTCATTTTTTTATTGGTTTAGCGCAAAATCTTGTGATAAATAGACCCTAGCAATAATATTCTTGTTTGGGTGGTATCACTTGCCTGATTGAAAGACACTATATCTTCTAATAATAAGCCGTAAGCTTTAATGAGAACCTTTTAATAATCCCGTTATAGTGAGCTTTTATGATGTTTGTAACATCAATCATTGGTTCGAGTCGACAACGAAGTACCCATTAGATTCAATTCTTTAATACTATTGGTGTGTTTTCACGAGGATAATGATAAATTTCTTGCTTGGTTAGACAAATACGACAAGCTTTTGCTGTGTCTAAATTACAGGCTATTGACCGATCTAGCATTACCTTTTAGTTTTTTGATAAGTTTTTTCATTTTTTCAGCTAAATATATCGAGTGATTTTTAGGTTTTTACGACTTTTTTGTTCATTTCTGCGGACTTTGTAACATCTCCTCTCTAGAAAATATCTCCAATAAGTCTTACTGCATAGGTATTGAAGTGACTGAATAATAAGTAGTTATCACCACCTCGCAACACACATATCGTGTGTTTTTGTTTATTATAGTTCAAAAAAATAAAGTTGTCAACTCACTTTGTGTGTTTTTATGATCAAAAAACACGATTTGTGTTATTTGTTGTAGAAAAAGGAATGGAGTGATTTTATGATTGATCCTTTTTGTTTACGTTTAGAAAATTTACGTGAAAGATCTGGATATACAAAAAAGGAGTTAAGCCAAAAACTTGGATTTTCAGCAAATGTTTATGGAGCATATGAACGAGGAGAACGTCGTCCCAGTTTAGAAACCTGTTGTAAACTAGCCAACCTTTTTAATGTCTCTTTAGATTATCTTTTATGTGGGAAAGAATATAATCAAGGAAATATTGAAACCGAAGAATCCCAATTAACAGAAGTGATAGAACTGTTTAAGGAAAAAGGTCTCAAACACCCATACATCTTACAATTAGATAAATGGGAAGAGTTATCAAAAGAGGACTTACAAGAATTAACTAACCATTTTAATTGGGTCGTTCATAAAGCAAGGCTAAGAAAGAAAGCGTAACCAACTCGCATTATGATAAAGGTATGTAGTAAAAATAAATTAAGAGGATTGCGAACAACAATAAATCTAATACAAAGCAGCTTTTGACATGGAGTGGTGAGCATAATAGTCCCTGTTGGTACTGGGGCTGTCGAAAAGTAACTCCCAATCAAACAACAACGCATATAAATAACCAGCACCTTTTAATAAGATTTAAATATCAAACAATATGCCAGATTAAAAGCTTACTACTTGTCCCCATTACATACATTGCATTCAGTAAGCAAAAAATGTGAATACAAGTCTTCCGATACCCTCATTAATTCCAACATCCATGATCAAAACGGGTAAGTTTAAAATTTCCTTCTTCAAACGGGATAGATGAGTACATCATTAAAAGGTAATGAGGGAATTAATAAATCTATGAGTTAAGATTATACAAGTATTAAAAACATTTACACCATCTGTAGAAAAGCGGACTTGAGAAGAAACTGACCGACGACATTATAAAGCTTCCCGATGCTGTCTTTACTGGGGAATACGACTAAATTACCTGGAGTGATGGTCCTGTGAAAAACTTTGAAGAAGAGTATAATGTATTCTAAGATGCGTTAAAAATACCTAAACCTTGGTATGTTTTCCATAATGAATTAGCTAAATTATCCAGTGACTTCTTCCAGCGTTGATCAGTTTCTTTACATTGTTTTTGTGATTTTTATATCTGTGATAGAGGTAAGCTTTTGCTTTCTTTTTCTGCCTGTACTTCGCATTCGAAAACAATTACGCCAAAGCCTCTGTAATCCATATTGTTCACCCCGGTCAGGTGATTTCCCCTTGCTGTTCGCTTTCACGTATCTTTTCTATTAGCCTTCCTATCTAACATACACAAAAGAAGGACAATGTTATAAACTGGCACATTATTTCGGCAAAAAATACCTACTTTTATCAAATTAGAACAGATTTTTTCACAAACTTTTTTGTATATTCTCTGTCACTTATTTATATTTATAGCAAAAATGGCTTGACATGGAGCTTCTGTAGGCATGATTCCTAAGCCAGGAAGCCAGCAGTTTCATGGGCTGGCTTCACCAAACAAGGCTATCATGCCCACCACTCCTTGTAAAGCCTTGCTTCTAACTTTATAAGATATTGAGATATTGGATGCCGAATTATTTTGAAAATCATAATCTGAAATAAAGTGAAAATTTACAACAATGCCAATAAATCACATCATACTTTTTAATAATAGATTGCTTACTTCTCTTTTCTAACTCCCTTAAAAGGAGATCCACTTTTCACATCCATAAACCGGCCGTCCTCTCCTCGTTTCACATAGGTGTTGTTTTTTCGATTATAAGCTTGAGAACTTTTTTTCCGCTCCTTGCCGATATCCTTTCCTCGTATTTTTTGCCATAACCTTTCATCTCTTTTCTTGTTGTTAATAAGCCCATTCCATCGATTTATAAAATTACCCATCAATTAAACGATAGATTGCAGGCAGAACATTTTGAATGTTAATTGATTTTATTTGGTTTTTCCTAATTCGTTGTACTGTTCCACTACGAAGATTCCAATATTCGTATTCATTGTATTTATCAAAATTGGCGGGACTTGAGAATTTCGTATAAAGACAACGTAATATACCAAGTTCAATCGTTATTTCTGTGGATGGTCCATATGTCAATAAAGCTAGACGATTTTCTGATAGATTATGAACATAGGTTAATTTTATAACTATTTTATTATAGGCATGACCTGGGGTTGGAATGCTGATTTTATCCTCAAATCGTAAATATTTTTCAAAGAGTTTCGTTTTGGATTCTGCTATATTTAAAAATCCATTCAAAAAACTAACGACTAATTTCTGCTTCTTTTCCAAGGCAAAGTATTCATCTATTGGGGCAATTGACTTTTGTTCAAATACACTTTTAAGTTTACTTTCGGTTGTTCCAATAGCCTGGCCAAAATTTATCTTTTGCCTTTGTGTTAAACTTGATGTTATTCCAAAGTAAGATTGACAAACTTTATACAAATTTGATGATTTCGTTGCCAATAAAATTTCCCCTTTGCAAAATTTTTAAAAAAAGAAGGAATTGCACGTTTTAGTGTATAATTTACTATAAATATATATTCATTTGGACACTAAGTGAGATTTGTCTGTCCTTGTCCAATTCTAAAATCCATTGTTGCCTCAATGGATTTTTTAGTAATCTAGTTCATCTAAAAAAACTAGATTACTATGGTAACCTTTACAATAATTTTTATTAAAACTCCTTTCTTTAAGAAATTTAGGCTACCATCTTTTCCATATACTAATTATATTAGCTGCATATGTAAAATTCAATATATAGTATTCGATTTTAAATATCGTTACTATATTTTGTGTTTAAAAGCAAATTATTTTCCTTTTGTCAATAATTCGACATAATGAATTTAACGAAAGATATGTCCTTTTAATAAAAGAATAATCTAGAATGGGGCCAATTTATTGAGAGGATGGATCTTCTTTATTCTATGAAACTAACTAACCTACCAAGTGAGCTATCTAAATCCTAGACGCTCATTCGGTGGGTTGCTTTTTTCTCGTTATTTTCTTTTTTTCGCTTTCTTTTGACCTTAAATTTGCAAGAGCCTTCCTTTCAAATAAGTGTGTCCGGAAAGGAATAAGCTGTTTTTGAGGATTGAAATCATCTATTTCTTTTAAATTTATTCACGAGCCACTCGTATTCCTCACGATATTTTGTTGCCAGTTCCTATTAGTCAAAAATTCCCAATACTCGAATATAAATTAATAATGAAACATTAATAGTTTGGCAGTTAGAAAATATTCTAAAATCACCCGTAAAGGTTCACTTTTGCACATAGGTATTAGCATTACAATAAAGGAGTATCCGAGCTACCTAATGATCAAAGATTTAGCTTTTTGGAGGCCACTTATTTTTCGTTTTCCAACAAAAATAAAAAACCGCCCTTTCCAATAAAATGTAAGTATCCAAACAAACATTTTAAGAAAGGGCGATTTTTATGTTTATGGCAATATAAAAGTGCAGAGCTTTGCAAGGCAAAAATGCAGAGTACTGCACTAATTTTGTTCCAAAAATAAAAAAAGACTTGCCAGCCACCCCAAGTCCCCACTACATTAATTGTGTCAAGCAATTTTTGGTAGTGGAGGTAAGAAAGGATGCTAACAATGTCTGATATTAATTGTATCAAAAAGTTAAGAAATGAAAAAGGCCTATCGATTTCCGAAATAGAAAGAACAATGAAAATTAACTGGCGGACAGCAAAAAAGTATGCTGATGAAGATCAGCTTCCTCAAGAAAGAGAATGTAAAAAAACAGAAATGATGTATGAGGAAAAATGGGGAGAAATTGTCTCTGACTGGCTTTTTGAGGATTCAAAGCTAAAGAAAAAGTCCAGAAGAACAAAGAAACAAATCAGTTTTTGGCAATTAAAAAATGTATGAAATGGCAAATAAAGATATTCAATTTCATGTATAAATTTCACCTTTTATCGCTTTACATGGAGCCTCTGCGGGCATGATTACTTGCAAAGGGGGAAAGGTCTACAGAACTTTGCAAGTCAAACAGCCTATCATGCCCGCCACTCCATGTAAAGCGGTGAGCA
The DNA here is from genome assembly GCF_039654145.1 of Caldifermentibacillus hisashii. Lineage (NCBI taxonomy): Bacteria > Bacillati > Bacillota > Bacilli > Caryophanales > Bacillaceae > Caldifermentibacillus > Caldifermentibacillus hisashii. Next base: position 3,612,342 of record NZ_CP155467.1, read on the forward strand.
TGCAAATATTATGCATACTCATGTTTGCCAAATACTACAAAAATTAATTGCCATAACCAACTTGTCCTCTTTGAAAAATACGTTGGCATCCCTATACACTTACTAATGAAAACATTCCCATATTCCCACTAGACCTTTTTTGAATCGTTTTCATTCCCATCTCTATAAATCTTTTAATGATAAACTCACCCCCTATTATTTTCAGTATTCTGTCAATGGAGAATCTAGTTGTTCAAACAATTAACTATTTGTTCCCATTTTTTAGTTAACCTGTCTTAAAGTTTTTGCAACAGTATCTTTAGTTAATTAGAAGGACTCCTATTAATCAGCATTTTATTACATATAGTTCTAAAAGTCAATACTTTTTATGATTATTTGTTCTAAAAGGAAAATGTATATAGGAATTATAAAAAACCACGGTAAACTAGAAATATATGATCGTCAAAGGGGTTCTGTGTGATGGATAAAAATAAAGTTGGCAATCAATTAAAAGCGCTTAGAAAGGCAAAAAATATGACTACTCAAGAGTTAGCGGATAAGGTAAACATTTCACAATCTTACATCAGCCGATTTGAAAATGGACGTGCAATTCCCGATATAGAAATGTTGGAAAGTATATTAACTGCTCTAGATACAGATCTTGCTACTTTTTTCTCTTCAGAACTAGAAGAAATGCCTGACGATTTAATCCAACTTTTGAATACTGTAAAAACTTTAAGTCCGGAAGCGCGAAGAAAACTAAATGAGTTCTTACTATTAGTGAAAAAAGAGTAGAAATAAATATTTTAGAACGTTGATAGACTAAAACAGCCATTAAAATGAATGATGGCTGTTTTTTAAACTCAAGTTGGGTCTGACCCTATGTTTAGTTGACCATATGTATAAGGAAAATATTGTTAGGCAGAAAGTAAATTATTAACTCCTTCAATTAGTGAGCGAATCACAGTGAATGGGGAAGCAAGCGAGAGCACGGTGGGAAAGTAAGTAAATTCATTATTTCTTGCTGTGTTTTGTATGAATTTCCTTACCCGATTCTTCTTTTTGAACGAAACAAGGGTCAATGACTGTTAAAGGATGGCGGTTGGAATGGCAATGAATTATGGAGTTAACATAATGAATCCATGAATTACGATCAGTAAATGTATAGTACTAATGGATACTCCTTTTACGACTGCAAGCGAATCGACTGAAAAAAAATCAGATGGCATGCTGGAATAAGTTTACCATTCATTTTCTACCAACAGAATCTGAACGTTTGCCATTCTTTATGCAAAAACCTTTGTATGATCAGAAGTCATACACACAAAACTTGTCAAATAGGAAGAATGCTGCGGTTGCATTTTTGCAAACTACCCTTGTAACGAAGCTTTACACCAAATTTAATCAAACATTTGTTTAAATATTTTGATGAACATTACCAGTCATTTAGTCTATAAATATATTTTCACTAGTGTTGCATAAATAATATCATGATTTTCAGATTAATTCTTTTCCCAACTTAGGGTCAAAAAAGTAAATACCCAACTAAAGGTGGCCCTATCCATTCGGAATTTATATACAATTAAGACTTGTGCAACAACTACATTTTAATGATTAAGGGACAGTTTTTCCTTCGATTTTTCGAATCCAAATATGCGCTGGTTTCCACAATGCAGCCCTTAAATAACGACTAATTTGCAAGATTTTACGCTTACTTTTTGTTTCGATTTGTGCGAGGATATGTAAGCAATAAACAATCAGTGCAATAAACACTTAATCTTGAATCGCCCATTCGCTTTGACCATAAAATTTTTTGATATTGAGATGTTGTTTGATCCATTTAAAAAATAGTTCGATAGCCCAACGTGATTTATCCATCTCTGAAATTTCTTCGGCACTCAAATCAAAACGATTCGTAATCAAATGGAGTACATTTCCTTTTGAATCCATTACTTTTAGAAGGCGAAAGTAGTTTTCAGATCGGTTTTGAGTCGTTCCAATCAAGACCATTTGATCCGATAAAACAGATGAACTCTCGGGTAGTTTAAAATCATAAACCTCCCGTACAACTGCGTTTTTTCGTAGTCTTGAAAGAAAAAAGTAACCATCGTCTGTCATACGGTCAAATCTTTCGTAGTCTAGATAACCACGGTCAAACACATACATGCATTCCTTGTCGTCCACCATAATCTCAAGCTGACCACGATCGTGTTCGTTTGCCGTTGTTATCACGGCCTTTTCAGGGTAAGAAGTTCCTTTTTCCATAAATACAAGGCGTAAATGTAACTTTTCCCCCGCCTTTGTTTTACGGAACTTTGCCCATCTATGATTGGTCAAATTGAGTGGTAATGTGCTTGAATCAATAATTTTTAACGGCATGATTCGTTTTATGTAGTGTGTTTTAGCGTGAATTTGTCCGACTAGATCAAGAAAAGCGACTGAAACAGATCTGGATTCATGCCATTTAATCGGCGAGATAGCTGAGAAATACTTATAGAATCAAGGTTCACTGCTTTTTGAAGTTGGTCATCGAAAAGGCAATCGCCCAATGCATGAAGACTTTCAACTTCCTTAAGTTGTGCAAAAAGTAATAATTTAAGAAATGACTCTGTCGTTAATTTTTTTGTATAGAAATCTAATTTCATTGTTTTCACGTTTTCTTCTAAAACTCTCAGATTTATCGGTGAAAACCATTGTCCAAATGAATTTTTTCGTGTAATCTTATCCATGAGCGTTGTCCTTTTTAATGGATTTGGACGGATTACCACCAACTATTTCCATTATAAAGGACTTTTTCTTTGTTCTAAATAATAAAATTGAAGATTTTGCGTATTTTTAATAGATAATTTAAATTAATGCAACACTAGTGCCGAAGTATATAAAGTTAATTAACATATGAAAGCTTATAAAACAATGGAAGAAATAGCGAGACTATTTAGAGATACCGGATTTACTACAGTAGAGTTTTATGAAAATCCAGATAAAAAATGGATAAGTGTGAATGGGAAAAGATAGCGAGGCTTCTTTATATTGAAGTGTATTTGTATATAGAATCATACGTACGGTGGTTTGAGAAGAGGCTAGCCAAATAATAGCTGGCCTCTTACTGGATTTTTTTAATTATTCAAGATATCGTCTAGCCCCAGCGTATTCCTCACCATATCCGGGCGCACGGTAATTATCAATGCGTACTGTAGAAGCTGTGTTTGGTGAATGGATCATTTTTCCACCCCCAATGTACATACCTACATGATGGACTCGTCCTTTTCCTTCATCATATGCAAAGAAAATCAAATCGCCAGGTTGCAAGTCTTCTTCCGCGACAGGTGTGCCTTGAACAGCTTGAACAGATGAATCGCGTGGAATTGTGATTCCATGGACTTTATAAATAGTATGGGTAAATCCAGAACAATCAAAGCCAAATCCAGATGTACCAGCCCAAAGATAGGGGAGATCTAAAAATTGGTATGCTGTATCGAGTAAATCATCTGCTGTTGGTTTCGGAATATCCTTAACAGAATGATAAACTTGTACGTCTTCCTTTTTCAGCCATTTTTGGCCGTCACTTGGCGTTGCAACTTTAACAGCATTTTTTGTTTCGGCGATGACAGGAAGTCTCGTACTGATACTAATTTCCATGAAAGCCTGTTCGAAATTTGGATCATCATATAACAATGCTGTTGGTGAAGAAATGTGGGCAAAAGGTCTTTTCTCTAAAAACTTTTCAAATTGCTCATTTTTTGTTAATTGGTTTGCTGGCATCCAACCAGGATACCCAGCCTCTTCTCGTGGAGTTGGTTGACCATGTACAGCCACCTTTACCCAATCTCCTTGTTTTTCAAGGATGGTCACTTCTGTACCAAGTAATCCTTGAGTTTCCAAATTACCAACAAGCCAAAGCTTTTCATCATAAGTCATCGATGTTGTCCATTTCCACATGTCTACAGGATTCGTAATGGAAGGTTCATCAACAGGCCGAGTAATACCAGGTTCGGTCCATAAAGTTGCTACTGATACATCAATATAGGCATTTTCACCAACTTTAAGTTCTTCCTGCAAAGTATTCGCGCTGACTGAGGTCCAAGAAGTCAATAGAAAGCAGGTTACAATAACAATAAAAAGTAGCCATTTTCTCATCATTAACACACCTCTCATCTTTTATTTTTATAAAGAAACGGGGTTCAAACCAATTCCCGCAACTTCCGGCAACTGAATTTTCGAATTTTGAAAATATAAGTTGGCTTGGTTGTCATTGAGCCATAACGGTGGGTCCAGATCAATTTTTGTAATATTTGGATGAGCAGCTGCTAGATGGGCTGCTGCTAAAACAGACAATGTTGATTCCATCATGGCACCAAGCATACACTCAATTCCAGCGGTTTCTGCTATACTAGCAATCTTATACGCTTCAGAGAGACTGCCGGCTTTCATTAGTTTAATATTAATGAGATCCGCTGCCTGCAGCTTGACAATTTCAATTGCATCCTTAGCGGAGTAAACACTTTCATCGGCCATAATCGGAATGTTAACCCTGTCACGAACAAACTTTAACCCTTGGATATCATGTTGGGGTACAGGCTGTTCGATGAATTCAATCGGGAAGTTTCGCTTTTCAAACTCGCCAATAATTTTTACAGCTTCCTTTGCATTCCAACCTTGATTGGCATCAATCCGTAATATAATGTCGTTACCTAATTCATCATAGATGGACTGAATTCGTTCTATATCCTTCTGTCCATTGATGCCCACTTTAATCTTTAACGTTGTGAAGCCTTGTGCGACGGCTTTTTTTGCATCTTGGACCATTTCTGATGGTTCGTTAATACTAATGGTCATGTCATTCACAAGTGTATTCACTTTACCACCAAATATTTGATAGAGTGGGACATTTAGCTGTTTTGCGTAGGCATCATATAGAGCCATACTTAAAGCTGCCTTTGCACTTGTATTTCCTACGCAACTAGTTTGAATGATTTTTTCATTAACTCCAATATTTTCTATGTCATTACCAATAATGCTTGGAAAGAGTATATTGTCTAAAATACTATTGATTCCTTGAAGGGAGTCGCCAGTAACCGCTTCAGTTGCGACAGCGGTACCGTATCCAGTCGTCCCATTTTCAAGCGTAATTTTTACTGTAATACTATTAATTTTTGTTGCTGTACGAACAGCAGTTTTAAATGGTTTTTTTAAAGGCGTATGTTCAGTAAAAAAATGTGCTTCACGAATTTTCACTTAAAAACCTTCTTTCTGTTATAGTCCTGATAATAAGTAAGCTGTTAGTATTCCATAATAGGTTCCGAGTAAGTTTCCTAATAACGCCATCAATACGCCAACAGGTACTAGTGACTGATGATAAGCCCCTGCTAAAACTGGTGCAGATGCCATACCACCAACATTGGCTAAGGAAGCTACACCCATCGTGAATAAGTCAAGTTTAAATAGTTTCGCAACTAGTAGCATAGCTAAAGCATGGATGAGTAAAATCATAAATCCAGATAGAATATAAATTGGCGCTTGGAAAATTTGTGAGAAATCGGCATGGGATGCGATTAAAGCAATAATGACATAAAGCATAACTCTTGATATTTCACTCGATCCAGGAATTTTAGCAACTGATGTTACAGCTAAAACTAAACCAATAATCGATGCAATAATAACTGCCCATGTTGTTGTATTAAAAACAGCACCGATTGCTGGCAGATTTCCACCAATTTCCCAACAAACTGCGGATAAAAAGATACTCCCACCAACGAGTACCATCATCTCATTGAAACCAATTTTCCCCTTCTCTTTTTCATCTGCTACAGCTACTTCTATCTCACTTGGAACATCTACACCTTTAGCACCTGTCCAACGATTAAAACGTGCCGCATGGGGAACAAGCCAAAACATAAACATTACCCAGATCGAATAGTTAATCGTATCCATTATTAAGGCGTAACCAAAAATGTTTTCTGGCACGTCTAAAATGTCCTGTAAGGCAACCATATTAGCTGAGCCACCTGTCCAGCTCCCACTAAGAGCAGCGAATGCTTTCCATGTATCTTCGGCATAAAAGCCTTTTAGCAATGAATACGTGATTACAAAACCAACAATAATGGTTAAGGATGCAAAAAAGAAGGTTAAAAGAATTTTAGGCCCCATTTTAATGATTTTTCGTAAGTCACAATGCAATAGCATGAGAATTAGCATAGCAGGTAGTAATAAATCTTTGACACCTGTATATACGGCATCATTCGAAGCACTATCTGCAAAGACACCAGCCGTTTGTAAAACCGCACCGAAAATGTAAATCAGGACAATACCAGGTATATATTTAAAAAGCTTGGAGTCCTTCCATTTCTTTTCGGCATAGGCTACAATGGCTGTTAAAAAAAGTAATACTCCTAAATAAAGCACACCATTTTGAATCAATTTTCTCTACCCCCTTATAATTTATAAATATAAAAAACCCAGCAAATAGGTAAGTGTGTGACCTATTTGCTGGGTTTCATCTGCGTATTATTTAACAGAAGAAGCAGCATTAACGAATTTTAAATATTTTAAATGAGCATTTCGAAAAGCAACAATAAATGCCTTTTGTGACGAACCAAAATAACGTTTTTCGAAGTCTGATGTTATTATTTCGATATCGAGAATAGATTTGCCAATTAGTAAACTTTTAATAAATTGCTTTGTCAAATCAAGTGTTGCAGAACAATCAGCATCAATGATTTCCCCACTATCCCGATCAACAACCAATCCGATATAAAAGGCATTATATTTTTGCGTAATCGGATTATTAGCCGCAGCCTTTGCATCACCGATAATAAAAATGGTTTCATTATTAAACATCGTATCACCAGCCTTTTACCCATCTACGCTAAGGGACATTTATGATGAAGTCACAAATGATTCTTACCGTATGCACTAGGCTATAACTCCATTTTTATAAAAATTTGAATAAATGTCAATATATAAATTTAAATTCTTTTAAAAACTAATATATTTATCGAAAGGATTGATAAATAGTTTATAGTATTAATCAACAATATTAAAGCGTAGGAAGACAAGTACTTAAACTTTGTTTTCTAAAACTTCCGTTTAAATAGATAAAGTCCCGCCCAAATCATGTTTGTGAGCCCCAGTGTTTTTTTAATTGGAGTATGCAAATTTTATTTTTATTTGTCAGACAAAATAACAAATATAGTTAACAGAATATTATTTAGTATAATATAATTTTGTTAAATCGTACAATTACTGCAAGGATGTGGGAGAAATAGATATATGGAATATCCACTAAAGCTTAAATCAATTAAAAGGAAAACGTTATCAGATATGGTTGTGGATGAAATTATTACTCTCTTAACGACAGGTAAACTTAAACCTGGAGATAAATTACCATCTGAGCTTGAACTGGTGGAGATGCTTAATGTTAGTCGCTCCGTTTTGAGGGAAGCGCTAATTTCACTCGAAACATTAGGAGTGATTGAAAGAAGAACAAAAGAAGGGACCTTTATATCTCATAAAATAGGTACGCGCCCATATCATTTGATGCTATTACTGCAACGGATATAAATATTCTAATGGAAACACGAATGGCACAGGAACTCGGATTTGTCACATTAGCAGCAGAAAAAATAACAAAAACTGAACTGAAAAGTTTAAAAAAGTCGATAGATGCGATGAGAAATAATGTTGACAATTATGATGAATTAGATAAAGAGTTTCATAAAATCATTGCCAGTTCAGGAAATAATCATATTAATGAAGGCATCATTGAACCATTAATGTCTTTCTTTTATGAAACGTATAATAATATTATGAAATAGTTTGGCAAAGTACCTATATTCAAGTGGTTCTTTGTGGTCAACCATCTTATATGGGTGTGAACCTTGTTATCAGTGACCTCAGTTCTATATGCTCTTGGCAACTTTAACCATATCCGTGATTCGAAAATATCTTGCTCAAGCAGCTTCAATTCCTCATAGGTAAGATATAAACGCCATTGCTTCGGTAGATGAAAACACAAAGTGGAAATATTTCAATTGCTCATAGGTAAGATATAAACTGTATCCACTTTGGCGCGGCTTCACCGTTTGACACAAATTTCAATTCCTCATAGGTAAGATATAAACTTTGTCACTGGCATTTTAAGTCCTAGTACATATTTGGTTTCAATTCCTCATAGGTAAGATATAAACTCACCTCCTTTTACTCGAATGAAAAACCGAATCCGTGTTTCAATTCCTCATAGGTAAGATATAAACTGAAGCCTTAGGCTACGAAGAATATCGAGAGGAAGCGTTTCAATTCCTCATAGGTAAGATATAAACCGCCTATCAGACCTACCAATTAAACAGACAGTAAGCCCCCATTCAAACAACGCATATAAATCAACAGCACCTCTTGTTAAAATTGACATATCAATCAAAGGAGGTGCTTTTCATATGCCAGAACAAAAATTAACAATTGTCCCCGTAACATTACATTCCGATACAGAAAATATTTCGAACATAAAACCAACTGTTTCCTCTTCAAATTCAACTTGTACGATTAAGTTTGGAAAAGTTGAAATCTCCTTTTTCAACGGTATAGATGAGCACATCATTCAAACGATCATGAGGGAGTTGAAAGATTTATGAGACACGATTATTCGAGTGTAAAAAATATCTATATCATTTGTGGAAAAACGGATATGAGAAAAGGAATAGATGGATTAGCAACACTCATTCAAGATTCCTTTGAACTGGATCCTTATGGTGATTCCATTTTCTTATTTTCTGGATGGAGTAAAGATCGTTATAAATGTTTATATTTTGACGGTGACGGCTTCGCCATGCTTTATAAGCGATTAGATAATGGAAAACTTCAATGGCCAAGAAACGAAAAGGAAGTACGAAATCTGTCACAACAAGAACTCCGCTGGTTATTAGAAGGATTATCCATTCAGCAGCCAAAAGCTATTCAACCTTCTCAAAAAGGGCAATTTTAAATCTATCAAAAAGTTGATTTAAAGCTGTATTTACTATGCTTAAAATGCTATACTAGAACTATCTTATTTGAATGAATGGTGGTGAATCTTTTGGTTAATGCTTCATCTAATAATCAGAATCAAAACGAGAAATTAATTCGACTTCTTAAAGAACAATTGGCTCATTCTAATCAACAGAATGAAGCATTGTCCAAACAGATTAAATCACTAACTGAGCAAGTTCGCTATTTAACAAAACTTTTATATGGATCGAAAACAGAGAAATCTAAATACAATACACTTGATGGACAAATATCATTATTTGACGATGACCCGTCTTTTAATGATTCTGAGCACACAGAAGAACAAAGCCAACAGACGATTTCTTATACTGTTGTACGCAAAGTTCAAAATAAAAAACGAAATGATTCATTACATGAAAATGTTGAAGTAAAGGCCATTCATTATCATCCGGAAAATACGATTTGTGATTGTTGTCAATGCCAAATGACTGAAATAGGTACGACAATCGTACGTGAAGAGGCTGAATTTATACCTGCAAGAATGGAAAAAGTTCAACATATTGAACATGCATATGAATGTAAAAACTGCAAAGCGGATTTATCTCAAAAGGCCCAAATTAAACGTGGCAAATCACCTCAACCTCCGATTCAACGAAGCATTGCTGGTCCGAGTGTACTTGCCAAAGTAATTTATGATAAATTTGTGCAATACTTGCCCCTTTACCGGCAGGTAAAGGAGTGGGAACGTTATGGCTTGAATACGAATGATAAAAACCTTTCTAATTGGGTTATTCGAGCATCACATGACTGGCTTTTGCCCGTATATGAGCGAATGAAGAATATAATGTTGGAGAAGTCCATTTTACACGTCGATGAGACTTATGGACAAATTATCAATCGGTCGGATGGAAAATCTGGCCAATCTAATGCTTATAACTGGGTTTTTCGAAGTGTGCCCTGTCAAGGTCCGGCAATCGTTCTGTTTCACAGCTCATTATCACGATCACGATCCGTTCTTGAAGGATTCATTGAAGATTATTCGGGAACGATTGTCTGTGATGGGTATTCAGCCTATGACAAAATTGAAGGGATTACCTTCGCTAATTGCTGGGCCCATGTAAGACGTTATTGGTTAAAAGCAGACAGTAAAAACGGACGAATTGGTGTAAAATATTGCGATGAATTATTTCGTCTTGAAAGGGAATTTAAACACTTATCCCCAAGTAAACGAAGAAAAAAACGCCAAAAGCACTCGAAACCGTTAGTTGATGAATTTCTTGCCTGGGTTGAAAACTCACCATTCTACGGAAAAAATGCGCTCGCTAAAGCAGCTGAATACACGCTAAATCGAGCGAATGGACTAAAAGCATTCTTGGATGATGGACGAATAGAAATTGATAACAATCCCGCTGAGAATGCCATCCGTCCGAATGTAATTGGTCGAAAAAATTGGTTATTTTCCGTAAGTGAAGCTGGTGCGAAAGCAAACGCAATCTGTCTAAGTATCGCAGAAACAGCTAAAGCGAATGGAGTAGATTTCTACCAGTATCTAGTGAAGTTACTGAGAGACCTACCAAATTTAGATATTCATAGAAACCCAGAAATTATAAACAACTATTTGCCTTGGTCAAAAACGATCCAAGCAGAATGTGTAAAATAACCGTAAATCTGATTAAAAAATCATGGTTTTACGGTTATTTGTAGTACGTACCGTGAAGGTACGTTTATTTTTTTATTTCGGGCTTACAACAGACAAAAAGATGGTTTCAATTCCTCATAGGTAAGATATAAACGTCCCCTTCGCAACGGCGCACACGTTCCAGCCGGCTGGTTTCAATTCCTCATAGGTAAGATATAAACGTTATGGCAAACATTTCAAACCGTAGGGCGTCCGAAGTTTCAATTCCTCATAGGTAAGATATAAACCTTGATAGACAATGACCCATAGCCATAACAAAGCCATGTTTCAATTCCTCATAGGTAAGATATAAACCCCAAACAATCCTTGATTTAATAAGGTTTTTTTGTATTGGTGGTTTTGTGTTAATTATAATAAAAATTTGGCTTTCTAGCAATTATATTTTCCATAAATACACGTAATCTAGGCATTTTCTATTGATTATTTTTCAAAATAACTTGTCGTCGATCCCCCGGGGTTTGTACACTACTGCAGGTCGACGACAAAAATTTTCCACTAGTCCAATTACATTTTGTCAAGAATACAACGTGATGTTTTTCTCAATGAAAGAACTGGTCCATTCCATAAAACAGAGGGAACTTCCTCGAATAGGCTTTGGCGCCGGAGCACATTAAAGAGGAGCTAGTTTCTCAGTCGCTGGCGGTCGGAGGTAGACACGAAACTCGTCCGAAGTTTTTTACTTGTATTTTTATACTTTCTTATCCTATAAAGGTGCCTATTCCGAAGAAAAATAACGGATAGCACCATTTCTATGTTCTTTATACTTATTTTTTTACTTCACGCAAACATAATTTATATATGCCTACATTTCCTTTTTTATATAAGTTAGTGATGGAGGTAGAATATTCCTCAATGGTTCCTCTGAACGATAAGGATTTTGCTGGTATTCTAACATCAAATGTTCCTTCATATAAAAGGGTCGCAATGTCATGATAATCTTCATTGGTCACTCGAAACTCAATCCAAATTTTACGTAAATCATTTACAGTATCTTCTTTAAATTTATCTACTTGTATTAATTGATCATTTAGGTATAATTCCATCATACAGCCACCTTTCTATGTAATTTTAATTTGACTAAAAGAGGTTAGACCTAAAATGCTAAATTGTAAAGTCAAATGCATAAAATTTTTTAAAATCTTGTTAGATTACGGTTGCCTGTAAAAAGCTAATCCTATCAAGGGTTCATTAGGTTGGATTTATATATTGAACATTCAAAAAATATACAGATAGAGTACAAGACTATGCCGTTCTAAATGGCATTCGAATCCCGCTTTCAGAAGACCGGAGAATATTTACCCCAATTGACCGTGCCAGCTACAAGTGGAAAAGAGAATACAACAAAAGAACGGCTGTTGAAAGAGTAAATAGCCGTATTGATAAGGTGTTTGGTTTCGAAATTCATACGATACGGGGGATAAAGAAAATGACCGTACGATGCGGATTAGCTCTTTGTGTGATGTTAGCCATGGCTCTAGGTAGAATAAAAGAAAAACAAGCACAAAATATGAGGAGTCTTGTTTGTGCTGTATAAAAAATTATCCACATGTGAATAAGTAAAAGTAAAAAAGATATCCACAAGCAAAAAATGTGGATAAGACAATAGGATTCGTATGCCCTTTTTTGTAAAAAAATAGACACACAAACCATTAAAGGCAGGAAAAGCATAGAAAATCATACCTAAAAATGAAAATGTGGTAAATTTTTAGAGTAAATTTTTTTTAATCTAATCTAGAAAATCAGTACATCGCAAAAAGCTCCCATTATAAAGGACTTTTTCTTTGTTTGAATAATAAAATTGGAGATTTTGGGTATTTTTAATAGTTAATTTAAATTAATGCAATACTAGTGATGTAATTTCTATAAATTATCACTACTAATCGTTCATCTAACCAAAGAATGTGGAATCTTGCCATTGTGTCAATTCCTTCACCCATATATTATTGTCTTTTTTGAGCTAGGAGATTTTTCCATTAACGAGCACACAATGTGCAAACTTTAACAAGAATCGAAAGATCCTTAAACTGCATATATGAAAGGGGGATCATTTTATCTAAATAATGTTATAACTCGTCAAAAATTTAGATGAAGTATTATTGAATTTAATTTTATATTCAAGATTAAGGCATGCTTTTCTATTCTAAAACTTTTTGAGATGCTAATTCAGAAAATATAATTAATCTTGATTCGTTTGAATATGGTGGATGACAGGTAATTAAAGTTACCATTGACTTCCCTTTCACTGGTTTAACGACATCCACATCTGTCGGTTTAACAATTTTTTTATCAAATACTTTATAGGTCAGCTCCTCATTTCTTACCTTTATAATAATTTTGTTTCCCTTTTCCAATTCATCCAATCTGTTAAAGAATTTCCCATACGTATACGAGCGATGGCCCGCTATGGCGAAGTTCTCATTTTTCTTTCCTATGTTTCCAACAGAACTGCTCGATGGTAAATGTCCAACTGCATATTTTATATTTTCTTCTCCTGCTCCTTCAACAATCGGTGTTTTTAAATCAATCTTTGGGATTTCCAAGATACCGATCACAGAACCATTTTTTGCCTCTTCTAAATCATCCCCTTCTAGTGTTTCTTCATTTTCTTCTTCAATAAAATTCAATGAAGTATATTCTTTAAATAATTTTTGTTGTTCTAAATATGTCTTCAATTTTGTATAGGCCACAAAGACAATTAACACAACCCCCACAATAACAAAAATATTTCCAATTCTCTTCATTTTTAACACACCTCTTAAAAAAAAGGAGGGTGGCCGCCCTCCAAATTATGCATGCATATATATTTTTTCAAAATTACAAAATTGTTTAGTAAATATTTTTAAATACGTTCTACTTTTAATTTTCTAAGTGCCATACCTAGACCAATCATGATTAAGGAAGTAATTACTAATAATGTAGAATCCATCATTGATCCAGTTGTTGGCAAAACTTCAACAGCAGGATACTGTTTAGCTTTATCTTGTACACTGTTTTTCAAATCATTTGTATTGTTTACCGGTTTTGTTGTAACTGGTGTTTTTCCTTGATTATTTCCGTTATTGTTATGAACTGGTTGTTCATTATCACACGGATTATCATTATCACCTGGTTGTTCAGTGTCACTTGGTTCTTCGTTATCACTTGGTTCTTCGTTATCACCTGGTTCTTCGTTATCACCTGGTTCTTCGGTGTCACCTGGTTCTTCGTTATCACCTGGTTGTTCGGTGTCACCCGGTTGTTCGTTATCACCTGGTTGTTCGGTGTCACCTGGTTCTTCGTTATCACCTGGTTCTTCGTTATCACCTGGTTCTTCGGTGTCACCCGGTTGTTCGTTATCACCTGGTTCTTCGTTATCACCTGGTTCTTCAGTGTCACCCGGTTGTTCGTTATCACCTGGTTCTTCGGTGTCACCCGGTTGTTCGTTATTTCCATCTGAGTTTTTAACTTTAAATTTTTCATTTTCCAAAATTCCTGTATCTATGTTTCCAAGAATAGGTGTATTTTCCGTTTCAACAATTACTAAACCACCATGACTCCATTCGTACTCATCGGTTTCAACTTTTTCCTTTTCAATGACACCTACATGAGCGTCACCAACAATGGAATCATCAATATCAGCAACAACTAAACCACCGTGCGTATAGTTATAATCATCTGTTTCGATTTTTGTTCCTTCAGCAACGCCGAGATGTGTATCGCCAAGTATGGGAGAATTTGTGATATCTCCTTGAACTAAGCCACCAGTTGTTTTCTTTCCTTCATCAGTTTCTACTTTACTTCCACCAATGATATTTAGATCAACTTTACCAACTATTGACTCAACTAAACCTCCACCAATGCCGATGCTAATAAGGGAACCACTATTTTCTTTATTAACATTTCCTACCTTTTCATCTGGTTTACCGGTCATTACCGGTGGATTTTTCGGAATAATCGATTTTTGTTGTGCCGCTCCTACTGTAGTATCAGTTTCTACATTCGTCTTAACTGCTTGTTCATTGAAGGCAGCAGGCAATGCCTCTGCACTTAATGTTGTCACTTCTTCATTTACAGTAGCATTTGACTCAACTTCCTCACTAGTAGTTATCACATTTTCGCTTGTTGGATCAGTTGATTTAATTTCCGTACTTGCACTTGCTAGGTTATCCATGGTGAAAATACCAAACATAAGTGTTCCGGTAAATGCAATCGCTTTTAATGATTGAATAACAGTTTTTTTATTCACCTTTTTTCTCTCCTTCTTCTTAATTTTATTTGTTGATTAAGAAGAAGGATACTGCGGGTGGTTTCCCTAATAAATCTCCTATCCACTGATCCTTATACACATAAGACGAGTCTAAAACTTCAGCTTTTGACAAAACTTCAGGTATTATACCATTTTGTAAAAATGCATAAAACCCAGCTTGTCCACCACCACTATTACCATTAGATGATCCCGATGTACTCGAACTAGAAGAACCGGAATTTGTCGGAACTGGCTGATTGAAAACTGTCATTATATCTGAACCTGATCTTCCATTTTCTTTCGTATTATCTGGTTCATTCCCCATTGGATGAACCTGGTCATTCATGACAACTTTGTTTCCAGCATCAACCAATTCATGCAAATATTTGTAAACCGAGTCTTCACTGTCTAAATTCATTAGTGTTACTAAACTTTCAGGTTCTTTATCTATTTTTATCTGTTGTTCATCTAGATCAGAAGGCTCTGATTCCGAGTAGCCAATATTCGGATTCACTAGTCCAGGACCTTTTATGTCGTTATTCTTATTAGTATTATTTTGTTTTGGTTGTCCATCGGTATCTACAACATTAGGCGATTGATTGTTATTGTTTTCTCCTAGATTTCCATTTTGTCCACCAGGTATTGGACTATTGTTGTTTCCAGGATTTGGATTATTATTACCAGGCTTTGGATTGTTGTTGTTTCCAGGATTTGTGTTATTGTCTTCAGGTTTTGTACTGTTGCCCCCAGGATTTGTGTTGTTGTCTCCAGGATTTGGATTGTTTGGCTTTTGTTTATTTTCCATTGAATCAAATTTGCCAAGTCCAACATTCAAATCGCCCACAATTGGTATATTTTCTGTTTCCACAGTGACGAGACTGCCTGAAGTAATGATTTCATCTTCTGTTTCCTTCTGATGGAACTCTCCAACCCCAAGATGGGCTTCTCCTAAATGATTACTTTTAAGATCGGCGTTCAACAAACCCACATTTGTCTCTATATAAGTTGGCCTTTTAGATTGCCTAAATTCTACAACACCAACATGGGTTTGACCAATCTTATTGTTTAAATCAATGGAAGCTAAACTGCCTGAAACATCTTTTTGATCATCTTTCTCTTCTTTCTGACCAGAAGCAAGACCAATATTAACATCGCCCAACAGTTTCGACTCTGTAAGTCCTAATCCAAGTAGACCCCCTGATGTTTTTGTTGAACCGGACTCTGTCTTATTCTTATTGAATGACAAGACATCCAAGTTAAGATTACCAACTGCAGGTAGACCAAGACCAAGACCCAATAAGGCCCATTTTGATCCGACATTTATATTAAGTAGATTTGGTATGATATGCCCATCTTCCCGTACCTCGTAACCTAGTAAGTTTATATTTAAACCTAGCAATTTTAAACTAAGGAGTGGTCTGAACAATGCCCTATTTTTTGGCACACCAACAGGGGCGGGTTCTTCCTCAACAGAGGTATTAGTCGAAGAAACTTCTTGAACGTCTTCCCCCTCAGAAACGTCTTCAATTGTTTCATTTTGGATTTCTTCATTTTCTACATCAGCTACTACAACGTCCTCTTCATCATCTACCGGTAATTCCGTTTCATTTGTTTCTACAGCGTCCTCTTCTATTGATGAAGATTGAATATCTGTAGATTCAGGATCCTCTAATAATTGCGATTCATCTTCCGCATCAATTTCTCCTGAGGTATCCATATGTAATTCGCCTTCTTCGGTATTAGCCTGATCCTCTAAAGTATCAAAAACTTTAGTGGATTCATCATTTTCTTCAGGATTAGGAGTTTGATGGAGGAAATCTCCTTTTGGTTCGATTGCTTCTGTGTTTGGATCATTCACGAATGAATCCGTTTCCAATATAGAAGTATCAGAAACAATTCCATCTATTACTTCAGCTTGTACCGTATACTCGTCATTTTCCGATATACTGGATTGCTTTGTTAACTCCTCCGCTTTAGTATAAGAAGGTGTACTAAATACGATTGTAGCAGATAGTAAAAAGATAAACGCATTTTTCAATGTGTCACCTCCTTTCTATAATTCATATAAATAGTATGGCATAATATGGCACTAATTTCAATATAAACCTTTCCAAATATATCCTTTTTACTATTTTTTTAGTTTTATTTAATTTTTTTAATTAATCTTTATTTGAAAGTTTCCTTGTCGAGCAATGAAGAATAAACTAGGTGGACAAGCCAAAAAATCTTTAAGGCAAGGTTATATAATGAGATACAACGAAAAAAATCACCATTGAATCCCAATGATGTTTAACTAATGGCCACTTACAAAGAGGGTATCTATGGTTCCAACTAAGGTTGCCACATATAAATACACACATAAACTTCTCCTTTTCCATATTAAAGGAATTAGGAGAAAATCCAACAATTAACAGATGCGATTACACAGGTCATAAGAAATGGGTTTTTATACCTATTTCGGTAGAATCTTAGTGCTGTCAATCCACTTAGAGTGAGACAAAAATTACAGCGTATCAAAAGCAGTTTTTTTGTACACTTTTTTTCCTTAAATTGCAATATTAAATGCAACGCTTTTTGAAATACTTGTTAAACCGTGTTAGATTAAGGATCTAAGCTTTATTTAGTGTTACTGGACTATTAAATGGGCAACTTTACATGGAGGGGCAGGCATGATAGCCTTGTAGGCACAGTCAGCTCCCTATTAGCTGGCTTCCTGGCTGGGAATCATGCCTGCTGGAGGCTCCATGTCAAGTTGCTAAAGCCGTTATTCAGATTATGAAGAAGCCAAACGGAAAAGTTCTTCCTGGAAACATTCTTCTGGAGTCTTATAACCCAGAATCCTCCGAGGTAGGCTGTTACACCAGTTTTCTGCATAGGTAATGGTCACATCGGATACAGAAGAAATCAGAAGAAATGGCTTTTCCTTTTGGAATAAAACGTCGAATGAGACCGTTATGTCTCTCGTTTGTCCCTCTTTCACTAGAGCAATAGGGATGTGTGAAATAAACGGTTGTCTTCTCATCTTGGACGGATAGGCTTAGCTCCGCAAATTCAGAACCATTATCTGAGGTAATGGTTTTCAAAATTTGATGAAATGAAGTGCCATATTTATGGCGCAGTTGTTTGATGATGGTATTGATAGCTTGGCTGTTCTTACCGTCAGCTCTGAATATGAGTTCTTTACGAGTTTTACGTTCTGTTAGCGTAAGGAACCAGCAGAAGTTGAACAACGGCAAGAATTTGGACACTGGGAAATCGATACCGTCGTTGGCAAAAAAGACAAAAAGGATGAAGTTCGGGTGGAGTGTTTTGGAATGAAAAACAAGAACAAGTTGTAAATAATGCCGAGGCCGGTGTTATTGGGCATGGAGGCAAGTCAGGTGGCACCGTGAAAAAGTCTGACGCTCGGCGAACAGAAATTGAATCGATGACGGCAAATTTACCTAAAGGCGTTCAAAAAGCTTTTCTTGCAGCCTATGATGACGGTAAAAAATTGGAGATTGCCTTTGTCGGTACGTCAGCTTTAGGAAAAGGGGCCGGTGGATGGAGTGATATGGTCGAGAAACAATTGGAGACCGCTTACGGAACTTCATTCGTGGATGTTGTCACTTATCAATATGATGGCGGATCTTCAGGTTTCCTTACCAGTAGTTTAGCTGAGGAAGTTGCGAGTGCTAGTTATGATATCGTCTTTTTAGAAGGTTTCACATTAGAAGATAATGGGGAGATCAGCATTGACCAATCTCTTGCAAATGTCGGAGCGATTGTTGATTTGTTGGTTAGTGGGAATCCTGATGTGCAAATTATTTTGCAGCCGCCACACCCAATTTATGCGGCCGTCAATTACCCGCGGCAAGTTGAGCAATTAAAAGCATTTGCCGAAGAGAAGGGTCTGCCTTATTTTGATCACTGGACAAATTGGCCGGATTATACGAGTGACGAGATTTTACAATACTTAACAGATGACAACATGCCGAGTGGGACCGGACATCAATTGTGGGCCGAGGCGATTATGAATTATTTTGTAGCGAAATAAGATTGTTATGGATTCGGCGATGTTTATTGACGGCATCGGCAGGAATCGAGAGGCATCGAACTCGAACTAACTTTATAAGCACAACAGAGGGGAGAATCTGTTGTGCTTATTTTTGTTTTTGCTGTAAAGCTTTGAGTGTCTGCTTGTGTTTATTTGTGGTCATTCGACAGTTTTTTCAAACAATCGTTTGTTTGAAAACGTGTTGAAGTCTTGGCTTTTCTAGGGTTGGGGAAATTGGGCGTGCGTGATTCGACATTTTTTGGTTTCTATTTGTTCAACTACAAATTTTTGTTCAATTGCAAATTATGGATAGCCAATTCCGAAGTCATAGCTGGCTTACTTATCGTGGGTGTGGGTTGGTCTTGAGATTGTTTGTTTTTGAGTGTATTCATTCGGGGGAGATATTTTCATGTTTTGTGTACGATTGTGAGGTGGTAAACAATTTCAATTGAGTTAAGACATATTCAGTCCATGGGGCTCTGGCTTGGTTCGATTCTATTGGACAATTTTTACTGGTGGACGTCTATTTTGTCCAATAGCGCCCGGCTATTGGACAATTTTTGCTGGTTGGCTCCTTTTTTTGTCCATGAGAACCCTTCTATTGGACAGTTTTTACTGGTTGGCTCCTCATTTTGTCCACGAGAGCCGTTCTATTGGACAGTTTTTGCTGGTCGGCAGCCCATTTTGTCCATGAGAGCCGTTCTATTGGACAGTTTTTACTAATTGACCCCTGATTTTGTCCACGAGAACCGTTCGGGGCCACTGAAAAAGTCAATCTGAAAATTCGAAATAATTATATGTATAATAAATTGAAAAAAATACTCCCAATATTTGGTATAATAAAGTTATACTACAAACCAAAACCAAACTGGGGGTATCTATCATGCTTAAAGAAAAAGATAATCAATTAAGCATCTATTCCATATTATACGATAAAATTCCTGAAAATCATACACTTAAATTATTAAGAGATGAAGTAGATTTTAGTTTTATCAATAAAATGCTTGAAAAAACTTACTGTAAAGAATATGGAAGGCCAGCAAAAGAGCCCGAACTTATGGTTAAAATCTTGGTGTTACAAAAACTCTATGACTTATCTGATGAGAAAGTTATAGAAAATTGCTCATTAAACCTTGCATATATGTATTTTTTAGGAATCAATCCGGAAGACGACCTCCCTCACCCAAGTCTTTTGACAAAATTTCGTAAAAGTAGATTAGAAGGCAATCTCACCATAGATGAAATTATTATTGAAATCATAAACCAATGCATTGAAAAAGGAATTTTACAAAAGGTTTCTGGTATAACGATTGATTCCACTCATACAGAAGCCAACACCAAAAAATATAGACCGGAACGAGTCATGAAACAATTAGCGAAAAAAATCTTTAAAACGGTTAAAGAAGAAAACGGAGAAATACCAAGTGAAATCAACCAAGAAATCCCTGATTATAAAGAAATAGAAAACCATGATGAAGCTAGAAAAACAATGAAGTCCTATCTTGAAGAAACGGTATCAAAGGTAGAAGAACTAGTTGAACTAGAGAAAGCACCTGAAACAAAAGCACTCGTTAATAATGCGAAAGAAATTTTAGCAGACCCGAAGTTTATAGAGCAAAGAGGGGTACGATCGATTGTCGACCAAGAAGCGAGAATAGGGTATAAAAGCAAAAATGATCCTTTCTTTGGTTATAAAACGGAATTTATGATGACAACAGAAGATCGAATAATTACAGCTGTACATACTGGTAATGGAGCTTATGTGGATGGCACGAAGTTTGATGAATTATTAGAGTTAACCAAGAAAACGAGAATAAAAATACCAGAAGTGTACGGTGATAAAGCCTATTTTAAAAAGCCAATCTTAGACAAAATCTCTGAACTTAAAGCAAAGGCATACATCCCTGTAAGTGAAGCTGCATATCGCATAGACGAAGAAAGATTCAGTTATAACAAAGATTCTGACGAGTGGTTCTGTAGTCAAGGAAACAAAACAATCAAAAAGAAACACTACATAAGAAAATGTGGAAAAGAAACGTATAATTACTATTTTGACAGAGAACAATGTAGAAATTGCCCAATGCGAGAAGTTTGCATAACCGGAAAAACAGTCGGGAAAGTATTAGGGATCGGAATCAACACCCCAGAATTTTATGAGTATAGTCAACAACAGAAATCGGAGGGATTTAAAGAGAAGTATAAAAAAAGAGCATGCCAAGAAGGGAAAAATGGCGAAATGAAGAATTTCCACGGGTTAGATCGTGCCAAATGGTACGGTCTAAAAAGCATGGGCTTACAAGCCAAGCTCACAGCCTTGGCAGTAAATTTAAAGAGGATAGCCGCCATACTATCCTCTAAAAAGGCGAATTATATCCAAACATTTGTCATTTTTACTAATTTCTATGGTAAAGAGTACCATTTACAGAAAATTCATCTAAATTCTATTGTAAAAAATACCATTTACAGAAAATTTCTTACACTACACAGCAAATTTTACATAAAAAAAATGGCTTTTTTCAGTGGTCACGAACCCTTCTATTGGACAATTTTTGCTGATTGCCTCCTCATCTTGTCCATGAGCGCCGTTCTATTGGACAGTTCCTGCTGCTTGGTCGCCCGTTTTGTCCGCGAAACCTAACTTTTATGTGAGGACTTTTTATTTTCAATGTACATGAATGCAATGAGTTTAATTCTTACTCGATTGTTCAAATAATCGTTTGTTTGAATTTGGCTTAGGCACTTGTGGTTGCTGGTTTTGGAAAAAAAGGGGTCGCATATTTTGACAATTTTTGTAGGAGTTCAGGTGGCCCCACCCATAAATTAGTGAGAAGGTTGTATCATGTCGGAAATGGGTGGGCCAATCGTTTATTGCCCCATCGATAATCTTGGGGTGGACCACCTAAACATTTATGGTCCGCTTCCGCATAATCCTAGGGGGGTTATGGTCCGCTTCCATAAATTTAGTGTGGCCCACCTTCTCAATATTACTTTTGCCCGGCTACATCCACAATCCGCCCTTCAATTGCAGTAGGAATTTTTTTAAGTCCCACCAGATAATCGCGAAAATTTTGCCATTCAAGGATGCCTAGATCGGTAACCTTCCTCGCTGCATACGATTTTTCGAACATCTGATAGCCTTCTGCACCCTTTGCGAGGAAGGTATTTGTGACAATCGAGTAGGTCTGTTCATCTTTTACTTGGTCATAGCTACCGTTTGAATTTTTAACGAATACATTCACAATCCGCTCCCCGGCATTTTTTGTAGAATCAAATTCAATTTTCCCGCCGGCAATGTGCAAAAATCGACTGCTTTCCCTCGGGTATTTTTTTAAGCTAATTTCTAGCGCTTGTTTTAAATCCGCTCCGGTCACTTCCAGAATGGTCAATGTATTACTAAATGGAAGTACCTTGATGACCTCGCCGACCGTGACCGGACCGGACTGGATGCCAGCGCGGATTCCACCACCGTTTTGAATAGCCATAACGACATTTTTGTTGTACTCTTTAGCTGTTGCTAGCATCCCGTCTGTAATCAGGTTACCGAGAACGGTTTCGCTGTTACGGACGCTGATTTTTGAACCGGTGCCATCACCAAGTCGAGGGTTTTCAAGGTCATTTTCAAGCGTGACCCCAATTTCTTTTTCAGCCACTTCTTTTATTATTTCAGCATATTTTTTTAATCGTTTAGACGCTTCGGGATCCGGTTGGAAGTCGGAAACGGATAGTAATTTTCCATCCGCTTCTGTAACCACACCTTTTTTATCAAACTGTACATCAAGGGTGCCAATGTTCATGTTGTTGGCCCCGGTTTGTACAATGACAGTCGGATCTTTTTCAGCCCCATGATCATCTCGTTCGACAATCACCGGTTTCGATAACTTAGTATGGCTATGTCCGCCAACAATCACATCAATTCCGTTTACTTTCGCAGCAAGCATGAGGTCATTGTCAATAGAAGCTTTGTCGTCATAGCCAAGGTGGGAAAGGGCAATGATTTTGTTAACACCCATTTTTTCAAATGCCTTCACTGTTTTTTTGGCAACAGTAATATATTTTTTTAAGGTAATTGACCCCGGACTTGAAATATCCTTTGTTTCTTCAGTAGTAAGGCCGAAAATCCCTATTTTTTCTCCGTTGATTTCTTTGACGATGCCATTATAAATTTGCCCGGCTTTCGGTTCGTTTGATATAAGGTCATTGTAAATGCCGGTAAACTTTTTGTCAGCAGAAAAATTGACATTGGCACTGACGAACGGGAATTTTGCCGCTTTAATGAAGTCGACCAATGCTAGATGACCTTCTTTTGTAGAACCAAGATCAAATTCATGATTGCCGAATGTCATCGCGTCATACCCCATCAGGTTCATGAATTCTAAATCTGCTTGCCCCTTGAAGGCATTGAAGTAGAGGGTCCCTTGGAATACATCCCCGGCATCGAGCAGGAGGGCATCCGGATTTTTTTCTCTAAGCATTTTGACTCCAGTTACGCGGTTAGCAATTTTATCAAGATTAGCATGTGTGTCGTTGGTATGGATGATGGAGAGTTCATATGTGTCTGTGTCTGCGGCTAATGTAGGCAGAATACTGATTCCTAAAAAGATTGCCGTTATGATGATCATCACCGAAAACTTTCTTAATCGCATCTCTTTCATTTCGTTCCCCTCCATATTCGCTTTGTGTGAATATAGTTTTTCTGGTTTTGCGAAAAATAAACATTTTTTGGTACTGCACAAGCTTTTTTGGAATTTTTTGTATTTAATCTAGATAATTTAATAGAGTTGTTTTATAATAGCTTTGAAAAAATACCAAATAAAGGATGTGGAATATGTTTTACAAAGTACGAACCGAATCTAGAGAATTGAAAATCATGGAAGTCCTCAATGCCCGAGCAGATTTGTCTGAGAAGGATAAACGGAATTATTTTACCTTAAGAAAGGGATATGAGGGAGAAATTCAATTTGACAACATGTTAGAAAGACTTCAGTGTGACTGCCTCATTCTATCTGATTTATTACTCCGAGCAAGTAACTCTACATTCCAAATTGATTCCTTAATAATTGTTTCTAATACCGTTTATCTTTTTGATATAAAAAATTATGAAGATGATTACGTCTGGGATGCGGTGGACAATCGCATGCTTAAGAAACCTGATTTTGAAATAACAAATCCACTGACCCAATTAAAAAAGAATGAACAGCATTTCCGAAAATGGCTACAGGAACATAAGTTGGATTTCCCGGTGGTTGCATCTGTTGTTTTCGTTAACCCAAGATTCACCCTATATCAAGCATCTCCAGATTTACCTTTTATTTTCCCAACTCAAATCGAGCGAGATGTCATTGAACGCTTAAATTCCAATTCAGCAAAGTTGACACATAAGCACAAAAAGTTCGCAGATCAGTTGATTAATTCTCATATTAATGAGAATCCATACAGTCAAATCCCGGCTTATGAGTATGAGGAACTACGGAAAGGAATCATGTGTGCAAACTGCAGTTCCATCTCAGTTTTTCTTGATGGGAAATTCTGCTTTTGCCCGGATTGCGGACATAAAGAAACCGTTGAAGCTGCGGTCATACGTACTGCGGAGGAATTCAGATTACTCTTCCCTGAACGTAAATTAACAGCAAGAACTTTGATGGAGTATAGTAAAGTAATTAATAATCAGAAAAGAATGAGTCGAATTTTGGAAAAACACTTTACTATGGTCGGAAAAAATCGCTGGGTTCATTATATATAAGGAGAGGGGGAGTGAGTTTTGTTTGTTACGGGCGGGCGAATTAGAAACATTATTAGGTTTATATTACCATTTTTGTGGGTAGATGGATGTCTAAGGCGCTTTTTGTGTTCCTGTTCCTGTTCCTGTTTACTTTAAATGTGGATTAATGTCTGTGGGTCTTTTTGTGTTCCCTGTAAATTCGTTTTGACTATCGTTTTTTGGAAAAGGTTAGGTCAGGGTTTTATTACTGTTTTAACTTTAGGTTTGGGTTGTTGCTTGTCTACCATGAAAAAAATTTTTATCCCCTGTGGTGAATTTTGGCGTTACATGGGGGACTATGGACTTTTATTTTAGTAGAGTTACCTGCTATTTTTCCTGTAAACGTGTATTTTTACAAGATTTATATGTTAGACGGTGGTTTATAAATTCCTATGGGGCAGTTTTTCCTTTTCATTTTGTCGCATAGCGGCTTTCTATGGGACAGTTTTTTGTGGTTTTGTTGCGGTTTTGTCCCATAGAATAAGATTTGCTTGCTTCTATGAGACACTTTTTCCTCTTTTTCAATGCATTTTGTCTCATAGCGGCTTTCTATGGGACAGTTTTTTGTGGTTTTGTTGCGGTTTTGTCCCATAGAATAAGATTTGCTTGCTTCTATGAGACAATATTTCCTCTTTTTCAATGCATTTTGTCCCATTGCGGCTTTCTATGGGACAGTTTTTCCGGGTTTTGCTATGGTTTTGTCCCATAGAATAAGATTTGCTTGCTTCTATGAGACACTTTTTCCCTTTTTTCAATTCATTTTGTCCCATTGCGGCTTTCTATGGGACACTTTTTCCGGGTTTTGCTATGGTTTTGTCCCATAGACTTGGCTTTGCTCGCTTCTATGAGACACTTTTTCCCTTTTTTCAATTCATTTTGTCCCATAGCGCCTTTCTATGGGACACTTTTTTGTGGTTTTGTTGCGGTTTTGTCCCATAGAATAAGATTTGCTTGCTTCTATGAGACACTTTTTCCTCTTTTTCAAAGCATTTTGTCTCATAGCGCCTTTCTATGGGACACTTTTTCCGGATTTTGCTGCGGTTTTGTCCCATAGACTTGGCTTTGCTCGCTTCTATGAGACACTTTTTCCCTTTTTTCAATTCATTTTGTCCCATAGCGGCTTTCTATGGGACAGTTTTTTGCGGTTTTGCTGCGGTTTTGTCCCATAAACTTGGCTTTACTTGCTTCTATGAGACACTTTTTCCCTTTTTTCAATTCATTTTGTCCCATAGCGGCTTTCTATGGGACAGTTTTTTGCGGTTTTGCTGCGGTTTTGTCCCATAGACTTGGCTTTGCTCGCTTCTATGAGACACTTTTTCCCTTTTTTCAATTCATTTTGTCCCATAGCGCCTTTCTATGGGACACTTTTTCCGGGTTTTGTTGCGGTTTTGTCCCATAGAATAAGATTTGCTTGCTTCTATGAGACACTTTTTCCTCTTTTTCAATGCATTTTGTCTCATAGCGCCTTTCTATGGGACACTTTTTCCGGGTTTTGCTGCGGTTTTGTCCCATAGACTTGGCTTTGCTCGCTTCTATGAGACACTTTTTCCCTTTTTTCAATTCATTTTGTCCCATAGCGCCTTTCTATGGGACACTTTTTCCGGGTTTTGCTATGGTTTTGTCCCATAGCCCTATTTCTTAAGCCCATTGGAGAGTATTTCTCGTGGCA
Organism: Caldifermentibacillus hisashii; assembly: GCF_039654145.1. Taxonomy (NCBI): domain Bacteria; kingdom Bacillati; phylum Bacillota; class Bacilli; order Caryophanales; family Bacillaceae; genus Caldifermentibacillus; species Caldifermentibacillus hisashii. The sequence continues at coordinate 3,638,687 of NZ_CP155467.1, forward strand.
ATTGTCCATTCTAAGCACAATTTATCTTTGAGCACTAACGCTGGTCCATCTTTCAATGCGTACGTGGATACTGTAAAAAAAAGACTACACCGTAAGTGCAGCCCATCCAAACTTTTTTATTTCCTCATCAATCTCAAAATTTAGCGAGGCAGTAACTGTTGAGTCCATACCAAGCGGCTTAGCATTGACTTATGCGTCCCTACTATGATCCGTTACAAGGGAAGTATTGATCAGATTCCCCCCAATACCAACTAGCTTATTGCAGACTCTATTCTGCCTCCCCACTATCCGTTACCGAGGCCGTATTGGTTAGATTCCCAACTCCAGGCAACTTATCATAGCTTTATTCTGCATCCTCACTTTTCCCATCCGTTGCTGAAGCATATTGGTTTTATTCCTAACACCAGGCAACTTATCATAGCTTTATTCTGCATCCTCACTTTTCCCATCCGTTGCCGAGGCAGTATCTGCCGTATCAACACCAAGCAACATATCATGAACTTTTTCTAATTCTTTATCTGGTATTTCATAATAATAAACACCTTTGATTGTTGCGTTTTCTCCTTTGAGCATATAGCTTTCTATATTTTTCGTTACATCCATATAGCCCAATAAAAGTGATTTCATATCGTTAAAACTCATGTTGGTTTGCAAATTATCACCCAGAACATCAATCACATCATTTAATTTGGTTACAGTTCCCATACTTTTCCCTTTATCAATGATGGCATTAATAACTTTCCGTTGACGCTCTGTCCGACCAAAGTCACCTTGTGGATCAAGATGCCGCATTCGGACGTAACCGAGTGCCTTAGCTCCGTCCAGTTTAATCTCCCCTTCTTTCCAGTGGTATCCCGGTTTATAAAAACCTTCGTCCACCCATTCTAGTTCATTATTTACAGTAACACCGCCAATCGCATCGATTAAGTCGGCCAACCCTTCCATATTTATTTCAACATAATAGTCAAGATCGATATCAAGAAGGTTTTCAACTGTCGCCACAGACATATCTACTCCACCATATGCATAAGCGTGGTTAATTTTCGTTTCGATCCCTTTTCCGGCAATCTTAGCTAATGTATCCCGGGGAATACTTACAATTGTAGTTTTCTCTTGCTTCGGATTTAATGAAAGGACCATGATGGAATCAGAACGCCCGCCGTCTTCCTCACGTTCATCAACACCAAGCAATAAAATATTTAACAATTCATTACTATCCAGTTTTTCCTTTACTTCAGATGTATCAATCGATTCAATATTCTTTGACATCTTTTTATCGACCGTTTCCTTTGCATGTCCATAAATACTGTATACATAACCTACTACACTTATAATCATTATTAACAGTAGAGTACCTACTACTTTAGGCCATTTCCGTAATTTTCTTTTATGCTTTTTTGTTTTCACTCTAGTTTCTTGTACCATTTATCATCATCCTTTTTTACAGTTTATCTACGAAAGCTGGTTCATCGCACTTATCAATGGGTTTATAGGTTTTGGGGCTTTATATGGAGTAGCGTGTATGGTAGCCTTGTTTGGCGGTGCCGATGTTGTGACATCTGGCTTCTCGGCAGGAGAACCACACCCGCCGAGGCTCCATGTCAAGCCCCCTTCTAATAAACTATCTATGTTATACCACCACACAAAAGTGAGAATACCCCGAAAGCTCTAATATCCTTCAATCTGGCTATCTTCTTTTAATAAGGCAAAAAAATATTTTGACAATTCTTCTATTAAGCTATTATTAATTTATCAAAATTTGGTTGGATTGGATACTATTTTTTTGACAATTTACGATTAATTATACACTTTTTCGCCAAAAATTTTAAGCATTTATTTTTTCCAAATCTGGCAGAGTTGTAATTTCGACTTTTTCAGTTTAAATCCATATTCCCTTGCAAATAAGCGTTTTCTTTTTTATGGTTTTTGGTAAAATATGAAGTAAGTCTTAAAATAGAATTTAATATTGTTTAAAATAAGGGGAATTTATATGGACAATAAAGGAAATACACGGCTATACCAAAAAACAAAAAGAAAAAAACGAAAGCGACTAGTTATTTTATTGCCTTTCCTAATCATACTTATATCAATATTATCATACGGGGGTTTTTTATACTGGAAAGCACATTCGGCTATTTCCGACTCCTTTGAGGATATTGGTAGAAATAAATCTAATTTACGGGAAAAAATTGTCGATCCAACAAAAGATAATATTTCTATTCTTATTATCGGTGTAGACTCAAGTGAGGCAAGAAAAGAGAGAGGGAATAATTTATCTGACACACTAATGTTGGCAACATTAAACAAGCATGAAAATAGTGTAAAGTTATTAAGTATTCCAAGGGATACCTATGTTTATGTGCCTGCAATTGGTGAAAAAACAAAAATTAACCACGCCCATTCAAAGGGTGGAGCCAAAGCAACAATCGAAACGGTAGAAAATTTATTAGAAGTACCGATTGACTATTACGTTAGTATCAATTTCGAGGCATTCATCGAAATTGTCGACGCATTAGGTGGTATAACGGTTGATGTTCCGTATGAATTTGCCGAACTCGATTCCAAAGAAAAATCATTAATTTTTCTTAAACCCGGTGTTCAAAAATTAAATGGTGAAGAGGCACTTGCTCTGGCTCGAACAAGGAAATTGGACAACGATATCGAAAGAGGGAAACGCCAGCAGGAAATTATTAAGGCTATCATTAAAAAGGCTGTTTCTGTTGGTTCAATTACTAAATATGATGATGTCATCGAAGCAGTTGGAAATAATATGAAAACTAATATGACATTTGGGGAAATGCGTGGTTTAGCTTCCTATGGACTTAATGATAAAAATTTAGCGATTGAATCACTGACATTAAAAGGATCCGACTATAAACCTGGAAAAACATATTATTACAAATTGGACGAGGAATCTTTAGAAGAGACGAAACAGCTGCTGGTTAATCATTTGGAATTGGAAAACAGTAAAACAGTGATTAATGATGACAATATTAGTTCTGATCAGAATTAAAAGGGACGGCAAAATTTTTGGGAATCCTCAAGTCGAAAACACGACATTTGGATTCCCTTTTTATATTTAACCATGACGCTTACGATTATTTAACTCTCTTGGTCAGTCTCTTCAGTTTGTTCTAACAAATGCAAGTAATCATCCCTTAATATATTACTGTTATAAAAGTTGGATTTTTTTGCCAGCTCCTCATTTACAAAATTAAATTTATGTTCTTCTGTTATTGTTTTTTCTCCAGAAAATAGATTGGTTCCTAAACCCAGCCGGTCACCTTCAATGTGCACACCGATACTTGCTAAAATCGTCGGATACACATCAAGAGAAGTAAATGTTCTATTTTTTTCTTGAAGAGGAGTGGTCACAGAATTAATGAACACATTATAGATAGTCCGTTCATATTCATCCGATAAGTGTTCTTCAAAAAATTTCGGATCTTGCATACTTAAATGGTCACCTAATATGACTAAAGTGGTATTTTCATAAAACGGCTGTTGTTGTAACCATTCAACAAATTCTGCAACTTGTTTGGATGAATAAGCATACACATTTTCATATTGCGTTCCGTATATCTCTTCTGCCCCTTCTTCTAAATATCCATCCTGAAAATGCGTATTTGCCGTCAAAAAGGTAAAATTGAAAGTTTTATCTTGCTCTGCCAGTTCGGTAATTTCTTCCTTTGCCCAAGTAAAAAGATGTGTGTCGTCAAAGCCCCACCAAACGCGGTCACTTTCATCCATCTTCCCTTGTTCGATGGCCGTATTTACATCAAAAATTTTATAGTCCCCATGTTTTTTAAAATAATTGCTTCGACCGCCAAAATTTGCATCGGATCCTGCCATAAACTCCAAATTATACCCGGCCTCTTTCAGCACATCACCTAATGCATATGCCCCGGCCAAGAATTGGTCTGAGGATGTATATTCATTTCCATTAATGGGAATTTTTAAAGGCAGTCCGGTAGTCGTCGAAACAATTCCGGCTACTGTCCACCCGGTCCCTTCTACTTGATAGGCTCCACCTATTTTCTCGGTGTTCGAAAAGTTAATATGTTTCAAGGCTAAATTTTCTAATTCCGGAACAACTGAGTACTCCCAACCGCCGCCATTTTCTTTTGATATAAATGAGTTTTCCATCGATTCCATATATAAAATGATCAAATTTCTCTTTTGTTCAGGAAAAGTTAAGTTGACATCTGCCCCACCTGCATAGTTTTCTTCTATAAATGTCGAGTAATCTGTTAAACTAGCAACATATTGTTTGACACCAATTAAATGATAACCGGCAAACAGGGATAATACCAAAACAATAACCGAATAGGAAAAACGATATTTATATAGAGTTTTATTTGGAAAAATTGAAAAATGTAACTTTTTACGGTTAACATTCATTTCTATCATGTTGATTCGATCTTTGAACCGACATATTGGAAGTAGTAAAGCCAATAAAATCATGAAAAACGGGAACAAGCTTTTTTTAATGCCTGTTAATATTACATCTTTTGATGTACCTCCCACCCCATTAAAAAGATAAAATACCATTTCATCTACCGTTTGATCAGAAAAATAATTTCTAATATACAAGGAAAAAGATAATATAACTGAAGCGATTACAATGATGATTATGGCTAATATTCCCTTTTTCAAATGACGTTTATTATCCATTTTCCCGCTCCACTTGCAATTTCAGCTTCACATTTAATTCAATAAATCGGTAAGAGACAACAAGTAAAAGGGAAATAACCAAAGCCATCAAAGTATATTTAAATGTAAATAAACTTGTATAAATAAAGGAATCAGTGTTGAAAAAATAAATCAATATTCCATACATTACACAATTGGTAATAAGGGAAAATAATGCAAAATGGGTAACCGCTTCAAACAAATTCAAAGTTTTTCCGGATAACTTTGAATAAAACAGTAATGCAACAAGAGAAGGCATAACCAGTGACATAATTTCATTAAAACTCACCATTTTCCACCTACCTGTAATTCATATTCTGTAATTACCAACGATTCGTGATCAGTTGGTAAAATAAGGCGAATAATTTTAATGAAAGGGCTTTTAATTTTTTTAAAAAAAATTTATTCTTACGTAATCTTTTTTAGACTCCGTAAATAGCTTGTTCATAATACATTTACTCTATTTACAATTTATTATCCCATATTCCCATTAAAATCCCAAGAGAAATATTTGTAATATAATATTAATAAAGTTGTAAAAAATACATGTGTCATCATCACTCTATTAAAAAAACCCCAAGAATGACAAGACAGCATTCTCGGGATTATCTTTTTATTGTCAAATGAAAAGCTTCTTTAGTTTCCTTCTTCTTTTGCCTTTTTAAAAATAACAAACTTACTCGCGAAATAATTAAAAATAACAACCAACACATTGGCGAGAATTTTCGCCAAAAGGTTGTCTATTTTTAAAAGTTCAACACATACAATCATCGTCGCCAAATCTAAAAGATACGAAAGAAATCTAAAAAACATAAATGATGCTAATTCCTTGAGGAACGCTTGGATCTGCATGTCTTTACTGTTGAAAACATATAATTTATTGGTTATGAAGGCAAACAAAACCGATACGATCCAAGCAATCGTAGTAGCCAGTTTGTAGTCCATTTCAAGAATGTCATCAAACAACCAAAACGTAACGATGTTTACAAGTGTTGTCAAAACTCCAAAAATAAGATAGCTAATTATCTCCTTATTTAACTTCATGATTTTTCCCTACTTACTGATGAATGTATGTTTTTTCTTGATCTCTCGGCTTCTGGTTTAATTCCTTTTCTTCATTATACTCATCAACAAAATAAAGTGGTCGATGCTTTGATTCGTTAAAAATTCTTCCTAAATACTCACCGATAATACCAAGTGATAACAATTGAATTCCGCCTAAAAATAAAATAACTGTCATTAGTGATGGATATCCGGCAACCGGTTCCCCAAAGAGAAGCGTTTTAATTATAATCCAAATCATAAATGCAAAAGCTAAGGCTGATATTATTATACCAAAAAACGCTGACCAACGCAGAGGAGCTGTTGTGAAGGAGGTAATTCCTTCAATAGCCAGATCTACTAATTTTGCATAGTTCCATTTTGTTTCGCCTGCTGCTCTCGGATCCCGGTCAAAAAGAATTTCTTTTTTATTATAACCGATCCAGCTGAACATCCCTTTTGTATATCTTTGAGTTTCCCTTAACTGTTTTAATGCTTCGACACAACGACGATCCAACAACCGAAAATCACCGGTGTTTTCCTGAATTGGAATCCTCGTCATTTTTTGTAAAATTTTATAGTATGTAGCAGAAGTCCATTTCTTCAGCCACGTCTCTCCCGCTCTCGATCGTCTTTTTGCAAAAACGTCATCATAACCCATTTCCCAATATTTAATCATTTCCGGAATTAACTCCGGCGGGTCTTGCAGGTCGGCATCAATGATAATCACAGCATCACCTGTTGCATAGTCGAGCCCGGCAATCATTGCAATTTCTTTCCCAAAATTTCTGGATAAATTCACATAGGAAATACGGGTATCTTTTGCCCTTAAGTTTTTTATGATCGATAAAGTTTGGTCCTTACTGCCGTCATTGACAAATAAGATTTCAAACTGGTAGTCCGGAAGACCATTCATTACACCCTTCAATCGATCATAAAGTTGATCCAACACTTCTTCTTCATTGTATGCCGGGACGAGGATCGTTAGTTTTTTCACAGCTTGAAGCCTCCTTTTTCCAAGTCCATTATTATAATTAAACTACAAATCATAACTCTTCCTAATGATTACTTGGTTTTTTCTAAATACTATAAGAAGTATAGAAATAACCAAACTTGTTAATGAAATTATACAACCTATTAAAAAGCCCTTTGGTAAGTAACTTAATGTAACGTTATGTTCACCTTTATCATTATCTAAGCCAATGAATCCACCCGACTTAGTTATTTTTGTTTCTTTACCATCTATCTTCGCACTCCACCCTTCATCATAAGGTATAGAGAAGAAAAGTGTGCCCATTTTATCAGTTTTAATCTTTCCTGCTAAAGATATATCGTTATATTTCTTCAAATTAAACGCCGTTTCCTTTAATTCGCTAATCCTTTTTTCAAAAGATGGTATATCTAAAGTGTAAAAATAATGTTGAACTAGGTTTGTTTCCGCAACAGAAAACTCAATTTTTATAGCAACCTCTTCATTTGAAAATCCACCTAAGTCCAAAACTCTGTCATTATGAAATGTTGGATATATTCCAAGAGACTTTCCATTTACATAAATTGAAGTTTCCCCGTAACCCGGATATCCTTTTCCTGCATTTAACAATGTATATAATTGTTTATCCCCTTGAATGTTAAAAATCATTTCAATAGAAGCTTCCTGATCGGGATTCCCTTTTTTCACATGGATCACTGTACCATTTTCTGTAACAACTAGGTTATTATATTTCACTTGTACTGGTTTAATCTCTGTAAAGTAGCTAGCTTCTCCACCAAGAAATTTATTTTGATTTTCAAATGGATTATCATCATAATTACTAAACTCAACTTGAGACTTTTCCATCATAAAACCAATTGGTAAATAATTTTGATTTTCATATAATTTCGTTTCTCCAGTGCTTTTTATCAATTTAAATCCGTGTATATTTATTGGCTCACTAGTAACTACATACTTAAATCCAAGTAATGCATCCGATGTTAATATACCATTGCTTTGGGCAAGCGATCGAGCTCCAAGAGTTGTACTATACCCTAATTTATTCATAAAATCATGCAATTCACCATTTGCTAATGTATTAAAAATGTCCATTCCTTTATAGTTAAAACGTAGCCCATCATTTAATGTTAATTTAATCAACGAATTGACTCTATAAAACCCTTTATCTTCTTTAACAAGGCTATTGATTACATCATCATATCCAGTAACCTGAACATTATATTGATTCCTTGAATAGTTATACTCAGTATAACTATTCAAGGTTTTTATATGATTATAAGTATTCATGCTCAAATCAAAAAGCACAAAAAAAATTAATATTATATTTACAACCTTTCGGTACCCAACAAAAACTTTTGCATAAAGAATTGTTGTAAAAATAACAATCAAAATGATATTAAATAAAGCAGCTTTTAAAGACAATAAATCAGGAACAAGTTCAGGCAACAACACCAAAATAATAATTTCAGTAATTGCCACTTTAATCAAATTAGATAATTGTCCTTCATCAAAAGTATTTAAAGCTCTACAGGCCAGAAAAACAAGCAGGAACGATACAAGAAACGCAAATCGTTGTTGAAAACCGGATGGTTCTTGAAAAACATGCCAAATCATATTTAAACCATGCACTTGTAAACTGATTATCAAAAATAACATAAAAAAGAAATACAAAAATTTTTCCTTTAATTGTATCTTTTTATTTAGGAAAAATAATGGGAAAAGTAGTAATGTTAATATCCCCGTATAAACATTTGGTTTAAACAATAAGTTTTCACTACTATTAAAGAATTTAGCAAACAGCTCTGTAAACCTAATATCTATGTTAAAAAAAGTATTCCATTTAAATGGTTGGTAATCGTTAGATCCTAATTGAAAGAAAGTTGGTAGAGTAATAAAGGCAGAAATTCCTGCGGCCAATGCGGCACACAGCATAAATACAAAAAAGTCCTTTATAAAAGTTTTTAAATTAAATCGATTGACAAGCAACCACCTTATAGAGAAATATAGAAATGTAAATATCCCCACCATATAAGCAGTATAAAAATTTGAAATAAAAAGTATAGAAAGGCTGATAATTAATAGTTTGTATTTTTTCTGTAATAGGCCTTCTACTCCAAGAAGAACCAACGGCAATAGATATACTGCATCTTGCCACATTATATTAAAGAAATAACCAACAGCAAAACTACATAGAGCGTACATTGTCGAAAATAAAATTGTATTCATCATGTTTGACCTATGTGTTTTTGTTAAATAGAGGGACATCATCAATCCAGATAAGCCTATTTTAATTAATGTCATAAAAATAAATGCTTCAGGTAAATTATCACGGTCAAAAAAAGAATTACTAACGAAATTGGACTTGACAAATAATATGCAAACGTACCCCAAAAATTTAATCCCAGACCAGATTCCCATGTATATAGAAGACTTCCGTTACCTTTTAACACATCATATAAATGATTGTAGAATTGAATATACTGTGCGAATTGGTCAGTCATTAGCATTGAATGACTTCCAAAAGGATACACATGATAAACTACAAAGACCAAACCCATTATCAGTAAAGGAGTAAGAAATGCAATAGTATAAAGCAGATAATTCTTGACTTGTTTATTAAACATGTTTTACCTCGAACCCTTCAAAATTAAATCTCTTCTTAAATTAAAGTTCTTCAACAAAAACTCAGGCATTAAGTGTCATTTTCGTTTATAATTACACTGTTTTTACAACAATTGGAACCCCTGAACAACCCAGATATGAAGAATTCTAATAATGTTCAGGAATGGTATTACTGCATAAATATATAAGGCAAACCTATTATTTGGAATTATATTTTCTTTAGTAATTAAATTTAAAACAATTAATGCAAGAATTACTGAACAGACAGTTAATACACGATTTCCTGATGCATAAATTGTAGGTGAAAAAAAGATTATGACTAAAGTACTAATTGCTGCTAAATAACTAAATAACACAAAAAATTTATGATTTGTATTTTTAATACTAACTATCAATAATAATAATGCCCATATTATCCAAAATAAATAAGGAAGAACGCTTTTTATCATATCTTGTATTGTCCCTGTTTTATTGATAACAATATTTGCTATTGATTGAAAGTCATAAACGTAATTTTGTCCGATACCCAGAAGGTTTACTCCTGTGATACTTAATACTAAAAGAACAAAAAATTTAAAATACCAAGACTGATTGATTGTTTCTTTTTTAATACAGGATATGATAGTGATAATTGATAATAAAAAAACTAATGCTTTCATTTCTATGAAGAGCTTTTCAAATAGCCAAATCATCCCTAGAAAAATTTTGGCCAATACACTCATCTCATCGAATTGAGGATACCAATGATCAACCTCTATTTGCCACCTAACTCCATTTCCTGGTGCAAGTATCAAAATAAAAGTCCCAACAATTATGGTTCCAGTTAAAAGTAACATTTTTTTATCTATTTTAATTTTATTATAGATTAAACTACCGAGTGCTAAAATAGAAAAACTTGAAATACAAAGAGCCACTTGTTCTTGACTAATTGAGGCTAAGATTCCGAATAAAAAATAAAATGGATACATTCTTGCATTTGGAGTTTCATTTCTCAAAATAATATCAGCGTAAGGAATCATGCTTATTAATCCAAATGCAATTGGCCATGAATAGTTAAAAGTTCCCGTAATCCAAAAAAAACCATTACTAAGAATAGACGGACTAAAAAATCCTAAAGTAAGTAAAGCGAGCAATACATCTTTAAATTCAACTTTTCTTTTGAGTATCCTAACCAAACCATACGATAGCAGAATAATAATTATCGGATTAATTATTCGCCATAACCAAACCAGTTCATTGAGCATAGTATATAAAAGAAACTCGGGGAAAACACGACCTGTCCATCCTTCATAACGACTAATAATATATTCAATTAATCCATATTGCGAGGAGACCTCGGAAAACCAAAAATCATCACTTGCTAATTCAACTAAGAAATGAATAAAATAAAGTACTAAAATTAATACGGTATACTTAATGGCACTTGGGTTCTTTGGCTTTATTTTACCTATGTAACTAGACATATCTCTACCTGATCCCTCCTAGATAAGTCATTATATTTCACCAATTCCTTCGATTACCTATTAGCAGAAATTTTTACCTTTTTATTTTTTAATTTTAAAATCATAATATGCAACTGGTCCAAAATAAAGAATACTGAAAATAGATCCTTTGATAATCAAGCTCATGATAACTGAATGAATGGTAAAAATGGTGAACAGATATTTTAACAGTAAAACGACAATAAGCATGTAAAAGGTATAGACAATTAATATTTTTGGTATTCTCCATTTAATAAAGCGCTCAGATTTAAAATAAATAATCGCGGTATAAATGAAGTAACTGGCAAAAGTCACCCATGCTGATGCAACATACCCAAATTTCCCTACAAAAATAAAGTTTAGAATTACATTTACGATAGCCGTTATGGTTATTGCAATAACCATAGTCATAGTTGATTCCATCAGTTCCATGCCTTTATGACCGAGAATCGAGGCATTCCAAAGAACAAAGCCCATAACTAACGGCAACATTATCTTATATCCATCAATATATTGAGGGTCTAGTGCTATTTTAACAAGTTCATAAGCTATTAATGCTGTTCCACCAATAATACCAATCCCAATAATACCATAGATTCTTGTCATATTTTCAAGTGTTGGTACAATTTTATCCTTTTCATTTAGTGCCCAAAGTTTCATTATTAGCGGGAAAGCAGCTAATGTAATGGGCGCACTGATTAGTCCTGAAATTCCATTGATTAATTGGAAATTGGCTGTATATAATCCAACCTCAAAAGAATCCCGATAAATTTCGATAACAAACCGACTGCCAAGACTAATAAATTGTGAACAAAAAAACCAAATTGCCATTGGGATACCAAATTTCAAAAACTTTATAAAGGTCTCTTTACCCTTAGATAAGTCAGCTACATCTGTCTTCAAGTCTGTAAACAATAGTTTTTGAATCGGCTTCATCATAAGCAATAAAAAGAACAGATTTGAAATAGACTCAGCCCAGATTAATGCTAAAATATTCTTTTCAATAAAAACAACAATGAGCAGAGCTATTACCAACCTAATAGCAGGTCTGCCAATTTCTAAGATACGGTATAATTTTGTATTTAAACTGGCAGGAATCATAGGTAACAGGAGCGAGTAAAATGAATTTAAAACTATGTTTACAATTGCTGTAAATACCAACATTGTATTTTCAGGCACAAAAATAGCTGTATATCCCAATGAAATTATAGACGCAATAATAATTAAATACGTTTGTACTTTGATCGAAGTTTTAATTGCATAATTATACAGATGAAGTTCCTTCCGCTCAAAGTAATCCGAATAAAATCTTCCGACAGGCTGTCCGATCCATTCTGTTAAAACAGAAATGGCTGTTAATGTAACTGACAAAACTAACCCATACAATCCATATTCTTCAGGTGAAAAAATTCTTGTAAATATATACGACCATAAGAAAGAAATTAAAATCTAAATAATTTTAGCCGGTAAATAGGATAGAATGTCAATAATAAATTTTTTCTGAGAAGAATAATCTACTTTATCCAATCTATATTCTCCTTACGCTGTTAGTCTCTTTTAAAGCCTTAAAAATGAATCTTAATTAAATAGTCCCTCAAGTGTCTTTTCAAAAAGGTTGACGGAATTTTCCCAAGATAACTTTTTAATATCCGTATTTCCCTTAGTTGCCATCTTAATACGTAATTCATTATCGTTAAAAAGTCTTTCTATATTATTCACTAATGCATCAACATCTTTTACTGGTGAAATCAAAGCATTTTTATTATCTTCTGCATATTCAAAAACTCCCTGATAAGCAGTCGATACTAAGGCACAGCCACAGGCCATACTCTCTGCTCCCGTTAGTCCAAACCCTTCAATAACACTTGGAGTTAAATAAATTGCTGAATGGTTATAAATGGTTCTTAATTGTGATTGTGTGGCCTTTGTTGTATATTCAATCCAATCAGGCAATTCCTCAGGACGATCCGGGACACCAAATAGCCTTACTTCAACATTTGGATATAGCTCTTTAATTCGGTTAATCGCTTCTAATCCATATTTTGTACCCTTATGCACTTCTTTTCTATACATCATTGATATGGAATAAGGATTTCTTTCGGTTATCGGAATATCAATACCATAAATGGTAAGGTCGATGCCATTCGGTATATATACACTTTCCGAATGACTATGTTTGTCGACAATTTCTTTTAGCCACTTTGCTATCACAATATTTTTCATGTTTAACCCATAGGTTTCATATACTTCTTCGTCCGTATATCCCCAATTCTCAAAGTCCTGGATAAAATATACCTTTTTCCCTTTTTTGGATGAAAGTTGATGGACATCATGAACAGTTAGAATTGCTGTTGCAATAACTATATCAGCATCCGGCACTTCATGATCAAGTATTCCATTTGCATATATTTTTTTACCTTTTTATTAAGAAGAAACCACCTTGGATTTGTCTTAACCGCATAGTAACTTAATATCCTTCTTAAAAACTCTGGGAAATGATACCCTGTATATAACTGTTTACAGTCAAAGACAATTCCAACCTCATGGCCCTTTTCAACCAATCTGTTTGCATATTCAAAAACGATTTTATAACCCCCGATTGGAATTTTACTCGGTCCCGGTAAACAAAAGTTTATTTTCATATTTTTGCATCGCTCCTATTCTTAAAAAGGAATATCTTTCTTAATCTCATTTAATTTATTTATTTATGATTTCATGTTCATTTCTTCTTCATCATAATAAAACTAAAAACAATTTTTCTTAATTTGATTCCTCTACCCTTTAGTTACTATATAATTTTTTTCGTTATAATTCAATTCTACTCTTATAAAAATGGTACTTTTAATTTTCCTTTCGTAAGCCCGAAATAAAAAAATAAACGTACCTTCACGGTACGTACTACAAATAACCGTAAAACCATGATTTTTTAATCAGATTTACGGTTATTTTACACATTCTGCTTGGATCGTTTTTGACCAAGGCAAATAGTTGTTTATAATTTCTGGGTTTCTATGAATATCTAAATTTGGTAGGTCTCTCAGTAACTTCACTAGATACTGGTAGAAATCTACTCCATTCGCTTTAGCTGTTTCTGCGATACTTAGACAGATTGCGTTTGCTTTCGCACCAGCTTCACTTACGGAAAATAACCAATTTTTTCGACCAATTACATTCGGACGGATGGCATTCTCAGCGGGATTGTTATCAATTTCTATTCGTCCATCATCCAAGAATGCTTTTAGTCCATTCGCTCGATTTAGCGTGTATTCAGCTGCTTTAGCGAGCGCATTTTTTCCGTAGAATGGTGAGTTTTCAACCCAGGCAAGAAATTCATCAACTAACGGTTTCGAGTGCTTTTGGCGTTTTTTTCTTCGTTTACTTGGGGATAAGTGTTTAAATTCCCTTTCAAGACGAAATAATTCATCGCAATATTTTACACCAATTCGTCCGTTTTTACTGTCTGCTTTTAACCAATAACGTCTTACATGGGCCCAGCAATTAGCGAAGGTAATCCCTTCAATTTTGTCATAGGCTGAATACCCATCACAGACAATCGTTCCCGAATAATCTTCAATGAATCCTTCAAGAACGGATCGTGATCGTGATAATGAGCTGTGAAACAGAACGATTGCCGGACCTTGACAGGGCACACTTCGAAAAACCCAGTTATAAGCATTAGATTGGCCAGATTTTCCATCCGACCGATTGATAATTTGTCCATAAGTCTCATCGACGTGTAAAATGGACTTCTCCAACATTATATTCTTCATTCGCTCATATACGGGCAAAAGCCAGTCATGTGATGCTCGAATAACCCAATTAGAAAGGTTTTTATCATTCGTATTCAAGCCATAACGTTCCCACTCCTTTACCTGCCGGTAAAGGGGCAAGTATTGCACAAATTTATCATAAATTACTTTGGCAAGTACACTCGGACCAGCAATGCTTCGTTGAATCGGAGGTTGAGGTGATTTGCCACGTTTAATTTGGGCCTTTTGAGATAAATCCGCTTTGCAGTTTTTACATTCATATGCATGTTCAATATGTTGAACTTTTTCCATTCTTGCAGGTATAAATTCAGCCTCTTCACGTACGATTGTCGTACCTATTTCAGTCATTTGGCATTGACAACAATCACAAATCGTATTTTCCGGATGATAATGAATGGCCTTTACTTCGACATTTTCATGTAATGAATCATTTCGTTTTTTATTTTGAACTTTGCGTACAATAGTATAAGAAATCGTCTGTTGGCTTTGTTCTTCTGTGTGCTCAGAATCATTAAAAGACGAGTCATCGTCAAATAATGATATTTGCCCATCAGGTGTATTGTATTTAGATTTCTCTGTTTTTGATCCATATAAAAGTTTTGTTAAATAACGAACTTGCTCAGTTAGTGATTTAATCTGTTTGGATAATGCTTCATTTTGTTGATTAGAATGAGCCAATTGTTCTTCGAGAAGTCGAATTAATTTCTCGTTTTGATTCTGATTATTAGACGAAACATTAACCATACAATTCACAACCATTCGTTCAAATAAGATAGTTCTAGTATAGCACGTTAAGCATAGTGAATACAGCTTTAATTCAACTTTTTAAAAGAATTAAGAATTAAAATTGCCCTTTTTGAGAAGGTTGAATAGCTTTTGGTTACTGAATGGATAATCCTTCTAATAATCAGCGAAGTTCTTGTTGTGACAGATTTCGTACTTCCTTTTCGTTTCTTGGCCATTGAAGTTTTCCATTATCTAATCGCTTATAAAGCATGGCGAAGCCGTCACCGTCAAAATATAAACATTTATAACGATCTTTACTCCATCCAGAAAATAAGAAAATGGAATCACCATAAGGATCCAGTTCAAAGGAATCTTGAATGAGTGTTGCTAATCCATCTATTCCTTTTCTCATATCCGTTTTTCCACAAATGATATAGATATTTTTTACACTCGAATAATCGTGTCTCATAAATCTTTCAACTCCCTCATGATCGTTTGAATGATGTGCTCATCTATACCGTTGAAAAAGGAGATTTCAACTTTTCCAAACTTAATCGTACAAGTTGAATTTGAAGAGGAAACAGTTGGTTTTATGTTCGAAATATTTTCTGTATCGGAATGTAATGTTACGGGGACAATTGTTAATTTTTGTTCTGGCATATGAAAAGCACCTCCTTTGATTGATATGTCAATTTTAACAAGAGGTGCTGTTGATTTATATGCGTTGTTTAAATGGGGGCTTACGGAAATTTAAAATAAAGGAATAAATACTGCAAATAGATCAATATGAGGAAATTATCATTTTCCATAATAAAAAGAACCGAGTTATTTGAATCTCCTCGGTTCTTTTTATTAATTATTGTCATTTAAACTAAACTAATTTGCTGCAAAGTACTTTTCAATTCCATCAGCTATAGCTCTTGCCAATGTGTTTTGATAACCGTCATTAATTAATTTTTGACGTTCTTTATCATTATTAATATAACCGATTTCCAGTAAAGTTGCCGGAACTTCTGTTTCCCGGACTACCGAAAATGTTTGCCCAGCAATTCCATTATTACGTGCACCTGTATAAGATACCATCGTTTGTTGAATTGTTTTTGCAAGTTCAATACTTTTGGCTATCCGTTGTGGATCATTGTGAAAGAGTTCATTGATTTTTGACGGATAAGCCGGATCATATTGATAGTAATAGGCTTCAATTCCATTTTTTGAGTTTGCACCACTTCCGGTGGAATTGGTGTGTATACTCACAAAAATATCCGGATCTACATTATTTGCCATTTGAGACCGCTCAAGTAAAGGAATAAATACATCCGTTTCCCGTGACATATACACAGTATATCCGCGACTTTCCAATATGGATTTAACCTTTCTAGCAACTGACAAATTAATACCTTTTTCTTGGTAGCCTCCATAGACAGCACCGGGATCTGTTCCACCGTGTCCGGGGTCTAAAAATACAGTCTTTGATTTAATCCCTGCAGTGTTTGGATTGACTGCATCCCCTCGACCTTTTGGAACTAATTTAATTTCAATAGCTTCAACCTTTTTCCCAATTCCTACCGAACCGGAAACCATGCCATTTTTTGCCCAACCTAGCCAACCATAATCTTGGATATGTGTACGATAATATACATCAAAATAATTAGCTACTTCCCCGTTTATATTAATTTTAATTGCTTCCATTCGTTTTGCTAATCCAACAGTACCGGAAATTTGACCATTGGTTACCCAGCTTACCCACCCCATATCCTGAATATAAGTTGAATAAGTGATGGAGCCACCAATGGAACTGCTACCTTCTAAATTTATAGCAATTGCTTCCATACGCTTGTTTTGCCCAGTAGTTCCACTTGTATGACCATTGGAGGCAACTTTCATCCAGCCGTAATCTTGAACATGGGATTGGTACACAATTGTTGGTTTTAACAAAAATGGTTTCGAAGTGGAACCTGGTGCATTTCCACCCTTTTCAACCAATTTAACCTCAATTGCCTCTATTTGTTTGACAAGTCCTTCTGTTCCTGCTGTTTGACCATTTTTCGCCCAATCCATCCAACCGATATCTTCTACATGGACACGGTAGTAAATGTCAAAATAGTTAGCAATCTCACCAGTTAAATTAATTTTAATGGCTTCCATTTGTTTTCCTTGGCCAACCGTACCAGATATGTTTCCACCAGTTACGTTAGTTAACCAGCCCAAATCTTGAACGTGGGTTGAGTATATTATTCCACCTGGAAATGTCGTGGTATTTTTTAAATTGATAGAAATTGCCTCCATCTGTTTAGCTTTGCCCATCGTTCCACTCATTTGTCCATTTGAAGCAACATTTAACCAGCCGTAGTCTTGGACGTGGGATTGATAAACAATAGTTGGCTTAGAAAGGAACGGTTTCGTATCTGAAACAGGAGCAGGTCCACCTTTTTCAACCAAGACAATATCGATTCCTTCGACTTGCCTTACAAAACCTTCAGTTCCTGCATTTTCACCATTTTTTGCCCAACCTAACCATCCAGATTTTTCAGCATATACCCGGTAATAGATATCATAATGATTTGCAATTTCTCCGGTTAAACTTATTGATATCGCTTCGACTTGCTTATTTTTCCCAGTAGTACCACTTGTCTCACCATTGGATTTTGGTTCCATCCATCCAAAATCTTGAACATGTGTCTTATAGGAAATCCCACTATTAGGATATGGTGAATCCTCTAGGAAAACCTGGATTGCTTCGACTTGTTTCCCGCTACCAACAGTTCCCGAGGTTTCTCCATTTTTCGCTCTTTTCGGTAACCAACCAACATCCTGAACATGTGTTACATAAGAAACAGATGGTTTCTGAGATTCGGATACAGCTTGTGTTTTAAATAAATTAGCACCTTCTTGTTCCAAACTTTCACCCGAATTTAAAGAATCATATTCTTCTTTTGTAATTCTGACTCTATTGCCATTTGCATCCATCTTGTAGTAGTAAAGCCCTTGATCTTCCACCACTATACCGTTTTCATTAATCGTTTCTACTTTTTCAATGGATGATCCATTTTGGTTTACTGCTATAATAGTTCCTTTTTCAACCTTTAGTGAGTCAGATGGTTTTAGATGAAAATAAATATTTTCTGTATCAGAAACGGGAACTTTTAAAAATTCATCTTTTACATTAAGTATGATATTTTTCGTTTGACTTAATGAATCTTTATTAATTTTAATCATACCATTTGCGGATGTTTCTGATTCATCTGTCCAACCAGTTAATGTTAATTTTATGGATTCATTAATAGTGAATTCCTTTTGTTCACCATTATAATGAATCAAATAATAAGTTGATCCGGTCTTAAGGCCTCCTACTGCTGAACTATCGATTGCATAGGCAACATGTCTTGTTGGGTGGATGACAAAAGTCATTAATAGTGCACATACAAGTAAAAAGTAAATTTTCTTCACCCTCATGAACTCTATTATAACCCCCTTTTTTAATTTTAATTTTTGTTAATACATAGAAACTTGATTCAAAGCTATGTATTTCAACTTAAATTTTAACATAATAAACTACTATAGGCACTATAAATTTCCTAATAAAATAGACCTATTAATTAGGTGTATCTATTCCGTCTGAAACAAACTGGCATTCGTTGTTTAAAATAAAAAAAGTAGTACAGAACATTTTGGTTGTACTACTTAATAATGATTATATTATTTATATTTTGGAACATCGAATACGAGTGTAAAATTAACTAGTTGATCATAAATTTGTTTTATTCGATAAGTTTGTTTTACAGCCCAGCCAATATCTGTAGCATATTGATGTGATGGATAATTATTTGCTGCCATAGCTTGCGGGTTCCATCTCATCTCATATAGAGTATCTTGACCTGCGTGAATATAGCTAGCAGCAATAAAATTTGCACCTTCTATGATTGCAGTGTTAGGGTCAAACCAGCCTTCTTGATAAGCTTTTATTGAACCTCTTGTATCCGGTGCTGAATCCACTGCACCAATTCCATACATATTATAGATTTTTTTAATATTTGCTGCTTGACTTCTATCAAAATTAGTAGCTTCTGTATATTTCCATTCCATCGTTCCATTACCATCAAAATCCTTATATTCTGCTATATAAGTTTTTGATGGTTGGAATGATACCCATTTTCCAGCACCTGTTTTCGAATCATAATAGAGTTGACCAACTTCTATATTACCATTGGACAAATTAGAATTTCCTTGCCCTGTTTCTAACAATGCATGGGATATTAAGTAGACTTCATTTACATTATATTTTTTTCCAGCTGTAATAAACGCATCAGCTCTACCACTTAAAATTCCTTTTCCATTTAATATTTTTGTATTTATTTCATTAGCATCCAAGTTCGCAGTATTTGATAGTTTGAGAAATTGAAAGTATTCAGTTGTTCCTTCAGCAAAGTTGCTCGGATTTAAATAGTACCCAACATCTGCAGGGGTTGCAGTAACCCAAGTACGATGTTTAAACTCAATCGCATACCACTCATTCACTTCTGCAATAATCTTAACAGAGTCACCATTTTTCAATTTTCCTATTGCAGCATAAGAAACTCCAGGACCTGAACGAACATTCAGGTGGGAATTAGGCTCAATATTGATTACTTTATTATCTTTTATATAGGTTTTATCAACGTATGCATATTGTTTATCCGTTTGTGGATTAACTTTCATTTGCACGTTAATTGCATTGTTCAGTGTTAGATTATAACTAGTATGGGAAATATTTTTCGATTTAAATGATTCTGATTCGCTAACAGGTTCACCAGTTCCTTTTGTTACTAACTTAATTTCAACAGCTTCTACTTGTTTTGAAAGTCCACTGGTGCCAGCCTTCATTCCATTTTTTGCCCAGCCTAACCAGCCATAATCTTGGACGTGGACACGGTAATAAACATCGTAGTAGTTTGCTATTTCACCGGATAATTGAATTTTTATAGCTTCCATCTGCTTACCTTTTCCAGCATTTCCTGATTCGGCACCGTTTAAAACATTATTTAACCAGCCGTAATCTTGCAAATGTGCTGAATAGACAATATTTCCGCTAAAAGGGGAGTTTTGCAAACTAATTTTTATGGCTTCTACTTGTTTATTTTGTCCCTGTGTTCCACTAGTTGCACCATTTGATACAGGTTTCATCCACCCGTTACTTTCCACATATGTGGAATAAGAGACCGAAGGCTGTGCAAGGAATGGTTTTTCTGTTGAGCCTGGTGCTGCCTTTCCTTTTTCTACTAAAACAATCTCAATAGCTTCCACTTGTTTGCCAAGACCTTCAGTACCAGCAGGCGCACCATTTTTTGCCCAACCTAACCAACCAAACGTTTCGGCATGTACACGATAATAAACATCGTATTTCTGAGCCATTTCACCGGTTAAGCTAATTTGAATAGCCTCTACTTGTTTATTTTGACCGGTTGTTCCACTTATATTTCCATCAGCAACTAAATTTTGCCAGCCTATATCTTGCACAAATGTCTTATAGGAGACACCACCTGCATAAGCTGTGTTTTTCAGCGAAATCTTTATAGCTTCTACTTGCTTCGCTTTTCCTTGGGTTCCGCTCATGGCACCATCTTTCACTTCATTCATCCAGCCATAATCTTGTACATGGGTGGAATAGGTAATCGATGGTTTTGTTAGGAACGGCTTTTCTGTAGAACCCGGTGCTGCTCCACCTTTATTCACAAGGACAACTTCAATCGCTTCTACTTGTTTATTCATTCCTTGTGTACCGGCAGCTTCACCATTCTTTGCCCAACCTAACCAACCGTATGATTCAGAATAAACACGATAATAAATATCGAAACGGTTTGCCATTTCATCCATCAGCTTGATTTGAACGGCTTCTACTTGTTTGTTCTTTCCAGTTGTCCCACTTACGGTACCATTTGAAACAAAGTCTTGCCAACCTATATCTTGAACGTGGGACTTATAAGAGATTCCACCTGAGTACGGAGAATTTTTTAATGAGATTTTAATCGCTTCGATCTGTTTCCCAATCTTTCCACTGGTTACACCATTCGAGACAGAATTCATCCAGCCATAGTCTTGTACATGGGTGGAGTAGGTAACGGCCAAATTATTTATGAACGGTCTTGTTGTTGATCCAGGAGGTGCCTCACCTTTTTTTACAAGTTTCATCTCAATTGCTTCCACTTGTTTAGCTAGACCTTGCGTCCCAGCAGCTTCACCATTTTTCGCCCAATCTAACCAGCCATAGTCCTGAACGTGAACTCGATAATAAATATCGTATTGATTAGCAATATCACCGGTCAATTCAATTTGAACAGATTCAATTTGTTTATTTTTACCTGTCGTACCACTGATTTTTCCATCAGAAACATAATCTTGCCAGCCTATATCTTGAACATGAGACTTGTACTTAATTCCGCCGGTAGCATTTTCTAAAGAGATTGTAACGGCTTCAACTTGTTTTGCTTTTCCCACGGTACCTGCAATTCCACTGGAAACAGGTTCTTGCCAACCAATATCTTGGACATGAGTAGCATATTTTAAAGTTGGCGTCACTGCTGTTGCACTAAAAGTGGTTAATGCACTCGATTGTTGTTTAGCTGTTGGAGATTTTTCAACTGTACTACTATTATCGGGTGATTCGATTGTATTTATAGAATCATATTCATCTTTTGTTATAGCAACCTTTTGATTCTGTTCATCCGTTGAATAGTAGGTTAATTGAGATTCTCCAGTAATAGTGCCATTTTCACCAATAGTCTCAACTTTCTCAATGAAAGTTCCATTTTCGTTTTTAGCGACAGTTGTGACTTTGTTAACTTTCAAGAAATCTTCCGGTGATAATTTGTAAAAAAATCCATCTTGGCCTGGAATAGAAATCTCCTTCAATTCACCAGTTACTTCCAAGATAATCTCTTCTTTTTGATGAATAGAATTGGAATGAATATCAACTTCTCCACTCACAGTTGTTTTGGATTCATCCGCCCAACCTAACAGTGTCAAAGTTACATACTCATTAATGATAACTTTCTGTTCTTCACCATTATAATAGATGTCGTAGTAACTTGGCGAATCTCCCGTGCTTGTGGGACCAGCATTTTCAACAGCATTAGCGATGATCCCATTCGAAACAAAGGAAAGGCACATAAGCAGTGCACTAAATAATATTAAGATTTTTTTTAGTTTAACCAATCTTTCTATATCCCCCCTTAATATAAATGGTCATGAGAGATAGACTAAATTACTAATCTATCTTTCATGTATGATAATGCTATTTTACCATATTTGGTAATATTGGACACATAAAAATCATTACAATTTCCTAGTCCTAAATGCTTATTTTCTCATAATCTATTTATACCCATTCTTTTGATTAAGATTTTTTACTTCTACCACCGGTTACCATATCCTGAACTTTACTTACTTCTTCATCAGAAACAATGTAATAATATACTCCATTAATAGTATCATCTTCACCCTGAACCATGTAACCATTGATATTATTTACTACATTTTTATAGTTAACAATTAACTTTTTTATCTCATTAAATTTAATATTTGTTATCATGTTTTTCCCTAGAACATCAATTAGTCCATTAATTTTTGTCACTGTTGCAAAACTTGTGCCTTTGTCAATAATTGCACGTATAACTTTTCGTTGTCTTTCAGTTCGGCCAAAATCACCAGTTGGATCAAGATGTCTCATTCGCACATAACCAATGGTCTTAGCTCCATCTAATTGAATTTTCCCCTTTTTGAAATGATACCCTTGTTTATAAAATCCCTCATCATACCATTCGATTTCATTATTAACGCTAATACCTCCAATAGCATCAACTAGATCAGCTAACCCCTCCATATTGATTTGGACATAATAATCTAAATCAATATCCAAAAAGTTTTCCACAGTTTCAATAGCCATATCCGGCCCACCATACGAAAATGCAGCGTTTATTTTATCTTTTTTTCCCTTTTTTGCCATAACTGTCCTTGTATCACGAGGGATACTGACCATTGTCAGTTTTTCCTTTTTAGGATCTAAAGACATCAATATAATTGTATCAGAGCGTGAACCTTCAACCTCTTGACGTTCGTCCACACCGAGGAGCAGTACATTAATTATTTCTTTATTTTCAATCTTTGATTTTGTTTTTTGTCATCGATTGAATTAAGATTTATATTCATTTCTTCAGTGACTGTTGTTTTAGCATGGTTGTAAATCGAAAATATATAAGTTATTGTAGCTGCTGTTATTAAAAAAAGGAGCGTCAATGTTATTTTGACCCATTTTCTCAGCCGCCTTCTTTTTCTTTTTTTTCGGACTCTTATTCTTCCTTCCATATCTTGTGACAATTTCATCACCCTAAACATCAAAAAAATTTTAACAAATTTATTTTAGCATTTAGCATATGTTTGTGTATGAAATAATTTTATTTATTGCTTTTATAAGTAAAGAAATGTTTGTACAATATAAAAGTACATCTATATAACCAATCTACATAAAATATAAAGTTTAAATCCAATTTCAAAATTAAATCAAATACATTTAAAGAAGGTATGAAAATACAATATGAAAAAATTATTATCCAATTACTTATTTACAGTTATGTACCAGTTACTATTATTGATTACACCTTTTATAACAACACCATATGTCTCACGAATCCTTAAACCGGAAGGAATTGGAATTGATGCTTATGTAACATCAATGGTTCAATTATTTACTGTTTTTATTACATTGAATTTACCATTATACGGCAGCAGACAAATCGCTTCTAAACAAAATCAAACACAAGTTTCAAAAGAATTTTGGTCGATTTTTTCTTTTCAACTTTTCATGTCTGCTTTGAACATAATTGTTTATCTAGGATTCACCAGCTTATATGCACAGTATAAAGCTCTATTTTTCATACACATTTTTACATTATTAGCTTACAGTATTGATATTTCTTGGTATTTTTTCGGCAAAGAGCAAATTAAAAGAGTTTCTATTCGTAATATGCTTGTAAAAATCACAGGTATCATCCTTATTTTTTCGTTTGTAAAGGATTATAATGATTTGAATGTGTATATTGCCATCAATGCAGGAACCCTATTTCTGGGACAACTTGTTATGTGGATTCCATTGTTCAGAGAGATATCTTTGGTTAAAATAACTTTCAAAGACGTTGTACATCACACCAAACCTATTTTGGTCCTGTTTTTACCACAAATCATGATCCAAGTTTATTCGTTGGTGAACAAAATTATCCTTGGAAATATATCTGGAGAAGTTGAGGTTGGCTTTTTTAATCAAGCCTATAAAATTATCGCGCTCGCTTTAGGTGTTATTTCATCACTAGGTTCTGTCATGTTGCCGAGGATGGCTTCGGAATTTTCCCGAGGGAATAAAGAAGAAATGGAAAAGTATGTGGATTTTTCTTTACAGTTTGTTTTATTGATTACATTACCGATGACTCTTGGGATGATGGGCATTGCACCAAATCTTGTGTCCTGGTTTTTAGGTGAAGGTTTTTATCCAGTCGTCCAACTATTAACCATTATGAGTCCGGTTATCTTTTTTGTCGGTTTAGCAAATGTATTTGGGATTCAAATATTAATCGGAACAAATCAACAAAATAAATATACCATTGCAGTTACAACAGGTGCGGTAATAGCACTAATCGTAAACGTTCTTTTGATCGGTTCACTTGCGAGCACAGCCACTGCAATCGCATTGTTGACTGCCGAGGCAACCGGAGCACTATTACAGCTCTATTTTACAAGAAATTATTTTAGTTTTAGGAAATTCTTTAAAATGATATTCAAGTACGGATTATTAGCAGTTATTTTATTCCTTTCTGTTTGGGTTTCAGGTAAAATTTTTAATTTCCCCGCTGTCCTATTAACTTTTGTACAATTACTTATTGGTGCTGCTGTATATTTTATCGGCCTAGTATTAATAAAAGATTCATTTATAATGAAAATATTTACCGTTTTAAAACAAAGGCAGATGCGGCGAAGTAAATAATCTGCGTTGAGTGACGTATATCTGTTCATATTATAAATTATTCTTTGTAGTGAAAACGGTCAAAGAATTTATCTCTGACCGTTTTTTCTATTTGATCTATAATGACTCTTATGTTTTTCTTTCAGTTCTGTACCACTTCATAAAATGCTCATATGTTTCACTTAAAAAACGAGTATATTCACTAAAAGGTATGTCGTATTTATGTTTAAGTTTACTGATTAATGGTGTTATTGCCCGATCAAAATAAATAAAAAATAGACCAAAAATATTCATTTTATAATATTTCACCAATAAATACATTTCACTTTTCAACATTTCTGTATCTACAAATAGGTTTACTTTTCCGGTAGTTAGGCCATGGTAATGAACTATTTTTGCATTCGGTAAAAAGTACACTTTATAACCATGACTTTTCATTTTAAAACAGAGAATGTCTTCTTCATAATACAAAAAAGTATTTTCATCAAACAGACCAACCTGTTCCAACATCTTACTTTTTGCCATAAAACAGCAGCCGGAAAATTTATGGATTAAAATTGGCTCTTCCTTTATGGATTCACCTGATAAATAAAGTTTCCTTCGAAATTTCAATCTACTGTTTTTCGAAGTTAATAATTGAATTCGAGTATTGTACAAAAAGTAATTTTTCTTACTCATCGGTTTTAATGTCGGTACGTTTTGAAATTCCCCGTTTGGCGATAATATATACGGAGCAGCAACTGCAGCATCCGGATTATTGACAAGAAACGAATACATATTATTGATACTATCATCCAAAAATATTACATCATTGTTAACAATCGTGACGATGTCGAATCCATCCCTTATTGCCTCGCGTATACCGATATTGTTTCCAATGGCATAACCATAATTTTCCGATTGTATCAACTTAACCTTCCCATTATTTTCATATTGTTCTTTAAGCCTCTGGTATGATTTATTCTTTGATCCATTATCAACAATATAGATTTTATATTCTTGCTTACATGTTTCAAATATGGAACCAACACATTTTAACGTTTCTTCCCACGTATTGTAATTTAGTATTACGAAAGCTAACATTTTTTCATCTCCGGAAGCTCATATTCATTATTAACTAAAATTATTGTTAATTACCGAGATAGCCTTTGTCAAGTACACATTTCTATAAAAAGCGAAAGCCAACATTTATCCAAATAAATATCACTTTAAAAAGATTTATCATCGGCATACAAGAATATAGAAAAATTAGAAATTTATTTATTATAAGTTTATTTTCATAAATAATATTTAGCATATTTAAAGAAATGATTATTGCAAAAACGGAAAAAACCTTGTTACCTGAAGCGTATATTGTTGGTGAGAAAAACATAATTATTAGCGTACAGAAGGAAGCAAATATAGTAATTAAAGTAAATATCTTTTGGTCAGAGTTTTTTACTTATCAGATACTTCTGCAAAAAAGAAATCGTCTCCCATAAGCGTTACCGTAAAATGTAGGGAATATAAAACATATAAAGAATTATATATTTGATATATTAATCTGCTTTCTTTCTTTTAAATCCATGTTTACTTCCTCCCTTTCGATAATTACCTAGTTATATTGCTCTTCTTGCTAAAATTTTTTGTTTAAAAAGTTCATCTTTTATTACAAAAAGAATTAGCAACAGGAAACTCATTCTTTTTAAATATAGTCCGTATACCTATTAATTCCCAATATTTAATATATAATTTAAGATTTGCTTTTTCTCCATCTATTGATTTTATTAATCCCTTTCCATATAAATTGGCTAGAATACACTCTCCTTCCTAACATTAACATTGAAGACTCAATTAAGTATTTGTAATTTCGTGGATTAGTCTTTACAGCCTTAAAAATCAATTTCCTCCCTCCGGAAAAATTACCACTTCGAATTAAATATTTTCCTAACGTATAATAGTGAAGGGCTAAAGTTGTATGGTCTTCAGAAATTATGTCCAGATATTTATCAAATATGTACTTCCAAGCTTTGACAGTATTTTCCATATGCATGGAGATACTGTTTTCAGTTTCATATACTGTTACAAGAGGTTCATTGATATACAAGAATTCATAGTCCCTCGATATTCTTAATAAGAGCTCCCAATCTTCTAGTGCCGGAAGTGTTTCGTTAAAATATCCTACTTTATCAAAACAAATCTTTTTGATCATAACCACCGGCATTCCTACAACATTTCCTTTTAATAATGTATGAAAAATATTACCATCTTTAATTACTTGCTCAGGAAAATATCTTTTTTCATTTCCTTTTCCGATAATCCAATAACCCCCAAAAACCGCACCGACATGATCCGGGGTATTTTCAATACGCTTTACCTGTTTTTCTAATTTATCAGGAAGCCAATGATCGTCACTGTCCTGAAAAGCGATATATTTTCCCTTAGCCTCTCTAATTCCTGTGTTCCTGGCAGCTGATGCTCCTTTATTTATCGCATGTTTAATATAACGGATTCGATTATCGTGTATTACGTTGATAACATCTTCCGTATTATCACTCGACCCATCATCGACAATAATGATTTCGAAGTTCTTATAAGTTTGATTTAAAACACTTTTCACAGCTTGCAGAATTAAATTTGCACGGTTATAAGTTGGGATAATAACACTAACTAATTCATTTTGACTCACAATAAACACCCTTTTTAATTTTATACATATCAAGGATTGTTAGTAATTTACCCTTGAAATTATACCATATTGAAGTTAATTTATATATAGTTATAGAGAAGTAAACCCTTAATGACTTTACCAATTGTGGGTTTACTAACAATGTGTGTTTTTTAATTTGGCTCCAAAATTACTTGACAGTCAAAAGTTTTCAGCTTGGAGAAGCCAGTGAATACCGTCGTAATCATTGAATTGCTTGGTTTAAATTATTTTGTTTATAGATAAAAGCGGATTACGGGCAAGCATACGAAAAATAGAATTGCGCAAATAAATCATAAATATCGCTTCGGAAACGATGGTCTTGGAGGCGTAACGAACAAACAGCCTATGCATTTGAGACGAATAACATACAGCAATTAGTTGTAATACGCCTATGGCGATACAACTATTAAACATGAAATAGCCCTCAATCAACAATTTTTCGACAAGAACTTTTGACTATCCAGTAAAATTAGTTAAAACAAAAAATGCGTTTTGTGTTTTTTTAACATATAGGGTAAAATTATAAGGACTTTATCCTGATTGAAGATTTATTAACTTCCTTTTAAAAAACAGTTACGACCATTCGTTTGCAACCATAGATGAAATTGTTTTTACAGAAATGATATAAAAAATAAGAGAGTGTGGGAAATTTGGAACATCCAACAATGGTAATCAGCATTGTCACATATAATAGTAAGCATATTTTTGATGTATTAGATAATCTAAAAAAAGAAATTGGTAACGAGCCTAATATTCGTGTCGCTGTTTTCGACAACAATTCTTCAAACGAATTTAGAAACCAATTAAAACAATATAGTGACTTTGCTAATATAACGTTTTATCATGAAAATAACGGATTTGGTTTTGGTCATAATTATAACTTACTCAATGCTGATGAAAAATACTTTTTGATCTTCAACCCTGATATTATTGTAACAAAAGAAAATTTATATAATATGGTAACCGTTATGGAGAATGATGAATCCATTGCATTACTCGTTCCTAAAGTTTTAAATGAAGATGGATCGATTCAGCATCTCATGCGTAGACGCGTAACGGTCTTTGACTATGCATTGCGGTTCATCCCGTTTGACTTTGTCAAAAAATTATTTGCTAAGCGATTGGCTACTTATGAATGTAGAGATATTCCTCAAGACAGGTTTGTAGACATTAATATGGGTTCTGGATGCTTTATGCTTATTCGAGGAGACATATATAAGGAAATTAATGGATTTGATGAGCGGTATTTTATGTATTTTGAAGATACGGATTTATGCCTGATGCTTAAAAAGAGGAATAGAAGGGTAGTTTATACACCTTTTTCGTTTGTTGTTCACTTTTATGAAAGAGGTTCCCATAAAAATTGGAAGCTATTTAAAATATTTGTTAAATCCATGGTAAAATTCTTTAATAAATGGGGATGGAAGTGGGTTTAATCTAAACAAATCATTAGAATCCAGCATCATATTGGGGGAGTACATTTTTATGTCTAGATTTGAAAAATTTCTATTAAACGTACTATTTATTGAATTGTTTATCGGAGGTGGCGGGAGGCTTATCGATTTTGGAATCTTATCCATCCGACAAGTTTTATATATTTTATTGTTCTGCACTTTCATTTTCCGATTAATTAAAACAAAATCTTTTTTTAACAAGGAAGTAAACACATTTGTTCGATTTACACCAGTAACAATTGGTGTTTATATATTGATTGGTTGGTGTTCCATTAGTGCAGTTATCGGTTGGATTTACGACCATCCGCTCTCTGCGGTTATAACTGACTTGTTAAGAGTTTCCTATATAGCCATTTATTTCCCTTTGGCCTATTATATTAATAATTCCCGTTTTTCGATTACTCATATTATAAAAATTATTAAATACTCCGCTCTTACAGTTGCAATTTTCACAATTACAATAACCTTACTAGGAAAAACTATATTCATTAATAATTTTAATAATTACTATAATTTTTTGAATACAATCATGAACGACGATTTGTTTTTCAGACCAAGTAACAGTGTTTTTTACAAAAGCCATTTTTATGTATTGATTGGTCTGATCTTATCACTTAACGCAGCATTAACTAAAAAACATTCTAAGGTGGATCTATTTAATATATTTTTATGTACTTTATCAATTATTTGGTCTGAAACACGAGGATTTTTATTAGCGTTTATGGTTAGTATTCTTGCCATCCTTTTAATTGATACTAAAATCATTACAGACCCGGTTAAAGGTTTGAAGGAAAAAATCCGATTACTAGGTAACTCGAAATTTTTCTTGAAAAAGTCAGCCATTTTATTAATTGTGTTCATATCTGTACCTATATTATACCAGACCATGACCCTTTCACGTTTCCAAATTGATACTGCTGATGAACAGGTAGACAATTCAGGCCTCAAATATGGCTTGGAAGAAAAGCTGATACTTGGTTCTAAGGGAAGTAAAGGTCAAACTAAAGAAAGAGTAGAAGTAAATGATGTCAGTGTGAATACAAGGATGAGTTTTATATTAGCATCTAAAGATATTTTATTAAGCAATCCGGTTAACTTTATTTTTGGGACTGGATATGGGACGGAAATAGATGGGAGAATCAGCGGAATCGAAATGAGTTTTCTTGATATCCTAGTCGAACAAGGATTAATTGGTTTATGTATATGGGGATTTCTTTTCATGATTGTCTATATTAATTTTTATATCGTTTATAAACGTCAAAAGACTCTTAATACAACAGATATCTCTTTTATGTCAATATTTTTGGGAGTATTGTTGTTGACTAATATCAATCCGTTCATAAATAACCCAATTGGAATGGGATTTATGTTAATTGTATTAATTTATTCCCAAATTAGAAAAGATGAAGTAAAGACATTACCTGTATAAGAGGTCCTGCAAATGAAATTTACTGCTGTTATTGTTTTTTATAAGCAAAAAATTGAAACGAGTAAAACATTTCGTTCTTTTATTAATTTTATTGCATCTAAACAAGATATCGAGTCTCCTATAATAGAACTTATTTTGTACGACAATAGTCCTGAAAGTCAACATTTTGATCCGGCAAAGTACTCGCAAGTATCTATTCACTATGTACACGACAAACGAAACTTAGGTATAGCAACTGCTTATAATTATGCCTTACAAAAAGCAAAAAAATGCAACAGTGAATGGTTAATTTTGTTTGACCATGATACAGAGGTAACAGAAGAGTATGTTGACCAGATTTTTCATTTACCCAAGGTAGACTCAAAGGTAGTAGCAATTGTTCCACAAATAACAACAGGTAATCAGTGGGTCTCTCCTGTTTACAGTTCTAGTTTGCGGCCGTTATCTGGACAACAGCCTTCACCAGGCGTCCAATCCGTACCGGTAATGGCAATTAATTCCGGAGCAGTAATAAGAGTGGCATTCCTTAAAGAGATCGGGGGCTTTAACGAGGAATTTCCATTGGATTACTTAGATCACTGGTTATTTTATGAGATTTACGCAAAAAATTATAAAACTTTTGTACTCGATATTTATTTACATCATGATTTATCGGTTATGGATTATAATTCTATTTCACTTACCCGCTACAAAAGTATCTTGCATTCCGAGTTCACTTTTTATAAAAAATATAAACGTGAATTATTTTCTGAATACCGAAAACAACTTTTTAAACGACTTCTTAAACAGATTATAACTGTCAAAAATAAAAAAATCGCCCTTTATACGTTACGTATGCTCCTATCATTGAAAGGAGGTTGATGAAAATGATATCTGTTTGTATGGCTACCTTTAATGGCCAAGATTTTGTAATCAGGCAATTGGAATCGATCATGAAGCAATTGGATACGAATGATCAAATTTTAATTGTTGATGACAGATCAACTGATAATACTGTGAAATTGATTCGGGAGCATTATGGTGACCGGGTTGAAATCCATATCAATGAAAC
The DNA here is from genome assembly GCF_039654145.1 of Caldifermentibacillus hisashii. Lineage (NCBI taxonomy): Bacteria > Bacillati > Bacillota > Bacilli > Caryophanales > Bacillaceae > Caldifermentibacillus > Caldifermentibacillus hisashii. The sequence continues at coordinate 3,670,618 of NZ_CP155467.1, forward strand.
TAATTCAGGTCCGATAAAAAGTTTTGAAAAAGCCATTTCACTTGCCAAAGGAGACTTTATTTTCCTATCTGATCAAGATGATATTTGGGAAAACGACAAAGTCGCAAAAGTACAAAATGCCTTTCAAGACCCGGATGTTATGCTGGTTACCCATGATGCTTATGTTGTGGATGGCAATCTAAAAATAATCGAACTCTCATGGAATACATTTAATAACAATGATATCGAACAGGGTTTATTTGGAAACATCATTAAAAATGCTTATACCGGCTGTATGATGGCTTTTCGTAAAGAGCTGAAACCGTTGATTCTACCATTTCCGGATTCTATTGAAATGCATGATCAATGGATCGCTCTTGTTTGTATGATAGAGCGGAAAAAAATCGTTCATATTAGTGAACCGCTGATGAAATATGTTCGGCATGGCGGAAATGTGACGGCTATCAAAAGGCGATCTTTGACCACTCAATTAAAAGGAAGAATTGGAACGATCCAGGCAATCCTATCACACAAGAAAAAACATTAAGTTTTTGTATCTTTTTTTTAAAGAATAGTGCCATTTCTGTTCTTTTCTTTTATTATAGATATTGGTGTTAATAACGTATATATTTCTTTATAAAATTTCTTTCTATTATCAAGACGATTAAAGGAGAGGATTCGAATGAAAGGTATCATTTTAGCCGGGGGAAGTGGAACAAGGCTTTACCCGCTGACAAAAGTTGTTTCTAAACAGTTATTACCTGTCTATGATAAGCCGATGATTTACTACCCGATGTCCGTTTTATTGCTGGCAGGAATTAAAGAGATTCTTATTATTTCTACGCCGCAGGATATCGGTCGGTTTGAGCAAATTTTTGGAAACGGCTCGGATCTGGGTGTCCACATTACTTATGAAGTGCAACCGGAACCGGGCGGCTTAGCTCAGGCTTTTTTGATTGGTGAACAATTTATTGGTGATGATCATGTTGCTTTAGTGCTAGGCGACAATATATTCTATGGACATGGTTTTACAAATTTATTGAAAAATGCTGCCTCCCGTGAAAAAGGAGCTACGGTTTTCGGCTATTATGTAAATGATCCTGAACGTTTCGGTGTCGTTGAATTTGATGAAAACGGAAAAGCTGTATCGATTGAAGAAAAACCGGCACAACCGAAATCAAATTATGCAGTTACCGGCCTATATTTTTACGATAATCGTGTCATTGATATTGCGAAAAATATTAAACCATCTGCCCGCGGTGAGCTTGAAATTACAGATGTAAATAAAGCATACTTAGAAATGGGCGAGCTGAATGTTGAATTGCTTGGCCGTGGCTTTGCATGGCTTGATACCGGTACCCATGAATCGTTGCTTGAGGCATCGCAATTTATTGAAACGATCGAGAAACGACAAACATTAAAAATTGCTTGTCTTGAAGAAATTGCCTACAAAATGGGGTATATTAATAAAGAGAAATTGTTGGAGTTAGCGGAACCGTTAAAGAAAAATCAATATGGACAATATTTGATTAAGATTGCCAATCAAGGATAATTTCTTACTAATTTTAGTCTGTTTAATGTTGAATTTTTTCAGTAAAATATTGGATTTTTGATGAAGAATCGAGGTAATTTCAATGAACATAATTGATACAAGTATCCCTGACGTTAAAATTCTTGAACCAAAAGTATTTGGTGACCACCGTGGTTATTTTATGGAAAGTTATAACAAAAAACTTTTTGCTGAACTTGGACTTGATTATCATTTTGTGCAGGATAACCAATCGCTGTCGCGTGAAGTTGGGGTAATCCGTGGTCTGCATTTCCAATTAAATCCGAAAGCCCAGCTGAAATTGGTGCGTGCAGTAAGAGGAGCGATTTATGATGTTGTTGTCGATATTCGTAAAGGTTCTCCTACATACGGAAAATGGACAGGCGTTATTTTGAGCGAGTATAATAATCGTCAATTATTGGTACCAAAAGGGTTTGCCCACGGATTTTGTACATTGGTACCTGATTGTATTGTTGCTTATAAAGTTGACGAATTTTATTCACCGGAACATGATGGCGGTATTTTATGGAATGACCCGGCATTGGGCATTGATTGGCCGACATCTGCACCTATTTTATCAGACAAAGATACGAAACACCCGACACTTGCTGAAGCAGATTTGAACTTTGTTTATGAAAAATAAATGTCTATCAAGATAAAAAAAATCATTCATGCGTAATTGCAGACTTTATTGTGAAAATGAGTTTTTCAGGAGCAAATAAATAACGGAGACATGTAGTAGCAACTTTGAAACTTGTTAGCGAAAATAGGTCACTTTCAAGTTCAAACAGATAGCATGAATACGTAAAAGCATACTGAAATGCGTAAGATTCATTCTTTCTAAGGCAAACATTTAGCAACGTTGAACTTTGTTTATAAAAATAGGAGGTACATGATGAAAGTATTAGTAACAGGTGGAGCAGGATTTATTGGCAGTAATTTTGTTCGCTACATGGTGAAGAAATATCCTGAATATCAAATTGTTAACCTGGACCTTTTAACATATGCAGGCAACCTTGAAAATTTAAAAGAGATAGAAAATAAACCGAATTACAAGTTTGTCAAGGGTGATATTGCTGACCATGAGTTTATTAACGGGTTTTTTGCAGAAGAAAAATTTGACTATGTCATCAATTTTGCCGCAGAATCACACGTAGACAGAAGCATTACTGAACCCGGAATTTTTGTTCGCACCAATGTTCAGGGGACTCAAGTGCTGTTAGATGCTGCAAAAAATATCGGTGTGAAGAAATATTTACAAGTTTCCACTGATGAAGTATATGGTACGCTTGGTGAGACCGGTTATTTTACCGAGGAAACTCCGCTCGCACCAAACAGTCCGTACAGTGCAAGTAAAGCCGGCGCTGACTTGCTCGTTCGCGCTTATCATGAAACATACGGAATGCCTGTGAACATCACTCGTTGTTCAAACAATTACGGTCCATTCCATTTTCCGGAAAAATTAATTCCGTTAATGATTATCAACGCTTTGCATGATAAAGATTTACCGGTTTATGGTGACGGGTTAAATGTTCGTGATTGGTTATATGTGGAAGATCATTGTGAAGCTATTGATACCGTACTTCATAAAGGGGTTGTCGGTGAGGTATACAATATTGGCGGAAATAATGAGCATACGAATATTGAAATTGTAAAAACGATTTTAAAACATTTAGGAAAACCGGAGTCCCTTATTAAATTTGTTAAAGATCGTCCGGGCCATGATCGTCGTTATGCAATCGATGCAACGAAAATTCGCACGGAACTTGGCTGGGAACCGAAACATACCTTTGAAAGTGGTATTAAAGAAACGATTGATTGGTATTTGGAAAACAAAGACTGGTGGGAAAATATTATTTCCGGTGAATATCAACAATACTTTAAACAACAGTATGGTGATAGATTAGAGGTTGAATAATTATGAATATTTTAGTAACCGGAGTCAACGGGCAACTTGGTCATGATGTGGTCAAATTATTAGATTCAAAGGAACATATCGTAACCGGTGTCGACCGGAAAGAAATGGATATTACCAATGAAGAGGCTGTAAAGGGGAAAATTAGAGAGGTCAAGCCGGATGTGATTGTTCATTGTGCGGCCTATACAAACGTTGATGGCGCTGAAAATGATGAAGAGGCGGCTTATCAGGTGAATGCATTAGGAACGAAATATTTGGCACAGGCAGCGAAGGAGATTGGTGCCAAAATGCTTTTCGTCAGCACGGACTATGTGTTTGAAGGAAATGCCAGTGATCCGTATGAGGTCGACCATCCAACCAATCCGATTGGCGCTTATGGTCGGACAAAACTTGCCGGAGAAAATTTTTTGAAGGAAATTTTGGATCGGTTTTATATTGTCCGGACCGCCTGGGTCTTCGGCAAAAACGGGAAAAACTTTGTAAAAACGATGCTTCGACTGGGAAAAGAACGTGGAGAAGTAGGCGTTGTTGCTGACCAGGTTGGCTCCCCTACCTATACGATGGACTTAGCAAAATTTATCATTGAACTGATTCAAACGGAAAAATACGGCACTTACCATGCAACCAATAGTGGTGTTTGCTCGTGGTATGAATTTGCAGTGGAGATTTTTAGACAAGCAGGTTTGTCGGTTAAGGTGAACCCGCTAACAACAGAACAATATCCAACACCTGCAAAACGCCCAAAATACTCTGTTTTAAGCAAGGCTGAATTAGAAAAACAAGGTTTTACCCCACTGCCTGATTGGAAAGAGGCTTTACATGCGTATTTAAAAGAAATTGAGGAAATTTAATTTAATGACATTTTAAGCTGTTTCGCTGTAATTGTGTTGGTTTAAGGAACCACAATTGAAAAAGCGAGCAGCTTTTTTTGGATTAATGTACAAGTATACAGTAAAGGGATAATTTGGTATTATGAGGACTTCTTCTCTGAGACATTTTTTCCTTTCATAAAGTGCATTCTGTCCCATAGAATCCAATCTGGCATCTCCTATGGGACAGTTTTCATTCTTTTGCCCTGCATTTTGTCTCATAGCGTTGTTCTATGAGACTGTTTTTAGCATTTTCCTCTCCATTTTGTCTCATAGAATTTATTTTGGCTGCGCCTATGGGACAATTTTCATTCTTTTACCCTGCATTTTGTCCCAGAGCGTGGTTCTATGAGACTGTTTTGCGCTTTTTTCTTGCCATTTTGTCCCATAGAATCTAATTTGACTGCTCCTATGGGACAGTTTTCATTCTTTTGCCCTGCATTTTGTCCCATAGCGCAGTTCTATGGGACTGTTTTGCGCTTTTTTCTTGCCATTTTGTCCCATAGAATCTAATTTGACTGCTCCTATGGGACAGTTTTCACTCTCTTGCCCTGCATATTGTCTCATAGCTCCGTTCTATGGGACTGTTTTGCGCTTTTTTCTTGCCATTTTGTCTCATAGAATCCATTCTGACCTCCCCTATGAGACATTTCTCACTCTCTTGCCCTGCATTTTGTCTCATAGCGCCGGTCAATGAGACAGTTTTTAGCATTTTCCTCTCCATTTTGTCCCATAGAGCGATGTTACTATGATGTATTATTCAACCTGAATTTGGAGAATAGTTTATTAAAAAAGTGTAATATCGGTTTCCTCCCTTTCCCCACAAGACCGACCAATTCAGCTAAGATGTACACTATGATAAATAACAGAAAAGCTACAAACAGTAACAGCCCCATAGATGCTCTTGAAAAAACAATTCCTAAAATCCCAAAAATGAGACTGATTCCATACATCATGAGAACCGTTTGGCGATGACTTAGCCCAATCGAAAGCAGTTGATGATGGATATGCTTTTTATCCGGATTCATTATTTTTTCACCGTTTTTCGCTCTCCTGATAATCGCAAATAATGTATCAAAAATCGGCAGTGCCAAAACAATTACCGGAATGATAAAACCTAATAAAGTTACTTTCTTAAACAAACCTAGGATGGAGATTACCGCAATAGAGTAACCTAAAAACAACGATCCGGTGTCCCCCATATAAACTTTCGCCGGATGGAAATTATGAATTAAAAAGCCGAGATTACTTCCAATCAGCGTAATACAAAGGGAAATAACAAATAATCGACCATCCAAGAAAGCCATTACCATAATGCTCGCCAAGGCAATGGTCGATACACCGGAAGCCAACCCATCCAGTCCATCAATCAAATTAATCGCATTTGTTATTCCGATAATCCAAATAGCAGTAATAACAAAACGCAGAGGAACACTTAATTCTACAACTCCAAAAAATGGTAGGGATATCCGCTCAATATCAATGCCGGCAAAAATTAAAATAACGGCAGGAATTAATTGGCCGACCAGTTTTATGAGTGGAGGTAGGGAAAATTTGTCATCCAGTAATCCCGTTATAACAATAATGAACGCTCCGATTGCAATTTCCAGCAGATGCTCTTGAAACGGTCGTAAATAAAGCAATCCCAAAGTCGTTCCCAATACAATCCCTAGACCACCCATCCGTGGAATCGGCACCTTATTTACTTTTCTCTTATTCGGGATATCCATAATATTAAATCGAATCGCTAACTTGATGATTGGATATATGAGTAAGAATGTTGTAAGAAATGAAATAAGGAAAGCTATAATTAATTTTTTCAGCAAAATCGGATCATGAAATACATACATAGTAAACCTCATCACAATATGATTTTACTTCTATTTTGATTCTAATTAAACAAATTTAAACATTCTTTTGCTTTGTTCATGTGAAATATTATTTAGAATTTATCGACTGCGTGAAATACAATGGCTGAGGTGGATTTAAGAATCTTTTTCATAGCAACAGTTATCATGCTAACGAATTGTACATGATGGATTTTAAGAATCTTTGCTATATGTAATAGTTATTTGTGCCAACAAAAAAAGCTGCTCCCCGTATTCAGGAACAGCTTTATATAAATAGAATTATTATTACTTTTGATGATGATTAGCCTTTTTTCCACCGATAAAGTTTAGTAACGGGCGATACTTCACACTGATTAAACCTGTCACTTCTACAATTAATTCGATAAAGACTAATAACAAGACAATAAGAAACGATGCACCCCATATCGTTGCCCTTGTAAATAAAATCGCTGCTAAACTAAAAATTCCACTTAATAAATAGATTAAAACAACCGATTGACAGTGGGTAAATCCTAAACGAAGCATATTATGATGCAAATGGAATTTATCCGGTGCCATCAATGGTTTCTTCTGTACAAAGCGACGAATAATCGCAAACGCTGTATCGATCAGCGGCACAGCAAGAATAATCATCGGGATAATCAACGAGAAAAATGCTGCACTCTTTGTAAGACCAATGACCGACAAAATACTAATCATATATCCTAAAAATAAGGATCCGGTATCTCCCATAAAAATTTTCGCAGGATAGAAATTGAATACTAGAAATCCTAATGTGCTTCCCAATAATACAACCCCTAAAATTGGTGCCAGAGGATTACCCATCATAAAGGAAATCGCACTAATTGTAAAGATTGCAATGGATGATACCCCTGCCGCAAGTCCATCCAAGCCATCTATGAGATTAATAGAATTTGTGATTGCAACGATCCAAAAAATAGTAAGTGGAATAGCAAACCAACCGAAGTAAATAAATTCCCCATTTGGAACTGCAAAAAAGTCAATTTGTACTCCGCCCAAAACCGGGATAGCAGCGGCAAAAATTTGCCCAAAAAATTTAATTTTTGCTGATAGCCCATAAACATCATCCAAAATCCCGATTAAGGCAATTACTACTCCGCCTGCAATAATCGGCCAAATTTGGAGATCATTTGGTACAAACAAGTAACATCCTATTAAAAAACCAATAAATATTGCCAATCCGCCTAAACGGGGCATAATTCTCGTATGAACTTTTCTTTCATTTGGTTGGTCAGTAGCGCCAATTTTAATTGCTAGTTTTTTTACTAACGGTGTTAATAGGAGTGAAATAATAAAGCATGTAATCACTGGTACAATAAAGAACACCATATGCAATTGTCCTCCTAATAGATTCCAGTTATCATAGTTTAATATTACAGGTAGAGTTACTTTCCGTTTAAAATTTAATATAATTTTTTCTATATTTTCCAATCTACATCATCATAATTGATTTTATATAAAAAATCAAGCTAAATTAAAAGTACGATTATATGACTTTTTTTAAAATCTTGTTAAAATTGGCGAACTCTATATTTTGTAGGTTTATGAATTGACTTTTTTCCTCTAAAGTTATCTGTGAATTAAACATTTTTGCCGGAGCCAATGTGCAATCATTCAATTTATTATGTATAATATAAAGTATAAATTACACACTGTTTAGCATCAAAAAGGTTTTACGGAAAATGAACCTCAAGATGTGCATGAGACTATGGGTACGATACAAAATATTTTACTTTGTACGTAGGTTTTTTAGAACCCTATATTCCGCATTTGAAGATAAAGAGCTTGTTTGCAACACAATCAATAATTTTTGATTTATTTCACTCGTGTTGGGGAATTCAGGCTAACATTTTTTCCGTATGCTCGTTATGCGGAATGATGGTTCGAAATTTTTAGGGGTTAACCACATACAACTTTTGATTCCGATAATTAGACGAATGAAAATGCTAAGGGTTACAAAATCATTGAAAAAGGTTTTTTGGAGGAACGATCATGAAAAAAGTCAGAAAAGCTATTATCCCTGCAGCAGGTCTTGGAACACGTTTTTTGCCGGCAACGAAGGCAATGCCAAAAGAAATGCTCCCGATTGTGGACCGGCCAACTATTGAATATATTATTGAGGAAGCTGTCGAATCCGGCATTGAGGATATTATCATTGTTACCGGGAAAGGGAAACGGGCCATTGAGGATCATTTTGACCGCGTTCCGGAGCTGGAGAAAAATCTTGCCGATAAGGGTAAATTTGAGATGTTGGAAAAAGTGCAATATTCATCTGAATTGGCTAATATTCACTATATCCGGCAAAAAGAACCAAAAGGGTTAGGACATGCGGTTTGGTGTGCCCGGAATTTTATCGGTGATGAACCGTTTGCTGTTTTGCTTGGTGACGATATTGTTCAAAACGATGTCCCTTGCTTAAAACAATTAATCAATCAATATGATGAAACCTTGTCGTCAATCATCGGGGTACAAGAAGTACCGGAGAGTGAAACGCATAGATACGGGATTATCGATCCGTTAACTCATGAGGGAAGATTGTATCAAGTGAAAAACTTTGTTGAAAAGCCGGCACCCGGTACCGCTCCTTCCAATCTTGCCATTATCGGACGTTATATTTTAACTCCGGAAATTTTTATCTTTTTAGATAAGCAAGAGGTTGGTGCTGGCGGAGAAATTCAATTAACGGATGCGATTCAGCAGTTAAACAAAATTCAACGTGTTTTTGCCTACCAGTTTGAAGGAAAACGGTACGATGTCGGGGAAAAAATCGGCTTTGTCAAAACAACCATTGAATTTGCTTTAAAGCATGAGGACTTGCATGATGAAGTAATTGCATTTATGAAGGACTTATTAAATCAAATGGAAATGGATCATTGATTTTTTGAGCGGGGACATAGACAACCCCGCTTTTTTTGCTTATAAAAAGTCCGGGTAGAGGCCGTTTTTGACAATATTTTTTACTTAGACAGACTCAGCCTTTTAAAGTTTGACGAATAACTCTTCACGATTCCCTCCCTCATAAAACTTTGTTAACAACAACCTAAAAAATTTTTAAAATGTGTGCACAAAAAGGATGATTTTGGCCGATTTCAAGTATAATGAAAAGTAGTGTTGTAAGGAGGTTATTTTTTGAAAAAAGTTTATCTTGAGCAATGGAATCTTTTTAAACAATCTTATTGGAAATTATTCGTCGGGCTTCTCATTTTGTTTATCTTAAGCAGTGTTGCGGTGTATTTTTTTATGCTGAAAAATGAGGCACTTGTAACAACGCTCATGAAGCAAGTGTCGAAAATGTTTGAGGAAAAAGACTTAATTGATCCGGATACATCTGCAATTGAATTGGCCATCGGTTTGTTTAAAAATAATACAATGGCTTGCTTACTATTGTTTGTAAGCGGGTTTCTGCCCATTTTTTTACCGGCCATCGGCATTATTGTGATGAACAGTGCCATTATGGGGATTATGTTTGCTTATATGAAATTGACTGGACAAGCAATTGTGCCTATGTTGTTCGCCGGGATCATCCCACATGGTATTTTTGAAATTCCTGCCATCATCCTCGCCGGAACTCTTGCTTTTTATCTATCAATCGGGATTTTCCGAAAAATTAATGACGCACGATTTTCATTTAAAAATTGTGCCACGAATAGTATAAAGACCTTTGTGTTTGTTTGCGTTCCATTGCTGGTCATTGCGGCGATCGTGGAAGCATTTATTACCCCGATTTTTCTTGGTATGCTCGTTTAATTTTTGAAAATAAGAATGGGTGCCAAAGATAAGTCTTCCCGGCATGCTCGTTTAATTTTTTAAAAAAGACGTGGAAACTTCAACTATTCGCCGGAGAGGTTTGCTTTCCGGCGAAGACTTTAAAATTACCGGCATTGAGAATCATATCCAATCTCTTCATGAATCCTTGATCAAACCAGATACAATTCCCCGAGTTCTACTCTTAACTTCGCCCCCTTCTTTCCTTCACCCTAAAATGCTATAATAAAAGAATATGGATTGTGTTTGATTGTGAAAAACCCCCGGACAATGGAGTGAAAATTCCATCTGGGAAAGGAGCATTTTAATGGGTGATCATTATCATCGTTGGGTTGAATATACAGATGAACTTTTTAACAATGACATACTGAAAAAGAAATCATTACCACCATACTTAGTAAATTTATACGGATTGATGATTTTAAAAAAATTGAATCGGGATGATCTGTTTAAAGTAAACAGAGAACAACGCAGCTTGTATAAAATCGTTGTTCATGTCCGTCTTCTGCAAAATTTACAGAATTGGTTTGAAACAAGCCGCTTCAGCTACCAGGAGATTGAAGATACTTGCAGGCAGCTGTTCGAAATTATTTACGCCGATATTCAAAACGCATTGAAACATTTACCGAGTCCGATGCCTTTTTCCTATGACCCGATTTGCGAAAAACTTCGGTTGGATGTAAGGGAATTGCTGTTTTTAGAAGGTGCCTTTAAACATGAAATCTTGCAAATATACTGGTATGTATGGAAATCTCTATTTACCCGTCCACAATTGCGAAACGAGGAGCTTGATTTTGCGGAAAAGACGGCGAGAAAAGGTGCAAATGCTTCTTCCTGGCAATTTGCTTATATGTTCCAACTTTTTTTGTCCGGCCGGGTAGAAGAATCGTTAGCGTTATTAAAAAATATCGGTAACCATTCGATATCTTATATCCTCCTATTCATGGATCATTATTTTGCCAAGGAAAATTGGAATGGCTTTACAAAATTAGCACAATTTCTGATTGAGCATCTCAAAGATTATTTAGATACCATTAGTTATTCGACTAAGAAAACATTTTTCTACTCCATTGATGAAGAGTTTCATCAATTTGCTAAAGAAACGGGCAGATACGATTTATATGAGCAACTGTTAATTGCTATGTATCCTTTTACAACCAGAGAATTATCATCCTTTTATTTTGAACGGAAAGAGTACAGAAAATTGATCGAGTTTGTTCAACTTTCCAACTTCAGTTATTTAAGCAATGATATTTTACGAACGATTCAAAAGGAGGAACCGCAATATCTTCTTCCTTACTATCATCGAAAAATTGAGATGGCGATTCAACAAAAAAACCGACAAAACTATAAAGAGGCTGTACGCTATTTAAAAAAGCTGCGCACAATCTATAAGAAGCTAAAAAAAGAAGAAAAATGGGAAGTCTACTTTGAACAACTTTTGCAAAAAACAAAGCGACTTCGAGCATTTCAAGAAGAGTGTCAAAGGGGTAAGTTAATTAATGTTGAAAACGAAACAGTTTGAAATTCATTGTATTCAATTGAAAGAAGGAAATTTCTTTCTGTACGCTTTTGAAAACGGCGAACCCGGTGTACCGCTTCCTGCCTGGACTTTTCCGCTGTTTCAATGGCATGAAAGCAGTTTTTACGGTTCGAAATTAAACGCGACGACCGTGCACTTTCAAATTGGAAACCGAACCATTGCCATTGATGGTGTGTTGTTGGATCCTTTTGAAACGCTTGAGTTATTCGGAACCGAACCATTTAACCAGTTTATTCAATGGGAGTTTGATGAGCTTGCCAACTCGCTCTTAGCCATTTCTCCAGTTATTTATGAAACGATTGTGGAAAAACGCTTTAAACCGGACTTTGAAAGCTGGAAAAACGGGGAGTTTCGCTGGGAAGTTCCGGATCAAGTTTGGTACGAGTTTTTGCCGGAATTTTGGGAAACACCGATGACTGAGCTTTTTGTTGATCGTGAGGAAGATGTTGGTGGAGAACCGATACGGATGAAGGAGTTTGTACAACATTTATTCCATAATGGGGTGGAATCGTATTTATCACGGCTGCCGAAATTAGGAAAGCAGTGGCACAAGCGGAAAGAATTGTTGCAAAATGCTATTGCCGACGGGCTCGATGTCGCCTCATTTTTTGATGAAAAAAAATTTTTACAATGGATCGGCGCCAGTGAGACAGACTTACCGTTTAAAATCGGGCTTCGACTTGAGGAACCGCATGAAGATGGAGAAATGTGGCAGCTGACAACGGTATTGCGAGATATAAAGAAGCCGGAAACAGTCGTTGTCTTCAACCCGGCAAAACGAGGCAAAAAACGACCGCCGAAAAAGTGGGAACCGTATTTTGAGGAAGTTGTTGCCGAACAAAAGCGGATAGCAAGGCTGATTCCATGGCTGGCAAATGAAGATAAAGCAGCCGGCGAGTATGAGAAAATGAACGATGCTAATCTTTCAGCTCCCCCAATTATCAAGGAAGAACTGACGGAGGATGAGGCTTGGGCGTTTTTGACCAATGCCAGTGAAAAACTATTGGTTCTCGGTATTGATATTCTTTTGCCGTCTTGGTGGGAAGCGTTAAAAAACGCCAATATGCGTTTAAAGGCCAGAGTAAAGTCGAGTTCCAACGGACCATCCTTTGTTGGCTTGAATGCTTTACTTGATTATGAATGGCGGGTTTCTATGGCCGGAGTGGATCTGTCTGAAGCTGAATTTCGCAAACTGGTTGAGGAAAACCGCCGCCTGATTAATATTGGCGGACAATGGATGAAGCTTGACCCTGCTTTTATTAAAAAAATGCAAGCAATTATGGAAAAGGCAGAAAAAGAAGGTATGCGGGTTCAAGATTTTATTGAGCAGCAATTGTTGTATGGCGGCGACAATGAAGAGCCGGATTCGCTTGATGAGGACAATGATCAGCGAATTTTTTCCCGTATTCAAATTGAATTGCACCCGAAATTAAGGAATTTTGTTCACTCCTTAACCGATTTAACCGATATTCCGAATTTGGAAGTGCCGACGAGCTTCCAAGGTGAGCTCCGTCCGTATCAGAAAAAAGGGATGAACTGGCTTTATTTTTTACGGCAATATGGTTTCGGGGCCTGTTTAGCCGATGATATGGGGCTTGGTAAGACGATTCAGTTGATTGCCTATTTGTTGCTTGTAAAGGAGAACAATCCGGCGTCCGGTCCAAGCTTAATCATATGTCCGACCTCGGTGCTTGGTAACTGGCAAAAAGAGCTGGAACGATTTTCACCAGATCTTCATGTATACTTACATTACGGAGCAAGTCGGTTAAAAGCTGAACAATTTACCGAAACAATAACCGGTGAGCACTCATATGATGTGGTTCTGACGACTTATGGACTGTCACACTTGGATTTTGAAGAACTTTCTTCACTAAAATGGGAAGCGATCATTTTAGATGAAGCACAAAATATAAAAAATGCCGCAACCAAGCAATCGCGCGCCATTCGCAAATTGAAGGGCAACCATCATATTGCTTTAACCGGCACACCGATGGAAAACCGTTTAACTGAGCTTTGGTCGATTTTTGATTTTATCAATAAAGGTTATCTTGGCAGTCTCACCCGCTTCCAACAACGTTTTGTTCTGCCGATTGAACGACAAGATAATAAGGAAAAAATTCAGGAGTTGCAAAAGCTCATCCGACCGTTTCTGTTGCGACGTACGAAAAATGATGAAGAAGTGGCGCTCAATTTGCCTGATAAAATTGAGCAAAAGGAATATTGCCCACTTACTGTTGAACAAGCAAGCCTATATGAGCAAATCGTCAAAGATACGTTTGACCGTCTAGCTACCCTGTCCGGTTTTGAACGGAAAGGCTATGTGCTGAAATTGCTTAGTATGCTGAAGCAGCTCTGTAATCATCCTGCCCTCTTTTTAAAAGAACACCAGGCACGTGGCGAAGAATTAATCGAACGTTCAACGAAGCTGGAAAAATTAGTTGAACTGTTCGACACGGTCATGGATCAAAACGAAAGCGGCCTGATTTTCACGCAATATATTGGTATGGGGGAAATGATTCAATCTGTTTTGGAAGCCCGTTACGGATTAAAGGTGCCGTTTTTGAACGGTTCAACGAGCAAACAGCAGCGGGACACGTTAATAAACAACTTTCAAAAGGGTGAATTTCCGATTTTGTTGCTATCATTAAAGGCTGGCGGCACTGGACTGAACTTAACGGCGGCAAACCATGTAATTCACTATGATCGCTGGTGGAACCCTGCTGTTGAAAATCAGGCAACCGACCGAGCCTACCGCATTGGGCAGACAAAATTTGTTCATGTCCATAAATTTATTACGACCGGAACGCTTGAGGAAAAAATTGACGCCATGCTGGAGAAAAAGCAAACGTTAAACGACCAGATTATCCAAAGTGATCAATGGCTCGCCGATATGTCCGATGAAGATTTGTATGATATTTTGAAGTTGGAATAAGGAAAAGCGAGAGTCGCGCCCTATTTGCGACGTACAAACTGGCCGGCAAAAAGCGCAACGTCCTTTTGCAACGCATGTCAGACCACGTCCTGTGGCCCGACCTCCCGCAATGAGAACAGAGTTGCTTCCTCGAATAGTCTACTATGGCACAGGAGCACATGAAAGCGGAGCTGGTTTCTCAGTCGCTGGCGCTCGGAGCTAGACAATAAAACTAATCCCAAGTTATTTACTTTTATTTTTATACTTTCTGATTTTTTAAAAAGGACGAGTAGACAGATAGACATTACTACCCGCTTACTCGTCCAGAATTTCTCTTTTTTATTGTCAATTCAACTCACTCTTTAATTCCAAAACCTCTGATTCCGTTAGTCCGGTAATCTTAAGGATCATATTAAGGTCTAAACCTTCCATCAACATCATTTTCGCATCTTCCCGTTTTCCTTCTTTTATTCCTTCCTCTTTTCCTTCTCTTCTTCCTTCTCTTCTGCCTTCCTCTTTTCCTTCTCTCATTGCTTCCCCACGAATGGAATTTATATCCTTTAATGCTTTTTCACGGGCTTCCGCCAACATCCGGGCTTCCCTATCCATACTTACTGTGCGCAACATATCTACTGCATTTTCTATTATCGGGTCTTGATTTGCCATCTCTTCCCACCTCGCATCATCTTCATTTGTTAAAAAGCGTATCCATTTTGCCATTCGGTCATTCGGATGAATCAGATTTTCTTTGTCCTGCCTGACAAACTTCGGCATTTCAATAATACGTAACTTAACTCGTTCCTTTCATTTTTATTATACAAAATTTTTGCTTCGATGAATATAACGGAATTTTCAGTTACTTTGAAAAAAATTAGGATGCTTAGTACAGTAAAAAAACGATGAAGGAAGGAAAATCTTTAGAGGGATTTTATGAAAACTAAATTTTTTTAAATACTTTTTGGACACTTTACAAGTTTTTGCATTTTTGTTTTAAAAGAATAAATCCTAGCTCACACTAAGAAAGGCGCAAGGAGACCGGAGCTAGACGATAAAACTAATCCCAAGTTATTCACTTGTATTTTTATACTTTCTTATTCTGTAAAAAAAACCGGTTTTCCCCAAAACCGGTTTTTTGAAAAGAATTGTATGTGGCTTTTTTGTAGCGATAAGTATGTGCTTTTCTTTGATTTATACCTGTGGTATGATAATTTTAACTCTATTCCTTCTTTTGAGCGGCAAGGGGCTTCATTGGTCAGAGTAGTGACCGAATGAAGAATTTCCTTGCTGTTTTCTTTTCCATGCAACATTGTTGATAATAAATCTTTACCATCCCCGAAAAGATTTATTATTCAAGAAGTGATGATGTCCTATTTACCTTTTAACAATCCATATCACTTTTTAGTTGTTCATCCATCATCGTTTCTGCTTACATCCGCTTTTTTAACCTTATCCCTTACTTATTTTGTATGTTTCCCTCTCCTGATTCGATTACGATATCTTCCAGTTGTTTTAATTTTTCTTCTAAATTCATAATCTTTTCATTCGATTTTCCTACAATTCGAATCAGAAGCTGAATCATCTCCTCCAGCTGAAAATAATTCTCAAATCTTGTTGACATAGTCACCTCCACAGAATTGTTCACAATACTGTTAAAGATTCTGCCCTGTCAATTTTCTTTACACTATAAAATTCAAACTGCTACGAATATCTCCCTTTTTAAGACAGTATCATACTATCCATTTAGTCT
This sequence comes from Caldifermentibacillus hisashii, assembly GCF_039654145.1. Classification (NCBI taxonomy): domain Bacteria; kingdom Bacillati; phylum Bacillota; class Bacilli; order Caryophanales; family Bacillaceae; genus Caldifermentibacillus; species Caldifermentibacillus hisashii. The sequence goes on from NZ_CP155467.1 coordinate 3,686,770, forward strand.
ATAGTTTTGTAAGATACAACTTTCTCCAACAAATCGACTCCAATATCATGGCCTTGACGAAAATCATAAGTTTTCATAGGTTTTCATCATAAATCCTTCAAGCAACACATCGGTCTATTTGTCTTTTACTTCCAAAACCTCTCGCTTTACATAATCCTTCTCTCTTGATTTTTTCTTACATTTTCATTATCGTTCTGTAATTGCATTTTGAAAGCAATTAGATCCCTTTCGTCTATGATTCCTTTTCTTTTTTTCGGCAATCACCTCCTTAATGGAATGTAAACGAGCTTATGCATTTGTTGCGGCGATTTCCTTGTCCTCTGCCGGCCTGCCTCCCAAAAAGCGGACACTATCAGCAACAACTTCCGTAACATAAACCCTTTTCCCTTCACTATTTTCGTAATTTCGCGTCTGGATTCGGCCAATAATTCCAATGATCGAACCCTTTTGGCAATATTGTACGGTGTTCTCTGCTGCTCGCCGCCAGAGTGTGCACTGAACAAAATCTGTTTCAATACTGCCGCTCGTGGACCGATAATTTCGATTCACTGCCAGCGTAATATTTGTTAAGGCAACCCCTTCTTGCGTTAATTTCAATTCCGGGTCCCTCGTCAGTCTTCCTACCAATGTTACCTGGTTAATCAACTTTTCACCTCCAATCAATTTGTTACTATAATCATAGGACAATTTTATTATGTTGTAAAATTTTGATTTGCCAGTTATATGTGCTTTTTACCTATTTTTTACTATGTTTTACTTGAAAAATGGGCTTTATTTTTATAAAAATGGTGTCTATAAGTGGAAAAATGGTATTTATAGCTCTTTCTGCAAGTTATTTTTTTACTTATATAATTAGTAAAATTTTACTCCTTATTCTGACTAGTACTTCAATATTTATCATGGTAAAATGTGAATAACAGAATTTTGCGGGGAGGCTGATGTTTTTGAAGACATTTAAGTTGATTTCTTTTCAACTGGTAGATAAAAACGATGAGACGATCCAAATTCCTTTCATTGATGCTTTGATTATAAACAAAGAAAATGAAAAGAATACATGGCTAATTGAACTTTTTATTGAGCGAACCTATTTTTCCGTTTTTGAGAATTACCAACCACAGGACAAATTTCCGGTCAATGTAATCATTACAAAAGCCGAAAATGATCCCGCAACTTTTCTTGTCAATGTGATTAATTCAAAAGTAGTTGATGAATATGTAAGCATTTTGTTGGAGGGAACTTTAAGCCGCTCAAGAGGCTATGCTGAACAATTATTGGGTCTCCTTTTAGATAAAGGACTAAGTGGCAATGAACTATTACTTGCTTTTAAAGAAGAAATAAGAACAAAGAAAAACAAGGTAGGCAGACCCTCAAAAAAATAAACATAAGACAGGGATGACATATTTGCCCCTGTCTTATTTATTCTACTTACTCATCTTTTGTATCGTTATCTTGGATATCTTTTCTATCTTCTAATAAATCTTCGGTACCATTGTTATTATTGTTATTATCTGTTCGGGTGTTATTTGTCCCGTTATTGTTGGCCCCATTATTACCGTTGTTATCGCCGTCTAAGTTACCACCATTACCTGTGTCATTGTTATCTTCATCAATTACATTGTTATCATCATTTGCGTCATTATTATCCGTTCCATTGTTATTGTCATTTCTGTCCGTTACATCATTATCCGGCGGTGCAGGGTCGTTATCATCATCATTATTAGCACATCCCATTAAAAGGACCGATGCAAGCAATGTACTACCAATTATTTTCAAGAAACGATCCATTTCTTTTCTCCTTTCTACCTTTAGATAATTTTGACCTAAAATCAGGTCTGATGTTAGGTTGCCCAAATCAAAAAAAATTTGCATAACAATTAGGCAATTTCATCCAAAGGTAAAAGAAGGCGTTTGTGTGTTTGAACCTTTTCATTGCTTGTAATAAGCTGAAATTTTAATCAGTGAGGGGAATCGATATTATCGGACCTTTACGGGTTTTCTCTATCTTCTTTTTCTACACCAACGTTTTTATTGGATGGCAAACATCATTTCAGTTTCACATGCAACCTCACCGTTTACTGTAGCAATTCCCTTTCCCTTGACGATTGGCCCCCGTGACCGCAAAATTTCCACTTCCAAACGCAATTGGTCCCCCGGCTTAACTTGCCTTTTAAACCGGCATTTGTCGATTCCGGCAAACAACCCCAGTTTTCCTTGATTTTCTTCTTTTTTTAACATCGCCACTCCACCAACTTGAGCTAATGCTTCCACAATTAAGACACCGGGCATGACCGGGTAGTCCGGAAAATGACCTTGGAAAAACGGCTCATTGATCGTAACATTTTTAATACCGACTGCCCGCTTTTCCTCTTCCAGTTCAACAATCTGATCGACCATTAAAAATGGATAGCGGTGAGGAATAATTTTTTTGATTTCATTAATATCAAGCATAATAACACTCCCAATTCCATATATTTCCATTACATGAAAAAAACCCCGTTAATTCATTCATTTTGAACCTGTACCATCATTAACAATTTCGAGAATATGGGTCCATGTTGATTTCTTAAATACATCTGTCGGCTTGCCATCACCGATTACCCCATAGCCAATCATGGCGCCAATAAAGAAAAGGAGCAATATTAAAAACAGGACAATGATGAGTCGAAGCCATATCGGGATAAGCCGAGTCCGGAGCCGCTTTTCCTTTTTTTCTGCCTTTTCTTCTTCATTGTCTTTTTTGGTTTTCTTTCCACTTATACGATTTTTAATTCGTCCTTCTCGCGTCTCTCTATGATCATCTAAATTTTCCACAACTGTCCAATCCCCTCGATAAAAGAATTCACTCTGACAGATAGGGTGATTAATTCATTCAATCCGACAGCCCTGTCTTCCCGAATCCCATTGATGTAATCCGAACCTAACGAAACATGTGGGCACTTAGCACTCAAACTTACCGGATCCCATTGATTAATCTTTTTATTTAATCTACACGCTTACCGAATCCAGCGATTAAATTTCTTCATTTAACCGTTTTTGGGCAAGACATGATCATCTTAAATCTACCGAATTCCATTAATCAATCCCTGCATTTGATCGGCAATCGTGATCGCTCTTCCTTGTAATTGATAAGCCCTTTGTGTCTGTAGCAAATTCGTCATTTCTTCACCGATGTCAACATTAGATTGTTCAAGTGCCTGATTTTTTAACCCAATTTGCGCGCGGAGATTTCCTGCAAGATTTTCCAACAAATCAGCTTCTGTTATACCTAATTCCGCCATATTATCCGGCAAAGTCATCAAGTTATCACCAACCCGAGCCATCGTTTGCGGTTTATGTATTTGAGCAATTCCCAGATTAAAAGTCACATTATTACCAGCCTCGTCAGAAAAAACAATCTCTCCATTTGGATTCAAATTCACATTTTGTAAATTATTGTTAAAAATAATTGGATTGTTGTTTTCATCAAGTACTTGATAACCTTCACTGGTGACAAGCCCGACTTCATTTGCATTCACCGGGGACAAATAAAACGATCCGTCTCTGGTATAATGGACGGCCGTTTCGTTCCCTTTTGGAGCCAACACTTTAAAAAATTGATTTGGTTCAGTTAAAGCAAAGTCTAAGGCGCGACCAGTTTGCACGATTGAACCCAAAGTCAAAACAGTTTGTACTTGGGCAACACGTGCACCTGTTCCAATCCGAATACCGTTCGGCGTCAACCGATTTACTTCCTCTTCCAGATTTCGCTGGTTATTATATTGCTGGTACATGAGTTCACCGAATGTCGCTCTTTGTTTTTTGTAACCCGTCGTTTGTGAATTTGCAATATTATTGGCAATCGTATCCATTTGTTTTTGCAATTGGTTCATGGTGTTGCTTGCCGTAATTGAAATCCGATTCAATGATTTCACCTCATTTTTCTCTGATTTAAAGGGGTTAAGTTGGGAAGTTGTCATATATATTTCTATGGAAAAAATTGTTTAACTTAATCGTATAGCCGATAAAACAAACATGGACGGCATGATTTTGACCGCCAGTTTCTTATAATTTTCCGATTTCATTGACGGCTTTGTCCATGCTGCGATCATAAGCTTGCAATACTTTTTGATTAGCCTCAAAAGATCGGTAAACCGTTAACATGTTAGTCATTGTTTCTGCCGCATCCACATTGGATCGTTCAATATAACCTTGTTTAACCGAAAATGCGACTTGATTATTTGCATAGGCAGATGGAAGTGCCCCACCGTCCATTTGATATAAACCGGTACTCGTTTTCGTTAACAGATTGGGATTTTCAGCATAAGCTATTCCTAAGCGGGCAACATTTTGTCCATTTTGTTGAACCCAGCCATCTTCTGTTACAGTAAAGGAATCATTAACCAAGGCAATGGGATTACCGTATGTATCCAGCACATATTGTCCGGTTGCCGCTGTTAAAAATCCAGCACCGTCAATCGTAAAATTTCCGTTCCGTGTATATTGGACACCGCCATCGGGATTTTGCACGGTAAAAAAGACACTGCCTTGAACCCCATTTTGATTCAGCGGCATCGTTATATGATTTAAGGCCAAATCCGTGTTCAAGCTCGTTTGGGTCAAGTCACCTTGTTTAAAATTTGGTGTAATGTCTTGTATGTAAACACCGGTATTTAACCGACCGACAGGCGTCATAGTCGTTGCTACTGAGTTGCCTGGAACATCAGGTGACTCCATTTTTTGGATTAACATATCAGGGAAAGCACGGACAGATGATTGATCCGCCTTGTATCCGGGCGTATTTATATTCGCCATGTTATTGGTCAACATCTCGGTTCTTCTTTGTTGTGCCAGCATTCCGGAAGCAACCGTGTAAAAGCCTCTAAACAAGTCCCCCACTCCTCTTACCATTTTTAAGAAATATATGAATAAATAGTGTTAGCGCTCCATTTATATTGAAAAAGCAGTTTAGCTAAACAAAATAAAAATCCTTGCTTTTCTTATTATAAACGATTTTCCCACTTTGGACATTATTATTTTTCAATAACACTTGACATTTTTTAACAGGTCCTAAAGAGCTATACATTTATGTTATGAACAGTTTCGGATAATAAAAAACGGAACAAACCCATAGAACGGCTAGCACACCAAAAGCCTATTTTTCAAAAAAACTTACGCTTAAATGTCACGTATTAAATATAGTTAATACTAATTTTGCGTAAAATCTTTTTGAGTGCTAATCATTGGATATGTTCCCGTTTTTATTTTATTGCCCAGATTTGGCGCTATTCGGGCCTTTTTTTAAATCAAACTGCGGCGATCAATTTTATCAATATTGTCCAGCATAATGCCCGTACCGACTGCAACACAATCCATCGGGTTATCGGCAATAAATACCGGTACTTTTAATTCTTCTGCCAATAACGTATCAATTCCATGAAGTAGGGCTCCTCCACCGGTTAAAATAACCCCGCGGTCAATAATGTCTGCTGATAGTTCAGGAGGTGTTTTTTCAAGTACACTTTTTGCCGTTTGAACAATAACTGCAACCGATTCCCTTAAAGCAGATTCGATTTCAGCCGAATTTATCGTTATTGTTCGCGGCAAGCCTGAAACAAGATCACGGCCACGAATGTCCATTTCTTCATTGCGTGAATTTTCAAACACTGTACCCACGTTGATTTTAATACTTTCTGCTGTTCGTTCACCAATTAACAATTTATATTTCTTTTTAATATACTGAAGAATTTCAAAATCAAATTTATCCCCCGCCGTTTTAATTGAGGCGGATGTGACAATATCACCCATAGAAAGAACAGCAATGTCCGATGTACCTCCACCGATATCGATTACCATATTCCCGCTTGGTTGGAAAATGTCCATACCGGCCCCAATTGCTGCCACTTTTGGTTCTTCTTCCAAATAAACTTTTTTTCCGCCGCTTTTTTCGGCAACTTCGCTAATCGCCTTTTGCTCAACACTTGTAATATTCGTTGGACAACAAATTAAAATTCGTGGTTTTGATAAAAATCCTTTTACATTCAACTTGTTGATAAAGTATTTTAACATTTGTTCAGTGACGGCAAAATCTGCAATTACACCATCTTTTAACGGACGAATTGCAACAATATTACCGGGTGTTCTCCCAACCATTCTTCTTGCTTCTTCACCAACAGCTAATACTTTGTTCGTATTCAAATCAATGGCGACAACTGACGGTTCATTCAGTACAATCCCTTTTCCTTTTACATAGATAAGTACATTAGCTGTTCCTAAATCGATTCCAATATCTCTGGCCAACATAAAATATCCTCCTTAATTTTCCCGTTCAAAACGCTTTCTAATTGCATATTCTACCATAAATAAGTTGAAATATGGAGGACCTATGTCATTTTTTTTTACTTTTTGTCGTTTTTTTTATCAATTTGTAAAAAAACTAGGAAAAGATGACTTTATTAGTCATCCTCTTTACCCGGGTATCCACTGGTAATGAGTGTTCCTTAACAGGTTGACTGCTTCAATTTGAAATAAGGATCCAAGTTGGAGACCTATCTTTATATATCATGGTCTTCTAAAGAGAAATGGATCCATCGAGTGAAAAACGAAATTATTTTTCTAAAACCGGCTCTTCAGAGGTTCCTTTTTTATATTTCATTTTTGTTGCTTCTCCTCCCCGTAAGTGACGAATTGACTTATGATAGTCTAATATTTCTTTCACTTCATTCGCTAATTCAGGGTTTATTTCTGGCAATCTTTCTGTTAAGTCTTTATGAACGGTACTTTTGGATACGCCAAACTCCTTCGCTATAACGCGAACCGTTTTTCTCGTCTCCACGATATATTTCCCAATCTTGATCGTCCTTTCTTTGATGTAATCGTGCACACCACTCGCCTCCTTGATTTGGATGTGAGAAGTGTGAAATGAGACACGCGCTTGCTCCATCGAATTACTGCTTCCTCCGCATAAAGAACGGTTCGTTTAGAACTTGATTGGTTATAACGTACTTTTAGCATCATTTATGTATTATTTTTTTAAAACTTTATGCGGCAGAAAGTAGATACTTTCTGCGGATTCATTTTTCGTTATGTCTCTAACCCCATCTAAGCTGCTTAAATACGATTCCTCACCTCAAACACTCTCTTTTGAAATGATTTTACTTTAAGTAATGGGAAGGGAATTTGGTTTCGCTTGTCAATGAGGCGGAACCAAAGTGCCCTATAATTTCTTAAATTTTGTAACAGTTTATTATTATAAGGACTAGAATATGCACAAAAAAAGCAATAAGGACAAGTTCTATAGCATTTTTTTCATTTTAAAGCGTTGGTCAATATTTGCTTTTTACCTGTTGAATATGTATGAGCCGGTTGGCCTTACAGTTGGCGGAACTTTCCTGTTAAAAATATTCGCCCCCGTATTCGATTTGAGCCTCCAAAAAAGCTTAATGAAATAAAGACTTTCCCGGTTCTGATACATAAGTTCAATTAATGGTGGTTACCCTTTATTGATTATAAATGGAACACAAATTAAATACGTGTGCCAATGCTTGTGTGACCGATATCGAGCACTTCCGGAAGCATGCGACCCCCCGGCTCCCCTATTTTCCTTATTCACTTGAAATTTAAAGTGGAGGCCTTTGACTGGACTTAAATGTGGGATAAAGACAATATTTTCTTTTTCTCAACAGAATTTTTTTGATTTCCGACAAAAAATCCGTTTATTTCCCAAGAAATATGTCGCTTCTCGTCAAGATATTAATGGTTTTTGCGGAAAATTCACGTTTTACATTTACACTAACGAATGAAAAAGCTATTCAACGTATAGAGTTGTTTTCTCTGCCTAGGAGTCTAGGAGTCTGTCCGATGACTTTTGGCGCATAATATGAAATCTATCGCTAATTTTACGGTTTAAACATGCCATACAGCAGCTATACGAGTTGTGGTATTGCGTCGGTCAGACTCCTAGACATTCCAATAAACAATTTTGTTCAAGTTTAAAATCGTTCAAACTTCCCTTTCAGATCCACCAACATTGCAATAAGAAAAGCGCAGAGCGCCCGCTTAGCGACGTACAAACTGGATCGCCCCGCAATGAGAACAGATTTGCTTCCTCGAATAGACACCGCACGAAGAAAATGCGAATGCATTTTCGAGGACTTTGAATAATCTTCCTTGAATAAGCATCGCACGAAGAAAAAGCGAGTAGCTTTTTCTAAGGAAAAGGAAACACGGCGAGGGACGAGCCGATGTTGACTTATCGTAGTGAAGCTACTCCTAGAGTGAACTTCATGAGTAATCTTCCTTGATATACTTCATGAAGCTTTGCGACGAGCTGAACATCCGCTTCCTCGAATAGGCTATGGCGCAGGAGCACATTAAAGGGGAGTTAGTTTCTCAGTCGCTGGCGCTCGGAGCTAGACAATAAAACTGATCCTGAGTTATTTACCTGTATTTTTATACTTTCTTATACTATAAAAAAAGACCGTCCCATTATTCGTTTTGGGACAGCCTTATATATACTAGAAAGGGGATTCAACTACATTTGGAATATTAGTTAGCATCGTTGTTTTGTTCTTTATTTGAGTTTTCTTTATCGCCAGTACCGGAGTCATTGTCCCTTTGACCTGATTCAGAATTACCAGGTTTGGTGTTTTCTGACTCATCTTCGGTTACTTTTGATTCTTTTGCTTCTTCACTTTTCTTTTCATCAGCTACAGTTTCCGATTTTTTTACATCGGTATTTTGCAATGTAGTTAATGATTTTTTGAAGTACTCTAGCGGATTAACCGCTACACCGTCTTTTCTAATTTCGAAATGGGTATGAATTCCTGCTTCTTCATTTAACAAACTTCTGCCTGCCTTACCGATCACCTGACCTTGTTTTACTTGGTCACCCTGTTTGACAGAGACATCTTCAAGGGATTGATAGATCGTTTCGATATTTTCGGCATGTTCAATGGTAACGACATTGCCAAGAAGTGCATCTTCCTTGACAGATTTAACTTTACCACCCATGGCAGCTTGAACATCGAATGTTTTACCGTCTTTTCCGGCAATCGCAATCCCTGTGCTCGGATAAAAACTATTTCCGTCACTGATGATTGCAGATTCTTGTTCTTTTTCTGTAGCAGCCGGATCGTAGAAATTGGTTACCACTTCCACAACATTTTTGTCTGCTACTGGCCATTCAAAATCTTCTACAGGACTGTTAACTTCAAGTGCGTCCTCTCCTGCCAAGTCACGGCCGGAGTTCGACTCATAACCAAATTCGTTCTCTTTGGCACCTTCATTATCTCTTGCTTGGAACCATAGAAATGTAGATAATAGAATTGCACCGGCGCCGATATAAATTGCAGGGTATACCCAACGTTTTTTGAAGAAGCGTTTAATGCCAAGTTTGCGAGAAGATAGTTTCTTTTCTTCCTCTCTCATTTTCATCACCTCATGAATCATTTTGAACAGAAAATGAGAAATATATACTTCAAAAAACACTTTTTTCATATTTTTTGTAAAAATTTATTTTTTATGCAGGGAATTTTAGGAAAAAGTACTGAGAACAGATATTTTATTCAGGATTTTATTTGCTAGGAATTTGGGATAAAGGTACAGTGGATGTCGGTTATTTAATTTGTTGGAGATTTTGGTAAAGTGCAGAGAACAATGGTTACTAAGAATTATATTTGCTGAGGATTTTATGAAAATGTTCAGTTAGCTGTTTATGCAGGATCTTGTAAATTTTAAGAAAGGTATAAATGACTGATTATGCAGGATTCGATCCGGCGTCATATAGTCAGATATAGAAGGTGAGTTAGGATTTATGAAAATGTTTCGATGGCTAATAAAAGTACTTCCGTTTCTATATATGGGATTAATCTGGGTGTTATCAAGCAATCCGGCTGATGCCTTCGTTAAGTTTTCCTTTGCAGATTCTTTGATTAAGGAGTCATTGCATTTGGTTGAATTTGCAATCTTGTATGTGCTTTTTGTGTTGTTTTTTGCTATTGACGGAAAACTCACGAAAAAAGCAAATTGGGTAGCGGCAGTTGTTGCGGCTTTGTACGGATTGGCCGATGAAATTCACCAGTCTTTTGTTCCTTATCGTTCAGCAACAGTCATTGATTTCATAAAGGATATCACTGGTATTACAATATGTTTTTTTATTGTTTATCGTGGCTATTTTTTAGGAAAAAATCGGGTTGGACACTGGTTGGATCATTTAAAAAGGTAGTATCCAAATAGGGGACAGAAAAAAGTCCAATAAGAACATTTTTATCGGATTTTTTCTGGTGGTTGACCTTGTATTTTTCCATTAGAGCCCGGCTATTAGACAGTTTTTCCTGGTTGGATGCCTTTTTTGTCCATGAGAACCCTTCTATTGGACAATTTTTCCTGGTTGGATGCCTTTTTTGTCCATGAGAACCCTTCTATTGGACAATTTTTCCTGGTTGGATCCCTTTTTTGTCCATGAGAACCCTTCTATTGGACAATTTTTGCTGATTGACTCCTCATTTTGTCCATGAAAGCCGTTCTATTGGACAATTTTTGCTGATTGACTCCTCATTTTGTCCATGAAAGCCGTTCTATTGGACAGTTTTTCCTGGTTGACTCCTCTTTTTGTCCATGAGAACCGTTCTATTGGACAGTTTTTACTGGTTGGATGCCTTTTTTGTCCATGAAAGCCGTTCTATTGGACAATTTTTACTAATTGGACCCCTTTTTTGTCCATGAAAGCCGTTCTATTGGACAATTTTTGCTGATTGACTCCTCATTTTGTCCATGAAAGCCGTTCTATTGGACAGTTTTTACTGGTTGACTCCTCTTTTTGTCCATGAGAACCGTTCTATTGGACAATTTTTACTAATTGGACCCCTTTTTTGTCCATGATTGCCGTTCTATTAGACAGTTTTTCCTGGTTGGATCCCTTTTTTGTCCATGAGAACCCTTCTATTAGACAATTTTTACTGGTTGGCTCCTTATTTTGTCCATGAGAGCCCTTCTATTGGACAGTTTTTACTGATTGAATGCCTTTTTTGTCCATTAAAGCCCGCCTATTGGACAATTTCTTCTGATTGACTTTCTATTTTGTCTATAAGATACTTTTTATTAACTAATGTTTGCACTGGTGTTCGTGGAATCCCCCACTTCAAGTTATAGACTAAGTTCTGGATAATTCATGAAACTAATCAGCCCTTGAAAGAAGGGGCCCATTTTAACTACTTTCTCAGCTATTTTTGCCTTTAGCAGGCGATTCTCCTTCTCAGACCAAAACCACAACAACCTTTTTTGAATAGTCCCTTATTTCTTAGCCACATATTGTTCTAAAAATGCATTTGCCTCGCTGATAGAGACACCTTTGTAGTAATATTTTACAATTTCTTCAAAGGTTTTCCCTTCTTTTGCCATTCCATTTGCCCCATATTGGCTCATCCCAATGCCATGTCCGAAACCTTTCGTTGTAATCACAACCTGATCGTCTTCTAATTTCCATGAAAAATCAGTGGAACGTAAGCCGAGTTTTTCCCGGATATCTCTTCCGGTAAATTCCTTGTCACCAATTTTTACTTTTTCAACCCGATGACTAGTTGTTCTCGATACGATTTCTCCAATATTCGAGGAACTTACTTTCACACCAAGTTTTGATTCAAATTCACTGATCGGCATCTTGACTTGATCGGTAAATTTCGGTGATTCCACATCCCATGGACTTTCGACACTAATTAAATATGGAATTGGGTTGGTCCAATAGTCTTCCGCATTTTCGGTATAACCGTTACTTGTAGAAAAATAAGATGCGGTTATTGGTGTATTATCATAGACAAGGATTTGCCCTCTTGTTTCATATACGGCCTTTCTAATTTTATTGATATTTTTACTATAATCAACACCCCAAATTTCTTTCAATTCGTCTTCATTTTTATAAACTTGGTGGGTCGTGGTATCACTAACATCTCCACCTTTTAAAATCCCTACCTGCTTATCAGTCATTAGCTGTTTTACAATATAGGTACGAGCTGTTAAACTTTGTGCTTTCAATGCTTCTTCTTCAAATTCAGCAGGCATTTCCGCACCAACGACACCAACAATATATTTCTCTAGCGGTACAGTTTCGACTTCATCCTTTTTTGTCCGATAAACAGCAACATTGATCGCTGAAGCTTCCTCCAATAATTTTTCCCAATTGGGTTCTGACTGCTGCTTAGCTACTGTCTTCTCCGTTGTATCTGCTGAGAAGGGGAGAACAAGTATAGTGGGAATGATTAATATAACCACAGTAACAAAAAGGCTGAAAATAATAATTGGTTTAACTTTTTTCATAACTTTAGCCTCCCGTATATAAAAATTCTTACCTTATATACATATGGGAAGAGCAAATGAATTATACCAATCTATTAAAAAATATCTTTAATTGGTAACTTACTTTTATGCTTAATATGGTATTTAAAAGATGCTAGGGAAAATTGTTTTGCAAGGTGGTAACGATTGTACCTTGAGTCATAGAGGAGGCTGTTTCTATTAAAATAGGTAAGGGCACTAGGTTGACGTTATTGTTGCATCGAGTGCAACTTTATCTATCCGGGCGTTTAACGATATATATGTAATAGAATAGTGTTGTTGCATGTCTTTTTCCTTCCAGAATATTATTAAATATTCTTTCATTAACTATGAATCGCTCTATTAAAAAGAAGGGTCCGAATGGCAAGAAAAAATCCCCCTAGTTTGGACCCTTTATTTTTCGTTTAGCGCTTGTTGTCGTTTAGTTTTCTTGCTTCTTCCGGGCTTGACATTTTTGTTGCTCCAGGGTATTTAAGAGATTGGTCCCGATCAGATTCAACCTGACCACTAGCTCGAAGTTTACCTTCTTGACGATCCTTTCCCATTTAAAGCACCTCCTATTTCTAACATGAGATAACTTGGTGGTAATTATGCATGGATCTCTTCTAAAAATGAGGATGAGATGTGCCTTTTTAGAAAAAATTGGGATACCGTGCCTAGAAAGTGTCATTTTGAATGTGGGTCATTGCCAAAATTGGGCGTTTTTTAACTGAAAACGGTGACGAGAACAGCTCTCGTCGCCAAAATTGAGCATTTCTGAACTGAAAACGGTGACGAGAACAGCTCTCGTCGCCAAATTTGGGCGTTTCTCAACTAAAAATGGTGACGAGATTAGCTCTCGTCGCCAAAATTGAGCATTTCTGAACTAAAAATGGTGACGAGAACGAGGCTCGTCGTCAAATATTTGCGTTTTTTAACTGAAAACGGTGACGAGAACCGCCCTCGTCGCCAAATTTGGGCGTTTCTCAACTAAAAATGGTGACGAGAACAGCCCTCGTCACCAAAATCAGGCGTTTTTCAACCAAAAATGGTGACGAGAACGGCTCTCGTCGCCAAAATCGAACGTTTCTCAACTAGAAATGGTGACGAGATTGGCTTTCGTCGCCAAATTTGGGCGTTTTTCAACTAAAAATGGTGACGAGATTAGGGTTCGTCGCCAAAATTAGGCGTTTTTCAACCAAAAATGGTGACGAGATTGGCTCTCGTCGCCAAAATCGGACGTTTCTCAACTAAAAATGATGACGAGAACAGCCCTCGTTGCCAAAATCAGGCGTTTCTCAACTAAAAATGGTGACGAGATTGGCTCTCGTCGCCAAAATTGGGCATTTTTCAACTAAAAATGGTGACGAGAACCGCCCTCGTCGCCAAATTTGAGCGCTTTTCAACTAAAAATGGTGACGAGATTAGCTCTCGTCGCCAAAATTGGGCGTTTTTTAACTGAAAACGGTGACGAGAACAGCTCTCGTCGCCAAAATTGGACGTTTTTCAACTGAAAATGGTGACGAGATTAGCTCTCGTCGCCAAAATCGGGCGTTTCTCAACTAAAAATGATGACGAGATTGGCTTTCGTCGCCAAAATTGGGCATTTTTCAACTAAAAATGGTGACGAGATTGGCTCTCGTCGCCAAAATCGGACGTTTCTCAACTAAAAATGATGACGAGAACAGCCCTCGTTGCCAAAATCAGGCGTTTCTCAACTAAAAATGGTGACGAGATTGGCTCTCGTCGCCAAAATCGGGCGTTTCTCAACTAAAAATGGTGACGAGATTGGCCCTCGTCGCCAAAATCGGGCGTTTCTCAACTAAAAATGGTGACGAGAACGGCCCTCGTCGCCAAATTTAGGTGTTTTCAACTAAAAATGATGACGAGAACGGCCCTCGTCGTCAAATTTGGGCATTTCCCGGTTCAAAATAGCGACGAGAACGGCCCTCGTCGCCAAAATAGATCATTTTCCGCATCAAAATGGTGACGAGATTAGCTCTCGTCGTCAAATTTGGGCGTTTTTCAACTAAAAATGGTGACGAGATTAGCTCTCGTCGTCAAATTCGGGCATTTCCCTGCTCAAAATAGCGACGAGAATGACTGGACTGTTTCGTCGCCAAAATTTGCCGTCTCCCACCTCAAAATAACAATAAAAAAGGTTGGCTTTCATTAGAACCAACCTTTTTCATTCCATATGTTATTTAACATTGGCAGCTAGTTTGGCGACCATTGCCTCCTCTTCTTTTTCCACATCATAAATTCGTTCAATGTCCGCTCCTAAGGCGGCCAGTTTACCGTGGAAGTTGACATAACCGCGGTCTAAGTGTTGGAGTTCTGTTACGCGGGTAATTCCATCAGCAGCAAGACCTGCAATAATAAGAGCCGCTCCTGCACGTAAATCAGTAGCTGCGACTTCTGCTCCTTGTAAATCTGAAGGTCCATTAATGATAACCGATCTGCCTTCAATTTTAATATTGGCATTCATACGGCGGAATTCTTCAACATGCATGAAACGATTTTCAAAAACCGTTTCTGTAATCATACTCGTGCCTTCTGATTTCAGTAAGAGGGCCATCACTTGAGCTTGCATATCAGTAGGAAAACCTGGGTATGGCATTGTTTTAATATCGACAGCTTTCAATTTATCCGGTGCGATTACACGGACTCCTTCAGCTTCTTCAATAAACTCTACACCCATTTCCTCTAACTTTGCGACTAAAGAAGATAAATGTTCAGGTACCGCTCCTTTTACATAAACATTTCCCCCGGTAATTGCTGCAGCTGTAATAAATGTGCCTGCTTCAATTCGATCCGGGATTATCGTATGGTCTGCACCATATAGTCGATCTACACCTTCTATACGGATGGTTTCTGTACCTGCCCCCTTAACAACTGCGCCCATACTTGTTAAATAATTTGCCAAATCGACTATTTCCGGTTCTTTGGCACAGTTTTCAAGAATGGTTGTTCCTTCCGCCAGTGCTGCGGCCATCATGACATTTTCAGTTGCGCCAACACTTGGAATATCAAAGTAAATTTTCGCTCCCTTTAGTTTGCCATCCACTCTTGCGTCAATAAAGCCACTACCAACTTTAACAACTGCTCCCATCGCTTCAAAGCCTTTTAAATGTTGGTCAATCGGTCTTGTACCGATTGCACATCCACCGGGTAACGCTACACGGGCACGACCTAGTCTGGCTAAGAGTGGTCCCATAACCAATACAGAGGCTCGCATTTTTCGAACATATTCAAAAGGAGCTTCCGCGGTTAGCTCTCTTGTTGCATCAATGTGAACCATATTATTTTGAAATTCAACTTCCGCATTTAAATATCTTAAAACTTCATTAATTGTATACACATCCGAGAGAGACGGTACATCCCGAATGATACTTTTTCCATCACTTGCAAGTAGTGAAGCGGCGATTACTGGTAAAACGGCATTTTTGGCTCCTTCTACTTTTACGGTGCCGTTCAATCTCTTCCCGCCGCGGACGATGATTTTATCCAAATGTATTCCCCTCCGCGTCCAATATCTGTTATATTAATATTCAATTGTCAATATCGGTGTTCCAATTACAAAGGTTGTTTTATCTTCATTCGCTGTTTTTCTCAACGAAATCTGCAAATCAAAGGATCCCGCTTCAGTGGGGATTTCCTTTGTAAACAGTGGACTGTTTACTGTCAGAGAAACAAAATTATTCTCCACTAAGTTTTCAATCATTTTTCCATTAAAGTCATGAATAATTGTCATTGATTTTTCCAGCAAAGACTTATCAATCATATCATTGAACTCTCCCTTTATACAAGAAAAAAAGGATGGACTTTTGTGAAAAAATTTTGGTAAAAAATACTCTTGTCGTTCATCTACAAGATGACTGACTTTTTCGTTCCATTCCGACCCTTTTATCTCATAAAGGATGAATCCTTGGATATTTTCACCAATTAATTCGGTTGTGAGTTGGATTTTTTCAGCATACGGAAGTGATTGGTCAGAGGATTTTCCAGTTAAAATCAACCGATCTTGACTGATTTGTTTTTCCCAAGTAAAGTCTGGAATTTCTTTTTGCCACTGATCGGCAACTTTTTCAAAATCTGCATAGGAAAAATCCAATTCCAATTCTTCCCTAGCAAGGACTGACCATTCCTCGATATTTCCATTATGTTTACTGATTATATCCATCATTTTATTCAAATCCGAATCATTTGTTACAGAGTTAGCTTTACCAGAAAAAATAAGAATAAAAATGAAAAATAGCGTACATACTGTCATTTGTAAATAAAACCTTTTACTCATGTTCCTCTCCCCTTTACTACCATTGTTGGTTAAAAAGGGGGATGTCATACATGGTAAAAGTCGTCACAATTTGACACGGTTTACTCCTGAAAAAATCATGTGAATATCTGTAAAACGCCCGACACCTATTTATTTCAAATTACTTTCATCCATGTTCATTATGTAGGGAATTTGTCTGGACCAAACGATATAATCCAGAAAAAAATTAGCTACGATTGACCCTATGGCTATCGCTAATAAAATATATAGGAGCCGCCCTTGCGTTACCCGATTTTTTCGAATAAACTTTTCAAAATTCAATGATTGCAATGCCCACCATGCCAGGGCAATAAAAACTAAATTAGCGACAATACTTAATATACTGAAAACCCCGACATTTGAAAGCATAGCACACACTCCTTTTTGAATTTTGAATGGCTAGTACATACAATGTATATTTTAACATAGGAAATAAATTTATAAATTACTTTTTTCTTCCAAAAAGGAAATTATTTTGTGAAATATTTCATTTAAATGAAGGTGATTACAGTTTCTGGAAACTTGTTACGTCTTTCTATTAAAATTATCCACAATGTGTGAATTATTTTACGGGAAAATACTATCGAATTTTTATCAACTTCTATTTTCTCAACCCATTTATACACATATTTTACAAGGATTATCCACAAATTAAGCTAAGATATCCACTTTTCTAATGCATTTGTCCACAATATTCACCGATATATCCACAACAATTGAGCTGCTAAAATCCGCGGAAAAATAGAATATACACTGAAGTATAGGGAGCTCGCTCAGCACCTGTTGCGCTCCGCAAAACTCGACGACTGCCGAACCTTTAGGGGAAAGCAAAGACGTAGTTCATCGGAAAAATATATAATTTTTTCGAGCGTGGTGTGTTGCTTTGAAGCTTTTCCTTTGAACTATACTTAAAACCTAAAATTTCTCACTGCACTACCTTGCTGGAAATTATACTTAACACACAAAAAAATCCCCTTAGCGGTTGGCTAAGAGGACTTTTCCGGATAAACGTGTACGTTACGTTATCTTGCATTTTGGGCGACATTTATTCGATTTAATGCACGTCTTAGGGCGAGTTCGGCTCGTCTGTAGTCGATTTCGGATTGTTTTTGTTTCCGAAGACGTTCTTCAGCCCGTTGTTTTGCTCGTATGGCACGATCAATATCGATTTCATTGGCATTTTCTGCAGCTTGAGCAAGGATTGTTACTTTATCCGGACGTACTTCCAGAAATCCTCCACTAACCGCAACCAAATCAGTATGACCGTCTTTTTTTAAGCGAACGGCACCAATGGCAAGTGGTGCCACCATTGGTACGTGTCCCGGCAAAATACCGAGTTCACCGCTGGCCGCTTTTGTGCTGACCATCTCTACATCTGATTCATAGACCGGACCATCAGGAGTAACGATACTTACGGATACGGTTTTCATTTTTTATCCTCCTCATAATCCAAATTACACTTCAACGCCCATAGATTTTGCCTTTTCAACGGCATCCTCAATTGTACCTACAAGGCGGAATGCTTCTTCAGGAAGATGGTCCCATTTACCTTCTAAAATTTCTTTAAAGCCACGAACGGTTTCTTTTACAGGAACATAGGATCCGGGTTGGCCTGTAAATTGTTCAGCAACGTGGAAGTTTTGTGATAGGAAGAATTGAATACGACGCGCACGATGAACGATTAATTTGTCTTCGTCGCTTAATTCATCCATACCTAAGATCGCAATGATGTCTTGTAATTCCCGATAACGTTGCAATGTTTGTTGAACTTGACGAGCTACGAAATAATGTTCTTCCCCAACAATTTCCGGTGCCAATGCACGTGATGTTGATGCAAGTGGATCCACAGCCGGGTAAATACCCATTTCAGATAGTTTCCGTTCAAGGTTGGTTGTTGCATCCAAGTGAGCGAAAGTTGTTGCCGGAGCCGGGTCCGTATAGTCATCGGCCGGAACGTAAATCGCTTGAATAGATGTGACAGAACCTTTATTTGTTGATGTAATCCGTTCTTGCAATTGACCCATTTCCGTCGCCAATGTCGGTTGGTAACCTACTGCAGACGGCATCCGACCAAGCAAGGCAGAAACTTCGGAACCGGCTTGAGTGAAACGGAAAATGTTATCAATGAAAAATAGCACGTCTTGTCCTTGTTCATCACGGAAATATTCAGCCATTGTCAGTCCCGTTAAAGCTACGCGCATCCGGGCACCAGGCGGCTCATTCATTTGTCCGAATACCATCGCGGTTTTCTTAATAACACCGGAGTCTTTCATTTCATAGTATAGGTCGTTTCCTTCCCGTGTCCGTTCACCAACACCGGCAAATACGGAAATACCACCGTGTTCTTGGGCGATATTATTAATTAATTCCTGAATTAAAACTGTTTTCCCTACACCGGCACCACCGAATAGGCCGATTTTCCCACCTTTAATATAAGGGGCAAGTAGGTCTACTACTTTAATCCCGGTTTCGAGAATTTCAACTTTGGTAGATAGTTCTTCAAATTTTGGCGCAGGACGATGAATCGGATCTCTGCGAACATTTTGCGGCAATTCACCATCTAAATCAATCGATTCACCTAAAATATTAAATACCCGACCTAATGTGACATCACCAACCGGAACAGAAATAGGAGCACCGGTATCAATTACTTCCATACCGCGTACTAAACCGTCCGTTGATGCCATCGCAATTGTACGAACAGTGTCATCACCTAGATGTAAGGCGACTTCCAATGTTAAGTCGATGTCAACGTCTGCATCGTTTTGGGCTTTATGTTGAATTCGTAATGCGTTATAAATTTTTGGCAACTGTCCATTTTCGAATTTAACGTCGACAACCGGACCCATTACTTGAAGGATTGTCCCTTTATTCATCTTTTTCCCTCCTGACTATGTTACTTTTGTCCGTTCATTTGAAAAGTGTATGATTATCGTTTATTTGAAATTTATTCTAATGCGGAAGCCCCGGCCACAATTTCGGTAATTTCTTGAGTGATTTGTGCTTGGCGGGCCCTGTTATAGCTGATTGTTAACGTATTGATTAGTTCCATTGCATTATCCGTCGCATTCTTCATTGCCATCATACTGGACGCATGCTCACTTGCTTTACTTTCAAGTAATGCTCCAAAAATTAGACTTTCGGCATATTGAGGCAACAAGACTTCCAATATTTCCTCTACGTTCGGTTCAAACTCATAGATAAACGGTTTTGCAGCCGGTGCAATATCGGTTAATGGCAAAACCTTTTTCACAATAACATCATGTTGGATAACCGAAATATAGTGGGTATAAATGATATATAGCTCATCGTAGGTACCGTCAGAAAACATATCTACGGTTTTACTGGTGATGCTCTGAACCTCATTGAAATTCGGATGGTCATTTAACCCGGTAATTTCTAATAGGATGTTATGACCTTGTTTTTTATAGAAATCACGACCCACCCGTCCGATTGTAATCAAGCCGTATTCATCTTTTGATTTATGACGTTCTTGTAACAGTTGGTTGACTCGGCGGATGATATTGCTATTATAAGCACCAACTAATCCGCGGTCACCGGTAATGACAAGATAAGCTGATTTTTTTACCGGACGATGGATTAACATGGGATGTACAGCATCTGTCGTACCATGAGCAATACTGCCGACCACCTCTTGAATTTTTTCCATATAAGGGACAAATGATTTAGCATTCATTTCGGCACGGCTCATTTTGGAAGTAGACACCATTTGCATCGCCTTTGTGATTTGGCTTGTTTTTTTCGTTGAATTAATCCGTCCTTTTATTTCCCGTAAACTGGCCACTTTTCCTCACCACCTCATTGATTGATAAGCATTGTTACACGTTCGATAAGTGGAGAAGTTTCCCCTCGATCACGAACCGGTTATTTTGATTCAGACACAGCAAATGTTTTTTTGAAATCATTAAGAAGTTGTGTCAATTCCTCATCTGCCGGAAGTTCACGAGTCGTTTTAATATGTTCGACAGCGGCCGGTTTGTTTTGATCGATCCAGCTGTATAATTCATTTTCAAAGCGACGAATATCTTCTACCGGAATATCGTCTAAAAATCCGCGTGTTAATGCGTATAAAATGACTACTTGTTTTTCAACCGCAATCGGTTTGTGTAAATCTTGTTTCAATACTTCAACTGTGCGTACACCACGTGCCAGTTTCGCTTGTGTTGATTTATCTAAATCGGAGCCAAATTGTGCGAATGCTTCAAGTTCACGGTAAGAAGCTAAGTCAAGACGTAATGTCCCCACAACCTTTTTCATGGCTTTAATTTGGGCGTTTCCTCCAACCCGGGATACGGATAGACCTGCGTTAATGGCCGGACGTACACCTGAGAAGAAGAGGTCAGATTGTAAGAAAATTTGTCCATCGGTAATGGAAATAACGTTCGTCGGAATGTAAGCCGAGATGTCCCCTGCTTGTGTCTCAACGAATGGTAGTGCAGTTAATGAACCGGCACCTTTGGCATCACTTAATTTTGCAGCACGTTCCAATAAACGGGAATGCAAATAGAACACGTCACCAGGATAGGCTTCACGACCCGGCGGACGGCGTAATAATAGGGAAAGTTCCCGATAGGCTGCCGCTTGTTTTGTTAGGTCATCGTAAATAACCAATACATGCTTTCCGTTATGCATGAACTCTTCTCCCATAGCTACACCGGCATATGGAGCCAGATAAAGTAATGGAGCAGGCTCAGATGCAGCAGCGGTAACGACAATGGTATAGTCTAAAGCACCGTATTTACGGAAAGTTTCAACCGTATTCCGAACAGTTGATTCTTTTTGCCCGATGGCTACATAAATACAAATCATATTTTCATTTTTTTGGTTAAGAATTGTATCAACAGCTAAACTTGTTTTCCCTGTTTGACGGTCACCAATAATTAATTCCCGTTGTCCACGACCGATTGGGACAAGTGCGTCAATCGCTTTAATCCCGGTTTGTAACGGTTCATGAACGGATTTCCGGTCCATAACACCCGGAGCAGGGCTTTCAATTGGACGAGTTTTTGTTGTATGAATCGGACCTAATCCGTCAACCGGTTGACCAAGCGGGTTTACGACACGTCCGATTAATTCTTCACCGACAGGAACTTCCATAATCCGTCCTGTTCGTCTAACTTGAGCACCTTCACGAATATCTGTAAAAGGTCCTAATATAATAACACCGACATTGTTTTGTTCAAGGTTTTGGGCCATGCCCATTACACCATTTTCGAACTCTAAAAGCTCGCCGCTCATGGCATTATCTAATCCGTAAACACGAGCAATCCCGTCACCAACTTCGATGACCGTACCGATGTCGGTTACTTTCATTTCAGCTTGATAGTTTTCAATTTGCTGTCTAAGCAGTGTACTGATTTCCTCAGCTTTAATGCTCATTCATTTCACCCCTTATTACGATTTATCCTAATAGTTCGCGTTTGAGATGGTTAATGATTCCATACTTATATTAGAATCAAGATTTATCCTTAACGTTCGCATTTATGACAGGTACTGTTTCCATGTTTCCCGTCTAGTATTACGATTTATCTTAATAGTTCGCGTTTGAGGCCGTCCAGTTTCCCACGCAAACTTCCGTCAAAGATGCGATTGCCAATTTGAATTTTTAAACCGCCCAGTAAATCACTGTTAACAATGTTCTCGATCTCCAGTGATGTTTTCTTCATCCTTCGGGCAAATACATTTGAAATCGCCAATTTTTCTTCGTCTGTCAGCGCGCGAACAGACTCTACTTTTGCTGTTGCAATTCCCTTTCGATCATAGGACATTTCAATATATGCATCGATCATTGGAATTATCGAATCGACTCGATGACGGTCGGTTAACAAAAGCAACGTATTTAATACATATGGTGAAAAGTCAGCACAAGCTTTTTTCAACGCATTGTGTTTTTCCTGATTTGAAACTTGTGGTGACTTTAAAAATGTCAAAATATCTTTATTGGAACCGAAAACTTCTTTGATAATTAGCAGTTCACTTTCAATTTGATCTACCAGATTTTTTTCTTGAGCTAACTGGAAAAGAGCAACAGCATACTTTGTTTCTGCAATGGTTTTACTCATTACTCTTCTCCTGCCTTTTTAATAGACTCTTGAATCAACTCGGCATGATCCTTTTCGCTTAATTCTTTCTCAATTACTTTCGAAGCGATTAAAACGGATAGAGATGCGACTTGCTCTTTTAAGGCTGCCACCGCATTCTCTTTTTCTTGTTGAATTTCCAAGCGTGCGGCTTCTTTATGCCGTTCTGCTTCTTCTCGTGCTGCACGGATAATTTCTTCTTTTTGAGATTCTGCTTGCTTTTTCGCATTTTCAATAAAAGTATGCGATTCTTGGCGAGCATTTTTTAACATTTCTTGTTGCTGTTGCAAAAGTTCTTTTGCTTCCTTTTTTGCAGCCTCCGCTTGATCGATTTCACTGGCGATATGCTCTTCACGATCTTTCATCATTTTCATTAATGGAGCCCATGCATATTTTTTCAAAAGCCACATGAGGACTAAAAATGCCAGAAGTTGGTATAAAGAATCGAGCACTGTAAAGCCTCCTGATGCAGCACCTAATACGAAACCATCTGTTAACACGCTACCATTCACTCCCTTCAAGAAGCACCATAAATACATTGTAAATTTATCAATTACGCATTCATATTTTTAGGCTATTCTTTAAAAGATTGTTGCAATCGATAAGAGATTATAGAAGCATCATTGCGTCAAGTATAATCTCAGTAGGTACAATAAGTTTAGAAACCTAAACAATTGTTTAATTTTTCAAAAACCGGCTTATTTTACATGTAACATAAAGGAATGGCGAAGGTTCTTATGAATGATCTCCGCCATTTACTTTTATAAAGCTTAGTTAACTTTATGAAAATAGTGCGATAAAGGCGATTACAACACCCATGATCGGAATCGCTTCTACCATACCGATACCAATGAACATAGTCGTACGTAATAGACCTGCAGATTCTGGTTGGCGTGCCATCCCTTCTACAGTTTTTGAAACGATCCAACCATTACCGATACCGGCACCTAATGCTGCCAAACCAACTGCAATTGCTGCTGCTAATGTTTCCATTTAATAAAATCCTCCTTTAATTTATAAAAATGTGTATTGTTTTCATGTTCGTGAACTACCCGCCACTTATTTAGTTAAATTTGAAGCAGGGGTTTCCAAAGGCATTTAGTTATCTAGGATTCTCATTCTTTGGGGCGTGTTCACTCCGCCGGTAAAGCTTAAGACAGTTATGTCTACAGCTGCTTTTCTGTTCTGTGACGATGCATCTCCCGCCTAAACGTTATCACGTTTCAAGAAGGGAAGTTGATCGCCTGAAAATGATATTTATATTAATGGTCTGCACTAACCTTATGGGCCATATAGACCATTGTTAACATGGTAAAAATAAATGATTGGATAGCTCCGATAAAAATACTAAACCCTTGCCATACCATCATTAATGGGAAAGCTAAAACCCCCCCGATAATGCCGCTTGTTCCTAAAGAGACAAGTAAAGCAAGAAGCGTCTCACCTGCATAAATGTTTCCGTAAAGACGAAGACCGAGTGTTAATGTGTTTGAAAATTCCTCAACGATCTTTATTGGTGTCATGACTTTCATCGGTTGCGTATATCCAAGTAAGTAATTCTTAGCTCCACGCAGCTTCACACCATAATAATGAGTTAAGCCGAGTACCATAACGGCCAATGTCATCGTAATAAGAGGATCGGCTGTCGGTGATTTCCACCATAGCTCATGGCCATAAACAACGGCAAATGGCAACCCAAGCATGTTTGACACGAAAATATACATGATCAATGTTAAAGCCAAAAGATGGAATCTGGCGCCATTTTTCCAGTCTAGGTTGCTTTGAATAATTCCTTTTACAAAATCCATCACCCACTCAATAAAGTTTTGAGCTCCGGTTGGTTTCATTGCGAGTTTGCGTGTACATAATAAAGCGATTAAAAATACTATTAGTGAGGAAATTGTTATCATCAAAATATTTGACGGGTTATATGTCAAACCCCAAAACAATTCCCTAACCGGTTCCTCATGATGCACGTTACTCACCTCTCTTCCTGTAACCTTTTTTTATAAATAAAATGAGAGAATCGAGGGCCATGACAATGTAAGATGTCAATAACCCAATTAAAGTAGATAAAATATTTATATCATTAGGAAATTGTATAGCGATTAAAATTGCTAATGCTGCGTAAGCAAACCTCGAAAGGGAACCGATAGAGTAAACCGCCTTACCTTTTGCGACAGCTTCACTCAGACGTATCGTTTTTTTATATAATAACCATAGATTAATAAAACTGACAGCTGTACCCAGTATGAAACCCAGAAATACTTCCTTGAATGATGTAAAACCCCATCCAAAAACAAAAATAGCTAACAGGTAAAACATATATTTTCGATAGCGATTATATAAAAATTGAATATCAGGCATTTTTATACTTCTCCTAAAGTCCGGGTTAGGCCGCACAAATATTTTCAAGCACACCAACCTTATTTTACACCTAAAAAATGCTATTTGAAAAAAATTTATATTGTAGTTTAGGAATAAATGATTATGTTGATGTTCAGATTTCAAAATCATATTTTCTGAGCGGTTATCTTCTATAGATTACAACCCGATAACGAGATTACAACTAATAAAAGGTTTTGAAAAGGGGCTTAAATGATATTATACAATAGCATTTATATGGGAATGTGAAATTTCCACTAATTTTTTTTGTCCAGAAGTTTTCATTTCCGTCAAAAAAGTTCATAAAAGAACAAAAATCGCCATACAAAAAACCATAATTTTACAAATAAATGATGTATTCAAGTAGTTCATATTTTAACGAAAGAAATTTCATTATTACGATGGATTTTCAACTGTAAATAAGTTGAAAACCCTATCACCATACACTAAATAAGACTACAATAGTCTAGTTTTTATGTCAATTTATATACATAGAAAATATCGGTCTGTTTTTCGAGAATCCGTTATCCTTCACAAATTTGTAACATTTTAACAATGTGTGGATAAATTATGAAATATCCCGGATTATTGTATTTCTATCAGTTGTTCAATGAAGTCTTCCTTTCCGGACTTTTTTGCAAACGCTACAGCAATATAGGTCCCTTTTTGCAAGTCTTTCTCTTGTTTAATTGTTTTTGTAATTAAGCCGCGCCGGACATTTTTTTCCCAATCCAAGTAATCGATAAATCGGTACGTATCCGGATCAAACAGGGCAATCCCAAATTCATCGGCGCCGCCCGGCAAATATGTTTCATATTTATAGAGATCCTCCCTCTCCGATTTTTCAAAGGAGAATTGCATAATTCGCGGATAATCCGGTTCAGCAACAACATATAAGTACGGGATATGAATGGTTTGGCTTCCGCTGTGCATGTCAATGAACCCATTATAAATCTCATTTTTCTTATGTTGGTTTTTTACTTCTATACCAATGGTTATTTGTTTTTTCTCTTTTGGCTTTAAGTAAAATGGACTCGGCAAATCCCATGCAATAGTATCAGAGCGGAGTGGTGTAGAAAATGTACAGCGAATGGCGTGATCACTAACATTTTCTACCGTTATCATTTTCTTCGTTTCTTCAAATGTTTTCCCTTTTACTTTTCCATATTGAAGGGCAGCAGGCTGAATGATCGTCTCGGTACGTAATGCTTCCTCCATTTGAATCCGCCCGGCTCCTTGTTCAAATGACTGGTACAATTGATTTGCTTCATTTAAAAGTGGTTTGCTTGTACTCATGAGAACTGCTTTAATTTGTTCCGGGGTCCAGTCCGGATTTGCTTGTTTCAGAATGGCACTTGCCCCGGCAACATGCGGGGCAGACATACTTGTTCCTGCCAGCGGTTTATATCCGCCCGGCACAGTGCTTTCAATCGCAACACCCGGGGCAACGACGTCCGGTTTTATTTCCCAGCTAAATGTAACCGGCCCGCGGGAACTAAAATCCGCCAGCCTATCTTGTTCGTTTTTATTTACTATTTTAGCCGGCGTATTGCTCGTTTCTATAAGTTTCAGAAGATGTTCCCCATCTTTTTTTGATAGGAAAGCAACCGGTAAATTCATTTCACCATCCAACATTCCTAAAACCGCCTCATCTTCATTATTATAGATGATGACCGCCTTTGCCCCATATTTTTCAGCCGTACGGACTTTATCAGAAAAAGTTAGTTTTCCTCTCTTAAGGAGAACAATTTTCCCGTTCACATCTACATCTTGGTAATCTTTTTCTCTTCCTAATCCACCGGCAACTATCATATATGATCGATCGAGATTCCATGGCTTTGAACCGGTAAGAGGGGAGAGGCGAAATTGTTGACCATAATAGTCTACATACGGTATTTGAATCTCCGGCGTACTCGCACCGACCGAAATTGCTTGATGGGAAGTCCCCGGGGAACCTACCGTCCATAAATCCGGTCCTGAATTACCATTCGATGTGACTGCGACAATCCCGTTTTCCACCGCTTTATCTAAGGCAAGACTGGTTGGCAAATCCGGTCCGTTGATACTTGTACCCAAAGAAAGGTTTAACACATCAACCCGGTCCTTGATGGCTTGTTCAACGGCAGCAATGATCATCTCTGTTGTCCCAAATCCACCGGGTCCTAAGGCGCGATAGGCATAGATTTCCGCTTCCGGAGCAACACCTGTCATTTTTCCATTTGCGGCAATCACACCTGCCACATGCGTTCCGTGAAACGTATTATTTGGGCCCATATCGACTGTTTCCATCGGGTCATGATCATTATCGACAAAATCATACCCTTTGACATATGATTTTCGTAAATCCGGATGCGTGTAATCGATTCCTGTGTCAATAATGCCTACTTTAATTCCTTTTCCTGTTAAGTGGTTTCCATTTTTGTCGGTGAGATGGCGAATTTTACTTGTACCAATATAATTAATGCTGTTGAAAGTACCGTTTGAAATTTGCGGATAGGGACTTATATCCAGTTTGTATGTATAGGACGGATAGATGTTTTCAATGGAGGTTTTTTCGGCCAATTTTTTTATTTGGCTACTCGGACCCATTACAGAAAAACCGTTAAATATATTTTGAAAATGATACCTTAACTTCAGGTCCGGGTAGGATCGGAGTAGTTGTTTCGCTTCACTTTCGGTCATCGGTTTATTTACTTTTACGATGACCGTTTGTTGCGTATCTTCATCTTGAGGAAGGGCAGGTCTTTCATATTTTCCTGCGTACACGTACTTTATGTTTATTGGGGCAGATAAAACGAAGATAGAAAAAATTAAGCAGAGAACGAAACATTTGCGGGCTAATTTCATAATCAAACCTCCCTGATTGAATAACTTTCCTATTAGTATGTCTGGGAAATTTGGATTTATTAGGTTTGATTAGGAACGGCCACTTGGTCTGCGGTTACGAATGTGTTTGGTCTGATTGGTTACGTGCCACTTGGTCTGCGGTTAAATTTTATTGGGTTTCCAAATCTTAGGTAATGGCAGACCACATCTAGTCTGCAGTGTCAGATTTATTACTTGAGTTTCGCACCTTGGAAAAACAATAAATCGGTAAAATCCTTTCTCGTCACCATTTTGAGGCGAAATACTCCATTTTTTGGTGACGAGACCCGTTCTCGTCACCATTTTTGGGCGGAAAACTCTATTTTTTGGCGACGAGACCTCTTGTCGTCGGCATTTTTGTGCGGGAAACTCCATTTTTTGGCGACGACACCCGTTCTCGTCGTCATTTTGAGGCGAGAAACTCCATTTTTTAGCGACGAGATCCTTTCTCGTCACCATTTTGAGGCGGAAAAATCTCTTTTTTGACGACGAGATCCTTTCTCGTCACCATTTTGGTGCGGGAAACTCCATTTTTTAGCGACGAGACCCGTTCTCGTCGTCTTTTTGAGGCGAAAAACTCCACTTTTTGGCGACGACACCCGTTCTCGTCGTCATTTTAAACCGAGAAACTCTCCTTTTTGGCGGCGAGACCCGTTCTCGTCGGCATTTTGGTGCGGGAAATTCCACTTTTTGGCGACGAGACCCCTTCTCGTCACCATTTTGGTGCGGGAAACTCCTTTTTTTGGCGACGAGACCCGTTCTCGTCGGCATTTTGAGGTGAAAAATTCCTTTTTTTGGCGACGAAGCCCTTTCTCGTCGACTTTTTGAGGCGAAAAACTCCACTTTTTGGCGACGACACCCGTTCTCGTCGGCATTTTGAGCTGAAAAACTCCTTTTTTTGGCGACGATACCCGTTCTCGTCGGCATTTTCAGCGGGAAATGCCTTTTTTTGGCGACGAGATCCATTCTCGTCATCATTTTGGGGCGAAAAACTCCACTTTTTGGCGACGAGACCCGTTCTCGTCGGCATTTTGAGGTGAAAAATTCCTTTTTTTGGCGACGAGATCCATTCTCGTCGTCATTTTGAGCTGAAAAACTCCTTTTTTTGGCGACGAGATCCATTCTCGTCGTCATTTTGAGGTGAAAAATTCCTTTTTTTGGCGACGACACCCGTTCTCGTCGACTTTTTGAGGCGAAAAACTCCACTTTTTGGCGACGACACCCGTTCTCGTCGTCATTTTTGTGCGGGAAACTCCATTTTTTGGCGACGATACCCTTTCTCGTCGTCATTTTTGCGCAAGAAACTCCATTTTTTGGCGACGACACCCGTTCTCGTCGACTTTTTGAGGCGAAAAGCTCCCCTTTTTGGCGGCGAGACCCGTTCTCGTCACCATTTTGAGCCGAGAAACTTCATTTTTTGACCATCACCCCAAAACTAACCCACCATAAACAAAAGCGGCAACAATTACAATGGCTGGGTGGATTCTCCAGCGTTCAATCATAAAAAAGCTAATCACTCCAATCCCGACTGTTTGCCAAATACCAATTCCTTCATATGATTCAACAAAAAAGTCCCATGCCATCACACCAAGTAAAATCGCAATAATCGGGCGAACATAGCTCGTCAATCGTTTTACTTTTGGAGAATTTTTATACTTTAACAAAATCTTCAATAAAATAATCATTAAAATTAACGATGGGGCAACTGTAGCAAAAACAGCGATAATGGCACCTAAGACACCGCCAACATCATAACCAATATAACCGGCCATTTTTGTCGCAATCGGCCCCGGCAAGGAATTTCCCAATGCCAAAACTTGACTGAACTCTTGGACGGTATACCAGCCATAGCGATCAACCACTTCATTTTCAACTAAGGGGATTGAGGCCGGTCCGCCACCATAACCCAAAATTCCGGGGATAAAAAACGCCAGAAAAATATTCCAATAGATCATGCGCCCGTCCTCTCTTTCTTTTTGACCACCTGTTCCTCCTTATCCCTTTGGACGAATGCAGCAATAAGAAATACGGCAATTACAATGGCCGGATGAATATGGAAGAATTGCAGAACGATTAAAATAAGAACACTTAGGACAATTGTTTTTCCGGTACCAAAATCCTTCTTTGTATTTTTTAAAAACTGCCAGGTTAACGTCCCCATCATGACACCGACAACCGGAATAATCGCTGCAATCATCCCGTTCACCCAATTAAATTGTTTTATTTTATCAATGGAAGCAAATAATAGAATCATCGCAACAATCGTCGGTAATATACTCGCCAAAATCGCATTGACCATTCCAACGTATCCGCCCACCCGGTAGCCAATATAACCGGCCATCTTCGTATTAATGGGTCCCGGCAATGTATTGGCAAGGGCAAGAATATCTCCAAACTCTTCCGCATTCATCCAATTAAATCGCTCCACAACTTCCTTGTAAACGAGTGGAATGGACGATGGTCCCCCACCATATCCCAAAATTCCTGAGCGAAAAAAGGCAATAAAAATGTCTCGCTGTTTTTTCATGTTACACACCTTTATCTGTTCAATGTAAAATACTTTGTTTTGCCTTGTACTTAAAATAACATATCGGTCCTCTGCCCAAAGCAAATTTATGTTAAATTTCAATTATGATTAGTTGAGGCTAAATCAACATTGATCCTCTACTCAAAACTAGTTTATGTTAATTTTCATTCACGCAAGATAGCATGAGGCTACATCAACATTGATCCTCTACCCAAAACTAGTTTATGTTAAATTTCAATCACCATGCAGCTGCAGTTCCATCTGTTCTTGACTCACTGCCGGCAATGAGACAACCTGTTTTTTCATCTCGCCAAATGATTTGCCCTCTGCCAAAGTTGTTCGACTCAGATTGAATATTAACTTGATGTCCTCTTCTTTCCAACTCTTGGATAATATGGTGCGGAAAACGATTTTCAAATTCAACAACTTTACCTTTCATCCATTGCCATCTTGGTGCATCAAGGGCAGCTTGCGGATTTAACCCGAAATCAATCGTATTCATGATAACTTGGACATGTCCTTGTGGTTGCATGAATCCGCCCATCACACCAAACGGACCGACCGCTTCATTTCCTTTTGTTAAAAATCCCGGGATAATCGTATGATATGTACGTTTCCCGCCTTCTAACGCATTCGCATGACTCGGATCAAAGGAGAAATTATGTCCCCGATTTTGTAAAGCAATTCCTGTCCCCGGTACAACTAAACCGGAACCGAATCCCATGTAATTACTTTGAATGAAGGAAACCATATTTCCGTCTTTGTCAGCCGCTGCTAAATAAACCGTGCCACTGCCGGAAGGATCACCCGCTTCAGGGAACTGTGCTTCCTCACCAATCCGTTTTCTCCTTGTCTCGGCATATGCTTCACTTAATAGTTGTTCCGGTGTCACAGACATTTTATTTTTCTCTGTTACAAATTTCTGCCCGTCGCTAAATGCAAGTTTCATAGCTTCAATTTGTTTATGATACACATCTACGGATTCTTTTTCATGAAACTCAAAACCTTTTAAAATATTTAATGCTAAAAGTGCAACGATACCTTGCCCATTCGGCGGAATTTCCCATACATCGTAGCCACGATAGTTAACATTAATTGGCTCCACCCATTCCGGTCGATAATTGGCTAAATCTTCATCTTTTAAAAATCCTCCTGTTTCCTTAGAGAATGCGGCAATTTTTTCCGCCAGCTCACCTCTGTAAAATGACTCGGCATTCGTTTCTGCGATTAATTGCAGCGTTTTTGCATGGTCGGGTGATGCCCAAATTTCGCCGACCCGTGGTGCCCGCCCTTTTGGTGCGAAGGTTTCAAACCAATGCTGAAAGTGGTCCTCTGTTAATTTATTTTTATAAATAGAAAAAGCCCGTTCCCAAAATCTTCCTAAAGTTGGGGAGATTGGATATCCTTCACTTGCATACTCGATTGCAGGTTTTAATACCTCCGATAACGGTAATTTGCCAAACCGCCTCGACAGCTCTGCCCAAGTACCGGGAGCACCTGGAACCGTCACCGGAATCCAGCCATGGGTTGGAATCTCATTAAATCCCCGTTCTTTCACAGCATCGATGGAAATCGATTTTGGCGCCGGCCCACTCCCATTCAGACCATATAACTTTCCATTTGTCCAAACTAAGGCAAATGCATCACCACCAATACCATTCGATGTCGGTTCAACAACAGTCAAACAGGCTGCCGTGGCAATCGCCGCATCAATGGCATTCCCGCCTTTTTTTAATATCTCCAATCCGGCTTGTGCAGCGAGGGGCTGAGAAGTAGCAACTATCCCCTTTCTTGCATAGGTAGCGTTCCTAGGAATTGAATACGGATTGGACAGATGGTTAAATGAAATCACGAACCTCTCCCCCTTATTTTCTGAATTATATTGAATGATACAAACAAATTAAGATTTTGTCAATAATAAATCAGACAAAAATAAAAATTTATTATATTATAGTTTCCATTTTAAAAGTTAATTTAAATAATGACTTACATTTTGTTATTTTTATTTGATAATATATTTCATATGGGTTGTTCAACACATTCTTACACGAAAAATTTTCTGCTATTATATGAAAAAGGCAGTTTGAAAGGAGATGTCGCAATGAAGTTAGATGATATCGATAAGAAGCTATTGAATGAACTAACGAAAGATGGACGAATTTCCTATGTTGAATTGGCAAAAAAAGTCGGCCTTTCCCGGGTGGCCGTTAAAGATCGAATTGAAAGTTTAAAAGAACGGGGGATTATTGAAAAATTTACCGTTGTTATTAATTCAGAAAATGCAGGGAAACAAGTATCCGCATTCTTTGAGGTGGATGTGGAACCGATGCAACTAATTAAAGTAGCTGAGAATTTGGCAGCTAACCCAAACGTTGCCAGTATTTACCAAATGACCGGCCCAAGTACACTTCATATGCACGTTTTAGTTGAGGATTTTAAAATGCTAGAATCATTCATCAACACTGAGCTTTATTCTGTTGAGGGGATTACTCGAGTAGAAAGTTCTGTGATTCTCAGGAGATTTAAAAGCAGAAGTGGTTTCAAACTATAATCGAATTCGAAATAAACCCGCTTTATTTAAAACTGTCCAGTGGAACTTTGGTAAGATTTAGTGAATTTACACACATTGATTCATTGAATCTTACCAAATAAGAAAACCACTCGGACAGTTTTTTGTTATTCTGTCAAAACTAATAAATGATATCTCCATCGTTCTACCGTGATATTCCATAGCTTCCAATATATTTATTCATCCACAAAATGATGGTAAAAAGTTCATTTTTAATCATAAATGTATGCGCTATTATGTATTTTCTTTATTTTTGTTAATTCAAACTGTTGACAACCTTTAATTTGTAAACTATTATAGAAACTAATTTAAAATTTTTCAAATGTTATATTAACCTAATTTTTAAGGAGGGGTGGAAGATGGTACAGTTTATTATCAGAAGATTTGCTCAGATGGTTCTATTACTCATTGGTATTTCTTTTATAGTTTTCATGAGTATGCATCTTGCCCCGGGCGATCCGGCAACAATCATCGGCGGACCAACAGCAACTAAATCTGATATTGAAGCGATTAGAGCAGATTTGGGATTGAACAAACCTGTGTTAGTCCAATACATTGATTATATGAATGGCCTTATTCATGGTGACCTCGGCTATTCTTACCGGACAGGGCAATCCGTTACAGAAGCAATTACGACCAGATTTCCGATTACAATTAAATTAGCCGTAGCAAGCATGATTGTTGCTATCGTAATTGGAATAACAGCCGGAATCATTTCGGCAAGGAAGCCCAATTCCATGCTTGACTTTGCCAGCACAACTTTTTCGTTGGTCGGTGTCTCAATTCCAAATTTTTGGTTAGGGACAATGTTGATTCTATTATTTTCCGTAAATTTACAATGGTTGCCGATTGGTGGATTAAATTCTCCATTCTATACAACAGAAGGTTTTAAAGAGCTAATTTTACCGGCCATTACCTTAGGGACATCAACAGCAGCTATTATTGCCCGGATGACACGCTCATCTATGTTGGAGGTAGCCCAAGCTGATTACATACGAACTGCGCGTGCCAAAGGGGTCAAGCAGAGAAAGGTTGTTTGGGTTCATTCGTTGCGTAATGCATTGATTCCTGTTTTAACCGTTGCCGGAATTAACTTCGGCGGCTTGTTGGGAGGAACGATCATTACCGAGCAAGTTTTTGCCATCAATGGAATTGGTAGACTAATGATTGAAGGTATTGCTTCTAGAGATTTTCCAATGGTACAAGGAACTGTCCTCCTTGTTGCTGGAATCTTTGTTTTCATTAATTTGATTGTTGACCTTTTATATGCAGCTGTTGATCCAAGAATCAGCTACGACTAATAAGGGGGTGAGATTTTTGGAAAATGGAATAGCATTAGAAAAAAAGGATGTTAATAGAGGGAAAAAAGGCCATTTTTTGTTAGATACATGGAAACGGATGTGTAAAAATAAACTGGCTCTTATTGGGATTTCTATTATTCTTATTCAGGTGATTTTAGCAATATTTGCTCCGGTTCTCGTGGCTCATGATCCTTACAAACAGGACTTGGCAAGCGCCAAACTAAGCATCGGTACAGCAGGTCACTTCCTTGGAACAGATAACTACGGTAGAGATATGTGGTCACGACTTGTATACGGTGCACGGATTTCCTTGATTGTCGGTCTTACTTCCGTCGTACTTGGATTAGCTGGCGGAGTCCTTCTCGGTCTGATTAGTGGATACTTTAAAAAATTAGATGCCGTCATAATGCGTATCGTTGATCTTTTATTTGCCTTCCCCGGTACATTGTTGGCTATGCTCATTATTGCAATGTTGGGGACAAGCTTAGTAAATGTTATCATCGCCATCAGTATCTGGTCTATTCCGGGTTGTGCACGAATTGTCCGAGGCAGTGTTTTATCGGTCAAAAACCAAGAATATATTTTGGCCATGAAATCAATCGGAGCAAGTCATACACGGATCATTTTTAAACACATATTGCCAAACTGTACAGCGCCAATTATTATTTTTGCCACAACAAGAATGGCTACAGCAATTCTCTCTTGTGCATCTCTTAGCTACCTCGGGTTAGGTGCTCAACCGCCTTCACCTGAGTGGGGTGCCATGATAGCTGCAGGACAAGATTTTATGTGGGAAGCACCACATATGGCCATTTTACCAGGTATTGCAATCATGTTGACCGTTTTCGCATTCAATGTTGTTGGTGACGGGTTGCGTGACGCATTAGACCCAAATATAAAATTTGATTCATAATCATAATTACTTAAAGGAGAAATAGTCATGAAGAAAAATTTAATAAAATCATTGGCAATCCTTTTTACCTTGTCCTTGGTTCTCGCAGGTTGTTCCGGTAACGGTAGCAACAAAGCAAGTGGGTCTTCAAGTGGCGGGGCAGCAGCACAAGAAATCACATATGCATCAACCGCTGATGCAGCCGGGTTATCCCCGATTGATACAAATGATCAACCTTCTACAAATGTCATTGCGCAAGTTTATGAAACACTGTTTACCTTAAACCCGAAAACTATGGAACCGGAGCCGCTCCTTGCTGAATCCTATGAAAATCCGGATCCGAATACATGGGTGATTAAGCTGAAAAAAGGAATTAAATTCCATGATGGGACAGATTTCAATGCCGAAGCTGTAAAATATACATTTGAACAAATTAAAGATCCGAACCGTGCAGCACCAAGAGCTTCCTTACTAGCACCAATTGATTCAATTGACGTGCAAGATGAACATACAGTTGTTATTAAAACGAAAGAACCATATGGACCGATGTTAGCGGCACTAGCTCATTCAAACGCATCGATTGTAAGTCCAACTGCTGATAAAAAAGGCGATATTAATAAAAACCCAGTCGGTACAGGTCCATTCAAATTTGTTGAATGGGTACCGGGTGATCATGTCACTTTAACTCGTAATGATGACTATTGGAAAAAACCAGCAAAACTTAAAAAAGTAACATTTAAGGTTGTTCCGGAAGCTTCAACAGCAATCTCAATGTTGCAAACTGGTGAAGTTCAATTTATCGACGCAATCCAATCCGATCTTTTATCTAGGGTTAAATCATTAAAAAATGTTAACTTAAAAATTTCTGAAGGTACTCGTGTTTCCTATTTAGGCTTCAATATGGATAAAGCACCATTCAATGAATTGCCATTTAGACAAGCAGTTGCCTATGGTGTTGATCAAGAAGCTTATGTCAAGCAACTCAATGGTTTAGGAGAGTATAACGAAAGCATTATTGGCCCAAAAGTATTTGGTTATAATGAAAAGGCAAAAGAGGCTGGCTACCCGTATAACCCTGAAAAAGCAAAACAAATTGTGAAAGAACATGGTTATAGTAGTACCCCGATTACCATCTTAGTCGGAAACACAGGGAATTATATGAAAATGGCTGAAATTGTTCAATCCCAATTATCCGAAATTGGTTTAAAAGTTAAGATTGAATCAATGGAATGGGGTTCATTCTTGGATGCTGCAAGAACAGGGAATTTTGAAATGACCTTCTTAGGATGGGCAAACAGTACCGGTGATGGTAGCGAACTGCTATATCCAAACTTGCATTCCAATAATATTGGTTCATCAAACAATGTCCGTTATAACAATCCTGAATTTGACAAACTTGTTGATGAATCCCGGAGTACGGTAGATCAAGAAGTTCGTAAACAAAAGTTGAACGAAGCCAATTTAATGGTAATTAAAGATGCCCCAATGATAGTAATGGATCACGGAATGGTATCTGTCGCTTATGATAAATCTATTTCCGGTTTAACTGTTGATCCTACAGGTTTATGGTATTTATATAATGTTAGTAGAAAGTAGGGGGAGGGAATGAATCACTTACTTCAAGTTGAAAACATGAAAGTAGAATTCCGGACAGCGAAAGGACCGTTAACCGCTGTTCGGTCCATCTCCTTCCATGTTGATAAAGGAGAAACATTATGTATTGTTGGAGAATCCGGTTGTGGGAAAAGTATCACTTCTTTATCCATCATGGGACTTCTCCCGCAGAACGGAAATATTGTGGAAGGTTCAATAAAGCTCGAAAATGATAAGTTGGTCGGGTTGACCGATGAACAATTGCAATCCTATCGTGGGAATAAAATATCAATGATTTTCCAAGAACCTATGACGGCATTAAACCCGGTTTTCACAATTGGCTACCAGCTTCAAGAACCGCTTTTAATCCATAAAAAAATATCGAAAAAGGAAGCAAAACAAGCAAGTATTGAGCTATTAAGAAAGGTCGGGATTCCAAACCCCGAAGAAAAAATTAATCAATATCCTCACCAGCTTAGTGGCGGGATGAGACAAAGGGTTATGATTGCCATGGCTCTCGCTTGTGAACCATTATTATTAATTGCTGATGAACCAACAACTGCCCTCGATGTTACCATTCAAGCGCAAATATTGGACTTGATTGAAGAATTAAAAGAACAAATGGGCATGGGCGTTATATTTGTAACCCATGATATGGGGGTTGTTGCTGAAATAGCCGATCGGGTAATGGTTATGTATGCTGGTGAAGTTGTCGAGATGAGTGATGCCCAAACAATATTTGCGAATCCGAAACATCCATACACACAAGGACTACTGGCTGCAGTTCCTGATGTTGAAGCGGATGCCCATGAATTGAACGTGATCCCGGGATCGATGCCGAATTTAGATGAAAAAATAGAAGGATGTCGCTTCCATCCGCGTTGCCCATTTGCAACGGATATTTGCCGACAAAAAAATCCGCCGACATTTAAAATATCTGAAAACCAAGAAGTAAAATGTTGGCTTCAGGAGGCGAAAATGCACATTGAATCAGCTGCCACTTCTTGAGATAAAGGGGTTAAAAACATTTTATCCAATCAAAAAAGGCATTTTAAAGCGTACAAAAGCCTATGTCAAAGCTGTTAATGATATAGATATCACCATATATGAGGGAGAAACACTCGGTGTCGTTGGAGAATCCGGTTGCGGCAAGTCAACACTTGGTCGTACCGTTCTTGGATTGGAAAGAAAAACAGGCGGCAATATCCGCTTTCGTGACGAAGAAATCGGTAATTTATCCGACAGCCAACTTAAAAAATATAAAAAACATATGCAAATGATCTTCCAAGATCCTTTTGCATCACTGGATCCTCGACAAAGAATCGGTGACGCTTTAGAAGAGGTATTTATTATCCATACAAATTTATCAAAAAACGAACGAGTCCAAAGGGTTAAAGAACTTTTAGTAGAGGTCGGATTGAAAAAGGAGCATTACGATCGTTTTCCACACGAGTTTAGTGGCGGTCAGCGACAAAGAATCGGGATTGCTAGAGCGATTGCACTCAATCCATCCTTAGTTATTTGTGACGAAGCGGTTTCTGCCTTGGATGTATCCGTTCAAGCACAAATTATTAAACTTTTACTGGAACTGCAAGAAAAACATCATTTGACATACATGTTTATTTCTCATGATTTAAGTGTCGTCCGTCATATTAGCGACCGTGTATTGGTCATGTACTTAGGTACAACTGCCGAACTAGGTACATCGGATCAAATCTATCGAAATCCGTTGCATCCCTACACAAAAGCTTTACTTTCCTCAATCCCTCGACCAATCCCGGGGAAAAACAAGGAAAGAATCAAGCTTGAAGGTGAAATTCCAAGTGCATCCAATTATCCAACCGGTTGCCCATTTCACACTCGTTGCCCATTAGCCACTGAACAGTGCAAAGTAACTCGTCCGGAATGGCGAGAAGTTGAAGAAGGACATTTTGTCGCCTGTCATGAAGTATGACTGATTGATAAAATAAGAAAACCCAGGAATGTGGAAAATTCATCATTTCTGGGTTTTTTAAACACAACTTGATTTTAAGGCTCCTAGATGACTTTACAACAGTTTATTTCGTCCCGAACAACCGGTCGCCGGCATCTCCCAAGCCCGGGATAATGTACCCTTTTTCATTCAGTCTTTCATCAAGGGCAGCGATGTAAATATCGACATCCGGATGGGCTTCTTCCAATGCTTTCAATCCTTCCGGTGCGGCAATTAGACACATGAAAATAATATGTTTCGCCCCGCGTTTTTTCAAACTGTTAATCGCTTCGACAGCGGATCCGCCTGTAGCCAGCATCGGATCCACAACAATGAAGTCCCGATCTTCAATGTCTGAAGGAAATTTCACATAGTATTCCACCGGTTTTAATGTTTCCGGATCGCGGTATAAACCGACATGTCCGACTTTTGCGGCAGGAATTAATTTTAATATCCCGTCAACCATACCCATTCCGGCACGTAAAATAGGAACAATCCCTAATTTTTTTCCTGATAGTACTTTTGCTTTTGTTTTTGCAACCGGCGTTTCAATCTCGATTTCATCCAAGGGCAAGTCTCTTGTTGCTTCAAAAGCCATTAATGTCGCAATTTCGTCAACCAATTCACGAAATTCTTTGGTCCCGGTTTCTTTTTTTCGTATGTATGTAAGCTTATGTTGGATTAAAGGATGGTCAAAAACGTAAACTTTTCCCATAGAAAACAGCCCCTTTTTAGATTTTAAATTTTCCTGCATACGGACTCGCTTTATTTTACAAAAAAATACAAAGTTCTACAATTCCTTCTTTATCTTATCATATTAGTTAAGCATTTGTCTTGTTCAGATTAGCACAATTATATGTATGTGTATAATTATTTTTCCTAATAAAATCTTTCACTAATCTTGGAAAATTATTTTACTCATATTAACTCAATTTAACTTTTCTACGATAAATTGCCAAAATGAAAGCCCCCTATTCGGAGGCTGAATATAAGAAGTGATTTATTAATTTTTTAGGATTCGTTTTCCTGAACGACATTTACATACAATGGACGTTTTTCTGTTAACGCCTGAACACGTCCCCGGGAAGTTTCCAAAACAGCTTGATCTTGATAATTTTTTAAGGTTGTTGCAATGATTTTGGCCACTTCGACCATATCCTCTTTCGTAAAACCGCGTGAGGTAACTGCTGCCGAACCAAGACGAATACCACTTGTTACATTCGGGCTTTCCGGATCATAAGGAATCGTATTTTTGTTGCATGTGATCCCAATTTCATCCAATACTTTTTCCGCAACATTTCCGGTTAATCCGAGCGACCGCAAGTCAACTAGTAAAAGATGATTATCCGTACCGCCGGAAACAAGTCTTAACCCTTCTTCCACCAATGTTTCACCGAGTTGTTTTGCATTTGTGACTACGTTTTCGATGTATGTTTTAAACTCCGGTTGCAATGCTTCACCAAGGGCTACCGCTTTAGCCGCAATTACATGCATCAACGGACCGCCTTGTATCCCCGGGAAAATTGCCTTATCGATTTGTTTTGCATATTTTTCTTTGCAAAGAATCATTCCGCCCCGTGGTCCGCGCAAAGTTTTATGTGTGGTCGTCGTGACAAAATCCGCATAAGGAACCGGATTAGGGTGAAGTCCGACAGCAACAAGGCCGGCGATGTGAGCCATATCCACCATGAAATAGGCACCAACTTCATCCGCAATTTCGCGGAACTTTTTAAAATCGATGACCCGCGGGTAAGCACTGGCACCGGCGACAATTAATTTCGGTTTATGGGTCCGGGCTTTTTCTAATACATCGTTATAATCAATTGTTTCCGTTTTTTCATCGACACCATAATCGACAAAATGATATTGTTTCCCGCTAAAATTTACCCGGCTACCGTGAGTGAGATGGCCTCCGTGGGATAGATTCATACCAAGAACCGTATCACCCGGCTGTAAAACAGAAAAATAGACAGCCATGTTTGCTTGTGCTCCGGAATGTGGTTGAACGTTGGCATGTTCCGCTCCAAAAATTTGTTTCGCTCGGTCCCTCGCTAAGTCTTCCACAACATCAACATATTCACAGCCACCATAATACCGTTTCCCCGGATACCCTTCCGCATATTTGTTCGTTAAAACAGATCCTTGGGCTTCCATAACCGCTTCAGAAACAAAGTTTTCAGAAGCAATTAACTCAATTTTGTTTTGTTGTCTTTTTAACTCATCCTGAATTGCTTGAAAAACAGCCGGGTCTTGCTTAGCAATATGACTCATCTTCTTTATCCCCTTCCAGTTGTTTTCGATTTGCCGTATGGCGATTTCATTTTTCACCTTTTGCCAAAAATATGAATCGTTCCCAAAAGGGTTTTACCGAAAATATTTCGTTCATACTTTAAGCAAAGGCTTTTGGCAGTGAACCAAAAATATGTACATATTACGAAATTAGAAAAAATTTGAATGCTCTATTATTGTAACATGTTTTTTGATATTCGGAAACTATCTATTTTTTACAGAAATTCTACACTGAATGTTCGTGTTTTGGGAAATATATGCAAAGGGTCGCTGCTCTTTAGGAAAAAATATTCCGTTATGAGCAGGACCCTGATTTTAAAAACTATTTATGTTAGGCAAGTGGAATCGTCATGATCTAATTGATATACGGCCCTTTCCCCTCCGATTAGTTTTGGTCTTGTTTTTGCAAGGGTGACATGAGCACTGCCAATTTGGTTTCTCGAAACTCGTACCGGAACAGCGACGTGTTTCAAGTGCATCCCTATAAAAGTGTCCCCGATATCAATTCCAAAATCTGCTTTTATCTGTTCAACAACGACCGGATCGGAACATTGACGATAAGCATAGGCCGCCATTGACCCACCTGCTTTTGGAACGGGGATGACTGAAACTTCCTCCAATCCATGACGTTCCGCTGTCAAACGTTCGACTACCAACGCTCGGTTTAAGTGCTCACAACATTGGAAGGCAAGGCTGACCCCTGTCGAATCGGCAAATCGCTTACATTCCTGATAAATCATTTCTGCTACATCGATTGATCCTTTCGTGCCAATGGTTTTCCCGATGATTTCAGAAGTTGAACAGCCTACGACAAGAATTTGATTTTTCTTTACATCGATTTTCTCGGCAAACTCTGAAAAAATTTGCTTAGCCTCTTCCCTCCATTGTTCGATCCGTTCCACTCTTTCGTTCACCTCATACTTTTCATACTATCTAGAAAATAGCATTTTAAAAACAATGGGTTTACTTATAAATGTGTAATTCCGGTCCCATCTTATTTATTTTCATATTCATCAATTTTTCCGATACGTCTTTGATGTCTTCCTCCGAGAAATTCAGTTGTTAACCATGTTTTTGCAATCTCACGGGCCAGTCCCGGACCGATAACCCGTTCACCCATAGCCAAAATATTTGTATCATTATGTTCACGGGTTGCTTTTGCACTAAAAACATCATGACAAAGCGCACAGCGGATGCCTTTGACTTTATTCGCTGCAATACTCATACCGATTCCTGTTCCACAAATAAGAATGGCCCGGTCAAATTCCCCGTTTGCCACTTTTTCCGCAACAGGTAGGGCATAGTCCGGATAATCAACCGATGTTTCACAATCGCAACCGAAATCTTCATATTCAATTCCAAGCTCTTCCAATAAACTTACGATTTCACCTTTCAGATGGACACCGCCATGATCTGCTGCAACGGCTACCTTCATCCTTATCACCTCTACTATTCGTGTATGTACCTTCTAGTATGAATCTATATCTTCATTTTATCACAATTGAAAAAATCCGGTATACTTACAGGCTTGGAAAACCAAGGGCTACAAAAAGGGAGGACGCCTGAACCTAAAATTTCCACCGGTATTTTATGCTTTTTCTAAAAAATCTTAATTCTCAAAATTTCCAACTACGTCGAATTCGCTTCTTTGCTGGAAATTTATACTTTCTTAACGTATAAAAAAAGGGAAACGATTTTTGTTTCCCTTTCGTATTGTTCGGCCGCATCATCATTGTAAAATTTATGTGATTTTAAACTGTGTTATCGTTTCTTTCAATTTATTGGCCAGTTCTTTTAATTCAACTGCAATTTCTTCTACATTAGTAATTACAGATGTTTGTTCCTGGGTTGAAGCGGCCACTTCCTCAGCACCCGCTGAGGTCTCTTCGGCAATGGCTGATACTTCCTGAGATTGGATTGATGTATTGTGAATACTGGTCATTTGTTGGTCAACTAATACGGAAATATTTTTCACGGCCTCGGCAACTTGATAAATCTTTGCTGTCATATCTTCCATCATTTGATTTGTACCGGCCCCTTTAGCTACTTCTTGATCGACGGATTCGACCTGACCGGAAATTTGGTTTAGAACTTGTTTCACTTCATTTTGAATATTATTTAAAAGTTCGGAAATTCCATGAACCGCTTTGGCACTCTCATCTGCTAAATTCCGAACTTCTTCTGCAACAACCGCAAAACCTCGGCCATGTTCACCGGCACGTGCCGCTTCAATTGAGGCATTCAGTGCCAACAAATTCGTCTGGTTGGCAATATCCCCGACAAGATGAATGATTTGTTCCACCTGTTCCGCATTTTTAGCCAAGCGATGAACCGATTCCAATGACTCTTTATTAGCCAGAGCCAAGTCTTCAATCCCGGTGATGAGTGAAGAAATAGCTTGTCTGCTTTTTTGCAAAACATCAAGCATTTCATTCGATTCTTTTTCAGAGTTTTTCGCTTTTGTCTGCACTTCCATCGCAATTTTTATCACATCTTCAATTGACTCTGCCGTGTTTTGAATTGACTCAGCGGA
The DNA here is from genome assembly GCF_039654145.1 of Caldifermentibacillus hisashii. Lineage (NCBI taxonomy): Bacteria > Bacillati > Bacillota > Bacilli > Caryophanales > Bacillaceae > Caldifermentibacillus > Caldifermentibacillus hisashii. The sequence goes on from NZ_CP155467.1 coordinate 3,730,397, forward strand.
ATTCTCAGCACCCTTTGATATTTCTGTAATGGTCTTTGCAATATTTTCGGCTTGTTCCGTTGCTTTTCTTGATTCTCGTGAAATTAGAAGCACTTTTTCATTGGTTTCAGAAAAATTATTCTCAATCTGCCTAACCATTTTGCGCAAGTTTTCAAGCATATAGTTAAACGCTAATCCGACAGCCCGAATTTCATCATCTGATTTGGAAACCTTTACATCTTTTGTAATTTCTCCACTTGCCGCTTGCATGGCAGCCTGCTCTAAATCTTTTAACGGACGAACAATAAAAAATGCCGCCAAAAAAGCTAATATACCTGACCAAATAATTCCGAGAGCTAATGTTCCAATTGTGAAGACAAACTGATTAATGATATTTTCAAAGAATAAGGGGTAAAGAATATAAATAAAAAAAGCACTTGTTGAGTAAGTAATCAATGCCAGTAATGTTGTAAAATAGACCAGCTTTTTGCGGAGACTAAATTTATATTTTTTTCTGTTCATGTGCTCCTCCCCTTTGAAGACATTGATAATTTATTTTATACACCTAATACAATTGATCCTCCAGCTTTGTGATTAAGTCATATAATTCCTGGTATGTACGTCGATATGTATCAATAGAACCGCCATACGGATCACTGACATCCATTCCATCTGCCTTAACAAATTCTTTTAAAGAAAAAACTTTATGTCGTAAATCGGGATATTGACCAACGATATAATCTTTGTGGGATTTCGTCATCGTCAAAATAAGATCCGCCCAATCGGCAACTTCCTTTGTAAATGGAGTGGATTGGTGTTGGTGGACTATGTCATTTTCTTGTAAAACTTCTTTTGCAAACGGCGAAATGTCAGATCCTTGTACAGCAAAAAGTCCTGCTGATTTGACTTCCAGGTTTTTATCAAGCTTTCTTGCAATTGCCTCTGCCATTGGACTTCTACATGTATTCCCGGTACAAATAAATAATATTTTTTTCATATCCAATCCCCCTATTTTATTATACGAGAATGGTGTTCATATTAAAAGTTTTTTGCAGGAAGGCTGAAGTGAGAGAATAGTTTCATATTTAAAAAGGAAAGATTAGTTTAATACCAAAGAATAAAAGAATGGAACCGCCAAAAGCTTCACTGTATTGACCAATAATTCCTTTCATTTTACGGCCTAACAATAGTCCGGCCCATGTTAAAATAGTTGCAAAAAAGCCGAATAACGTTATTGCAGTTAGAGTCTTGGCACCGAAAATTCCCAGCGTTAATCCTAAAGAGAAACTATCCAAACTGACACTGATGGCAAATAAAAATAAGCCGATACCAATCGGTTTAAAACTTCTTTTTTCATCATTTTTAAAACCGGACATAAACATATGGAAACCAATGAGGATCAATAATATCCCACCGGCATACGTGGCAAGTGCTCCAAATTGTTCGGATAAAAAATTCCCGGTCAGCATTCCAATCAACGGCATCCAGATATGAAATAACCCGACAGTCAGGCCAATTTTTACAATTTGTTTTAACCTTATCGAGGCCATTCCCATACCTAAGCTAACTGAGAATGCATCCATCCCCAACGCAAAAGCCATCAACGACAGTGTAAATACTTCACCTGTAACAGTAGACATGTAATTCCCCCTACCCAGAACGTACTCTTGGACTAGCTTTTATAAACATATGCAGGTTTTTGGGGGAATAGACATGCTTTTCATCGCGACTTTCTCTTGGACAAAACAGCTCATATTTCGGGGAACTGCTACGGAGGGAAAGCCGCGCTAATGGACAGTTTTGACGAAAAACAGGCTCATACTATCTATAAAGTTAATCAACGGTTTGAGGTGTGTTCTTTAATTATTCGATGACCGGCTGCTTTTAATAAGCGGTTCATAATTGCAACACCAATTCCTTCACGGGGAAAAACTTCTCCGTAAATCATATCGATCTTTTCTTGGTCAAATTGGCGTAATGCATCATATAAATGATGAGCCACTGTGGATAATTGCTCTCTTTGTCCACAACTGACGACCATATCGGCTTGATATGTATTTACCCGTTCATCCGTCGTTAATATGCCGACACGTTTGCCGATTTTCCGCATAGAATCCACCGTTTCTTGTAAAAAAGCAGGGCTGCCATCCACCAAATACATTGGTGCAGCCGGTGCATAATGTGTATACTTCATCCCCGGTGATTTCGGTTTTTCCACTTCTTCCTTCACTTGCCGATCCATGCCAACCGAACCGATAATCCCTTCAATCTCCTCTCTTGTTGTACCACCCGGACGCAAAATAACCGGGATTGGTTCTGTACAATCTATGACCGTTGATTCCACACCAACCCCGGTTTCACCTCCGTCCACAATCCCGGAAATTTTTCCATTTAGATCCTTATACACATGTTGGAATTTCGTAGGGCTTGGTTTACCAGAAAGATTGGCACTTGGAGCAGCAATCGGTAACCCGCTCGCTTCAATTAACGCTAAGGCAACAGGGTGGTTAGGCATGCGAATTCCTACTGTTGGAAGTCCTGCCGTTACCTTGTTTGATAAAATTCCTTGCTTTACTTTTAAGATGACTGTTAGCGGACCGGGCCAAAATGCGTTCATCAATTTTTTAGCTTGTTCCGGTATTTCTTCCGCATATTTATCCACATCTTCCATTTTACTTATATGAACAATTAGTGGATTATCACTTGGCCTGCCTTTTGCTTCATAAATTTTATTAACAGCTTCATCGCTTAATGCATTTGCCCCTAAGCCATACACCGTTTCTGTCGGAAATGCCACCACTTCATTTTTTTGTAATACCTCTGCCGCTTCAATAATCTGTGGATATGTGTATAAATTTTCCACAGTTTTATCCACAGTCCATATTTTTGTTAACATGTTTTTCTCCTTCTTTGTTGAAAATTATAATCGTTCGACTGTTATCATCCACAAAACATGAATGAAACCCCATAAAATTAGTGAAAGTCAATGAAACTATCCACAAAACTGTGGATAAACATGTTTAAAATGTGGATAAATATGCCCTCAACCATCCTTTTATCCACAGGCGAGCACTGTTTATCTAGAACTTCTTTTTATAAGTATAGGAAAAAAGTGCAAAAAATAAAAGTAAGGAACGAACAATCATTACAGAAACAACGCTCCTTGCAATTTTTTTAAATGGCAATGAATAAGATTGATAGATTTGGTCAACAATGGGTTACTGAAGGGAGAGGAATTCGATGAGGCAAAAATCGATACATGCAATAGCATTCTTTTTCATATTGGTTACGATCGCCAGTATGTTTAGTTTATATTTACCAAAAAGTTTTGCACAAGAGGAAGATGTAGTGGTTATCCCAAATGAAGCCATTCGACTACGAATTTTAGCAAATAGTAATTCCGAACAAGATCAAGAGATTAAAAGAATTGTTCGGGATCGAGTAAATGCCCAAATTACCGAATGGGTTAGCGACTTAACCTCCATGGAAGCGGCAAGAGAAAAAATCATTACAAATTTAGATATTCTTGAGGCAACGGCAAAAGAGGTATTGGAAGAAAACGGGGTAAATCAGAAGGTTCAAATTCGTTTTGGGGAAGTGGATTTTCCGACAAAACTATATGGTAATTTTCTTTATCCAGCCGGGAAATATGAAGCAGTGTTAATAACGCTTGGGGAAGGGACCGGGGCCAATTGGTGGTGTGTCTTGTTTCCACCGCTTTGTTTCTTGGATTTTTCAAGCGGGACTGCGGTGAGCGATGGATTTGAGGATAAAGGAAAAAATGTTTCAGATGACACGAAAATAGACCTGACTACACATAAAGAGAAAAAAAATGACGTGACGGCAAAATCAAATTCAGACGATCAATCAAATGAACAACTATATGTGGAAGAAAATGAAGAGGATGTAGAAGTAAAATTCTTTTTAGTAGAATTCATTGAAAATATATTTGATTTATTTAAATAAGGGTAAGCTTTTGGAAAACCGTATGGTAGAAAGCCCGTCGTTTCCAAAGAGCTTACCTTTTTGTTTGTAGAGTATAAAAAACCTTTATTCAATATAACCATACACCATTCGTTCTTTGCCATTGATATCATTCACGATTTCAATATCTATAAGAGGGAATAGTTCGCGGACGAGTTCCCTAATGGCTTGTCCTTGGCCGCTACCGATTTCAAAACCGATTAATGCCTTTTCTTTGATTACATGTGGCAGTTGCTGAATAATTTTTCGATAAAAATCCAGGCCATCCAGTCCGCCAAACAAAGCGGAAGGCGGCTCGTGATCTTTGACAACTGTTGATAAGCTTCCACGATCACTAAGCGGAATATAAGGTGGATTTGAAACAATGATGTCAAACCGCTTTTTCCCGATAAACGGTTCCAATAAATCCCCTTCAACCAGCTGAATATCAGCACCGAACCTTTTCGCATTTTCCTCAGCTATAACCAATGCTCCCTTTGATACATCGGAGGCAATGACATTCAATTCCGGCATTTCCAGTTTTAAAGTAATCGCAATGGCACCGCTCCCCGTTCCAATATCAATACAGTCCAATCCTTGACAGGTTCCAAAATATTTTTTCACTCTTTCCAGCATGCCAAGGACCAATTCTTCAGTTTCGGGACGGGGAATTAATACATCCGGATTTACGACAAATTTCCTTCCAAAAAATTCCTCATAACCAAGCAAATATTGAATCGGAGTCCCGTCAACATGTTGATAAATCAATTTTTGGAATGCGAACCACTCAGATAAGCTCAACTTTTCCCGCAAATTCAGCAATAGTCGGGTACGGCCCATCTTTAATACATGGCGAAGAGCGAGTTCCGACACATTTTTTTCCCGACCATGTTCCTCTAAAAAAGAAGAAGCCCAGTTGAGAGCTTCAAAAATATACTTTCCGTCAGCTTGCTTCATTTTTTAATCTTTCCGCCTGTTCATTTAAAATTAATGCTTCAATAATTTCTTCCAATTTGCCTTCCAAAATTTGATCGAGTTTTTGGATAGTCAAACCAATTCGATGGTCCGTTACACGGTTTTGCGGAAAATTATAGGTACGAATCCGCTCAGAACGATCGCCGGTTCCGACTGCAGATTTCCGGTTTGCATCATATTCGGCTTGCGCTTCTTGTTGGTATTTATCATAAATCCGGGCACGTAATACCTTCATGGCTTTTTCGCGGTTTTTAATTTGTGAACGCTCATCTTGACAAGTAACAACAATGCCGGTTGGTATGTGCGTTAAACGGACTGCGGACATCGTCGTGTTAACACTTTGCCCACCGGCGCCCGTTGAAGCAAACGTATCAAAGCGAATATCTTTTTCATTTATTTCCACATCGACATCTTCCATTTCCGGCAGAACAGCGACTGTAGCCGTCGACGTATGAATGCGGCCGCCTGATTCTGTTGTTGGCACTCGTTGGACACGATGAGCGCCATTTTCATATTTTAATTTCGAATAGGCACCATGGCCATTGATCATAAAAATAATCTCTTTATATCCGCCTAAACCGGTGGAATTGGCTTCGATAACATCAATTTTCCAACCTTGACTCTCAGCATAACGACTGTACATACGGAACAGATCTCCGGCAAATAACGCCGCTTCCTCACCACCTGCTGCACCACGGATTTCCATAATGACATTTTTATCATCATTCGGGTCTTTTGGAATCAATAAAATTTTTAATTGTTCCTCCAGTTGTTCAGCACGTTCCTCCAGGCTGGCAACCTCTTCTTTGACCATTTCACGCATTTCCGCATCCAGTTTATCTTCCAACAACAATTTTGCATCTTGGAGTTCTTCTTTAACTTGTTTATATTCACGATAGGTTTGCACGGTTTCCTGAATAGCTGACTGTTCTTTTGAATACTCCCGCAGTTTCTTCGGATCACTAACTACATCCGGATCACTAAGTAATTCATTTAATTTTTCATAACGGTCTTCCACAGCAGCTAATCGATCAAACATCGACATCCGTTACTTCACCCCTTCCATATATTTTTATCGGCCGCACTCTTAATTTTTCTCTTGGGAGATCCGGGATTTCATGATGATGACGACAACGTGGCTCATAACTTTCTGTTGCTCCTACCATAATGACCGGATCGTAATAAGATGCCGGCTTTCCGTTAATTAATCGTTGTGTACGACTGGCCGGTGATCCGCAAATTGTACAAACTGCCTGCAATTTAGTTATTTGTTCAGCGATACTTAACAACTTCGGCATTGGTCCAAAAGGTTCCCCGCGAAAATCTAAATCCAGTCCGGCTACGATGACCCGATAGCCCTCATTCGCTAATTCCTGGACAATGTCTACAATCCGATCATCAAAAAATTGTACTTCATCAATGGCGACCACATCGGTATCTTTTGTTATAAAGTCAAATATATCATCAGCATCACTCACCGGATGAGCATGAATGGCATCTCCGTTATGGGAAACGACCTCTATTTTACTGTAGCGATCATCTAATTTCGGTTTAAAAACTTCTACTTTTTGTTTGGCAAACTGACAGCGACGGACTCTTCGGATTAATTCCTCGGATTTTCCGGAAAACATGCTGCCACAAATGACCTCTACCCATCCTGATTGCTTCATTACATACATGCTGATTGCTGCTCCTTCCATCACAATTGACGAGTCTATTTCTTATTATTGGTTCCCAATCTATATAATAATCGATACATTCGTTGATGGAAACCCCTTTTTCGCTTTATCCCACTTTTAACGGGTAGTAAGACTCCCACCTTATGATTCTAATTTACAAAAAAATAGGTGCCGATTGAACTGCCGGCATTCGTCCGATTCGTTCAACTAACCATCATGAGGGAATGAAGAAACCCTCCGCTGATGGAATTTTCACTAATGGACGTATAAAAAAACAGGCAAGTGATCAGAACTTCTTGCCTGTTTTATATCCGAAACATATAGCCACACAAATGGACCATACCGTCTATTGTTTAAGACCGTATTTTTTGTTGAAGCGTTCAACACGACCATCTGCAGTAGCAAATTTTTGACGACCAGTATAGAATGGGTGACATTCAGAACAAATTTCTACACGTACTTCATCTTTAACTGATCCACTTTCAAATTCATTACCGCAAGCACATTTTACCATTACACGTTTGTAATTTGGATGGATTCCTGCTTTCATCCTATTTCACTCCTTTTGCCCTGAATCATTCTGAAACAGAGTTATTTCTCATCCATAAAGGTATCGTTAAAAAAACACTATTACTATTATAGCAAGTTGCCTCCTAAAAAGCAATAATCGTTTGCTGTAAAACAATACCATTTGATCTTTTTGCTCAAAGTCTACCTACTATGATAATGCCCTTTTAAAACAAGGAAAATCTTCTATGATAATGCCCGTTTCGAAACTCCATTATTTTTTAATTCATCCGTTAATGTTGTAATGAATTCCTCATTTGTTTTCGATTGCTGCAATTTTCTTATAAATTTCTCAGCAAAATCAGGCGTATCGGATAATGATTTGCGAAGTGCCCATAAGATTTCCAGTTGGGATTTCGGTAATAACAATTCTTCTTTCCGTGTGCCTGATCGCCGAATATCAATTGCCGGGAAGATTCTTCTTTCTGCAAGTGCCCGGTCCAGATGTAGCTCCATATTACCGGTTCCTTTGAATTCTTCATAAATAACATCATCCATACGAGAACCGGTATCGATTAATGCCGTTGCCAAAATAGTCAAACTGCCACCCTCTTCAATATTCCGGGCAGCTCCGAAAAATCGTTTTGGACGATGGAATGCTGCCGGGTCAATTCCCCCGGAAAGTGTCCGTCCACTTGGCGGAATTACTAAGTTATAGGCACGGGCAAGTCTTGTGATACTATCCAGTAAAATGATAACATCCCGTTTATGTTCAACTAAACGCATAGCCCGATCAAGCACAAGCTCAGCAACCTTAATATGATTTTCCGGAACTTCATCAAAGGTTGAACTGACGACTTCTGCTTTTACGGAGCGCTCAATATCGGTTACTTCTTCCGGCCGTTCGTCAATCAGTAAAACGATTAACTCTGCTTCCGGATGGTTTCTTGTAATACTATTGGCAATTTGTTTTAATAGAACGGTTTTCCCTGCTTTAGGCGGAGCAACAATCAAACCCCGTTGTCCAAAACCAACCGGTGTAACTAAGTCCATAATCCGTGTCGACAAGATATGAGGTTCGGTTTCTAACTTGATTTGCCGGTCCGGATATAGCGGAGTAAGTGCCGGGAAATGAACACGTTCTTTCGCAGTTTCAGGGTTTTCACCGTTTACCGCTTCTACATGTAAAAGTCCGAAATACCGTTCATTTTCCTTTGGCGGCCGTACTTTTCCGGATACTTTATCCCCGTTTCTGAGATCAAAACGGCGAATTTGCGAGGCTGAAATATATATGTCTTCTGAGCTTGGCGTATAATTGATCGGACGTAAAAAACCGAAGCCCTCTGACTGGATAATGTCCAAAACGCCTTCCATGAAAAAGAAACCTTCTTGCTCTGCACGTGCCTTAAGAATTGAAAAAATCAGTTCTTTTTTGGTCAATTTACTGTAATAAGAAACTTGATATTTCCGTGCAAGCTCGTACAACTCTTTCAGTTTCATATTCTCCAACTGAGCAATATTTACATTTACATTTACTTCTTCCAAAATCTACACCACGCTTTTCAAATTTACATAGAATGTTTATTTATTTCTGTTTGTTAATAAATTGGGTTGTTCTTTTGAAGGGAATAAAGAAGTGATGATTTGGTAAGCTGTTGGGGCAGCTTGTTTACTTCTTCATAGAATTATTGGTATTCAAAGGGAAATTATTTTCTCTACTGTTTGGCAAATAGTCCAAAACTATATTACCATATTCTTTTAAGAAGCTAAAGTAGTAATATGCCTTAAGTCGAGAAAATTTTTTTACTTTTTTTGACAAAATTCTTAAAAATACCCAATCATGGGTTGATTTACATGATTGGGGTTTATCACAGACTGGATTAACGCAAGCTAAAATGAGTTTTATTCGTGCTTTTCCAACCGAAAAAAGTTCAACACGCATTTTGTCGTCCAAGTTTTTTTCGCAACAAGCATTTACGTCTTTTATTACTGAAAAGGTTTCAAAATCGCTTCACACCCTGATTAATCAACTACCGAAAAAAGTTTCAAAGTCGTATAGACGCCCAATTTTCTTTATTGCATAACAAGGTCCGGTTTTTTCTTAAAGCTATGTCTTCCGTCAATAAAACGAACGGTTCCTGATTTTGCCCTCATAACGACAGAATGAGTTAATCCGTAAGCACCTTTTAATTGAACACCTTTGAGTAATTCTCCATCGGTAATTCCTGTTGCCGCAAAAATTGCATCATCCCCGCAAACTAAATCATCCATTAGTAATGTCTTGTTATAATCGACACCCATTTGTTTACATCTCTCAACTTCTGAATCATTTTGCGGCTGGAGTCGACCTTGTAACTCTCCGCCCAGACATTTCAAAGCAACCGCAGCAATAACTCCTTCCGGTGCGCCGCCAATTCCAAACAGGATATCGACACCGGTATGATCAAACGCGGTGTTAATCGCTGCGGCAACATCTCCCTCATTAATAAGTTTAATTCGTGCACCGGCTTCCCTGATTTCGTGGATAATTTTTTCGTGACGCGGTCGATTCAAAATTGTTGCAACAACGTCTTCAATATCTTTATTTTTTGCTTTTGCTACCGCACGTAAATTATCGATAACCGGTGCATTAATATCGATTTGTCCGACAGCTTCGGGACCGACGGCAATTTTATCCATATACATGTCAGGCGCATGTAACAAATTCCCTTCATCGGCAATGGCAAGAACTGCAAGCGCATTCCAGCTCCCGGAGGCTACGATATTTGTTCCTTCAATCGGATCAACGGCAATATCAACACACGGGCCATTTCCTGTACCAAGTTTCTCACCTATATAAAGCATTGGGGCCTCATCCATTTCCCCCTCGCCAATGACTACGGTTCCTTTCATAGGGACTGTGTTTAAAACTTGTCGCATTGCTTGAGTTGCAGCATCATCCGCTTCATTTTTCTTTCCCCGTCCCATCCATCTGGCTGATGCTAATGCGGCGGCTTCCGTCACTCGAACTAATTCCATTGACAAACTTCTTTCCATCCGGTAATCCCCCTGAAAAACTATTTTTTAACGAATAACATAGATCCAATATATTATAACACATTTTTTTATTTTGTAGGACACAATTGAAACAAAATAATGGAAAAGATTGTTATGTCTGTCAGCGAAGGTTAATAAAATGTTAAAAAAACCGTGTAAGCGGATTTTTGACGCACACTATCTTACGGATTGAGGTTAAAGAAAAGTCGCTTGATTGGACGGGTCATGATGTCAAGCGACTGCTGAGTGAAGGGAGAACCGGGATTCAATCGACCTTATTTATGAATTTTTTGAGAGGCATGTGGTCAGACATTTTTTCATATGCCTCGGTCAACCCCTAGCTATGACAAACATCAGGAGTTTTTCACCTGCTCCATTTCTTCTTCCGTCAGCGTTTCCCTCCAAACGTTGGCCCCTAAACCTTGAAGCTTTTCGACAACATGACTGTATCCGCGATCAATATGTTCGACACCGGTTATTTCCGTTAACCCCCGTGCCATTAAACCGGCTATTAAAAGTGATGCACCGGCCCGTAAATCAGTTGCTTTTACTTTCGCTCCGTTTAATTGGACGGGACCGGTAATAATGGCTGATCTGCCCTCCACTTTAATATTTGCATTCATTCTTCTTAATTCGTCAATATGTTTGAATCGGGCAGAATAGATCGTATCTGTCACCACACTAGTTCCTTCCGCATTAGTTAGTAATGCTGTCATCGGCTGCTGAAGATCGGTAGGAAATCCGGGATATACCAATGTCTTTATATCAGCGGCAACGAGCTTTTTCGCCTTTGAGATATAGACTTGATCATCTGATGTTTCAACAGACACACCCATTTCTCTTAATTTTGCAATGAGCGACTCCAGATGGTAGGGAATAACATTGTCGACAAGAACTCCTCTACCCATTGCCGAGGCTAAAATCATATATGTACCCGCCTCAATACGATCGGGAATGATCGTATGTCGGCATCCGTGTAAATGGTCTACTCCTTCAATCCGGATAATATCGGTACCGGCACCTTTAATTTTTGCCCCCATATTGGTTAACAATGTAGCAACATCAATAATTTCCGGTTCTTTTGCAGCATTTTCAATTACTGTCTTTCCTTTTGCCCGAACTGCTGCCAACATAATATTGATCGTCGCCCCGACACTGACTACATCAAGATAAATGCGTGCTCCTTTCAATTCATCGGCACGTAAATAGATGGCGCCCTGTTCATTCGTTACTTTTGCACCAAGCGCTTCGAAGCCTTTAATATGTTGATCAATTGGACGGGGACCTAAATGACAGCCGCCCGGCAAACCAATGACAGCTTTTTTGAAACGTCCGAGCATGGCACCCATTAAATAATAGGAAGCGCGCAGTTTTTTCACCTTGCCATTCGGGAGCGGCATTGATGTCATCATTGATGGATCGATTGTTATATCTTGATCTTCTAAGTGTACAACACCACCGATTTCTTCTAACAATTTTTTCAAGATTTCAACATCTGAAATTTCCGGTAATCCTTCGATGGTTACAGGAGATTCAGCGAGAATACTTGCCGGGATTAATGCAACGGCACTATTTTTTGCACCGCTTATTTTGACAGATCCTTTTAATGTTTTTCCACCAATGACTTTTATTTTATCCATGGTTATCTCCCTTCCTACTATAGGTATGACAGATTCATTTATAATCAAGTAATCGTTTTTTCCACTGCTTCTATTTTATCAATTAATTACATATTATCCAAATTAGGATTTATTAACACAGTTCTGTCTACGTTATAACATTTCTGCATGACTAGTTCAACTATATTATTTTTTTGATATTAAATATATATAAATAGAGTAGATAAGTATTAATTATACACGCAACTACTAGCAGCTTTCAAAATATTTGCCAGTACTATAAAAAAGGCTATCCTGATCGGGACGTTGTACTCCCGTTATACGGATAGCCGAAAAATTTATGATTCGATTGGTCAGTGCTAAAGCCAATTCAACAACTTAAGCTTTACCGACAGAGCCAAATTCTTTCATTTTACCTTTTACCGTGTCTTTAATGGTTTCTCTTGCCGGTCCAAGATATTTTCTTGGGTCGTAAAGATCAGCGTTTTTCGCTAGTACTTCACGAACTGTTTTTGCAGAAGCGATTTGGTTTTCTGTGTTCACATTGATTTTTGCAGTTCCAAGTGAGATAGCTTTTTGGATATCATGTGTTGGAATACCGGTTCCGCCATGAAGAACAAGTGGTTTTCCAGTTAATTTTGCAATTTCTTCCATTTCCTTGAAACCTAAGTTTGGTTCACCATGGTAAGGACCGTGTACAGAACCTAAAGCCGGTGCTAGAGCATCAATACCGGTACGATTAACCAGTTCAACACATTCGTTCGGATCCGCATAGATAATTCCTTCGCCAACAACATCATCTTCTTGACCGCCGACAGTTCCTAATTCAGCTTCAACAGATATCCCGTGCAAATGAGCCAATTCAACAACTTTTGAAGTGATTTGAATATTTTCTTCAAATGGGTGATGACTTGCATCGATCATTACCGATGTGAAACCTGCGTGAATTGCTCTTGCGCATGATTCAAAGCTGGAACCATGGTCAAGATGGATGGCAACAGGAACCGTAATTTTATACTCTTCCATTAAAGCTTTTACCATTGCTGTTACTAGCTTGAATCCGCCCATATAACGTGCGGCACCTTCAGAAACACCCAGAATAACCGGGGATTTTTCTTCTTCAGCAGCCTGTAGAATTGCTTGTGTATATTCCAGATTATTGATATTGAATTGACCTACAGCATATTTGCCTGCTTTTGCTTTTTCCAACATTTCGGTCATTGATACTAACGGCATAATGCAATCTCCTCCTACATCAAATTACCAATTTCCACACCCATGAAAAAATATGTAAATGTTCAATAGAAAATGGCTCTTATTTCACACAATTATTATGATACCAAAATCACAAACATTTTACCATGTGATTAAAACTACAAAATAAAAAATTTAGTGAACACCATTTATATTTTACATCTTTTCTAATATTTTATCCGATAAAATTTCCTTAACTGTTTTAGCCAATTCTTCTATATCAAAAGGCTTTGCAATATGGGTAAGTGCCCCTAATTCCTTTGCCTTATGAATCATTTTCAGATCTCCGTCTGCGGTCATAATAATTACACGAATGGATGGATCTATTTCTTTCATTCGTTTCAAAATTTCAATTCCATCCATTCCCGGAATTTTTATATCCAAAACAACTAGGTCAGGTGAATGCATACCCGCAAGTTCCAAAGCAATTTGGCCGTTTTCCGCTTGATAAGTTTGATAACCTTCCTTTTTAAATACCTCATTAAGTAATAAGCGAATGCCAAACTGATCATCCACGATTAAAATTTTTCCATTATCCATTTTCGCTTCTCCCCTATCCTTTAAAATTCCCTTTATCCCAACGGATTCCCCTTCATTTATATTCGACAAAAACTTAACTATTCCTTCTTCGTTATAGAAGGAATAGCGATGTTATAGATTGCTTGTAGCCCAAGGACTTGGAAAGGAGAGATTAAAAACTTGCCCCCTAATGCCAATGCAATAAAATGCAATAAGTTTTTATATAATCTCCTTGTCCCATATTCAGTAAAGTTTGAGTGGAATTATTCAAGAAATATTTACTCTTCGGGCTGGAAAATATATCGATTCGTTCCTATAAAAATAGTTTTGTCTACCCTTGTTCATGAATTTACAGGATGGCGTTAAGACGATTTTCGGTTGAGTAATCGGTTGTCTTTCTAGTATGTACGGATCAAACGCTGGAAGCAACAGACATCAGCCGCCTATATGATGAGCACCGCTTTCAGATAGTAATGAGTGGCTTAATGATCCCTTTTTGTTTATCAGGATTAGAACTATTGAAAATTATTCATCTACAAGTTTTATTTTTGCTACACGAAATTGATTGTTTATAACTACCGCAACTTCTTCATCCGGACTTACATCTTTTATGCTGTATACCCAACCATAGTTTAAATGCGTTCGTTTCTCGTCTTCTTCCTTTGGAACCACTTCAACTTTTTTAAGCTCTTTTTTGCTTAGTATCTCATTATTTTCATTAATCGTGATCGTTTCCGTAACCTTTCCAATCGGTTCATCCAAATCTTCTTTCGTAACTTCCGCTTCTTGAATCACATAGGTTTTACCCTCATAGCTGATTTCCTTAAAATTTTCCATATTCAAATTATATTTCGGCAACTTTTTATCAATCTCCATATTCTCGGAGGCGGTATGTTTCAAATCTTTTAATAGGGAACATCCTCCCAAAAGAATGACCCCGGCAACAGCCATAAGCAGGATGGAATTTTTCACTTTTCTTTTCTCCTCCTTCCCCTGTATTTTTTCCTTTATTCATAGGACTTGCCCCCTTCCCAACGATTAAACCAAACGAAGCCTAGTAACGTTACGAGAATAAAACATATACTTGCGGGTATGATCCCTTTCATCAACTCTTGAACATACAAGTCCGACAACTCCATTCCGAATGCATGCTTGACCTTAAGCATCAATAACATAGGAACTTGCGAAAGGCGAACACTCCAAGCCCACGGAATATATGGCCAAATATGATCGCCCACAACCGTTGCCCCAATTATTGCTGAAACAAGGAATCCTCCGCCACCGATCGCAATAGACGCACCCATCCCGAATGCAAAACTGATCAGCAAATGCAAGGAAAAAAGAATAAGTGATCCGACCAAGGACAAAAGCGCTCCTTGCAAAAATAAATCGTAATGCACATTTTCTACGTTCAAAATATATCTCATCCCCAACAACATAAGGAAAGTTGCCAAGAATATATCCGCAATGGCGGCAAAAATAAGTAAAGAAAGTTTTCCAAAGTAAAATTTCGCTCTTGAAACAGGACCCGTCAACACATTCATGAAACTTCCCGACTTTTCTTCTTGATAGGCCATCAAACCGGTAAGTAAAGAAATCACAATCGGTAACGAAACGCTCAATACCTCAAAAAATCCTCCATATATTTTCACTTGCCAAAAAGATGGATCCTTATATCTAGAAAAATACCATAACATAAAAATGGGATAAATAATCGGCGTCACAAACACGATCAGCCTAATGGTTGTACGCCTTGTCTTTAGCCATTCGGATGACAAAACATGCAAAAAAGACAATTCAGTTCACCTCTCTTCTCGAAAACCAAAATGCAGTAACAAGAGATAATAAAGCAAAAATAACAATGGAGGTAAGAATGCCTATTGGAATAACAGAAGGATCCAACAAAGGATTCCCTTCTTTCAACGGTACACCGTTCGGATGAACACCGACGATCGGTGACATCAATCTCATTCCCCAACTCCACGGAATAAACATCCAGTATGATTCCGGAGCCATGACTACCCCCAAAACAATCCCGATCAAACTGACAATTATGGAAATAACGGTTCCGAATCGGTCAGCAAAAAACAACCCGATTGGGATGTATGCCAACGATGTGATCCATATGGTAAGACTGGCCATTACAACGATAGCAGCGGATGAAATGCTGTTGGGTAAAAATAATTTTAACAGGATCAACAAAATGATCAGTTCAATGGATGAAAGCAATGTATAATAGGCAATCACAATGATTTTACTGAACCACATTCGCGGAATGCTGATATCGTGACAACGTAAAGCTCTGTAATTTCCTGACTTTTTTTCTCGCATGGCGGCCAGTGACGCGATCAATGCCGTCCCCAAAGGAAGAAATATTAACGGCCACCAATTAAATACCGTGTATTCGAAATAATTATATTTGGAATGGATCGTAGGCATGGTAATAATGGCGTATAGTACAAAGAAAAACGGTGCAATATATACAAGCTTTTTCGCAAAAGTCCGCTTATATTTTAAACGTTCAGATTGTATCATATTCAGCATGATTTACAGCCTCCCTCATAATCCGTTGACTACATCGATAAAGAATTTTTCCAGATCTTGATCTTCCTCGATTTCTCCTTGATATTTAAGTTTTCCGTTTTGGATGATGCCAATGTGATCGGCCAATTGTTTTACTTCCGGCAAAATATGACTTGATAAAATGACCGTCATTCCTTGTTTCGGGAAAGATCTGATAAGTTTTCGTAATTCTTGAATACCAAGCGGGTCCAGTCCATTGGTCGGTTCATCGAGAATCAGAAGCTTCGGATCATTTAAAAGTGCTTTGGCAATCCCCAATCGTTGCTTCATCCCGAAGGAAAACTGCGAGGCTTTCTTTTTCCCTGTATTTTCCAAATCCATGATTTTCAGCACTTCTTTAATTCTTGAATCCGGAAGATTTAATAATTTTGCATGAACCAGCAAATTTTCATAAGCCGTTAAATTGCCGTAAAGGGCCGGTGACTCAATAAGCGCGCCGATCTCCTTAAGATCTTTTCTGCTCCACGGATGCCCATTAAAGAGAATTTCGCCTTTTGTCGGCCGCAAAAGACCCGTTAACATTTTTAAAATGGTTGATTTCCCGGCTCCGTTCGGTCCAAGCAATCCGTAAATCGTGTTTTCCTTGACCCTGATTGATACATGGTCAACGGCAAGCTGTTTGCCGAAAGCTTTGGTTAATTGTTTCGTTTCCAAAAAATACGCTGACATGGTTCTTCTCCTTTCACTTTAAAAAATGAAGTTTTAACTTTTATTCGGTCTTGAAGTCTCTCCCTTCCAAATCTTGCACAGTTTGATAAAAGTGAGAATTGATTTTACTTCAGACCTTCAAACAAAAAGCAACTCGTAATGTGATGAAAGTGGCATTTGTCGTGCAATTGAAAAACTCCCATTTCAAGTGCGAGCTTTCTCAAATTTCATACTACCACTTCAATATAAAGTTTTTATAATGATTTTGATTTAAATTTGACACACTCTACGCATAAAAAAACTGAATAATCAGATAAATTTCGCTATTAAGAGACGCTTTATCACTTGAGAAATTAAATAAATGTCATGATAAGTATGTAAGGGGATAAGATAGTGGCTCTTCATGCACGAATGCTTGTGGCGGGAGGTCTAATGGACAGTTTTTTGTAAAAGAGGGCTAATTTTGTCCTTGAGAAGGTCGCTGTAGGGGGTCTATTGGACACTTTGCACTGGATCTGGCTTCATTTTGTCCAATACAAGCCATTTAATGGACAGTTTTCGTAAAAGAGAACCTCTATCAGTTTCTTAAAATTTAGGATACTCTTAGCTTCTGGAGTAATAGACGGAGATTATGGGGGGTGCGGAAATAATTTCACCATATGGATTAAGTTACTTTACTATGGGTATTCAGTCCCTGACGGAACTGGAGATAAATATTGAATTTTCTGGTATTTTTTGGAATGATTTGTGTAGAAAAGCATTAAGAAAATGCCTTGAATTTCATGGAGGAACGTAAACGCCAAATGATCCTCGCCTTAACTAGGTAGGAACGCATTTGGCGCTTGCCAACTTTTTGAAACTTTAAAAATAGGGGGAGATACCTCTTTTTATAACAGCTGGAATCTGTCAACATCCTTATTATAAAAATCCTTCTATCAAAAAGATGATTTTTCACTCAATTGATAACAAATAATGGATTGTTCCTTGATATAAAACTCAACGGTTGCACCACCGTTTTCGTTATTGTACGCCTGAATCTGTCCATCAAAATTATTGACAATTTTTTTCGAAATATAAAGACCTAAGCCGACATGGTCTTTATATTGCACATCTTGATAAAATGCTTTAAATAACTGAGAAGTGTCTTTCTCCTTAAATCCAGTCCCCGTATCCGAACATTTAAAATATATTTTACTTGAATAACCGTTGGATTCATCATGTACCTCAAGTTTAATTTTTCCACTCTTTGTAAATCTCAGACTGTTATATAAAATATTATCCAAAACCCTCATTAGCATGGCTTCATCAAGTAAATAATATTGTTTGCTTAAGCAGACATCAAAGAGAATTTGAACACTTCTTTGGTAATGTGCCATGGTTAATATTTCTTGTTTTTTCTCATGAAGCATTTTACCTAAATCAACTTTTTTAATATTCAACAAAAAATCCACGTTTTCCACTTTATATAGAAGCGACAAATTGTCCGTAAGCATGCTCATTTTGCTGCAATTTTTCCGAATAATATCTAAATGCGGGGTAATATCAAATTTTTCTATGTCTTTCAAATCGTTAATTAAATCCATTTGCCCTTGAATAACAGTTAACGGCGTTCGTATGTCGTGGGCAATCGACGACACCATGATTTTTCGTTCATCATCGATCTTGGATATACTTTCAATCATCTCTTTCAAAGCGTCGATCATCGTATTAAACGAATCTTGGATCCTCATAAACTCTTTTCTTTTCAATCCCGAGATCTTAAAATCAAAATCTCCGTTGGAAATTTTATCCGCAGCCTGAAGCAACACTTTAATATTATTAAACAAGGATTTATACAGCTTGGACGTATAAAAAATTAAATAAATCACAAAAAATATTAACGGAGAAATCAACAACACAACATAAATCAACACGATTCCGAGGCGATCCTGATTATTAATGATAAACCCGAAAGGAGCTTTCAGCACATACACCGCTTGAATGGCATTATCATGTTTAATGGGGATAAATCTGTAAACATAGCTTCCTTTTACAATCTCAAGATTAATTACTTCACCGACTTTCACTTTATATCCCGCAACATCCTGATCGCCGTAAAGATGATTGCCATTGATATCCAATACTTCCCCTTCAATTTTTTCACTGTACTGATCTAGATTAATTAGCTCCCCGTTTAAAATGTCCGGAGCGCTTTCTTCAATCTTTTTTTCAATAACATCCAAATATTTCACAAAATAATCCGTCGGTTTAATCATATTATTTTCGGTAAACATAAAGATAAAATAGATTAAACATAAATAAGTAACTGCCGAAGACAAAATCGTTGATAAAAAGACCTTTACAACCAATAAATAAAAATCTCTTTTTATTGTTTTATCCTTTTTCATGTGTAACATCCCATTTATAGCCTAATCCGTATAAT
This sequence comes from Caldifermentibacillus hisashii, assembly GCF_039654145.1. NCBI lineage: Bacteria > Bacillati > Bacillota > Bacilli > Caryophanales > Bacillaceae > Caldifermentibacillus > Caldifermentibacillus hisashii. Next base: position 3,749,581 of record NZ_CP155467.1, read on the forward strand.
GTTTTAATATAGGAGTTTTCCTTATCCAAAGACCGGATTTTCTTCCGAATGTTTTTAATGCTTTCCGTCACCGTTTCTAATTGACTTTCCGAATCCAATCCCCATACCCGTTCAAAAATTCTTTCCTTAGAAAAGACCATATTTTTATTCAACATTAACAATTTAATAATCTCATATTCTTTTTTTGTTAAATGCAATTGAACCCCTTTACAAAAGACTTCATTGGCCAAAAGATCGATGGTAATATTTTTAGAACTTAACAAATGCCTGTCATTCGAACGGATCCGCTCTTCCCGTCTTAAATGGGAATCAATTCTTGCTTTCAACTCTTTTAAACTGAAAGGTTTGGTCATGTAGTCGTCCCCGCCGATGGATAGAGCTTGAACTTTGTCTTCCTCCAGCGTTTTTGCGCTGACAAAAATAATCGGACAATTCACTTTGTCACGGATAATCCCACACAATTCCATTCCATCAAGGCCTTCCATCATAATGTCCAAGATAATCAAATCAAAATCATTGTTAATGATTTGCAATGCCTCTGTGCCGTTATGTACATATTCCACCGTGTAATGATAAAGTTCCAAATATTGCTTGATTGTAAGACAAATATCTTCATTATCATCTACAACTAAAATTTTCTTCAAATGCATGCTTCCAGATCCCACCTTATCGTTCATTGAAGTTGGAACACGCTTGTCAAGTCATTCACTATTCATGCAGAACAGATACCCTCTTAAAATATCAGAAAGAATACTCTTATCCATATATAATCTTTTGATAATAGCTTATCCACGTTCTCAAGTTGTTTTCTTTCGTTTTGGATCTAATAACGTTATCAAAATTCCTACGCTCCGTCTAGAATCCGATCACAATGTTTTTTCCTTCGCTGCTCACAATATTTAGAACCAAGTATATTTCTTATTGTAATCTTTCATCATATCCTTAGCCAATGTAAGATTTGGTTTGTTGAAAATCAATGCTTTGTAATCGATTGCAGATGTATGCCACACTGCCCAAACCTTTGCAACGGGAGAGAGTAAAAATGTCATAAAGCTACTTGCTTGCCCGTTCCATTCCGCTTTAAGGCTGAGTTCCCATCTGCTAGACAAACGAATACGTTTGCACGAACGAAGTCTGACACTGTCCGCAAGGCTGCACACCGTCAAAAACCATAAACAGACGATTTGATTCCAATCTTTGATCATATACCATTGCGATCTTTCCGTCGCTTGCTTTCATTTTTTGACTTGTTCTATGCGAATAATATGATCAAGTTCACTAATTTTCCTTAAGTTAAACTCCTTTTTCATAAATATTGGAACAGCGCTGCAATTTTTTCTTCATTGAACTTTACTTTCATCATTCTTGATATCAATTAGTAACTACAAATAAAGAAAACTCGGGCGTCCGAGGCTTTAGGCAACCAAGAGCCGTCGCAAGCCAACATTTTCGCTTGCGAGGTCATGCGACCGAAGCTTCTCTATTCACCGAAAAAAAGAGAACCTTTTTTCGGCTGCGATTGTATACCGGGAAGCTTTCCTTATACACTTATACGTAACTCTTAACATTTCCCATCACGTCAAATTCGATTCTTTGCTGGATATTTATCCTTTCTTAACGTGTACCAAAAGGTTTATGATTCATCCTCTCATCAAGTAGTTCACAACGAAACGGAAACATCTTTTTATATTACATTAAATAGCAAACCTAATATTTTTCTAATGTTTTTTGGTTATTTTAGCAAATAGGAAAGTATTTCTTTGGCGTTCACTTAAATGCTATTGAATGTAGATTTTCAAAAAAAACATTTGTGATCATGACATAACTGAAAATTCGTACAGCTTCTGGTTATGGTAAATCATTTGGAAGAAGCCCCTTGCTTCTAATTATTCAGTAACCCAAAATAAAAAGAGAAGGCGTATGAATTTATTTCATGCGCCTCCTTACAAATCGACATGCACAACATGAAAACCACACACTTCCACCATGCACAGTTGCTCATTTGTCAAATCTGCTGTCAAGTGCCCCCATAATCAACAAAAAGAGGTTGGTCAATCACAGGGTGCGTATATTATTTCTGATTTTTTCAAAAATAATTTATAAAATTCAACGCGTCGTTGGTTGATTTTTAAAAAAAATCAGATGGGATAAGCCGCCACCTTTTTCTTGAAACAAGATAAAAATTTTACACTGCAAATAACTTGGGACTGCTTTATTCTTTTTTAGAGAAGGTGTTTTTGTTAAAATGGGGTGAAAGGAGTGAAGCGGTTTGTCGAAAATATTTACTACGCAATTGATTGGGCGTTTACAAAAAATTAGTGAACAAGAACTTGATATAGAGGATGCAGCCAGATTGTTGGCTCAGGCATTAGTTGGTGAAGGTTCGATTTATATTTTTGGTGAAAATGATTTGAGAAGTGTTTTTTTGGAGGCTAAATATGGACAAGAGCCTTTGCAAAGAGTGCAAGAATGGACCGGTGATACATTTGAACAGCTATCGACGGCGGATCGTGTGTTAATTTTTTCACGAAATATTGCTAATGAGCAAGTTGTGGTGCTGGCTAAAAAACTGCGTTCGCTTCAGGTGCCGTTTGTTGTTGTCGGTTCAATATCTGTGAAAGACGTAAATCCAGTAGAAAATTTAGCTGATGTATGTATCAATCTCCATATTGACACCGGCCTTGTTCCGGATGAGCGGGGTGGCAGAACGATGTATCCGCATGCGATAGCCGCATTATATGTTTATCATTCGTTAAAATTCCGAATTGATGAAATAATGGAAGATTATGCATTTGGTTCTTAACATAATAACCGGTTTATTGGACAGTTTTCGCTTGATGATTTCGCATTTTGTCCATAATAGCCCCTCTATTAAAAAACACCCAAAAAGGCTTAAAGAAAAATTTCACTAAATGTAGTGAATAAGCTTTTTGGGTGCGAACCTATGGTAGTTTCATTATTTTTTGAACAATTCTCTTTCTAATTTAGCGTTGGCGAAGGATGCCAAATGAACAAACTTATTTTCCTTCCCGATTATTTAAAGATGAACGGATGAACTCTCTGAACAATGGATGTGGTTTTGTCGGTCTCGATTTAAACTCCGGATGAAATTGCGATGCGACGAACCATGGATGATCTTTTAACTCAATAATTTCAACTAAACGGCCGTCCGGACTAACTCCTGAAAAAACAAAACCTTTTTCTTCCATTATTTGACGGTATTGGTTATTAAACTCATAGCGATGACGATGACGTTCATAAATGAGTTCATCTTCATACGCATTAAATGCCTTCGTTCCTTCTACAATTTTACATGGGTAAAGGCCAAGGCGTAATGTTCCTCCCATATCTTCTACATCTTCTTGTTCCGGTAAAAGTGCTATAATCGGATGTTTTGTGTCCGGATTAATTTCAGAACTATGAGCACCGTTTAATCGAACGACATGACGAGCAAATTCAATGGAAGCTAATTGCATTCCTAAGCATATCCCAAGGAAAGGAACTTTGTTTTCACGAGCGTATTGAATTGCTGTAATCTTCCCTTCAATTCCGCGATCACCAAAACCGCCCGGTACCAAAATACCGTCTGCATCACCAAGTAATTCCGCCACGTTTTCTTCAGTCACATGTTCAGCATTAATCCAATGAATATCTATATCCGAGTCAAATACATAACCGGCATGCTTTAATGACTCTACAACCGATATATAGGCATCTTGTAATTCGACATATTTACCGACCAAGGCAATTTTGACCGTCTTGGACAAGTTTCGAACTTTATTTACCAATGCTTCCCATTCGGACATATTCGGTTCATGGCTGACGATTTTTAAATAATTGCAAACAATGGTATCCAAACCTTGGGACTGCATAGAAAGGGGAATTTCATATAAAGTATCCGCATCCCTTGATTCAATTACTGCTTGCGAATCGATGTCACAGAATAAAGCGATTTTATCTTTCATCTCTTGGGAAATTGGCATTTCTGTTCGTACAACGATGACATTTGGTTGAATCCCGAGACTGCGTAACTCTTTTACACTATGTTGTGTTGGTTTTGTTTTCATTTCACCGGCTGCTTTAATATATGGAACAAGCGTACAATGAATATACATAACATTAGATGAACCAAGATCGCTCTTTAACTGGCGAATGGCTTCCAAAAATGGTAATGATTCAATATCTCCGACGGTCCCGCCAATTTCTGTAATGACAACATCAGCATTTGTTTCTTTTCCGGCACGATAAACTTGGTCTTTGATTTCATTGGTAATATGCGGAATGACTTGAACAGTAGCCCCAAGATAATCCCCGCGACGTTCCTTTTTTATTACCCGTGAATAAATTTTTCCTGTCGTAACATTAGAATATTTATTTAAATTAATATCGATAAAACGTTCATAATGGCCTAAATCGAGGTCTGTTTCTGCACCATCATCGGTAACAAACACTTCACCATGTTGATACGGACTCATGGTTCCCGGGTCCACATTGATATATGGATCAAATTTTTGAATGGTTACTTTTAAACCGCGATTTTTTAGTAAGCGGCCGAGTGATGCTGCAACAATCCCTTTTCCTAAAGATGAAACAACCCCGCCTGTGACAAATACATATTTTGTCATAATGAAATCTCTCCTTACTATTTTTTCTAATCATAGTTTACAAAACCAGTGGTTACTTTATAAAAAAAAGAAAAAACAAAAAAGCCCCACTTACTGATGTAAGGGAGCTATTTGCTTTTTTAAAATGAACAAATATATTTTTATTGAGCCCAAATAGAATAATACATAGGAAAAGTTAAAATGTCAAGAATGTGCTCACGATTCTTCGTCTTCTTCAATATATTCGTCTTCATCTATATCTTCTTCATCGTCCAACTCTTCCTCAAATTCCTCATCGATGATTAGTTCCTCATCTTCTTCCTCAACAATATCTTCGTCATCTTCAAATACATCATCAACATCTTCAAGGTCATCTTCTTCTATAAATTCATCCTCATCTTCATCCTCATCGATGAATTCATCTAAATCTTCTTCGTATTCAACAAGATCCTCTTCCAATTCCTCAAAATCGTCTTCCACTTCATCAACTTTTGCCTTTTTCTTTTTCGAACGGACTGTCGGAACAAAATCATCTTCATATTGTTCAACCGGATACCATCCTTTATATCCCCAAATATTACCGCCGACATTTAAAAACCGACCGTCAATGTTCAAATCCGTATAAAATTGAGCAATATTTTCCTGGACTTCTTCCTTTGTTGCACCCAATAATTTAGCAACCTCATCTACTAAATCATTTAGGTGCATAGGTTGTTTTCTGTCATACAAAAGTTCATATGCAATTTCGATTAATGACATTTCCTGTAATTGTTCTTGGGTTAAATTTTCTAAACTCACTTGTGCACGTCCTTTCTCTCTTAACAAAAACAGAAAAGATTTCTTTATGGAATGATTGCTATAAAAACTGGATACCCACTCTTCATGCATATTATTCATTATAAACAAAAGTTATCTGTTTATGCTAGTCTGTGTCATTCGTCAAATAATGATATTTTATGGCGTGGAATTAGTCACCTTTTTTATATTCTTGCCAGGCAATATAGATAAAAAATATAGAGAGAATTAAAAATGGAATAGCACCCAGCTGCATATCATAGAAAAAAGATATTCCATATATAGAGAGAATAATTATAACGACGATTAGAAGATATTTCAAGTTCATTTCACTTCCCAATAACGACATCCTGGGGTAGAGATAATCTTATTTATAAAATCCCTATTTCCTTCTTTCCTACCAATTTTATTATAAAACAATTTATTGTCAATTTTTAGATGTCCGGCGAAAATATTTTTATTCGTATGGTAAAACATTAAAGTTAGTTTTAAAGTTCACTTCTTTAATTATACCCGGCTAAACTGACTCTGAAAAGCGTTGGCTTCACACCTGAAAAACTGAAAAATGAAAGCAGGGGATTCCGACTTTGCATCATATGAGTCGGTACTCCCCTTTTAATATCTTATTTTAGTTATCATTTTTTGCCGTATCCGGTTTATACATTCCTTCGATACTGACCGCCGACTTCGTACAGGGCATTAGTAATTTGCCCGAGGCTGGCGACTTTTACCGTTTCCATCAATTCTTCAAAAATATTACCCCCGGAAAGAGCCACCTGTTTTAGTTTCCGCAATGCATCTTCCACTTTATCTTGATTTCGTTCTTTAAATTTCATTAAGTTTTTAATTTGAGTTTCTTTTTCCTCTTTTGATGCCCGGGCTACTTGGATATTATCTATTTCTTCTTCTTTTGGCGGATTCGGATTTAAATATGTGTTCACGCCAATGATCGGCAGTTCCCCTGAATGCTTTTTCGTCTCATAGTATAGTGATTCATCTTGAATTTTTCCGCGTTGATATTGACTCTCCATCGCACCGAGAACACCACCGCGATCATTCAGTCGCTCAAATTCCTGTAATACTGCTTCTTCAACAAGATCTGTTAATTCCTCAATGATGAAGGAACCTTGCAACGGGTTTTCATTTTTAGCTAGCCCATATTCTTTTGTAATAATCATTTGAATGGCCATCGCCCGACGTACCGATTCTTCTGTCGGCGTTGTAATTGCTTCATCATAGGCGTTTGTATGGAGCGAATTGCAATTATCATAAATCGCCATTAATGCCTGTAAAGTGGTCCGAATATCATTAAAATCAATCTCTTGAGCATGAAGGGACCGACCGGATGTTTGAACATGATATTTCAATTTTTGACTCCGTTCATTGGCCCCATATTTTTCTTTCATGACAATCGCCCAAATTCTCCTTGCTACACGGCCGATAACACTATATTCCGGATCGAGCCCGTTTGAGAAAAAGAATGACAAGTTTGGAGCAAAGTCATCAATATGCATGCCACGGCTTAAATAATATTCTACATACGTAAAGCCGTTCGCCAAGGTGAAGGCCAATTGGGTGATCGGATTGGCACCGGCCTCGGCTATATGGTAACCGGAAATGGATACCGAGTAATAGTTTCGAATTTGATGATCGATAAAATATTGTTGAATATCCCCCATCATACGTAAGGCAAATTCAGTCGAAAAAATACATGTATTTTGTCCTTGGTCTTCTTTTAAAATATCCGCTTGTACCGTACCCCGAACGGTTGACAATGTGTAGGCTTTAACCTTTTCATATTCTTCTTCGGTTAATGGTCGGCCCAATTCTTTTTCCTTGAGCTCAACTTGCTGTTCAATGGCGGTATTCATGAACATAGCAAGAATAATCGGTGCCGGTCCATTAATGGTCATCGAAACGGATGTTAACGGATGGCATAAGTCAAATCCTTGATACAATTTTTTCATATCATCTAAGGTACAAATACTGACACCGCTCTCGCCAACCTTTCCATAAATGTCAGGTCGATAATCCGGATCCTCACCGTACAATGTAACGGAATCAAACGCCGTACTTAGTCGTTTGGCCGGGTCATCTTTTGACAAATAATGGAAGCGCCTGTTGGTTCGCTCCGGTGTCCCTTCTCCGGCAAATTGACGTTTCGGGTCTTCTTCTTTCCGCTTAAACGGGAACACTCCAGCCGTAAAAGGAAATGCACCCGGAACATTTTCTTTATATACCCAGCGTAAAATTTCCCCATAATCCTTGTATTTTGGTAAAGCGACTTTCGGAATCCATAAACCTGAAAGACTTTTTGTTCGTAATTCAGTCGTTATTTCTTTATCACGGACTTTAGTTACGAGCCGGTCTTTTGCGTATGTTTCTTTTGTTTGATCCCAGTCTTCCATAATTCTTTTCGAAGTATCATTCAGCTTGTCGGCCATCTTGTTTTTCCAAGCTTCTAATAAATCAATGAGCGCCCCTTCTGTTTCATTTCCTTTAGTTAGCTCGATGGTACCTTCGATTTGGAAAAGTTTTCGGGCATATTCAACTTGTTCTTCAACCCTTTTATGATAATTTCTGACAGTATCAGCAATCTCCCGTAAATAATACCGTCTACTGTTTGGGATGATAATATCATGTTTTTCAACAACCTCTTTTTTAGAATAGGAGGTTGACCAGCCCAAGTGCAGCACCTCATTAAATTTCTCAATGATAGCTGCAAATAATGCGTTTGTTCCCGGATCGTTGAATTGACTGGCGATGGTCCCATAAACAGGCATTTTTTCGGGCGATACATGGAAAAGTTCATGACTGCGTTGATACTGTTTTTGTACTTGCCTTCTTGCATCCTCTGATCCTGTTTTTTCAAATTTGTTAATGGCGATAAGATCAGCATAGTCAATCATATCGATCTTTTCTAATTGGGACGGTGCTCCGAACTCACTGGTCATAACATAGAGGGCGACATCGCTAATTGCGCGAATTTCGGCATCACCTTGGCCGATCCCGCTCGTTTCAACAATGATAAAATCAAATCCGGATGCTTTTGTAATTGCTAAAGCATCTCGAATGGCGAGTGACAATTCACTTTTGGAGTTACGGGTAGCCAAAGAACGCATAAATACACGCGGTGAAAAAATGGCGTTCATTCGAATGCGGTCACCAAGAAGCGCACCGCCGGTTTTTTGTTTCGTTGGATCAACCGACAAAATGGCCAATTTTTTTTCGGGAAATTCACTTAAAAAACGAAGGACCAATTCATCTATTAGGGAACTCTTTCCGGCCCCGCCTGTACCGGTAATACCAAGAACCGGTACCGCTTTTTCCGCTTCCTTGACCTTTTCTAAAATCGTTTCAAGTCCTGGAGCCAATTCACCAACATTTGTTGCGATCCGTTTGTCTGATAAATATTCCGCCAATGTAATCATTTTGGCAATTGCGTATTGGTTTTGGTTTTGTAAATTCACAACTTGGTTGGCTACTTCCTCATTGATTGTTGGAAAATCGCATTGTTCGAGCATGAGGTTAATCATTCCCTGCAACCCGAGCACACGTCCATCTTCCGGTGAAAAAATGTGAGCGATTCCATATTCATGTAATTCTTTTATTTCTTTTGGCAGAATTACACCGCCACCACCGCCAAAAATCCGGATTTGTCCGGCACCCTTTTCATGAAGGAGATCATACATATATTTAAAAAATTCCATGTGTCCACCCTGATAAGAAGTAACCGCAATTCCTTGAACATCTTCTTGGATGGCGGCGTTAACAATTTCCTCAACAGAGCGGTTATGTCCCAGATGGATGACCTCGGCTCCACTCGCTTGAAGAATCCGCCGCATAATATTAATGGTCGCATCATGACCATCAAACAGACTGGATGCTGTCACAAAGCGAATCGGATGTTTTGCTTGGTAAACCTTTGTCTCCATGCTTTCTCCCCCTATCCCCTTATATGAAAAAATGTTCTTAATTAAAACCCGTAACTCGTAGTAACGAATACTTTTTGAACTACGTGTCAAAAATTGTTTTCTGGTCAGATTTATACCCGCAACACGAAAAATGCTTTTTGCCTTGCGTTTAAGCTGGCTTAAATGGATGATCTCTCTTTTTCCCGGAGAAAGTTTGCACCCCTTGGATAAACAGTTCAACCTGCATATTGGTATATTCATCTAGTGTGTATATTTTTTGTAATGCCCACCGGCGGAAGCTCCACATTTGCCCATGAACAAAAATATTATGAGCCAACAATTTTATTTCTTTATCCTTTAAAAGCAGCCCGTAGTTTTCACTAAACAATTGAATCAACTGTTCAAACATAGCCACCATTTGCATTTCCTTTTTCAAAACATATGGCAACGATTCTTTTGTCAATGATTTCGCCTCTTGATATAACACCAAAACCTCATCCTGCATTTCATCAATCACCAGGAAATATGAAGTAATTCCTTCCCGAATCGTTTCAATGGTGACTTTTTTCAAATCAAGTGCGTCCTGAATTTTCGACTGAACTTCATCATATATTTGATCACAAACTAAATATAAAATATCTTCCTTGGAACGAATGTATTCATAAAGGGTTCCAATACTGAAACCGGCTTTGCGGGCAATCTCCCTTGTCGTCGTACGATGAAATCCCTTCTCCTTAAAAAGAGAGATGGCCCCTTTAACCATTTGCTCCCGGCGAATATTAATCAATCGCTCATCTTTTACGGAAGCGTAGACTTTTTGTTTTTCTGCCAAAGGACCACCTGCTTTCCGTTAAGACTTTCTTAATTAGAGCATCCGGGAAATGACTAAACGCTGAATTTCTTGGGTACCTTCATAAATTTGAGTTATTTTTGCATCACGCATAAATCTTTCCACCGGATATTCTTTTGTATATCCATAACCGCCGAAAACTTGAACAGCTTCGGTCGTTACCTTCATGGCTGTATCTCCGGCAAATAATTTAGCCATGGCAGACGCTTTTCCATAAGGCAGTCCGGCCGATTCCAACCAAGCTGCTTGATATGTTAATAGTCTTGCCGCTTCAATATTTGTTGCCATATCTGCTAATTTAAACGATATCCCTTGATTGGCGATAATCGGTTTCCCAAATTGGACCCGTTCTTTTGCATAACTAACGGCAGCATCTAATGCACCTTGGGCAATACCGACTGCTTGAGCCGCAATCCCGTTTCTTCCTCCATCTAATGTCATCATTGCAATTTTAAAGCCTTGACCTTCTTCACCTAAAACATTTTCTTGCGGCACGATACAATCTTCAAAAATGATTTCCGTTGTCGGGGATGAACGAATACCCATTTTCTTTTCTTTTTTCCCTACTTTAAATCCGGAAAAGTTGCTTTCTACAATAAATGCAGTCGTCCCTTTATGTTTTGACTCAGGGTCCGTGGTGGCAAAAACGACATAAATTTCAGCAACTCCGCCATTGGTAATAAATATTTTCGAACCGTTTAAAACGTAATGATCCCCTTCTTTTCTTGCCATTGTTTTCATCCCGCCTGCATCTGACCCCGAGCCGGATTCCGTCAGACAGTAAGCTCCGATTTTCTTCCCTTGCGCCATCGGTTTTAAATATTTTTGTTTCTGTTCTTCTGTTCCAAATTTAAAAATCGGCCAACCGGCAAGCGATGTATGTGCAGATAATGTAACGCCCGTCGAAGCACAAACCCGGGATAATTCCTCTACCGCAATGGCATAGGCTAAAAAGTCGCTGCCAATACCGCCGTATTCTTCCGGCCATGGAATTCCGGTTAAACCAAGCTCGGCCATTTGATCAAATATTTCCCGATCAAATCGTTCCTCTTCATCCCGTTCACTGGCGGTAGGTGCTACTTCATTGATGGCAAAATCACGGACCATTTTTCGAATCATTTCATGTTCTTCAGATAATGTAAATTGCATAGATATCCCCCTTTTTTTTAAAAACTGATACGATTATGAATGGAAAATTATAAATATTTTGTAATCACGACTTTTTGAATTTCATTTGTTCCTTCGTATATTTGGGTTATTTTTGCATCACGAAAATAGCGCTCCACATCATACTCTTTTATATACCCATAGCCGCCAAAAATTTGGATCGCTTCGGTCGTTACCTCCATTGCCGTATTGGAAGCAAACATTTTCGCCATGGAAGCTTCTTTTGAACAGTTTATTCCTGTCCCTTTCAAGTAGGCAGCTCGATAAACGAGTAATTTCGCCGCTTCAATCTGTGTCGCCATCTCAGCTAATTTAAAACTAATGCCTTGGTTTTCAATAATCGGAACCCCGAATTGCCTCCGCTCTTTTGCATAAGCGTTGGCTTGTAAAAATGCCCCTTCTGCAATACCTAAAGCTTGGGCGGCAATTCCAATTCGTCCCGCATCAAGGTTGGCCATGGCAATTTTATAGCCTTCTCCTTCTTTGCCGAGCCGTTGACTTTCATGGACACGAAGATGATCAAACATAATTTGGACTGTTTTGGAACCATGCAAGCCCATCTTTTGCTCATTTTTACCGATGATAAAACCCGGTGTATTTTTTTCGACAATAAATGCGGTAATTCCTTTAGAACCGAGGGCGGGATTTGTTTTTACGAAGACAATATATACATCCGCTTCCCCGCCGTTTGTTATAAATATCTTACTGCCGTTAATGACATAATGATCGCCATCTTTAACCGCCCTTGTTGAAAGACTGCCTACATCCGAGCCGGCATTCGGTTCAGTTAAGCAAAAGGCACCTAGGTACTTTCCGCTTGCCAATTTTGGGATATATTGCTGCTTTTGCTCTTCTGTCCCAAAGTTCAAAATCGGATAGGTACCGACCGAGGTATGCACGGATAAAATAACTGCAAGTGTCGGACTCACTTTCGCTATTTCATGAATTGCCATCATATAGGCGGTGAAATCCATTCCGGTACCGCCATATTCGATTGGAATCGGGATTCCCATTAAACCGAGTTCCCCCATTTTTTTTATGAGATGTCGGGGAAACTGTCCCGCTTCCATGTTTGAAACAAAGGGCGCAATCTCTTTTTCAGCAAAATCTCGAACCATTTTCTGGAGCAACAATTGTTCTTCGGTAAATTGCAGATGCATATATGTTTGCCCCTTTCTGTGTTGTCTTTGAAAAGTAGAAAATATTTGTTTCGTTTACTTATATACGTAAAACCCGCGGCCGGTTTTTCTGCCTAACCAACCGGCACTTACATATTTCCGTAATAATGGACATGGCCGGTACTTATCATCACCTAAACCTTCAAACAATGTCTCCATTATAAACAGACATGTATCCAGCCCGATCATATCCGCCAATGTTAGCGGACCCATCGGATGGTTCATACCGAGTTTCATGACACTGTCAATGGCTTCTTTTGAGGCAACACCCTCATATAATGCATAAATGGCTTCATTGATCATCGGAATTAAAATGCGGTTTGAGACAAAACCGGGAAAATCATTTACCTCAACCGGTTCTTTATTCAAATTTCTTGCAATCGTATAAATTATTTTATATGTTTCATCACTCGTTGCCAGCCCGCGGATAACTTCAACCAGTTTCATAACTGGCACCGGATTCATAAAATGCATACCGATTACCTTTTCCGGCCGACTTGTTACCGATGCGATTTCTGTTATCGGCAAGGATGATGTATTTGTAGCTAAAATCGTTTCTTTTGGAGTGATTTCATCCAGCTGTCGGAAAATACTTTTTTTCGTCTCCATATTTTCTATGACGGCTTCAATGACGACATCGCATGTTGAGCCGTCCTCAAGATTGGTTGATGAACTCATCCGGTTAATGATAGCTGTCTTTTCCTCTTCGGTCATTTTTCCTTTCGCTACCTGTTTTGTAAGTCGCCCGTATATACCAGCCATCCCTTTGTCCACTGCCTCTTGATTGATGTCATGTAATATGACTTCATAGCCTGCTTGTGCACAAACTTGGGCAATCCCTGAACCCATTTGGCCACTACCTACAACCATAATTTTTTGTACATCCATCTGTTCTACCTCCCGTTGAAAAATTTTTCTATATTAAGTCCCATTTGGTATTTAAATCCACCGGCAATATCGCTCATTGTTACCGGTTGGCTTTCAAAATATGAAATTTCGATTTCGATAATGAATGGTCATATGCCACTAGTATTTGATAAAACCCAACTGTCAGCATGTTTTAGAAATGACTCGTGCCTCGATGTTCGTTTTTAAAATAGCACCCTTCCACTTATTGTTTCGGGACTTCAATTAAAATAGCATCCCCTTGACCGCCGCCGGAACAAATAGCTGCTATTCCAAGGCCACCGCCTCTTCTTCTCAATTCATAGGCTAATGTTAAAATAATTCTCGCCCCGCTTGCTCCGATTGGATGTCCTAAAGCAACGGCACCGCCATTTACATTCACCTTTTCCAAATCCAATCCGGCAATTTGTGCGGACGCAAGTGTAACCGCTGAAAATGCCTCATTAATTTCAAACAGATCAATGTCTTTCGCAGTTTTACCGACTTTTTCCAACAATAGATTAATAACCAGTCCTGGAGTCTTCGGGAAATCTTTTGCCTCTACCGCTACCGTCGCATTGGCAAGAATTTTTGCCAGCGGTTTTTTCCCTTGTTTTTCCGCTTTTTCTTCACTCATTAAAACTAATGCACAAGCACCATCGTTAACCCCCGGTGCATTTCCTGCGGTGATGGTTCCATTTTTATCAAAGGCAGGTTTGAGATTGGCTAATTTTTCTAATGACGTATCTTTCCTTGGTGCTTCATCTGTTGATACAACAATCGGCTGCCCCTTCCTCTGCACAATTTCAACCGGAACAATTTCTTCTTGAAGCGTTCCGGACTCGATTGCGGCACATGCCCGCTCATGACTGCGTAATGCCCATTGATCCTGTGCTTCCCGGGTCAGTCCCAATTCCTCGGCAGTACTGTTTCCGTATGTTCCCATATGAACACCGGTAAAACTGCAGGTGAGACCGTCATAAATCATTAAGTCGATAAGCTGTCCATGGCCCATCCGGTAACCGGTTCTTGCCTTTGGTAAAATATACGGGGCATTGGACATCGATTCCATTCCACCGGCAACAATTGTCTCTTTTTCGCCGGCACGAATAAGCAAATCAGCCAAAGCAACACTTCTCATCCCTGAAGCACAAACTTTATTAATCGTCTCTGTACTTGTTTGCCACGGGATATTGGCGTTCCGTGCTGCCTGCCTTGATGGTAATTGACCTTGACCGCCTTGTAAAACCGTACCAAGTAAAACATGTTCCACTTCTTCCGGTTGAACGTTTGCTCTTTCTAGCGCCCCTTTAATGGCTACTCCGCCCAATTCCGTTGCGGATAAACCGCTTAAACTGCCGTTTAATTTCCCAAACGGTGTTCTTGCCCCTTCTAAAATAACCGTTTTTCCCATAAAAATCCCCCTTATAAAATATAAGTATCTTAAAAACTATGTATATAGTTTTTTTAATACGTTAAGAAAGTATAAATTTCCAGCAAAGAAGCGAATTCGACGTAGTTGGAAATTTTAAGAATTAAGTATAAGTGCTCTTGCGGCTTTGCCATCGCCTAAAGGCTCGGACGCCCGAGTTTTCTTTAAAATTGAACAAATTTCCTTTCTACCCAGCTTCTTGTACTTCTAAAACAATTCCAAAGCCCGTTCACCCCTATTGTTAACGGTTACAAAATTATGCAGATGATAGAAAAGCTCTTGAAACACATTGACTGAACGCTCGCTCGATGATGTATCTAAAGGTAGAGGGGAAATCTAATCCATCCCCCTCCACTATCTATTAATATAATAAATTTATTTTTTGCTCATGACAAATTTACGAAACTAATTCTTTTCTTTCACCGCAAACGGCTTTTTCCAATATTTCAGCCACATCGTATGTTTTTACGGTTTCTTCTACTTCTTTTGCCTTCGTTCCGTCTGATAACATTGTTAAGCAATACGGGCAGCCGGAACTGATAATATTCGGATTTACTTTTAACGCTTGTTCGGTTCTGGCAACATTAATCCGATGACCGGTATCTTCTTCCGTCCACATGAGACCACCGCCTGCACCACAGCACATGCCTGTTTCACGGTTTCTTTCCATTTCCACCAATTTCACCCCTTTGATGGCTTTCAAAATTTCCCGCGGCGGATCATACACTTCATTGTAACGACCGAGATAACATGAGTCATGGAAGGTAATCGTTTCATTAACTTCATAAATTGGTTTTAATTTTCCTTTTTTCACGAGATCAAACAAAATTTCGGTATGGTGGTAAACTTCAGCTTTTAAACCAAAGTCCGGATACTCATTTTTAAAAATATTGTATGCGTGCGGGTCAATCGTGATAATTTTCTTTACATCATTTTTCTCAAATTCCTCAATATTTTTTGTTGCCAGTTCTTGGAAGAGAAATTCGTTACCGAGACGACGAGCCGTATCCCCGGAATTTCTTTCTTTATTTCCTAAAATCGCAAATTTCACGCCTGCTTCATTTAGCAATCTGGCAAAGGATAGGGCAATTTTTTGGCTTCGGTTATCATAGGACCCCATGGAACCAACCCAGAATAAGTATTCGAATTCTTCCCCTTTTTTCTTCAGTTCTTTTACCGTTGGGATTTCCACATCATCACGAAGGTCACGCCAATTTTCCCGATCTTTCTTGTTCAAGCCCCACGGATTGCCTTGTTTTTCAATATTTTGAATGGCACGCTGGGCATCAGGTTTCATTTTTCCTTCCGTTAAAACAAGATAACGACGAAGGTCAATAATTTTATCCACATGTTCATTCATAACCGGACATTGATCTTCACAGTTCCGACAAGTTGTACAAGCCCAAATTTCTTCTTCGGTAATAATATCACCGATTAAATTTTTATCATAAATTGATGTTGCTGCCGATTCTTGTGCCCCGAGGCCTCTTGCTTGCAGGGCCAATTGATTGCCTACTGAATTCGAAAATAGGAATCCGGGTACCCAAGGTGTTTTTGATGTGACGGCCGCTCCATAATTGGTCAAATGGTCACGCATCTTTACAATTAAGTCCATCGGCGACAACATTTTCCCCGTACCAGTTGCCGGACACATATTGGTACAGCGCCCGCACTCAACGCATGCATATAGATCCACCAATTGGTATTGGGTGAAATCCGTTATTTTCCCGGCACCAAAGGATTCTTGTGTTTCATCTTCAAAATCAATCGGCCGGAGTTTACCGGGATTATCTAACCGATTTAAGAACACGTTAGCCGGACCTGCAATTAAGTGCGCATGCTTGGATTGCGGTACATAAACTAAGAATGTTAGTAAAACGAGTAAGTGAATCCACCAAGCTATGTAAAATACAACAATACTTGCTGTTTTACCAATCCAAGAAAATCCAGTAGCAATTAATGAAGCTATCGGTTCTGTCCAAGTAGGTTCATGGCCGTGCCAAATTTGCGCCATTCCGTTTCCGACTAAAACGGATATCATCAAACTTCCAATAAATATAAGAACGAGTCCGTTTTTTAGACCGCGTTTCAAACGAACCAGTTTCTCAATATACCGCCGATAAAATGCCCAAACAACCGCAACTAAAATAATGAATGTAACAATTTCTTGGAAGAAGGTGAATCCCGGATACAATGGTCCAAAAGGCAAGTGGACGCCGGGAATTAACCCCTTCGCAATGAAATCGATGGCACCAAATTGGACAAGAATGAATCCATAGAAAAACATGACATGAATGGCACCACTTTTTTTATCTTTCAGCAATTTCTTTTGACCAAATACATAAACCCATATTTTCTGAAAGCGTTCTCTACATTTACGGTCAAATTCTTCTTTTTTCCCTAATTTAATATAGGAGAGTCTTGTTTTTATGAGATAGATAAATAAATATACCCCGTAAGCGATTACAGCAATTGTAGCAATCCAGTTAACCGCTAGCAATGATTGGCTCATTATGTTTCCCCCTTTTTCGTAATCCCAATCCCCATGATGATTTTTTTAAACAACAGTCCTTATTCACTTACTTCTATTATATAATGAATGAGCATTCAGTCAATAATTTTGTTTGTTTTTTTAAAAAATTATTTATACGAGCTGCTATGTAATTGACTTGTTAAGGACCAAAAAAGGTCTTTTGAGAATTTTACGCAAAAAATAGTATGATTTTTATTTATAATACCACAATTCTTTTAGTTTTGGCATTTGTTTTTTAGGAAAACTTCTTCGGGCTCACCCTTGATTGTATAACCTAATGCGGTTTGGGGAAACTATCCTTTTAGTTCAAAAGTTCAATTTAAATTGTTCGTTACGGGAGGGTGCCCCCCTTGCATATAATCTTTCTGTTTTTTATCATTCCTTTCCTAGTGATTGTTTTGCTTTTTGTTGACTTTTATTTTGGAAGGAAGCAACACTTACAGAATATGCATATATACCAATTTCCAATACGCCACAGTAATATTGATATTTTTATCAATGGGACAGAGCTTTTTAGACAAATGGTTCAAGATATGAAAACAGCCCGTCATCATATTCATGTACTGTTTTATATTTTTCGTGATGACCCGTTTGGCAGCCTTGTTCTCGAATTAATGGAAAAAAAGGTTAATGAGGGGATTGAGGTCAGGCTTTTAATTGATTGGCTCGGAAGTTTACAATTTCCCCGTAGACGGATGAAGGAATTACGAAAGAAGGGAATTGAAATCGCCTTTTGTCATGTGCCGAGGTTCCCATTTTTTCTATATACATCCCAAAGCCGCAATCATCGAAAAATTATTGTCATTGACGGGAAAATTGGTTTTCTTGGCGGTTTTAATATTGGTAAGGAATATGTGAACCGAGATGAAGTGTTAAATCCTTGGCGAGACTGCCATGTTCGTTTTACCGGAGAAGGTGTTCAAGATCTACAAACACAGTTTTTAACTGATTGGAAAAAGGCAACGAATGTTAAAATGAAAAAATCGAACTATTTCCCTGTCTTACCAAAGGGGGATATCAAACATCGCTTTTATTCTTTTGAGGGCAAGGATCTTGAGGAAAAAATTTGCGAATCGTTACGATCAGCAAAACGAAAAATTGTTATCGGAACACCGTATTTTATACCGGGGAAAAAAGCCTTTTCCGAATTAAAACAATCTCTTAAAAGATGTGTAGACATTACCTTGATTGTTCCGGAAATTAGTGATCATCCGTTTATCAAGGAAGCATCTTATCGGTATTTACGGCAACTTTTAAAACTTGGATGTAAAGTTTATCAGTACCGAAGCGGATTTTATCACGCCAAAGTTTTTATTATTGATGATGATATTTGTTCAATCGGGACAGCAAATTTTGATAAAAGAAGTTTTTATTATAATTATGAAATGAACAGCGTTTTTTACAATCGAGAATTGGTTTTGCGCATGTTGGAAATTGCTGAAATTGATTTATCGAAATCAACCCCGCTTCATTTTCGAAAACTCGAAAGGCAAAAATTTCATGTTGTGTTAAAAGAATGGATTGCCTTTGTTCTTTCACCTTTGTTGTAAACAGCCCTTATTACTTGAAGCGGAATCCATAAAATACATCTGTAATTTTTGCTGAAAATAGTAACTCTATTTGGTATAATTATTAAAAACTGCTGGGAGATGGTGTCGTGGAAGAACTCTTGAATCAAATTTTACACGAGGTAAAAGAAATTAAGCAGGGACAAGTCCGACTCGAAACAAGGATGGACAAGCTTGAGCAAAACCAAGAACAGTTAGTTTTAAGAATGGACAAACTTGAATCCCGGATGGACAAGCTTGAATCCCGAATGGACAAGCTTGAATCCCGAATGGACAAGCTTGAATCCCGAATGGACAAGCTTGAATCCCGAATGGACAAGCTTGAATCCCGAATGGATAAGCTTGAACATAATCAGGAACAGTTGGCAATGAATATGAATAAGCTGGGAACCCGGATGGGCAATCTCGAAAAAAATCAAAGTGAACTTGAAGTTAAAATTAACAATCTCGGTACAGAACTTCGGAGTAACTTTAGTTATACGAACAGCAAACTGGATGAACATCGACAAGTGTTTAATATTGTCTCCGAAAAGTTTAAAAAAGTAGAGATGGACATTGACGCAATCATGAGTAGATAATCAAATAATCCAATGTTATTTCTATTCAAAGGGCTCGCCCTTGTTTTTTTTTGAAAAAAAGAAGTGAAACCACATCCGGTCCCACTCCTTCAAGTTTTTTGGTATAGTCATTTTTGCTCCATCACATTTTCTCCGGTGCATGAACACCAATTAAAGTTAGAGCGTTTTTCAACGTTAACTGAACGGCCTTTACTAGGGCTAACCGAGCTTTCGTCTGTTCCAAGTTATCCTGATCAAGTACCTTTACTGCATTGTAAAAACTATGGAAGGTCGACGCCAAGTCATGAATATAATTCGTAACTCGATGTGGTGCCCGCTTTTCCGCAGCCTCAATAATGACTTGCGGGAACTCTCCTAATTTTTTTAGTACATCATATTCCTTTTCTTCAGTAATCAGTGATAAGTCTATGTTATCCGCACTGAACGAGATTCCCATTTCTTCACTTTGACGTAAAATACTGCAAATCCGAGCATGCGCATATTGAACATAATAAACCGGATTTTCATTCGATTGGGATACGGCTAAGTCCAAATCAAAATCAAGATGCGTATCCGAGCTTCTCATGGCAAAAAAGTAACGGGTTGCGTCCAAGCCGACTTCTTCCACAAGCTCCCGCATCGTGACTGCTTTTCCGGTTCTTTTACTCATTTTCATTTTTTCGCCGTTTTTATATAATTGCACCATTTGAATAATTTCTACTTCCAATGCATTACGGTCGAATCCAAGTGCTTCCATGGCTGCTTTCATCCGCGGAATATAGCCATGATGGTCGGCTCCCCAAATATTAATCACTTTAGAAAAGCCTCGTTCAAATTTATCTTTATGGTAAGCAAGGTCAGGGGTAAAATAGGTATAACTTCCGTCCGATTTCCTTAATACACGGTCTTTATCATCGCCCAGTGCCTCGGTTTTCAGCCAAATGGCACCATCCTTTTCGTAAATCTGCCCTTTTTCTTGCAAAGCCTTTAAAGCCTCGTCAATTTTTCCGTTTTTATACAAAGAAGTTTCACTGTACCAAACATCGAATTTCACACGGAAATCTTCCAAGTCCTTTTTCAACTTCTCCATTTCTTTATTCAAAGCATAGGTCCTGAAAAATTCATAACGTTCTTCTTCAGGGGCATGGACAAATTTGTCACCATATTCGTTGGCAAGACTTTTCCCGATTTCAATGATATCTTGACCGTGGTATCCGTCAGCCGGCATTTCCTTTTCTAATCCGAGTGCCTGGAAATAGCGGGCTTCAACGGACAATGCCAAGTTATGGATTTGATTCCCTGCATCATTAATGTAATATTCTCGAGTCACATCGTATCCTGCAGCAGCTAAAATATTGCATAACGAATCACCGACAGCCGCTCCCCGCGCATGCCCGAGATGGAGGTCACCGGTCGGATTAGCCGAAACAAATTCTACTTGAATTTTCTCACCTTTACCAAAATCGGACTTCCCATAATTTTCCCCTTCATGAATAATGGTCGGGATCAATTGCGTTAAATAATGATTGTCCATAAAAAAGTTAATAAATCCGGGACCGGCAATATCAATTTTTTGAACCGATACATTTTCCTTATTCACATGATGGATGATTTCCTCTGCAATCTGCCGCGGAGCTTTTTTGGCAATCCGTGCTAACTGCATGGCAATATTTGTTGAATAATCACCATGTGCCTTTTCCTTTGGTTTTTCAAGAATGATAGCAGGTAATTGGTTTTCTTCGGCTAATCCCGCCCGGAGAACAGCATGTTTGATTTCTTCCTTCAGATTTTGTTGAACCTGCGATACGATGCTCATAATCCTTTTTCCTCCTTAAATGTAAATTGAAGTTGATATGTACCCACTTCAATTTGTTCAATAAAAAAATGATAATTTATGTTCATCTTTCCTTGTTTCATTTGTTCATCCCAATCATATTCAAGGTCTTTTGTACTTGTTTCAACTTTAAACGTACCGATATGTGTTTTATATGAACCTTTCATGACTTCATTTTCTTTAAAAAAGAGTCTCATGTTCAAAGTCCCTGTTCGTAATATTTGTATCTCAGGGACTTTGCCATCGATATATTTGACAATCGTATGCGTTTTTCCATTTTCCCAAACTTCATCATAAATGTAATAAGAGGTCGCATTTCTTTTATAATAATGACCAAATACAATAAATTCAAAATCCTCATGATGACCATCTCGATTGATATGTATATCCAATGTAATTTTCACTGGTGTTCCAGATGTTTTCACATTTCCACATCCTTAATCGGAGCCGACATACCGGTAATCTGTCCTCATCCGTTACTACTTCACAATAATATTTTATCTGTTTTACTGCATGAATTCAATCTCAACAATAATAATGACAGAGGCTTTATCCGGTATGTATGCAACCCTATTCGTTTGGCTCTGCAAATTTTCCCATTCTATTATGATCGGTTTTTGAAAAATCAGGTTTAAAGTATAAAAGGAATTTCCATAATAATAACAGGGTATTGTGCAAGATTCTAGTGTTAAAGGGGGGTTAAATTATTGGAACTGAAAACAAACCCGTATTTCCGCAAAACAGTGAAATATATTCATCTATTATTATTGATCGGTGCATGTTCGGTTATCATCGGGTTTTTCACAATTTTTACGACATATATGATTGCAAAACTGTCAGGTCCTCCACCGATTGAAATCCCCCAGTCTACCATTTATTATGCGGAGGACGGGACCGTTATCGGTGAATCGCATAACGGACAAAAGCGATATTGGGTAAATCTTGATGAAATCTCACCTGACTTAATTAACGCAACATTGGCGATTGAAGATCAACGCTTTTATTCCCATATTGGATTTGACCCAAAGCGGATTGCCGGCGCTTTAATTGCCGATTTCAAAGCAATGGCAAAAGTACAAGGGGCTAGTACCATCTCACAGCAATATGCCCGCAATTTGTTTTTAAGTCATGAAAAAACTTTGGTGCGAAAAATAAAAGAAGCTTTTTATACAATTCGTTTAGAAGCGAATTACTCAAAAAAAGAAATTTTAGAAGGCTATTTAAATACAATTTATTATGGTCACGGGACTTACGGAATTGAGGCTGCCAGTCGTTATTATTTTAATAAAAATGCCAAGGATTTGAACCTGCATGAAGCTGCCTTGTTGGCCGGGATTCCAAAAGGTCCGAATAGCTTTTCACCATTTATTTCCTATGACAAAGCAAAAGCAAGACAAGAACTCATTTTATCCGAGATGGCAAAACAAGGGTTCATTTCGAATGAAGAAGCACAAAAGGCAAAAAGCGCAAACATTGATTTTGCCGGAAATCTCGGTGATAAACAAGGAACGACGGCACCCTATTTTCAAGATGTTGTTAATACGCAATTAAAATCGAAAATTGGTTTAGATGAGCGAACCATTGAACTTGGCGGATTAAAAGTTTTTACTACCTTGGATTCGAAACTGCAAAAAGTTGTGGAGGAACAAGTAAAGAAGACGATACCGAAAAATTCATTAATTCAAACAGCGGTCGTCGTGATGGAACCGAAAACCGGGTATGTTCAAGCGCTAATCGGTGGCCGTGATTACCAGGAATCCAGCTTCAACCGGGCAACTCAAGCGATGAGACAGCCGGGCTCCACAATAAAACCGATTCTTTATTACGCCGCCCTGGAAAGAGGATTTACACCGGTATCGATGTTTCGCAGTGAATTAACGACATTTACTTCTGATGACGGCAGGGAGAAATATACACCGGAAAATTTCAATCACAAATATGCCGATGATGATATTACACTTATGCAAGCACTCGCTCTATCCGATAATGTTTATGCCGTTAAAACACATCTTTTCTTAGGAATGGAAACCTTAGTTGAAACAGCGAAAAAGTTTGGGATCGAATCGGACCTTGATGAAGTTCCGTCATTGGCATTGGGAACATCCAATGTCCGGCTTATTGAAATGGCCAATGCCTATAGCTTACTTGCCAATGGAGGCAAAAGTGTCGAACCGGTGTTTATTACAAAAGTTGTGGATTCTAAAGGCAAGGTAATTTATGAGCAGGAAAAAGAAGCGGTTCAAGTACTGGATCCAGATATAACTTTTGTTATGAACCATATGTTGACCGGGATTTTTGATGAAAAACTGAATGGCTACACAAATGTAACCGGGCAAAGCATTCTCTCAAAAACAACGAAAACCTATGCCGGAAAATCCGGATCAACGAACATGGACAGTTGGATGATCGGTTTTACCCCGAAATTAGTAACCGCCGTCTGGACCGGTTATGATCAAGGGAAATCGATTAATCGAACGGATGAAAGGCAATTTGCTAAAAATATTTGGGTTGACATAATGGAAAATGCTCTGGAGGGTAAGCCCGATCAAATATTCAAACCGACTCCGGGAGTCATCGGGGTAAATATCAATCCGGAAACCGGCCTTCTTGCAACGAAGGATTGCCCAGTAAAGCGGTATACGTATTTTATCAAAGGAACTGAACCGACCGAATATTGTTCGGAACCGAAAGCAAATTCCTCGGATGATGAACAACCGTTGACAAAGGATCCGGAAAAGTCACCGTGGTACCGGAAATGGTTTAAGTGGATTGACTGACTTTCCTGATTTATTTAGGACGGATGCACGGGAAGTCAATTTATCATATTCGCGGCCAACTAGTTAATTTCGCTATATTTTCATTTCATCCCATCATAACGGGAAAGTAAGACCCCACCTCAAGATTCTGAGTTTAAAAAGAAGGTAGGTGGGGGATAAAAAAACTCCATTAATGGAAGTTTCATTTTATACGAAAAACTCCTTACCACTTATTGCCGGCAAGGAGTTTTTCATTAATCCAAACAACCGAGGTCCTTTTTCAACTTGTCACTGGAACGTTCCCAAAGTCCGCCTTCTTGTTGTTTTAAAAATTCCGCTAAAACACGTTTTGACGGTTCATCCATATGATCCACAATCACATGCCCTTTCATTGATTTATCCATGCGATTCACATGTTCAGGTAATGATTTGTAGCCACGGCGAATCGATCGGTCGACAATTAATTCACAAGCAGCAACGCCATAATAATACGGACCTTCTTCATTCCTTTCAATCGTTACCCAGACGAGCCAATACGGTTTCCCGTTTGGCACTACCTCTTTCTCTTTAAAAAATTTTATTCCTTTTTCCACTTTACTTTTTGCATGCATGGCACCGATATCAACAAAAGCCGTTTTTTCCTCTACATCGACAAAAACAGGGGTAACATTTTCCAAATTCAAAACACCGGTACCGAATCCTTTATGCCCATCAGTCGGATCATTTTTAATGATATTGAATTGGACTGTTTTCTTTTCTTTATTTTCTTCCAACGCAAACCCTCCCCTTTCATTTCGTACAATGGATAAAAACAGTAGCCATGGTGATTTATTTCTCCGGCTGAACATCTAATAGTGATTAAAAATTTTAAAAGAATGCACCTACAAAATCAAGGATTCCGTAAAAAATATTTGGAATAATTTTTTGAAGCACCGGTCCGATCGTTATATTATATAGCGGATCGACAACAATCAAGACTAAAAAGATTAACATTCCATACATTTCAAACTGAGACAATTTCGCCCGCGTACCTGGTGAAACAACGTCTTGAATAATTCGATAACCGTCAAGTGGCGGGAGCGGAAGCAGATTAAAAACAAACAAAACTACATTTAAATACGTAAACCAATAACACAGTTCATAGAGAAACTTTCCCCCGGTTCCCTCCAATCCGAATCCTATCGTCAGTGCCAAGAGAAGTCCGCCAATAAAAGCAAGCAATAAGTTACTTAACGGACCGGCAAGGGAAACAAGGACACCTGCCAGTCTCGGCTTTTTAAAATGGAACCGATTGACCGGAACCGGCCTTGCCCAACCAAAACCGGCAATCAACAACACGATAGTACCGATCGGATCCAAATGGGCCGCCGGATTCAACGTCAGCCTGCCTTGATTTTTTGCCGTCGGGTCACCAAATTTATAAGCAACAAAGGCATGGGCATATTCATGCACTGTAAACGCAATAATCAACGTAATGATAATATAGGGCAAAACATTTAGAGGAAAGGCTAAAAAACTCATAAATTCGCTCCTTTTTTTGATCTTTTAAACTTTATTTTACCATCTAATGGCACAGAACACACTTTTTAAACTTTTATGCACATTTTCTTTTCTTGATATACAAGATATAATAAATAGGTAGTATTCACATAGTTGGAGGAATGCAAAATGCCGTATGTTACAGTCAAAATGTTAGAAGGTCGTACAGACGAACAAAAGAAAGCGTTAGTTGATAAAGTAACCGAAGCTGTCGTAGAAACAACCGGTGCCAGTGTTGATAAAGTTGTTGTCTTTATTGAAGAAATGAAGAAAAATCATTATGCGGTAGCGGGAAAACTTGAAAGTGAAAAATAAATTAGTTCTTTAACGAAACAGGGAGGGACATAGCAAATCGTCCTCCCTGTTTCGTTTATACAAATAGTGCCTGACGTTTATCATCCGGGTGAACAACTTACTCCATTTGTTGGTTATTTACCAATGATTTTAATGATTCGATATATTGAAAGGCTTCATCAATCTCTTCTTTTGTGTACCTTTGTTTGCTTTTCACTTGGCTGATTTTTTTATAAATATCTTCCCGTGGTAGGGCATCAAAATAAAGAACGGTCGAGACCAGCTCTAAAAACCTCGAACTTTTCTTGTTCATATCATTTATACATTCGTCCAATGTCGATGGCAGTTTTTGCTCAAATAACTCAAGAAACTCCCCGCCATTTTTTGTCAGTTGATAACGGTACTGAAAATAACCGCCCTTTTTTTCCTTTACTTCATCAAGAAAGCCCATATTAACGAGTTCTTCCACTTGTAATGTCAATTCCTCTGAATACGGTCCATAAAAGTGAAAGTCGAACTTTTCTTGATATGGAAAGGATAGTCTTTTGGCTATGTAAATCATTTTTTGCAATTTCTTGCGCCCGACTACCTCTTTTGCCGTCCGGATGGCATGGAGTATTTTGGCATGTTCAAAAAGCATTCATTTCATCTCCTACAATAGCTTCTACTGTTTTGATTTTTGCTGCAATCAAGAGCGGATATCTATTTTTTATCCATTTATCCCAAGCAATTCCTTAATTTGTCTTTTCTCATTTTTCTTGGTCGATTCATCCTTCAAGAGATCAAGAGGAAAGTATAACTTATGGTCGGTTCTTCGTTTCCCGCTGATTGCTTCAACAATTTCCGATTGTCGGGACAGTTCCCGAATTTCTCCATTCGACATCGATAACTGGATCGGCAGTCTCTCTTCCTCTTCCCCCGGTCTGTAAAAATCATAGGGGAGATCCGAGGAAGAGTCCAGAACTAAATAATATTCAGGATTTATCCCTGCATCTGTAAACAATGTTACCAGTTTCATATACTTTTTATATTCAGTTGCAGGGTCAAATTCGATATATTTGAATAAGTGCCTGTTTAAAAAGCGATAGCATAAGTCTTTCAAAATCGGGTCGTCCTCTTCTTGCCATACATGGAAATAATAAAGAACGACGGATTCATCCAATTCGAGATAATCTTTTAATTTCGGTTTTCCTTCAAACAATGTAACAAAATGTTTCGGTTCGTGTTTGAAATGATAAAATTGCTCATGTAATTCTTTGGCACGGTGAAGAATTTTTTGTAAAATGACTTCACCGGAACGCGAAACCGGGTGAAAATACACTTGCCAATACATTTGATAGCGGCTCATAATATAGTCTTCAACCGCATGCATGCCGCTCTTTTTAAAGACAACTTGATCCTCTTTTGGTCGCATCACCCTAAGGATTCGCTCCATGTCGAAATGACCATAGCTAACACCGGTAAAATAGGCATCTCTTAATAAGTAATCCATTCGATCTGCGTCAATTTGACTGGAAATCAGGCTAATGACCAATTTCTTTTCCGATGTTTTTGCAATCACTTCCGCCACCTTTTTGGGGAAATCTGCCGAAACCAATCTGAGAACTTGATTTACTTCCGTATCCCCCATAATGATCGCCTGGGTAAAATATTCATGATCAAACTGGAAAACTTTCTCAAATGCATGAGAAAACGGACCGTGTCCTAAATCATGTAAAAGAGCTGCACAAAGGGACAAAAGCCGATCGGATTCATCCCACTCCTGCCTCCCCTTAAAAACATCATCAACAATGCGGCGAACAATTTCATACACACCGAGGGAATGGCTGAAACGGCTATGTTCGGCGCCGTGGAAGGTCAGAAATGTTGTCCCGAGCTGCTTGATTCTTCTTAAACGTTGAAATTCCTTTGTCCCGACCAAATCCCAAATGACCCGGTCACGAACATGAATATAGCGATGAACAGGGTCTTTGAACACTTTCTCTTCTCTTAATTTTTCCATTGCATAACTCATATGGAACCCTCTTCCTTTATTTCATGTTTCCATTATATCGACTTTTCGTGCTCGTTTCATCATAAGAAAGAAATTTTTTAAAACTGTCGACACGTCGTACAAATATTGCTTTTTAATGCACATATCATACGATAACAATTTTTCTCTTTTTTCACCCCTGGTAAAATTGGTTTACTATAAAGAAAACTTGATTAGGGCGAACCAATGTTGTCTTACTACATGGGTGACTATTGGACAAAATCAGCAAAAGTTGAAGCAAAATTGGCTCATAGAACGGCTATATGAGACAGAATTAGTTGATAATCAAGCCAAAATGTCCCATAGAATTGCCCGGATCCCCTGCTATGGGACAAAATCAGTGGAAATCGAAGCAAAAGTGTCTCATAGAACGGCACTATGAGACAGAATTAGTTGATAATCAAGTCAAAATGTCCCATAGAATTGCCCGGATCCCCTGCTATGGGACAAAATCAGTGGAAATCGAAGCAAAAGTGTCTCATAGAACGGCACTATGAGACAAAATTAGTTGAAAAGCAAGCCAAAATGTCCCATAGAATTGCCCGGATCCCCTGCTATGGGACAAAACCAGCGGAAATCGAAGCAAAAATGGCTCATAGAACGGCACTATGAGACAGAATTAGTTGATAATCAAGCCAAAATGTCCCATAGAATTACCCGGATCCCCTGCTATGGGACAAAACCAGCGGTAGCTGAAGCAAAAATGGCTCATAGAACAGCACTATGAGACAAAATTTATTGAAAGTCAAGTCAAAGTGTCTCATAGAATTGTCCGTACCTCACTCTATGGCCTTCCTTGCACAACCAAGCTTTCCTTTTGCACTATTCCTAAAAATTTCCCGCTAAGTCGAATTCGCTTCCCTGCTGGAAATTTATATGCTTAATGTATAAAAAAGAGGCTGACGATTACGTCAACCCATACCCACGCCTACCTACATTTTCAATTTTTGTTTTACTTTTTCCATTAATTCATCTTCAGTCAGTGCCGCTACCGGTCGGTTATTGACAAAAGTGAATGTTTTTTTTCGCCCTGGTCCGCAATAAGATTGACAACCAATTTTTATAGTTGCATCGGGATCGAGTTCTTTCAATTTTGGAATCAATGTTTTTAAATTTACAGCTTGACAATCATCGCAAACCCGAAATTCGTTTGCCATTTTACTTACAATCCTTTCAAATAAAATATCAGTCAACCCTAGTGGGGATAGCTAATTCGTCACTAAATGGTATTGTACAACCAAAAAATACATATATCAAGTGAATCAAAACGACATCCGGGTTGTTATACGCAAAAAAAATATTAAAAAACTATTATCCTTTTATCTTTTATTGTATAAATTATAAAAATACTGTCCATGATAATAGTAAACCAATCAATAATAAAATTTTGCATAATTGGGAGTTGAGAATGATGAAAGTACGTCAAGATGCATGGACAGAAGAAAATGATTTATTACTAGCTGAAACTGTATTACGACATGTAAGAGAAGGAAGTACACAATTGAATGCTTTCGAAGAGGTAGGTGACAAATTAAATCGGACGAGTGCTGCGTGCGGCTTTCGTTGGAATGCGGTCGTCCGTCATAAATATGAAAAAGCCCTACAACTGGCAAAGAAACAAAGAAAACAAAAGCAAAGATTGTTAGGAAAGGATCACGGTGGCAAGAAAAAATTACTTTACCAGCCGCCAATTCCTACTCCGGAAGAATTGGAATTATCAACTGAAATAGCAACAATTGAAACGGGTGTAATGGATCAGCCTGTTGACGCAGGAATGGCAGAAAATCAAGTGCCTGTATCAACTGCAAGTACATCTGTCCATCCGCAAAACTTAACGATGGATATGGTCATTCGCTTTTTACAAAACTTGAACAATTCCAATCTACAAGCAAGTATTTATAAAAATGAGAATGAAAGTTTGAAACGAGAGATCGCTGATTTACGCAAACAAAACCAGGAATTAGAAGAAAAGGTCAAAGAGTTGGAAGAAAACTCAACAACAATGCAGGAAGACTATGAAACATTAGTAAAAATTATGAACCGGGCCCGTAAACTGGTGCTGTTTGAAGAAGAGGAGAAGCCATCCACTACCTTTAAGATGGATCGTAATGGAAATTTGGAAAAAGTTGCTGAATAAGGTAGTCTTGGCAACAACAGAAAACATATCATAGGGAAGGCTTGCTCATTTTCAGCAAGCCTTCCGTATTCTTACGGCAACCATTTCTCATTTCGTTCAACTACTCTCTTATAGTAATGCTCATATAAGTCGCTTTCTTCAGCGGTTAGTTGACTCGTGTAAAATTTCCCGCCGCTCACTTTTTTCAATACTTGGAGAAAGCGTAACATACACTGTTCAATGGTGATGTCTATTCCAAGTAATTCGGATAAGGAAGCCATTACTTCCGGCTTAATTTGCGGATATGCAAATTTTGTTACCGCACCCTTCAGTGATTTTTCATAAAACTGACGAATAACCTCAGCTCTTTTGCTGCCACTGCCTGTTACACATAAATAAATTTGGACGGCAACACCTTTTTTTACCCGCCGCTGAGAAATACCTGCAAACTTTTTTCCATTTATGCTTAAATCATAACTGCCGGGACAATAAGATCCGTGGATCTCGCCCGCCTTAATCTGATCTGTGAGGTCGGCAAACATCAATTGAACAAAACGGTACATCGCTTCGTACCCGCGGTTAATCTCAATCCCCTTTTCCTTTTCGGGGAACACCAATGTAATATTAAGCACCCCTTCATCTAAGTAGACGGCAAGCCCTCCGGATGTTCGCACAATATAGCGGTAGCCGGATTCTTCTAAAAATTTTAGACCATCCACTAAATAAGGTAAGCGAATATCTTGAATCCCTAAAATAACGGAATGATGATGAACCCATGTTCTGGCGACGGCGTTTGATAGACCAGTTCCGACCGATTCACATAATGTATCGTCCATTGCAAAAGACTGAAGCGGATGGAACATTGGACCTAAACTGGATTGGTCAATAATTCTCCATTCATCTTGTTCAAGAAGTTTAAGAACATCATCCATTCTTTTTTCTCCTTTTTATACGTCTCTTGAGTAGTTTTTCCTTCGTTATTATAACATAAAGAAAGTTGACTCATGCGCTTCCCTTATTTGAGAAGTGCCTAAATAAGCCAACTTTCCCCATCCTCAGTATAGATCTTTTAACAAATGCTTTATTGTAATGCTTGTGCAGCAGTGATCAAAGCTAATTTATAAACATCCTCTTCATTGCAACCGCGAGACAAATCGTTTACCGGTGCATTTAATCCTTGTAAAATTGGTCCTACCGCTTCAAAATTTCCGAGCCGTTGAGCGATTTTGTAACCGATGTTGCCCGCCTCTAAACTCGGGAAGATAAAGACGGTCGCATCCCCGTTAATTATCGAACCGGGCGCTTTTTTCTCCGCCACAGCTGGAACAAAGGCGGCATCAAATTGAAATTCTCCGTCAATCATCAATTCCGGATTCATTTCTTTAGCAAGTTTTACAGCTTCAGCTACTTTTTCCGTTTCTTCTGATTTAGCCGATCCTTTTGTTGAGAAACTTAACATAGCAATTTTTGGATCAATATCAAACATTTTAGCCGTCTGTTCACTTACCACTGCTACCTCTGCCAAACCTTGGGCGTCCAGGGTAATATTGATTGCACAATCAGCAAATACATATTTTTCATCGCCGCGTACCATGATAAAAGCACCGGAAGTTCTTTTGATACCCGGTTTTGTTTTTATAATTTGCAAAGCGGGTCTTACAGTGTCTGCAGTTGAATGAGCGGCACCACTTACAAGACCATCAGCTTTTTTCAAGTAAACAAGCATTGTACCAAAATAATTTTCATCCTTTAATAATTCACGTGCTTGTTCTTCCGTTGCTTTCCCTTTGCGACGTTCAACAAATTCTGTCACCATTTTTTCCATTTCGGGATATGTATGTGGATTTAATACTTCAATGCCTTCAATGGATACACCAAGGTCTTTTGCCTTCTGTTCCAACTCGGCTCGGTTTCCGATCAAAACAGGTTCCAACACATGTTCTGAAGTAAGTCGAGTAGCTGCTTTTAAAATCCGTTCATCATAGCCCTCCGGAAAAACAATACGTAAATTTTTCCCGTTCACTTTTTCTTTTATCGATGTAAATAAATCCATATTGAAATCCTCCTTTAACTCCTTCATTTTTAAGGATACTATTTGTGAAAAAAATTGCAAGCTATATTAATAAATCAACAAAGATCAGGACAAGTTGTATTAGTATTGTTCGATTTTTTCCATAAACTATACCGGACAATCCTATTTTCATCATGAGAACGTTCACAAAGTTGTCAAATGCGTTTGAGGAGAATTCGCTATTCGTCATATGGTATAGTAAAGAAAAATGGACGAGGAGTGTTATTGAATGAGTGAAGCAGTGCAAACATTGGATGGTTGGTATTGTTTACATGATTTTCGCAAAATAGATTGGACTTCTTGGAAACAATTATCAGAAGCAGAAAGAAACGAAGCGGTTCAAGAATTTGAACATATGTTAAATAATTGGCATGTTGTTGAAGAAGGAGAAAAAGGTAGCCATGCTTTTTACTCAATTGTCGGACAAAAGGCGGATTTGATGTTTATGATTTTACGGCCAACGATGGATGAGTTAAATGAAGTTGAAACAGAATTAAATAAAACAACATTGGCAGACTTTTTCATACCTGCCTATTCTTATGTATCGGTTGTGGAGTTAAGCAGTTACTTAGGGAAAGATGATGGCAGTGATCCGTACGAAAATCCGTATGTCCGTTCCAGATTATATCCAAACCTGCCTAAGTCAAAATATTTTTGTTTCTACCCGATGGATAAACGCCGGCAAGGAAACGATAACTGGTATATGTTATCAATGGAAGAACGAAGAGATTTCATGAGAAGTCACGGTGAAATTGGCAGAAAATACGCCGGCAAAGTAAAACAAATTATTACCGGTTCTGTTGGTTTTGACGATTGGGAATGGGGCGTTTCCCTTTTTTCTGACGATGTTTTACAGTTCAAAAAATTGGTCTATGAAATGCGCTTTGATGAAGTAAGTGCCCGGTTTGGAGAATTTGGTTCATTCTTTGTCGGGAACTTACTTGACAATGATAAATTTGAAAAAATGATGGAAATCTGATTGTGTGAGGCCAAGAATGTCCCCTGAAAATCAACATTCTTGGTCTTTTTTGCAAAATTGTTCTTATTAAGGACACTCAAACCACTAACATCTCCTAAAGTTTTCATCCTACTTTATTGGGACATCAGGCATTGGGCAGACATGCTTGCAACTGGGCTTGTGCTTTTTAACCGTTCAGTATATACATCAGCGGGGCGCTCGGTTTTTATTTAGGTACATAGTTTTTAGACAGCCACTTTTCTAATATCTTTTCAGTAATACCGAAAAAATACTTGCATATATATACAATGTGGGTTTTTTCGGGACCCAAATACAATTATTGATCCGTTTGTGTATTCCAGCCAATTCCTCCCAACACGGTTTCCCGGTTAATTCTATCAACTGATGCAAACCATTCCTTCATTGCAGCAATCATTCCTACTTTTTGAGGATGTAAAAAAGCGACTGTATTTTACACAGACTTCATCATAGCATATTGCCTATTGCATTGGTGAAAAAAAGCCCTACGGATTGAAATTTCGCTTAACCCTTTCCAGTTTATTTGTTGCAAAATATGAACATTGGCCAACGATCTTTCATATATTGAAAATTAGAGCCTAACTCTATTTTGAAATGGGGGATTGTTTTTGGCAGTCATTCAATATAATGATGCAGACGTCCGGCTACTCGCCAGATTAATTCGGGCAGAGGCTGAAGGAGAGGGTAATCTTGGCATGCTAATGGTCGGTAACGTCGGTGTTAACCGTGTCCGTGCCGATTGCTTAGACTTTAAAGATGTCCGTTCGGTAAAACAAATGGTATTTCAATCACCCGGCGGCTTCGAGGCAACACAAAAGGGGTATTTTTATCAACCAGCTAGAGAAAATGAACTACGCCTAGCAAGAAGGGTTATTAGAGGGGAACGATTTCATCCCGCCACGAATTCACTTTGGTTTTTCATGCCGACGGGTTCTTGTCCCGCGCAATGGTTCAATCAATGGAATTCCGGCCGATATAAGTCACACTGTTTCTATTCCCCCTCTCAATCTGCATGCCCTACTGTCTTTTAGTTTAAAAAAATTGCATTGTAATACTGTCTTTTCACTTAGAAAAATTACGACCACCCCTGATTCTAGTAAAAGACATTATGCAGACCCGGCGGAAATCAAGTGTTTATAAAAAAATATACACCGTTTTTCCTAGTTTATAAAGTTAGCCGGAATGACAAATCAAGTGTCCATTAAAAATTATATACGCTTGAAATTTTTCATGAGGAGGATTTACCATGAGTGCGAATTCAGGAAATTTTACAGGATATCAATATTATCGGCAAACGAATCCGTATCAACAAGCAGCAGGAGGTTTTCAATACGGGCAACCCGTACAAACCGGGCAACAAGCTGGCGCATATATACCTGGCTATCCACAAATGCCTACCTTTCCGCAAATGCCTGCGGGTACAGCGGTACAAACACCCGGCATTGCCACGACCGGTGTTCAAGTTCCGGGAATGTTGCCAATTGAACAATCCTATATTGAAAACATACTGCGGCTAAATAAAGGAAAGCTTGTAACCGTGTATATGGCCTTTGAAGGAAGCCAAGAGTGGAATTCAAAAGTATTCCGCGGTATTGTTGAAGCAGCCGGACGAGATCACCTTATCTTAAGCGATCCTGAAACCGGTTATCGTTATTTACTGCCAATGGTTTACTTTAATTATGCTGTTTTTGAAGAAGAAATTCAGTACGATTATCCTTTCCCCGGCACAGGATTTCAACAAGGAGTTACTACTTATCAGCCGAGATGATCAGCTAACCGGATAAAGTGAGACTGCCCTTCGTTTCAAATAGCAGTCTCTTTTTCTTGACTTTTACAGTTTCATACTTGAAGTTGGCTTCACATCTGTATTTTTTGTACGTTATATAAGACAAACAAGTTCCTATTAAAATAATTTACTTGCCGCCACCATAAGCAATATCCAGGCGATCAGGAAAGATACGCCACCGATTGGTGTAATTGCCCCAAGAACCTTCACACCGGTAAGACTTAAAATATATAAACTTCCCGAAAACAGCACAATTCCGGCAAAAAACAGCCAACCTGACCAGGATATAAGTGAACTTGCCGGGAATTTTGACATTAACAGACCTACCGCCAATAAAGCAAGCGCATGAAACATTTGATATTGAACGCCGGTTTGCCATGTTGATAAATAGTGATCACTCAGTTTTCCTTCTAATATATGGGCACCAAACGCCCCCAGTGCAACCGATAAAAACCCATTTAACGCACCTAAAAATAAAAATAGATTCATTTATTTCACCGCTTTCCTTTCTATAAATTTTGAAATACTTTTACGGAAACATCTATGAAAATCGCCAAAGCACTCCAAGTCCCTTTCCTTCAACTTTTAAAAATCCTCAAGTTGCTTTTTGCCCATTCTAAAAAATTGCCAAGCCCCTTTATCCAATGCAATTACTTAAAAATCAAATAAAGAGTCGCCGTTTGCCCCGTCATCTGTTTCCAGTTTCTTTTCCATCAACGTGTTCGTCACTGTCACGGCTTTGGGTGTAGAAACAGAAATCGGCTGAACAGGTCTGGAGTATGCTTGCTCACTACCAACTGAACTTGATTCCTCCAGCATCACTTCACATAATGTTTTAATTGCTTGTATATGTTCACGAATTTTGGTATCTGATGTTTCCCTTTTTGCTTCATTCACCTTTTCCCCCATCTTGTTCAATAAAACTTGATAGGATATTTGCATGTCATCACCTTTTCTAACTCATTTTTCATACACTTGAGCTATTCTTATTTTACAAAAAATGAATAGAATAAGCTAATGGAAGACTGTTAACAATTCCACAATTTGACAATTGCCAGTTTATTTTAGAATAGAAGACTCTTTTTTGATAAACTAAATGGTAGAAAAAGACGATAAAGGAGTTTGTGCAAATGGCTAATTATCCTTCTTGGATTGAAGAAAAAGACGAGGTCTTGTGGCTTACAGAGGACGACCGGGAACATTTACAAATCAGCTACCGGTTAAAAAAAGTTATTTTTTCAGAACAGTCTCCGATTCAACATGTCATGATTGTCGAGTCGGATGATTTCGGTCGAATGCTTGTCTTGGATGGGGTCGTTCAAACTACAGCGATGGATGGCTATATTTATAACGAAATGATTACCCATGTTCCGCTCCAACTGCACCCCAATCCGAAAAATGTGCTGATCATCGGTGGCGGTGATTGCGGGGCGGCACGAGAAGCAACGAAATACCCAAGTCTCACACAAATCGATATGGTGGAAATTGATGAACTGGTTGTGAAAGCGTGCAAGGAGCATTTACAAGAGGTTTCCGGAAATTTACATGATCCGCGGGTGAATTTTATTTTTACCGATGGACTTGCCTTCGTACAGGAAAAAGAGGATGCATATGATGTGATAATCGTGGACTCCTCCGATCCGGTCGGTCCTGCCGAGGCATTATTTGAATACGACTTTTATCAAAATTTACATAAGGCTCTAAAGAAAGATGGTATTCTTGTTTGTCAAAGCCAGTCACCCATTTTCCAACAAGCAATTGTCAAACAAACACGAACCCATTTTGAAAAATTATTCACTGACACAAAAACCTATACCGCCATTGTCCCTACTTATCCCGGCGGCATGTGGAGTTTCACGATCGGTACAAAAGGCAATCCGATTGAACCTGGTCGTGTCCATTTTAAAAATGTAGATACAAACTATTTTAATCAAGGCGTTTTCGAAAGCTGCTTTACCTTGCCGGAGTTTCTGAAAAGGCTAGTGCCAAATCATTAATAGCTGATAAAAACAACGGACGAACCATCTTTGTTCTTGTTCGTCCGTTCCCTACTTCAATTATCCTTATATTCTATTGTTACTTTATATCCCATCCGGTTCATGAATGTTTCAATTACTTTTGTCGCTTGTTCTTCAGCGGAAGTCAGCAATCCCTGTTCAGTTGCCTCCGCTACAATTTGGTCTTGGGCCAATTCAGCAAAGGCATATCCTTCATCAATGGAAGCCTCACTCCGAAACAAGCCTTCCGATGAAAAAATTTGTGCTTGATCAAAATAAAGCGTCGGTTTCTGAATAATTTCCGCTTTCGGTAAAATAAGGTGAATCGTTTTATGATCTTCATTTATCTCTAAATCACTTTTCGTTACCTTTGACAAATCAACACCCGCAATTACTTCACCGGGAATAATGATTAAAATTTTCCGCTTCGTACCCGGAAGATTTGCGTCAATTTTTTGACCAAAAAGTTGATTATCTTCTTGTTCAACAACTGCCTTCATATAAGCTTTCGATGTCGCAAGCGTGGACAAATCTTGAATTTGCTCAACAAAACCGGCAACCTTTTGAGTCTCTCCCTCTCTCACAAATATCGAACGAATGCCAAGAAAGACGGTCAAAAGTAGGAGAAGAAGGAGGGAGAACATGATCATTCGGCTTTTTATATTTGAAAACAGTCGTCGATGGACCGTGTGTTGCCGGACTGCTGCCGTTGCACCGATTTCTGCTTTTGTCTGTTTTAATTCATTTATCATTTTCTTTATCTCTTCCAAGGTTTCTGTATCTTCCTGATGAGCCATCAATCTTCCCCACCGTTTCCATTTAGATATATCTAGTTTAGCAAAATTACCTGAACAATACTATTTACAGATTCCACCAGTATTATAGATTGTTTTTACTTCACTATTCTTGAAAACTATTTACACAACATTGCCCATTGCAACCGGTCGCAGTTATTCATGCTTGATTCGTAAATACATCCGATAAAAAATAAAAAATGACAAGTAAGCAATGATGGAACCGGTGAAAAAAGGAAGCAAAAACCATAACTTTGCTATACTCACATAAATAAGAAAGGTCGTTATGAAAAAAATAAGTAAAGAATAGATCGGTTTTCCAAAGGTGAAATAAAAGGCATTTTTTAATAATGTTTTTACATCCATTTCAAAATGCACAGACAGTGAAATGAATTGTATCGTATAAACAAGCAACCCTGCACCGAATATAAGAAAAATCATGGAAAATACTGCATTACCAACACTTTGTAAATAGTAAACATCGCCAACAATAATTACCCACAAAATCATAAAGATCAAACCGGAGATAACACTTTTTTTATAATTATCCTTAAAATATTTAAAAAATGCCGTTGCATGAGACGCTGTTTCCCTTTTCAAAACCCAGTCACGGGCAACGGCAAACAAAGCTGTTGTGCCGGGGAAAAACAGTAGAGGGACGAGAATAAAGAAACAAAGAAGATAATACAAAAGCCCAATTTTCACTGGGCTAAATATCATAGTAAAAATAACAAATGCGAATGGCAGATTTAAAATAAACCAATAAATATTTGTTATGGTCATCTTAATAAACCATTCGACAGCTTCATTGAAAGTTTCCCAAAAACGAGCCATATTATCATCACTGCCTTCTTTATGACAATTTATTATCGATCTGAAAAGTGCCTGTTACCACACTTTACTTGACCTCGACCATATAGTCAATGGGGACAGTGTATATCGCACCAACCTGAAAACGCCATTGTCTCACTCTACTTAATCCCGATAATTTAAACCGGTCTATTCGCACCAAACGAAAACGCAGATTGCCTCACTCTATTTGATCCTGATTATTTAGTCAATTAAGATCGATATATCCTTCCGAACGAAAAACGCAGATTGCCTCACCCTACTTGACCGCTCCTTCTGCTATCCCTTTAATTATATATTTTTGGGCAAATACATAGAAGACGACAACCGGTATAATTGTCAATACAAGTCCGGCCATTGCCTGGTTCCATTGGATCGTGAATTCGCCAAAGAAATAGAAGGTGGACAACGGAATCGTTCTTAACTCTTTTTGTGTCAACACTAAGGAGGGCAGCAAATAGTCATTCCAAATACTAATAACATTTAAAATCATAACTGTCACGGTAATTGGTTTCAACATCGGGAAAATGATCCGCCAAAAAATACCGAATTTTGAAGCTCCGTCTATCATTGCCGCCTCTTCCAATGAAAGCGGGATCGATTTAATAAATCCGTGATAAAGAAAAACGGCCATACTTGTATTAAAACCGATATTCATAAAAATCAGACCGCCGCGGGTATTTAACATCGGAATTCCGGTAGTTTTCATAATCCAGTTCATTTCCTGCATTAGCGGCATCATGATGGTTTGGAAAGGAATAAGCATCGTTGCAATAAAAGTCATAAAAATAATTTTGCTTATTCGATTATTCGTTCTTGCCAACATCCATGCAGTCATCGACGATAAAATGACGATAAAAATAACAGAAACGACAGTAATAAATAGTGAATTTCCAAAGGCATTTAAAAAATTCATTTTTTCAATCGCCGCTATATAATATTGGAATGAGAAATCTTTCGGCAAAGCCAAGACATTCTCATATAATTCCTGCCGGTTTTTAAACGAATTGACGAGCATGATATAGATAGGAGAAAGGTAGAAAATCGCCACAATTAAAAGCAGTATTTCTTTAATGACTTTGCTTTTTTTCATTACATTTCTACCTCCCGTTTTTTTGTAAAATATACTTGTGTTAATGAAATAACTGCGACAATTAAGAAGAAGACGATTGCCTTTGCTTGCCCGTATCCGTAATTACTGTAACCGAAAATTTCATTATAAATATTCAGAGCAAACATTTCTGTAGAATTGATCGGACCTCCACCTGTTAAAGAAAGGTTGACATCATAAATTTTAAACGCAAAGGATAAAGTCAGGAACAGACAGATCGTGATGGAAGGCATGAGCAGTGGCAGCACAATTTTCCTTAACCGTTGCCAATAGTTAGCCCCGTCAATTTTTGCAGCCTCCATTAATTCATACGGAATATTTTCAATCCCTGCTATATAGACAATCATCATATATCCGGCCATTTGCCAAGTAAATACAAGGACAATTGCGTATAAAGCATAATCCGGACTCATCAGCCAATTGTAAAAGACAGATTCGAACCCGGTTACTTTGCCAATAATAGAAAAAGCATCGGAGAAAATAAAGCTCCAAATGTAACCTAAAATTAATCCGCCGATTAAATTCGGCATAAAAACCATCGTTCGGGCCGATTTCGCTGTTCGTAAAGTTGACGTAACAATTAAAGCAAACGTTAATCCAAGAACATTAACTGAAATAAGTGCTAAAAAGGTAAACTTTATTGTCACCCACGCTGAGTGACGAAACCGTTCATCTTCCATTAGTTTAAGAAAGTTATCAAAACCGACAAATTCTTTTGCATTTGCAGCAATGCCATCCCAATCGAAAAAGGCATAATAGATACCACTAATAAAGGGAATAATCACAACAATGGTAAAAATAAAGATTGTGGGAAAGGTAAATAATGCAAACCAAAATCGGTTTTTTGTTTTTGACACAATCTATTCCCCTCTTCCATACTTATTTGAACATCATTATCATTTAAAAATTTGGATATTTTGGACGAGTAGCCTGTTCGGTAGCTCATCCGTCTTATTTATATATTATCATTATAAATTTGGACGCATTGGATAAGTTGCATATTGGGTAGATCATTCAATTTATTGAAAAGTTGAACGCGTTGAACAAGTAGCAATTGCTAGCTCATCCATTCTATTTGAACACCATTACCATTCATAAAGAAAACTCGGCGACTGCCTAGCCTTTAGGCGATGGCATAGCCGTAGTTGCACTTATACTTAATTCTTAAAATTTCCCACTACGTCGAATTCGCTTCTTTGCTGGAAATTTATACTTTCTTAACGTATAAAAAAGTCGGACGCGCCGATCAAATGAAATCGGCGAGTCCCAAAGTATTTATTCATTACTGCACTTATTTAATTGCATTTTGGAACGCATTATCCAAACTCTTAATAAACTGATCCCCGGTTATATCTTTATTTAAGAAAAATTGTTGTGTCGCCGGTGTGAAATCATTAACGATCAAGTTTGGCGGATAATAGCTATGTGACCACGGAATTGTTTCACCGCTATTGGAAGCTTCCAACACCGCTTGCGATAACGGATCAAGATTGTTAGCTTCAATATTGGTCATGGCCGGAACAAAACCAAATTCTTCAACAATATATTTTTGACCTGTTTCGCTGGAGACCATCCAATTTAAGAAGTCGACAGCTGCCTGTACTTCTGCATCATCCTTCGTTCCATTTACAGCCCAATAAGCACCGACACCAACCGCTAATTTATCATTTCCGGCTAACGGGAACGGCATCATCCCAACTTCAAAATCCAAATCATAATCAGCAAGCATAGTTGCTGCCCAGTTTCCTTGATGAATCATAGCCGTTTTACCGCTTGCAAAATCACCTATTTCTTCATCATATGTTACATCCAATGGACTATTGGAATATTCACGAATTGCTTCCATAAATTTACCGAATTCTTTAAACTCAGGTGTTTCAGCCATTGTAACATCGCCGGCTTCCATTTTATCAATAAAAGCATAATTATCTTCTTGAAGTGAGAATGGATAGTTACTCATATGCCCAATTAAGAAATATGCTTCTTGTGACAGCCCGAATGGATTAATTCCTTGTTTTTTCAAATTTTGTAAAGTACTTACAAAGGAATCGTAATCTTTTACATCCTCAGGTTTCACTAAATCTTTATTGTACACAATTCCAAACCCTTCAACGCCATATGGAAGACCAACAACTTTATCATCCATCTTCAATTCCATTTTCGGTGCAATATTTGGTACAAACTCAGCATCACTTAAATCAGCCACATATGATTTTAGTTTTTGCGCCTGTCTGAGACCTTCCAAAGTAAAAATTGACGGGCCTTGGTCGCTGTTCAATTTAATTTGTAATTGTTGGAAATAATCATCACCGGTCGTTCCCCAAATTTCCACTTTTACACCGGTTTCTTTTTCATATTCTTTCGCAAGTGCTTCCAGTTGATCTGAAATTTCTACTTTACTTTGGAAAATGGTGATCTTTTTCCCTCCGCCATCATCCCCTGAATCATCTTTCTTTGCTTTATCATTGTTTCCACCACCACAAGCTGTTAAGACCAGCGATATAACAACCATTAACAAAAAGGCAAGCCAAGATTTCTTTCTGAATTTCATTATTGGTTCCCCCTCTTTTTTATCAGTTTATTTATTAAAACCATTATGAAATGGTTATAACCTGACTCCACTTTCTTTCTTCATCATTGGAACGATTAAACTTGATTGTTCACTTACCTGAAATGTTTTACTGTAAACAGAAACTTTTAATGGATTTCCGCTGATTTCAATGACGATACGCTCTTTTTCAACTTTCAAATGAATCGCCCTTCCACAATATTGGAGTGAACATTCGTATCCTTCCCACTTACTGGGTAAAGCCGGGTTAAAATGAAGACCATCTTCTTTTATTCTAAGACCTGCAAAGCCAAATACGATGGCTAACCACGTACCGCCCATATTCGCCAGATGAAGACCATCTTTTGTGTTTCCATGGGTGTTGTCCAAATCAAGTCGGGCCGTTTCAATAAAGTATTGATAGGCTTTTTCAATGTCACCTATTTTCGCTCCCATAATGCTAAAGATACAAGATGAAAGCGAAGAATCATGGGTCGTGATTCCTTCATAGTAAAAATATGAATTTGTCATTGTTTCTTCGGTTACTTCATCTTCTAAAAGAAAATGGGCTAAAACCGTATCCGCCTGTTTGCATACTTGATACCGATATAAAGTTAACGGATGATAATGCAGCAGTAACGGATAATGATCCTTTGGTGTATGTTCAAAATCCCAAACCGCCTTTTGTAAAAACGTGTCGTCTTGCGGATTGATTTTTAATTGCTCATCATAAGGTAAAAACATTTTTTTTGCCGCTTCTTGCCACATGTCCGGCTCATCGTTCTCTAACTGAATTTTTTCTTTTAGTTCTGCCAGTAACTCCGGCGCATCTTTTTCCAGCTTTTTAAATGCCTTTACCGCCCATTTCAAATTGTACTTAGCCATCACATTCGTATAGTAATTGTTATTGACAATGGCCGTATATTCATCCGGACCGGTAACCGCATCGATTTTAAACTGCCCCCCGGTAAAATGACCGACTTCCAACCAAAGTCTGGCTGTTTCAAATAACAATTCGGCAGCGTACGAACGAAAGAACGCTTCATCCTTTGTCGCTAAGTAATATTGCACAAATCCGTAGGCGATATCGGCACTTATATGGTATTGGGCAGTTCCGGCGGGAAAATAGGATGAACATTCTCCACCGGCAATCGTCCGCCACGGAAATAAAGCGCCTTTTCGATGACCCATTTCTTTTGCACGCTTTCTCGCATGATCCAAAATGGAATAACGATACAAGAGCAACTGCTTGGCAATTTCCGGTTTGGTCATAATAAAGACGGGAAGCATATAAATTTCTGTATCCCAGAAATAATGACCTTCATACCCTTCTCCGGACAAACCTTTCGCGGCAATATTTGAAAGCGGATCTCGCCCGGCCGACTGAAGCAGATGATAAAGATTAAAGCGGATTCCTTCCTGGACTTTATCAT
This sequence comes from Caldifermentibacillus hisashii, assembly GCF_039654145.1. Lineage (NCBI taxonomy): Bacteria > Bacillati > Bacillota > Bacilli > Caryophanales > Bacillaceae > Caldifermentibacillus > Caldifermentibacillus hisashii. Next base: position 3,793,221 of record NZ_CP155467.1, read on the forward strand.
CCCCATGAATAACGATATCGGCATGGTTCCAAAATTTTTGTACATAATCAATTTGTTCGCTAAGTAATTCTTCAAAAGTTACGGTCTTTAATTGATTTTGAAGATCTATGCCCTTTTCGCTAAGATTTTCACCATGTCTGCGTGTGTCAACATAAATATTTCGTTTTTCCACTGTTCTTGGTTTGTCAAGGAAAAATTCAATCGTTGTTTCAACGGATTGGTCCCTCACCTGATCCGTTCGTGTTCCCTCAACATATTGATAAGATGTAATACAGGCTGTTTGTAACCCGGAATTTGTTGTTTGATTGACAACAACCGCATACTCTCCAACCATTTTCGATTCGATTGTAGTCAGTAATTTTCCATGCCCGGACCCTACACGCGGATCATTTTCATTGACATAATTTTTGACATCCCCATTGACAGTAGAGACTATTTTTACCTTCCCGAAAAAATTAATCGGTTCAATTTTTATTTGTATAGAAAACAGCTCTTTCTTCTCGAAGGAGACAAATCTACGAAAATATGATTTCAGCTCTTTTCCTTTGGGCGAGCACCAATGAATCAAACGTTCCGTATAGCCTTTGTCAAGTTGCAGCTTTCGTTCATATGCCTTTACTTCACCGGTAAACAGATTGAAAGGTTCTTCATCTGTACCTAACAAAATATTCACTTGCCCGGCATCGATCACATTGACAATTTTTTGCTGGGATGAGGGAAAGCCATACAGTTTTTCCCCGTAAGGAATCTCAGTAATATCATAGAAAGCATTGATATAAGTTCCTTTGATCGTAGGGTCCGTTTCCCGATAACCTTCTTCAAAATTTCCCCTGACGCCTAAATATCCATTGGCTAATGAAAATAAACTTTCTTCAACTATTAACCGTTCGGGATTAATTGATTGACTCTTTATTGTCCAAGTCATGCAAAACACTCCGATGTTCATTTTTGTTAAGAATTTATATACTTCAATCTGTTACATTTTCTGTGATTCTATTTGTATTCTAGTGTGAAATCGTTTACAATTATATTAAGTTTTTTAGGATTTTGTTAATATTTTTAGGAAATTAGGTGGTATGATGGATGCCTCTCTACAAAAGAAAATTGTCAAACAATATTACAAAGCAAGAATTGAAAACCAAAAAAACGAATACTTACATCCCTCCTATCAACTTGAACAAAAACTAATTACTGCGATTAAGTTGGGAAATGAGAAGGAAGCCATCAGTACATTAAAGGAAATTAACAAACAAAAACGCGCAAAATTGGCGAATAACACCCTCCGATCGTTAAAAAATTCTTTAATTGGTTCTTGTACGATTTTTACACGAGCTGCCATCCAGGGCGGGCTTCATCCGGAAAGTGCCTACAATTTAAGTGATGTCCTCATTCAAGAAATCGAGAGTATGGATGATCCTGCTAAGCTTGAAGAGTTTGAAATAAATATGATCTATACTTTTATTCGGGAATTAAAAAATGAACAATTACCAAAGTACACCAATATTGTTATGCAAACAATTTCGTATATTCATGAACATATTCTTCATGAGCTTTCTTTAGAAAAAATTGCAAAGGATTTATATATTCATCCAAGCTACCTTTCTAATATTTTTAAGAAGGAGACCGGGACAACAGTTAGCAATTATATTAATCAAAAGAAAATTGAGGAATCCAAATACTTCCTGTTGCATTCCGAACTATCAATCTCTGATATTTCAAACCTTTTTCGTTTTTGCAATCAAAGTTATTACACCGCCTTATTTAAAAAATATACCGGTGTCACCCCAAAAAACTTTCGTGAGCTTAATCATCAAAATGAATCGTAATTAAAGGGTTTTGACTTGACTGGCTATCCGACATCGGCAACCCGTTGACATGATAGGTGCAACTGACTATCGATCCGAAATCTACCGGGAATTCTAATAGAGAGCAAGTGTTTTTACTTGATAACCGACTCGTATCGGCTGCCTATTGATTTGACCGATGCAACTGTAACGGGTTTTGACTTGACAGACGATTCGACATTTAAGGGCTTGGCGTTAAGCGAATAAGATAGGAAGAACAAGTCATATAACTTGTTGAAAATATGAGCTCCGCCGGCGATTAAATAAAGTGGGAAAACGCCCTGCTACTGCAGACGCATGTTTTCGTTTGCACATCATTGAGCATTTTTATAGAAATGCATTATCGGCACTTGACTCTATGAAACATGTATCATGCTTTTTTTCACTTCTTTTTGTAAAATAAATATATTATAGTGGTTCTTATAGGAGGTTTATCGGAATGCAAGCCATTGAAAAATCGGAAGTACAAAAACTTATCGATCAATTTTTGAATGAAGATGTTTATATCCATATAGAAACGACAAATGGCGCTTATGCCACCCATAATGATCCATCCTTTTTCAATGCAAGTGCGTTTATCCGAAATGCACGAATTCGTTATGAGCGGGGGAATATTACTGGTGACGGGCCGTTCCGAGTTGGTTTGAAAATGGAACTTGGCTGGATTTACGGGGAAGGTCTGACCCATTATGAATTAGATGAACAAGGTCGGCTGTTGATGGCAGGACTTGACCATACCGGAAAATTAGCGATTGCGTTTGAAATTAGCCGGACACCTTTTGAGTAAAAAATGTTGCGCTAAATTTTTGAAACAGGCGTACAAACTTATTGAAAGAAGGATTTTGATTTTTTAAAAAAAGAGCATTAAATTTTTGAAAGAAAGGTTTTGACTTTTTGAAGGGGAACGCTAACCTGCTCTAACTTCTTGAAAGGAGAATGATCGATGATTGAAAATGAAAGACATGTCCTAGTCGTATTCCCTCATCCGGACGATGAAGCATTTGGCGTATCAGGTACAATTGCTTCTTTTGTCAAGCAAGGGACACCGGTAACGTATGCTTGTTTAACGCTGGGTGAAATGGGGCGAAACCTTGGAAACCCTCCCTTTGCCACCAGGGAATCATTGCCAAAAATTAGGAAAACCGAATTACAAAACTCGGCAAAAGCAATGGGTGTAAAAGATCTCCGAATGCTTGGTTTGCGTGATAAAACCGTTGAATTTGAAGATGAGGAAAAACTGGCTGACCTGATTTCCGAAATGATTGACGAATTAAAACCAAGCTTAATCATAACTTTTTATCCGGGTTATTCGGTTCATCCGGATCATGAGGCAACCGGTCGGGCCGTCGTTCGTGCTGTGAGCCGCATTGCGAAAGAGGAACGCCCGAAACTTTACTGTGTCGCTTTTTCCAATAATTGTGAGGAAGAGTTAGGCAAACCGGATATTATCCATGATGTCTCGCAAGCAGCTAAGGAAAAACTGGGCGCTATCCAAGCACACAAAACTCAAACAGCTTTCTTTTACGATAATATGGCAAAAAGATTGGAAGCAAAAGACCCGGATGCTTTAAAATGGTTGCAATATGAACGGTTTTGGAATTATAAGTGGAATGATTGAAATTTTTAACAGATTTCTTTTGAATTTGTCTGGCAGTGAGAAGTAAACCAGGCTCGCCGGCAAAGTTGTGCTTTTCTCGGCCCAAGATGGTGACGAGATCGGGTCTCGTCACCAAAATTAGGCATTTTTTACTTCAAAATGACGAAGAGAATGGGTTTCGTCGCCAAAATAGGATGTTTTTCGCCCAAAAAAGGTGACGAGATCGAGGCTCGTCGCCAAAATAGGATGTTTTTCACCCAAAAATGGTGACGAGAAAGGGTCTCGTCGTCAAAATCGGGCATTTTTTACTTCAAAACGGTGACGAGAAAGGGTCTCGTCGTCAAAATAGTGCGTTTTTCACTGGAAAATGGTGACGAGAATAGGTTTCGTCGCCAAAATAGGATGTTTTTCGCCCAAAAAAGGTGACGAGATTGATTCTCGTCGCCAAAATCGGACATTTTTTACCTCAAAATAGCGACGAGAAAGGGGCTCGTCGCCAAAATCGGGCATTCTTTACCGCAAAATGGTGACGAGATTGATTCTCGTCGCCAAAATCGGGCATTTTTTACCTCAAAATGGTGACGAGATCGGGGCTCGTCGCCAAAATCGGGCATTTTTCACTTCAAAAAGGTGACGAGATTAGGTTTCGTCGCCAAAATTGGGCATTTTTTACCGCAAAATGGTGACGAGATTGATTCTCGTCGCCAAAATCGGGTATTTTTTACCGCAAAATGGTGACGAGATTGATTCTCGTCGCCAAAATCGGGCATTTTTCACTTCAAAACGGTGACGAGATTAAGTTTCGTCGCCAAATTGAGAGGTTTTCGACCAAAAACGGTGACGAGAACAAGCCTCGACGCCAAAAACGAGCATTTTTCGCCTCAAAATGGTGACGAGATTAGGTTTCGTCGCTAAAATTATGCGTTTCTTGCCTTAAAATAGCGACGAGAACGAGGCTCGTCGTCAAAATTGAGTAATTCCCACCCAAAAATAGCGACGAGAAAGGGGCTCGTCGCCAAAATCGGGCATTTTTCACTTCAAAAAGGTGACGAGAACGGGTTTCGTCGTCAAAAAAAGGAGTTTCCCGGCTCAAAATGACGGCGAGAACAGACTTTGTCGCCAAAATAGACCGCTGCTCGGACATTTCCTCCCCAATTTTATCCAAAACTCCCTCTTGGTTCGTTTTAAGTGATTCACCCCATGCTCATTCTCAATGATTGTTTACCTTATACAAAATTTCCTTCACCTCACGAACAATCTCAAAAAAATGCTTGTGCGGTAACATTTCCTGATCCAGCCCGTGATCAACGTAAATATGGTCAATAAAAATTTTCGCAATTACCTCATCCCGGTCATTTTCCACTCGTTCAATAGCATGGACGGTAAGCAGCAAATCGGTCATTTCACTGGCTAACCTTTTTGCATGATAAGTTAGAACAGGTTCATCCGCCGTAGCAAGGACAACCAACATTCGCTTTAATTTTGTCAATCGTTCCTGAATGATTGCCAACCTGCCATTTTCAAAAGACAGCTTCTCTAATTTTCCCCCGATCTGTTTCAAGAAAATATTATCCACCCGATATTTCTTTATTAAACGGAGGACTTCAAGCCCGAGAATATTGGCGGTACCTTCCCAGACGGTCAATACCTGGGCATCGCGCAAAAGCCTCGGCGTGACAAAATCTTCAATATACCCGTTTCCGCCGTGAGTTTCGATGGCGGTATGGGTAAAAGCAATTGCTTCGTCTGCAGTCCTTGCTTTTAACAAGGCAATATACAAACGATTCAAGGCGATTTGTTCCTCGGTTGCCATCTCCGGGTTTTGCATAACATAATCAAACAACTCAATTGCTTCAAACAATGCAGACAGCTCGACTTCATAGCGGGCTTGTAATGTTGCCAATGTTTCTTGCACCATCGGATATTGAATGATAGGATTTCCAAAAGCCGAGCGCCAATCGGCATATTCCACCGACTCTTTCAAAGCCCGCTTCATAATGCCTAGCGAGGCAATTGCATTACAAACACGCGATAAATTTAATGCTTCCATCATATAATAGAACCCTTTTTTCTCATCACCAACAAGATAAGCTTTTGCCCCGTCAAACTCAATTTCCGCAGATGGTACCGCCCGGACACCCAATTTATCTTTTAATCTCCTAACTTGAATATGATTTAGCGAACCATCCTCTTTTCGCCACGGAACTAAAAACAAGCTCAATCCTTTGGTACCCGGACCGTTCCCATCAATCCTGGCCAATACCGCCGCTACACCACATTGACCGGCATTGGAGGCAAAATATTTCTCCCCGTAAATTCGGAAATGGTCGCTTTCTCGAATTGCCCTCACCTCATTAGCACCCACATCGGATCCGCCCTGCCGCTCGGTCAAAAAGGTAGCCCCTTCATACAATTCTACCTCACCCGTTGATAACACATGGGGCAAGAAGCGCGCCTTCAGTTCATCGTCTGCATAATGATCGATCAAATAAGCAACCGCCATCGTCAATGTTACCGGACAATAAAACCCCGGCTCCACTTGAGATAACAAATAACCTTGGGCATAACTATACAGATAATTTCCTTTTTGGCCCAGCTCAGGTATTTCCTTATGAACATACCCGACAATCCCCGTATTATAAGTGTCTGCTACCGTTTTTTTATAACCTTCATTCACCCAAATCTCGGAAACTTCTTCCCCAAATTTATTATATTTTATTAGTTTCGGCTGCCCCTCCCGATCGGTATGAACCGCACGTATATCAAATTCCCGGTAACATTTATCATAAAATTTCTCCAGCTCACGAACAGCATATTCATACAAAGCCGGGTTCAATTTTTTCTTTAAAATTCGTAACAAAACCTGTTCTTGTATAAAAAATTCACGCATTACCGTTTCACTCCTTCACGCAATGGTTGTTTTAAAATTTTTCCTGTGGCATTTCGCGGCAGTTCATCAATTTGTTCATATAAACGCGGGATTTTGAAACCAGCAACTTTGTCTTTTAAAAATTCTTTACAAACGGTATCCAAATTCTGAATTGGTTTATTCGCAACTATGAAGGCTTTGACCGTCTCGCCCCACTCCGGATGAGGAACACCGATAATGGCCACATCAACAATATCCGGATGGGTTTTCAATATGTTTTCAATTTCTGCCGGGTAAATATTGACACCGCCGGAAATAATCATGTCCTTTTTCCGGTCAACAATCCAGATATACCCATCTTCATCAAATTTGGCCATATCTCCTGTATAAATCCAGCCGTCTTTCAATGTTTCCTTTGTTGCTTTTTCATTTTTGTAATAACCAACCATATTCCCTTCACCACGTAACAAGATCTCACCAATTTCACCCGGCTTAACATCTTCCCCGTTTTCATCAACAATGCGAATTTCACAATTAAGTGCAGCCCTTTTCCCCACACTGCCGGCCTTATGCGCATGGTCTTCCGGACTTAAATACGTACCGTTCGGACCCGCTTCCGTTAATCCGTATACACACATTAATTGATTGGTTTTAAACTTTTTTTGAATCAGTTGAACTTCTGTTGCGGATAACGGGGCTGCTCCATACACCCAACGTTTGACACTTGATAAATCATAATCATCAATATCAGGTTGATTTGCAGTTGCCAAATAAGCAATAGGTGCTCCGAAGAAATGCGTAATTTTTTCACTGGAAACAAGTTTCAACAGTAAGTCCGGCGTAAAGGTAGGTGCCAAAACATGCGTAGCGCCGACATAAGTACCTGCTACAAAAAATAAGTGCAACGGCGCAGAATGACTGAGCGGCATCATGTGCAAAAGCCGGGATTCATTATTTATTCCGGTTTCAATACACATCATCGTTGCAACCGTTAAAATGTTGCGATTGGAAAATAAAACACCTTTTGGCTGACCGGTTGTACCGGATGTATAGAGAATCGTAGACAAATCATCTTCTTTCAGTTGACAATCAAACGAATTAGTGGAACCGTTTTCAATTAAATCATAAATATTCTCTACTCCATCCACTCCATCCGCAGTTGAAATCCAAGTGACAAGATAGTCATTCGTGAGCGGAGCAACTTGGGTCCAAAGCAGGTGATGCCCGATAAATGCTTTTGCCTCACTATGTTCGATGATATATTTCAATTCTCCTGTAGACAGTTTTGCGTTGATCGGTACAATGATTGCCCCCAGTCGTTGTACAGCAAAATAACTATAGACAAATTCTATTGTATTTGGAGAAAATAAAATGACTTTATCTCCCGGCATTATACCGTATGTTTTTAATGCGTGGGCGAGCCGGGTAACCTTTTCATCAACCTCCTTGTAAGTTAGTCGGTCCGGTTCGGAAATGAAGCCGACCTTGTTTGGAAACTTTCTGGCATTGCGAGCCAATAATTCTGAAATATTCATGCTATTCCTCCCCTTTGATTTTATGTAATCGGTTTTGAAAATCGTTCAATAACTCTTCCATTTGACTTTTTAACCCCATCATATCCTGAATTTTTTCCTCCACCTCCTTAATCTTTTTCTTACCGTATTGTATTGTTGCTTCCAGTTGTTTTTCCCCGGTTCGGTCCTCGTCAAAAAGCGTAATCATCTCATGAATTTCTTCCAGCGAAAAACCAAATCGTTTTCCGCGCAAAATTAACCGAAGACGCGCCCGATCCCTTCTTGAATAAACTCTCTGCCCGCCATCTGTCCTTTTTGGGTGAATTAAACCAATTTCTTCATAATAACGAATCGTCCGCGTACTAATATCAAATTCCTCAGCTAAATTTGAAATTGTGTAATGGTCTGCCATAATACATCACAACTTTCCGAATACTTTTTCCTTATTCATAATATAGTTTACGTTAACGTTAATGTCAATATTTTTTAATAAAGAAAACTCGGCGACTGCCAAGCCTTCAGGCCACGGCAGAGCCGTAGTTGCGCTTATACTTAATTCTTAAAATTTCCCACTACGTCGAATTCGCTTCTTTGCTGGAAATTTATACATTCTTAACGTATAAGAAAAGCTTGGGCTACGACTGTGAAAGGGAAGAACTGCTTCAACAGTAAAGTCAAAAGTTCCGGCAGTACAACTCATGATTTCAGCAGATTAAAAATAACAGCATGGCACCGGGAATCACAAGCCACTTCAAAATTCTAGTAAAAACCTGACAGGAACCCGGCCCGATGATATTAAAAAAATCCATGGGAACCGCCCCCACGGATTTACGTGAATCATATTACCTGCTCGATTCATACGGGTTTAATAGATACACACCCGCTCCTTACTGGTTTAAGTACCACACCTACAAACCGTCTCATACGATTTTAAGTTCATACACACGTGTTTCATACGGGTTTAATAGAATTTCATCCGACAACTCGCTTTCTGCTTCAGGGTAGTTTTTCAATAATAGTGTAGACTCTTTATCTCTCAATTCGGCCGGACATGTAAATACCGTTTTTTCCTCACTGAAATTACAAATAATTATTGCTTGTTTTTCTCCCAATGTCCGGGTGTATACAAACAATTTCGGGTCTTCCGGATACAGTAAATCATATGTCCCATACATAAACAATTCATTTTCTTTTCTAATGCGAATCATTTGCTTATAAAAGTTCAAAATCGAATCCGGATCGTTTTCTTGTTGCTCGACATTGATATAAACATAGTTTTCATTTAAACCGAGCCACGATTTCCCAGCCGTTGTAAATCCGGCCATCGGTCCAGCGTTCCATTGCATAGGTGTCCTCGAATTGTCGCGTGACCGATTCCACACCACTTCCATTATTTCTTCATGGGGACGACCTTTTGCACGTTCTGCCTTGTAAAAATTCCGCATACTAATATCATCATAATCTTCAATGTTCGCAAACTTGACATTCGTCATACCAATTTCTTGTCCTTGATAAATAAAAGGCGTCCCCTGCATAAGGAAATAGAGGGCACCGAGCATTTTCGCACTTTCCTTCCAATACAAGCGGTCATTCCCAATATTGGAAACACTGCGGGGTTGATCATGATTTTCTAAAAATAATGCATTCCAGCCTATATTTTCCAAGCCTTTTTGCCATTTACTTAAGATTTTTTTCAAAGCTACCACATCTAGCGGCTTCTTTACCTCTTTATCCCAGAGACTTAAATGTTCAAATTGAAAAATCATATTCATATACCCGTTTTCTTCGCCAACCCAGCGGTCCGCATCTTCAATCGTAACACCGTTTGCCTCACCGACTGTCATAATATCATATTTTTTAAACGTATCTTTAGAAAAATCGCTTAACCACTCATCGATTCCTTCCACGTTTCGGGTATAATCCATTGCATCCACATAATCTAAATGATCCGGATTGGGCATATCAGGGAATCCGGGCTGTTTTTTAATATGAGAAATTGCGTCAATCCGAAAGCCGTCAATACCTTTGTCAAGCCACCAGCATACCATCTCTTTTAAAGTATCACGGACTTCTTTATTTTCCCAATTTAAATCAGGCTGTTTTTTTGAGAAGAGATGAAAATAATATTGACCAGTCTTTTCATCATATTCCCAAGTGGACCCTTCAAAAATCGATTTCCAGTTGTTCGGTTCCTTTCCATCTTTTCCATCACGCCAAATGTACCAATCCCGCTTCGGATTTTCACGGGAGGAACGGGATTCAATAAACCATGGATGTTCATCGCTTGTATGGTTAATGACAAGGTCCATAATTACTTTGATCCCTTGTTTATGGGCTTCATCTAATAATTTTTCAAAATCCTCCATTGTACCGAATTCATTCAATATATCTTGGTAATCGGATATATCATAGCCGTTATCATCATTTGGCGATTTATAGATAGGACAGAGCCAGATTACATCGATTCCTAGTCTTTTCAAATAATCAAGCTTTTCAACAACACCTTGTAAATCCCCTATCCCATCGCCGTTACTGTCTTTAAAACTGCGTGGATATATTTGATAGACAACGCTTTCTTTCCACCACTTTTTCTTCATATAATTTCGTCTCCTTCTTTGACGTATATCAAAATTCTTAATAAAGTGAAACTTCCATCAGGGGGTTCATCCCCACTGATGGTTAGTTGAACCAATCGAGCACTTACGGGTACTTATCTTCCTCCTTTTTATCTTTGATTTACCTTGCCATTGGAGGAAGATTTCGTGACCGTTTGTGCGGGATAAAGCGAAACTTCCATCAGAGGGGGTCATGCCCTCTGATGGTTAGCCAGTCGAACCATTACGAACAGCCCGTCCCCACCTATCACCTTTTTAAACGTAGAATCTTTGCGGCAAGAGGTCTAACTTCTGTTGGCTATACAAAAACGGATACAAACGATTCAAATGGTACCCTTTCATTTTTCGGTAAATTTGCCAATGTTCATGGAATCATTTTTTTACAAGAATCCCTTTCAACAATCTTCGTTGGAATAATTAAACTTTTCTTCAGCGCATTCGGTTCATTAATTTGCTCAATGACCGTTTTAGCTGCTTCATATCCTAATTGAAAAATTTGTATATCCACTGAAGTTAATCTAGGGTTTGAGACTCTTGATATGGTTGAATTATTAAAACAAATAACACTTACATCTTCCGGCACTTTTAAGCCGATTTTAGATAAGGCGGACAATACAATTAATGCATTTAAATCATCCGTAAGAACCATTGCTGTAGGAGGCACAGGTAAAGACATTAGTTCATGAATCACTTGCACGCCTTCATCATAGTTGTAATTAATATTTTTGATATACTCATCGCAAATTTCTAACTGGTTTGCCAGTAAAGATTGTTGAAACCCGGCCAATCTCGCATTCGTTACTTCATATTTTTTATCGTCCCCTATAAAAGCAATTCGCTTATGACCAAGTTTGATTAAGTATTGTGTCGCATCCATTGCGGCGTGGATATTATCATTATCAACATAAGCAATTTTATTGACATCTTTTGTCGGCTTACCTAATATGACAAAAGGAATTTGACTTTGAATTAAATAATCGACAACCGGGTCATCTTTTTTTGAATATAAGACTAAGACGCCATCCACTTGTTTTCCATTCACCATTCTTAAGACATCTTGGAATAAATCTTCCTCAGACTCCCCTGTAGAAAGCCGAATACTGTATTCATATTTGTTGCATACATAACTGATTCCTCGAAGTACTTCCGGAATGAACGTTGTGTGAACCGCTTCACTAGCAGAATGTTTCATAATCACTCCAATGGTTTTGGTTGTTTGTTGGACCAAAGATCTGGCATTCAAATTTGCGTGATATCCGAGTTCTTCAATGACCTTCCTCACATGCTTCTTTGTTTTTTCACTGATTTTCGGACTATCTGACAATACTCTTGATACCGTTGAAATAGAGACATTTGCCTTTTTTGCTACATCTTTTATCGTTACCGCCACGTATTTTCCACCGACCTTCTCATTTCCGAAATGAATATTTCTTATCTTATTATATTTACTAATTTGGACTGGGTTAAGTAGCGTAAAAAATTTTCTTCCGCTTTGCAAAATTTTTACAAGTTTCCTGATGTGAGCAAATATTTACTTTCATATAGGGATAACGTTTGCACAATGTATTCTCATATTACCATTTATCATTGTACAAATCAATCGCAATAAAGGAGACCCGATTCCTAATATTTCTACATAAAACTCCACATTTGACTATTTTAGACAAGTGAATTTCTTGACCAATATTTTTATCTGTGCTATATTTAACCTATGAAAACGTTTGCCCTTTGACGCGGGTTACTCTATCATCTGGTACACGTTTATAAGAATTTAAGCTTGTGTTGTATATGACACGGGTTTTCGGCAAATGGTTTCACATTTACAAAGGGAGGTCTTATTTAATGAACAAGAAATGGTTCATGGTGTTATTCTCAATTGTACTTTCTATCGGAGTTCTTGCAGGATGTTCAGGCGGTTCTGATGAAAAAGCTTCCGGTGGTAAGGATGATAAAGGCTCTGTATACTATTTAAATTTCAAGCCGGAAATTGCTGATCAAATTAAACAAATGGCAAAAGATTTCACAAAAGAAACCGGCATTAAAGTTACGATGACTACAGCTGCAGGCGGTACATATGAATCCACATTGAAAGCTGAAATCTCAAAATCTGAAGCTCCAACCATTTTCTTTATTAACGGACCTATTGGTTATTCGAACTGGAAAGATTATACATTAGATTTATCAGATTCCGATATTTATAGCTGGTTGTTAGATAAAGATATGGCTATTAAAGGAGACGATGGCGGCGTTTATGGTGTTCCGATTGCTGTTGAAGGCTATGGAATTATCTATAACAAATCGATTATGAATAAATACTTTTCATCTGCTAACAAATCAACTGAATACACATCAATGGATGAAATTAAAAACTTTGATGCGTTAAAAGCCGTTGTTGAAGATATGACAAAATTAAAAGACGAATTAGGGATTGAAGGGGTCTTTTCTTCTACATCTTTGGCATCCGGCGAACAATGGAGATGGACCACTCATTTAGCTAACTTACCAATATACTATGAATACAAGGATAAAAAAGCAAACTCTTTAGATAAAATTGATTTTACTTATGGGAATAATTTTAAAAATATCTTTGACTTGTACTTAAACAACTCAGCAGTAAAACCGACTTTACTTGGTAGTAAAACAACTGACGACTCCATGGCTGAATTTGCACTCGGAAAAACCGCCATGGTACAAAACGGCAACTGGGCTTGGAATCAAATTGCGGATGTTGACGGTAACGTTGTAAAAGCTGAAGATATCGGGTTCCTTCCAATATATACCGGAGTTGAAGGTGAAGAACATCAAGGTCTTGCCATCGGTACGGAAAACTACTTAGCGATTAATGCAAAAGCTTCCAAGAAAGATATTGAAGCTTCCAAGAAATTTATTGACTGGATGTTCAACTCTGAAAAAGGAAAAGACTATGTGGTAAACAAATTTGGCTTTATCCCGACATTCAACACATTTGGTGAAAATGAAATTCCAACCGATCCATTGGCACAAGCTGTTATTGCCGATATGGGAAACAAGGAAACAACACCTGTTGATTGGGTATTTACAACATTCCCAAGCGAAAATTTCAAAAATGAAGTTGGGAACTCGTTATTGCTTTACGCACAAGACCAAGCAAAATGGGAAGACGTGGTAAAAACATTTAAGAAATCGTGGGAATCAGAAATGTCATTAAAACAATAAAATCCCCCTCACATTCATATAGGTCTTTCCGGGCAATTGAACCGGGAAGACCATTTTACAAGGATTTTACGCAGTTACCGGAAAAAGTGCGAAATATTCTTGCTAAACATCGTATTTAGATGTATTTTCAGGTTTTAGCATATTATACATTGTGTTAGTAAATCTATTTCAGTGGCGTCGGATTTTACAAATTTCGTGTTTACCAATTTTGGGATTTATCCTTTTAGAAGAGTGTGGTGAAAGATTATGAATAAATCATTAAAGAAATATTTCCCGATCTTTGCATTACCGACCATTGTCGCATTTGTCATCTCTTTTGTAATACCGTTTATCTTGGGGCTTTATTTATCTTTTACCAAATTTAATACGGTAACAGATGCGGAATGGATTGGTTTAAAAAACTATATAACGGCATTTGCCAATGACACTACCTTTTTACAATCTTTATGGTTCACCGTAAAATTTACGGTTGTGTCCGTTATTACCATTAATGTTATTGCTTTGATACTGGCCGTGCTGTTAACCGGTACCCTTAAGGGAACAAACCTTTTTCGAACGGTATTTTTTATGCCGAACTTAATCGGCGGGATTGTACTCGGATATATTTGGTTATCCATTATTAACTCATTCCTTTATAATTTTGATTTGACAATTACTTATGATGCCAAATACGGTTTCTGGGGCCTGGTCATCATGATGAACTGGCAATTAATCGGCTATATGATGATTATTTATATTGCCGGCATTCAAAATGTACCGATGGAGCTCATTGAAGCGGCAAAAATTGACGGAGCAAGCAGATTCCAAATTTTAAGGAAAGTAACATTGCCTCTTGTTATGCCTTCAGCAACAATCTGTTTATTCCTTACTTTGACGAACTCCTTTAAACTATTTGATCAAAACTTAGCCTTAACGAACGGGGCACCGGGCGAATCCACAACAATGGTTGCCTTGGATATTTACAAAACATTTTACAGTAGGATGGGCTGGGAAGGTGTTGGTCAAGCGAAGGCGGTTATTTTCTTCTTTATTGTCGGAATCATTGCGATTACCCAAGTTGTATTAACTAGACGCAAGGAGGTCGAAAACTGATGAATGCAACAAAGAAAAGAACCAATAGTCTTGTTATTACCATTGTTTTATTCATCCTTGCTCTAGCCTTTTTAGCACCAATTTTTTTGATTTTTATTAACTCTTTTAAAGGGAAACTTTTTATTAGTGAAGACGTATTTTCCTTTCCGAATTCAAAGACCTTTGTCGGGTTGGAAAACTATATTCGCGGAATTGATACGGTTAATTTCTGGAACAGTTTTGGACTATCATTATTTATTACCGTATTTTCAGTGGCAGTTATCGTCCTCTGTACAGCGATGACAGCTTGGTATATTGTTCGCGTAAAAAATAAATTTACAAACTTCTTATATTATATGTTCGTCTTTTCGATGATTGTCCCGTTCCAAATGGTGATGTTTACGTTAACTTGGTTTGCCAATCGTTTGCATTTAGATAACCCGGTCGGGATTATTATCGTTTATCTCGGATTCGGCGCCGGTCTTTCGGTATTCATGTTCACCGGATTTGTTAAGGCCATCCCGCTTGAAATTGAAGAAGCAGCGATTATTGACGGTTGCGGTCCAATCCGGACATTTTTCTTAATCGTTCTGCCAATGCTAAAACCAACCGCAGTAACAGTGGCGATTTTGAATGCCATGTGGATTTGGAATGACTACTTACTTCCATATCTATTACTTGGAACGAATTACAAAACGATTCCGATTTCTATTCAATATTTGCAAGGCTCTTACGGCAACACCGATTACGGCTCACTGATGGCATTACTTGTATTATCCATTGTGCCGGTCATCATCTTCTACTTAGCTTGTCAAAAACATGTTATAAAAAGTATTACGGCCGGCTCGGTAAAAGGATAATAGTTTCACATCATATAAACCGGAATAAACGATGGAACAGTCTTTATTCCGGTTTATTTTTATTTTTTAAAAATCTCTATGTTTGAAGTTTCATTTTACTAAGGAGTGGAAAAATATCTATATTTTGTATAGATGGCGATCCCGCCTGTGAAAATTCACTGTTTTATTTTTTAAATCTATCGCCTGTATACACGAAACACGTACCAAAAATAACAATGGCTATTAATAAAGTAAGCCCAACATTAAATAAAATTTTCATTTCAAAAAGACTGCTTAAAGCAAATAAAAGAAAGCTTAAACAAATTCCATACATCATTTTTCCCATAAATTTACATAAAGATACTTCGTCATATTGTTCTTTTTCACTTTCGGGCAAGTTATTATAACCAGCAAACAAAAATCCGCCTTTTCCCCTTGATAGAATGATAGCAAAAATCAAAAAAGGGATCATTATTATTAGATGTGCAATCGCCATCGCCATATTGTTCAGCTCCTTCGAGTAAACTTTTTTGCTCTTTCGTTGTTTAAAATTAAACCAATTGTCACACTAATTGTAAAATGACTTCTGGCAAAAAATACACCATGAACCAAAATTTAATATTAAGTGCTATTTTGTTTCGGTGTTTTTTGGGACACTATTCTTTGAAGCATAGGTCTTCTTTACCCTTAAGAATGAAAACTTATTAAGGTAGCCTTTAAAATCCCGAATCGGCTTCATATCCTTTCCAATCAATTTTATACACCATTACCAAATCTAAATCATCACAAAAAGCAAACTCTATGTTTACCTTTTTAGTTTTATCAAAATACCCAATAATTTCTTCCCCAGCGTCTTCCCTTTCAAAGTAATTTTCTCCATATACATCAATGACTTTCTTTTTTGAGTTGCCTATTTAAATTACTTTTTGTGTTATGTATTTTTCTTTGAATATGACTAAACTTAATAGCCTTGTACATTTCCGATAAAATTTATGCATAAACAAATCTCCTTTAAAAAAGACCGACAAGGGGATTTGGTCTTCAAATAATAGTACCAATATCCTTCTGCAGATAGATTGTTTACACTATAATCGAATAGAACTTGCAAATTGCAGCGAACCTTCCCGGTCAAAGCCGTAACTGACAATCAGATGATCGGTGTCAATTGCATTTGTTTCCTCGGTTACCACATTTTTAACTACGACTTGTTTTATTTTATTTCGATGATTATGGGGAATCAATGTCTCAATTGTTGAATTCAGTAAAATGGTGGCATTCCTTTTTCGCAACAGTTCAACTTGGGCTTCATGTGCGGGAAAATCCCCTTGTCTATAGACTACGATTACATGTTTGGCAATATCTAACAGTTCAACCGCCCAATCAATAGCCCCATTTCCCCCACCGGAGACTACCACTGTTTTTTGATAAAAGAGTTTTAATGATGGCACAGTATAATGCAAAGTTTCCCCTTCAAACTTCTCTGCCCCGGGACAATCTAACCGTTTTGGATGAATAATCCCACCACCGACAGCCAAAATAATCGATTTCGTCTCGTGTATTTCTCCATGATTTGTTGTAATGAGGAAGTGTTTGTCTGCAGTTTTTTCAACATATTCCACTTTTGTGTCCAGACAAACAGTTGGTTCAAACGTGAGCGCTTGGTCTACCAATTGTTTCACGAAAGTATGACCTGGCACTGGCGGCTGTCCCCCAACATCCCAAATCATTTTTTCCGGATAAAGTAAAACTTTCCCGCCGAGTTTTGATTGGGATTCAATTAATTTTGTTTTCATCCCCCGTAATCCGCTATAAAAGGTCGAATACAAGCCGGCAGGTCCACCGCCAATTTCGTCACATCAAACATTTCCGTCATGCCAATCCCCCTGTTCTTCTATTTATGTAAAAAGCATATGAATTTCTTGATTATTTAGGATCTATTCTTAAAAATTGTCGCATTTCTCGGTAAAGAGGTTTTCAACGATTTGCAACTAATCTGTCTCACCTCAAGAAAACCCACTGTCTCCGTATCTTATAAAAACAAAGTTGAAGAAAACCGTCTTCATATATGTTTTTGGTTGAAGACATAAAAATGATGATGATTTTATTAAAAAAGGCAAAAATAATTACTAATAGTAGAATACACGATAATGATAATGATAATCATTTTCAATTATAAATTAAATTTTTTTAAAAGGGAATAAAATGGAGGGGTAAGTGTAGGGTAAAAAACCAAACAACTGTCCAGGGGAAGGGATTAAGTTTTCAAATTGCTCAAAGATTATTGGAGCTAATAGTTGCGGGAAAATCAAATCTGGTAAAAGCAATTATGGGGTCATAAAATACCACGCTTTAATTTTTGCTAAAAAAAAGCAGGGCAAAGTGCGGTCGGCCTGCAGAAACATAATTTTTTAGTTAAGTAAAGAGAAATTTAAAGACAAGAAATATTCCAATCGTATAAAGTAGTTGAATTGTAACAAAGAGGATATATCCTTTATTCCGGCTTTTTTGTTCATGCTTTTGATAATACTTAATGACAAGATATTCATTGGTAAAACTTGTAAGATTGACGAGCAATAAGAATAGAAAGGTTGTCATTATTGGATTTGAATAATTTAAAAAACTGAACGAAAAAAGTATAAGAGTACTACCTAAAAAAATGTACGAAAAATAAAAATCCCTTAACCTCACCGCCATTTTTCATTCCTCCTTAAATGGGAATATACTTATTTTGACAAAACCAACCTATTCATTAAACAATGATACAGTTGCCTTTATTTGACTATATTCATTATATAAATATTATATCAGTTTATTCAAAAAACTTCAGCATCCTTACCAAACCATTACTTGAAACTTTCGGATACTTGAAGTACCAAAAAGCGCACAAATTTAGTGGTACTCCTTATCCGCTCCCGCTTTCATCCCAACTACAAAGAAGTAGTTTTCTCATTGGAAAATTTGTAATTGAAATATGCTTTATTTTTCTTTTGTAATCGAGTTAATCACTTTTCCGCGATCCAACTCATGCACGGTGTCACAGAGGATTTCAAAATATAATTTACAAATTAGCTTGTTAGGATTTATTAATGCTTTAATCTCTACCGACATTAGTCTTGTAAAAGCATTTATTTTTCCAAAGCCCTTCTTATAAAGTTTTCCATTACTTTATTTACTTTAATTCCTCCATTCAAGCCATTAGTTCTGTACCTTCCTATATGTTTCCTATTATTTAAAATTGGGGCTCCCGATTGTCCTATTGACGTATCTATATCATAATAAAGATTAAAGTGATCCTCGCTTAATGCCCTTCCTTCCATTTCATATTGTGAGACTTTACCTGTTTCTTCAAGTTTATCAACAGGATAACCAATTACTTTAATAGGATTCCCTAAGGTATATTTAATGTTTTTAAAGTTCAGCCTCTCTATGTTATGTCCAATGGGTTTATTTAATTTTATTATGGCATAATCAAATTTAGGGTTCCCTGAATGAATATATTGCACTGGAACGATATATTCAATGGAATTTGCAGAACCAAAAGGAAATTCATCCTTATTTACTCCGGGATAAATTGTACTATTTCTATAATACTGTTTTGTGCCTGGATTATATACACTGTGGGCAGCTGTTAAAACCTTATCATCGTCAATAATCGTTCCCGTACACATTGAATCAAGAGAGAATAAGAAGGAAATAGATGAGTATGGCATTATTTCTGAATTTACTACTTCAGTCCTTCCATCTTCTCCAATAATTGAAAAAGGAGTAATAAATGTATTACTCCTTCCTTCAAAAGCACTTACATTAGTACTATTAGGTAAAATAAAAAGGGCCATAGTAAATATTAAAATAAAAAAATATCGACTATTTTTCACTTTATATATTCCTTTCACTTATTTTATTTTGAAGATTGATCATCATCTTTTTTTATCAATTCTCCAATTTTTGCAATTCCAAAAAAGACAAAATACATAATTGTGGAAAAAATTATTTCTGTATTAGAATTGAATTTGACAATATCCATACGTGGGATTGTAAATTCCATATAAAAAATAAATAATGATAATTGGATTATGTGAATGATGAAGTTTCCACCATATTTATTGAACCCCGTATAATTAACGATCGTTTCCAATAAAATACTAAAAGGGATGAGTAAGAGAAATCCAGCAAGTACATTCAAAGATAATAAAATTGGCTTCCTCGCTATTACCGATTATTATGAACTTTACCGTTTTTCCCCCGTCTCCTGGAGCAGTATTGACCGGATCGATATTGAAGGATTAACACAAATGCCATCCATTACTTATATTTACATTGCCTTTGCTGTTCTTATTATCGGGTTAATTCTATCTGCCATACTTATTAATCGGAAACAATCGATTAATGTGTTGCCGCCTATTTAAGTAAATAATACTTTGGCTAGTGCCGAGCTTAAGCAGCGTAGGAATTCATAGTTTTTTAAATATTACTACTACATCGAATTCGTAACGTATAAGAAAGGAGCTTAATAAAAATGGAAGCCGCCATTAAGGTTGAAAATATAACAAAGAAGTTTGGCGAGACTACGGTTTTGGATGGTATCTCCCTCACATTTGATAAAAATAAAATCCACGGGTTAATCGGTAGAAATGGCTCAGGCAAAACCATGTTACTAAAATGTATCTGTGGGTTTGTCATACCAACTACCGGAACTATTTACGTAAATGGCATGCAAATCGGTAAAGACCTGGATGTCCCGGAAAGTGTTGGAATTATCATCGAAGCACCTAGCTTTTTGCCCAATTATGACGGATATACAAATTTAAAATTTTTGGCTGCTATCAATAATATCATTTCAAAAGAACAGATCTATGCGGTAATTGAAAAAGTTGGACTGGATCCGAAGAGTAAACGACCTGTCGGTAAATATTCATTAGGGATGCGTCAAAGACTTGGAATCGCACAGGCTTTAATGGAAGACCCGGATATACTTATCCTCGATGAACCAATGAATGGTTTGGATAATCAAGGTGTTGCTGATATTCGCAAGCTACTACTTGAGCTTCGAAATCAGGGAAAAACGATTATTCTAGCCAGTCATGGAAAGGAAGATATTGAAATCCTCTGTGACACCGTGCATGAGTTGGATCGGGGAAAAGTGATTAACTCGATCATAAAAGAAAGAAAAGACATATTGTTTAATTAACAGAGGAGAATAAAATTACCATAATTAAGGACCTTTCATTGCCTATTTTAAACGTTGCAGTATAAAAGTATAAACCGGAAGATCGATGAACCACTTCTTCCGGTTTTTTTATTTTTCATCAAAATACAGCTTAATTCTTCTTATTTTCTCAGTAAGTATAAAAAGTAAGGGGCGCCAATGATCGCTACAACTATACCGGTTGGAACGGCTGCTGAGCTAAAGATAATTTGTGCAAGAATATCAGCCAACACAAGCAGAATCGCTCCAATAAAAGGTGTAATTACTAAAAATGATTGATGTTTCGGCCCGACTAGCCTTTTGGCAAAATGGGGGCCCATTAAACCGATAAAACCAATCCTACCGGTAACGGATACGGCCGCAGCTGCCAAAGCAACTGCCACAACTAATAAAATTGACCGCTCCTTGTTTATATTCACACCTAAACCGATTGCAGTCGGTTCAGATAAAGTTAATAGATTCAACACATTAGCCTTAAAATAAATAATGGGAATACAAATCATGAGCCACGGGAATAGAGCAACAATAAACGGCCAATCGGTTCCCCAAATACTACCAGCCAACCATTCGGATATAAAAGCCACATCCTGTCTTTCCGCAGAAGAAATCATAAGAATCATGAGTCCCGACAAAGCGGAAGCAAAACCGACTCCGATTAAAACTAATTTAACCGGCTGAATGCCTTTTCCCTTTTCAAAAGAAAAAAAGTAAATACAGATGGCTGTAAGTAATCCACCGATAAATGCAATGACAGGCAGGACATAGGCAAAGTGCTGGATTTTACTTCCGGCGAATAAGTAGAAAACGGTGATTCCCACTCCTGCCCCCGAATTGATCCCGATGATTCCCGGATCGGCCAAGTCATTCCTTGTTACGCTTTGTAGCACTGCCCCCGCCATCGCTAATGCTGCACCGGCAAGAGTCAATATTAGTATTCTCGGCAAGCGAATTGAAAATAAAATAAATTCTTCCTTAAACGTCCCTTGACCGAAAAGCACAGGGATCAACCTGTCGATGGATAAAGTGGAAGCACCGAAAGATAAACCTACCACAAACAGAACCAGATAAATACCCATACTAAGGAACAGCCATTTTCTTGAAGTTCGTAAATTCTCATGCGACAAAGGCTTTTCCCCCTTTGCGTACGAGAATTAAGAAAAATGGTAATCCAATAACGGATACAATAGATACTACCGGCGTTTCAAATGGCGCATTCATGATTCTTCCGGTAAAATCAGCCAACACCATGAAGGAACCGCCAAAGCTCATACACATCGGAATCACATAACGATAGTCGGTTCCTACAAATGCCCGTACCATATGGGGAATCATAAGCCCAACAAAGGCAAGATTTCCGACCAATGCCACACTTGCCCCGGCCAGTAAAACAACAACAAACATGAGTATCCATTTCACCAGGGCAATATTTTGACCTAAGCCGATAGCAACATCTTCATTTAAACTAAGAATAGTCAATTGCCGACTCATTATCATCGCTAAAATAAGTCCAATTACAATGAATGGGACAACACCGATTAAGGCCTGCCATGTTGTTCCGATTAATCCCCCGGACGTCCACATGGAAACGTCTTTTGATATATTAAAGAGGATTCCGACTCCATCTGCAATCGCTTGTAAAAAAGCTGTTACTGCAGCCCCGGCCAAAACAAGTTTCATTGGAGATAATCCCCCTTTTACAGTAGCACTTATACCATAAACAAGGATCATCCCTATCCCGGCTCCGATAAAACAGGATACAATAATCACATAATATGAAGCTGCCGGTGCAAAGACAAGTGTTCCGGCAAGAGCTGCATTTGCCCCGGCGGTAACACCCAACAGCCCGGGATCGGCTAACGGATTACGGGTTACACCTTGCATAACGGCACCGGCTACAGCGAGAGCACTCCCAACAAAAAAGGCCGCAATTACCCTGGGAAAGCGTAGTTCCAGCAAAACTGACCGGTATTGGCCACCTTTCTGTTGAAAAATTGCTTCAAATACATCTTTTAATGTTGTATCCGCAGCTCCATACCAAATGGCAAACAACATGATAATCAATAAAAACAAAATGGAGACTGGTAATTGCATATAAAAAGGGACTTTTCGAATCACTTTCATTAGTCTTTCACCATATCACTTAATGACTTCCTAAAAAGGCTTTTTCAAAAAAGTCTAATTGATAATCTAACGATAATGCATCATTAAAATAAAAAGTAGCTGCATCAGCAGTATACACATGACCGTTTTTCACTGCTTCGATTTCGTTATACCAGTCTGCTTTTAAAAAAGTTGTATCTTTCTCTTTTGTTAAATTTAATATGAGATAATCACCGACATAATCACCCAGCACTTCTTGGGAAATCGCATAGTAGCCCGGTTTAAGCGCTACTTCTTTTACCTTTTCAGGCATTTTCAGGCCCATTTCTTGATAAAGGATTTCTGTTCCGCGAGCCCAGTTGTCACCAAATAAATAAAATTGTTTTTCATCGTTTTCAACAACCGTAACGGTCGCATCTTCACCAATTTTTTCTTTTATTTTCTTACCGATTTGGGCTGCACGTTCTTTAAAATCATTCACCCACTCAGTTGCTTCTTTTTCTTTATTAACGACCTTGCCGATTTCAATATGCTGTTGCAAGTAATCTTTTCTTCCATATGTAAATAATACGGTTGGAGCAATTTCTTGCAGTTTGTCTGCGTTCTCGATATTGTTTAAGCCAATAATTAAATCCGGTTCAAGTTCAATAATTTTCTCCAAATCTTCATTGGAAACAACCTCGGCATTTTTTAAACCTTCTTTAAAGTTTGGGTTCCCTTTTGACCAAGAATCAACACCGACAATATTGACGCCTAGTTGAATTAAGTCCCCGGCATAACTGGATAAAACAACGACCCGCTTTGGATTTGCCGGTACTTCTACCGGACCTGTTTCTGATTCATAAACGATAGTATCTTTCTTTTCTGTTTTATCGGCATTTTGTTTACTTTCCTCATTACTGTTACATGCTGCCAACAAGAGTACGAGCAAAATCATCAGCCATTTCTTCATCTCTTTCCTCTCCCTTTATCAAATCATATGTGATACAAATTGGTTTTTTCGTTCGTGGATCATTGCCAATTACTGCATCAATATTGAATACTTTTCGTAGAAGTGCCGGGGTCATGATTTGTTCCGGCGTTCCATGTCCTGCCAGTTGCCCTTTTGTTAAAGCGATGATTTCATGGGAGAAGCGCGATGCCTGGTTCACATCATGGAGTACCATAACAATCGTCCTGCCTTCATCTTTGTTTAATCTTTCCAGAAGCTCCAAAACTTCTAATTGATGGGCCATATCAAGATACGTTGTCGGTTCATCAAGGAAAATCATTTCCGTTCCCTGTGCTAACGCCATGGCAATCCAAACCCGTTGCCTTTGACCGCCTGATAAGGAGTCGACAGGTTCATCGCAAAATTCAGTTAACCGCGTTACTTCTAACGCCCACTCAATCATTTCTTTATCTTTTTTTGACAAACTTCCAAGTCCTTTTTGATAAGGAAAACGACCATAAGAAACTAATTCTTGCACGAGCAGCCCTTGAGCACTTTCCGGATTTTGCGGCAAGATGGCAAGTTTCTTAGCTAATGCTTTCGTGTTCATTTTTGCAATACTTTTTCCATCAATAATGACATTACCGCCTTGGTAAGGTATCACCCGCGTAATCGCCTTTAACAAAGTTGATTTTCCGCAACCATTGGCTCCAATAATGGTCGTAATCTTGCCCTCTGCAATTTGTAAACTCATCTCTCGGACAATTGTTTGCTTTTCATATCCTACTCTTAACCCCTCAATTTGTACCTTCATCATCACCCCTCGCTTTCATTCACATTAAAAAAAATTAAATTTATAATTGAAAATGATTATCATTATCATATATTATATATATTAGAAACAGTTAAACTCTTTGTCAACAGAAATTTTGGAAGCTTAATATTAATTGTATGTAATTTTATGAAAGATTAAAACGTCAGCTTTGTTGCTATGAGATACAGAGGATGGTTTTTATCAAACTTGTGGGTTTTCTTAAGGTGGGACAAATTAGTTGCAAATCGTTGAAAACCTCTTTACCGAGAAATGCGACAATTTTTAAGAATAGATCCTAAATAATCAAGTAATTCATATGCTTTTTACATAAATAAAAGAACAGGGGGATTGGCATGACGGAAATGTTTGATGTAACGATAATTGGCGGTGGACCTGCCGGCTTGTATTCGGCCTTTTATAGCGGATTACGGGGGATGAAAACAAAATTAATTGAATCTCAACGAAAGCTTGGCGGGAAAGTTTTACTTTATCCGGAAAAAATGATTTGGGATGTTGGGGGACAGCCACCTGTACCAGGTCATACTTTCGTGAAACAATTGGTAGTCCAAGCTCTCACGTTTGAACCAACTGTTTGTCTGGACACAAAAGTGGAATATGTTGAAAAAACTGCAGACAAACACTTCCTCATTACAACAAATCATGGAGAAATACACGAGACGAAATCGATTATTTTGGCTGTCGGTGGCGGGGTTATTCATCCAAAACGGTTAGATTGTCCCGGGGCAGAGAAGTTTGAAGGGGAAACTTTGCATTACACTGTGCCATCATTAAAACTCTTTTATCAAAAAACAGTGGTTGTCTCCGGCGGGGGAAATGGGGCTATTGACTGGGCGGTTGAACTGTTAGATATTGCCAAACATGTAATCGTAGTCTATAGACAAGAGGATTTTCCCGCACATGAAGCCCAAGTTGAACTGTTGCGAAAAAGGAATGCCACCATTTTACTGAATTCAACAATTGAGACATTGATTCCCCATGACCATCAAAATAAAATAAAACAAGTTGTTGTTAAAAATGTGGTATCCGAGGAAACAAATGCAATTGACACCGATCATCTGATTGTCAGTCACGGCTTTGACCGGGAAGATTCGCTGCAATTTGCAAGTTCTATTCAATTACGAAAGAAGGATGAATATTTTTATGAAGCTTCTCCCACTTGTTCCACGTCCGAACCGGGAATTTTTGCCGCAGGAGATATTATTAACTATGACGGGAAAGTTTATTTACTCGTCGGCGCTTTCCAAGATGCCGTCAATGCAGTGAATAGTGCAAAACAATATATTGACCCGCTCGCTGAAAAAATCGCAATGGTGTCATCCCATAATGAAAAGTTCCGAGAAAAAAATAAACAATTACTTGAAACCGAGTTGAAATTGTAAAATATATAGAAGAAGGGCCGGGATCAGGTCCCTAGCCCTTCTTCTAAACCTTTAAATTAGGAAGCATAATAATGTAAAATAAGTGTGCTAATCATTATTCTATCATTCATCAAAAGGGTGAGGTCAAATTATGAAACTATTACAATTCTTCAAAGAAAGTAAAGTACGTTTAGGTGTGGCGACAGAATTAGGGATTTTAGACGTTATTGAGGCGGAGAAAAAATATAATGTATCCGTACCGGGCAGTCTTCAAGAATTACTTTCAGCTGAAGATGGTATGAAAACAGTGGAAACGGTAACGAGTCGTGCATTAGAGGGGAAAACGACCGAATTATTCCTTTCTAAAGAAGAAATTCACTATGCACCGGTCGTGACGAATCCGGAAAAAATTGTCTGTGTCGGCTTAAATTATATTGACCATGCAAAAGAATCAAAGATGGACATCCCAACCTCACCAGTGATCTTTAGTAAATTTAACAACGCATTGTCTGCGCATTTAGATTACATCCCTATTCCTGAGGGAGCAAAGCAAATAGACTATGAGGCAGAACTCGTTGTAGTTATCGGTAAGGAAGCAAAAAATGTATCTAAAGAGGAAGCGCTGTCTTATGTATTTGGCTACACGATTGGAAATGATGTCTCCGCTCGCGACTTACAATTTCGAACAGGGCAATGGTTATTGGGAAAAAGTCCGGACGGCTTTGCCCCTGTTGGTCCATTTGTCGTGACAAGTGATGAAATGGATCCATACAATCTCAATATTGAATGTCGTATTAATGGAGAGATCCGCCAAAAAGCAAAGACAAGAGATATGATTTTTGATTGTGCAACATTAGTAAGTTATCTTTCAACATATATGACATTGAAACCGGGTGATCTTATTTTTACCGGAACTCCGGATGGTGTCATTCTTGGATATGCGAAAGATCAGCAAGTATGGCTGAAACCAGGAGATGAAATGGTTGTATCCATTGAGAAATTAGGGGAATTAAAAAATGTCTTAAAGTAAACTTTCATCGTGGGGGTTTCTTATTCCCCCACGGATGTATTTTTGCCACAGAATAGCGAATATCGCAAGCACCTCGATAAAAAATTTTATCCTGTTATATTTTCCGATAATAAATACGCATACACAAGTTTTTCTGTATTTTGTATCGATGAAATATGGGTTCGTTCAAAGGCATGAGAAGAATCAATACCCGGACCAATTAAACCATGAACAATATCAAACCCGCTCCGGATAGCGGCTGATGCATCGGAACCGTAATACGGGTAAATATCTAACTGATAATCAATTTGATGTTGTTTCGCCAGTTCAACAAGATGTTTCCGTAATTTCATATTGTATGGTCCACTCGCATCTTTCACACAGATGGAAACCGTATATTCATCTGTCGACTGTCCGTCACCCATGGCACCCATATCAACCGCCAAGTATTCCACTGTTTCCGGTGTAATATTGGAGTTGCCGCCATAGCCGATTTCTTCGTTATTTGAAATCAAGAAATGGGTCGTATACGGCAACTTGATTTGATTTTTCACTATGTATTCAATTGTCTTCATTAAAATTGCGACACTTGCTTTATCATCTAAGTGACGGGATTTAATATAGCCGGATTCCGTTATTTGAACCCGCGGATCGAATGAAACAAAGTCACCCACTTCAATACCAAGCGCCCGAACTTCATCGGCATTGGTCACTTTTTCATCGATGCGAACTTCTATATTTTGCTGATTACGCTCTGCTGTTTTCGCTTCTTTATAAACATGAACAGATTGTTGATGCATTAAAATCGTCCCGGTATAAATTTTTCCGGAAGCTGTTTCAATTTCGCAATATTCCCCTTCAATCGAATTCCACGCAAAGCCGCCGATCAAGTCTAAGCGAAGTCGGCCATTGCTTTTAATTTCCTTTACCATCGCACCTAATGTATCGACATGGGCGGTTAACATACGGTGCTTCGTGTTATTTTTCCCTTTTAACGTCGCAATAAGACCGCCTTTCCGATTCCTGCATGTATCAACCCCTAAATTTTTGAAAAAGTCTTCCACAAATTCGATTACTTTCTCTGTATTACCGGACGGGCTCGGGATGGAGACAAGCTTTTGAATCAGTTCCATGGTTTCTTTACTGTTTGGTTCATAGGACATAACAAAGACTTCCTTTCATTTCTGGCTTATAATTATATCTTGAGTTTCGCACCTGATAAAGTCAATAAATATCCCTGCAGAACAAATAAAATCCTAAAAACAGTTGTAGATAATCAAACAAAATATTATGATAAAAGAAAAAAGTTGTGTGGTATTGTTTTAAAAATATTCATTTAATAGAATATGTAAAAAATAATTTAGGGGGGCATTTTCATGAGAAAAGAATCGGCATTTACTTTAGCGATTATAGGTTATATTGTACCAATTGCTTTTTGTATATATATTCTTTTTAATGAAAAATTGTTAATTCCAAAAGGCTATGAGTTATCAGTGGACGGTGTAGTAATTTCGAGGACATTGTTCTTGATATTTTTATTATACCTTTTGTCGAAACTTGGTGTGTTTATTTATAAAGGGGTAGAAAAATAATTTAGCATCTTAAAAGTAGGCGTACATTAGGTTTATTATGTTCTATATAAAAATACCCTTGATTGATTTCGCAACCAAGGGCAGATTCTTTTATAAAAATATAGATAAAACAAGAGTTATCACATTCATCGCCACGTGGGTCATCATATGGGCAATCATTGCTGTTTCCAAATTGTCCTTCCAGTATAGCCAACCAAAAACAATACCGCCTAATCCATTAAGCACAAGCATACGAATCCAAACAATAGGTGTCATGTCGGTAACCGCAGCAGTGGCACCATAGTGACCGAGGGCAAATACCAATGCACTGATAACGATGGCGATAATATAAACACCATTACTCGGCTGATGCTTAGCTCTTTGAAACACCTTCCACAAAAGGAAAGTGACCAAACTCATAAAACCAAACCGCATTAACAATTCCTCGACGACACCACCATATAGAATGGCTGATATGAACGGTACAAATGAAGGCGGTTGTATCGGTCCCGTAAAAACGTCCGGTAAAAAAGGACGGAGCAAAAGGTCAAACCCGATAAATATCACACCCAGTAATCCACCACTAACCAATGCAGGTTTCCATGCTATTTTTGAATGGACATGACGATGAAGAACGATGGAAACAAAACTTACTTTATCGGCAATAAAATAACCAATGATTAAGGCAATCAATAATAATATGAACGGATTTAATAATGCTATGATAGCTAACGTTTCTACCGGCATCTCCGGATCAACCGGTAATTTATCCATTTGTGTTTCGATTGTTGCTTTCTGTACAGGATAAATAGTTAAAATGGCCACAATCCCAATGAACAAATAACCAAATAGCCCATATAGCCGTTTTGATTTTTCCATTTTTCCACTCCCCTTTTACGATGCAAACACTGCAATAAGAATCGGAATAAGAAGAATTAAAATTAGAAAGATCCATGAAGTTGGTCGGGCAAAATTATTTGTCCAGCCGCTCCCAAACCGCTTTTCGACCCAAACAGCCGGATCATCCGGATTAAAGTAAAAGACACCAAGCTTCCAATATCGGTCATCATCGCGGTTCATTATCTCCCCGGTTTTACGATTCGTTACGTTTACGCGGCTGCCTCCTTGCCCCGTCACAATTGACAATACACCTGCACCAATGACAATCACGCCAACAACAACCATCGTAATTATAAAGGAAATGAACGGATCAATTGGATAAACAAAGGAAACTTGCGGCAAGGTGAATAACAAAACCATCATCGTACCGCTAATGATGATAAATAATGACCAACGCCGGCGAAAAATAATATTTTGTTTAATCGATTCTTCCGGATTGGCCGGGTCCATTTGTTGTTTGCTGCGGGCAATGATAATATTGATAAAAACAAATAACCCGAGCATAAACAGTTGAATGAACGGAAACAGAAGGACTGTCCGATATGATTTGTCCGCCCAATCGGTAACCACGCCATCTAATGTATAATGCATAGGTAGTTTTCGGGCATCCGATCATAATTCCAAAACGTCCAAAGAAGACTAAAAACTGTAATGATGAACGGTAGTAAAAACCAACCGTTTGAATAGGTTAATTTTTTATTATAAAACGAAAGATCAACGGCAACGACTTCTTTTTTCTTACTCTTCCAGTTTTCTTTTTCCTTCAATTGCTTCATTTTTTTATGAAATTGAAAATAAATAATGAAAGCCACTAAAATATAAACAAATATTCCCACCGTGTATAAAATGGTCCATAAATAATCTGTTGTAAAACCAGCAGCAATGCCAAGAATCACGAGAATAAGAACACCTGCTAATCCGGATTGAAATGCATATTTTTTTCGGTATTCGGCAATGGTCGGATGTTGGTACACGTCTGATGGAATTGTGATACCGAAGCTCTCTGTTTTTCTTGTAATATAAGGTGTGATTGCTGTAATTAGGACGAGCGGTAAAAAAATCAGCAACATACTAATGTAAATCATCATGTTCTCCTCCTTTTTGGATTTCTTCATAAACTTCTTGGATAAGCTTCATAAGTTCTTCCTTGTTCATCCCCCGACAAACTGACTCACTGATGACAGGTCTCAAGTTTTCCCGTACATTTGCCAAGTAATTCTCATCAACAGAGGGCATTCCGTCGGGATTAATGACAACCCCTTTTTGCCGATGAATTTGAATAAAGCCGTCTTGTTTTAAAAGTTGGTACGCCTTGTTAACGGTATGCATATTCACGCCAAGATCTTGGGCAAATGTACGAACTGACGGCAACGGATCACCCGGTCTCAGCTGTTTCGAGGCAATCCCTTCTATTATTTTGTTCCTCAGCTGGATATAGATAGGTGATTCTGATTGTAAATCTAATGAGATAATCACCATTTTCACTTCCTCTGTTTTACTTGTTTTACCTGTTATATTAATTATAGAACAGTTATATAAAAAATACAATAAATTTTTTAGTGCAAAAACGAAAAGGAGCCGGCACAAAATCGAAACAGTAGGTAAGGTTTTCCCGCTTATTCTTTCCTGCTCCATATTGTTTTAAAGCGCTAAAATTCTTTCATGCGCTGAATAGCTTATTAATGTAATTTTTTTCTGCGGTATTGTATAATATAGTGGACTTCCTAGTCTATTTCTTATTTTCTAATTTCTTACCATATGTTTTAGAGAACCACACCTATAAATCAGGCAAAGGGGCATTTTATTTGTCATGTAAGGAGGTCACTGAAAAACTTACACAATATGATCGTAGGGGAAATGTAGTTTAGGTTTTTTAACAAGTTGGCTTATGGATTTGCGCTTTTCAGTGGGTACTTTCCAGCATGGTTTTAAAAAATTTTAAATTAATGGGGGAAATGAACGTGAATCAAATTTCAACAACACATTTGTTGGATACGTTTTCGGAAGTTTTTCCGGAAGATACCTCGATTGCCATTGCCGATTCGCGTACTTTTATTTATTATAAGCCGAGTCCTGTCATTGATTTGCAAATTAAACCGGGGGATCAAGTAAAGCAAGGCAGTGCGACGTATAAGGCATTTTCTTTAAGAAGAAGTATATTTTCATATATTGATAGCAGCGTATTTGGCGTTTCATACTTTGGATTGTCGGTGCCCATTTTTAATAACGGAAAACCGGTAAATTGTGTTACTGCCATTTTTCCGATGCGGAAAAATTATTCATTACCTGCATTTTTTACCGTGAAAAATGAGGATTGCTGGTATCCGGTTGCCGTATCCGATATTCTTTATTTAGAGGCGGAAAATCGAAAAGCAAAAATTGTCACAGAACAGATTCAAGGGTACCATAAGTTTAACCTTTCAGAAATTGAATATTTATTACCAAGTGAATATTTCATTCGATGCCATCGGTCTTTTATTGTGAATGTGCGGGCTATCGCAGAAATTCAACCGGATTTTCATTCAACGTTTTTACTCATTATGAATAACGGAGATCGCATTCCTGTCAGCCAATCTTATGCCAGTTACTTCCGAAAACAATTTATGTTCTAGAGATAGAGAAAGCACTTTCACCTTTCCACGCCAAATAATACTGTTTTAATAATGAATATAGTTGTTTTATTCAAGTGATAAGGAAAAACCCCTCTCATCCAAATAAAATATATTCAAACTATGCAAAGAGGGGATACAAATGGAGAAAGGTTATCGTGCGGTTCCTGAGTTTCTCCAAGATCGGGTTGTTTCTGCGGAAGAAGCGGCTACTTGGATTGAAAACGGGATGACTTTGGGGTTAAGTGGGTTTACTCGTGCCGGTGATGCTAAAGCGGTTCCACACGCCTTGGTTGAAAGAGCTAAACAGGAGCCGCTTAAAGTAAACGTTTACACCGGTGCTTCATTGGGTTCTGATGTTGATACATTGATGGCGGAAAACGGAATGATTTTAAAAAGATTGCCGTTCCAAGCCGATAAAATGATGCGAACCAAGATTAATCAAGGGGAATTATTGTTTGTTGACCAACATTTATCTCATACAGCCGAACTGATACGGTCTGATGTTTTACCAAAAGTCGATTATGCAATTATTGAAGCCGTCGCGATTACCGGTGACGGGATGATTATACCGACAACATCGGTTGGTAACTCAACGATTTTTGCAGAAAAAGCAGATCATGTGATTGTTGAGTTAAATGAAACCGCACCCAAGGAATTAATTGGTGTCCATGACATATACAGTGTCGGAAAACAGGGGGAAAGATTGCCAATTCCGTTGACAAAAGCAACTGACCGAATTGGTTCGATCGGCATACGGGTGGATTTGTCCAAAATTAAGGGGATTGTGGTAACAAAGCTTGCTGACTCCCCATCTACCATTGTTCCGCCTGATGAAGAAACAAAAATCATGGCCAATCACTTATTAACATTTTTACGGAAAGAAATTGAAGCAGGACGTTTGACAAAAAAATTGGCGCCGCTTCAATCAGGCATCGGTTCGGTAGCTAACGCGGTTCTGCACGGCATGTTAGATTCAGAATTCACAGATCTTGAAGTTTACTCGGAAGTATTACAGGACGCTGTATTTGACTTGATCGATGCGGGCAAGGTTACATTTGCCTCAGCTTGTTCCATTACATTATCTGAAGAAAAGGGCAAAAAGGTTTTTCAAAATTTTGATAAATACCGAGATAAATTGATATTACGCCCACAGGAAATTTCTAATCATCCGGAAATTATTCGCAGACTCGGGCTCATTTCTGTTAATACGGCTCTGGAAGTCGATATTTATGGGAATGTCAATTCAACCCATGTATCGGGTTCAAAAATGATGAACGGGATTGGCGGTTCCGGAGACTTTGCCCGTAATGCAAGACTGGCTATTTTTGTCACCAAGTCGATTGCAAAAGGTGGAAACATATCCAGTATTGTTCCGTTTGTTTCTCATGTAGACCATACGGAACATGATGTTGATGTCATCATTACCGAACAAGGTTATGCTGACTTGCGTGGGCTGGCACCGACTGAACGGGCACCGCTTATTATTGAGAATTGTGCGCATCCAATGTATAAACAACAGTTACTTGATTATTATCATGAGGCACTGGCTAATGGTGGTCAAACACCGCATATTTTGGAAAAAGCCTTCTCATGGCATGTCAATCTTGCAAAAACCGGAACCATGTTGGAAAAGATGCCACAGGAACAATATTAGGAAAGACACCTAAAATTATTAAATGTAGGCATGATTCCTATTACAGTACAAAATACCTAGCTAAACCTTCCTTCAACCTCTCATCCATATTGAAGGAAGGTTTTTTTATACGTTCAGAAATTATAATTTCCTACTTGATGCGGTGAATTTTATATTTTAAGCATACGTATGTTCTAAAAACATTCTTTTTTTACTTCAAGGATCATCAAAAATAAAATGTGGACATTTAAAGGTTTTTAATAGCAATGGCAGAAAAAGAATAATGGTATAATATACGAAAAGTAAAGGACGTACAGGGGTGATGGTATGGACTTTGTTCGAGTGTATGAATTGAAAAAGAAATTGGATGAACATGGACCACTTGACCAGAAGCAAATTTTTTACAGCTCTGCTCTCGCCTAAAAGTTCGTCCCTCGAAATTTTTTATAAATTTTGATCGTTGTGTTATTATGGTTTTCAAATGGTGAAAGGTGGATGGCAATGAATAGAAACGAAATAGAAAGAAGAATTGAAGAATTGAAAAGTGATTATATCCGTATTCAAGGGGATATGGAAAAACTGGAGTCGCTCGGCAAAAACGGCAATGTCGCCTATTCGGAAAAACTGCTTGAAGAAATTGAATTAGAATTAAAGCAGCTAAGGGAGATGCTAAATTCAGCAGGATAGAAAAACAAATAGTAAATGACACAAAAAGAAAATATACTGCGTTCCCCTCGTTAATGAGCGGGCTAAATCACTTCTATAATAGATTAAGGTGAGCCAATGAAAAAGTTATCCTTAAACAAGATTCTGGATAATAGTAACTTATTAATAAGCAGTATTGGCGTTTCATCAATTGGTGATACAGTATTTAATATCACTATCATGTGGTTTATTTATCAAGAAACTCAATCAGCCATAAGTACATCAATCATTGGTGTGCTTTGGCATTTAACATCTATCTTTATTAGTCCATTTGCAGGGACTTTCGTGGATCGCCATACTCCAAATAGGGTATTGTTATGGTCTTATTTCGCATCGGGACTAATATGTATATTATTCGTTCTTGGTTATATAATTCTTGAATATAGGGATTTCGTTATATATAGTTCCGTTTTCCTGTTAAATTCTATCAACACATTTATTATGCCAGCCAAGAATCGAACTTTAGGAAAAATAGTTCAAAAAGAAAAAATACCACAGGTCAATGGTTTAATCGTTTCAGTAAACCAAATATCTGATATTATTGGAAATTCAATAAGTGGTTTGCTAATTGGAATATTGGGGTTTGCTGGAAGTATTTTATTTGATTCAATCACATTTTTTATTGCTTCCCTGCTCATCAGTCATTTAAAAATAAAAAGATTAGATAAAGATCAAAATATAACAGGCTTTGTAGAAACTAATCAATATAAAGGGAACTATAAAAAAGATTTAATTGATGGTATCAAATTTATTTTACGACATAGAACAATGGGTAAACTTGTTCTATTAGTATTACTTATAAATATATCTTCTTTAGTAGGTCCATTATATATTATACTTGTTAATGAACAATTTAAAGGGGGACCTACCGAGTATGGAATATTACAAATATTCGGTGCCCTGGGAAGCATAATAGGAGGATTATCCATAAAATATTTTAATAAACTAATTTCCCTTGGAAAAGGTCTTTTTGTTTCTTGGATAATAGCAGGAATCTTAATGGCGTTTCTCTCCGTAACTTCATTAATGATTGTAGGTTATATAATATTCTTTTTTTACTGTTTCTTTTTAGTATTGGGTAATATCATCTTCTCATCACTAAAGATAGTTCTGGTTGAGGACAAGTACAGAGGAAGAATAGAAGGTGTTACTTACAGTTTATCCTCTATATTAATTCCTTTGTCCACATTATTAGGAGGAATCCTAGCTGAATATACTAATGTTTCAATTGTTTTTACATTTTCTGGACTATGGATCGTATTCGTTGGAATTATTTTCTTTTTTGATAAAGAGCTTAAACAACTAAAACATTTTAAAAATTAAATTTTTTAAACCCATCAAATAAAATGAGATAGGGCTCTCCTTTTGAAAAGTTTTGAGTCTTAGTCTCTTTTTTATATTTTTAACATTTTATAAGATAGTATAAACTTTCAAATAGGGTATGAAAAAATTATATATTAAATTAGGGAATTCTACAGTTCACCACGCAAATTCAACAACTACCCCCCGTTATTCAACGGTGACTCCTCGTAATTCAACAGTAAATAGAAAAAATTCTACAGTAAACCGGCATGAATTCATCAGTAAAATTGGAAAATTCTACAATACACCCATCTTATTCAACAGTAAAATCAGGTAATTCAACAGTACACCCCGCGGATTCAACAGCAACCTCCCGTTATTCAACAGCAAGAGCCCATTATTAAAACTCCAGACCCGATTTTGCCGCAGTGCCGGGCACAAAAAAGGTTTCTAAGCACATGGCTTAGAAACCTTTTTTCACAATTTTATTCGGCTACATCTGCCCATTTGTATTCATATGTGGCACCAAATGGATTGATGAAAACGCCTTTTACTCGCGGTGAAATTAATTGTGCTCTTGAAGCTTGATAGATTGGTGCAATTGCTGCATCTTCAAATAGAATTTTTTCAGCTTCCAAGAAATTTTGATAGCGGGCATCATTGTCAGTTGCCAGCGTTGTTACGGTCGCTTTAACCAGTTCATCATATTTTGGATTTGAATAACCCATCCAGTTATTACCGCTATCTGTTGTCCATAAATTCATATATGTGTACGGATCAAGGAAGTCCGGACCCCATCTGGAAACTTGCATTTGATAATCCATATTTGTATCTAAATCAAGCCGTTGTTCTTTCGGTACTTGCTTAATTTTAACCGTTAAGCCTTCCAAATTTGTTTCTAGCTGATTGGCAATATATTCCACCATAATTTTTGTTGTTGCATCATCATCTGCCAACAATTCTAATTCCACTTTGTCTGTTCCGAGTTCCTCTAAACCTTTTGCCCAGAATTGTTTTGCGGCATCCAAATCATATTTCATCAAGTCGCCGCTCACTTCCCGGAAATCTTTACCGGAATCCGGCATTGGTGTGAAGTCTTTTGGAACAAGTCCGTTAGCAACAATGGATCCATTGTTAAGGATTTCTTCAACCAGCGCTTTTTTATCAAATGCTCTGCTGATTGCTGCACGAATATTTGTATTGGCTAAGGCTTCACTTTTTGTTTGGTTGAACT
Source organism: Caldifermentibacillus hisashii (assembly GCF_039654145.1). Lineage (NCBI taxonomy): Bacteria > Bacillati > Bacillota > Bacilli > Caryophanales > Bacillaceae > Caldifermentibacillus > Caldifermentibacillus hisashii. The sequence goes on from NZ_CP155467.1 coordinate 3,830,161, forward strand.
TAATAAAATAGACAAATGTATCCGGCGTTACTGTATAGTCATCATTTGAAGTATATTGGTCAACGAGGTCGGATGTTAAGTCTACCCGGTCAACGGAATTTTCTTCATATAGATTTACTGCCGTTTGCGGATCTTTCACAACCTTGAATGTAAGTTTATCCATTTTTACAGTTTTCGCATCCCAATATTTATCATTTTTTACTAGATTCCATGAGTTGCTTGTGCTTTTCCAATCTTTAATTGTATATGGACCATTTGCCAGTAAAGTATCAGAGCTTGTTGCAAATTTATCGCCTTGTTCTTCAACAAATTTTTGATTTAGTGGCAAGAATGTTCCAAAAGTCGTTAATGATTCAAAATAAGGTGTCGGATTTTCTAATTCTACAATTAATGTATAATCGTCTTCTGCTCTTACACCTAACTGATCAGGCGCCATTTCTCCTTTACTGATTGCAGTCGCATTTTTGATAACCCCGTTCATCATATATGGACCATATTCAGAACCGGTCGCAGGATCAACGGCACGTCTCCAAGCGTATACGAAATCATTTGCTGTTACCGGATCTCCATTTTCCCAAACAGCATCATCTCGGAGTTTGAACGTCCAAGTTAAACCGTCCGGACTAACCTCATGATCAATGGCAATCCCGGGTACCGGTTTCGTGTCCTTATCCAAGCGGTATAAACCTTCCATTGTTGCTGCTAAATAAACAAATGAAGATTCATCCGTAGCAAGTGCCGGGTCCATAGATGGAATGGCTTCCGGATTGATGAAATTAAGAACTTTTTCGGACCCGCTATTTGATTTATTGTCTGCCGTTCCTTTTGTCTCTTCTGCCTTATCACCGGAACATGCCGCAAGAAAAGCAACCAACATACCGGCCAAAAATAGTAGAGACCATTTTTTGATTTTCATTATAGATCCCCCTTTTATCTCAATATAATATTGTTAAAACAACTGGGCCAAAATTAATCAAAACATATACAGTATTCAGATTTCCTAGTCTGTTATTAAGCTATATTAATATAATTTTGGCTGCAGGTTATGTTTAAATATTATAAACTATTATACTATTACTTGTAAACTGCTTTAACAATTAATTTATTTTATTATATTGGTTGTGAATTTAAATAATGTTATATTTATGAGGACTTGAAAATGATTTTTGAATTTTTTGTGAGCAACAATTTTTATGATTGTCATGCAAAATTATTCTTACATAACAAATAAACCCATTCCGCTTGTTTTGGAATGGGTTTTATCTCATTAAGAAGGGTTTAAATCGACCTAGTTAAATATTCAGTTTAGGCACAAGGGAATCCGAGTCACGAGTCCCTATAGACCCGAGCACCCAAGTTCCTTTTATTTAAAAATCGTCTTCTTCTTCATCTTCATCTTTCTCGACTCTGGTAACTAGTACTTTATCGACACGTACATGGTCCATATCGACAACTTCCAAAATTAAATCTTCAATTTCTACTGTATCTTTTATTTTTGGAATGTCCCCGAGGCTCATCGTTATAAACCCGCCGAGTGTATGGAAATTGTTACCGCCACGCAAACTTGGCTCGTCCTCCAAGTCAAAGTAGCGCCGAAATTGATCTATGGAAATTAACCCGTCCGCCAACCATGTATTTTCACTTCTTTGGACAATTTGCGGTTCTTCCTCATCTTCATTTTGCGGTAAGTCCCCGACAATATTTTCCATAAAATCATAAATGGTTACATAGCCTTCGATTCCGCCATATTCATCAATAACAATCGCTTCATGCTGACCAGATTTTTTCAACGCTTCTAATGCTTGGAAAACTTTCATCGGTTCAGGCAATACGATGGTATCTTTGATGCACTCTGACAGGTCGAACGGTTTATTTTCTGATAACTTGGCAAATACATCCTTTGTATGAATAATTCCAAGGAAATTATCCAAACTCCCCTTCCCCACAGGAAAGCGGGAATGATTACTTTCATTCATTCTCTTAATATTTTCTTCAAACGGTTTTTCAATATCAATCCATACAATTTGTGTCCGTGGTGTTAAAATATCGCCGAGCCGTTTATCACCCAAATAAAAAATCTGTTCAACCATATCCTGTTCGATTTCCTCAACTACACCGCTGTATACACCTTGTTCGATTAGTTGGGTAATTTCCTCCTCCGTAACATCCGGTTGGTTTTTCGGCTTTACCCCTAATACTTTTAATACAAATTCGGTAGATTTACTTAAGGTCCATATAAGCGGTTTGCCAATTTTCGCAAAATAATACATCGGTTTGGCAACAAGCAATGCCACCTTTTCCGGATTTGACATTCCTAATCTTTTTGGAACAAGTTCACCGATGATCAACGACAAATAGGTAGTTAACCCAATCACAAGGATAAAACTTAATTGATAACTATAAGGATGTAAAAATGCAACTTTATCCACATAAACAGATAATTGTTCTGCAATTGTTGCACCACCAAAAGCACCTGTAACGACGCCGATTAAGGTAATTCCGATTTGAATGGTCGACAGTAACTGATTCGGATTTTCGGCTAATTTTAAAGCATATTTCGCTTTCCTGTTTCCGTCCTCTTCCAGTTTCTCCAGTCTAGCTTTTCTTGATGTTACAATAGCAATCTCCGTCATGGAAAATATTCCATTAGCAAGGATTAATATAAGAATAATAATAATTGAAACCCACAGACTGTCCAAAAGTACAATCACTTCTCCTTTAGTCGATACTATATGTATAAATTTTAACCTATTCTTCAATATTTTATCATATTCATTTATTGTAATAAAACATTTTGCTACTGTGGAAATTTCGATGATTTTGTGAAATTTTAGAGAAATAAAAGGGTTTACAGCAGAATTTGTTGAATATTGTCAGTAGGGAGCAACTTTTTGCCCTTAATTTACTTGATGGGAGGGAGAAGGGCTAGTCCCCGACAAAATGAGTAAAAAAATAATTGTTCCGATTGATGATTCCATTCATTCACATCACGCGCTTCAATTTGCCTTAAAGATTGCCAAAGAAATGGATGGGGAAATTGTAATCGTAAATGTCCAACCAAATTTGTTTACTCCAAATATTCAACGGTTTATTGCAAAGGGGGAAATTCAACAATATCTTCAACAAATGGCTGACGAAATTTTGGAAAAGGCCTCCGAATTGATAAGTGAGGAAGATGTGCAAGTAGAGAAAATTGTTCGCATTGGCATTCCAAAAGTCGAAATCACCAAACTGGCAAAAGAACTAAATGCGCATCAGATTGTCATGGGCTCTCGCGGTATGGGGCCGGTAAAAAGCGCCGTCCTCGGCAGTGTGAGTATTGGTGTTTTGCAACTAACACCATGCCCGGTAACGATTGTGCCTTAGTTTTCCCTTAAAACGGCAAAATTCCTTTCGTTTCTTTAAGGTTTTATTCTGATTGTCCCTCCCCAATTTAGGGAGCTCTAAGGGGCAATCTTTTTTTATGGGCTTTGAAAAAATAAATTCAAAGTATAACGGCACAAGGAAAGCTTCCGAAAATGGGCCACAACAAGAAAATTTTTTTGGCGAACATCAAGAAGCGAAAAAAGGCTTTCTCACCCGTTCTACTCTTAAACCATATTTATCCTGTATAGGAAAAAGCCGGTTGGGAATAGTAAAAGGGGATTGATTTCACGAATACGCTTTTCAGGAAGGGATTTACAATGGATTTTAACTACGCCTTGGAAAAGAGAGGACTTTTCATCGCCTATCTTTGTATTTTTCTCTTTGTTGCTCCACTGTTTCTACTTGGTGAACATGCACACATTCGTGTTCATGATAATCTCGATTCCAATCTTGCTTGGTATAAAGTACTTGTAAACAGCGGGGAAATGTTTGGACCGGTTAATGCCGTTATTCCACAAGTGATTAACGGTTTGCCCCGCTACGCCTTTGGTTCAGAATGGAGCGGAATTGTCTGGCTCCACGCACTTTTTCCAACAATGACCGCCTATGCCCTTAGTCAAACAATCACCAGAGTTTTTGCCTTTCTCGGGATGTATTTGTTGCTCAAAGAATTTTTCATCAAATCAGACGACGGGCGCATGATTCGAATCGGTGTTTCCCTTGCTTTTGCCCTAACACCGTTTTGGCCATCCGGGATGTTATGTACATTGGGGCACCCGCTCGCTTTATGGGCTTTTTTAAAAATTCGCTCGGGTAAAGACACATGGAAAGAGTGGTTAACGCTTGGTTTACTCCCTTTTTACTCCGGCCTTGTGCTCGGTTTTTTCTTTTTTTTGGTTGCGGTAAGTTTTTTATGGTTATACGACTTATTCAAAACAAGACAAATAAACTGGCGATTTCTTGGTAGCATTGCTTTCATGGGTTCTGTTTTTCTTTTCGTTGAGTACCGACTTGTCTATTCAACAATTTTCAGTGAAGATATCAGTCATCGCGTCGAATTTATTTCTTCTCGTCATGATTTTTTTCGGTCTCTGCGATTGTCCTTAAAAAATTTTTTGCTTGGTCACACCCATGTAATGACCGTACATACAATCGTCATAATACCGATTCTGTTCATTGCACTTATCCTAATGATTTATCGAAAAGAGTGGCGTAAAGAAAAATTATTTATTTTTTTACTTGTACTAAACTATTTGCTTTCTCTTTGGTACGCTCTTTGGTTTAACAATTTATGGATTCCGTTGAAGCAAAGGTATGATATTTTCAACACGTTTAATTTTGCCCGATTTCATTTTTTGCGGCCATTGATCATTTATTTATCTTTTGCCATCGGGTGTTCATATTTATGGAAAATTGGTTTGCGGCGGCTTGTGAAGATAGCTGTAGTTGCACAAATTATTGTTCTCGTTCCTTTCAATGAAGAAATTCATTATCGTTTTATTCACCATACACCGACATTCGAGGAATTTTATGCCGAAAAGCTTTTTTCTGACATCGATCAATATATCGGTAAACCTAAATCTTCTTACCGTGTGGCCAGCATCGGACTCCATCCGGCGGTCGCTCAGTACAACGGCTTTTACACCCTTGATACATATAATAATTTTTACCCGCTTACATATAAATATCAGTTTAGAAAAATAATAAGATATGAACTGGAAAAAAATAAAACCTTACAACGCTATTTTGATGAGTGGGGCAGCCGGTGCTACATTTTTGTCGATGAACTAGGGAAAAAATTTGATTATAAGAAAAGCTCAAAAAAGCGGATTACAAATTTACACTTGGACACAGCGGTGTTTTATGAAATGGGCGGACGCTACCTTTTTTCAAGTGTTCCGATTGACAATGCTGCAGAAAATCATTTAGCTTTGGTAAAAAGTTTTGAGGACGATTTATCGTATTGGAAAATTTATTTATATGCCGTAACATTACCGGAAGAAACAGCTAAGGAGGACATCTAAAGTGGATAAACGGTTACCAATGCTGACAATCATCGTACCTTGTTTTAATGAAGAGGAAGTTTTGCCGGAAACAATTAAACAATTAACCGGATTAATGAATGAGCTATGTGAGGAAAAATTGATCGGAAAACATAGTCGAATTCTTTTTGTCGATGATGGCAGTACAGATCGGACCTGGATGATGATTGCCATGGAAAGTGTGCGGAACCAGTTTGTGACAGGGATTAAATTAGCCCGCAATGTCGGTCATCAAAAGGCGCTCTTGGCCGGTTATTTAAAAGCAAGGGAAAAATGTGATTGTGCCATTTCCATTGATGCCGATTTGCAAGATGATGTCGGTGTTATCAAAGAGTTTATGAAAAATTACCATGAAGGCTACGAAATTGTTTATGGTGTTCGGAAACGGCGGGACACAGATTCCTTTTTTAAACGAACAACCGCCCAAGGATTTTATCGCATGATGAAAAAGTTAGGTATTGACCTTGTTTATAACCATGCCGATTTCCGCTTATTAAGTAAACGTGCATTAGATGAGTTAGCCCGTTATCCGGAGAATAATCTCTTTTTAAGGGGGATTCTCCCTTTACTTGGTTTCCGATCCACAAAAGTATTTTACGACCGGAAAGAACGGCTGGCCGGGAAGACAAAATATCCTTTGAGAAAAATGATTTCCTTTGCTTTAGACGGACTTACTTCATTTAGTGTACGCCCCATCCGATTTATAACGATACTTGGAATCATCTTATTTTCTGTCAGTATACTTTTAGGCAGCTTTACTATTTTCAACCATGCTATATTTGGTTTGAACGGCACTGTCCTTTCCCTTTGGGTACTCGGTTCTCTTCAACTCATTGCCCTTGGAACTGTCGGTGAATATATTGGGAAAATTTTTATTGAAGTGAAAAACCGACCAAAGTATGCCGTTGAAATTGATTTATTTACGAAATCAATGGTGGAGCGACTGGATCGAAAAATGGATGAAAGCTATTTTTTAAAGTATAAAAGTTAATTGATAACCTTTTTGCCAAAAATGAAAAAATGCATCCCCGTCTTTGTTGTAATTTTTTATCTCTTACTTTACCAATCGGATTTAAGGTATTATAATATATGTACCTTAAAAAGGAAAAACTACTGATCATTTATTAATGAGTCAGTATAGAGGGGGCTATCATGGATACTTTACTTGTTATTATAAATATTATCGCTCTTTTTGCCTTAATTGCTCTTTTATTCACGATGCAAAAGAAGCATGTATCTTTTTCAAAACGTGTTTTTACCGGGCTTGGGCTTGGAATTGTTTTCGGATTTATTATTCACTTGCTTTACGGAACAACATCGAATATTACGACGCAAACAATTGACTGGTTTAATATTGTCGGATCCGGTTATGTAAAATTATTGCAAATGATCGTTATGCCGCTCGTTTTTATTTCTATTGTTGGGGCATTTACGAAAGTGCAATTGACGAAAAATCTTGGCAAAATCAGTTTCTTGGGTATTGGGATTTTACTCGTTACAACCGGGATTGCTGCAGCCATCGGGATTGCCTCAGCCCTCGGTTTCGGTTTACAAGGGACTGAACTGACTGCCGGAGAAGCTGAAAATGCACGGAATGAAGCTTTGACTGAAAATGTAAAAATGGTTCAAGATATGACCATTCCACAACAAATTCTTTCATTTATTCCGGCAAATCCTTTTGATGATTTGACTGGTTCACGACCGACATCAACAATCGCTGTCGTTATTTTTGCATCCTTTGTAGGAATTGCTTATTTAGGTGTAAGAAGAAAACAACCGGAGCCAGCTGAACTTTTCAGAAAAATTGTTGAAGCTTTATATGCCATTACCATGCGGATTGTCACATTAATTTTACGGTTAACACCATATGGCGTTTTGGCTTTAATGACAAAAATGACGGCTACAAGTGACTATGGGGCAATCGTAAAACTCGGTAAATTTGTCGTCGCTTCTTATGTTGCCATTATTGTCATGTTCCTTGTTCATTTATTATTGATTAGTCTGGTAAAATTAAGTCCGGTTACCTATATGAAAAAGGCGTTTCCGACTTTGACATTTGCCTTTACATCCCGCTCCAGTGCCGGGACTTTGCCATTGAACATAAAAACACAGACAGACAGTTTCGGTGTTTCTGAAGCTATTGCCAATTTCGTCGGACCGTTTAGTTTATCAATCGGGCAAAACGGGTGTGCTGGCATTTATCCGGCGATGCTTGCCATAATGGTTGCACCGACTGCAGGAATCGACCCGTTTGATCCGGCCTTCATTTTAACGGTCATTGCCGTTGTTGTCATTAGCTCTTTTGGTGTCGCCGGTGTCGGTGGCGGGGCAACATTTGCATCGTTAATTGTTTTATCTGTATTGAATCTTCCTATTGCGATTGTCGGTTTATTGATCTCGGTTGAACCGCTGATTGACATGGGGCGTACCGCTTTAAACGTAAGCGGCAGTATGACGTCCGGTATTTTGACAAGTAAAATAACCGGTGAATTAAATAAAGATATCTACAATGATAAAAGCCGCAATGACTTTGTAGAAGCTTAATATAGAAAGACCAGATCCGCTAAAATAGGGATCTGGTTTTTTCTTTTTACGAAAAATTTACCCGATAACCATATTTTGTACGGGACAAGTATGCTCTCGTTAACATGTTCTTTTGGATGTTATTATTAAACCGGACTAACTCCATGTTTTCGTTCCGTAAATACTTGATACTTCGACATATAAGCATGTAATCGTGATATTAACGCGGATCGCAATTCATTTGGTTCAATTACATCATCAACGACTAACTCGGAAGCAAGGCGATAAATATCAATTTCTTCACGATATTCTTCCCGTTTTTGATTAATGAATGCTGCTTGTTCTTCTTTTGGAAGTTGCGCGATTTTATTGGCATATACCGCATTGACCGCCGCTTCCGGACCCATTACCGCTATTTGCGCAGTTGTTAAGGCAATACAGCAATCGGGTTCAAAAGCGGGACCTGCCATGGCATATAACCCGGCACCATATGCTTTTCTAACAATAACCGTTAACTTTGGAACGGTTGCTTCACTCATGGCAAAAATCATTTTCGCACCATGGCGAATGATGCCTGCTTTTTCTACTTGTGTGCCAATCATAAATCCCGGTACATCTGCCAAAAAAATCAAGGGAATATTGAAAGCATCGCATAGGCTAATGAATTTTGCCGCTTTATCTGCTGAATCGTGGAACAAAACCCCGCCTTTTACACGCGGCTGGTTGGCAATGATGCCAACCGGCTGACCGTCCATACGTGCCAAACCGGTAATGACTTCAGGTGCAAATAGTTTCTTTATCTCACAGAAAGAGTCTTCATCAATCATACAGTCAATCAAATCGTACATATTAAATGGCGTGTTTTGATTTTTTGGTATCAGTTCATCTATACTTTTTTTAAAATTAGCCGGTGGTTTTGGCGCTTCTGCTTTTGGTTTTTCCCGATAGTTGTTTGGGAAGTAACGGATATAATTACGGGCATAACGAATGGCTTCTTCTTCGGTTTTCGCTAAGACGTCTCCACATCCGGATATTGTACAATGCATTTTTGCCCCGCCCATTGTCTCTAAATCTACTTTTTCTCCAATGACCATCTCCGCCATACGGGGGGAACCTAAGTACATGGAGGCATTGCCCTCTACCATAATCACTATATCGCAGAATGCCGGTATGTAGGCACCGCCCGCCGCGGATGGGCCGAATAAAATACAAATTTGCGGAATCTTTCCGGATAGTTTAACTTGATTATAAAAAATACGCCCTGCCCCGCGTCTGCCCGGAAACATTTCAATTTGATCGGTAATCCGGGCACCTGCTGAATCAACTAAATAAAACAACGGGCAATTTAGTTTGTCTGCTGTTTCTTGAATACGAATAATTTTTTCAACTGTTCTTTTCCCCCAGGAACCTGCTTTTACTGTTGAGTCATTAGCCATAACACAAACCGTGCGGCCGTGGATTTTACCAATTCCTGTTACTACGCCATCTGCAGGTAGGTCGCCTGCCAAACAATTTGCGTATAAACCGTCTTCAAATTCGATATTATCATCGAACAATAGTCTTAGTCGTTCCCGGACAAATAATTTTCCTTGTTCTTTATTTTTTTCGTGATACTTTGGATGACCGCCTTTTAAAATTTCCTCCTTTAAATTTTTTGTTGTGATAACGTCATTCATTTCGCTTCCCCCTTTGTCTGAAACTGCCTGCAAAATTAAACTTAATACAGCGTTAATTTCCGGTCATATGAAGTAGCTACTTACCTATATATTGCGGCTTTCGTTTTTCTTGAAATGCTTGTAATCCTTCGAGCCTGTCCGCTGTACGTAGAAGCTCGTTATAAGCAAGTGCCTCAATTTTTAAACCCGTTTTCAAGTCGGCATCCATGCCATGATTAATGGCCGTTTTTGCTTGTATTAGTGATAATGGAGCATTTTTGGCAATCTCGAGCGCCAGTTCATAGGCTTTTTCCATTAAATACTCGGGTTCATAAACATACTCCACAATGCCAAGCCGGTAAGCCTCGGCTGCGGAAATCCTTCTAGCCGTATAAATCAATTCTTTCGCACGACCCATTCCGATTAAACGCGGCAGTCTTTGTGTTCCACCGGCACCGGGAATAATGCCCAGCGATGTTTCTGTTAAACCGATTTTGGCATTTTTACCGGCTATCCGAAGATCACATGCAAGTGCTAACTCAAGTCCGCCGCCAAATGCGACCCCGTTCAAAACCGCAATAACCGGCTGCGGCAAATCTTCTACTTGTTGAATGGTCGAGCCAATAAATGCGACCGTTTGCTTTACTTGATGCTCATCCATCCCTTTCCGCTCTTTCAAATCAGCACCTGCGCAAAATGCTTTTTCCCCTTCACCGGTAATCAGCACGACACGTATATCGCGATTATAATGAAGTGCTTTCAGTGTATCGCTCAATTCTGTTAATAACTGAATCGACATGGCATTGGCAGCTTCGGGTCTTGTTAATGTAATGACACCGACCCAGTTTTTATAAATGTCAAACCGTATGTTTACTGTCACTGTGGGCTAACCCCCTTTTACCCCTGGCAATTTCTAGTTGTTTTGATCCTAATTTTCGACCAATTTTTTCTTCTATAAAAAATGCACTTGCTAAGATTGCCTCCATGTTCACCCCTGTTTCAATGCCCATTTCAGTTAATAAATATAGCAAGTCTTCTGTCGCTACATTTCCTGTTGCTCCTTTTGCATAAGGACAACCGCCAAGACCACCAACAGAACTGTCAAAAAATGTTATCCCCATTTCAAGTGATTTTACGATATTGGCGAGTGCCGTACCCCTCGTATCATGGAAATGCATGGCAAAAACATTCGGTGGATACTCGTTGAATAAACGCGCTAATAATTTCTCTACCTGCGTTGGTACACCTACACCAATCGTATCCCCGAGCGATACTTCTGTGACGCCCATGTTAAATAGGGCATCGACAACTTTTAACACTTGCTCAGGCTCAATGTATCCTTCATAAGGGCAACCGATTACCGTTGAAACATATCCTCGGACAGAACGGTTGGCTTTTATCGCTTCTTGAACAACTTCTTTCAAAATAGGGATTGTTTCATCTATCGTTTTATTTATATTGTTTTTATTATGAGTTTCAGAAGCCGATAAAAAGACACTTACCTCATCGACTTCCGCTTCAAGAGCACGAATAAGCCCCCGCATATTCGGGACCAGCGCGGCATATGTGATTGTTTGATTACGCTTAATCGATTGAAGAACGTCCTTTGCATCAGCAAGTTGCGGAATCCATTCCGGGTGAACAAAGGATGTCACTTCGATATATTTTAGCCCCGATTCACTTAACTGATTAATGAATGAGATTTTATCTTCAGTTAAAATTTTTTGTTTTTCATTTTGAAGTCCATCTCTCGGTCCCACTTCTTTCATGACAACTTGACGTGGAAGGTTCATTCGCATCCCCCCTACTCAATTTCTAAAAGGTCATCTTCTTCATTGACGAACATGCCTTCTTGGACAATAATTCTTTTCACGACTCCATCACTTTCCGCTGAAATTGGGATCTCCATTTTCATTGACTCTAAAATGACCACATCTTGGCCAGCTTTTACCTCTTCCCCCTCTGAAACGACGATTTTCCAAACTGTTCCTGCCATACTTGCCTTTATCTTTGTCATTTCTATCCCCTCCAAATAATAAGAATTACGCGATTGCCTGGCTTTTGCGTGTCGTGGATAGTTCTCCGCCGGCATCTTTGCATGAATCTAGCGTATAAAGGAAAACAGAGAGAAGGCTCCCGTTTTTGTTTTTATAATGGAATCCTTCTCTTACTTACTCTTGATTTCTTGAATTTTTGGCAAATAATAGTTTTCTACAAAACTCGTAGTTGGATATCCTTTTAAAAACAGTTCATGGCTTACTGTTTCAATCAACATAGGTATATTTGTTTTAATACCTTCCACTTTGTAATGATGGAGAGCATCCAGCAAGCGCTTACAAGCCTCATCCCGGTCTTTACCCCAAGCAATTAGTTTTGCTATCATCGGATCATAGAATGGTGTAACCAGAGTTCCCGCTTCAATGGCACATTCATGCCTGATACCCAGTCCTTGTGGTAATTGCAAATCCGTTATTTTGCCCGGTGATGGGAAAAAAGTTTTTGGATCCTCTGCATAAATTCTTACTTCAATGGCATGCCCTTTTCTCTCAATATCTTCTCGTTGAAATGAAAGAGGCTCTCCTGCTGCGATTTTTATCTGCTCAGCAACTAAATCTAAGCCTAAAATTTCTTCGGTTACCGGATGTTCAACTTGCAATCTTGTATTTACCTCTAAAAAATAGAAGTTTTGCTTTGAATCAACTAAAAATTCAATTGTGCCGGCATTTGTATAACCAATATATTTTGCAGCACGGACAGCAGCTTCTTGCATTTTTGCCCTTGTTGCTTCCGAGATAAATGGTGATGGTGCTTCTTCCACTACTTTTTGATTACGCCTTTGAATTGAACATTCCCTTTCAAATAGTGGGACAACATTTCCATAGGAATCTGCAATTATTTGAATTTCCACATGGTGAGGATCTTCAATGAGTTTTTCTATATACATTGTGCCGTCGCCGAAAAATGATTCTGCCCGCTTCTTATTCCCCTCGTAAGCCTTAACAAGTTGATCCGAATTATCGATCCGCTGCATACCAATCCCGCCACCCCCGGCAGATGCTTTTAACATGATTGGATAACCGATTTTTTCAGCAGCTTGACATGCCGATTCCGTATTTTCAAGGGCAATATCCATCCCTTCAATAATGGGAATACCTGCTTCTTTCATTTTTTTCCGAGCTTCTAATTTACTCCCCATTGAAGCAATTACTTCCGGTGAAGGTCCGATAAAGGTGAGTCCGGCATCTAAACAACTTTGGGCAAACGTTGGATTCTCTGACAGTAGTCCGTAACCCGGATGAATCGCCTCTGCATGAGATTCCTTAGCAATTTCAATAATTTTTTCTATGTTTAAATAGCTTTGGGCAACTGGAGGTTTTCCGACTAAGTATGCTTCATCTGCCTCCTTTACATGTAGCGACTGAGCATCAGCCTCTGAATAGATGGCAACGGTTTGAATATTTAACTTTTGACATGTGCGAATAATTCGCCGTGCTATTTCACCACGGTTGGCTATTAAAATTTTTTTAAACAATGACGACTCCCTCCTTATCACTTATTTTATGAAACGGTTCACTTGTTCTCTCAATCTAAACTTTTGAATTTTTCCGGAAGCTGTCATTGGGTAGCTGTCTGTAAAAATAATGTACTTTGGAATTTTATTGCGGGCTATTTTATTTCTACAGTAATTTTTTATTTCTTCTTCTGATGCCGATTCTCCTTCACGTAAAATTATGAAGGCTGCTACCTCTTCACCATACTTATCATCAGGCACACCAACGACTTGCACATCGAGAATTTTCGGATGTGTATATAAAAATTCTTCAATTTCACGCGGGTATATGTTTTCACCACCGCGAATAATCATATCTTTCAAGCGACCGGTAATACTCACGTAACCGTTTTCATCCATCGTTGCTAAATCACCCGTATGTAACCAATGCTCTGCATCAATAACTTCCTTGGTTGCTTCGGGATTGTTATAATATCCTTTCATTACGTGATAACCGCGTGTGCAAAGTTCCCCTTGGGCACCGGGTGGAACTTCGGTATCTGTTCCCGGTTCAACAATTTTTACTTCAACATTTGGTAATGCGCGGCCGACTGTTTCAACCCGTAATTCCAAAGGGTCATCCGTACGCGTTTGCGTGATCACCGGTGAAGATTCCGTTTGGCCGTAACAAATGGTAATGTCGGTCATTCCCATTTTCTGAATAACGGCTTTCATCACTTCAACCGGACAGTTGGAACCGGCCATTACCCCTGTTCGTAACGATGAAAGATCAAAATTGTCAAAATTAGGTAAATTTAACTCACTGATAAACATTGTTGGCACACCGTGAAGTGCTGTACATTTCTCTTTTTCTACCGTTCTTAACACTTCTTCAGGATTAAATTCTTGTACAGGTACCATCGTTCCTCCACAGGTTGTTATGGCCAGTGTACCAATCACACAACCGAAACAATGGAAGAAAGGTACCGGAATGCATAAGCGGTCATCCTTTGTTAATTTCATACATTCGGCGATATTCACTGCATTGTTAATTAAGTTATAGTGGGTTAACATGACTCCTTTTGGAAAGCCTGTTGTCCCTGATGTATATTGAATATTAATGACATCATCATAGTGTAATGTTGCTTTTCTTTCCGCCAATTGTTCGTCCGTAATCTGTTCTGCAGCATTGAGGATGTCGGACCAGTTAAAGGTTCCATCATAACGGTTTTCGCCTAAAACAATGACATTTTTTAGCTTTGGTAACCGTTTGGATTGCAATTGACCAGGCTCAGATGTTTTTAACTCGGGACACACTTCATAAACAGTATCAATAAAGCGATGATCACGATATTGTTCAATGAGAATGAGTGTTGTCGAATCCGATTGTTTTAATAAATATTCCAGCTCACGGGCTCTGTAATTCGTGTTTACAGTTACGAGAGGCGCACCCATTTTCCCTGATGCAAATTGGAGGCTTACCCACTCGGGAACGTTTGTTGTCCATACAGCCAGATGGTCGCCTTTTTCAATGCCGAAAGCCATCAAGCCTTTTGCCACCTTATCTGAGAGATTATCAAGTTGCTGATAAGTTAAGCGTAAATCACGATCAGCATAAACAAGCGCTTCTTGGTTTGGATGCTGATTCGCTTTTTCCTCAATCAATTGACCGATTGTTGAAAAAATCAGATCTGCCATTGTATCCCCCCTAATATACTTTTCATTTGTCTACTACATGCTAAAGGTTGCCGGTAACTTCCTCTACTTGAGCTACTAGTATACTGTTTTTTTTCTAACATGCTAAAGGTCGTCGGTATCTTCCTCTACTTGAGCTACTAATATACTGTTTTTTTACTAACATCTAAAGGTCGCCGGTAACTTCTTCTTTTCGGGCCACCACTATTATCTTGTTCGTTTTTCTACTAACATCCAATTAATCTGGAAATAACCACTCTTTGAATCTCTGATGTTCCTTCTCCAATTTCCATTAACTTGATGTCACGTAAATGTCTTTCCACATCGTATTCAGCCATGTACCCGTAGCCGCCATGGATTTGAATCGCTTGGTTACAAACTCTAAAACCCATTTCTGAGGCAAATAATTTAGCATATGCCGCTTCTTTGCTAAATAATTTGTTGTTATCCTTGAGCCACGCTGCTTTGTACACCATGTTTCTCGCTAATTCAATTTCCATAGCCATATCAGCAAGTTTAAATTGAATGGCCTGAAACTTTGAAATTGAACGACCAAATTGGACTCTTTCCTTTGCGTATGCAAGCGCTTTCTCGAAGGCTGCTTGAGCAATACCGACTGATAAGGCAGCAATTGAAATTCGACCGCCATCCAATGTATTTAAAAATTGACTAAATCCTCTTTGCGGGTCTCCCAGTACATTTTCTTTCGGTACACGAACATTTTCTAACACGATTTGAGAGGTGTTTGATGCCCGAACACCCATTTTTTGATAATCAGATGTAATCGTCATACCGGGAGCATCTGTCGGTACAATAAGTGCAGTTATAATCTTCTTCCCATCTTCCCTTTCACCGGTTACCGCAGTAATAATTACTTGCCGAGCATAACTTGCATTGGTAATCCAACATTTTTCTCCGTTAATCACATATTCATCCCCATCAAGAACGGCTTTTGTTCTCGTCCCGCCGGCATCAGAACCGGCATTAGGTTCCGTTAACCCGAATGATCCTAATGCTTTTCCTTGCGCCATAGGTACCAGCCATTCTTGTTTTTGCTCCTCTGTCCCAAAGTTATAAATGGGGGATGCACCTAAGCTAACGGCAGCCGCATAACTTAATCCTGTACCTCCGCAAGCTTTACCGATCTCTTCAACGGCAATTACATAAGAAATGGTATCCCCACCGGAACCCCCATATTTTTCCGGAAAAGGAATCCCCATTAAACCCAATTTACCCATTTTCTGAAACGTTTCGAGTCTGAAGGAATGTGTCTCATCCAGTTCTCTCGCATATGGTTTTACTTCCTTTTCCGCGAAGTCTCTTACCATATCTCGAATCATTAGCTGTTCTTTCGTTAATTCAAAATTCATTCTCTCCCAACCCCTTTTTCAGTGATCGACCAGACGGTATTCTTAAAGAAAAGCAATTGTATAGACCGACTAGTCGGTTTGTTCAACAGTTATAGAAAAAAATATTTATTTTTCGCTCACAATTTCCTTCTTTCCTAATAATTGGTTTTGCTCATTTGCTTCTGTAAGACCTTTTTCTGTGGCTAAAGAATGTACGATGAGATCCCTGAAAACATCGCCAATTTCCTCTATTGATAACGGACCATCACGTTTGTACCATTTATACGACCAGTTTATCATCCCGATAATGGACATCGTTGCAATACTGGCAGGCACTTCTTTTCGAAAGTCTCCTCTTTCTTGCCCTTCTTTTATCACCCTTTCGATGAGTTTCCGGTATTGATCACGTTTTTCGTTTATCACTTCTTTATACGCAGCTTGTAAATAGGCACTTTCTTGATAGAAAACCGTGATATAAGGATTATACACATCAAATACTTTAATA
This sequence comes from Caldifermentibacillus hisashii, assembly GCF_039654145.1. Lineage (NCBI taxonomy): Bacteria > Bacillati > Bacillota > Bacilli > Caryophanales > Bacillaceae > Caldifermentibacillus > Caldifermentibacillus hisashii. The sequence goes on from NZ_CP155467.1 coordinate 3,846,786, forward strand.
AAGGAATGTAACATGCCGCATAATCTTAAAATAGGTGTTTCATATTCATCGTATGTTTCCTGTGCTTTTTTTATGACGTACGAAATAAATACATCATGAATTTCATATAACAGTTCATCCTTTGATTTAAAGTAATGATAAAATCCCCCTTTTGAAGTATTGGCCTTTTCCACTATTTGTTCAACTGTTACACCATGATATCCATTTTTTTGAAACAGTTCTAGTGAGCTTTCCAGTATGCGCTGCTTCAAAGCCTTTTTTTCCATAGTTTGTTTACCTTTCTTTTAAAAACAAATAAGTTATACTGACATTTTTCACAGATTTACCGGTAAACCTTTTTACACATGATGTATGAAACTTCTACTTTGACCATGTTTATTTTCCCGGCATTGCATTATTGGATTAAAATTATGCATATTCACTCTGTACTTTGCTTTTTAATCAGCCCCTTTTTCCTATACTTAAGGCAATCTTACCGAAAATTTTTTTATTAGTGAAATATCTATTTTGAATATTATTCATTCAATTTTCGAATAAATCCGTATTTATTATTTAAAATATTTTTTGCCAAGACCAAATTTCTGTTTGAATGACGGTTAATAATTCTTTTAATGCATAAGATTGATAACTGTCTTTGAGGGTGACAATTCCTAATTGCCACATTAATTGATTTGTTTCAAACGGGATAATTTTTACGTTTTTATTTGTTTGTTTTGCATAGATTGCTTTTGGTAAAATCGTTATTCCTAAGTTTAATGCTATTAATTCAAAAATTAAATCCCACTGTGAACTTTTATAAGCGATTTGTGGTTGGAATCCTTCGCTTTGACATGCTCGAATGACAAAATCATGCAGGGCAAACTCGGCTGTAAATGTAATAAACTGCTCATTTTTTAATTCCGGAAGAGTCACAGCTGAACGGCTCGCTAATGGGTGTTCTGCATTTACATAGACTACAAATTCATTTTCAAAAAAAGGCAAAATGGTAAATTGTTCGTTTTCAACCGGTAATACAACAATTGCTAAATCAACTTCCCCGGATAGTACAAGTTCTCCGATTAACTTTGCCCCTTTCTCAACCAGTTCCAGCGTGATGTTAGGATATTTTTCATGGAATTTACGGGCAATTTCAGGGAAAAATAATGTGCCTATTAAAGGCGGGATGCCAAATTTGATCTTCCCAGACTTTACGTTTCTTACATCTTGAATGGAGCGTTCCAATTCTAACACAGAATGTAAAATTTTTTGGGCATGTTCGTATACGACTCCCCCGATATCAGTAAGTTGGAGTTGTCTCGTTGTTCGACAAAGAAGATCAGCTTTCAAGGATGCCTCCAGTTTTTGAATACTTTTACTTAATGTTGGCTGGGAAATGTAAAGGGCCTCTGCAGCTCTCGTAAAATTCCCATATTGAACAACCGCAACGAATGCCTGTAAATCCCTAAGTTCCATTCCGTTACCCCCTCATACAAGTAAGCGAACAAGTTTTATAATTGGCAGGAAGATGTCCTTTCAGCTTGTGAGACGTGCCTTTTTCCCGGCCGACCCCTTTGATTCATAAACAACGCATGTCACCCCATGGCGATTGCCCGGCCGGCGCTCGACTGGTAAATGTCCATCAACCGGTGATTCATACACAAGGCAAGAATTCCCACAAACGCCCCCGCTTCAACCGACAATCCATAAAGCTTTCATTTTAGTGTTAATTACAAATAAAACGAATAAAGCAATGCTAACCGAAAGAATAGTGGACCAATTCCCCTTTGGCAACAGCGAATCAATGAACCATTGAACAGCTAAAGGGAAGGCAAGCTCGAGAATGGCAACAACAACCGCACTACTGAAGTCAATCAAAAATAATTTTTTATGGGGTTTATAGTATGATAGAAAACGACGAATCATGTTTTTCTCCTTTTTTTATGCTTACGTTTTTATTCTTATTTTATCGTATAATACGATCATTGACTATTCCTGTACTCTCCTTCTATATGTTAGAATGAATGAGTAAGCGTAAATAAGGAAAATGTTGGATGAAGTGAGGTTTTACTCCAATGATTAATATTCTTGTTACATTAAACGCAAATTATCTTCACCCTTTGAAAGTTTTACTGAAGTCATTATTTCATCATAACCCCAAAGAAAAGTTCTCTATCTATTTGATGCATTCTAATCTCAACCAATATGATCTGGATGGATTACATCAGTTTATTACCGAACACCAACACCAGTTCTATCCAATTTTTATTGATCGGGATTATTTTAAAGAGGCACCCGTGTTCCGCCATTACTCAACAGAAATGTACTATCGATTAGCAGCCCATGAATTTCTTCCTAAAACTATTGACCGGGTTCTATACTTAGACCCTGATATTGTCACCATTAATCCAATTGGTTCTTTTTATCGGACAAATTTTGAAAACAATCTTTTTATTGCGTCCGAGCACGAGTTTCCGACAAAAATAGTTCAACCAATCAATAAAATTCGTTTAAAAACGCCTTTAACAAAAGGATACTTCAATACCGGGGTACTATTAATGAATGTCGCCTTAATGCGCGATCTTGTTCACTTGGATGAAATATATCAGTATATTGAAAAGAACAAATTTAAATTGGTTTTACCGGATCAAGATGTTTTAAATGCTCTCTATTGGGATAAAATTAAGCCCGTTGACAGTTATCGATATAATTATGATGCTCGCTACTTTGAGTTTGCAAAGTTTTACCAATCCGATAAAAATAATCTTGAATGGATTAAAAAACATACATTATTTATCCATTACTGCGGCAAGGATAAACCTTGGCATGATGATTATAAGGGAAAATTGGGCGTATTTTATCAAAAATTTGAACAAATGATATAATAAGGATTACAATAAGATGGAACTTCCATCAGGGGAACTTGTCTTCCTTCTTTACATTTTTGTTTTCCCTTAAACGACATGACCGTTTGTGCGGGGCAATTAATTGTACATAATATGACTTATATTACCTGTTTAGGAGATGAAAAAAATTGAAAGATGAATTGATTAAACGCTTTACCACTTATGTCAAGATTGATACACAATCAAATGAAGATAGCCAAACTTGTCCATCCACACCGGAACAATGGGATTTGTTGAACCTTTTGGTAGATGAATTAAAGGAAATTGGCATGGAAGAAGTAACCATCGATGAAAATGGGTATGTGTTTGCAACTCTTCCAGCCAATACGAATAAGCAGGTTCCGACAATCGGTTTCTTAGCACATGTCGATACGGCGACAGATTTTACCGGAAAAAACGTCAAACCGCAAATTGTCGAAAATTATGATGGTGGAGATGTGATTTTAAACAAAGAGCTAGGAATTGTTTTATCACCGGAAGCCTTCCCTTCTTTAAAAAACTACAAAGGGCAAACATTAATCACAACCGATGGAACAACCTTACTTGGCGCCGATGATAAGGCAGGCGTCGCTGAAATTATGACGGCCATGAATTACCTCATTCAACATCCGGAAATTAAACACGGGAAAGTTCGGGTTGCTTTTACACCTGATGAGGAGATTGGACGCGGGCCGCATAAATTTGATGTTAACCGTTTTGGTGCAAAGTATGCTTATACAATGGACGGCGGGCCACTTGGGGAATTACAATATGAAAGTTTCAATGCAGCCGCTGCTAAAATTACGATAAAAGGAAACAACATTCACCCGGGTTCTGCCAAAGGAAAAATGGTGAACTCAATAAAGATCGGTATGGAGCTAAATCAACAATTACCGGTTAGAGAAGCCCCCGAGTATACGGAGGGATATGAAGGATTTTACCATCTTCTTTCTTTCCATGGCGATGTTGAAAAAACTGAGCTTTACTATATCATACGTGATCATGATCGGCAAAAGTTTGAAGCAAAAAAAGAGAATTTAGTAAAAATCGTTGACCAATTGCGCCAAAAATATGGAGAAGACACGATTGGTTTAAAGTTAGAAGATCAATACTACAATATGCGGGAAAAAATTGAGCCGGTTAAAGAAGTTTTTGAGAACGCCAAAGAAGCGATGGAGAGATTGGATATTACCCCTGTCATTGAACCGATCCGTGGCGGTACGGATGGCTCCCAATTATCTTATATGGGTTTGCCGACACCGAATATTTTTGCCGGTGGAGAAAATATGCACGGGAAATATGAATTTGTCTCAGTAGAAACAATGATGAAAGCAACTGAAGTGATTGTTGAAATTGCGAAAATTTTTGAAGAAAAGGCAAAATAACTTGCTTGTATAAAACAGTGAGGAAAAAAACATCTTCATCTGCTCGTATTGAAACAATAGTGGAGAAAACTCGGTAATTGCCGAGTTTTCTCTTTTTAACAATGTTTAAAGCTTGATTTTATTCTATTTTTTTTTTTGCGATTATACGAATGCTTCATAGAACCTGAATAGATTTTATTCATTTATTTATCCCGATAACCGGTATTAGCCCGGAACTTCACTTCTGCATAACGAACGAAATCAGTTTTTCCTGATAACACCGTCCCCAAATATCCGCCCAAAAATCCAAGCGGAACAGAAATAATGGCCGGATTGGTTAGCGGGAAGATTGGGTTACCAACAAAAATAGCTGCTCCTTCAGTCGGTGAAAATACACTTGGACTGATACTTACTAATACTAATGCCGAAATGAGACCCGATAACATAGCGGAAATCGCTCCGGCTGTATTAAATCGCTTCCAAAAAATGGTATAAACGATAACCGGCAAATTGGCACTTCCTGCAATACAAAAAGCAAGTGACACAAGGAAGGCAACATTCATATTTTGTGCAAATAATGCCAATAAAATGGAGAGCACTGCTACACCTAATGAAGCATATTTTGCTGCGAGAACTTGTTGTCTTTCTGTTATCTTACCCTTTTTAATAATTTGTCCATAAATATCATGAGCAAATGCCGATGCACCACTTAATACAAGACCGGATACAACGGCTAAAATGGTTGCAAAGGCAACTGCTGATACAAAGGACATTAAAAAGTCTCCGCCTAATACTTGAGCAAGTAATGGAGCTGCCATATTCCCCGCTTCGTTTGCTTCAACGATTTTTTCTGAACCGACAAAAGCCGCTGCTCCAAATCCCAAGAAAACCGTTAAAATATAGAAGATTCCAACAATCCATGTTGCCCACATCACTGAACTGCGTGCCGTTTGTGCATCTTTAACCGTAAAGAAACGCATTAATATATGCGGAAGTCCTGCCGTGCCTAATACGAGCGCCGTCATTAATGAAATTGTATCGAGTGGATTTTTATATTTTACACCTGGATTTAAGAAGTCCTCTCCAAGCGGTGTTGCAGTTTTCATTTTGGTAAACATCGTAGCTATATTAAAATTGAATTTAGACAAGACAATAAAGGAAATAACGACGGTAGCTGCCATCAACAGAACAGCCTTGATAATTTGTACCCAACTGGTTGCTGTCATTCCGCCAAATAATACATAAATGGTCATCATAACACCAACGATTAATACAGCCAACCAGTAATCAATATTGAATAATAATTGAATAAGTGCGCCTGCACCGACCAACTGAGCAATCATATAAAATATGACAATGGTAATCGTACTTAATGCAGCAACCCCGCGAACTTTTTTTGCATCGAATCGTGCATTAATCATATCCGCTAACGTATATTTTCCTAGATTCCGAAGCGGTTCAGCAACAATAAATAAAACAACGAGATATGCAACGAGATAACCGATACTGAAGAAGAAACCATCAAACCCTGTTAAAGCAATGGATCCGGCAATCCCAAGAAAGGATGCTGCCGATAAATAGTCACCGGCTATAGCCAAACCATTTTGCCATCCCGTTAGACCTCCGCCTGCCGTATAAAATTCATTGGCCGTTCTTGTGCGTTTAGCAGCAAAATACGTTATGATTAGCGTACTAGCGACGATCAGTAAAAATAATATAACAACTGTCGTATTCATTTACTCTCCCCCCTTCTTAACGAATTCTTCTGTAACATCGGCTGCTAATTTGTCAAACTTTGATGATTTTTTCATATATATAGTAACTAATGTCCAAGTCATTAAAAACTGGGCAAACGCAAAGATCCACGCCCAATTGATGTCTCCAAATGCCGGTTGATGCAACAATTTTGTATAAGAAGTCAAAATTGGTAAGGCAAAATAAAATAACAGGAAAAACACGGTATACGGAGAAAGAAATTTTTTCTTTTGATCCATTAATTCCTTAAATTTTCCCGTCTCAATGATTCTTTCAAACTTTGTTTTTTCTACTTCCAATTTTTCTTGCTTGGCATGATCCATAAATGATTCCTCCTCAGTACATTTTTAAGCGTTTACATTTTGAAAATTAAGATACTTTAAGAAATAATTCTTCCTGTTTTCTAAGATTTATTCCACCACCATTTCTAACTAAAATTCTTATATTTTAAAATATACATTTTTTAATTAAAATGGGCAACATATTTTTTATCTTTTTAAAATTTTTCTAAAATAATAATATCCTATTTATTAGGTCCGGACTGTCTTTTCAGCTGATTACGCTTTACCACAATACAGCTCCTGTAAACGATAATGATTGGCTAAATTGAATTGAAGGCGGTTTTTTTCGTCAATAATAGGGAGATTTATTATAAAAAATAAGGAACCTCTATTATATAGGCCCAGTCAGTACAGCAAACATTGAAAAAGTACTTCTTATGGATAAAGTCATGTGAGAAAATCTTTTATTGACTTTCTTTTCTTTTCCTGCCATAATATTTTTGACAAGTAAATGAGTACCTTTAAATTCAGTCCTGTGAGGCTGGCAAGGTTGGCGGAATACAACGTTATACTGTTTCTGTATCCTTTTGTGTTGGATGGACGGATATAGCACCTTGCCCTTGTACAGGCAAGGTGCTTTTTTATATATAAAAATTTTTTCGAATCGTATTTAAGAAGGAGAGAATGATGATGGAAAAAAATGTCATCCAAGTTCATGAAAAATTACCCTTTTGGGAAAGTCTCCCACTAAGTTTGCAACATTTATTTGCAATGTTTGGGTCAACTGTTTTAGTCCCTGTGTTATTCGGCGTCGATCCCGGGACAATTTTATTAATGAACGGAATTGGTACACTCATTTACATCTTTATTACAAAAGGAAAAATTCCCGCATACCTTGGATCAAGTTTTGCCTTTATTTCACCGGTTTTCGTTGTGTTGGGCCGCTATTCCGGTTTGGAAGGGTATAGTTATGCTCTTGGTGGATTTTTTGCTGTTGGGGTCATTCTGGTCATCATTGGTTTAATCATTAAGGCTGTCGGTACCGGATGGCTGGATCTCATTTTTCCCCCGGCTGCAATGGGCGCTATTGTTGCCGTTATCGGGCTTGAATTAATACCAACTGCTGCCCAAATGGCCGGATTTATTGCGCCGGCAGATGCAACCACAGACTGGGCCATGGATCCAAAGACCGTGACTGTATCGCTTTTGACTTTGGCCATTACTATCGTTTGCTGGGTAACATTACGCGGCTTTTTGAAAATTATCCCGATATTAATTGGGATTATCAGTGGGTATATCATCGCTTTCTTTGCCGGTCTTGTTGACTTTACAACGGTAAAAGAAGCATCATTCATTGCCTTACCAACCTTCTACTCTATTAAATTTAACTGGTCTGATATTTTGGCAATTATTCCGGCCGCTCTTGTCCTAGTTCCGGAGCATATCGGGCATACAATGGTTACCGGAAACATTGTCGGAAAAGATTTAACAAAGGACCCCGGGTTGGACCGCTCATTTTTAGGGAACGGGATTTCAACAATTCTGTCCAGTTTGGTTGGCTCAACACCTAATACAACTTATGGGGAAAACATTGGTGTCTTGGCCATAACAAAAGTGTATTCAACATGGATCATTGGCGGAGCAGCAGTCATTGCCATTTTCCTTTCCTTCTTTGGTAAATTTGCAGCATTAATTTCTTCTATTCCAACGGCCGTCATGGGCGGAATTTCCTTGTTGCTGTTCGGAATGATTGCTGTGAGCGGTCTCCGTACACTTGTGGAAGCAAAAGTTGACTATGATAAATCACGAAACTTAATCTTAACTTGTGTTGTTTTAGTTGTCGGCCTAAGCGGCGCTACAATTCAACTCGGCTCGGTACCGCTAAAAGGTATGGGCTTGGCTACCATTGTTGCCATTATTCTGAGCTTATTCTTCAAACTCCTTGATGTTTTGAAATTATCGAATGAAAAATAGATAACTAATTTGTAAGATTTGAGGCATTTTTACAAAGGGGTTAGAGGCAACTGAAAAAGTCCTAAATAATTATAAGATTACTTGCTTTTGTGGTCTGACCTACTATAAGTAAGTGAACTTATTCGAATTTTTGGGTATTCGCACTTTTGTGTGGTGGTATAACATAGATAGTTTATTAGAAGGGGGCTTGACATGGAGCCTCGGCGGGTATGGTTCTCCTGCCGAGAAGCCAGATGTCACAACATCGGCACCGCCAAACAAGGCTACCATACCCGCTACTCCATATAAAGCCCCAAAACCTATAAACCCATTGATAAGTGCGATGAACCGAATTTTTTCAGTAGCCTCAAGGGGTTACAGGAAAATGTCCCATAGTTTGGTGCTATGGGACATTTCATGTTGATATACAAGAGGAATTGGCTCATTGATAGGGGCAATACCCCGGTTATGGGATATTTTGATTAAAGATTCCGAGACCAATGAAAAAGTGCAAATATATCCATAAGATTGACCGTCAAACACCATATCTATTTATATCCACGTGGTCTACCCTACTGTATATTGTGTGAGCAAACTTATTCAAATTGTTTTTCGCTTTAAAGATTTCTTGAAAAGTGTCCTATTGAATAATTTATCTTGAAAGAACCACTCTCGTCACCATATTTGGGCGAAAATCTGCTTTTTTTGACGACGGGACTCTTTCTCGTCATCTTTTTGAGTCGAAAAACGCCATTTTTTGACGACGAGACCACTTCTCGTCAACTTTTTTGGGCGAAAAACACCATTTTTTGGCGACGAGACTCTTTCTCGTCGTCACTTTGGGGTAAAAAACTCACTTTTTTGGCGACGAGACTCTTTCTCGTCACCTTTTTGAGTCGAAAAACGCCATTTTTTGACGACGAGACCACTTCTCGTCAACTTTTTTGGGCGAAAAACGCCATTTTTTGACGACGAGACCACTTCTCGTCACCTTTTTTGGGCGAAAAACCCCACTTTTTGGCGACGAGACTCTTTCTCGTCACCTTTTTGAGTCGAAAAACGCCATTTTTTGACGACGAGACCCTTTCTCGTCGTCACTTTTGCTCGGGAAACTCCATTTTTTGGCGACGAGACTCTTTCTCGTCGTCATTTTGAGCTGGAAAACTCCACTTTTTGGCGACGAGACCACTTCTCGTCAACTTTTTTGGGCGAAAAACACCATTTTTTGACGACGAGACTCTTTCTCGTCACCTTTTTGAGCCGGAAAATGCCACTTTTTGGCGACGAGACCACTTCTCGTCAACTTTTTTGGGCGAAAAACACCATTTTTTGGCGACGAGACTCTTTCTCGTCACCACTTTGGGGTAAAAAACTCACTTTTTTGGCGACGAGACTCTTTCTCGTCGTCACTTTTGGGCGAGAAACTCCACTTTTTGGCGACGAAACTCTTTCTCGTCGTCACTTTTGCTCGGGAAACTCCACTTTTTAGCGACGAGACCTCTTCTCGTCACCTTTTTGAGCCGGAAAATGCTCATTTTTGGCGACGAGACCTCTTCTCGTCGTCATTTTGGGGTAAAAAACTCACCTTTTTGGCGACGAGACTCTTTCTCGTCGTCACTTTTGCTCGGGAAACTCCACTTTTTAGCGACGAAACTCTTTCTCGTCGTCATTTTGGGCTGGAAAACTCCACTTTTTGGCGACGAGACCACTTCTCGTCAACTTTTTTGGGCGAAAAACTCCATTTTTTGACGACGAGACTCATTCTCGTCACCTTTTTTGGGCGAAAATCTGGTTTTTTTGGCGATGAGACGCCAAGTCGAGAGGCCAAATCTTGCCTCGATAAACCGAAAACTTGCTCATATAAAATCTCACATACTACATAAATAAGAGCAAGCTAACCGCCATGACCGCCATACCGGCAATCAGGCCGTATATGGATTTATGTGCTTCATCATATTTTTTGGCAGCGGGTAACAACTCATCTAATGAAATAAACACCATTATCCCCGCCACGGCAGCAAAAATAATACCGAACACTAAATCTGTTAAATAAGGCAGTAAAACTAAATATGCAACTAGAGCTCCGAGTGGTTCGGATAAACCGGATAAAAAAGATAACTTGAACGCCTTCCTTTTACTCCCTGTTGCATAATATACCGGAACCGATACAGCGATGCCCTCAGGTACATTGTGAATAGCAATGGCAACCGCAATTGAAATACCTAATGTCGGATCTTGCAGAGCTGAAGCAAAAGTGGCAATCCCCTCTGGAAAATTATGAATCCCTATAGCCAAGGCTGAGAAAATCCCCATTTTCATTAAACCCGGATCGTCCGAAGTTAAGCCCGGTCTGTCCTTCATATCTTCCACTTTCCTTAACTCATGTGGATTATTCTGTTTTGGAATAAATTTATCAATTAATGCAATCAATAACATACCGGCAAAGAAACTAATAACGGTAATCCAATTTCCTGCAGGGCTACCAAGTTCTGTGACCAGTGCGTTTTGTGCCTTTACAAAAATTTCAATCATAGAAACATAAATCATCACACCCGCGGAAAACCCTAATGCTAACGAAAGAAATTTTGTATTTGTGGTTGAAGTAAAAAATGCTAAGACACTTCCGATTCCGGTCGCCAAACCGGCCAATAATGTCAGACTAAAGGCGAATAATACATTTATATCCATCCTGGTTTCTCACCTCAATTCACAAAAATAATATGCTACTATTGTTTAAGAAATACAAAATTTCCCCTTAATGACTCATCTTATATTCCCATCTAAAAAGTTTGAGTCAACGAGAAAGATAAGTTGGAGGGACTTTTCACTTTAAGTATCGAGGCAAGAATTTTTCCTAATATAAACATTTAGTAGTGGAAAATTGATAGGATCATATGAATTATTTTATGACAAAAAAACCAGCCTATGCAAGACTGGTTTCTTTTGTTTAATGAAAAGCCACATTTGCCGTAGCTTTATAATGAAGTTTTAAAACCACCACTCTCAGACAAGTGGGTGTTTGCAATAGTGATCCTGCTTGCCCTCCAAGTCATATAGACAGAGATATGTCATTCACACTATATTCTCTTAAACTCCCTATAAATACTTAGGTGAAAAACTTAATTATTTATACGAACAATGCAGCTTACATTTTGATAATATACTATTCTCCCGTAAAATTCAATGGAAAATTTATGTTGGTTTGGGAGCGCTGTCATTTGTTTTTTAAAAATGTTGCCGGCATAATGACCGCAACTACTTCTCCTTTGGCACAAGGAATATCCCCAGCATATACCTCTGTTAAAACTTTCCATTTTTTTGGATGAATTTCCTCTACCATTCCAATAGCCTTTAATATCACGTTTTGTGGGGTCGGCTGTAAAAAGTCAACATGCAATGAACCTGTTACAAATCTTGGTGGTTCGGTACCGTCACCGAGTTCATGTCCATTTTTATAATGTAATGCTAATGATGCAGACCCTGTACTATGGCAATCAACAAAAGAAGCAAGTAAACCTCCGTAAACAAAACCCGGGATGGCTGTATGTTCCGGTTTTGGTTGATAATAGGTGACTGTTTTCTCTTCGGGTGTTAACCAACCTGTCCGAAAATGGTGACCTTTTTCATTTAGTCTGCCACACCCGTAGCACCATGCAATTTCTTCCCCATAATAATCTTGAACTGCCTGTTCGACCAATTCTTCCATATGAAATCCCTCCTTCTATAACATTATACGATAAACGATTAAGAATAATATATTCATAGTTAAAATTTTTCAAGGGATTCGGGAAAATTGGCTGTTTACCATATTACAATTACTTGTTTTCCTATTCCATAAAAATTTTGGTTGAAAAAGCTGAATTATAATCTCTTTTTCAAGACTCATTTTATATTCTCTTGATAGGTAAGTTTATTCAAATCTTTTTCTTTTGGAATAACATCGTTTTCACAGGGAAATTATTGACAAAATCACTGTCAAAAACTATGATTTAGTTAAAATGATAATTTCATATAAGAAATAGGTGGCTCATTTAAATATGAGTCTTAAAAGGGAAGTTCGGTGCAAATCCGACGCGGTCCCGCCACTGTAATTGGGAGTTCTCTATCGGATACCACTGTTTTCATAACGGGAAGGTGTAGAGAATGATGAACATAAGCCAGGAGACCTGCCTGTTTCAAACGCCATAACCCTACGTGGATATAGGGGGTGTGTCTGTTGCATTGAAAAAGTAGTTTAATATAACTTCATGCACAAATACATCTCCTCCATGAGATGTTTTTTTATGGCAAAAAACAACAAAAGGAGGAATGATTAGTGAATTTCGCAAACAGAGTGGGAAAAAGAATTTTCGTTTTTATCGCATTAATTTTACTGATTACCCAAAGTAGTATCTCTTCTTTACACCACGTTTTAGCAGATACACCTGAAAATAAGGTCAATGTTTCCGTTATGAAAGAAGATGGCAGCTTTTTGATCGAGCGCTCAGTCGTTGATTTTTCCGATGGGGATACGGCTGGTGATGTGCTAAAAAAGGCTGCAACCGATGTCACCTTTGAAGACTCCGATTATGGCCCATATTTAAAAGCAATAAAGGGTGTTGTTGCTGAAGGAAACAAGTATTGGGGATTTTTTGTAAATGGAATCGCTTCAAATACCGGTGTAATGGATAGCAAAGTAAAGCCGGGTGACCAGTTGCTATTTCGAGTAATTGATTGGACAAAGAACCCTACTGTGCAACCAGAAGAACTCTCATCAATTATTGAAAAAACAGCGGCTCATTTGCTTAGTAATAATTCTCTTGATTGGTATGGAGTCCTTACATTAAGCATTTTGAATAAAAATATTCCACAATCCATAATTGATTCAAAAATTAATGAAGTTGTGGCCAATAACGGTGAGTTCCGGAAAGTAACCGATTTGGAGAACACAATTATTTTATTATCTGCTGCCGGTAAAGATGCAACAAATATTGAAGGCATCAATTTGATCGACCTTTTAGTTACACACGAACGAATGACGAATCAAGGAAATAATGGGCCGATTTTTGCCTTATGGGCACTTGATAGTGGTAATTATACTATTCAAAATCCAAATGCCGAATGGACAAGGGAAAAATTAATTAACCATATAATAGGTGCCCAATTAGACAATGGTGCATGGTCCCTATACGGCCCGACTCCTAGTGTGGATATAACGGCAATGACACTGACGGCTATGGCTCCTTATTCAAATCAGGAAAACGTAAAAGCAGCCATTGAGAAAGCTGTAGTCTGGCTCTCAGCGACTCAAACAGACAGTGCCGGATACTACGATACTTTTAACGGTGGAGAATCAAGTGAATCGATAGCCCAAGTAATTGTCGGATTATGTGCCAATAACATCGATCCAACCGGTAAGCAGTTTACAAAATCTGAGTTGAATTTAGTTCAGCGTCTTCTTCATTTTCAAAAGGATGACAATGGATTTGCCCATTTACTGACACAAGATTCAAATAGCATGGCAACGAATCAAGCATTTTTCGCATTAGCCTCTTATCAAAACTTTTTAAAAGGTGAAGTACCTGGTAAAGAACCAAATCAGCCTGAAGTACCCGAACCAACAACTCCAGAAACACTTTCACCGGAAGAATTTGCAACGGCTTTAAATAGTAGCCGTCAATACTTGCTTGACCATCGTGTTAATGATTTGTATAGTACCGTTGCATTTAATGCTTTAGGGGTAACGATTCCAAGTGATTATATTGATCAGTTAATAAACCAGGTTACTGCCAATAAAGCTGAGTTTCGTAAAGTAACTGATTTAGAGAGTATTATTTTATCTTTAACCGCTGCTGGCAAAGATGCGACAAAGATTGCCGGCTATAACTTAATTGAACAGTTGGTTAATCATAAAAATATGACGAATCAAGGAAATAACGGGCCTATCTATGCCCTGCTTGCTTTAGATAGTGGTGGCTATCCTGTTAATGAAAAGGCTGACTGGACAAGAGAAAAGATAGTTGACTATATTGTAAAAACTCAACTTAATAACGGGGCATGGTCTTTAGCAGGAGAAACGCCCAGTGCAGATTTAACCGGGATAGCGATTGCTGCTCTTGCTCCCTATTCAGAAAATGAAAATGTTCAAGCAGCCATTGAGAAAGCTGTAGACTGGCTTTCCAGTAATCAAACGAGCTCAAGCGGATTTTATGATACTTTCGCTGGAGGAGAAGCAAGTGAATCGATCGCATCTGTCATTATCGGTTTATCAGCAGCAGGAATTGATCCGACAGGTAGTGATTTTACAAAAGCAGAAGGGAACCTAGTCAAACGATTATTGGACTACAAAAATGCTGATGGCGGATTTTCTCACCTTATATCGGAACGTGAACCCAACCCGATCGCTAGCTCTCAGGCAACTTTGGCTCTCGCTGCATATCAGAAATATAAAAATAATCAAGGTTCTGTATTCCATCTCGTTGGCGACCTCGAACCGGTTCCAATAAAAAATTCGGTCGAAATAAGTAAAGAACAAGATCAACAGGTGAGCAAAATCGAAACAACAAAAGGTGCTGCCACAAATCTAAACGGTAAGGAGCAAAACAACTCAGAAAAGACATTGCCAGAAACTGCAACGAACACGTATCTCTTTCTATTCATTGGGATTATACTCGTTACACTTGCGGTCATGGTTACTATTTATCAGCATAGGAAAAAGGCTATTAGCAAGTAATTTTTACATGTATAAGCATTTCGATTTGGTTTGCAAATTTGTTGAGCACTTATGTTATCAAGTAGTTTCAATATGTGTCAACATTTCAATTTGAGTTACCAAAATTGTTTATCAAGGACTTTAAACATGTATCAGCATTTCGTAGGGGTTCAATTATCTTAGAATCCGTGGACATCATGCTCTATCAGTAAACTGGACATGCCGCAAAGATAAGGATACTGGACACGAAAATTCTTTGGAGGCCCTACTTCAAAATCGAATTTATCCAGTAAGTGGTTCTTAATAAAGGAGGGCTATCGTGAGAAGCGGGAGCCCTCCTGTACAACCACTTAAGTAGAGAATCATGGTTTTGGACAGAAAGCTGTGAAGGGACTCCTATTCAACCATTCAAGGAGGGAGAATCATTGAAACTTTGCAAAAAAGCACTATTTATCCTTTTATCCGCCTTCATTTTATTGTTTGCAGTTGGTTGTCAAAAAGACAGTGCATTACCTGAAAATGAAACGCTTTCCGAGAAAACAACACTCGAAAAACCTTCTAAAGAAGAACATGAAATGAAAGGAAATAAGGAAAACGGTTCAACAGAAGAGGGAAATTCAGAAAACAGTCCAAAGGAAAATGAGACAAAAGCTAATACAGAAAACAAACAATCAAATCCAAACACAGATAAAGCAACTGAGAATACAGGCAATAAGCAAGAAAATACAAATACCAACACAGCAAATAAATCGAATACCCAAACTTCTAAATCCGTTGAAAATAAAAGTACAACACCAGCACCGAAAACTGAATCCGGGCAGCCAGTGAACGGAGGAGGACAAACTTCCGCACCCGCACCAGCGCCAAAGCCGAAGAAGGATACCGTTACCGTATCGGTGGATGGTTACCAGGGGCCAATAAATGCACCGATTCCAACGGTCTTTCTTTCCCCGACAGAGGTAGAAATTGAATCGGGATATACCGCACTCGATGCCACATTAAAAATTTTAAAAGACAAAAAGATACAGATTAGTGTCAGAGGATCGGGCGCAACTGCTTATGTTGAGGGAATTAACAACATATATGAATTTGACTATGGCCCACTAAGCGGCTGGTTAATCGAAGTAAATGATGTATTAATAGATAATAGCGCGGGGATTGAGCCAATAAAAAATGGTGATAAGATTGAATGGATCTATACACTAGACTACACGAAAGATACCACTTACTAAAAATTTACAGGTGATAAATAATGATGATCAGTAAAAGACAGACAGTTGGAGGGGGCAAAGCTGATGGATAACGGATTCCGCTCTCTCCATCCTTTTGTCATATTTCTCTATTACGTTTTAGCCATTGCCATGATTATGCTTTATCAGCATCCATTTTTTTTGACCTTTGCATGCCTTCTTCTCGTGATTTTTAACTTTGTCTTAGATCAGGGAAAAATGCTAAAAAGATGGGTATCCATGATGATTGTTTTATCCTTGTTATTCCTTATTTTAACACCATTGACGAATCATCGCGGCAGTCATATTTTGTTCTACCTATTTAACAGTGCAATTACATTGGAAGCCTTGGTCCAAGGATTGCTAAATGCCTTGACCCTAATCGCCATTCTTACTCTAACGATTACTTTTAACTATTGCATGACTTCGGATAAATTTTTATTTTTATTTTCCAAGTGGATGCCAAAATGGTCTTTGTTAGCCATGCTTTCCGTTCGATTTGTTCCCTTGCTGAATAGAAGACTGATGGAAATCACAACTGTACAAAAAGGAAAGGGTTTGTCCGTCGCTTCCGGCCCTCTTAAACAAAGAGTCAAACATGGTTTATTGCTTGTTCAAGTGTTACTCACCTGGTCACTGGAAGATGGTATTCAAACAGCTGACTCGATGTCAGCAAGGGCTTATGGATTACAAAAAAGAACGAAATATACCCCCTATAAACTACATATGAATGATGGTTTCATGATACTCATCCTGGCAGGTTTAACAGGCACCGGCATATTTGGCTGGTGGTTGGGTGATGGCGTCCTTACCCTAACACCATTTTTAGAACCAACCATTTTATATGGGCGTGAATGGGTATTTTTTACGATTTATGTTCTCATCATTGGATTTCCGCTAATTGTGGAAGGAAAGGAGGCTATACAATGGCAATATTGGAAACGGTAAAGGTAAGTTTTACATACCCGGATCAATTGCTACCAGCCCTCAATCAAGTTTCATTTTCTGTTGAACCCGGAGAGTTTATTGTCATTTGTGGGCCTTCCGGAAGTGGTAAATCAACTTTGCTCCGAATGGTAAAACAAGAAATTGCCCCCTACGGAGAGCGATCCGGCGAGATTTTTTATAATGGAAAAAAATTGACCGAATATGAACCTGTCAAAATCGCTAAAGAAATTGGAATGGTGTTTCAAGACCCTGAAAATCAAATTGTGATGGATCGGGTATTTGAAGAACTTATTTTTGGATTAGAAAACATCGGCATGCCGACGGAAACCATGCGAACAAAACTTGCAGAAATGGTCCATTTTTTCGGAATCAATCATCTTCTTGATAAGAAGATTCATTTTTTATCCGGCGGGCAAAAACAAATTGTCAATCTTGCCTCCGTTTTGCTAATGGAACCGCGGATTCTTTTACTTGATGAGCCAACAGCCCAACTCGATCCCGTGGCCGCAAAGGATTTCCTTCATATGGTAAAACAAATGAATGATGAATTTGGAATAACAGTTCTTATTGTCGAACACCGATTGGAAGAAGTCTTTCCTTTAGCCGATCGGGTTTTCGTTTTCGACCATGGTTCGTTAAAAATATCCGGTCCACCAAAGGATGTGATTGCGAAAGTTTGGCAAGAACAGTACCGACCATTATTTCCTTATTTGCCAAGTACGGCATTATTATATTTGGAACACGCAGATAACTTACAAATTGCCGATATTCCTTTAACCGTCAAAGAAGGAAGGAAATGGGCTTCTCAACTGAAGACTCACCAGTCCGATACCTCCTTCAAAAAACAAGAAAATTATAATGAAAAACAGAACCCTATTCTGCAAGTAAAAAACATTTATTTTCAATATGAAAAAACAGGCAAAAAAATATTACAATCTTTATCTTTAACTATTAATGAGGGGGAATGGTTAACAATTGTTGGTGCCAATGGGACTGGAAAATCGACATTACTTAAGGTGATGGCCGGTCTTGAAAGTCCCCAGCGAGGGAAGCTAATTTATAACGGGAAAAAGTATTCAAAACCAATTTCCACTGATATTGCCTACTTACCGCAAAACCCGAAGCTCCTCTTTATACAAGATACCGTCCGAGGAGAATTAATCGAAACGGCACAGCAATTTCATCTTGAAAATTATGAAGAGAAAATAAATTGTTTGGTAGAGTTATTAGGAATTCAGTCCATCCTTGATCGTCACCCGTATGATGTAAGTGGCGGGGAAATGCAAAAAAGTGCATTAGCGTGTGTATTATTACCACAACCGAAAATACTCTTACTCGACGAACCAACGAAGGGACTCGATCCGGAAATGAAAGTTGCGTTAGGCAAATGGCTTAAATCGATGCAAAGCCGCGGCTTAACAATTGTAATGGTTACGCATGACATTGAATTTGCCGCACGTTTTTCTGACCGCAGTGCGATGATGTTTCAAGGAGAAATTACTGTCACTACTTCTACAAAAGACTTTTTTAAAGGTAATGCTTTTTATACAACGGTAGTTAATCGGATGACACGGGACGGAAACATTCCAGAGGTGGTAACAGTTGAGGAGGCTGAAGAAAAATGGGGTTCTCAGAAAATCAAAAACTAAAAAAACAGAAATATAAAAACTTGCTTATTGCTGGGTTACTAATCCTGTTAGCAGTCCTGCTCATCTTTGTACCATTATTGGTTGAAGAACAATATATATTGGCAAGTATTCTATTTATGGTTTGTTCCTTTTTTCCTTTGATGATTAAGTATGAACATAAAAAGGTTACCAGTAAGGAACTCGTTTTAATCGCTATTCTTGGGGCAATTGCTGCCGTGAGTAGAGTACCTTTTGCCAGCATTCCAAGTGTCCAGCCAACTACCTTTGTTATCATTATGGCCGGCGCTGTTTTTGGGGCAGAATCTGGTTTTGTTGTAGGTGCATTAGCTGCTATCGTGTCAAATATTTTTCTTGGCCAAGGACCTTGGACACCTTGGCAAATGTATGCCTGGGGAATGGTTGGCTTTGCTGCCGGGCTTTTAAAAAACACTTGGGTTATGAAAAGTTCAGTAGGACGCTCGATTTTTGGCTTTATCACCGGCTTTTTATTTGGATGGTTTATGAATCTTTGGGTTGTACTGACCTTAATGAATAGTTTTAATTGGGCACAGTTTATCGGGTTTTATACGGCTAGTTTCTATTTTGACTTGGCCCATGCTTTATCAAATGTTTTCTTTTTACTTGTATTTTCGCAAAGCTGGCTAAAGATTTTAAAAAGATTTCAAAAGAAATATGGTTTGTTGACAGCATACGGATAAGATGAGCGAATGACCCCCTCTTACCGGCATCTTGTACTTCACGAATGGGGTTAACCGAAATACTGACACCTTGATGGTTTGTAGCTTTTGATTTAGACGACAATAGAACGAACAGGTACATTACCTTTTTGGTGGTATTTTACTCAGAGTCAGAACAATGGGGAATCTTTCCAAATCCATTGGATCAAGCTTTTAAATCATAAAGGGGCACATCCATAAGTCAAAAAATGACTTTGCGGACAGCCCCTTCATTTCATTTGATGCCGTTTAAACGCTTCTATAAATAATTGGGGATCTGAATGTAAATGATACGTATAAACACCATGGTTTGTATGCAAATACAAAGTGCCCCCTTCACTTCCAAAGGGTTTATAGGAAAGGTCGAATATAGTTTCTAAGGGGAAATCATGATACCGGGTCACAAGTTTATCTTTATATAAGTACATATATCGTTCCTCTTCAATGTACTTTTGTTGGAATCCAATGTAATCGACTTCACGCTGAACCTTTATATATTTTAGCACCGCCAAGATTTCCCCCATAGATTTACCTCCTCGAAATATGACAATCACCTGTATTGCTAAAGGTATCTTTAGTTTATCAAGAACAAACTTCCTTTTCAAAGATGTTACTCTGTGAAAAAAACTCGGCGGTTGCCGAGTTTTTTTGTAGATATATTAGCATGTATAAAATACTGATGAACAGCCTTCAGACAAGTTTAGCTTCGAGTGCTCTTCCCTTTCTTACAAAAGGATTTGCATGTAAAAATACTGGTAAGCAGCCTTTAGACAAATTTTAACCTAGCTCCTAGCACCACCCGTCTGCTTTTCTTATTCTCCCAATTCTTTTTTATATTGCTCAAATTCCTTGCTTGTACAACGAACCCAATGGTGAGGTCGAATTTCGCGGAACTTTGGTTCTTCACTTGTATCATGAATTGATGGATCATAGGTTATTCGCTTACGACTCCGTTCATATTCAGGATCCGGCAGCGGTATCGCTGACAGTAATGATTTTGTATATGGATGGACCGGATTTTTATATAATTCATCACTATCTGCTAACTCTACCATATGTCCAAGATGCATAACACCAATCCGATCACTAATGTATTTAACCATGGAGAGGTCATGAGCAATGAACAAATACGTTAATCCATGTTCTTTTTGAAGTTTTTTCAATAAATTTACGACTTGTGCTTGAATCGATACATCCAAAGCAGAAATCGGTTCATCACAAATAATTAATTCCGGTTCTACGGCAAGGGCACGGGCAATGCCAATCCGTTGCCGTTGACCGCCACTGAATTCATGCGGAAAGCGTGTCGCATGTTCTTTATTCAAACCAACCGCTTCTAACAGTTGTTCCACTCTTTCTTTCCGTTCTTTTTCATTTTTTGCAAGGTGATGGACATCTAATCCTTCCGCAATAATATCCAATACAGTCATCCGGGGGTTGAGTGATGAGGATGGATCTTGGAAAATCATTTGCATTTTTCGGTTAAATTTCAATTTTTCCACTCTTGACTTTTTCGCATGAACATTTTCTCCGTGGAATAATACTTCTCCATCCGTCGCATCGTAAAGTCGGATAATTGTCTGAC
Source organism: Caldifermentibacillus hisashii (assembly GCF_039654145.1). NCBI lineage: Bacteria > Bacillati > Bacillota > Bacilli > Caryophanales > Bacillaceae > Caldifermentibacillus > Caldifermentibacillus hisashii. The sequence goes on from NZ_CP155467.1 coordinate 3,867,818, forward strand.
CGGTAGTCGATTTACCACTACCGGATTCTCCAACTAACCCGAATGTTTCTCCTTTATAGATATCAAAAGAAACATCATCAACAGCTTTAATTATTTTTTTCCGTCCGGCAGGGAAATATTTTTTCAAATGCTTGACTTCGAGAATTTTTTCCGTCTTGTTCACGATCATTCTCCCCCTTTCTTACCGGTTTTGGCAAAGCCTTCAATTCTCCGTCTTACGGACTCAGGCATTTCAATTTTCGGTGCATTTTTATGAAGTAACCAAGTTGCCGCATAATGTGTATCCGACACTTTAAACATCGGCGGTTCCATCACCGCATCGATTTCCAAGGCAAATTCGTTCCTTGGTGCAAAAGCATCACCCTTTGGTGGATTCAACATATCCGGCGGTGTACCCGGAATGGTATAAAGTTCTTCATCATCTGCATCCAATGTCGGCATGGATCCAAGTAAACCCCAAGTATATGGGTGTTTCGGGTTATAGAAAACATCGTCGACCGTTCCGATTTCAACAATTTTTCCGGCATACATTACCGCGACCCGGTCTGCTACATTAGCCACAACCCCTAAGTCATGGGTAATAAAAATAATGGATGTTTTTGTATCTCGTTGAATTTCCTTCATTAGTTCGAGAATTTGGGCTTGAATCGTTACGTCCAGCGCTGTTGTCGGTTCATCGGCAATTAATATTTTTGGGTTACATGCAAGGGCGATGGCGATGACAACCCGTTGCCGCATACCGCCGGAAAATTGGTGCGGGTATTGATTTACCCGAATTTCCGGATGTGGAATGCCAACTTGATCCAAAAGTTCAATTGCCTTTTTCTTTGCTTCTGCACGATTCATGCCTTGATGTTTGATTAAACCTTCAATAATTTGATTCCCGATTTTCATTGTCGGGTTTAATGAAGATAACGGATCTTGGAAGACCATCGATATTTCTTTTCCACGGATTTTTTGCATTTCCTTTTCGGATTTTTTTACTAAATCCTCTCCCTGAAAAAGGATTTGACCGCTTTTAATAATCCCTGCCGGTTTGGGAAGAAGCCCCATTAATGTCGAAGAAGTTACCGATTTTCCCGAACCGGACTCTCCAACGATAGCCAATGTCTCTCCTTCATTCAGGTCAAAACTTACACCTCGAACAGCTTGTACTTCACCGTTGTAGGTGTTAAATGAAACACTTAAATCTTTCACTTCCAATAGTTTACTCATTTAAAGACACCTACCTTGATTATTTATGCATTTTCGGATCAAACGCATCACGAAGACCATCACCTAAAATATTAAATGTGATCATGATGAGCGAAATTAAAATCGCCGGATAAACCAATAAATGCGGGTAGATCCGTAAGTTTTGGAACCCGATATTGATTAAAGAACCTAACGATGCATTTGGTGGAACAATCCCTAAACCGATAAAGCTTAAAAATGCTTCGAAAAATACCGCACTTGGAATCGAAAACATCGTGTTAACAATAATAATCCCACTGATATTCGGCAATAAATGCTTTCTAATAATAGAACCGTTCGATGTACCTAACGTTCTTGCAGCTAATACAAACTCCTGATTCTTTACCTTCATGACTTCACCGCGAACAATCCGCGCCATACCGGTCCATCCGGTTATTGCAAGGGCGATGACAATTGACATAATCCCCGGTTGCATGAATAACATCATTAATAAGATAATAACTAGGTTTGGAATACCGACAAGCACTTCAATAACCCGTTGCATATAATTATCTACTTTTCCGCCAAAGAAACCGGAAATCCCACCATAAGTAACACCAATTAAAAGGTCTAAAATAGCTGCAACAAAGGCAATAATTAAAGAAACCCGGGTTCCTAACCAAAGTCTTGTCCATTGGTCACGGCCTAAATGGTCCGTACCTAACCAGAAATACTGATCTCCCATACCTTTTGCATCATATACGTGATAAGTAGCTTCTACTTCGGCTGAATTTCTTTCGCCATTCCCTTTACTTTTCACTTTAAAATCTATAAATTTTTCTTGATTGTCAAAACGAGCAATTGCTTTCCTCTTTGCCTCTTCCACAGTAGAACCTTTAAAATCATCGGTTAAAGTACCGTCAAATCCAAGCCACGATATTTTTTCTAAACCCGGTGCATGCGGCGGTAATTTTGCACGACTTAAATTTTGGTCATCATTTCCGTATTCAGACATATGCGGACCAACGATACTCATAATTATAATAATGATTAGTAGAATGAGACTGATGATCGCAGGTTTATTTTTTAATAATGTTCTTCTTGCCTCTTGCCCGAATGTTCGACTAGGTTTAGAAATTGTCTCACTTGTATCTTCTTTCCGTACCAGAGGTTTAAATAATTCTTTCGGCAGATTGTTTAAATTGTTGTTCTCCATATTATTTATTCCCTCCAGTCACTCGAATTCTTGGATCAATTAATCCGTAAAGGAGGTCAACGATTAAAATAATAACGATAAAGGCAAATGCATATAAAAGGGTTGTCCCCATAATTGTCGGATAGTCATTGACTAGAACTGAGGAAACAAATTGCTCCCCAATACCCGGTATTGCAAAAATTTGCTCAATAACCATAGATCCGGTCATTATGTTTACAGCCATTGGTCCGATAACCGTTATTAATGGGATAAGTGCGTTTCGAAATCCGTGTTTCCATACCCGACCGGCTTGACCAATCCCTTTAGCTTTAGCAGTAAGCATATAGTTAGATCCTAATACTTCAACCATCTCAGTTCTGATAAACCTTGCTGCTGTTGCTAATGGTGTAATTGCCAATGCAATTGTCGGTAAAATCGTATGTTCAGGTTCACCCCAGAGAGCTACCGGAAACCATCCTAGTTCAACTGCAAATACATATTGAAGAAGTCCGGCAAATACAAAGGAAGGAATAGAAGTACCCAGTACAGCGATTATTGTTGAGGTATAATCCAGAAAACCATTATGGAAAACAGCAGCAATCAATCCTAATGCGATACCTAAAATCGTTCCAATCACCATGGCTTGAAAACCTACAAGTGCTGATGGCCCTATTCGATCCAATAATATTTGGGTAACCGGGGTATTATCAAATTTAAATGAAATTCCTAAGTCCCCTTGGACAAGTCCGGTCAAATAACGAACATATTGAACCGGAACCGGATCATTCAACCCGTATTTTTCTAAGACGATTGCCTTTTGTTCTTCACTCAATTTATCTTCTGCATTCAACGGACTTCCAGGTAACATTTTCATGAGGAAAAATGAAAGTGTTGCAATAATAAATAGTGTTACAATCATATATCCTAAACGACGTAGAATATAGCGAGCCATTTTGCCACCTCCTAAAAAGTAAAAAAAATAAATGTTCTCTATTATATGAAATTTATAGTTACATGAGGAAAGAGAGCGCACGCCAACATCTTGGCATACACTCTCTAATTTTAATTCCAATTCAATATATTAATAAATATATTTTTTTATTTATTCAATATAAGTCCATTTCCACTCATAGTCAGCACCAAATTGATTGGCAATAATGTTATGAACTTTTGGTGAGCTTAATAGAGCCAATGAACGTTGATAAATTGGCGCAATTGCTGCGTCTTCAAACAAGATTTTTTCTGCTTTCAACATAGCTTCATAACGTTTGTCTTGGTCATTCGCATATGTTGTTTGAATATCTTGAAGCAGTTTATCGTATTCCGGATTTGAATAACTCATTTTGTTGTTTCCACCATCGGTAATCCATAGATTTAAGAAGGTATATGGATCTAGGTAATCCGGGCCCCAACCGGCAAATTGGATATCATAGTCTTGAGCTGTATCAGCATCAATTCTTTGTTCGAATGGAACGTTTTTAATCGTAATATCCAATCCCGGCAAGTTGGTTTTTAATTGATTGGCAATGTATTCGTTAAATACTTTTGCCGTTTCCGTATCATCACCCATAAATTCCAGCGAAATACTGTCAACACCAAGTTCCTTCAAACCTTGCTCCCAATATTTCTTTGCTTCTTCTTTATTGTAGACAGCTAAGTCACCGTTTTGCTCACGGAAATCTTTACCCGTATTCGGTACTTTCACAAAGCCTTTTGGTATTAACCCGTTGGCGGAGATTGAACCGTTATTGAGAATTTCATTGACGCCGGCTTCTTTATCGACTGCCATCATGATTGCTTTTCGAATATTGACATTTGCCAATGGCGTTTTTTCACCGTTACGTTCTTGGTTTAGTTTTAACCAGAATACGTTAGCTTGCGGAATGGTGATAAAATCGTCATTGGAAGAATACATGTCAACTAAATCTGAAGTTAAACCTGCACGGTCCACTTCACCTTTTTCATATAAATCGACACCGGCTTGCGGGTCTTTTACGACAACGAAAGTAATTTTGTCTAATTTAACGGAATCTTTATCCCAATAATTTTCGTTTTTTACAAGTTCCCATTTATTTGAAGTACTGGTCCATTTTTCTAACGTAAATGGTCCGTTAAATAATAATGTTTCGGTACTTGTTGCATATTTATCACCTTGTGCCTCAACGAATTTTTGATTCATTGGCAGGAAGGTTCCGAAAGTTGTCAGTGATTCAAAATAAGGTGTAGGGTTTTCTAATTCTACCACTAAAGTATGGTCATCTTCTGCCCGCACACCCAGTTCTTCAACAGCTACTTCGCCTTTATTAACGGCTGTTGCGTTTTTAATAACGCCGCCCATCATATATGGACCATATTCTGAACCTGTTGCCGGGTCAACTGCTCGGCGCCATGCGTATACGAAATCATGCGCTGTTACAGGGTCACCGTTAGACCATTTGGCATCTTCACGTAATTTAAACGTCCAAGTTAAGCCATCATCGGATACTTCATGATCGATTGCCATTCCATCTTCAACTTTCCCGTCCTTTCCTAAGCGATATAAACCTTCCATTGATTCGCCTAAGAATTGAAAGGCATATTGGTCAGTTGCCATTGAAGAATCCATTGTCGGAATCTGATCACTATTCATTAAACGTAATACTTGTTCAGATGATTTATCAGTGTCTCCTGATCCTTTTTCTGAACTTTCATCTGATTTACCGCCACAAGCCGCTAAAACTGTGCTTACTAATAGTAAAGCAGCCAGTAGCAGTGACCACTTCTTCTTCTTCATAAAAGATAGCCCCCTATATTTTAATCTTCTGAATTTTGGAACTGGATGTTCCTAGTAATGAAGGTATATTACGAAGTATACAGTTAATTATTATTTTTGTAAAGAGAAAATTAAATATTAGTATAAGGTTAGTATAAGGTTTTTCGGGACTATTTGTAATTTACCAAATTAGGTGATTTATGGTTGAATTGGTATAGATAAAATAATCGTATTGTTTAACAAGATTTGTAGGAAGTAGTTTTCACTAATCTGTACGTGGTATAATGACAGCAACTATTTAAAATAGGTGAAATCAACGAAAGAGAAATTACAACTAGGTTGATTTAAAATATTAGTATAGTTTAACAAGATTTGTAGGAAGCAGTTTTCACTAATCTGTACACATGGAATAATGACAACAACTACTTAAAATAGGTGAAATCAATGAAAGAGAAACGACAAGCAGGTTTATTTTTAGTGAATATGGCAGTTATTTTCGTAGTTTTTTTCTTTGGGTCTGAACATACTCTAATCAGTTTCATTAATACCGTGTTTTACGTCGGGTTGATTTATGTGGTAACTGTCTTGTTCATGTTCACGGTAAAGGGTGGATTTTTTGACGGGCTTGTCTTTGGATTTAGGCGATATAACCATATTATGTTTAAAAGAAAAGATTATTTGGAGGAATGGAAGAAAAAACCTCTTCCGTCAGAATCGTTCAATATCCGATTATACCGATTATTACAATTTCAATGCTATATGCTAGTAGGAGGGTTAATTGTTCTACTTATCATATATTACATGGTTCGATAACTTTAGGGACAACTCAGCCATAAATATATTTTTAACTGACTACTAAATGGGATAGTAGTTAATTAAACTATTGAAAGAGGTTAGTTTCCATAATCGATCTAAAAATGCCCGGCTTCCACAAACATCGGAAACCGGGCATTTTCATTATATCTATTCTATTATTCTAGTGATTATTTTCCGGCTACAGCAGCTTCTACTTCACTCATCGAGATGCCCAATGCTTTTGCCACCCCTTCACCATAAGCCGGATCCGCTTTGTAGCAGTTTGTAATATGACGTAATTGAACTTCTTTTGTCGTTCCTTGCATATTACGGGCTGTATTTTCAAATAATCTTTGTTGCTCTTCCGGTGTCATGAGGCGGAACAATTTACCCGGTTGTTCATAATAATTGTCATCATCTTCACGAAAATTATGATAATCAGCAGTACCGAAAATATCTAGAGCCGGTTCCTGATGTTCCGGACTATCTTCCCACTCACCGTAGCTGTTCGGATAATAAGAAACGGATCCTCCTTCAGCCGCATTGAAAATTCTCATTGCACCGTCACGATGATAGGGATGGAAGTTTTTCGCATTTTTTGGATAATTTACCGGAATTTGCCAATGATTTACTCCTAATCGATAGCGTTGGGTATCCCCGTAAGAGAATAGACGTCCTTGCAACATTTTATCCGGGGAAAATCCAATACCCGGCACAATGTTTGTAGGTGCAAATGCTGCTTGCTCTACTTCGGCAAAATAGTTTTCCGGGTTGCGATTTAATTCAACCACACCGACTTCAATTAATGGGAAGTCTTTTTGATACCATACTTTTGTTAAATCAAACGGGTTATATGGTAGATTGCGAGCTTCCTCTTCGGTCATGACTTGAATGTACATAGTCCATCTCGGATAATCACCACGTTCGATAGCTTCATATAAATCTCTTTGATGGCTGTCACGGTCACGGCCGATTAATTCTTGTGCTTCTTGATCGGTTAAGCATTTAATTCCTTGTTGTGTTTTGAAGTGGAATTTTACCCAAATGCGTTCATTATCTGCATTAAACATCGAATACGTATGACTGCCAAACATATGCATATGTCTGTAGCTTGCCGGGATACCACGGTCACTCATGGTAATCGTCACTTGGTGTAAAGCTTCAGGTAGAGAACTCCAGAAATCCCAGTTTGCCTGCGCACTATGCATGTTTGTTTTTGGGTCACGTTTGACTACGTGGTTTAAGTCAGGGAAACGTTTAGGATCTCTCATGAAGAATACAGGTGTGTTATTACCAACAAGATCCCAATTTCCTTCTTCTGTATAAAATTTCATGGCACAACCGCGAATGTCCCGCTCGGCATCTGCGGCCCCTCGTTCTCCGGCTACCGTTGAAAAACGAATAAACATATCTGTTTTCTTACCAACTTCAGAGAAAAGAGCTGCCTTTGTATATTTCGTAATATCATTTGTTACAGTAAAAGTTCCGTATGCACCCGAACCTTTTGCGTGCATCCGCCGTTCCGGAATGACTTCCCGGTCAAAATGAGCTAATTTTTCAATAAACCAATAATCCTCCATCAAAAGCGGGCCACGTGGACCTGCCGTTTTCGAATCCTGATCATTTGGCACCGGAGCACCGAAAGCTGTTGTCAGTTTTTTCTTTTCACTCATCCTATGTACACCCCCAAAGTTTTTAAACTGATTAATAGCTATACTATATCATAATTATTTTTACTTTACAATTATTATAACTTAAAAATCGCAACTCCCTTATTTCGACAAAATTAACCAATTATTTAGGTCTTTATTTTGATATAATACTTATTAGATCAAGTGTCAGGCGGGATTACACTAAAAAATATTAAAATCGCGTTATTCTCATTTATTTATTTTTATTGATAATAAACCTAACTTTACTTTCACTTATTTTTTGGATAATAATTTTACAAGGATTAAAATATATAAACGTAACTGAAAAAAATGATGTGTTACGTGCCACCCACAATACCGAATAACCAAGTTTTCATTAGGAAGAAAAAATGATGAAGAAATATGCAAAAATATAGGGGCTGTCCAGAAAATCATTTTCGACTTTCGGAAGCCCCATCTTTGTTCTAAAAGCTTGGTACAACTTTAGATAACACCAAAATTAACAAAGAAAACAGTGGAATAAAAATTAATCTAAGTCCCTACCGTTTGAATCTATCACTTTTTTATACCAGAAGAATGACTTTTTCTTTTTCCGCTCCAATGTACCGCTGCCGTCATCATGTTTGTCAACGTAAATGAAGCCGTACCTTTTCGACATTTCACCTGTTGACGCACTGACAAGATCAATACAACCCCAGCTCGTATAACCCATTAAATCAACACCGTCTTCAATTGCCTCAGCCATTTGTTTAATATGTTCACGTAAATAGTCAATCCGATAGTCATCATTGATGGAGCCGTCTTCTTCTACCTTGTCATAAGCACCCAGACCATTTTCCACCACGAACAAAGGTACACCATAGCGGCCGTAAAGTTTATTCAATGAAATACGTAAACCGATTGGATCGATTTCCCAACCCCAATCACTTGCTTTTAAAAATGGGTTTTTCACTCCTTGCATAATATTTCCGGTAATGCCTTCCAGATCGGATTTGTCTTTCTTCTCTGTACGGGACATATAATAACTGAACCCAATATAATCAACTGTCCCTTCTTTTATGATTTCAAGGTCTCCATCTTCCATTTCCAACTCAATATTGTGTTCTTTGAAGTAACGTTTAATGAAGGCTGGGTATTCACCACGCACTTGAACATCAGCACAGAAATAGTTAAAAATATTTTCTTGTTCAAGAGCATACATTACATTTTCGGGATTGCAATCATAAGAATACACGGGCGCATAAATAATCATACAGCCAATTTTTGCTTCCGGCATAAGTTCATGACAAAGTTTAACGGCTTTTGCACTGGCTACAAATTGATGGTGGTACGCTTGGAATGTCGGCCCATATTTGTCTTCTTCTTTTTGGATCGCAAATCCGAGTCCCATAATCGGCATCATCAAGCCACTGTTAATTTCATTAAATGTCATCCAATACTTTACTTTCCCTTTATACCGGTTAAAGATTGCTGTTACATATCTCTCAAAGAAGGTTACAACTTTCCGATTACGCCAACCGCCATATTCTTTAACTAGATGTACCGGCATTTCATAATGGGAAATGGTTACTACCGGTTCAATTCCATGTTTATGTAATTCATCAAAAACGCGGTCGTAAAATGCTAAACCTTCTTCATTTGGTTCTAATTCATCACCTTTAGGAAAAATACGGGTCCAGGCAATCGACATTCTAAATACTTTAAAGCCCATTTCTGCAAACAAAGCGATATCTTCTTTATATCGATGATAGAAATCAATTGCTTCATGATTCGGGTAATAATATTTGTCTTCGTGGATTTCAAAATCAAAGCCCGGTGTTGCTAAAATTTTTAAGCGGTCCTTGCCTCCGGGTAGAACATCTGCAATATTTAATCCTTTATTTCCTTCATGAAAACCGCCTTCTAATTGGTTGGCTGCCGTTGCTCCTCCCCATAAAAATCCTTCCGGGAAACCTTTTCCGATTTGTGCCATAAATAATTCCTCCTTAATCGATCGTTTATTAATCTAAGTTTGCCCCATTTGATTCAATGACTTGTTTATACCAATAAAAACTTCTTTTTTTCAGTCTTTGTAATGATCCGTTTCCTTCATTATCCTTATCAACATAAATATATCCATACCGTTTTTTCATTTCTCCGGTTGAAGCACTGACCAAGTCAATCGGTCCCCAACTTGTATATCCAATCAATTCAACCCCGTCTTGGATTGCTTCACCCATTTGAATAATATGTTTTCGTAAATACTCAATCCGGTAATCATCATGGACTTCTCCATCAGGGGAAACCGTATCTACAGCGCCTAGACCATTTTCAACGATAAAGAGCGGTTTTTGGTAACGATCATATAATTGATTGGCTGTAATCCTAAGACCTTTTGCATCAATTGGCCAGCCCCATTCAGATTTTTCCAGATACGGGTTTTCTACAGATGCAAACACATTTCCGCTTGTAATTTGCTTTAATATTTCCGGATCGCCACTGGTTGCACGGCTTCCATAATAACTAAACCCGATATAATCAACGGTATATTTTTTCAGTAATTCTTCATCACCAGCTTCCATTTTGATGGTTAAGTTGTTTTCTTTAAAAAATCGTTTGGCATATCCGGGATATTCCCCACGAGATTGGACATCAATAAAGAAGTATGACTCACGGTCTTTTTCCATTGCACGAAACACATCATCCGGATGACAAGTATAAGGATATGTTGCCCCTCCAGCAAGCATGCAGCCGATTTTTGCATCAGGAATAATTTCATGACAAGCTTTCACTGCCAGACTGCTAGCAACAAGTTGATGGTGGGCTGCTTGGTATTGAATTTGCAATTTATCGTCACCTTCTTTAAACACTAGACCAGCACCGACAAACGGCAAATGCAATAACATATTAATTTCATTGAATGTCATCCAGTATTTCACTTTATCTTTATAACGTTTAAAAATGGTCGTTGCATATTTTTCAAAGAACTCAACAAGTTTGCGATTTTTCCAGCTTCCGTATGCCTCCACTAAATGAAGCGGTACATCAAAATGAGCAATAGTCACAACAGGTTGGATACCAAATTTTAGTAATTCATCAAATAAATCATCATAAAATTGTAATCCAGCCTCATTTGGTGTTTCATCATCTCCATTTGGAAAAATTCGGGCCCAAGAGATTGAAATTCGTAATGCTTTAAAACCCATTTCTGCAAACAATGCGATATCCTCTTTATATCGATGATAAAAATCAATCGCTTCATGAGACGGGTAATATTCGCCTTCAATCGGTTTGAAAGAATCAACATGTCCGGTTGCAATTGCCCAACGGTTTTTACCGGTTGGCATAATATCAACAGTTGTTAAGCCTTTTCCACCCTCCAAATAAGCTCCTTCTGTTTGGTTTGCTGCGATGGCACCGCCCCATAAAAATCCTTCCGGGAATGTAAAATATGTCATGGTATAGCCCCTTTCTTATGTTAAAGAGAAGGAGGATTTCTCCCCCTCTATTCAATTATCAGTTATTTTGATTGGACTTGTAATAAATTTTCGCCGACTTTTACTTGATTTTCGCAAGTTGGTGTTGCATCAAATTGGTCATAATTTGTTACGACTATCGGTGTTGTTACCGAAAAACCTGCTTTTTTAATTTGATCAATATCGAATTCAATAAGTAGTTGACCTTTTTCTACACGATCACCTTGAGATACGTGACCCTTAAAATATTTTCCTTCTAATTGAACCGTATCCATCCCAATATGAATTAACACTTCCGCACCTTCGTCTGTTGTCATGCCAATTGCATGGTTGGTAGGATATAAAGCAGATACAATTCCGGAAACAGGTGCATATAATTTTCCTTCAGCTGGTTCAATGGCAACACCTTTTCCCAGGGCACCGGATGCAAATGCTGCATCACTAATATCCGATAATTGTTTTACTTCGCCATTAAGCGGGCTTAAAATCATTTCTTTTTTAGCGTTTGTGGCTGTTGTACTTTGGACAGCATTTGTTGAACCACTTACAGTTTCAATGGTAATGTTTTCTTCCTTATTAACGCCACCAAAAAAGTAAGTTAAAAGAAAGCCCAAAATAAATGCTACAATTGTACTGATAATTGAACCCCAGAATCCCATATTAAGTCCTTCTGTAGGATGAATATTACTTGCATAACCAAAGACACCAAGACCGCCGACCATATATATTTTTGTACCGAAAAGTCCAAGCATTGCTCCACCGATTGCAGCGGCAACACAACTCATGATAAACGGCCTTTTCTTTGGAAGAGTAATCCCATAGATAGCAGGCTCAGTAACACCGAAAATACCGGAAATAAATGCAGGAATACTTAATGATTTTAGTTTCTGATCTTTCGTTTTCAACCATACGCCAAGCACAGCACCTGTTTGGGCAAATGACGCTGCAAATACTAACGCTAAAATTGAATCTTCTCCTAAAACAGCAATATTATTAATTGCAATCGGTACAAGACCCCAGTGTAAACCAAAAATAACAAATACTTGCCAAAATGCGCCTAAGAAAATACCTGTAATAATTGGACTTAAATGAATTAACCAAGTTGTAAATTGACCAATTAAACTTCCTGCCCATGTTGCAATTGGTCCAATAACGATAAGGGTTAACGGTACTACAACTAATAAAGTGAAGAATGGGACTAAGAATGCTTTTACAACATCAGGAATAACTTTTTTAAACCACTTTTCTACTTTGGAACCAACGTAAGTCGCTAAGACAATTGGAATAACTGAGGATGAATATGACATTAAAATTACCGGAATACCTAAAAATGTAATATAGACAGGTGATTCAAACATTGTTCCTGCAAACAAAGTATATAGAGGCTTCCCTGTTGTCAAACCGGATAAGGCCGGATAAACAAGAGCTGCACCGATTACCATTCCTAAAAATTGATTGGCACCAAACTTTTTCGCTGCCGTAAAACCTAGAAAAATCGGGAAGAAGTAAAACAACGCATCCCCAATGGCATTCAAAATTTGATAAGTCCCCGATGTATTCGCATATAAATCCAAAGATACAAATAACGCGTTAAAACCTTTAATCATCCCGGTTGCGGCCAACACACCTAATGTTGGTGCAAAAATACCTGAAATGATATCAATAAATTTATTGAATAATCCTTGTTTTTCTCCGCTTTCCTCTTCTTCAACAGGGGATTCTGCTTGAAACCCTCCTACTGCAACTACGGCTTTATACACATCGGGTACATGGTTACCGATAACGACTTGATATTGCCCGCCGCTTTTCATAACGGTCACGACGCCATCCATATTTTTCAGTACTTCTGTATTCGCTTTGTTTTCATCTTTTAATTTAAATCGGAGTCTTGTAATACAGTGCACAACACTGATAACGTTTTCCTTACCACCGACATTTGCAATAATGTCTTTAGCTAATTGCTCATATTTCATTTTTGACCCTTCTTTCATTTAAATATAGTAATTATCAAATAAAAAACCTGAGCCAATTTGAATACAATTGTATTGTCTTCAAATCAGTTCAGGTTATGCCCACAATGGTAACATTCCTTACTTTTGTATTTAATTGTTTCACTTGGTCGTGGACCACCTCCCAAAAAAATAAAAAAACCTAAACTGTCCACTAATGGTATTGTGAACAATTTAGGTTTTGCCTGCATGACCAGTAACAATCCTAATGAAAGGGGTTACTATTAACTTGATGACTACATATTAGCATAATTTTTCACAATCTGTCAACGCTTTCTCGACAATTTTTTTATTTGTATTTTTGCCGGTTGGTAACCCTGTAAATATGAACCGTTAAATACAGTTCTTCATCCTTTGTTAACTCAAAATGAAACTGCTTTTCAAGATACGTTTTAATTTTTTGCGTACAGGCATAAGCTTCCGGATACTTAATCTTAATTTGTTCAAAGAAAAATTCGTCTACCGATTCCTCCAATTTCTCCTCTCTTATAAAGCGAATCGCAAAGAATCGCAAATGTGTAAGGAATCGTTCGTAGTTTATCGAATTTTCATCCAGCTCCATTTTAAAATGGTATTTAACTATATTCAAAATCTTATTTACAATTTCCGTTACTTGGATGGCAGTGGCTACATTTTCACCGGATAACTGGCTGTTAACGAGATGGAGAGCAATTGATGCAGCTTCATCCTCTCCCAGTTCGATTCCTGTTTCCTCTTTAATAATCTCAAGAGCTTTAACAGCAACTTGAAATTCATCTTTGTAAAATTTACGTATTTCCCAGAGTAACGGATTTTTTAAATGAATACCTTGTTTGTATCTGCTGATGGCAAAACTGATATGATCAGTAAGTGCGACATAAAGATATTCGTCTAATTTATAGGGCAATTGCGATTTTGCATATTCCAAAATTCGGGCTGAGATATTTAAGTATTTTTCCGATATATCCCGGAGCAGATTCGCTAGCTTTTCTGAAATACCATGGGTTTCCAAAACAAATGTCTTTTCAATTTTCGACGCATCAATTATTTCCCCGACTTTTTTTTGAAACGCCAGTCCTCTGCCCATAACGACAATTTCTTGATTTCGGCTATTCAATGAGACAACAACATTGTTATTTAATACCTTTTTAATCTTCATTTTCACTCACCCTTAGTCAGATGAATTTATCCATATAATAAAAAACCTAAATTGTCCACCAATAGTATAGGGAACAATTTAGGTTTTGCCTGCATAACCAGTAACAATCCTAATATAAAGCCAATTATTTAAGACTCTGTATAATCTAAAGTAGGTAGAATCTTTTTTCCACAAACTCCTTCCCTACTCCAATTGAATCTATACCATATAACTTATTTTATAATAAAGCAGTAGCCAATATACTACTTTAGTTCGTATAAGCTCGTCTCAAAATCTTTATTTATAACTATCGTAATTTTTCTCCACAAAAATCATGGGATTCATTCATAAATTAATAATTCTATGCTACCACGAATTTTCATGATTTGTCAACGCTTTCTTGTGGGTTCCAGCTATGAGGAGTAAATTTATCAATTTTCGGTAGTATTATGCAATTACGACTTATCCACAGTTGGTAAAATTTTCCAGTTAAATTTATTTACAAAAAGGGTCAAAAAGAACCAATTTTGCTTATTTTTTAAAAAATGTGGATAACTTATTTTTGCTTATTTTTTTGTTGTGGATAACTTTTTTTTCTTTGCCAAACATCACATCCTTTGGTACAATTAAATCGCTAGGTAAACCTAATTTGCATAGGTTTTCCCAGTTGTGCGATATCCTCGTCTGTTAGTGTTTGCCCGCGAAAGGCTTCTAACAATCGCGAGGATATTTCTTTTATCGTTTTCTTCATGCTTCTCAATATTTTTGACCCATGCTCATGTAACACCATGATAATCTCTGTAATTTGGGTTAATAGGTAGTGATTTTTCATGGCATTGTAATCTTGGCTGCTTGCGTGTTCAATGTGGTAGCGCAGGTTTTTTTGTCTGTTAAACCCCTCATTCTCTATTCTCCAGCGGCTTCTGCCAGCGTTCATCAGTTTCTTTGCATTGTTTTTTGTGATTTTTATATCTGTGATAAAGGTAAATTTTTGTTTTCTTTTTTCATCTTCTACTTCGCATTCGAAAACATTCACCCCAAAGCCTCTGTAATCAATATCGTTCACCCAGGTGATTTCCCCTCGCTGTTCGCTTTCACGTATCTTTACCACATTGGCTTTCTTGCCTTCCTCCTCTTCCATATTTTTTAACGCTTCAAACTCATCGGCGATGCTTTTGATACGATCTTCCTAAAAACGGAATAAGTAGTTCCAATTATTCGCCTTGCATTGTTTCAATACATTTTCACAGGCATAAAGACTATCGGCAATCAGACAGATAGGCAGTTTTTTAAAGGTGTCTTTCAGTCTAGCAGTCAGTCGATAAAAAGCTTTCAACTCACAATCTTGTTTTTTTACGTCCTCTGATTCATTTTCAATAAACTCGGAGGCCACACTTAGTACCATATTTCCCACAATTAACTGGCTTCCAAGACATGATGCATGTAGATGGTCTTTGTTTTTTCTTCACCCGTTTCCTTGTCTATGTATTTGCGCTCCCGTTTCAGGCAGTGTTCACAATGTTTTTTGTCAAAAGTAAAAATACCGGTCCCATCTATGGCAATACCCCAGTATTTCCCATTGATACGATAGGATTCAAAACACCTCTTTTTGAATAATTTCTTGATCATATCGATTCGGATCCTTTCAAGTTCTGCCGGGTTCACTCGTGCCAAAAAATCATTGATTGTGTCATAATGGGGCAGTTCTTCCAAATCTTCATTCCCCAACCATTTTCCCACATTTTTGATGCACTCTTCCTTGTTGAATTCATTTGTCATTTCACGCATACTTTTTAAGTTGCATGCATTTTTCAAAATAACCATCATCAAAAGGACTTCCGTGTCATAGGTGATATAGCTTTGGTGCCTTGGATCATCAATAGTTTTGAGCAGTTTGTTTAAATTTTTAAAAAAGTGATTTTGTGTTTTTAGCAACTCGAATAAATAATTTACCTCTTTTTCCATTTCTCGCTTTTCTTTCCTCGTTACCATAAAAAGTTCCCCCCAAATGCCAATATATTAGGTTTTTTACATACCCTTATTATCACATATTTGGCAAAGTTTGGGTGGAATTATCTCGAAGAATTTTTACTCTTCAGGGCTGTGTGGGTTCTAATAGATGAGCTTTTTATAGAATTTGTGAGTTCCTAAATTTTCAAAGAATAGATTTCATTTTTATAATAAATATTCGATTCATAAGGCTATAAAGAGTAATTCAAAAAAATAATTTTATCTTGATATTTTTCGGATATGTTGATAATATGAAAGAGCAATATTTTTGGAAAGCTAATATTCAAAATAGTGAGTCTTTCCAAGCAGATAATTTTTGACCACTTCCTGATAGGGGAGTTAAGGCCACGGACAGCCGGGTCAAATGCCGATTGGTAGCTTCGGTTGCCTTATTGATTGAGTTTAAAGCTCAAATTTTATAAGTTGGTTACTTTACAACCGGTGCAGGTGCACATCAACTTGTGAAACGATCAATAAGAGTGGTAAAAGTAATTATTTGCTATATAGACTCTGATCTTATGAAGGAATTTTGAATATTAGAGAACTTCCAAACGACCGGCCTTATGAGAAGTAGATGGTAAATCTTAATTGTATTTTTATTTGGATGATTCTTTAATATTGACTTTAATCTTCAAGCAAGTGTTGTGCGCGGCGCCGCGGTTTACACTTGCTTTTTTATTATTTTATAAACAAAATCCAATCAGTAAGGAGAAATGAAAATGGGAAAAGCGCTTGTTATCGGTGCAGGTGGCGTTGCATCTGTTGCCATTCATAAAATGGTTCAAAACAGTGATGTATTTGAAGAAATTTGCATTGCCAGCCGGACAAAAGCTAAATGTGATGCGTTAAAAGAAAAATTAGACGGCGGGAAGACAAAAATTACGACAGCCCAAGTGGATGCTAACAATGTAGACGAGCTCATTACTTTAATTAAACAAGTTAAACCGGACATTGTCGTAAATTTAGCACTTCCATATCAAGATTTAGCAATTATGGATGCTTGTCTGGCAACAAAAACTCATTATTTGGACACAGCTAACTATGAACCGGAAGATACGGCAAAATTTGAATATAGCTGGCAATGGGCTTATCGTGAACGGTTTGAAGAAGCGGGAATTACCGGCTTGTTAGGAAGCGGCTTTGATCCGGGTGTAACAAGTGTCTTTACTGCCTATGCTTTGAAACACCACTTTGATGAAATCGAGTATATCGATATTCTTGACTGTAATGCCGGCGATCACGGTTATCCATTTGCAACAAACTTTAACCCGGAAATTAATATTCGGGAAGTTTCTGCTAACGGGCGTTACTGGGAAAACGGCAACTGGGTAGAAACAAAACCGATGGAAATTAAGCGGGTTTATGACTTCCCGGAAATCGGCGAAAAAGATATGTATTTACTGTATCACGAAGAGCTTGAATCACTAGCCAAAAACGTACCCGGACTTAAACGGATTCGCTTCTTTATGACGTTCGGACAAAGTTACCTCACTCATCTTAAAGTGCTTGAAAATGTCGGCATGACTTCCATTGAGCCGATTGAATTTGAAGGAAAACAAATAGTGCCGCTTCAATTTTTAAAAGCCGTTTTACCGGATCCGGCATCTCTCGGACCAAGGACAAAAGGAAAAACAAATATCGGCTGTATTTTCCGCGGCAAAAAAGATGGAAAAGAAAAAACCTACTATCTATATAATGTCTGTGACCATGAAGAATGTTATCGTGAAGTCGGTTCCCAAGCCGTATCCTATACCACAGGGGTACCGGCCATGATAGGTGCCATGATGGTATTGAACGGATATTGGAAAAAACCGGGCGTTTGGAACTTAGAAGAATTAGATCCGGATCCGTTCATGGATGCATTAAACAAATGGGGACTCCCGTGGAAAGAAAGTTTTGATCCGGAGTTAGTGGACTGATGAGATTTGAAGAATTACCAACTCCTTGTTATGTCGTTGATGAAAAGCTTTTGGAAAACAACTTAAAAATCTTAAACGGGGTAATGGAGCGGACAGGTGCTAAAATTGTTTTGGCGCAAAAAGCATTCTCTATGTTTAAATTGTATCCGCTCCTCGCCAAGTACTTGAACGGAACAACGGCAAGCGGCCTATATGAAGCCCGGCTCGGATATGAGGAAATGGGAAAAGAAAATCATGTCTTTTCCCCGGCCTACCGTGATGATGAAATGGATGAAATTGTTTTGATTTGCGACCATATTATTTTTAATTCTTTTTCACAGCTGGAGAAGTTTAAAGATAAAGTTTTGAAGGCCGGTAAAAAAGTTGGGTTGCGCATTAATCCGGAATGTTCCACACAAGATGGGCATGCCATCTATGATCCATGTTCACCCGGATCCCGCTTAGGGGTAACAGTCGACCAGTTTCGCTCTGAATTGTTGAAAGGTGTTTCCGGGCTTCATTTTCACACCCTCTGCCAACAAAACGCTGATGATCTGGAAACGACATTACATGCGGTTGAAGAAAATTTTGGCCAGTGGTTGCCCCAAATGGAATGGATTAACTTTGGCGGTGGACATCATATTACAAGAGAAGATTATGATATCCCGTTACTTGAAAAATGTATTAAGAGGATGCAAGATACGTACGGTTTGGAAGTCTATCTTGAGCCGGGGGAGGCTGTAGCACTTAACGCCGGGTATTTAGTAACAACTGTCCTTGATACAATCAAAAACGGAATCGATATTGCCATTCTTGATACATCGGCTACTTGCCACATGCCGGATGTATTAGAAATGCCTTATCGTCCACCGTTGTTCGAGTCTGGTGAGCCGGGTGAAAAGCCATATACGTACCGACTTGGCGGACCTACTTGCCTTGCCGGTGACATCATTGGTGATTACTCGTTTGATCAACCATTAAAACCCGGCGATCGCCTGATTTTCGGTGACATGGCCATCTACACAATGGTGAAAAATACCACTTTTAACGGTATGCCACTCCCGACTATTGCGGTTAAAAAGAAGGACGGCGATTGTGAAATCATCCGCCAATTCGGATACGAAGATTTTAAGATGAGGTTATCATAAATTTGCAAGAGGCTTTCCGGAAGTAATGGGGCACTTCCTTTTAGAAAGCCTCTTTTTTCATGTGCTTAACGTCTGCTTGAAGTAAGAAGGAAGAGAGGCAAATTTGTGTAATAACAGCCACTGAGAATCTCTACTGATTGAAGTTTTCCTTTTATTCGCGGGCTATAATTTTCCTTCAGCCATCAATCCTCATATATGTATGGTAATTTTATTTAAAACAGTCATTGTAATGTTAATTCATGTTATTTAACAATATAATTTTTTTATTATACAATAATGATGATGAGAAATTTTCAAGTTATAACTTTTTTCAAATTTGTACAAACTTAATAATACAGGGAAATTGTACTACCCGGGCCTTTTGTTTGACAAATATATTTACTATTATATAATAATTATTGTAAAAGAAATTTGTTATGTGCTTCACAAAATTTTCCCATATTTTTACAGAATTCTAAAATATTCTCAATAATACATAGGAGGTATTTATTATGTCATTAGTAGGAAAGCAAGTATTACCATTTAAATTACAAGCATACAAAAACGGCGAATTTGTAGAAGTAACGGAAGAAGATTTCAAAGGACATTGGAGCATTTTATGTTTCTATCCGGCAGATTTTACATTTGTTTGCCCGACTGAACTCGAAGACCTCCAAGAACATTATGCGACTTTCAAAGATCTTGGCGTTGAAGTTTATTCCTGTTCAGCCGATACACATTTTACTCATAAAGCTTGGCATGACCATTCCGATGCCATTAGTAAAATTGAATATACGATGATTGGGGACCCTTCCCATAAACTTATCGAAATGTTTGATGTCCTAAGGGAAGAAGAAGGTCTTGCAGATCGTGGAACATTCATTATCGATCCGGATGGTGTCATTCAAGCAGTTGAAATTAATGCAGACGGTATTGGACGTGATGCAGCCAGCCTAGTTGACAAAATTAAAGCAGCTCAATATGTTCGCACACATCCTGGTGAAGTTTGTCCGGCAAAATGGAAAGAAACTGGAGAAACGCTGAAACCGAGTCTTGACCTTGTCGGAAAAATTTAAGGAGTGCTTATAAATGATACTAGATGCGGATATTAAAGCACAATTAAATCAATATCTTCAGTTAATGGAGAGCGATATCATCATTAAAGTAAGTGCGGGTTCTGATAAAGTATCAGGTGACATGCTGGCTCTTGTTGACGAGCTGGCTACGATGTCACCGAAAATTAAAATTGAACATACTACTTTACAAAGAACACCAAGCTTTAGTGTGAATCGTGTGGGAGAAGATACCGGAGTTGTTTTTGCCGGTATTCCTTTAGGCCATGAATTTACTTCACTTGTGCTTGCGCTATTACAGGTAAGCGGTCGACCGCCAAAAGTTGAACAAAAACTGATCGACCAAGTTAAAAGCTTAACCGGTGAATATCATTTTGAAACATTCGTCAGCTTAACTTGTCATAATTGTCCTGAAGTTGTTCAGGCTCTAAACATCATGAGTGTCCTTAACCCGAATATTACACATACAATGATTGACGGTGCGGCTTACAAAGAAGAAGCCGAAAGTAAAAACATTATGGCGGTACCGACTGTTTTCTTAAACGGCGAGGAATTTGGCAGCGGCCGGATGTCACTCGAAGAAATTCTGGTCAAACTTGGGAAAACATCGGACCCATCTGAGTTTATGAATAAAGATCCGTTTGACGTTCTCGTTGTCGGCGGTGGTCCTGCCGGTGCGAGTGCCGCTATTTACGCTGCAAGGAAAGGAATTCGTACCGGAGTTGTGGCAGAACGATTCGGCGGTCAAATCATGGATACCAAGGGCATTGAAAACTTTATCAGCGTAAAATACACTGAGGGTCCGCAACTTGCTGCCAGTTTAGAAGAGCATGTAAAAGAATACAATATTGATATAATGAACTTGCAACGGGCAAAACGTTTAGAAAAGAAAGATAACCTTGTCCATATTGAATTGGAAAACGGCGCAGTTTTAAAAAGTAAGACAGTCATTCTTTCAACCGGTGCACGTTGGCGCAATATAGGCGTACCGGGTGAAGAAGAATTCAAGACAAAAGGTGTTGCCTATTGCCCGCATTGTGACGGTCCGTTGTTTGCCGGAAAACATGTTGCGGTCATCGGTGGTGGAAATTCCGGGATTGAAGCGGCAATTGATCTCGCAGGAGTTGTTAAACATGTGACCGTTATTGAATTTATGCCGGAATTAAAAGCCGACCAAGTACTTCAAGATCGTCTTCACAGTTTATCAAATGTGACAGTGATTACAAACGCCCAAACGAAAGAAATCACCGGAACTGATAAAGTAAACGGGCTAACTTATATTGACCGGACAACCGGAGAAGAACACCATATTGAGCTAGCCGGTGTCTTTGTTCAAATCGGTCTTGTTCCCAACACCGATTGGTTAGAAGGTACGGTTGAACGAAATCGCATGGGTGAAATTATTGTTGATAAGCGTGGTGCAACCAATATCCCGGGTGTCTTTGCTGCCGGCGACTGTAGTGATAGTCCATATAAACAAATTATCATT
The DNA here is from genome assembly GCF_039654145.1 of Caldifermentibacillus hisashii. Taxonomy (NCBI): domain Bacteria; kingdom Bacillati; phylum Bacillota; class Bacilli; order Caryophanales; family Bacillaceae; genus Caldifermentibacillus; species Caldifermentibacillus hisashii. Next base: position 3,889,563 of record NZ_CP155467.1, read on the forward strand.
TCCATGGGATCCGGTGCATCGGCGGCCTTGGGAGCATTTGATTATTTAATCCGAAACTAACCCGGAAACCAAAAAAACTACGCAAAAAACCGTTATACTGCTTATTCTGTAGTATAACGGTTTTTTATATTTTTATTCTTTCTATGTGTTTTTGGTGTCTGACTTCGTAATGTTATTCATTTACAATTGGTAATATACCCTTTTTATGATAATACAACAGGAAGCGGATCGCCTAAAACGAGTTCATCGACTTTTACAATTACGTCATATGCTAAAATTTGCACACCTTGTTCCACTGCTTTTAATAAAGCTTCTGTAAAAGTTTTATCCATTTCTTTATTAGGAGTAAAAGTGGAGCAACCTTTCATTTGTACGACAAACAAGATAGTTCCGCTGTATCCCTTTTGTACGGCTTTTACCATCTCCAATATATGTTTTGTCCCTCGTAACGTCGGTGCATCCGGAAATAGTGCCAACCCGTTCTTTTCCAATGTGACACCTTTTACTTCAATAAAGCCGCTTTCATTTCCCTTTTCAAAATAAAGATCGAACCGGGAATCGCCAAACGGAACTTCCCTTTTCATCGTGTTTACCATTCCGAGTTCTTTCACCTTTCCCGTTGTAATTGCCTCAAAAACAACGGTATTGGGCGCTTGTGAATCAATATTTACCCAAACATCATTTTTACAAACAGCAATGAGAGAATATTTTGTTTTCCTGTTTGGATTATCACTCACTTCTAACCGCACGTCAGCATCCGGTTGTAGCAACTCTGTTAAACGGCCGGTATTTTTAATATGAGCCGCTTCTTTTTTTCCATGAATGAAAACTTCGGCAATAAATCTATTCACCCGCCGATGCAGTTTACCATGGACTATTTCCCCATACTTCATAAGTTCACTTCCAATAAACGGTTTTAGGTTATGTGATGAATAATCGTGTAACAATGGAGGCGTTTAATAATAGGAAAAGGAAGTACAATTGCCAAATCGGCAATTTATACTTCCTGTAACTGACGAGTTTTGTCATCCGTATTTGTCGGTATTTCTTCCTCTAGGCCAAGCGTCTTTGCTGTAGAGGAATGAATTTCTTGAAGAAGGTCCGGGTTTTTAGCTAAAGATACACCATAGGAAGGAATCATTTCTTTAATTTTTGATTCCCATTTCGGCATATATTGCGGGAAACATCTGTCCAATACTTCAAGCATAACATGTACGGCTGTTGAAGCGCCGGGTGAAGCACCAAGTAAAGCGGCAATCGAGCCATCACTGCTATTTACAACTTCCGTACCGAATTGAAGTGTTCCTTTCCCACCGGTCTCCGTATCTTTAATTACTTGTACACGTTGACCTGCTACGACCATATCCCAATCCTCAAGTTTGGCGTTCGGAATAAACTCACGTAACTCCTCTAACCGTTGTTCATTTGATAACATAAGTTGTTGAATTAAGTATTTTGTTAGCGATATTTCTTTTACACCGGCAGCCAACATCGTAAGCACATTATTTGGTTTTACGGAGCTAATTAAATCAAAGTTTGAACCGGTTTTTAAAAATTTCGGTGAGAAACCGGCAAACGGTCCAAACAACAAAGTCTTTTTATTATTAATATACCGGGTATCAAGATGTGGCACGGACATCGGCGGAGCGCCAACTTTTGCTTTACCGTAAACTTTTGCATGATGTTTTTCGATAAGTTCTTCATTTTTGCAAACCATAAATAATCCACTGACCGGGAAACCGCCAATATGTTTTGATTCAGGAATTCCCGTTTTTTGCAATAACGGCAAAGAACCGCCACCGGCACCGATAAAAATAAATTTTGCTATATAAGACTTATTTTGACCGGCGTCAATATCATGTACTTTTACTTCCCACAATCCTTCACTTGTCCGTTTAATATCTTTCACATAATGTTTATAGTTAATCTCGACGTTTTCCTCTTTTAAGTGTTCAAACAACATTCGAGTTAATGCACCAAAGTTGACATCTGTTCCGGAATCCATTTTTGTAGCCGCAATCGGTTCATTTAGTTTACGGCCTTCCATCATCACCGGAATCCATTCTTTCAGTTTTTCCGGATCATCCGAAAATTCCATCCCTTGGAACAGCGGGTTATCAGCTAATGCATTAAAGCGTTTTCTTAAAAATTCTACGTTCTTTTCCCCTTCGACAAAACTCATATGGGGTAATGGCATGATAAAGTCCTGTGGATTACGAATCAAATTACTTTTTACAAGATAAGACCAAAATTGTTTTGATACTTGAAACTGTTCATTCACTTTTATTGCTTTGCTAATATCTATGGATCCGTCCGGTTTTTCGACGGTGTAGTTGAGCTCGCACAGTGCAGAATGACCCGTCCCCGCATTATTCCATTCATTGGAACTTTCCTCTCCGGGTTTTTCGAGCTTTTCAAACACTGTAATTTCCCACTCCGGTATCAATTCCTTTAACAACGAACCGAGCGTGGCACTCATAATTCCGGCGCCAATTAAGATGACATCTGTTTTTGTTTGTCTATTACTCATTTTCCCCACCTTATCCCCTTTTGAATTCTTGGAAAAGCTGCAGGCGGTTTCATTCCGAAAAAAGACGGAAAACAGTCCGACTACACACCTTTCCCGAATCAATTATAACCTAATTCTAGTCTACCAGAATCTTTCAGTGATTAAAACATTATTTTACTATTCTAAGATAGTTACAATTTACACCAAATGTGGAAATTATGCAAATATTTGATTTGTGATTTTTTGAACAAAATAATATTCATTTTCTTAGGCTTGTTGTCGTTCTATCACCGACTTTATAAATCTTTGAGATTCTTATCCTACTGTTGCTTTCTTTCCTCCGTTACCTTAAAAAACGCTCGGAAAAAATCTAATGTGACTTTTCCAAGGGTTAAGATAAATATCCCTAAAGAAAATGATTATACAATGAACGAGTGACTGTTTACGTAGAAAAGTATTGGGGTGAATTATCCCTTTTCCACCGGATTGTCGCTATATGAAACCCAGTCACTGTAACTTCCTGCGTATAGTTTTACATTTTGATAGCCTGCCATTTTTAGAGCTATATAATTGGGCGTGGCCGTGACACCTGATCCGCAATAGACAATAATTGGTTCCTTTTGATCCAACTCGGCAAATCTTTTTTTCTGTTCTTCGCTTCCTTTGAAGAAACCATTTTCCAACCCTTCTGCCCAAAATTTATGAATGGCCCCCGGGATATGTCCGGGAATTTTATCAATTGGTTCCTCTTTTCCCAAATAGCGTGCTTTTTCTCTTGAATCAATTAAAATTGGCGACTTTTTCTTATTGGCGACAATTTCCTTAATCTCTTCATAAGTTGCCAGCATCTCTTTTCGAATACTTACTTTAAAGTTAGCGGGTTCCGGCTTTGGTACTTCTTTTGTTGTCGGGTAACCCGCTTCAACCCAACTTTTAAAACCACCATTTAACACGTAAACTTTGTCGTGTCCAATATATGTAAGCAGCCACCAAAACCGGGATGCGAACGCCCCCTCTCCTCCATCATAGGCGACGACCGTTTTCGTATTCTCAATTCCCGCTTTCTCTATTTCACGTCGAAACTTTTCAATATCCGGAAGCGGGTGCCTCCCTCCATGTTTAGAAACAGGTGCAGATAATTGTTTTTCCAAATCGAAAAAGTTTGCACCCGGAATATGGCCCGCCTTATATAGACGTTCTCCCTCATCCGGCTTGCTTAATGAAAAACGGCAGTCTACAATTTTAACATCTTTATTGGCTAATTGTTCGAGCAACCATTCTTGATTAACAACATACTCCACTTTAACAACCCCTGTTCATTAGTTTTATTATAAAATCAATGTGGGCTTAGAATCAGCAATATCCTTTATTCTCGTGAATTTTTTGTATATATTCTATTATAAACCCAAATGATTAGCAGGGGATATTGCTTAGGACGACCTTACATAAGGTTTAAACTCAATTACTTATGGTACGGTTCACCGTGGTTATTTGAGGGGCAAAAAAATAGCATTAGGGGAGATCGCTCCTAATGCTTTTCTTAAATCAAATATAATGTTTATCTAATTTATTTTCTATAGTCGACAGGAATATCTTTTTCTTTAATAAAATATATATCCCCACTACTTCTAGTACAGGCTACATAAAATTTTCGTAGTGTCTGAGGGGCCAATTCGCCTAATTGATTATTTACATATTTTTTAAATGTAGTATCATTTAAAATTACGCAGACATTCTCATAAGTCATCCCTTTAGAATTCCCCCAGTTTTCACCATTTACATTAAATTTAACTGATTTTTGATAAAATAGCTTCTTGATATTATTATTTTCAAGTATTTTCTTTATTTTCTCAGCATCAGCGATATACGTTATTTCTGATGTAGTGTCATTTGCTGATTCTATATTTATTCCTAAATTATCTTTTATAAAATTACAGACAGTTGAGGTGCATCTATGACTTTTTACTAATGTTGTTGTATCAAAGTAGTATCCTGCTTCTTCAATTATTTCCTTATAGGTTGAGAAATTATTATATAGATTTCCCAAATGATTTCCTCGTCTACTTGAAGCAAAAGTTGATTGGAAAAAGTCACCAACTAGCGTTACTGGTATTTCTAAATCTTTCAAGGAGAGCATCCATTTAAAATCGTCCGAGGCTAAGTCTTGCATTTCATCAATAAAAACTTCATCAAAATACCTATCCATTCTTTGTTTGAAACTTAATAAATTTTCTAGTATATATTTTGCCATTCTATTATGGAATATCTTATTTTTATTCCTAGTAAAAGGACTAGTATTTCTAAAATGCGGTATCTCATAGGATATATCTCTAATTGGATAAGGACATAATGGTTTAATAATGAACTTCAATAAAAACTCAAAATATCCATATATGAAAATATTCGAGGGTAGATATCCAAATTTGTTAATTATCTTCTCTTTTAAATTTTCCTGATTTGCTGTTGTATATGTTAGTATTAAACTTTTTTTACCATCTGATGATAATTGATCAATTATATAGCTTGTTTTACCAGACCCCGCAACCGCATTAATTACTGTTTTATTATTTAACCGGTTATCCATTGAATCGCTTCCTCAATATATGGTGGTATTTTGAATTTTTCCAAATTTGTATCAGGGTTTTCATCAGTGAATAAGCATAATAGTCTGAAGGCAGACTCAGCCTTATTATTTAGCATATAACTTTGAACTCCGTTAGTCATGGATGCATTCGCTAAATAACTATCTATAAACGAACCGTTATATTTATATAAACTTACTTCAAAAGTATGATTTAAGTTATCTTTATCAGCAAAAATCTCTACATTATCCGATCTAAAGTCCGAATAGGTTTTAGTTATATTATTTTCATAATCATGGTCATTATCTGTGATAACAACTACCTTTTTATTCAACAGTTTTGCTATTTCCAGATACCTTTTAAAAGTCTTACCTCCACAAGATATAATAGATACATTATTATTATACGGCTCATCACCAGTCAGGTAATTATAGAATTCATTTAATAGAATATACTCTGCGTCTCCTTCTACTAAAATAGCCTTCTTGGAAAGAATGAAGTTTAAAACGTTATTATCTGGTGCCTTTTTGAAAAATTTTGCAGTTTCTATTTTTAATTCATTTAAATTCATAATGCGATTTTCGCTAAAAAATATTGCATTCTTTAAATCTAATCTAGAGGCAATCATATTACTATGTGTAGCTATAAATGTTTGTTTTTCATCACCTGCTGTGATTACTTTATCAATAAGTTTATGCATATTTAGATGACTTAAATGATTTTCCGGTTCTTCAATAAGGATAATCTCAGAATTATCTCTGGCGTTTGAAAGCAAAAATTCGGTATTAATAAACATCTTTTCCCCCTGACCCAGATTTTGGATTATAATACCTGATTTTTCAACTGTAATATTTTCTTGAAAACTATCTTCATTTTCGGTGTTTAATTTAATTTTTATATCATCTGTGGCATCTAAGTTAAACTCTGAGTACAAATTATCTGAAAATTGATGGGTAATATCTCTATATCTGTTATTGATTCTTTGTCTTAACGTTCGATCCGTCTTACTTTCGTATATACGTTTAATATAATCTTTCATAGCATAACTAGAATTTACTTTTGAACTATCCAGATAAGAGTACTTTATGTGGTCTGGATATCTCTTATAACTACTATATGCTCGGTCTGAAAAAGTTCGAAATTCAACATTATAATATTCAAAAGGGAATATATTTGTACTTTCTAGTGATTCTATTATTAAATCTGAATACTCTTCATTCGGACTTATAAGTAATCTTAGGCCGTTCTTTTCTAGATTAGTGGAATTCTTCTTCCCGTTAATTTCATGATTTATTACTTCATCCGTTATAAATAATTCAACTTCAACCACTGGTAACTTATCATATTTTTTATCACCATTCATAAATTCATTAATTGCATCTATATTAAAAAGATTATGTAATCCTATTTTTTCTATAGCAGAATAACTGCCACTTAAAACACAGGAAATAGCTAATAAAACTGAAGATTTCCCAACTCCATTTTCTCCAATCAAAATATTTCTACCTTTGTTAAAAGGTATTACCTGTTCTTTAAATCCCTTAAAATTATGTAATCTTATTTTCTCTATCAACTTATTCACTCCAAACTATTTACATTTTATCCCGGCAACATCCCTCAAAATCACTCTACATATTTATCCTCTGAATATCAAAGTATATAGAGAGGAGTTATTCTACTTCACTGTCCAACATCCAAACCCTCTTAATAGGAATCTCCTTCTTAATTTCATCACTAAGCTTTTCGTAGTTCTCAAAGATTTGTTGAATAATAGTTTTCGAGTCCCAAAGACGAACTTTGAAAAATTGCTTAGGAATTTCCTTAGTGACAGAAGATTTAAAGCCACTCCACGATACTAATAAGCCAAAATCTGCACTATAATTGCTCATTGTACCTATCAACTGATCTAATGTCGGTCTATCAAGAGGAGTATCAGATGTCTTGACTTGGACACAAATTTTTGGATTTCCAAAACCTAACGTATCTGAAGCTGCTAATATATCCACACCGTGATCTGCACCTTCTGGACTTCTGTAAGTAGTAAAGCCTTTTGCTTTCAAAATTTCTTCAATTAAAATTTCCATCTTATGTCCTTTAAAACGCTGTATAATTCTTTCAGAGATTTGATCGTATATATATTCTTCTAAATCTATTGAAACTGTTTCTTCATTTTCCTCTACTAGTTCCTTTACATTTTTATTTTTTGGTACATGCCAATTATTTTTACGCATTTCTCTAATACGCTCTTCAGCATTATTTCTGTGTATTTTACAGACCGTCATAAAGGCTCCTAATGAATACAATATATCCTGATCAAATCGATCCCTTGGTATATCTTTAGCAATCCAATTTACATTCCGGTAATGATAATACGGACTGCCAAGTGACTCATCATATACATAGTCACCGATAACTTCCCCTATATGTATGGTGCGATTAAATTTTGAAGGCAAGACTACTAAATCTCCTTGCTCCATTGCATGTGCAATTGGCCAAATTTGAGAAGCCCAGTTGATCGCTGTTTTTTCTTTATCTAAATCATAGTGTTCGATTAGTCGTTTATATAAATCCTCTTTGGAAGTAATCTCTTTTAGATTAATATTTAAATCATCCCAAGTAAGATATACCCTTCCATCTTCTAAAAATTTGTTTTCGAACTCCCCTTGTTTTCCTGCACGAAATAACCAAACAGTCATTATGTAACTCCTTTCTTTGACGTAGCATAATAATTTTCTTGATAATAAAAGAAAACGTCAGTCACCTCTAAAAAAGTCTCTAGAAATGAATGACACTTGATGTTTTATAACCTATATTCACCTTTAGACTCCGCAGCCTGCAGCGTATTCCAATCTCTTACTTCAGTATGCTCCGCCATTAACTCTGCTTGTCGCATAACTATGTCTAAAGCTTTTTTCGCTTGTTCTGGTGGATAATCATACTTCTTCAATAGTCGCTTAATAATTCTCCTCATTCCTGCACGGGCGCTTTTTCGGACATGCCAGTCAATGGTCATGTTCCGTCTAATTGCTTGAGTCAGTTCATTGGCGATTTTACGTAAGACTTCATCTTCCATTAACTCTTTAACTATAGACTCAGATGTTAAAGCATCGTAAAAGGCAATTTCATCTTCATTTAATCCTAGATCTTTTTCTTCTTCTCGTTCTTTTTTCATGTCCTTTGCCATTTGAATTAGTTCTTCGATTACTTCGGCGTTTGTAATGGCTTGGTTTTTATATTTGTTCAGCGACTGTTTCAGTTTTTCCGAGTATTTTTGGGATTTGACAAGGTTGCGTCTTTCCATTGTTTTGATGTTGCCTTCAAGTAATTTTTTTAGCATTTCAACCGCCAAATTTTTATACTCATATGAACGTACTTCTTCGAGAAATTCTTCCGATAATATAGATACATCAGGATGTTTCAATCCCATCACTTCAAAGACATCCACTACTTCTTCTGAAATAATGGAACGTTCGAGTAATTGATTAACGCGGGCTTCGATTTCTTTTTTCGTCTTCCGCTTCGGCTGTTTTTCTTGAAGTTTATTTAGGCTTGCCTTAACCGCTTTAAAATAACTGACTTCAAGGGCTGCTGCTTTTCCTTCATCTGTCGCTGCACAAAGTGAATGCGCCTTCGCTAGCTCGGTTGCCGTCTTTTTGAATTCTTTTTGTTCTTTTTCACTCTTACCAAAAATGACATTCATTCCGCCCGTGATGGCTCGAATACGGCCTGCTTGAGATGAACCCATATAAGCAGAGTAATCAAACCCATGCATCATATCTTGCAAAATTTCAAGTTTCTCTTTCATTACAGCAATTGCAGCCGATGTATCGATACCCGTTGTTTTCTTATCACTTTCGGTATATTGATTTAAAGCTTTCTTTAAGCTTTCTAAAATCCCAATATAATCTACAACTACTCCACCTGATTTATCTTTAAATACACGGTTTACCCGTGCGATTGCCTGCATGAGGTTATGACCCTTCATCGGTTTATCGATATACATCGTATGCATGGAAGGTACGTCAAATCCAGTCAGCCACATATCACGTACAATGACGATTTTTAGTTCATCATTATTATCTTTCATTCTTTTTGCCAATAAATCCCGCCTTTTTTTTCCACCAATATGCGGCTGTAAGAAATCATCATCCCCAGCACTCCCTGTCATGACGACTTTAATTTTACCTTTATCGTCATCATCGGAATGCCAATCTGGACGTAATTTGACAATTTCGTTATAAAGTGCGACACAAATACGGCGACTCATGCAAACAATCATTGCTTTTCCGTCAATTGCTTTTGCCTTTTCTTCGTAATGATTGACTATATCTTTTGCCAATTGTTTTATGCGGTTAGGTGAACCGACGATGGCTTCGAGCCTCGACCATTTGGACTTGTATTTTTCACGTACTGATTCTTCCTGATCTTCGGTAATCTCTTCAAATTCTTCATCGATCTTCGCTAATTCTTCTTCATTGGCTTCCAAGCGGATAATACGGTTTTCATAATAAATTTTAACCGTTGCTTTGTCTTCCACAGCTCTTGTCATATCATAAATGTCAATATAATTACCGAAAACAGCGGGCGTTGACTTATCTTCCAGCTCAATCGGTGTTCCTGTAAAACCGATAAAGGAAGCATTCGGAAGTGCATCACGAAGATATTTTGCATATCCATATTTCACTTCGCCTGTTTTGGTGTCAGTCTTTGCAGAAAAACCATATTGACTGCGATGAGCTTCATCCGCAATAACAATCACATTTTTACGATCGGTTAAAACCGGCATTTCGCCTTCTTCTGGTTTGAATTTTTGAATCGTTGTAAAAATAATACCGCCTGATTCCCGGTCATTTAGAAGATCATATAATCCGTTTATCTCTTTGGATTTTTCGTTGGCTTGTTGTTTTTTCTGTTCCTCACTCAATTTGCGGACATCTGCTTGTTTCGGTGTTTGTCTTAAGATATCCTTTGATTTTAAAAACGTAGAAAATAGCTGGTCATCTAAATCGTTGCGGTCGGTAATCACCACAATGGTTGGATTATTTAGCTGCTAGACAAGCTGTGCTGTATAAAAAACCATCGAAAAACTTTTACCCGAACCTTGTGTATGCCATATAACACCGATTTTACGGTCTCCATTCTCACTGGTCGCTATTTTTGTCTTTTCCACCGCTTTTTTTACCGCAAGATATTGGTGATAGGCAGCGAGAATTTTGGCAATCGTTTTTCTTTCGCCGATTTTCTTCCCATTTTCATCTCGTTCTTCTTCTTTGGATTCCTGAAAGAGAATAAAGTTTTCAATAATATCAATAAGCCGGTCTTTTGCCAGCATCCCTCTTAACAACACTTCATATTGCGGCACTTCAAGTGGTTCAATGTTTTCCCCATCCACCGTCCGCCAATTCATAAAACGTTCTTGACTTGCGGTAATCGTTCCCGCTTTCGCATTAATTCCATCGGATAAAATACAAAATGCATTGTAGTAAAATAAAGATGGAATATCACGTTTATACGTTTGAATTTGTGCATAGGCATTATCGATACTCACATTTTCATCAGATGCTGATTTTAATTCGATAACGACGAATGGGATGCCATTTATAAAAATAACTAAATCCGGGCGGCGTTCTTCTTTTTCAACGACCGTAAACTGATTCACTACCAAAAAATCATTATTAGCTGGTTCTTCAAAATCAATCAAGAATGCCTTCATCGAACGGCTATGACCATCTTGATGAAACGACACATCAATGCCTTCCGTGATTAATTTGTGAAAATGACGGTTGTTTTCTTCTAAGCTTGGACTATTAAAAGCTATAATTTGCCGAAATGCTTCTTCTATTGCTTCCTGTGGCAAATGGCGATTATGTTTAAACAAAGCATCTTTTACACGGTCTTCTAAAATAACGGTACGATAATCTTTTCGTTCTGGTCTTTCCCCATCACAACTAATGTCCGGACCAAAGACATAGTCATAGCCAAGTTCCTGAAGAATTTCTATAGCTGCTTCTTCCAGCTTATCTTCCGTAAAATTTTCAAAAAAACTCATTCTCCTCTCCCCTTTCGAAACGGGATATGACATTTATTCTTTAATTTTTTTCTGATAACACTTCATCATCCAACGGGACACGGATTTCTCCGGACATTAGTTTTGGAAGAAGGGTGTCTCGAAGTTTCTCTAAAACGGAATTTTCTCTCTTTAAGTTTTCTTTTTGATTTAAAATGGATTTTGTAATTTTATGATATCTTCTAAGAATATTAATGTCAGGAATAACCAGCTTGTAATCCTCTAAATCATTTTTAGAAACATTTAAATATACACTTCCACTTGCTGTATACTGAAAATTGCTAAATGCAATATTTAGAATTTCATATAAAAATTCTTTATACATATTATCAAATGCCCTAGCTATTCCCGAACCACGTCCAATAGCGTATCTATCATCCAACTCTGTTACTAAACCGATTGTTGCTCGTACACCAAATACAAAGTCACCTTTTTCTCCTACTTTTTTAGGATCAGATGTATATTTACTAGGACTTAAATTTTTATTTTGAAAGTCTGTAGCACCATTCAATAATGGTAATCCTATTTTATCTGTGTTATAAGTATCACTTTTTGGAGATTGCCCCATAATTATTTCTGCAATACTTGATAACTTATCTACTTTCCACCCTTTAGGTATTTCTCCCAATTCACTTTCAACCATTTCACCGCCACTTGATTTGTAAGGCTTGCCATTTTCATTCGGAAACTCAAAGTCAACAAACCAATGTTTAAACAAAGCCTGTGCCATTTCTTCAAGCTTTTCGTTGATTTGATTGTTGGTTTCAATTTTTTCGTCTAAGGTTGAAAGAATGTTTGCTATGGCTTTTTGTTCAATATCACTTGGAAAAGGTAACTTAATAGTCTCTAATCCTTTTTTGTTGATTGATGCAAAAACGGTACCTGTTTCCCGATTAGTAATTTCTTTTGAGTAATTTTTTAATAAATAATATAAAAATTCATTATTACCATTATGCATTCTTAAACTTGCTAAACCACGACCGATACATAAATCAGTTGTAGCTACGTTTACATCTCCAACTGGCGCACGAACACTTATTAAAACATCATTTCTCTTTGCAATCTTTTTGGGATCAGTACACCAAGTATCTATACTATGATATTTATCTCCAAAAGTTTTTCGTCCTTGCATAAAGGGCATTCCTATACATTCACTATTATATGAATCTGACTTAGGAGATTGGCCCATAGTAATAGTAACTTTTGTCTTCAACTCGGATATTTCCCAATCTACGGGTACTAATCCTATCTCAGATAATTTAAAGGTCATACCCAATCCCCCCTAGATTTTTTCTAATCTCTTCTTCCAATCGGTGGGATTTTTCAAATAGTTCTCTTAATTCACTGGTGAGGGTTTCCATTTTTTCTTCAAATGGTATACCATCATCCTCGACATCACTTATTCCAACATAGCGTCCGGGAGTTAATACATAGTCATTTTGACGGACATCTTCTAAAGTCACTGATTTACAGAATCCCTTGATGTCTTCATATTTCCCATCTGGTTTACGCCAGTTTCGGTATGTTCCAGCAATTTTTTGAATATCTTCTTCCGTTAATTCACGAAGGCGACGATCAACCATTTGACCCATGTTTCGTGCATCGATAAATAGAATTTCATGCTCACGGCTTCGGTATTTAGGATTATTTTTCTTATTACGGTTTAAAATCCATAAGCTCACTGGTATTCCTGCTGAATAGAATAATTTGTCAGGCAAAGCAACAATGGCATCGACTAAATCCGCTTCGAGTATGTTTTTACGAATTTCCCCTTCATTCGATGTATTGGAACTTAGCGAACCATTGGCTAATACAATACCAGCAGCGCCATTTGGTGCTAGGTGATAGATTATATGCTGTAACCATGCATAGTTGGCATTGCTCGCTGGTGGTGTACCGAATTTCCAACGAACATCATCAACTAATTCATTTCCGCCCCAGTCACTCACATTGAATGGAGGATTAGCAAGGATGAAATCTGCTTTCAGCGTTTTATGTAAATCATTATGGAACGTATCCGCATGATGATCGCCGATATTCCCCTCAATTCCACGGATAGCAAGATTCATTTTACAAAGCTTCCAAGTCGTTGAATTGAGTTCCTGACCATAAATAGAGAGATTATCAATTTTTCCTTGATGGCGTTCAACAAACTTTTCACTTTGAACAAACATGCCGCCGCTGCCACAGCATGGGTCATAAATTCGACCTTCGTACGGTTCAATCATTTCAACCAATGTTTTAACAACACTTTGTGGCGTATAGAACTCGCCACCGCCTTTTCCTTCTGCACTGGCAAACTTACCTAAAAAATATTCATAAACACGACCAAGTAAGTCTTTTTCTTGTTTGCTGTGCAATTTAATCGTTGAAATGAGGTCTATCAGTTCTCCTAATCGGCGTTTATCAATTTCAGGACGGGCATAACGTTTATCTAACACCCCTCGCAGTGTCGGGTTTTCTTTTTCAATTTCGATCATCGCTTCGTCAATGTATTGACCGATTTTCGGATCTTTGGCATGGTCTTTAATAAAATCCCATCGTGACTTCTTCGGAACCCAGAAAATATTTTCTGCAATATATTCATCGCGGTCTTCTTCAAAACCTTCTCCCTCTTCCACTAACTCGTTATACTTCATTTCAAACTTATCAGAAATGTATTTTAGAGCCTTTGCCAAAATGCTGTATCTCCTGAAGCAGTAGGCAGTCAGACAATTAAAGATCGTGGATTTATTCCACTATAGAAAAAGGTATTTGCACGAATATTATGACAAGTATAAAAGAAAAAATGGTGAGTTTTAATTTCAGTGGATAAATTCGCTTATTATCAATATCTGAATTTTTCCATTTCAGTCGGTTTTAGACGAGTTTTAATAGATTAGGCTACTCATTCCCCTGGTAAATATTGTAAAATGGAAAAACATAATTATTTTTGAAAAAAAAGTGCCATGAAAGTCACTCCTTTGGTAAGATATAAGTACTACCCAATATCCAGTATCCAAGGAGTGATTTCATGACTACTTCTATTCTAACACAAACCAGAGATTTATCAATACAACAAAATTTGATTCCCCACAATTGGCAAGACTATGCCGATATACCCTTTGTCATTCCGGCCATGTGTTTTCCATGGGAGATTTTTAAACCGGTTGAACGAGATTACTACACCTTTTTATATTTGCACCTAAAAAAGGAAAGAGCACATGATCATTTTAATGAAATACAACCAGCACTATTTTCAATACCGGAGGAAGAAGATAAGTCTACGTCTTCCTTATTTCATTCCTCTCCTGCCGGGAGAAAACCGCATCCTTTCATGCCCTTTTTTCGTGCTTTTGAACTGGCCTCTTTACAATATATTGAAGTGATGGTTGAAAGTGTCTATTTACAAGTGAAATCAAACCCGCTATTTGCCGCCATGTGTGGATTTACGGAGAAAATTCCGAGCTACCGTTCCTTTGCTCGCTTTGATCAAATCATGACAACAAATGATCTTTGGGAAAAAGCCCGGCTATTGGTGGTTGAATATAATAAAAGGGAAGGCGTGGTTGAAACTTTTGAGAAAGCAGTCGCCGTGGATACATCACATATAGAGGCAGAAGCAACGTTGAATAAAACAAGGAAGACGTGTTCTTGCAAAGGTGATTGCGATTGCCCCAGAATCCTTACAGATGATAACGCAGGGGTGATGCGTAAAAGCAATGCAGTCTCCTATATTGCGCATAAATTATCAATGGTATGCGGGGTGAAATCCGGCTTGCCTTTGACGCGGGAAGTATTCAAAGGAAATACACCTGATGGGAAAACATTAGAAACGACATTGGAGACGTTTAAGGCGGAGCACCCCGAGATGGCTGAGCAGTTGGACTTTATCTTGGCAGATGGAATCTACCAAACGCCGGAAAATCAAAAAGTGACAAAGGACGTATTACAGGCGAAATTGGTGGCACCCATCAACCCACGGAACCGTAAAGATAAACCAACTTCCGCCCGGGGAATTGAAAAAATCAATCGGTACGGCACCCCCATCTGTATCAGTGAACATAAAATGGACCTTAGAGGATCTGATCGGGAAAAGGGGCAATATATTTACACTTGTCCTGTATTTCATCCAAATGCTAGGCAAGAAGGACTCACCTGCCCGCTGTCGAATCACGTGGAATGTTGTAATGGGGCAGCACAAGGAAGAGTATTTCGGCTGGACTTTGATCAAGCGCCTCAAGTAGACGTCGAGTTGCCCCAACATGGGCGGAAATTTAAAGTGTTATATAGTGCCAGAACGATCATCGAACGAATCTTTGGCATTCTAAAAGACGGATATAGTCTCCGTCGTGTTCACAAGCGTGGAAAACAGGCAGTTGAAGCGCATGTGGATCGTTGCATGATATCTATGCATATCATGGCAAATATGGCGTATCATCAGACAGGAAAGGCCAATTGTGGATGGACACGCCATCGACTGAATTAAGTTATTCACAGGTGGATATGTGAATAAGTCAAATGCAGCGTCTCCTTTCCACAAAGGGCAGTGAAAAAAACCCATTTTGTGAAGGCAGGATACGTATGCCCTTTTTTGGAGAAAAATAGCCATTTTATTTTTATTAAATTTAAAAATCTGGAAGAAAAGGCAAAAAACGAGATAATTAATTTTCCAGAGCCTCGCTCAAGGGTATATTTTTTATTTTGGCAGAGGCTCTTAAGAAAATCAGTCCTAAGACTACGTGTTTATATTCGGATGCATCCATGCTTCCACGTAATTTGTCAGCAGATTTCCAAAGTGTTTCTTCGAATCCAATCTTTGCTGTTTCCATCATGAAGTCTCCTTTAATTCTAGTAATTAAAATCATCTAATACTTCGAATAATTCGCTTTCAAATTCATCTTGTTCTGGGCCTGTTGACACCCAATCTGGTAACACTTCTAAATAATGCGCTAAAGCTTCTATTGTTTTATGGAAAACCGGTTCATGCTGTGCTTTATCTAAAAGTTCAAGAACCAATTTAAATGTGTCTAAATAAGGTTGATGTTCAGCACGATTAAGCATGTTCCGAAATTTTTCAATTAGCTTGGCTTTTTCAATATCGTGTTCTATTTGATTCAATTCCTCTTTGTCATAAACCGGCACTTCAACAAGATCATTTTCTTCCCCAATGAGGAACTGTTCTTCATATTTCGTGATAATAGGCTGTAAATCCCGTTTTAATTTTTCTTTTTGAATCTCCAGTTTATCCAAATCAGTTAATTCTTTCGAAAAGTATTTAGCGTCTATGCCAAAAATTTGTTCCAACGTAGGTAAATGTTTTTTGGAGATCTTTTGTTTTTTTTTTTATCCAAAGATTAATATTTTGCTTTTTAATTCCAAGCTTTTCGGCCAGTTCAATTTGCTGCATACCATAAAGTTCAAGGATGTATTCTAAACCTATCAATTGATCACCTACCAAAATATTGTCCGAGTCAATATAGTTATATTGTAATAGGTAAATAGTTTCCAGTCAATCAAACATTTACTATTATTGTGTTTTAGGGGGCAAAACTGAGATGACAATACGATTTGTTAAAACGGCCGCATAAATAGATGTGTTATAAGAAAAAATAAATTAGAAACATAAAAGGAACGCATAAAAAATAAACATATACTTCCAATTAGGATATAATATAATTACTTTATTTATAATAATTAATCGATTAATCTGATCATTATATTCCACAAGGTCTAATGTTTAATAAATTAAGAAAGGATGATAATTTTGGAAGATAATTTAGAGTACTGTCCATTTTGTGGGAGCTGTCTACAAGGAGATCCCATCCCCAAGGAAAAACAACATCATTACAATGCGACACACTTTAGTCGAAAAATCGGGATATCTAGTTTAGAGGAAGACCGTGTAGTAAGGTGGCAATGCCCGGATTGTAAAGGAGAATGGGATCGAACATAACCTTGTAATTCTACAAAGTTATTACCAGACCTTTGTTTCTCTATGAAAAACTAATGCTCCAAATATGTTCTAAGCTCTTATTTGTTTTGGAACACCTAATATTAAAACAAAGACTTGCAATTATTGCATTTTTCGACTACTTAATATTCAGTGTTCCAAAGTTCCATTAATTAAGTACCCAACTATTAATAACTGTCCTTTCGATTCCATCATAAAATTATATAGCACTATGCAAAAATTTTAGGAACAAAGGAACAACTCACGCTAAAGCCTTATTTATAGCGCATTTTGGTTGTTCCATTTGTTCCGGTTTTTTTGGAACAGATTCAAAAATCTATTTCACGTAAAAATAAATCATTGTATCGGGCAAGTCTGGATGGATTATTCCTTCATTGATTTGTTTCGGATTAATCGGATCTGTCAGCTGTATGATCCATGCAGTAGGCTGGCTTTTGCCAATTCTAACCTTCCGAGTACCTTTAAAATAAGGTTGATTTTGAATATCCTTCACCACTTTATTACTTGTTGAATAAAATGGATCTTTTTCATGGCTCTTATATGCTTCAATAATATTTGTAGGTGCTAGATATAAATAAACATGGCCATCCTTTTGCTTTACACATTTATAATCGACATTTTCATTTAATAAGCATTTGTTGGCAAGCAATCCTATCTTGGATAAAAACTTTTATAACTCATCTTAAAAAACTAAATCTGTCTTCTGTATTATCGAATATTATCAAATCGAATCTTGGAAATAATCTTAAATCCTTAGAAGATGAAGTTAAATCCTTAAAGAAATCTTTAAAGTCGATCCGTGAAAAAATCAAGAAAACAGTTAATCTATATTTAGGGGATGGAAATAATTCAAGTAAAATTAACAAAAGAACTTTTTCTCTTCTTATTCAAGACCTTGAAGCGGAAGAAGAAGCAACCTTATCTAAATTGGATAGATTAAATATGGAAATCAACCTTCAAAATAACTTTAATATTGATAACAGTGTTGATTACGTTACCAATCACTTTAAGGATTTTTTAAGTATCATTTCTGACGAAGAAAAAAATTATTGTTCCATAGTATTATTAAAGAAGTTCACGTTACAAAAGGATCTAGACCAAAGGAACGTAAAATAAAAAAAGTTATCTACCAGTTTTACTGAAGATGATATTAGTAACTATTTTAAATCTGCATAGAAAAAACAGGAAATTGAACTGACTTTTACACCAATTTTTTTAAGTACAAATTTGATTACGAAAAAAATTACTCAGTCAATTAAATATAAATTGACTGCAAATTTTTTATACTAACGAATATAAGATAAAGCTATCAATTTTACTCGGAGCGGTTACAAAGCTCTTGTAATCACAGATATAAATTCAATTTTTTGGAAACTCATGAGTTGTAATTTATAAAATATGTTGCTAAATATTTTAAGGATAACAGTTATAAAAGGGTGTATTCCACAATTGAAAAGTGAGTCACTTCGCAATCGAAAAATTGAGCCGTTTTTTTGGACAGGTTATCGGTTGCGATATACAAAAAGGGAATTTTTAAATATCATAAATAAAAGTGATGCGTTTACAAAGTAACAAATTACTACATGTTTCGCTGAAATAGTAATATAAACAAATTAAAAGACCATTCCAAAATGGAATGGCCTTAAACCCCAATCTTAATGATTGGGCCTCTCTGACTGCGACGAGGCAATCTAAACATAAAATATTTTCTAATTAAAGAATATCATTAATTATTCATATTGACAAGTGATAACCAGTCAATTTTTTTGGGGAAAAGTTGATTATTTTCGTTATAAAATTTAAAATCCCATTGCAAATAATAAACGATTTCTCATAAGATCCAAATCTTTCACGTCAATATTCCCTAAATGCTCACCAATTCTTACTTTATCTACCGTTTTAATATCTTCGAACTTAACGCATGAATCTTCGTTTAAAAAGGGATATTTGGATTTAAGGAGTATGTAATGATTTTTATATTTTGGTGTTTTCACTCCTTTCACAAGGTTATATTTGAATTTAGTTGTTAATGGAATCAAAACAACAGTATCTCCACTGTTTAATTGATTCCTACTAATAATTAAGCAAGGCCGTCTTTTATTCTTTTCCCCTCCTAAATTGCCCTCTCCTAGTTCAACGTTAAATACCCCACCTCTATATATTGTAGGTACTGTTCCATTCCGTTTTTGATAATCTTTTAATTCAATTAATTCAATTGCTCTCGCAAGCCAATGACCTGCATTTCGAATATTTTTTTCTTTGGTCCAACTCATTTTTCTCCTCCTCTAATCTTATTATATTCCTTAAAAGAGGAGTAAGAAAATACGTTAATAGTATTTATTCCAATTTTATTACTAATCTATACTTAAGTTCACTTTCTAGTTTATACGTTCTAAAATTTTCAAATTCCCCATTAACTGTGACTTCATCAATTTCTCCCCCTTCGTTTATTTCCAATTTAGTAAAAAAACATGAATATGTTAATTTTGATGTTTCAGTTTGATTTTTATATTTGAAATCCTTTACTTCCATTTCTCCTCTATAAAAATTCATTGTAAAATCATTTTGAAGGAGGTTAAGAGATGGAAATTAAAAAAGTAGCCATATATGCCCGTGTTAGTACAGAAGAGCAGGCTAAAGAAGGGTACAGTATAACCGCTCAACTTCAAACACTTCGACAATATGCTCAACTTTACAACTGGGAAGTTGTTGAAGAATATGTAGACGAGGGGATTAGTGGAAAATCGATAAAGAGTCGGCCAGCAATGAAAAGGCTTATTGATGATGTGGAAATCAACAAATTTGATGCCGTTCTAGTATGGAAAATATCCCGGCTTTCAAGAAATATGTTGGATACTCTAGTCATTTTGGATAAGTTTGAAAAATACGATGTAAAATTTATATCTTACTCGGAAAACTTTGATACTGGAAACCCTATCGGCCGTTTAGTACTGCAAATAATGGCTTCTATTGCGGAAATGGAAAGAAATACGTTATCGGAAAATGTAAAACTTGGTATGAAACAAAGGGCATTAGAGGGACAATGGAATGGTGGTTCTGTATTTGGTTACGATACTGTTGAAAAACAACTTGTCATCAATCATAAAGAAGCAGAGATCGTAAAAATGATCTTTGAAATGTAAGCAAGCGGAAAGGGGTTAAAGGCAATTGCAAACTACTTAAATAAATTAGGATATCGAACGAAAAAAGGCCGTTATTTTTCTATAAATGGGATTGCAACAATCTTAGACAATGTCATCTATAATGGTAAAATCAGCTGGTTAAAGGTTGAAAATTGGGACACTAAGAGAAGAAAAGGAAAGAATCCTGACCCTATCATTGTTGAGGGGCAGCATGAAGCCATCATTTCAGATGAATTATGGAGTTTAGTTCAAGCAAGAAGAAAAAGCAAATCATTTAAACAGCGCCAATCGAATGAACCTTTTTTACTTAGCAGTTTTTTGCGTTGCCCTGATTGCGGTCAAGGAATGGTCCCTTCCATTACAACATCTACACGAAAAGATGGGACGAAACGAAAACATCGTTATTATGTCTGTAGCGATTTTCATAATAAAGGATCTGCTGCTTGTAAAGCTAATTCCATTAAAGCATATGAAGCAGAAGATACAGTTATTAAAAGGATCCAACAATTTTGTTCTAATAAGAAAAAACTTTATAAGACACTAACAGAAATAAGTTCAACTTCTGCCCATGCGATAAAACGGCTTAATATAGAACTAGAAGAGATTGAAAAACAACTAAAGGTAATAGAACAATTACAAGCAAAGTATATGGAAGCCTTTGAGAAAAACACTCTCCCAATAGATATTCTGCAAGAAAGATTACAAAAGGTTTCCGATGATAAAAGGGGGTTCGAACAAAGAAAAAATGAGGTTATAATGCAATTAGGTTCTATCGACTCAAAAGTAATTCAACCAGATTTGATTGAAAAATTACTGAAGAAATTCCTATCTGTTTACAAGAAGACAACTAGGGAAAATCAAAAGCAATTGCTACTGTTGTTAATTGATAATATTACTATCAAACAAGATGACAAATCAAGAAGCATTAAAAATATAGAACTTGAATTTGATTTTACTGAAATGAACATTTCGAAAACCTTTACTCTAATCCACTTGTTATATCGAGAAACGGATAATGAACATACATTTTCAATACCCGCTTCCGATAAAGAATTACCTCCATATCTTCAACAATTTTTGCCTCTATTTATGATACGGTTCCCCTCGATTAATCCGGTAAGCCCGGTATATTTGTTCGAGTAAAATCAGCCTCATTAACTGATGTGGAAATGTCATTTTTGAGAAGGAAAGGGCCAGGTCACTTCGGTTTTGCACTTCTTTACTTAGTCCGAGCGAGCCACCGATAATAAATGCTAATTTACTTTTCCCATATGTACCGAGTTCATCGATTTTTGCGGCAAGTTGTTCGGAGTTTAACATTCTGCCACTTATTTCCAGGGTAATAATGTATGTATCTTCACTAAGATGGGAAAGAATTCGTTCCCCTTCCTTCCACTTCACTTCTTCCATTTCTGCCTCACTTAAATGTTCCGGTGCTTTTTCATCGGCTACCTCAATGATTTCCACTTTGGCATAGGCGGATAATCGTTTTAAATACTCATCAATACCTTGTTTTAAATATTTCTCTTTCAGTTTTCCTACAGTTATAATCGAAATCTTCATTTTAAATGACCTTTCCATTTTATTCTTTAGTATTTTATCAAATGGCAAAATAACAAATCAAACGAAGGATTGCGAATAAAAAAGAACCCTAAAAGCTAGGATTCCTTTACAAGTATGATGCTTCGACGGCCTCGATTAATTTTTCCACCGTAATTTTTAAAGATTACGGATTTTGCCCGGTGACAAGATTGCCGTCCCGTATCGAGTAATCTGTCCATTTCGCACTTCCTTCAAAATTAGCAGTTTCGGACAACTCCTTCTTTCTGGTGGATAAAAATAGATGGAGAAATCCCCATCTTTTTATACAGATACGTCTGTTTCTTCACGATTTACCGAGGAAAGATCAGGTTTTTGTACAAAGGTCAATAATATAAAACCGATGATAAACAAAATGATGAGACTAAAAATGCCCATCGAAGAACTTCCCGTTATTTGCGTTGTTACACCCATGAGAAACGGCCCTGAGACAGCTGCAAATCGGCCAAATATGTTGTAAAAACCGAAAAACTCGTTTGATTTTTCCTCAGGCACCATTTGGGCAAAAAAGGAACGGCTCAATGCTTGAATTCCCCCCTGTGATGTAGCAACCAGCATAGCCAATACCCAAAAATCAAAAGCACTGTCCATAAACATCGCATAAACACATATAAAAGTATAAATAAAAATTCCGACATAAAGCATTATTTTTGTTCCATATTTTTTTGCAAGTGTCCCAAAGAGAATAGCAAACGGTGCTGCAACAACTTGGACGGCTAGCAGGGCAATAATCATATCAGTAGCACTCAAGCCTACATCCGTGCCATAAGCGGTTGACATGGAAATAATCGTATCGACCCCATCGATATAAAAGAAATATGCTAATAAAAATAAGAAAATATTCCGATATTGCTTTATATCTTTAAATGTCTTACCCAGTCTTTTAAAACTATTTACAATAATTTTTGGCTCTCTCTCTACATAATAAATCTGTTTTACATTTTTAATGAGCGGGATGGTAAATCCAATCCACCATACAGCTGTTATGAAAAAGGCAATTCGGCTTGCTGCTGTCATTGACAAAGGAATAATGCCGGTTTGCGCTAAAATAATAATCCCGATACTGATCACAAAAGGAATACTACTGCCGATGTACCCTAAAGCAAATCCCCGAGATGAAACATCATCCATTTTATCCTTTGTTGTGACATCAACGATAAATGCGTCATAAAAAATATTTGCTCCCCTAGCACCAATCGCCGTTAATAAATTCATTACCAGTAAAAGCAGCCATTGATCACTTGGTACGAATACGAGACCTACCGTTGACAGCGTCCCCAGAAGAAAGAAGAATACAAAAAACTTTTTCTTAAAACCTCGATAATCTGCAATCGTACCGAGTACCGGAGCCAACATTGCCAAAATAAAAGTGGAAATTGAGATCGTATACCCTAAGAAAGCTGTAGATTGACTTGGGTCAACACCGGCATTCGTTGCAACCGATTTATAATAAATTGGAAAAATCGCCGTCGTTATGACAACCGAATAAGCCGAAGTTGCCCAATCATACATCATCCAGCTCTTTTCCTTTTTACTGTATTTCGCCATGTTTTCACTCCCTCCCCTTATACTCAATATACCATATTTACCTAAAACGAAATATAATTGTTTTGTAAAATTTTTAAAAGACATAACTTTCCATTACGTCATAAATTCCTATATATACCGGTAATTTTAAAATCATTGGGTTTCCGTTATAATAGGTTAGTATAAAAAGAATGATATTTATTTCCTTTGACTATAACGGAAAATGACATAAGTGTTTTTATATTGAAAGGAGGAACATGATTGTCTACTACTGTAGGATCATCTTTCATAACCGAAATCAGACAATTGGATAAAAATGGAGCCGGACAAGCTGTCGTTTGGCATGAGAATGAAAAGGGAAATTCAAAAAAGCTAAAATTGACTGTCCCGGAAACACTACCCGGAGAAAAAGTACGCGTTACTGTTGATAAACCTGAACGGAGAAGGAGAAAAGCCCTTCTTGAAGAAATTATTGAGGCTCATCCGGAACGAGTTGGGCCGGCCTGCCCTCATTTCTCTTTATGTGGCGGTTGCGTCTGGCAGCATTGGCAATATGCCGGACAATTGCAAGAAAAAACGAATCACGTAAAACATGCCTTGGAAGCACAAGGCTTTGAACCATATTTTGTCCAAGATACAATGGGTATGGAAGATCCGTGGCATTACCGTAATAAGATGGAATTTACCTTCTCCCCGGATGGCACGCTTGGTTTGCATGAGCAAGGGAATTTCAGGAAAATTATTTCACTTGAAACTTGCCTGATTGCCGGAAATAAAATGGTTGAACCGGCAATGGACATAGCAAAGTGGGCCAGTGATCATCATTTATCCGGGTATAATAAAGATACTCATGAAGGGTTACTGCGACACTTAATGGTTCGTGAATCTTTTGCCACAGGGGAAATGATGCTGGCTTTATTTGCCACCGAGGCGCCGGACGGAAATCTTCGTGAAGCTGCATCCGATTTAATTGATCGGATTGAAGCTAAATTTCCCGAAGTAAAAAGTTTATTATGGCTGGAAAACCGAGATTGGGCTGATCGGACCCAATCAGAAAAAACCCATGTTTTATCCGGAAGAGATTTTATTTATGATGAATTATCCGGTTTTCGATACCGTATTTGGTATGATACATTTTTTCAAACAAACCCGACTCAAGCACAAAAATTAGTCGATCTGGCCATTGAAATGGGGCAGCCTAAAAAAAATGAAAAGATGATCGATCTCTTTTGCGGTGTAGGCACATTTTCCCTTCCTTTTGCTAAACAAGTAAAAGAATTAAGCGGCATTGAAATCGTGGAAACATCCATTGAGTCGGCAAAGCGAAATGCAAAAGATAACGGAATAACCAACACTCATTTTCTGGCGAGAGATGCACGCCATGGCATAGACGAGGTTATCGATAGCTTTGGAACACCCGAACTATTATTATTAGATCCTCCTCGCTCGGGTGCCGGCGGGAAAGTCATGCGGAAAATCGGTCGTGCGCAACCTGAACGCATTGTCTATGTTTCATGTAATCCGGACACATTTGCCACTGACATGAAAGAATTACTCCCATTCGGTTACCAATTAGAGTTGGTTCAACCGGTCGATCTTTTCCCACATACAGTACATGTGGAGTGCTGCGCATTGTTAATAAAAAAATAGAAGATATATAAAGGGTCCGAGAATCGGTAATGGATTCTCGGACTCCCATCTTCTTTTATCTCAATTCTTTCTATTAGTTTGTGAAGCACTTGTTCTTCAAGAACAGAGTTTTGAACAAACCGTTCAATTTGTTGGATTAGTTTTGTAAAATCAATCGTTTGTTTTTATTGAAGTAATCCTTTTTCTAATTTAATCTTTCCTCATTCAGTTTAGCGAGTTGGATACCATTGTTTGAAAAGGTATCCTTTGATTATAGATTATTCAACTTCTAATTCACTTATGAATGCATGTATATTGCCTTCTGTGTCTTTAAAGAAAGTCATCCAAGTTTCGGTGCCGCCCATTTTTGCAACAATATGGGGTTCATCAATAAAGGATACACCAGCATTTGTGAATTTTTTATAGGTTTCCCATATGTTTTCAACTTGAAAGTAAATAACAGAGCTTGGATGTGAAAACTCATCTTTTTCTGGTAAACTTAATAGAATTCGTATTCCGTCACAATCGAAAAATGCCATTGTATCTGTTGAAAAAAGTAATGGTAGGCTAAGAGCCTTATAAAAACTTACTGCTCTATTAATGTCCTTAACAGGTACTCCTATTTGGTTAATCTTTTGGATGTTCATCATTGCTCTCTCTCCTTTAATTGATGTCTTCTTAATGATAATAAAACATTACATATATTAATTCTTATCCAAAATCACTTTTTTTCTATATTGAAGTGGAGATAAACCTGTAGAAGCCTTAAATATCTTGCTAAAAGATGCAGGGTTATTGAATCCTATTTCATAAGTAATATCAGTCATACTGAGTTCCATATCCTCAAGAAGTTTTTTTGCTTTAAGTATTCTCAATTCAGAAACATGCTGGTGTGGGGTTTTACCATAAATTTTTTTGTAACTCCTCAACAGATGGTTCTGCGATAAACATGCGACACTTGAAATATCATGTAATTTTATCTGGTGATTAAAATAGGCCCTAATAAAATCATGTGCAACGGATACACGTCTGAATAATTCATCACGGGTTGAACTTTTAATTGTGTTTAGTGATTCCATTTTACTAAGGGTATCAAAATGAGCAAATAACATGATCTGCATAAGATTGTGAAACTGCTCATCGAACCATAAAAAATCATTATGGAATAAGTCGTAGTGTCTTTGAAACTTTTCTAATTGTAACATTAAGGTTGGAGTTATCTGGTAGGTCTTCTCATAGAATTCGACAGTATCCATATCAAAATATGGGTCTGATAGAATAGAGTTTGTTGACTTTAGTATGGAAGGTAAAACTTCTTGGGCAAACCCATCTCTAAAAAAGATACAAAACGATTCTACTTCTGTTTTTTCATCAATTGATATTGTATAGGAGCCTTCATTAAGTAGATGGTATCTATTTTTCTCAACGGAGTAAAATCCTCTATTAGTTTTGTAAAACGCTTTTCCATTAGCAAATGTTTTGATTGAAAGTTGTCCTTGTCCTTCCCAGAAAAACTGTTTGCTCTGGGCATGAAGAATGTAGTTTTTAGAACTTTTTTTACTCATACTGAAACCTCGGCACTGGCAGATTTTTTATGACCTTAAATAAAATTATAAATGAAATAATTGGAAATGGGAATATAAAAGGGGGGAGATGAGAGAGCTGTTCAATAAATGTAGTGTTCTCTAATGGGCAGCTTATGTTCAATTAGATATTACAAAGAAATGCTTTTCGCTTTTTCCGTTCTGATCGTTTTTCTGTTTTTGTAAATTGTGTTCTTGATTCATATTATAAAGTTAAGGTGAATTCCACTACTCGTATTAAACATTGTCTATATTCAGCACTCAACGCACTTGGAGTACTGTTCATTGTTAGCGTTAGTTAAATAATGCATTGAATGTCCAAAGAATCTGATAATCACAGTGTACGGCGCACGATTACAAGGGCCTTCCATTCAGAAGACCCTTTTTCTTGTGGAAAAATTTTTTCTTGTCTGTTTCCTATAAATTCATCACACCCAATCGTTTTCCCCAGTTTATAAACAGGCTATAAACAGGTTACTGACAGCTTATTAACAAAAGTTATCCACATATCCACATTTATTATCCACATTTTGTGTGAGAATATTAGTTCGACACAATATATTCTGCGAGTTGTCCACAGTATTCACAGGTTACTGTTGGCAACTGTTCTTTTACCTCCTCGAGTTTTGGCGGAACTTCACTTTCATTTATGACTTCTTCTAGTCCATATTCGACATGCTCTTTGCAACAATAAATATTTTTCATTTCCATCACCTGACTTGAAGAGACTGCCTCAGTGACTGCCTCAGTGACTGCCTCAGTGGTTTCATTGATCAATCATATCCCCTTAAATCTCCGTAAGATAGAGTCGAAACCCACCAGCCTACCATATAAAAATTCACGAGGTGCCCCTGTGACTTACCTACCTTCCCCGGTTAGTGTAATCGTCTTTTCTTGGTATTTTCCATTTCGGTAAAATCCAACTTTCAACTGATCGCCTATTTCTTTTTTTGTGTATAAATGCTTGCGTAAATCAATAATGTTGTTCACTTCTTGCCCATCCAATTTCACAATAACATCCAATTGTTTTAATCCACCTTGATCTGCCGGACCACCCGGGGCAATTTCTGCAATTAACAATCCCGATTTAATATTATCCGGTAAATGAAGGGTTTGTTGTTGATGATAAATGGGCACTTCATTAATATCCTCCAAGGAAACACCCATATATGGCCGCTTCACCACGCCATTTTTCTCCAAGTCTTCAATGATGGGAATTGCTGTATTAATTGGAATGGAAAAACCTATTCCTTCCACTTGTTCTTGGGCAATTTTCATGGAGTTGATACCAACGACTTGCCCGGCTATATTCACAAGGGCGCCTCCGCTATTCCCCGGATTAATCGCTGCATCTGTTTGTAACACCTCTGCGTTCCAATCCGGTATACCGTCACCGTCGAAGTCAAGCGGCACTGTCCGTTCCAATCCGGAAATAATTCCCTGAGTAATCGAGCCGGCAAATTCCAAACCAAGCGGATTTCCAATGGCAATCACCGGTTCACCTAATTTTAATGCATCTGAGTCACCAAATTCAGCTACCGTTTGAATCTTATTTCCATCTACTTGTAAAACGGCAAGATCGGTCCATAAGTCACTTCCTAATAATTTCGCCTCTATTTTTTCTCCATTGGCTAAAGTGACTTCCAACCGATTTGCCCCCTCAACTACATGGTGATTGGTAACGATATAGGCTGAGTTGTCTAGTTTTTTATAAATGACCCCTGAACCGGTGCCTGCCTCTTGTGCTTGTGTCCAAACATTGCCTCCTTGGATATTCGTAATTCCGACAACGGAGCCACCTGCCTTATTTACTGCTTTTGTCACGTCTGTTTCTACTTTTACGGAAACATTTTGGACAATGCTATTACTGTTATTTTCTTTATCTGTCTTTTCAATAATGGCATCCGATTGATTCTCATTGGTTTGGTTATCCACTAGATAGGGTGAAGTCAGCGATACAACTAAGCCGCCAATGACAGCCCCGATGAAACCGGAGAAAAAATAACCCCGCTTATTATCTTTCGGTTTTTTTCGACTTCCAAATCCGTTGTCATCTTCATAATAGCCCATTATAATCACACCTTTTATTCAATTTTTATGGATGTATGTATGAGTCAGCTAAAAAATTTTCAACAAACAGTTCTACTCTCAATTAATATGAACAATATTTTATGAAAAAATTCCCAAGATATATGAAAAAAGCCTTTGTTTCAATATATGAACAAAAGCTTTTTCTTTTCAACCTTTTTGCTTATTTTTAAATTGCCTTTAATACGGTCGGAATTTTCGGATCGGTATCATATAATGAAACTTGCTCACCCACAACAAATCCCCGACTTTCTAAAACTTGGCCAACTGACATTCTCGCCAACTCTTTCATATTATTATCTTTACTTAAGTGTGCCAAATAAATCCCTTTCGTATTGTCACCTATGCATTCGCTCATTGCCATTGCCGCATCTTCATTAGACACATGGCCAATATCGCTTAAGATTCGCCGCTTAATATTCCACGGATATTTTCCCATCCGCAGCATTTCGACATCATGATTACTTTCAAATATGTAGTAATCGGCATTTTCAATTGTGCCGATCATCCGATTGCTAACATATCCGGTATCGGTTATGACTACCAACTTTTTTCCATTATGATGAAAAATATAAAACATCGGTTCTGCCGCATCATGGGAAACGCCAAAAGATTCGATGTCCAACCCTTTGAAAGAACGAACGGATTCTGTGGGAAATATAAATTTTAAATCCGTTGGTATTTCACCGATTAACGGAGACATCGCTTGCCATGTTTTTTCATTTGCGTAAATCGGCAACTTGTATTTTCTTGCCAAAACACCAACACCTTTTATATGGTCACTATGTTCATGAGTGACAAGAATGCCATCCAGCTGATCGGGTTTTCTTTCAATTTGTTGCAACAATCCTTCCATATGTTTTCCGCTTAAACCTGCATCAACTAAAAAGGCGTGCTCCTCTGTCTCTATGTAGATTGCATTTCCGGTGCTTCCGCTTGCCAAAACACTAAATTTTAATGTCATTCCTTTCACTCCATAAACCGTATATTTATCTACTTAAAAGTTTTTCCTTCTACCATATTTAAAGGCTAGTAGAATGAATTCTACCAGCCTATCAAGTATTTTTATACTTATTATCTTATCATATTTAACGGTTTATCAAAACATCTACCTATTTTAAAATTTCTTCTTCTTCATTTAATACATGACCTTCAACAGCATTTACAAAATAATCCCGTTTATCATCAATAGTAAAACACCATGTAGGCGCAAGTAATTGTGAAGATTTTATCGGTACCAATGTATAATAGCCGAGCTTAATATTTGTTATATTACTACCGACATCCAGCAGTCCTTTATTATAAAGAATAGCCATTGCTTCATGAGCAGTAAGAATCTCTTGTTTCGAAATTTCCTTTATATCATCAAGCATCGTTTGTGAATAGGAAACAATCTCATTTTTATCATTTAACACTAATTGAACTTGTCCGCTTGCATTTTTGTAAAACATTTGATTTTTATACAGTTGATAATAGGTGATCATATGCTTGTCTTTATCATATTGATAATATTTGTATTGGTCACCGTAATAAACATAGTTCTTTAAAAATTGATCCACATCCGCCACTTTCCAATCTTTCTTTAACGGATACGGGCTTGTTAACTGGCTTTTTATTAAAATATTATCGTTTAGGATCTCAATAGACTGTCCCGATAAAGAAGAAATATCATCGGCTTGAAAAACCATGGCATCTGCCTCAACATAGCTTGCCTTTGTTGGTTTTAATGGTAGTTCTGTTTTAATTTGAATATTATCAGCCTTCAATTGTTGATCAATTGGCGTATCTTGAATTAAATCATACGTGTTTTCGGATTTTTGAATAATAAATTGACTGATCAAAAATATATCCAATATAAGAAAAATCATAATAAAGACGTTTTTGGCTCTACTCCAGTCCATTTTCGACCACTCCCAGTTTTTCATCATTAACCCGGATCCATGAATTACCGATTTTATAGAACCAAGAGGGTTGAAATTTTATAACAGCATTCTCATTATCTTTTTCCATATGATACCCAATTAAAATATCTTCAACCAATTCTAAATTTACACCATCCCCTTGTATTTCCGCTAACACATCGGTTCCCTTAGGTAAGGTATACTCCTGTTTGTTTGGGTTATATGGGATAAAGTCTAATCTGAAGTACGGGCGTCTATACTCATGAATTCTATTTTTCCCGACTACTAATGAAAGTTCATTTAATCCGAGTTCATTGAATACAGGATAATTATTTGTATAAAGTTGAAAATTAATTTTTTTCGTGTTTACGAATGCTCCCGAATAATAATATTGATCCGTCCAGCCTCCATGCGCATTTATATAATTGACACTCGTTGTTATCATATTATAAACGGTGTCAGGTGACTCAGTAATGGTTGGATCTACAAAAATCAACATCTGCTGATCAGATTGAAGCTTCATCAAACTTGAACCGTCCGTATACTCTTCATCATTTATCGTTACCCTGTCCGGATTCGAAAAGAGTGCATCAATAAATATTTTTTCATCGTATAACCGTGGATAGTATTGATCATCCGGAATAACCGTTTCCTTATCGTTAACAAATAAATAGCCGCCGGAATTCTTCTTGTACGCGTAATAAGGATTGCTATTATTACTCATAATTTCAATTAAGTTTCTAAAATGTGCAGAAGATTTTTGCCGAACATTTGCCTTAATGATCGACCTTAAATCATTGGTAGCAAAATAAACAATTCCTTCGTCATCGTTTAGGTCTTCCTGAAAAATGAACATGTAACGGAAATTTCCGCTCGGTATCTCTTTTACCTCAACCGTATACATCGATTTTAACAATTCAAACGGGACATCACCGGGAAACTGGACAATGAGAACCTGCTTTCCGGGCATTCCTTCAAATTTTTCCACAAATTCATTGACACTTCTTTGAAAACCATAGAAAGTCCATTTCCTAATTTCATTAACAAATGGTGTGATCTGTTCCATATTTTGGATGCCATGGAAACTGTTTTCCCCATTTCGATAAATGATCTTATTCGGAACAACCAGATCTTTTATTGGCTTTTTTATATCATTAATCGTGACTTCTTTTACATATTCTTGATTATTCACTAAGTCATAGTTTCGTTGAAAAGTAACAAGATTCCAAAACAGAACGATGCTAACCAAAACCAAAGTAGTGAGTATTAATGTTTTGATTTGTTCAACTTTCATTAAAAATCATCCCCTTGATCACGGTCATATGGAAGAGTGAAATGGATGGTCGTTCCTTTCCCTTCAATGCTCGTAGCCCAAATATGACCGTTATGGGCTTCAACCATTTCCTTTGCAATTGCAAGTCCGAGTCCCGTGCCGCCAATGTGTCTTGCTCTCGCTTTATCAACACGATAAAAGCGGTCAAAGATACGATGTAAATTTTGTTTTGGTATCCCTACACCTTGGTCGGAAATTTTTACTTCCAATGAATCATGAAAGACAACCAATTTAACGGTGATTGTTCCACCGCTTGGCGAATATTTTAAAGCATTGGAGATAATATTATCTAATACTTGGGTAATTTTATCCTGATCAATTTCTACGAGTATTGGTTCATTTAAATAGTCACGTGAAAAATGAACATTTTTTTCTTTCGCCATCTCGAACCGGTCGATAATATGGTCAAGGAACTTCGGAAAGTTAATCCATTCTTTACGTAATTGATAATCTTTACTATCCATTTTTGATAACACGAGGAGATCATTCACTAACCGTATCATCCGTTCCGTTTCATTTTGCGTTACCTTTAAAAATTGAGGAGCAATGTCTTTATCCATCCAAGCACCGTCCGTCAAAGCTTCCAAGTAACTTCGCATCGTTGTTAAAGGTGTTCTTAACTCATGAGATACATTGGCAACAAATTCACGGCGTTCCCTTTCAATTTTTTCTTGCTCGGTTATATCATGAAGGACAACAATTAAACCGTTCATAATCCCTGTTTCTTTTTGGATAATGGAAAAATTAACACGGACAATTAGCGGTACCGCATTCGTACTTAAATCGAGAATAACCGAGTTTTGTTCCTGTGTTAAATCCTTTAATGAATATTTATCCCCAAGCTCTAGGACATCAATAATATTTTCAGATATGACTGTTTCACGTGTAACATTCAGCATTTGCTCAGCCGCTTCATTAATAAGAATAATTCGCCCTTTACGATCGGTAGAAATAACCCCGTCTGTCATAAACTTTAAGATTGAGGACAATTTCCGTTTTTCACTATCGGTTTTCGCTTGTTCATCTTGAAGTTTTTTAGATAAATTATTAAAAGTAATGG
Source organism: Caldifermentibacillus hisashii (assembly GCF_039654145.1). NCBI lineage: Bacteria > Bacillati > Bacillota > Bacilli > Caryophanales > Bacillaceae > Caldifermentibacillus > Caldifermentibacillus hisashii. The sequence goes on from NZ_CP155467.1 coordinate 3,922,537, forward strand.
CTAATTGGCCAATTTCATCATGACCGTATACTTTTACTTTCCGGGAATAATTCCCTCTGGCCATTGCCTGAGCCTGCTTTTTCATATCTGTGATCGGTCTTGTAATTGTTTGAGCAATGATGACTGCAACAATGGCTGTAAAGACTAGGGCAATTATCGTTCCATTTATGAGAACTTGGTTGATGACTTGAATTTGTTCAAAAACCCTTTCAATTTTCCCTTCAATGAATAGGATCCCTTCAATTTCATTATCGACTTTGATCGGGACGTACAATAACCACTTCCGTTCATTCGTTGATTTGTCAATAGACATTTTTTCAATCATTTCTTCCGTAACAAAGGTTCTTGTTACAACGATATCTGTCGTCCTTTGACCAACTTTATCCTGACTTCCCGGATCGGAAGTAGCGATGACCCGTAAATCTTTATCATACACCCGCATTTCTTCTATATCTGAAGATTTATTATCAATTAACAGTTTTTTCACGTCATCTTCAAATTGTAAGGATTCTTCACTATCCCGCTCTTTTAAAAACTCTTCTTCCAAATTATAAGTTAATAAATTTACTCGGTTTAAAATCGAGTCTTTAAAGTTCTGCGTGAGTTCCTTTTCCAACTCCCGGACAAAATAAACGCCAATAATTTCCATGGCAAGTAAGATAAGTAAAACGAAGAAAAGAATAAATTTTAACCGGATCGAAGAAAATATGGAAAATTTTTTCATTTGCCTCGATTACTCCTGTTCTGGGTTTTGTAAATAATATCCGACACCGCGTCTCGTGACAAGCCAACCAGGATGACTTGGATTATCTTCAATTTTCTCCCGTAATCTTCGTACTGTCACATCAACTGTCCGTACATCGCCATAATAGTCATAACCCCAAACAGTTTGAAGTAAATGCTCTCTTGTCATTACTTGACCGAGGTGTTTTGCCAAATAATATAGAAGCTCAAACTCCCTGTGTGTAAGCTCGATCATTTCGCCTCGTTTTGAAACGATATATGCATCCGGGTGAATAACGAGGGATCCGATGGCAATTTCTTTATTCTCATTTTCTTGGTTTGCTGTGTTAACTTGTTGGTGGCGGCGTAAGTTTGCTTTTACACGAGCCAGCAACTCCCTTGTACTGAAAGGTTTTGTAACATAATCGTCAGCACCCAGTTCAAGTCCTAGAACTTTATCAATTTCTGAATCCTTTGCGGTTAACATTATAATTGGCATCTCATATTTCTTTCGGATCTCTTTACAAACTTCCATCCCATCCTTTTCCGGAAGCATAATGTCCAGTAAGATAAGATCCGGTTGTACTTCTTCAACTAATTCTAGTGCCTCATCCCCATCGTATGCACAAAAGACCTCATAACCGTCCTTTTTTAAATTAAATTGTAAAATATCTGCAATAGGTTTCTCGTCATCAACGACCAATATTTTTTTAGCCATTTAAACCTCTCCTCTCTGCTTAACGTAATTACATCATCTATTTTCATCTATTCTAGTTTTTAGAGATTTTCAGGAAATTAGGTTCTACTTTATGAATAATACAAAATTTTTACAAATAATTCACACTTAGAGTTGCGTAAACATATTTTATCGCAAACTTTAGAAAAGGAAGCCCTACTCTTTACTTTATCATGAAATAGAGGTGAAGTTCACCACATATTCATTAATTTCCTTTATTTTTCAGTTGGATTAATCCGAATCTATACGGCGGGTGAAGATTTATTTCATAAGAAAATTCCCCGGATAACCAGGGAATTATAGCTATTTTATATTTTTTTATCCTACTTTTAACAGGAAGTCAAGACTCCCACCTAGAATTGGATAGTCCCCTGATTGTTTACCTGACAATCGGCGGGGATATCGATTCCGTCCATTGATTAATGTTACACTTTATTGCAAATACATTAATGGATTTTGTAATACGCCATTTTTATACACTTCAAAATGAAGATGGATGCCTGTAGAATTTCCTGTACTCCCCATTATACCGATTTGGCTTCCTTTTTCTACCGTTTGCCCAATAGAAACATTGATCGATGAAAGATGTGCATAAACGGTTTGTATGCCATTATTATGATCAATGACAATTTTGTTTCCGTAACCTCCATCCCATCCGGCCGAGACAACTGTGCCATTATCTGCTGATTTAATAATTCTGTCTTCAGGACGAGCGATATCAATTCCTTTATGCTGTTTTCCCCAGCGGTAACCTAAATGACTGGATATATAGCCTCCATTTGTTGGCCAGGCAAATTGCCCGGTTCCTCTTGAAGGAATGACCTTCGTACCTTGATGAATAATTTTGTTTACCGGTTCTTTAATGACTTTTTCATCAGCAATTTCTTCTCCAATTTTTGTCCCGTTTTGTAATGTGATAATGGAACGGACCATCTTTTCTCCTTCGACGCCCTCTTGAACTACTTTTGCGTCCCCTTTATACATTGTTTCATCTTCAACAATTTGAACTTCATATGGAATCTTTTGTAAAGACATGTTTTCTTGTTTCACATTTACTTTCACATATGGCTCATATACGGTTACATTCAACTCATCGCCAATTTGAATGATGGAATCTTCATTTAAACCCGGATTTAGATCAAGAAGCTGTTTTAGATCCAATCCATGACTTTCCGCGATTGTCCCTAAAACATCTCCCTCTTTTACGATGTATTTTTCCTCTTTCTCGATTCCTTTTTGTAATAAATTTACCGCTTCATCAACTGATGTTACTTGGGCGGGATCAATTTCCTCATGTACATAGGTTAATTTTGTACTCAATGAAATATCTGTAATTCTCGTTTCTCCTTCTTTTAATTCAGGTAAATTTTCATTCGATTGTGTTTCTAATGCTTTTAGCTGTTCTGGTGGTATATAAGTGAGTTTAAGTTTTTCTATTAATTCATTCACTTTTTCTTCATCTGTTAAATATGTAACAGTTTTACCGTCAATTTGTACAGCAACGGCTTCTACGGCTACATCATAATTCTCCTGTATTTTGCTAATAACATCTTTCTCGTTATCAACAGAAGCTGTAAAAACTTGTTCCGGGACAAAAGCGAGGTCATCTTTTTTATATGCTAATTGGTATCCTTCAAATCGCTTTTGTGTTTCACTCATTTTTTGATTAACGAAACGTTCGACTTTTTCTTTATCAGATACAGTGCCTAAATAATTGTTATTTATATAAACATGATATACTTTTTGTAATTTGGCTGTTTCTTTTGCTGTAGCGATTGACGTACTTGTGGAGATTGTCGATATAACAATGGTTGCTAAAATCGTTCGTTTAAACGTCTGCCTTTGTTGATCCTTCAAGCTCCCTGCCTTTACAGATATTTTCTGCCAACCTTCTTTCAGTTGCATTCTGTACCTCCTATAACCTATTTGTGGATGTCAAATAGATATTGAAGAAAATTATCAAAATTCAATTCTCTATTTACTAATTTATCATAAAAGCTGAATAATTTGCCGGAACGCCCATTTTTGTAATGCAACTGTATAAATGGTGGGAAATAATGGAAAATGGTTTGTGAAGTCGTTTCTCTTTCATAAAAATTTTATATGTTTTTTTGCCTTTATCTATTATGTTTTTTCTTTTGAATCGTTTGGAATTTAATCGGGTTCAAAATTACATTTTTATTACAAAAAAGTTACTTCAGCGAGAAGATAGATCTTTGATTTATTGTGGGGACAGTGAATGGCGAGGTTGCAATGTACTGCTTGAACATCTTTGTGCACTTATTTAAAACATGCTTGACCATTCATTGATCAAGCATGTTTATCCCTTATAGACGCCGGCTGTTCAAAGAGACAGGTATACTATCGATAAACGCCTCGTACTAAATTGGTTTGTGTGCGGTCAGGACCAACAGAAAAAATCGATAGCGGAATCCCGGTTAATTGGGAAACACGTTCCACATAATGACGTGCATTTTCCGGCAGTTCATCCAATGTTCTGCACCCGGTTATATCTTCCGTCCAACCCGGTAATTCTTCATAAACAGGTTCACATTCGGAAAGAACTTTCAAACTCGCCGGAAATTCCTCAATGATGGTATCTTTATACTTATAGGCAACGCAAATCTTCACGGTTTCAATTCCCGTTAAGACATCAATGGAGTTTAAAGATAGGTCGGTTATGCCACTGACTCTTCTCGCATGACGAACAACAACGCTGTCAAACCAACCGACTCTGCGTGGTCGTCCTGTCGTTGTTCCATACTCACGGCCAACGTCACGAATTTGATCGCCTATCTCATCCAAAAGCTCAGTCGGAAATGGCCCATCGCCGACTCTTGTTGTGTATGCTTTTGCTACACCAACAACATGGTCAATTTTTGTCGGTCCAACACCGGAACCGATAGTCACACCGCCTGCGACCGGATTAGAAGAGGTAACAAAAGGATAGGTGCCTTGATCAATATCAAGCATCACACCTTGTGCGCCTTCAAACAATACACGTCTTCCCTCATCTATTGCATTGTTCAGTACAACAGAGGTATCACACACATATTGTTTAATCTGTTGCCCATATTCATAGTATTCTTCTAAAATCTCTTCTAATGGAAATCCTTCTGTTTCATATATTTTTTCAAATAGTCGATTTTTCTCTTGGAGATTACGAGATAATTTTTCTTTAAATACATCTTTATCTAATAAATCAACAATCCGGATTCCGACTCTGGCTGCTTTATCCATATAAGCCGGTCCAATTCCCTTTTTCGTCGTTCCGATTTTATTTTCCCCTTTTGCTTCTTCTTCCACCTGATCCAGCTTAATATGATAAGGTAAGATGACATGTGCTCGATTGCTTATATGTAAATTGTCCGTTGAAATATTGCGATTATGGAGATATTTTAATTCTTCTACTAAAGCTTTCGGATCAATAACCATCCCATTCCCGATGACACAAATCTTTTCTTTATAAAAAATCCCGGATGGAATTAAATGCAATTTAAATGTTTCACCATTGAATTTTATTGTATGTCCTGCGTTATTTCCACCTTGATAGCGTGCAACAACTTCCGCATTTTCCGACAAATAATCAGTTATCTTTCCTTTTCCTTCGTCGCCCCACTGAGAGCCAACGACAACGACTGATGCCATTTGGACACCTCCAAGAATTTTATACGTACCTTACAACAATTTAGTGTATCACTTTTCTGTAAAATGTCAATGTAAAATACGAATAAATTAGTACATATAACTTATTAATGTTCGTAAAAAAGGCGATAATCCTTAAAAAGCGCCGATTGACCCGATCTGGATTATAAAACTTGTTTAAAGGATGATTTCCTGGATTTTTTTGTATAAAAAAGGGAGCCTGAATTTTTAAGCTCCCGGTGGAATGGCTGTTTCATCAAATCGCCTTTCTAAATTAACAAATTTATTAAATTCTTTTGCGAACGCCAATTGTACCGTACCGACTGGACCATTCCGCTGCTTTGCAATAATAATTTCAATTATATTTTTGTTCTCCGATTCTTTATCATAGTAATCTTCACGGTATAAAAAGGCAACGATATCAGCATCCTGCTCAATACTTCCTGATTCCCGAATATCTGACATCATCGGTCGTTTATCTTGGCGTTGTTCAACGCTACGGGACAGCTGTGACAAGGCAATGACCGGTACTTCCAATTCACGGGCGAGAGCTTTCAATGAACGGGATATTTCAGATACTTCTTGTTGTCTGTTATCCGAACGTCTGCCACTTCCTTGAATTAATTGCAAATAGTCAATAACGATCATTCCTAAACCTTGTTCCTGTTTTAGGCGACGGCATTTGGCACGAATTTCTTGAACACGAATTCCGGGCGTATCATCAATATAAATACCGGCATTTGATAAACTTCCCATTGCCATCGTTAGTTTTTTCCAATCCTCATCGGTTAATGCTCCTGTACGCAAATTTTGTGCATTAATATTCCCTTCAGCACACAACATCCGCATGACAAGCTGTTCTGCCCCCATCTCAAGGGAGAAGATCGCCACATTTTCATCTGTTTTAGTCGCCACATTTTGAGCAATATTCAAGGCGAAAGCGGTTTTCCCTACAGATGGACGTGCAGCGACAATGATTAAATCATTGCGTTGAAATCCTGCAGTCATTCGGTCAAGATCATTAAAACCGGTTGGGATTCCGGTAATCTCCCCTTTTCTACTGTGGAGTTGCTCAATATGATCATAGGTCTTTACCAGGACATCTTTAATATTTTGAAAAGCTCCGGTATTTTTGCGGTTCGCTACTTCAAGTATCCGCTTTTCTGCTTCCGATAAAAGAATTTCTACCTCATCTTCACGTGTATAACCTTCTTGCGCGATTTCACTGGCGGTTCGAATAAGACGACGTAATAAAGATTTTTCCTCAACAATGTGAACATAATATTCAATATTGGCAGCAGTCGGTACCGAATTTGCCAATTCCATCAAATAAGAAATACCACCTACATTTTCCAATTGATTGGAAGCTGCTAATTCCTCGGATACCGTTACAACATCTACAGGTTTGCCCAGATCATTTAATTTCAACATAACGGAAAATATTCGTTGGTGAGCACTTCGGTAAAAATCTTCCGGTATTAAATTTTCAGAGGCAAAAATCAAACTCTCGGGTTCTATAAAAATAGCACCTAAGACAGCTTGTTCTGCTTCAATATTTTGAGGAGGAGTTCGATCGATTAACAAATCATTCATTTGCTTTTTCAAACCTCCAAATATTGTTGTTTTTATTTTTGGGAAGAACGAATTCCTTCCGACCAAGGATGCCAATGGACGGCGTTGAAAATTTTAGACTGAAATTATATGTGCACAAAGAAGCTTGTCCATGTTCCTTTTGATACGTACAAAACAACAAGGATACGAACTTATGGCATTCGTCATTTTGAAGTAAGCTTGCCTCTATTCTTTTTTATGCACGAATTACTGTTAAATTCTTTTTTTATGATTAAGATCCTGGTTTCAAATAGAAATAGGCTGCTCAATACAACCTCATTGTATAGGTTACTACTTAAAGGTCTGAGTCTTGAGACAGCCGTAATATTTCCTTATATCATTTTATCATGACCGTTTTTTGATTTCGATGGAAAAATTTATTCTGTATGACGTAAATCAATTTATTCTTATATTAATTTTCATCTTTTACATGAACGGTTAATGTACCTTGAACCTCCGGATGTAATTTAACCGGAACTTTGGTAAATCCAAGAGCACGAATGGCATCTTCCAATTCAATTTTCCGTTTATCTAATTTTATCCCATGTTGCTTTTGTAGTTGTTCCGCAATTTGTTTTGATGTAACCGAACCAAAAAGTCGACCGCCTTCACCAGACTTTGCACCAATTTCAACAGTTAATTTCCCTAATTTTTCCTTCAGTTGCTTGGCTTCTTCCAACTCTTTCTGTGCTTCTTTTTCTTCCTTCCGTTTTTTCGCTTCAAGAGACTTTATATTTGCCGGCGTCGCTTCGATGGCGTAACCATTTTTGATTAAAAAATTTTGTGCATAACCGTCAGCCACGTTTTTGATATCACCTTTATTGCCTTTCCCTTTTACATCTTTTAGAAAAATAACTTTCATGATTGATTCCCTCCTTCTAAATAACTATCAATCACTGCTTTCAGTTGTTTTTCGGCTTCATTTATTGTTATATCCCTCAATTGTGTAGCCGCATTGGTCAGGTGGCCTCCTCCTTCCAGCTGTTCCATAATAATTTGTACATTTATTTTTCCTAAGGAGCGTGCACTAATGCCAACCATGTCATCCGGTCTTTTTGAGATAACAAAGGAAGCCTCTACATTTTCCATCGCTAATAATAAATCTGCCGTTTGGGCGATAAGAACATTGTTGTAAGATTCGGATGGTTCTCCTTTTGTAATCGCAATTCCTTCTTTATAAAATTCTACTTTTTCAACAAGTTTTGCCCGCTTGATAAAAGTATCTAAATCTTCACGTAAAAACTTTTGGACTAAAACCGTATCAGCGCCCTTTGCTCTTAAATATGAAGCTGCATCAAATGTTCTTGAACCGGTACGTAGAGTAAAGCTTTTTGTATCGACAATAATTCCCGCAAGTAATGCAGTCGCTTCAAGAATATCAATTTTCCGATTCGGTTGATATTGAAGCAGTTCTGTTACTAATTCAGATGTTGATGAAGCATATGGTTCCATATAGACAAGCAAAGGATTTTGGACAAATTCTTCACTGCGGCGATGATGATCAATGACAACAATTCGCTCGCAACGATTGACTAATTTTTCTTCAATAACTAAGGATGGTTTATGAGTGTCAACTATCACTAGCAAGGCATTTGTCATATTTATTTCTAATGCTTCTTGCGGTGAAATAAAATGACTGTAGATATCCGTCTTTTGCTTCACCTCACTGAGCAATTTCCTTACTCCGGAATCAATTTCTTGCTCATTTAGTATAACATAAGATTCTCTTTGATTCATTTGGGCAATTTTTAATATACCAATCGCTGCACCAACTGCATCCATATCCGGATATTTATGGCCCATAATAAAAATTCTGTCGCTATCCTGAATCAGTTCACTTAATGCATGAGAAATAACTCTCGCCCGTACCCGGGTTCGTTTCTCCATCGGATTTGTTTTTCCACCGTAAAATTTTATTTTTCCGTTTGGGAGTTTTATGGCTGCCTGATCACCACCACGTCCCAACGCCAAATCAAGACTTGATTGTGCATAGCTGCCAAGTTCCGGAAGCGAGGAACTCCCTGCACCGACACCAATACTTAATGTTAGCGGTAAATTATTTTTTGCCGTCATTTCCCGGATATTATCTAGAATTGAAAACTTTCCTTTTTCTAACACTGCTAATATTTTTTCATTAAAAAATGCGATAAATCGATCTCCGGAAACTCTTTTTAAATAAATCCCATACTGACTTGCCCATTCGTTCAACAAAGAAGTAACCCGGCTGTTTAAGCTCCCCCTTGCTAAATCATCCATTCCTTGTGTAACTTCATCATAATTATCTAAAAATATGATGGCAATCACTGGCTGTTCCTCTTCATACTTTTGTTCAATTAATGCTTGTTCCGTAATATCAAAAAAATAAAGTAGTTTTTCTTCTCTTTTATAGAAAACACGATACTTCCGCTCATGGAGTGTAATAATTTTTCTCTCATTTTCTTGGATCATCATTTGTATAAGTTCATCCGCAATATCATAAACCGACGTACCGATCAGAGATTCTTCTTGGAAAACAGATAACATGTAAGGATTTGCCCATTCGATCGTGTATTCTTCATCAACCAGCAAAATTCCAATTGGCATTTGTAATAAAGCCTCTTCGCCAACCTTTTCTACGCGATGGGAAAGAAGTGATATATAGTGATCTACTTCTTTTTGAAATTTTACACTTTGTTTTATTAATAAATAAAAAAAATAAAGCAAGATTATTATTGATATTGCACTTAACCACCAATTATAGATAGCAAGGATTAATAATAACAGGAATATGACAGAAAAAAATCCTATCAATATTTTTTTCATTCCGTTTGTTTGCAAAAAGATTGGCATACGCTCCAACTCCTAAATTTTTAAAAACTAAGTGGAACTTTAAAACTGAATGCTTGAAACTTCTATTATTGTATCCGTTTACGTAATTCAAATCCTAAATCAATAATACCTAATATTTTGGCTAATTGATTAAAGACCGGATTCAGCATAATAAATACTGATACAACAATAGCCCATGCTTTATGTATCCGTTTTTTATAACAATAGTCAAAAATAAATGTAATTGCCTGTAGGACAAATAGTATATCAATCAAATACAATAAATTTATAAATACATTATACAAAAAAGTACCTTTCTCTGCCTCAACTATAAAAGATAAAAAAGTAGTTATTAAAAAATACCATATTAAACTTTTCGGTAATGTGATTTCCCTGAATGGTTTTGCAGCTTTTACATGAATTCCAAACCTTTTTAAAATCGGATAGGAAATGAACTGGATAATCAAAACAATTAAAGCCGATGACAAAATTAATAATGAAGGAAGTAAAGATATGATTAAATCATAAGCCTCGGTCAATTGTTCTTTGATTTGATCCGTATTTTCCCCCATATAATTAAACATAGAAATGGTTTGATCCATCACTTCTTTAAATATAGTTTGTGCTTCCTTTATGAAGTTCATATCGAATAATGTCGCGGATATAATATAAACAACGACAACGCTACATAATAAAGCCAAAGTGGATGTTGAAAAAGTGATCAGTGCTTCTCTTTGATGATAAATATTCCAACCTAACACGAAACCAACAAAACCATATAGAAAATGAATCGGTAAAGCAATCCAACTTCCAACTATAAATGTTAAAATGACCGAAGCTGTAAAAAACAGCAAACCGGCTTTCCAATTATATTTTGCCGTATAATAAAGGAAAGGGAACGGCAATACAAAAGTGAATAGTCCACCAAAAAAAGGTAAATATAAAAACATAAGTAAAATAATGATATAAATCGCTAAACTTATTGCCCCTTCAGTTAACTCCTTTGCTTTCACCTAAACACCTCTTTACGAATCGCTGATATAGTAACTCAGTTAGTTGCGGGCTTATCTGATTTCCCTATAAAGCATTATAGCTACATAGGTTAATACCCTAGTCTGACTTGAAGCAAGTGGCGATTTGCTTATTACCTATATAATTTTTAAATTAAAAACAATAATATTTTAGAAAGAACCCGGCTGACTCTCGCACCAACAATTGTATTACTCGTGTTTTTTTACATATTATATAAAAATATATATATTTATTTTAACGATAATTACCTTCTCCTTCAACTAAACTTGTATAAGAAAAGCGGCAAAGGTTCATCTTTGCCGCTTTAAGTATCATTACTTCTATTTTATTTATCTTCCGCAACATAAGGAAGTAATGCAACTTGACGTGCCCGCTTAATTGCTTTTGTAAGCATGCGTTGATATTTTGCACTCGTTCCTGTTACACGACGAGGCAATATTTTTCCACGTTCAGAAATAAATTTTTTCAACAAATCAACATCTTTGTAATCGATGTGAGTGATTCCGTTCGCAGTAAAATAACATACTTTCCGACGTTTACCGCGACCTTTTCTGCCACCAGCAGCCATTTATAACACTCCTTTCATCATTTTTTCGCTCAAATTAACTGCCTTATCAAAACGGCAAATCATCATCAGAAATATCAATAGGTTGTCCGTTATCAAAGAACGGATCGTCATTTCCTGCCGGGCTAGGGTTCTTCGGTTGATTCTGATTGTTAGATCCAAATGGGTTATCATAGCCCGAATATCCTCCCGCCGGAGAACTTTGATATTCCCGATTGGAAGAACTTTTTGGTTCTAAAAACTGAACACTCTCAGCAACTACTTCTGTTACATAAACTTTTCTTCCGTCTTGGGCTTCATAACTTCTTGTTTGGATACGTCCATCGACCCCTGCCAAGCTTCCTTTTTTCAAGTAATTAGCGACATTTTCTGCCGGTTTTCTCCAAACAACACAATTAATAAAATCAGCTTCACGTTCACCTTTTTGATTCGTAAAAGGACGATTACAAGCCAGTGTAAAAGTTGCAACCGGAACTCCAGTTGGTGTATATCTTAAATCCGGATCTCTCGTTAAGCGGCCAACTAATACCACACGATTTAACATCAGAATCAACTCCCCTTGGACAAGAATGTTTCACGTGAAACATTCTCCATTACATATATTAAAACTTATTCGTCTTCTTTAACGATTAAATGACGAATAATATCTTCACTTATTTTTGCTAAACGGTCAAATTCTTGAACGGCAGGTGGTTCAGCTGTAAAATTAATAATTTGGTAATAACCGTCGCGATAATCTTCAATTTCATAAGCAAGACGACGTTTACCCCAATCTTTTGTTTCAGTAATTTCAGCACCATTATCTGTCAAAACTTTGTTAAAACGTTCGACAACCGCTTTTTTTGATTCGTCATCAATATTTGGACGGATGATGTACATAACTTCGTACTTTCTCATCACTATTCACCTCCTTTTGGACTTAAACGGCTCAAAAATTGAGCAAGGAGCAATCTTCATTACTCACGATTCATAATTATAACACAGCCTAGACAATTCTGCAATGAACTGTTGAAAATTTTCATTAATCGAAGGGAAGGGGCTATCCATTTTGACTTTTATAAATTTAAAACCCAAGAATGTTGAAATAACCTTATTCTTGGGTTTTACTTTTTATCTGTTTAGTCATTGAAAGCTACTTTTTAAACAGCCCAAACCATGGCCTTGGTCAGTACTACTAATGTTCGTATGTTTTTATAAAAGAAGTGAATAAGGTTTTTCTATAAATGAGACGATTCTCCCTAAAAATTCTGCAGCCGGAGCTCCATCAATTAGTTGGTGATCGAAAGTTAAGCTTAGTGGCAATTCTTTTGTTGTTATGACTTGACCGTCGTTATTTAAAGTAAGTTTATCTTGAAGACTTCCCACACCTAAAATACCCGTTTCAGGCGTGTTTAATATTGGTGTAAAATACTCGATGCCACTTTTCCCTAGATTTGTTATAGTAAAAGTGGAACCGGTAACGAGTTCGCCTGCAAGGCTTCCTTCGCGAGCAGCCTGAGTAACTTTTGTAATGGCACCACTTAATTCTTTTAAACTCATTTGATGGGCATTTCTTATAACGGGTACCATTAACCCATCGGATAAAGCGGTCGCTATGCCAAGATGAACTTCATCAAAAGTTTGGAATCCATTTGCATCCGGTTCATACCAACTATTCATTTCAGGATACTCTTTTAAAGCAAGGATGACAGCTTTTGAAACGCAAACAGTGAGACTCAGACTTCCGGCAATTTCTGTATCAGAAAGATGACGCTTTATTTCCTCTTTAAACTTTATAAATGCAGTTAAGTCCGCTTTTCGATGAATGGTCAACTGTGCCGTTTGGTCAAGACTAGTTTTCATTCGTTTAGCAATGACTTTACGCATACCTGTCAGCCCGGCACCCATGTTTTGGCTAGCTGTACTCTTTGATGAAGCAACTACATCGGTGGTAGATGCTACCTCTCTTGTAGCTGAATGCTCATATGCTTCTATATCCCTTTTTGTAATTCGGTTATTCCCACCTGTACCTTTTATAAGAGTGAGATCAATATTTTTTTCCTTGGCTAATATTCTTGCTAGCGGACTTGCGAAAATACGTTCACCATTAGATACCAATGGTTTTTCAGCAGACACCGGAACAAGTTGTTCTTGTACCCTTTGATTTTGTTTTGGTTTTGAGACAGTTTCTTCAGGTTGTTGTGTATCAATTGTTTCTCCTTCTTGAGCCACAATACCGATGGGTTCCTTAACGTCTGCCTCCTCCCCCTCTGCTACAATTATTTTTACTAAGATCCCGTCAGCAGGAGCTTCGACTTCGGCCGTTAACTTTTCTGAGCTAATGGTACAAACGTGTTCTCCCTTTTGAACAGGTTCCCCTTCCTTTTTTATCCATTCATCAACTACTCCACTTGTCATGGTTAACCCTAACTTAGGCATTAAAATTTCTGTAGACAATTTGTTCACCACCTTAAACGAGAGTTCGGTTTTTTAAATCAAAAATAATGTCATCCGCCACTTTTAACACCTTATCTGCATTCGGAATATATAGCTCTTCCAGGTTTTTGGCAAATGGAACAGGTGTATTTGGTGCACAAACGCATTTAACCGGTGCATCCAAATAATCAAAAGCTTTATCAGAAACGACACTTGCAATATCAGTAGCGGTATTATTATGTGGATTAGACTCATCAATTACGATTAAGCGATTTGTCTTTTTAACAGAATGAATAACCGTCTCTTGATCCCACGGAGCTACTGTCAAAAGATCGATTACTTCAACAGAAACTCCCTCCTCTGCTAGTCGATCGGCAACTTCTTCGGCAACATACAACATTTTTCCAATGGATACAATTGTTAAATCTGTACCTTCCCGTTTTACTTTTGCTTTTCCAATTTCAACTGTATAATACCCTTCAGGAACTTCCCCCTTTAGACCATAAAGCGTCTTGTCTTCTGAGAATACAACAATGTTATCATCTTCTATTGCGGACAGAAGAAGTCCTTTTGCATCATATGGATTAGAAGGAACAACAACTTTAATTCCCGGAATCGAGCCAAGAATCCCGTAATATGATCCGGAATGCTGTGCTGCCGCAGATGCACCTGCCCCATGATTTGTACGTATCGTCATCGGTATTGTTGCTTTTCCCCCAAACATGTAACGCATTTTCGAGCCTTGTGCAAGGATGGTGTCAAAACAAAATCCAATAAAATCATTGAACATTAATTCCGGAACTGGTCTTAATCCGGTGGCCGCTGCTCCAACAGCTGCCCCCATGTATCCCATTTCAGAAATTGGCGTATCAATTACTCGTTCTGTTCCGTATTTTTCAACCAAACCTTTTGTTAAACCAAATACACCTCCCCAGGCACCTTTCCCGTTTAAATGCTCAACGGTTGCACCACCAGCTATATCTTCACCAAGAAGGATTACTTTCTCATCTCGTTCCATTGCAATATCCAATGCTTCATTAATTGCTTTCATCATCGTTATTTTTCTTGTCATTTTCCAACACTTCCTTTCTCATTTATTATGCATATACATCTTCATATAAAGCTTCCGGTCTTGGTAGCGGACTTTCTTTGGCAAATTGAATAGCTTCTTGAATTCTTTCCACTGATGCTTTTTCAATTTCATCTGCTTCATTTTCTGTCATGAGGTTAAGTTCAATGGCTTGTTTACGGAAAATCGTAATACAATCTTTATCTGCCAACTCTTTTTCCGTTCCATCCTTTGCTTTATACTTTTGCTCGTCTCCTTCAAAGTGGCCATAATTACGATAGGTAACACATTCAATTAAAGTAGGTCCTTCACCATTTCTTGCTCGCTCGATTGCATTTCCCGCCTCCTCATACACTTCCAACACATTTTTTCCGTCTACCCGTACACCCGGCATATTATAGGCAACGCTTCGTTCAGCTATTGTTTTCGAAGCCGAAGCATACGCTTGTGGGGTCGCCTCACCGAACATATTATTTTCACAGACAAAAATGACCGGCAACTTCCAAATTGAAGCGAGATTTAATCCTTCGTGGAATGTCCCCTCATTAGCCGCACCATCCCCGAAGAAACAAACAACAACATTATCTGTTTTCAAATATTTATTACGAAGCCCGGCGCCTACAGCCAATGGAAATCCACCACCTACCATGCCGTTTGCACCAAGCATCCCTTTGTCGATATCAGCAATATGCATCGAGCCGCCTTTTCCTTTACAAAGCCCGGTTTCTTTGCCAAATATTTCGGCCATCATTCCATTTAAATCACAACCTTTGGCAATACAATGTCCATGACCTCTATGTGTACTTGTAATGTAATCGTTATCATTTAGGTGTGCGCAAACACCAGTTGCAACTGCTTCCTCTCCAGCATATAGGTGAACAAAACCCGGAATTTCCCCGGAAGAAAAAATCTCATGCACTTTGTCTTCAAATAAGCGAATATCGTTCATCTTTTCATAAATCCATAAAGCATCCTTCTTTTCCATAGCATTTCCTCCTCAACCTTATTCGTGTATAGCTTTAAATAAAATACTTTCGGCCGTTTCCCCGATAACTTCAGATAAATTTGGATGTCCATATACGAGTGTAGCCAGTTCTTCAATTCGACCTTCTGAATGTTTTACGGCTAATATTTGGTTAATTAATTCTGTAGCATTTGCCCCAACCACAACGGCTCCTAATATTTCGTGATATTTTTTCTCGGTAATGATTTTCACAAACCCTTCCGTTTCACCCATTGCGATTGCCCTCCCATTCCCTTGAAAGGACATTTTCTTTGTGACAACCTCATAACCCTTTAATTTCGCCTGCTCTTCACTTAGGCCAAAGGAGGCGATTTCCGGGTGGGTGTATACACATCTAGGAATTTCATCCGGATTATATGGTAAATGATTTTCATTAAGGATAGCCGAAACAGCTGTTAATCCTTCTTTGCTGGCTGCATGTGCTAGTTGAAAACCTCCAATCAGATCTCCAATGGCGTACACATGATTTCTACTTGTTAAAAATTTCCCATTTACTTTAATAAATTTTTTCTTCTCATCCAGCTCTAAATTTAAGGCGCTTACAATTTCAATATTAGGTTTTCTTCCAGTTGCTACAAGTAATTCTGTATAAGGGATCTTTTGATTTTGTAAAATTACTTCATTATTTGTTACTTCTTGAATTGTTACTTTCGTATAGTATTGAATTCCTAGTTGATCCATTTTTCTTTTTATTACATTACGAGCTTCATTGTCTTCTGTTAATAGAATGTCATCCGCTACTTCCACAACAGTTACTTTTGTTCCTAATGGCGCCATGGCAAAGGCTAATTCAATTCCAATTACACCTCCGCCAATAATAACAAGTTCTGTCGGCTGTTTTTTTAAATCAAAGAAATTATCTGTCGTGTAATAGGCCACTTTGTCTAAACCTTTAATCGGTGGAACAAATGGTCGACTACCAGTAGCAAGGATAATATCTTTACTCTTAAACTCTTGATTATTTACGACAACAACCAAGTTGTCTTTTACAACCGCTTCCCCCTGAATCAAGGTAATGTTATTTTTTTTCAATAAATATTGAATGCCATTTACTAATGTTCCAACTACTTGATCTTTTCGTTCTACTAATCTCGCATAGTCAATATGCTTTACTTCAGAGAGAATTCCAAACTGATTGGCTGTTTTTATTTTTTCCATCCATTCACTATGTTGTAAAAAGGTTTTGGACGGGATACAGCCAACATTTAAACAAGTGCCACCTAATGATGCTTTTTCAATTAAGGCCACTTGCTTTCCTTTTTGTGCTGCCCGAATAGCTGCCACATATCCACCAGGACCAGCTCCGATGACAATTAGATCAAATTGTTCCATGATCCCTACCCTCCTATCCAATTAAGTTTGTCATTTCTTTTTATAAGGGAAAACATCAAATTTTTCCTTTTATTGATGTTTTCACTGTTTAATATTGCAAAAAGCGTGCCAAAATGAAAAACTACGGATAGAGACGGTTTTATGTATAATAAGAAAAGCGCTAGTCGCTGGCGCTCGGAGCCGGACATTAAAACTAATCCAAAGTTACTTCCTTGTATTTTTATACTTTCTTATTCTCAAAAAAAATAAAAATGCGACAATCGTATCAAATCGTCACATTTTTTCTCATTTTAATCCAACTTGTATTTTTTTATTTTACGATAAAGGGTACTTTTCGATATCGAGAGTTGTTTTGCCGCCATCGGAATATTTCCGTTATTATTTACTAAAGCATTATAAATGTTTTCTTTTTCTATTTGTTCCTTAAAACTTAATGTATCACTTGTCTCTTGAAACTCGATTAACCCCCCTTTCTGAATCAACTGAATCAACTGCTCCTTCGTTGGGATGCGATCTCTGTAATAAATAAGACATCTTTCCAAGAAATTATTCAGTTCGCGAACATTGCCCTTCCACGGATACTGTTCCGCAACTTCAACCAACATTTCTTCCCAAAACGGATACCAAGAATTAGCGCTTTCAAAATACTTGATAAGCTCTCGTATATCTTCCTTTCTATCTCTTAACGGTGGAATCTGAAGGGGACATACATATATTCGATAAAAGAGATCTGTTCGAAATTTCTTTGCCTTAACAAGTGCCTTTAAATCCTGATTACTCGCTGTAATGAGTCTAAAATTTACATTAATTTCTTTAGTCCCACCAATTCGAGTTAACTTTTTTTCCTGAAGAACACGTAATAAGTCTGATTGCATTGATACAGGCATATCTTCAATTTCATCTAAAAATAATGTACCATTATTCGCTTGCTCGATTTTTCCTATATATCCATTTGGGTTTGCTCCTGTAAAAGCACCCTTTTCATAACCAAATAATTCACTTTCCATCAAGTTTTCCGGTATCGAGCCACAATTGACAGAAACTAGTTTTCCCTCTGCAAAAGGACTGTTTTCATGGATTGTTTTGGCTAACACTTCTTTTCCGCTCCCTGTTTCACCGTATAAATGAATGGGAGCTGAAGTTGGTGCAACAATTTGTACTTCTTCCAATAATTGATGAAAAGTTTTGCTTCGACCTGAAACATAATGAAACTTAAAAGGATGATTAAATATTCTATGTTTAACGTAAACAAAATAGCCGATACAAGTATCTTCTTTTCGAATAGGATCACGTTTTACAATCTCCCATTTTTCATTTGGAAGAGCACTTAGCTTTTTTCCAATATAGGCTTCAGGTTCATCTACTAGTTCAGGGGATATGTGTAAAATGGTCATGGAGGAGTTGCAAAGTATTCCTGGTTGTTTTTTACTAGAAAAATATTGTAACATATACTTCTGTTCTTCAAATACTTTCCTTTGCAATGCTTCTGAAATAAATTCCGCAATCAATTGAACGGTAAATAAAAAATCCTCTTTCTTCGGATAATGTGCAGGCATTGATAAATCGACTACCCCTACAACTTCTCGATTTTCTCCAAAAACGGGAGATGCGACACAGCTCCAGTTGTGCGAGGCTCTGGCAAAATGTTCGTATCCGTGAATAAAATTTGCCTCTTTTGTTCGTAAAGCGATTCCAATTGAATTCGTTCCAACCATCGATTCTGTCCATTGATATCCTTGTGAAAACCGGATTTCACGTGCATGTTCTTTCAAATGCTCATTGCCTGACTGCCATAAAATATAGCCGTCAGCATCTGTCAACACAAGAATAAAATCAATATTTTTCAAAAGAAATTGGAATCGATTTAAACTTTTCTTTGCTAAAGAAACCATCGTCTCATGATCTCTTAATCTTTTTTGAAAATCGCTCGTCGTAAGAAATCGTTTGCCAATTCCATCTTTAGGATTGACTTTGAATTTTTTACTAAGTTGCCAAGAATCGATAATTGTTTTATCAATTATAAATGAATCGAGTGAATTTTCAAGGACATATTTCTCCCAAATTTGCTGCATTTCCATACAACTCATATACCTCCCCCCTAATTTCTAACTATATTATACACTAGAAAAATCCCTGAATTAAACCAAATGGTATTTGGGGATGTAATAAGTTTTCCTTGGTGTATTAACACACCAGTGTAATTAAAAATCCCAGTTTGAATATTCTCTCCAAACTTGCTTTTATTCTGCTTTTTCTGTCTTGGTCGACGGATGTGGGTAGTGAACTGGGCAAAAAAAAGGGCCGGGGCTCGATGTCATTTTTCATTGTTTCGCAACTCCATTTGTCCTCGAGAGCCGGTCTTTTTTCAAGTCAATCGATACTTTTTTTGGCATTGAGAGTGGGTGTCGTGGTCTTTTCTCCATTCTTCAATGCATTATTTAACTCCGAGAGATGGTCTCGTTGCTTTTTTTCATTTTTTCACTGCTTCATTTGGCTTCGAGACCGTTCTCAACCTGCCATTTTATACATTGAACCGAAAATGCATAATGTCTCCGTCTTGGACAATATAATCTTTTCCCTCTAAGCGAACCTTGCCGGCTTCTTTTGCCTTATTAAATGATCCGTTTGCGACTAAATCATCGTAGGATACCGTTTCCGCCCGAATAAAGCCTCTTTCAAAATCACTATGAATGATTCCGGCACATTGAGGCGCCTTCATTCCTTTTTTAAATGTCCAGGCTCGAACCTCTTGAACCCCGGCAGTAAAAAATGTCGCTAATCCTAAAAGATGGTAAGCTTTTCGAATCATTTGATCCAATCCGGACTCTTGAATACCTAATTCTTGAAGAAATGCTGCTTTTTCTTCCGGTTCTAATTCGGCAATTTCTTCTTCAATTCTTGCACAAATAACAACAACTTCCGCATGGTCTTTCTCGGCAAAGTCCTGTACTACTTGGAAATATTTATTTTTATTTGCATTTGCAACATCATCTTCCCCGATATTTGCAACATATAAAACAGGTTTCATCGTTAGAAGTTGAAAACCTTTCACTATTTTTTGTTGTTCTTCATTGAATTCAATCGTTCTTGCGGGAAGTTCATTTTCAAACGTTTCCTTTAACATGGTTAAAATTTCATATTCGGCTTGAGCCTCTTTATTTTTTTGCTTTGCCAATTTCTCAACACGGGCAATCCTTTTCTCCACTGTTTCCATATCAGCAAGAATTAATTCGAGATTGATGGTTTGAATATCATCAAGCGGATCGACCCGGCCTGACACATGGGTAATGTTTTCATCATCAAAACAACGAACAACATGACAAATGGCATCCACTTGGCGAATATTAGCCAAAAATTTATTCCCTAATCCTTCACCTTT
This sequence comes from Caldifermentibacillus hisashii, assembly GCF_039654145.1. Lineage (NCBI taxonomy): Bacteria > Bacillati > Bacillota > Bacilli > Caryophanales > Bacillaceae > Caldifermentibacillus > Caldifermentibacillus hisashii. The sequence continues at coordinate 3,942,876 of NZ_CP155467.1, forward strand.
ACTTGCTCCTTTGACAATACCGGCAATATCGGTGAACTCGAACGTCGTTGGTATCGTTTTTTTCGGTTGATACATTTCTGTCAACTTATCTAAACGTGCATCCGGAACTTCAACGACCCCTACATTCGGATCGATTGTTGCAAATGGATAGTTTGCTGCCTCTGCACCCGCTTGGGTAATTGCATTAAAAAGTGTCGATTTCCCAACATTCGGTAAACCGACAATACCTGCTGTTAAAGCCATTTATTTCACTCCTAATATATGATTTCATCTGATCAAAACTTAATGGTTAGAAAAATCAAGTATCGAACAGAACAAATTATAATGAATACTGGATTTCATGTAAAACCTTTTTGGGTGACAATCAAAAATTACCTTTTCATAATGACAAGAATTGCCGTGGTAATTAACATTTACATCATGAAAATTAATCAGCATGATCAATGACTTTTTTCATTTTCCTTACAAATTCTTTTCTTGGTAAAAGGACACTGTGAGAGCAGCCTAGACATTTAATCCGAATATCCATGCCTAACCGAATGATTTTCCAACGGTTTGTACCACAAGGATGTTGTTTTTTCATTTCAACAATATCATTCAACTGAAATGTCTTCTCTTCCATTTTCAAACTCCTCCACATTTTATTACTCTTTCCCCAAGAAAGGATATTCAATCAGAAAAACACGCTACATCATATTTAAATAATTATAGCATAATCCTCTCTACAATAAGTAATTTAAACAAATTAATTTCCCAATTTTGTTCCTCCATGTATAAAAAACTTTAAATCTAACTAAACTTATAATACAAATGATTACCGGTAAAGGTGGGAAAATATGTTTAGAACCGGGTTTATAAAAGGAAAAAGTGATTTGAAAATAGATTGGCAGGATCGTTTCGCAGCCAGCAAACTCGCTAATGCATTACTATCATTTTTACCAAATGATTTTTCAGTTCCAATTGTTTTTATTTGTATAGGTACGGACCGATCAACCGGAGATTCACTGGGACCACTGGTCGGCAGTCTTGTTACGGAAAGAAATTTACCCGGAAATTTTTATGTTTTTGGAACTTTGGATGAACCTATTCATGCCATTAATTTGACCGAAAAACTGGATATGATTGAGAGTCGTTTTAACAATCCTTTTATTATCGGTATCGATGCCTGTTTAGGCCATAGTAAAAATGTGGGGACCATTCATATTAAAAACGGTTCGTTAAAACCGGGTGCAGGTGTTAATAAAACATTGCCGGCTGTTGGTGATATTCATATGACCGGAATTGTAAATATCAGTGGATTTATGGAGTACTTTGTATTACAAAACACTAGATTACATCTTGTTATGAATTTAGCAAAAACGATGGCAGAAGGAATTTATAAAGCCGGTTTACTTTACCATTTTGAACAAATGTCTAAAGCACAGACACTATCTTTGAACGAAGATACTGTTTAAATAGGCGAATGGAGAAGTTCCGGCATTTAGTAAGATGGGGAAGCTTAGGTGGGAGAATGAATTTATCCATCTACCTATCAGTGGGGATACCGATTCCCCACTGACTAATATTTAAAAAAGCCTACAATTGATACCAACACAGCAATCACGATCAAACCGGGTAACAGATTCGCTACTTTAATTTTCGTTATTTCTAAAATATTTAACCCTATGGCTAGAATCATAACTCCCCCGGTTGCAGTCAGATCCAAAATGAAAATATCCATTACCTGTTCGGGAATCAACCGATTCATTTGGTTTGCGAATATAGCAATGAAACCTTGATAAAGAAAGACCGGTATACTGGAAAAAATGACACCTAAACCAAGCGTACTTGTCAACATAATTGCTGTAAAACCATCAATAACCGCCTTTGTATAAAGGACTTGATGATCACCGCGAATTCCGCTATCTAGCGCACCAACAACCGCCATTGCCCCGATCACAAAAATAAGTGTGGCTGTTACAAAACCTTGGGCGATATTTCCTTTTGATTTCCCTCCAACTTTCTTCTCAATCCAGATTCCAAACTGATTTAATTTTTCCTCTAAACATAACCATTCCCCAATAACAGCCCCTAAAACAATACTAATGATCACATATAGAAAATTACTGCTTTTAATTCCCATTTGGATTCCTAAAACGGAAACAGTTAAACCGATCCCCTTCATAATCGTATTTTTCATTGATTCAGGGATATTTGCTAATAACCGCCCGATCAGTGAACCAATAATAATAAATAGTACATTGACAATTGTTCCCCATAATGCCATAATTTCACCTGCAAATTTTTTAAAAGAATAAATGTATCTTTTATACTATCATATCTTTTTGTATCTCTACCATCTATAAAAATAGAATAGTTTTTTCGCTCCATAATAAAAAAATTCTCCTATGAAGAAACGTATGAATTACCGAAGTTGACAGGGTATTTCTCGGCATCCTTCCGTTCCTAATGTAAAAAAATAAGTCACTATACATGACTTATTCTACGAGTCCGAATTCAAAATTTCTAAAATACGGTTTAAATCGTCTTTAGAAAAAAATTGGATTTCTATTTTCCCCTTGTTTTTTGATTGTTTAATATTAACAGTTGTTCCAAATCTTTCACGTAAATATGTTTCTTGTTCGATTAAAAAGATATCTTTCTTTTCTTTTTGATTTTTTGTTTCACGTGGAACATTTTTATTCAAGTTGTTGACAAGTTGTTCCAATTGCCGAACATTTAATTGTTCTTTTATTACTTTGTCTACAACAGGTTTTATTTTATCCTTTTTCTTTAATCCGAGCAGTGCACGACCATGGCCCATTGACAATTTACCATCAATAATCAACTGCTGAATTTCCTTTGGTAAAGAAAGTAGGCGAACATGATTTGCGATATGCGGTCTACTTTTTCCCAATCTTTTTGCCAATTGTTCTTGAGTGATATGCAGCTGATCCATCAACATTTGGTAAGCTGCCCCTTCTTCAATGGGGGTTAAATCTTCTCTTTGTAAATTTTCTAATACAGCTAATTCCATCATTTGCTGGTCATTTAAATCTCTTACAACAACCGGAACGATGTCCAATCCCGCCATTTTCGCAGCACGGTAGCGACGTTCACCAACAACAATTTCATATCCTTTTATACTTTTGCGAACAATTAAAGGCTGAAGGATACCATGTTCAAGAATGGATTGCTTTAATTCTTCAATCGCTTCATCCGAGAAAATTTTTCGTGGCTGATACGGATTTGGTCGTAATTCTTTAATATTTACTTCTTGAACGGTTTCTTCTTCTTCTAATTTAACATTTGAAAACAAAGAATCTAACCCTTTGCCAAGACCTTTAGCCATTCACCACCACTTCCTTTGCTAATTCTAGGTATACTTCTGCACCCCTGGATCTTGGATCATAAATAATTATTGGTTTACCGTAACTCGGTGCCTCACTTAGTCGGACATTTCTTGGAATAATTGTATTAAAAACCTTATTTTGAAAGTATTTCTTTACTTCATCAATCACTTGGATTCCTAAATTTGTTCGGGCATCCAGCATCGTTAAGAGAACACCCTCTATTTTTAAATCACTGTTTAAATGTTTTTGTACGAGACGAACTGTATTCAGTAACTGACTCAGACCTTCCAAGGCATAATATTCACATTGCACCGGGATCAGGACAGAATCTGCTGCCGTCAATGCATTTAAGGTTAATAGTCCTAAAGATGGAGGACAGTCGATAATAATATAATCAAACTGATCCTTTACTTGTAATAGAGCATGTTTCAATCTCATTTCCCTTGAAATCGTTGGTACTAATTCAATTTCCGCTCCCGCTAACTGAATCGTTGCAGGGATGACAAATAAATTTTCAACTTGAGTAGAAAGAACAACATTTTTCGTATCTTCATCATCAATTAAAATATCATATATACATTTTGAAACATCAGCTTTTTCTATACCTATCCCACTTGTTGCGTTACCTTGTGGGTCTACATCGACAAGCAATACTTTTTTTCCAATATAAGCTAAACAGGCAGACAAATTAACAGATGTTGTCGTTTTTCCTACTCCGCCTTTTTGGTTAGCAATTGCAATAATCTTACTCACAGTTTCACCTACCTTAAAACTTAAAACTTATTCTATTTTACCATGAAAATGAGAAAAAAACTTTTCATTTCTATAAATAATCATTGGCATTTAATCATATGAAATTTTACCATTCTAGTAGTTTTATTGGCTAATACTGATATTTTTAAGATTCACAAAAAAATTTTCAATAAAAAAAAAGACTGAACCAAGCAGTCTTTTCATATATGTTAAGAAAGTTTTAAATTTCCAACAAAGATGCCCTATGCGGCCCAGTTGGAAATTTTAAGAATTACAGATTAGCACACAAGGAAAGCATCGAAAGCATAAACTCCCTATAAAAAAAGCCATCACTTTATCAATAAATGCATCGCAGCCGAAAACATGGTATCTTTTTTTTTTGCACTGACGCCCGCGTTTTCCTTCCATAACAAATTCTATTAATCTATGATTTCTTTTTAGGAATGCGAATGGTGATTTGATAAAAATCATCGAGCTCTTCCTCAACCGAGTCAACATTAATTCCACTTTTATGTACCATTTGCAAAGATTGTCTGATTGTATTAACCGCGATTCTGACGTCTTTACTAAAAGAAATCCGCTTTGGTTTCGGCTTCGCATCCTGTGATAATAGTTTATTAATTCTTTCTTCCGTTTGTTTTACGTTTAAATTTTTTTCGATTACCTCGTTAAAAACCTTTAACTGTTTTTCTTCATCTTTTAGTGGCATCAATGCCCGGGCATGTCGTTCAGTAATCGTTTTCGACAATAAAGCTTCTTGAATTGGTTGGGGGAGCTTGAGCAACCGAAGTTTATTCGCAACCGTCGATTGGCTTTTTCCAAGACGTTGGGCTAAAGCTTCTTGCGTTAATTCATGAATTTCAATCAATTGATTGTAGGCAATTGCTTCTTCAATCGGTGTCAGTTCTTCTCTTTGTAAGTTCTCAATTAAAGCAATCGAAGCCGTTTGTTTATCGTTCATATCTTTAATAATGGCAGGAACATATTCCCAACCTAATTTTTTTATGGCCCGATAGCGTCTTTCTCCAGCAATAATTTCATACTGATCATGGTCCAGTTGGCGAATGACAATTGGTTGGATCATCCCATGTGTATGAATCGTCCGTGCTAATTCATCAATTTTTTCTTCATCAAAAATCGTTCGGGGTTGAAACCGATTAGGAATAATTTGTTCGACTGGAACTTTAACGATTTCCTCTCTGTCAACGTCTAATAAAGTTTCTTTTTCTTCATCCATATTTGTCTCCAACTTTTCAGTAACCCCAAATATACGTGATAATGGATGTTTCATTATTCTTCACCATCCTTTTAAAACTCCCTGGCCTTGAAGAAACTTGTTTAATATATCGTCAGCACCCAAAAAGACATGTTTCTACAAAAACTTACTCCCTAGCGAACATTTGTGCTATTCAAATGATTATTCATCTTGTACCTAGTGTAAAGCCTTTTTAGAGTGTTTATCATTAGTCAGAACTGATCCAATCAAAAAATGATATCTCCATCCATAAAATAACCGTAGTATACTTATATACATATTTCTCTATTTCCCGCCAAGTTCCTTCTTATTCGAATCAAATTTTGTAAATTTATGAAAGAACATGTTTTGTCTCTTTTATTATAAAGGATTTTTCGTTGGAACGCCCGGTTTTCTCGGGTATTTTTTTGGTGTTGATTTTGCTTTATGGATATGGATGATGGTCCGTTCACTATTTTCAAAAGGCAAAATGAAAGATTGTACCCCGGAAATATTTCCTCCGAGCGTCATAATTGCCTTTTTCCCCTCTTCCAATTCTTCTTCTCCACTTGCTCCCTTTAAAGCAATGAAATACCCGCCCGGTTTTACTAAAGGTAAGCAAAATTCACTTAGGATTGACATTTTGGCCACTGCCCGAGCGGTTACCAAGTCATACTTTTCCCGGTGTTGCGGATTTTGACCGAATATTTCTGCTCGATCGTGGTATAAATGGACATCTGTTAATTTTAATGTTGTCACTAATTCTTCTAAAAAATTAATTCGCTTATTTAAGGAGTCTACAATGGAAACTTGAATATGAGGAAAGGCGATTTTCAAAGGAATACTCGGAAAACCGGCACCTGCACCTACATCACAAACAGTAAAATTTTCAGCCAGTGACCATGGAAATTCCCTAACGATCGTCAAAGAGTCATAAAAATGTTTTAAGAAAACCTCTCCCTTTTCTGTAATGGCTGTTAAATTCATTTTTTCGTTCCAATGAATTAAAGTTTGATAATATAATTCAAATTGATGAAGCTGCTCATCCGTTAAATGAATATGCAACTTTTCTAATTCTGATAGAAATTGTTCTCTATTCAATTTGCTCACTCTTTCCGAGGAAGTTGTTTTCACTTTAGCCAATGAGCAACATTTTGTTACTCATTGGCGACGCGGGCAATTTTTCCTTGTTCCAAATATATGAGTAAAATGGATATATCAGCCGGATTGACTCCTGATATTCTTGATGCTTGAGCCAACGTTAATGGATGAACTTTTTTTAAGTTTTCTCTAGCTTCATTCGCCAACCCTTGAATCGCATCGTAATCAATATTGAGCGGGATTTTTTTATCTTCCATTTTCTTGAGCCGCTCAACTTGTTGTAAAGCTTTACTAATATAACCTTCATATTTGATTTGAATTTCGACTTGTTCTTCAATCTCAGGTGTTAATTCTTCTTCTGCCGGGATTAATTTTTTTAGATAATCATACTTCATTTCCGGTCTTTTTAATAAATCACTTGCCAAAATCCCGTCTTTCAATTCACTTCCGCCGATACTTTTGATTAATTCTTGCGTTTTTGCATTTGGTTTGATTCTGGTTGCATGTAACCTTTTTATTTCCCGGTCAATTTTTTCTTTTTTCTCAAGGAATCGTTGGAACCGTTCTTCACTAATTAACCCAAGCTTATATCCAAGATCCGTAAGACGTAAATCAGCGTTATCGTGACGTAGTAATAATCGATATTCTGCTCTTGACGTTAACAGACGATAAGGCTCAACCGTACCTTTTGTCACCAGGTCATCGATTAATACACCGATATAGGCTTCCGACCGTTTTAAAATCACTTCTTCTGTTTTGCCGAGCGCACGTAAGCCTGCATTAATTCCTGCCATTAATCCTTGTCCGGCCGCTTCTTCATAACCGCTTGTTCCATTAATTTGTCCCGCTGTATACAGATTTTTAACTGCTTTTGTTTCCAAAGTCGGCCATAACTGTGTTGGAATGATTGCATCATATTCAATCGCATAACCGGTTCGCATCATTTTTGCATTTTCTAATCCCGGTATTGTTTTTAATAATTCGTGTTGCACCTCTTCCGGAAGGCTTGTAGAAAGGCCTTGTACATAGACTTCTTCTGTATTTCTCCCTTCAGGTTCCAAAAAAATTTGATGACGCGGTTTATCGTGGAAGCGAACAACTTTATCTTCAATGGATGGACAATATCTTGGTCCTCTGCCTTTGATCATCCCTGAAAACATTGGGCTGCGGTGTAAATTAGCATCAATTAATTTATGACTTTCTTCTGTTGTATACGTTAGCCAACAAGGCAATTGATTGGTAATCTCCTCCATTGTTTCATAAGAGAATGTTCGCGGATGTTCATCACCCGGTTGGATTTCCGTTTTTGAATAATCGATTGTATTTCCATTTACCCGTGGCGGCGTACCCGTTTTAAAGCGAACTAAATCAAAACCGAGTTGTTCTAAATGCTCGGAAAGTTTTATGGAAGGTTGTTGATTATTCGGTCCGCTCGAATATTTTAATTCACCAATAATTATTTCTCCGCGTAAAAACGTTCCTGTTGTGACAACGACCGTTTTTGCACGGTAAATGGCTCCTGTTTTTGTTATAACACCTTGACATTCACCATCTTCAATAATTAATTGTTCAACCATTCCTTGGATTAATTCCAGATTCTCTTGATTTTCTAACATTTTTTTCATTTCTTGTTGATACAATACTTTATCTGCTTGAGCCCGTAATGCCCGGACTGCAGGACCTTTCCCGGTATTGAGCATGCGCATTTGAATGGCTGTTTTATCAATGACTTTTCCCATTGCTCCGCCTAAAGCATCAATTTCCCGAACAACAATACCTTTTGCCGGACCGCCGATGGACGGATTACAATACATGAAAGCGATCATATCAAGGCTGATCGTAATTAAAGCTGTTTTTGCACCCATTTTCGCTGTTGCTAGAGCCGCTTCACATCCGGCATGTCCGGCTCCTACAACAACGACATCATATTCTCCCGCTTCATATGTTTGCATTTTCTAACCTCCATTCCCCTACTTTCCTAAACAAAATTGGGAAAATAATTTATTAATTAATTCATCGTGGACACTTTCACCAATAATTTCGCCCAACAGTTCCCACGTTTTTGTCATATCAATTTGGACAATATCAATTGGAACTTCCATCCCAATTCCATCTAATGCATCATTTATTGATTGCAACGCTTGATTCAGTAACCCAATGTGGCGTGCATTCGATACATATGTTAAGTCATCCGCTTCCAGATTACCGGCCATATACATGTTTGAAATCATTGTTTCCAATTCTTCAATTCCTTTATCATCTTTGACCGAGATTTTGACAATTTTCCGACCGCGAGCCATCCTCTTTATCTCATTAAAATCGATTTTTTGAGGCAAGTCTACTTTATTGACAACAATAATCGCATCCATTCCCTCGATTGTGTCAAATAAATGAATGTCCTCCTCTGTCAACGGTTCATTATTATTCAGCAAAAATAAAATTAAGTCCGCTTCCCGCAACACTTGCCGGGACCGTTCGACACCGATTTTTTCAACCACATCCTCCGTGTCACGAATTCCGGCTGTGTCAATTAACTTTAATGGGACGCCATGAATATTTACATATTCTTCAATCACATCTCTTGTTGTCCCCGGTATATCTGTAACGATCGCTTTTTTTTCATGGACAAAGCTGTTTAATAACGAAGATTTGCCGACATTTGGCCGCCCGATAATTACGGTTTTTATTCCCTCCCGTAAAATTTTTCCCTGCTTCGCTGTCTCAAGCAACTTCTCAATTTCTGATTTGACATATAACGCCTTTTCTTTAAAAAGTTTATGTGTCATTTCTTCTACATCATCATATTCCGGATAATCAATATTTACTTCAACCTGGGCTAAAACTTCCAACAGTTCTTGCCGCAATCTCTTAATTTTTTTCGATAACCGACCTTCCAATTGTCCAATCGCATTCGTCATTGCTTTATCGGTTTTTGCTCTGATTAAATCCATAATTGCTTCCGCTTGTGATAAATCAATCCGCCCATTTAAAAATGCCCTTTTTGTGAATTCACCCGGTTCAGCTATACGGGCACCGTGGGTTAATACTAATTGCAGGACGCGATTTACGGACAATAAACCACCATGGCAGTTGATTTCAACTACATCCTCACGTGTAAATGTTTTCGGAGCTCGCATTACCGAAACCATTACTTCCTCAATGGTCTTTTGTTCTTTAGGATCATAAATATGACCATAATGGATCGTATGAGACGCTACCTCTTGCAATTTTTTTTCTGATGGACTTTGGAATATTTGATCAATAATATTTATTGCCTCCGGACCCGAAATCCGAACAATCCCAATCGCTCCCTCACCAAGCGGAGTCGATATCGCTGCAATTGTATCTATATCCATGCTTTCCTCACCTTTTACTAAATCTATTTTATTATACTCTCCCGGTCGCACCAATCTCTATACTATATTAACGAAAATATTTCTTATATATCATCCAATTTATGTTTTATCTCATTCATTTTAACTTATCCACATGTTGATAACAATTATTATACTGTTTGATTAAAATTTGTGCACATGTGGATGATTAATTTTTTTGGTCAACAAGTAGAATTCGTATGCTTCAAAGAAACTTTTCCTTTCTTAACGTATAAGAAAAGCGCAGAGCGCCCGCTTAGCGACGTACAAACTGGAGCGCCCCGCAATGAGAACAGATTTGCTTCCCCGAATAGGCATCGCACGAAGAAAATGCGAATGCATTTTCGAGGAAAAGGAAACACGGCGAGGGACGAGCCGATGTTGACTTATCGTAGTGAAGCTACTCCTAGAGTGAACTTCATGAGTAATCTTCCTTGATATACTTCATGAAGCTTTGCGACGAGCTGAACATCCGCTTCCTCGAATAGGCTATGGCGCAGGAGCACATTAAAGGGGAGTTAGTTTCTCAGTCGCTGGCGCTCGGAGCTAGACAATAAAACTAATCCCAAGTTATTTACTTGTATTTTTATACTTTCTTATACTATAAAATAAGGGTCAAGCATAGCGATACAAAAACCAATCTGATTAACTTGGTTTCTTTGTATGGCCAGCTTGACCCCTTTATCTCATTTTTCATTTTATCGTTTTGACCTATTTTGGTGAAATGACCAGATGCCGATGCGGGTCCGTTCCAACTGAATATGTTTTTATTTTTTCATTATCAGCCAGTGCCGCATGAATGATTTTCCGTTCAAAAGAAGGCATCGGTTCCAAGGAAATTTCCTTTTTTTCTTTAATTACTTTATTAGCCAAACGATTTGCAAGTAATACCAGCGTTTCTTCCCGTTTTTCACGGTAATTTTCCGCATTTAAAATGACATTCATAAACTCTTCACTGAATCGATTTAATACGACTTGAGTCAATATTTGTAAAGCGTTCAATGTTTGTCCTCTTTTACCAATTAAAAGCCCAGTTTTATCACTGTTCAATTGAAAATATACATATTTTCCATCTATCGTCGATTCAATATTAACCTCCACGTCCATTTGCTTACATACATCAGATAAGAATTGTTTCGCTTCCATCACCGGATCAACATTAACCGTTAACTTAACAATCGCAAGCCGAGAACCAAAAATACCGAAAATCCCTTTTTTTCCTTCATCAATCACTTTTATATCTACTTTCTCTCTTGAAACCTTTAATTGACTAATTCCTTTTTCAATCGCTTCTTCAACAGTTTGGCCGGTAGCCGTTAGTTCCTTCACTTTTTCCTGCCTCCCGTGCGTCCAGCAACAGCTGGTTGAGTAGTAATATTTATAATCTCAGGTGTTTGAATAAAATAAGATTGAATGATAGAAAAAATATTCCCAACAATCCAGTATAAAGGTAACGCTGATGGTAAATATAAAGAAAAGATAATAATCATAACCGGCATTAACCAGAGCATCATTACAATTTGCGGATTTCCTTCCTGCCCTTTCGTCATTACTTTTTGTTGAATAAAAGTGGAAACACCTGCAAGAATGGGGAGTAGAAAATATGGGTCCGGAGATGCTAATTCAAACCATATAAAGGAATTCCCTTTCAGTTCCTCTGTCCGCATAATCGCTTGATAGAACCCTAGCAAAATCGGCATTTGAATGAAAAGAGGCAAGCACCCTGCCATCGGATTTATATTATATTTTTCCATCAATAATAATCGCTCTTGTTGTAATTTTTGCCGGGTAATTGCATCTTTTGATTTATATTTTTCTTGTAATTTTGCCAGTTCCGGTTGTATTACCTGCATGGCCTTCGTACTTTTTATTTGTTTTATCATCAATGGTAAAATGGCAAGACGAATCAAAACAGTTATTAAAATTATCGATAAACCGTAGCCCAAAGGTTCCCCAAAAAATTGAGCTGTTTCTACCATTAACCATGATAAAGGGTAAACAATTAATTCATTCCAAACTCCCGTGGAATCCTTTGTAATCGGCTCATTAATTTCTGTACAACCACTTAATAGGACGGTTGTCAACAACAGTATAATCATGGACCTGAATTTATCGTTCACTCACCCAATTCCCCCTGTTTTCGATTATCATAAAAATGCTACCAATTATTGACATAAAAATGTCCCTCTCCCATAATCTTCCCCTTTTTCGATGAGAGCCCTTGACTTGCCGTTAAAAGTGGGTAAAAGCGTCCAAATGTTTCATTATCATTTGTATTTTACCATTTTTCATAAGTATTTTGATAGACTTTCCTATTAAATTCCTTGTTAATATTATTTTATCCAAAAAAACCATTCACATTACGGGTTGGATGAAAAATTTCGCGGTATAGCTTTTGCTATTTTTAACACATGGATCAAGCTGCTTTTTGCTTGATGGTAATTCATGTCACGAACAGGTTTCCTGGCAATAACAATGTAGTCATATTTCGCATCTATATCATTCTGTAATTTCAAAAATGCCTGCCGTACATATCTTTTTATCTGATTTCGGGTAACGGCATTCCCTATTTTTTTACTGACGGACAGGCCAAGCCGAAAATGGTTGACTGAATTATTTTCATACAAATAGACGATAAATTGCCGATTTGCAAAGGATCGTCCATTTTTAAAAATGAGTTGAAAATCTTTATTGCTTTTAATCCGATAGTCTTTTTTCACAGAAAACACCTACATATTTAGATTAAACTGTCCCTGCCCGAATAAATAAATTTTATTTTTAATGTATAAGCATACAATGTCAAAAAACTTTGGACAAGTTTTAGTGTTAGGCTCCAAAAAAGCTGCAAAATAGCACTTCCTTCTTTTATAAAAAAGACCACTGAATGGTCAGTGGCCTATGCAGATAGTACTTTTCTTCCTTTACGACGACGGCGAGCTAATACTTTACGGCCGTTTTTCGTACTCATTCTTTCACGAAATCCATGTACTTTACTTCTTTTTCTTTTATTTGGTTGATACGTTCTTTTCATATATGACACCTCCCTATGAGGAAACAACTCACGACAGTCTTTACTATTATAAAAACAATGACATTGGAATGTCAAGCACTGAAAAATCACTTTCCGATATGTTTATCCTACATCATCAACATCAATTAATGGAGAAAATCGATGATGAATTGACCGATCAGTCACTTAACTAGTCGATATTCTGACTGATCGGTCACAAGTATAATCCCTCTCCCATCGATTCTTCCTCCTTACAAGTCAAAAATGATTCCTTTGTTGTGGATATTTTTTCGACAAGCATTGACATAAATCCACAAGATATCGACAACTTTTTCACATAGTCGCAACTTGTGGATATTTTTATTTTAACAGATCAGTTATTTTGTGGATATTTACCGTAAACCATTGCAGAATAAGGTAGATTTTGATATGATGAATTGTGTTTTAACTATGGATAATTAATCGTTAATTATAACTTATCCACAAATTGTTAATAACATGTGAATAAGTTATTCTATATCTCTGGATTTTTTTATCCACAACCGTGAAAAATGTTGACAAGTAATTTTTTTCCTATATTGTAATTTATCCACAAATAAAACAACTGTCTTGGTGAACGGACCATGAAGTAAACAGGTCAAGGAGGTAGAGCGGCCA